>NZ_REGE01000020.1 GCF_003688935.1 Corynebacterium macginleyi | reverse complement strand
ACTTTATAAAACATGTATCAAGAGGGGCAAGGACACCAACGACGGGGTCCTTGCCCCTCTTGTTTGTGATCCCTATTTTTCTATACTTGAACCCCATGAGAACTTTTGCATAGGCAATAACCGGCCTCGCCAGCACCAATCACAGACAGTTGGTGGTGTCTTGGGATTCGCGAATAATCATGTCAGGGGTTGGTAGGAGGTGAATAAAGAATCAAGCTCTTCTTTCGGCAAGGCCGCATCATGGCTTCTATCATTTGTATTGTTGTATGTCGCCCTTGCAGTAGTGTTCTCAAGTGTTGAGTCAATTCCATTGGTAGTCGGTGGTGCGGGGGTGTTTCTTGCCACGTGGGCCGTCGAGGCGTTGCAGAGTGAAGATTATAAAGGGGGGAGGACTTCCCTTTTTGGCTTGCGTAATCATCGTGATTGTTGCTGTGTCGCTCTCCCTAATGCTGTGAGCTACCTGAACAAATGAGCCTCGTTCGATGGGATGAGGCAGACTAGGTCTGCAGCGCAATGAACGTCGCCGCCTGGTCAGACAATTCGGTGAGAACTGCGTTTCGTCTCCAGACGCGTTAGGGAAATATACTGTCAGGTCGCCCGAACTTTGTGCGAGTGGTGCTTAGGAGCTTTTCGAGAATTGACCTCACTGCGCGTTCGGCGTCGAAACCAGCGTTTTGCTTCGGCGTGCTTAGAAAATGAGAAAAGATCCGCGCTTTCTAGCGGTGGGTCGGGGGGCACTCTGCCACGATGGGCTGCGCACATCATGTCCTGATCCCTGTCTGTACTCTTTCTCGTGGTCAGGCCCCTCATGACGAGAAAGTGGCACGACATTCAAAGATAGGCACCGGGCGTGATTCAAGGACACCAATTGCGTTAGCTCTCCGCCCAGCATCACCGCACCAGTCCGCCTAGATCAACCCACGGTATGATGCGGCACTGTGAATGAGCGGGTTATGTTAGGTAGGACGCTAATTTCCCACCTACAAGGAGAACACGTTTTATGACTGATGCCGCGGCACGCGCCGTTGACTTGTTTAAACAATACGGAGGCGATGACACGACGGTCATCGCCCTTGATCACGTTTCTATTGAGTTTGGAAAGAACCAATTTACGGCGATTATGGGCCCATCGGGTTCGGGCAAGTCCACGTTAATGCATACGATGGCAGGGTTGGACTCTGCTACTTCTGGTTCGGCGTATATTGGCGATACCGATATGTCTCGTCTTAATGACAAGGAAATTACTGCGTTGCGCCGTGACCGCCTGGGATTTATTTTCCAGTCCTTCAACCTGGTTCCTACGTTGACGGCTGCGGAGAACATTACGCTGCCTTCTGACATTGCGGGTAAGGACATCGACAACCAATGGTTTGAAGAAGTTACCCATCGCTTGGGGCTGACAGAACGTTTGGAGCACCGGCCGGCGGAATTGTCTGGTGGTCAGCAGCAGCGTGTGGCCTGCGCTCGCGCCCTAGTGTCACGGCCGGAGATTATTTTCGGCGATGAGCCGACGGGTAACTTGGACTCCAATTCTTCGGCTGAGGTGCTAGATATCTTGCGGACTGCAGTAGACCAGGACAATCAGACCGTTGTCATTGTGACTCATGATGCCAAAGCGGCGTCTTATGCCGATCGTGTTGTTTTCCTCGCTGATGGCAAGCTCGTCAATGAACTGCAGGATCCAACGATGGAGGCCATTCATAATGTAATGGCAGAGATTGAGGGTTAAATGGCACGTGGAAAAGCAATGCGCAGGGTATCCGTGCGCAATATTGTGGCGCATAAGTTGCGCCTTGTCTTGACAATTTTGGCGGTGGTCTTAGGCACCGCCTTTATCGCTGGCTCTTTCATGTTCACTAACTCATTGAAGGCCACTTTTGATTCCGTGGTGGATAACCAATTCCGCGGCGTAGACGCAGTAGTCAGTGAGAACGATGATGGAAACCAGAAGCTGGATGAAGGGCTGCGCCAACAGCTGTTGAATGATCCCGAGGTCAAAAATATCAACGTCGCTGATTCACAGACCGTCGTAGTCGCAGATGAGAACTCGGAAGCATTTCAAACCCGCAGCGGTGCTGCGAGACTTGCCTCATATTATTCCACAGATAATACCGTCGGTGGTGTTAGTGAGCTCATTGAAGGTGAGGAACCGAACGCCACAGGCGAGGTAACTATTAATTCTTCTGCAGCGGAGAAATACGATATTTCCGTGGGCCAAACGCTTCTGGTCGTTCATCCGGATAGCCAGCATGAGGTTAGGGTCACGGGCATCGTGAAGTCACCGGTGGAGCAGGGCGATAACATCGATCTGCACATGGCCGAGGCGGATTACCTGGAACGCTTTGGTGATCCCTCCCAGTTGAAGGTCTCTGCCGCCGACGGCGTGGATGCGAATCGGTTTGTTGATGACCTCAATGACAAGTTCGATATTAAAGCCGAGTCCGGCGAACGTCTAGCAGAGCAGACTAGTGAGGCAATGACCGAGGCGTTGAAGTTTGTGAACTACTTCCTCGTTGCTTTTGGCCTGATCGCCTTGCTGGTGGGGACCTTCATCATTGCTAATACGTTCTTCATGATTGTGGCTCAGCGCATTAAGGAGTTCGCGCTTCTGCGTGCTTTGGGCGCTTCACGTCGACAGATTACTAATTCCGTTGTGGTGGAATCCGTCATAGTGGGCTTGCTGGGCTCCCTCGTTGGCGTAGTTGCCGGCGTGGGCTTGGTCGCGGTGATAAGGGCGGTTATGGGAGCCAACGGAATGGAGATCGGCGGGGGTTTAGGCTTGAGCGTGTCTGCCGTGGTGGTTCCGCTCATTTTAGGCACCATAGTCACCGTGGTTTCCGCGTGGTCTCCGGCGCGGCGCGCGGGGGCTGTGGAACCGGTTGAGGCGATGCGTACGACGGAGTCGGCTTCCGGCTCTTCGTTGAAGGTCCGCACTATTTTTGGTGCCATCCTTATGACTGGCGGCATTATTGCGGCTGTTGCGGGCGTGCTTAGCGATGCCGAAACGGATACCCGCGCCATTCTCGTCGGCCTCGGCGCCGTCGGCGTGATTATTGGTTTCTTCCTGGCTGGGCCAGCACTCTCTTTGCCCTTGGTGCCTACACTGGGCCGGGTTATTGGAGCCCCCTTCGGTTCCATTGGCAAGCTGGCTGCTACCAATTCGCGGCGTAACCCGCGCCGCACTGCCGCCACGGCCTTTGCCTTGACCTTGGGCGTGGCATTGGTGACGAGCATTGGCATGCTGGGGCAGACGATGAAGGCTTCTATCTCGGATAGGGCGGACCAAACTATTACGTCGGACTTCATTTTGTCCGGTCCTAGCTCTGGAAACTTCCCGGCACCGAAGGAAACCGGTGCGCGTGCTGCAGAGGCCGACGGTGTAGAAAAGGTTGTTACCGTCGGCTCGGCGCCGGTTGCCGTGGACGGTCGGGCCTCCTTAGACTTTCGCACCGGCGGTATGTTTACCGCGACCATGGATGCTGATCCGACTTCCATGATGGCGATGAACATGGTGGAAGGCGATGCCAATATTGCAGGTGGCTTTGTCGCCACGGAGAACTTTGCCAAAGAAAATGGCTGGAAGGTCGGGCAGAGCTATGAGGTGACCGGAAGTAAACCGGGCAAGACCGCAGAAGCCAGATTGGTCGGTACCTTTGAGCCTGTAGAGGTCGTTCAAAACATGGTGGTTTCTCAAGATGTCGCAGAAAAGGTTGCCGCCGACGGTGAATTCGCCGTGCAGATGGTTGGTGTTTTAGGCCAAGAAGGCTATAACAAGGAAGATTTGCGCCAGAACCTTGAGAATGCAGTGAAGGATCTCGTGGTCGTGCAGGTCAATACTGCTAAGGAATACGCAGGTCAAGTCGCCGATTCCATCGACCAGATGCTGGCTATACTCTACGGTCTCCTGGCACTAGCGGTGATCATTGCTGTGCTGGGCATTGTCAATACCTTGACCTTAGGCGTTATCGAGCGCCGCCAAGAGATCGGCATGCTGCGCGCGGTGGGTACGCAACGCCGCCAAATCCGCAGGATGATCACCCTAGAGTCGGTCCAGATCTCGCTCTTCGGTGCAATCATGGGCATTCTTATAGGTCTTGGCTTGGGTTGGTCCTTCATTGACATCTTGAATGATCAAGGCCTTGGTGGAGCTGAGATTCCGTGGGCAATGTTGGTGATTATGCTCCTGGGATCCGCGGTTGTGGGTGTCATTGCTGCGGTATGGCCATCGCAACGTGCAGCAAAAACCCCGCCACTGGAAGCGATTGCGGATTAAAGCTTAGACGTCCAGACCTTGACCCTATCCGCGGTCTTGAGGTCTGGAATCCGTGATGAAGGCCGTAGAAATGGTCAACCTCTTTGCCTAGGCGCTGCCCAAGTTTAGCGAAAAAGGAGGAGCAAAACGCTTGCTCGGTGAGTGGGCAATTGCGTACCTATATTCCGTGATAGATAATATCGGCCCACATCGCACCGCGCCAGGCCAGGACGACTCCGATCCCGATGGTCCAAAAGAGGTATTTGCACAGCGGCCACCAGTGTCGCTGCTTGAGCATTTCCCCCAGTTCTTTCGCCATGGTGGACCACGTAGACAGGCCTCCGGCGAGGCCGAGGGCGAAGAGGGAGTAGGCAAAGGGGGCATCAGCAAGCTGCGAGAAGCCGACCGCCAGGCCGAAGATCAAAGAACCGAGGATATTGGATACGAAGGTGCAATACGGCGAGGGGAGCAAGTGGGTAAATCCGGAGCGTACCGCGCCGCCGAGAAATCCTCCGATAAGGACTAAGAGTAGGTTCATCGCAGCTTATCCCCAGCGAGGTAGGCGGCGGTGCATCCCACGAGCGTGGCCGTGACGTAGGCCAGGGCGATGCTCCAGTGGGTATTCGCGGTGTAGAAAGCAAAGCTGGCGAAGCTGGTAAAACCACCCAAAAATCCGGTGCCCCAGAAGGGACCCGGGCGAGCGTATCCCATCAGCGCGCTACCGACAATGTTGAGGATAAGGAGCGGGATCAGTCCGCCGCCGAACGCTACGGTTAAGAGATAGCGAGAACCGGCGCCGAGAGCGGCACCGGAACCTACGGTGATGAAGTGTGGCATGGGGTACATCATAGTGGGCGAAGTCTCAGGAAAAGCACAGGGCGTTGTGGCCGAATGGGGAGGTTAAACACTAAACTACTAGGAGTGAATTACGCGTTTGATGTCGTGAGCTTTATTGCCCGCTTCGGCATGGCCGCGGTGTGGATCATCGCCGGTATAGAAAAGACGACGCATCCGCTGGACACCATGCAATCCATCAAGGCCTATGAGATTTTCACGCCGGAATGGTCTGGGTATTTGGCCCAGCTCATTGGCCCGCTGGAACTCGTGGGCGGAATGCTGCTTTTGCTGGGGATTTTCCTCCGTGAGTCCTCCAAGGTAGCGGCCGTGGTCATGGTGCTTTTTATGGTGGGCATTCTCCAGGCATGGTTGCGCGGGCTGGATATCGATTGCGGTTGCTTTGGGGCCGCTGAAGCCACCGCGGAACCCGGCATGAATTATGGGCTGACGCTTCTTCGTGATGCCGCCTTCCTCCTTCTTACCGCATGGACTATCAAACGCCCGTTCACTAAATTTGCGCTCCACCCATAGCGATGGGCACAGTAGGTTATAAGAGTCCGAAAGTATCAACAGGCAAGGTTTAAATGAGCAAAGTAAGTGACCCAAATGCCAAGTCTGGCAATGGTTTCATCTGGGGCGTTGGTGTTCTCCTCGTCGTCATCGCCGTGGTTATAGGCTACATCGTATGGAACGGCAAACGGGCCAATGAAATCGAGGTGCAAGAGGTCAATATGTCCATGGACTACAAGGACAATGCGGTTACCTTGAAGTCCGATGCGGCCGATGACGATACCCCAGAAGTAGACCTATACGAAGACTTCTCCTGCAGCCATTGCGCGGATCTGGCGATAAGCACCGATGCGGACATGAAGCAAGCGATTGAGGACGGTAAGCTTGTGGTCCACGTGCGCACGCTGAACTTCCTAGACGGTAGGGATATCGAAAACGAGGATGGCTATTCCACCAAGGCCGCCGCAGCCATGTCAGAACTTGCTAAATCCGGCGATGTGAAGACCTACTGGAATTTGCGTGATTACATGATGCAAAACCAGCAGAGCGTTGCCACCCAGTGGGACATTGAGGATATTGCTGAGCAGGCCAAGGAACTCGGTGCCGAAGATGACGTGGTGGATTCCCTTAGGAATGTGGATATCAAGCAGGGAAATAAGGTGGCCAAGGCCAACTACGACAAGCTGAATAAGGCAACCGGCTCCGTTTCTTCGCCGCGTATTATCCAGAATGGCAAGGATATTCCGGACCGTGAATCCGGTAAGACCCTGAATGACTGGGTGGACGTCGCCACCAAGTAGCAGGCGATTTGGTGAGTTATGTAATTGCCATGTATATTTATACGAGGTGCAACCCGCAGGGTTGCACCTCGTATTTGGGGCTATGGCGCAGCTGGTAGCGCACCACACTGGCAGTGTGGGGGTCACGGGTTCGAATCCCGTTAGCTCCACCATTTGTACTCGATTTTTGATACAAAGATTCGAGTACGATCTGAACCCCTTGGGTTCCGCGTTTTACCTGGTATTTCGCGGGATTCGAGGGGTTCGGTGTTGCTCAGGTGCGGGTGGGTGCAGGGCTGATGGCGGCTTCCTGCGGGCAGGTTCGGTCGCGCGAGGTCCAGACTGGGGGTGCCGTCAAAAGGTATAGGGGTTGAGTGTCAATTGTTAGAATCCTGAGTCAATTTCGGTGCCATAGTCAATAATTGCTTGCTGTGGACGTAGGTGCCTACCATATGTGTCCTGCCAGTGCGGCGGCGGTGAAACTCGAACGTGTTGCATGCAGGGCCTCTACCGCGTCGGATACTCGTTGATCGACTTAGTCTGCTGCGTCCAAAGCATCCTTTAAACGGCCCACAATCACTTCCTGTTCCTTGTGAGGCGGAATGTTGAAAGTTAACGCATTTAGCTCCTTTTGATTGATTTTTGGTAGCACTGTACGGGAGCCAGCAGTTGAAGTTTTGTACACGAATTCACGAGAGAGCATGAGGAAGAATAAATAATCCCGATTCTGCTTTGCTTCAATGGGATACATGTCGGCGCTACACAGGCCATCGAAGTCCGCAATGACGACCTTGGAAAGGTAGGGACGTATTTTCGAGTAGAGAATTTGACCCGCAAAGAACAAGTGTTTTCCGCTCTTCACATCGATGACCAGTAAGCCTTACCTGTGGTCTGTAAATGCCATATCCTGCACGTTTCCGCGAGTAGGTATCAATGACCGTGGCAAGGTACATGTTTTTGCCTCCCTTGTCATAAGCAGGTAGATACATGTCGCCGACATAGGCACGGTTCGGCTCTTTAGCTGTGAATTTGCGGCCTACTAAATCCGGCATGACGCGGTGGCCGGGCTTGCGCCTGGTAGTGATGCATCGGCGACGCTTGGTAAAGCCCTTGAAGTCCCATGGATTTCATAATTCGTGCAACTTTCTTGTGGTTGACCGGGGTAAACGCCGTGTCCTCCTTAAGGCTTGCGGCGATGCGTTTGAGCATCGTCAAAGACCATGTTCATCATCAAAAGATGGTTGTGATTCTTACACCAATAACACCGTCAGAATACATGTTTAACCTGCGCTTTTTACGGGTGTGGACCCATGTATAAAACGAGGAACGATTCAGCTTTAACACATGGCACATCCGTGTGAGCCGAGTACTCGGTTCGGTGGTCATAGACAAAGCTGAGAAGCAGAACTCCCTGTGAGTTGCTTTAAGCACACTATGTCGCAGCGTTGCGCAGAATATCGCGTTCTTCGCGCAGCTTGGAGACCTCTTTTTCGATCTGGCGGATCCGTCTCACGAATCATTCGCCGCTTGGGCTTTATCATGCACTGCTTTTATGCGGGCACGTTTGCCGGTGCCGTACTTTTTGACCCATGAATGTAGCGAGGCTCGGTTGATTCCGAGCTCGGCTGATGCTGCGTTCAGCGAGAGGTCCTCATTGTTTTCATAGAGGGCCACGGCATCGCGCTTGAACTGGTCTCAGTACCTGGATGTGGTGGTAGATTACCAATCTTCCCAACCCGACTGGGTTGGATATCAGGTGTCCACCAAATGGGGGTCAGGTCCGGGGTCAGTTCAAAACCCTTCGGGGGGTTTGCATATCGTCTATAAGCTCCAGTACAGCGCCTATCAGCAATCTAGCCGCCCGCACCGGGGTATCGCGATCCAACGCGTAAGCCACAGGCGACTGCACATACGAATATTGCATCGTCACATTCGCACAGTTCCCACCTGTCAAAAAGTCCACGGTATCCAACTGCCAATCCGGCACCCACCCCGTGCCCGTAGAAGTGTGGATGACGAGGGTCGAGCGGCGCAGCGCCCCGGTTCGCAGGATTTCGCGCTTGACTACTTCGGCATTGCTCTCCAGAGAGCGCCCCGGAGCCAAACCGCCGTAGATACGGATCGGTTCGTGCGCATCAGTCCAGCCTGTGACTGCCGTGATGTCCCGCGCCCGTAGCCCGCCCCCGGCCATCACCCGCCCCTGGGCACCAAGGGCGATCCACCGCCCGTGGGACCACACGGAGCCCGAGCGTTCAGGCTCCCACGGCTGTTGGTATCCCCAGTACACACGCCGATTAACCAATTCTGCTTTTTCGTTGAATTTTGACAACAGCTGGCGCAATAAAATTTTTTCAGAGATAAGGAAGGTGATTGCAGCCACCGCCCCGGCTGCCATTGGCACCGCCGCGGGAGCGGGCACGAAGCGGCGCAGGGAATGCCGGGTGACGTCGAAGCTGGATTGCAGCAGGTCTCCGATAAGGAGGAATGCCCCGTATCCCAAGGTGCTAATAGCCACTCCGGTGAAAGCCGCCGGTGGGCCGAGGCGTTTACTACTCACAAGGTCTGCGGATTCCCCCCCTGCCGCTTGTAGAACCTGTATGCGACAGCAGCCGTGGCCAGGGTAAAGGCGCCGTGCATGGCGCGGTAGGCCTGCCTATATCCTGGCTTGTTCACTGCCTGTTGTAGATCCACGCCACATGCGCGAAAAGCGGGCAGCACAGCACTGGCGACGACGATCCCGTTGAAGTGCCCGACTGCCTGCGGGGTGGCAGCATTCCCGGCAATGGCCCACCAAGGGTGTGGAAGCAAAGATGGGGAGAGCGCATTCCACATACCGATCTCAGCACCGATGATTCCTAGGCCACGGCGAGGATCCAGTGCATAACGCCTGTTCAGGCGCACACCCGGAAAGAGGTTGGCGTAGAGTTCTACCGCTCCGGCTGCGGCGCGAAAAGAATACGACAGCGCTGTTAAGGAGGCCCACTTCGCTCGCCGTTGCAGATTCGGGAAAATCAATCGCCGCAGTTTACACATGGGGAGTTGCTGGGTGTCGCTGGCCTAGCACTAGATTTCACACACCGTTGCGTGGGTGACGTAATACTCTTCGTAGTCCTCGAGAGTCCGTGCTTTTTCATTTAGCCGAGCCATGACGGCCTCACGGGCGGACGCGTGGTCGTCGTAGAAATTCAAGGGATTACCTACGCGAACTTCCTCGCCACGTTCCACTAGTTCCACTAGCAGGTACGCCTTGCCCTCAGGGCCCGTGATGGTTTGCGCTTCGCCGGTGAACGGGTCGGTGTAGTGATACGTGGTATTCGTGTAGCTCATGAGTTGCGGTTCTCCGTTGGGCAGGGCAGTTTTTCTGATTTCTTCAGTAGAGGTTTTACTTCTCCCAACACGACTTGCGTTCATCGCGCATCACCTGCGTTCACCGCACCTGCACCGTGGCCACGAACTTCCCCAAGCCCAGCGCCTCTATCTTTTTAGAGCCTTTCTTCGGCTAGAACAGTGCCCCTCGGAGCGTGGCTGCCACCGAGCGGTTCTTCAGTTACCCGCACTGCCATCGTGTCTGCTGGCAGGGGCATCCACACATTGTCGTGTGGGTCTTGGCCAATAACACCAGCTGAACGAGCGTTACCCGCCTTATCGATCGACCACACTTGGGCACCCATTCCCCGCTTCAGCACCGGGGCACCATTGACCATCGCCCCGCCGGAATCCATTTCTGCGGAGACCACCACGTCCAACGTGGAGCCGTCAGCCTGCAGGGATACGCTGCGTACATCACCCATAGCCATGATGGAGTGCATGTGGTTCTCGGCTGCGGCACCCTGCATGAACTTCTCGTCGGGTACACCACTGCCGTCCTCGGAGGGAACACCCTTGGCATTCTCAGAAACGGTCGAACCACCATTGTTGCCGCCCCTTGGGCCACCGGTGGTGCCGACGATCCCTACCCCGGCAATAAGAACGATGGCGGCAGCAGCGGCCACGGCAGCTCGCCCGAAGCCTCGGCGTATGCCTCCAGTAGCATCTTCCGACGCAGCTTGCTCCTGTCGCAAGGGTACAACATTGCCGCTAACAGTAGCTTTAGCCCCGTCGTCGGCCCCCGGGGCTAACTGCGAGTATTCGCCCGAGCCGATGGCGGCCATGATGTTGGCCTTCAGCTCCGGGGAGGGTGCCACTGGTTCAGCCAGTTCGGCCAGGTCGCGTTCCAGCTCACCAAAATACGGCTTATCTTGACTCATTAGGCACCCCTTCCGCCAGCACTTCGCGTTGTTGATTCAGAATTTTCTCTAACTTACGAAGGCCATCGCGCACACGCGTCTTCGCAGTCCCCAGTGGTACGCCCGTCGCCCGAGCAAGCTCCGCGTGAGTCATATCGCCGAAGTAGGCCAGCAGGATCGCGGTTTTGTGCGGTTCGCCCATAATCTCTAGAGAGGTACGCACGGCATGGCGCTGGACGTTACGTAGAGCTTGTTCTTCCACGCCATCCCTTTTTATGGACGCCAGCAGGAACGCCTCTCGGTCGTCCCTTTTCAGCGTGGCTATGGCACTTCGGACACGATCAATCGCGCGCAGTCTCGCCCGGCGCAAAATCCAGCTATTCGCCGAACCTTTCTCCGGGTCGAAGTCCGCCGCACGCTGCCAGACTTCGATGAACACCTCTTGGGTAACTTCTTCGCCCTGAGCTTGGTCATGAAGAATCTGCACCGCTAGGCCCAATACCTGCGGAGCAATTTGATCGTAAAGGCGCGCAAAAGATGCTGCATCACCCTGTTGGGTGAGCAGCATTAAGCTCTCCAGTGTTTCTCTTTCGACTATGGCCATCGTGTCCATCGTAATGCGATCCGATTGGTACGCAATGATCTGGGGTTAAAACTCCCGCTAGATTACTTGTTTTCCATCTTGTCGTCGTGCTCCATCTTGTCGTTGTGCTCCATCTTGTCCATCTTCTCTTCCATCTTGTTTTCGATGCCGTCCATCTTCTTTTCCATCTTCTCCGTCATGGCCGACTCCTCGGAAGGCATCATCTTCTCGTCCGTCTCCATCTTGTTCGCAGTGCTCATGGAGTCAGACTTTTCCATCTTGTCCTCGCTCGTCATCGAAGACGAGTTAGAGGAAGAGCCGCTGTCGGAGTCGCCGGAATCGTTGCAGGCAGCCAGCCCCAGGCTCGTTACGCCGGTCAGGGCAAGGACAGCTGCAGCGCGAGCTACAGACTGGCCGGTGGTGCGGTTGTGTGCGCGGTTGATCTTGCGAGTGTTCATTCTCGTTGCTCCTTCGGAGTATCCAGCAGTGCTCTTCTCAACAGTGCGAGGTACAGCTTCTGCGTCACTTGTGTGTTCCGCACGGCGCCTTCAAGTGCCGTGTCATGAGTACATACGGAGCCCTTTTCCAGTATGGATTGGAGGTTTTTAAAAAAAGTTTTCGCAATCCAGTTTCCGCATTCGCTCCGTAGTCATTTAAGTAAGTCAGTGATGCACAAGGCTGGGGTACTGGCCCGTAGTGGCGTCAAAAAGCGAAGGAAGGAACAGAACAAACATGACATGGGACATTGCTCTCATCGGGCTGATCGGTGGGCTGGTGACGGGACTTTCGCCGTGCATTCTGCCGGTACTACCAATCGTGCTGGCGGTTAGTACGGACAAAAGGCGCAAGCCGTGGCTGGTAGCCACAGGAATCGCACTGAGCTTCACAGTGGTCACACTGCTGGGCACGTTGGTCCTCAGCGCGCTGGGGCTGCCGAAGGATTTACTGCGCTGGGCCGGTGTGGCGCTGTTGGTGCTCGTCGGCGTAAGCATGCTGTGGCCCGCACTGGGCGATCACCTGGAAAGGCCGTTCTCGCGCATACGCATCCCCGGCTGGATTCAGCGAATTACCAACCGCGGGGGCTCCGGCTTCGGCGTGGGCTTGGCACTAGGAGCAGTCTATTCGCCCTGCGCGGGTCCGGTTTTGGCGGCCGTAACTGTAGCAGGTGCAACGGGTGACATCGGCTGGGGCAACGTCGTGCTGGCCGTCAGCTTCGCCATCGGCGCCTGCACTCCCCTGTTTTTCTTTGCGCTCGCCGGCAAGCAAATCGGTACCCGCGCGGATTTCGTGCGCAAACACCGCAAGGGCATCTCCTACGGTGCCGGCGTGCTGATTATCCTTTTGGCAGTGGCTATCGCGTTGAACGCTCCGGCGGCTCTGCAGCGGGCGCTACCGGACTGGACCGCGGGCGTGCAGGATAAATTCAACTCTTCCGACCGCACACAAGACGCTCTGCGAAAAGCCAATAGCGGCGAGGGAGAAAGCAACGGCAACCTAGAAAAGTGCAGGAATGCCAACCCTGACAAACTGCAGGATTGCGGCATTGTGCCGGAATTTAAGGGCCTCGAGGGCTGGTTGAATACCGACAAGCCCGTGGATCCCCGGAACCCAGCGCGGGTGAATGACAAGCAGACCATCACGCTGGTGGATTTCTGGGCCTACGCTTGCATCAACTGCCAGCGAGCCAACGAGCACATCACGAAGCTCTACGACAACTACCGGGATAGCGGCCTGCAGGTCGTGGGCGTGCATGCTCCTGAATACGCCTTCGAGCACGAGGCAGCCAACGTGGCTGCGGCCGTTCGCGATCAGGGCATCAACTACCCCGTGGCTCAAGATAACGACTTCACCACGTGGCGCGCATTCAATAACCGCTACTGGCCTGCGCATTACCTGGTTGATCACATGGGTAAGGTACGCCAGATTCACGAGGGCGAAGGCGCCTATGCCGAAACGGAGCAATTGGTTCGGCAGCTGTTGCAGGATGCCAACCCAGGTATCGAGCTGCCTGAGCTCGTGGAGCGGGGCGGTGGTTCTTTTAAGGACGCCCCCACGTCCCAGAAGCGCAACCCCGAGACTTATCTTGGCACGGAGCGTGCGAGGTATTTTTCTAATCCCTCGAAGAAGTATGTAAAGGGCACGCAAGACTTCGACAAGTCGCAGACCGAGAAGTTCCAGTATAGCCTGGAGGGGAAATGGTCGCTGGAGGGTGAGTCCATCCAGCCTGTAGAGGATGGGGCCACGCTATACCTGAACTACCAGGCCGCTCGAGTGCAGTTGGTGGTATCCGGTGACGGAGAAATCACCGTGACCTACAAGGACGGTTCCACCCGCCGTTTCCCCATTAAGGCGGATGGCACTGTGGATATCCTCAAGACTGATAAGCAGGAAGCAGGTGAGCTGAGCGTACGCCCCGGGACGGGCGTAAAGCTGTACTCCCTGACCTTTGGATAGTCGCTGGTGGGGGCGGTGGTTCGCTTAGTGAATCGACTGAACCCGCACAAGAACGGTGTAGTCGGAAGCGTCTGCAGGCAAAGCATCCTGCAGTGCTTCCTTGACCGCCTTTTGGATGTCGTCCACGACTTTGACGATCCGCGCAGTGCTTTCGAGGGCGACTTCCACGGTGACGAAATGCTGTTCTTTATCGATGATGAGACCGGGCTGCGCCCGCTTATCGTTGTTGCGGTGGAAGAATCGATCGTCGATGGTGCGCCGCCAGGATTCTATGCCAGCTTCCATTTCCACTACTCCGGACACGGCTTCCACGATGCTGGCCAGGCGCCCGGGATCCAATACTGCTTCTGCTGCGTTGTCGGAGTGTTTACCCACTACGCTGAAACCTCTTTCCGGTGTTCATCACCGGCTGCGGGTGCGAAATACAAGTCAGCAATATGCACGTTTACGCCAAAGTCTCGGATGTCCAAGTTGTGGACCAGTTTCTCGGAGACTGTGCCAATTACTTCTTCGGCCACGCGCTGGAAGTTGGGGATAACTGCCGAACCTGCGTCGGCGCCGTAGTGAACCTTCACCGCAACTTCGCAGTCCAGCCTGCGTGGCATGGTGGGGACTCGCTGGCTGTTTTTGCATCTCCAGCACTGTCAGCCTCGTCTGCACTGAAAGTCTCGTCGTATTCGAAGTGCGTTTTCAAGGAATGCACATCTTCAACGCCATCGACAGCATCGCGGACCAAGCTTCGCAGAGCCAGTTCAGATATCGTGAACGGACTTTCGAGAGTAGGGTCAGGTCCGGTGGAGTGGTGTAGCTGTCCTTTCTGAATCTCTGAGTTTGGGGACAGTGTCAGGGTTGGGTATGGGTGTCTACCACATGGGGGTCAGGTCCTAGTTTCTAAGGCGTATTCCACCTTTTCATTGCTCAAGTGGCCAAAGCTTAAAACGACGCCGTCTTTGCCGTCCACGTCACCCCAGTATTCGCGTAGCGGAGTCAGCTTAATGCCGTGGCCGGCGGCGCGCACGGCGGCGGCGATTGTGCACCCGCAGGGCGCGGGTATCGGTGTGGTCAAGGACCACGGGTATGAAAACAGGGTAAGCGATACAATCCAACACGCGGGGAATGGTTCTTTGCTTGTGCCACTTGGGCAGGGCAGTATAGAGCGCATGACCGAAAATATTGCGACCACGCGCGTGAAACGTGGACTAGCTGACATGCTCAAGGGCGGCGTCATCATGGACGTCGTGACCCCGGAACAGGCGCGCATCGCCGAAGACGCCGGCGCGAGCGCCGTCATGGCACTGGAGCGCGTGCCCGCCGATATTCGTGCCCAGGGTGGTGTGGCTCGCATGTCCGATCCGGAGCTGATTGAGGGCATCGTCGACGCCGTATCCATCCCCGTGATGGCGAAGGCGCGCATCGGCCACTTCGTCGAGGCGCAGATTTTAGGCGAGCTCGGCGTGGATTTCATCGATGAGTCTGAGGTGCTCAGCCCCGCCGATTACGTCAACCACATCAATAAGTGGGACTTTGACGTGCCATTTGTGTGCGGCGCGACCAACTTGGGTGAGGCCTTGCGTCGCATCACCGAGGGAGCGGCCATGATTCGCTCCAAGGGCGAGGCCGGCACCGGCGATGTCTCCGAGGCCGTCAAGCACCTGCGCACGATTCGCGCGGAAATTGCCCGCCTGCAGCACCTCGACCGCGACGAGCTCTACGTCGCCGCCAAGGAACTCCAGGCACCGTACGACCTGGTAGCGGAGGTTGCAGAAACTGGCAAGCTGCCGGTCGTCCTTTTCGTTGCCGGCGGCGTGGCCACGCCTGCTGATGCCGCCCTCGTCCGCCAAATGGGCGCCGAAGGCGTCTTCGTGGGCTCCGGCATCTTCAAATCCGGCAACCCGGCGGCGCGCGCAGAGGCCATTGTGAAAGCCTCTACGCTTTACGATGACCCCGCCGAGCTCGCCAAGCTCTCCCGCGGTCTGGGTGAGGCTATGGTCGGCATCAATGTCGGCGATGTGCCGGCGCCGCACCGTTTGGCCGAACGCGGCTGGTAAGCGCGTGGCACACCCAGAAGACGGCAACGCCACGATTGGCGTGCTCGCGCTGCAAGGCGGCGTGGAAGAGCACCTGCGCATCCTTTCAGGCCTGGGGGTGGGGACGCGCCGGGTGCGGGTACCGCACGATCTCGAGAGGCTGGATGGGCTAGTGATTCCGGGTGGGGAGTCGAGTGTCATCGATAAGCTCGCCCGTGCCTTTGGCGTGGCC
Organism: Corynebacterium macginleyi; assembly: GCF_003688935.1. GTDB lineage: Bacteria > Actinomycetota > Actinomycetes > Mycobacteriales > Mycobacteriaceae > Corynebacterium > Corynebacterium macginleyi. Next base: position 12,164 of record NZ_REGE01000020.1, on the reverse strand, counting down.
GATCCGCTGCGCGCGGCGGTAGATCGTGGCCTTCCGGTGCTCGCTACCTGTGCGGGGCTAATTTATTGCGCCCGCGAGCTGGAGAACCCCTCGCCGGGTCAACAGACCCTCGGACTGCTCGATATCACTGTGCGGCGCAATGCCTTTGGCAACCAGCGCTTTTCCGCCGAGCGCACTGTGCCGGTTGTGGTTGGGGACGAAACGCTGCCCATTGAGGCCAGCTTCATCCGCGCCCCGCTGGTTACCCGCGTCGGCGAAGGCGTGGAGGTCATCGCTACCGTGCCGCACGAAGACGCGGCGGAAGTGGTGGTGGGTGTGCGCCACGGCGCCGTGACCGCTTTGAGCTTTCACCCGGAAGAAAACGATGAGGCGCGCGTGCACGCCGCATGGCTGGCCGGTATCTCCTAGGCGCCGGATAGGCCGCGGCGCTTGAGAAGCGGTGCCAGGTCCTTATCGCGCCCGCGGAAATCGCGGTAAGCTGCGCCGAAATCGCGGGAGGCGCCGCGGGAAAGGATTAGGTCCCGGAACTTCTGGCCGGCGGCGCGCAGATCGCTGTGTTCTTTGAACCATTCGAATCCATCGGCATCGAGCGCTTCGGCCCACAGGTAGGAGTAGTAGCCCGCAGAGTAGCCGCCGCCGAAAATGTGGTTGAAATACGTCGAGCGGTAGCGAGGTGCGATGTGCGGGTTATCCAGACCCACCGCGCGCAAGGCATTCTCCTCGAAAGCGTCCACGGCCTCCGGGGTGGCCTCCAGGGCTGCGGCGTCCTGGGAGCTTAGCGAATGCCACGCCAAATCGATAATAGCGGCTGCCAAGTATTCTGAGGTAGCAAAACCTTGGCCAAATTCGGAGGCGGCGGTCACAGCATCGAGCAGCTCATCGGGGATCGTCTCGCCGGTGTCGACGTGGTGCGCGTACTGCTTGACTAGCGTTTTATCTAGCGCCCAGTTCTCATTGATTTGCGAGGGAAACTCCACCCAGTCGCGCGGGACGTTGGTGCCGGCGAAGGTGGGGTAGCGGACATCGGAAAGCAGCCCGTGCAAGGCATGGCCGAACTCGTGGAAGAGGGTGTGCACTTCCTCCAGGCTCAGCAAGGGCTGAGAACCATCGGCGGGCTTGGTAATGCCCAGCACATTGACGATGACCGGCTTGCGCTTCAGCAGACCGGATTGGCCCACGAACTGGCTCATCCACGCGCCTCCGCGCTTGCTGGGGCGGCCGAAGTAATCCGTGAGCAGCAGGCCGATTCCCTTGTGCTCGACGTTATCTTTGTGTTCGTCGTCATCTTCGTGCTCGTCGTCATCTTCGTGCTCGTCGTCATCCTCGTGTTCGTCGTCATCTTCGTGCGCGTCGTCATCCTCGTGTTCGACATTCTTGTCGAACACCTCCCACACGCGCACGCCTTCGGCATAGCCCTCCAGGTCCTCGCGCGGGATAACGGAAATGCCGTACAGGCGCTCGGCGGCGGCGAATACGCCCCGGGTGAGGACCTTGTCCAGGGGAAAGTACTGGCGCAGCTCCTCCTCGTCGAGCGAGAAGTCGCGGGCACGGACCTTGGATTCCCAGTAGGGCCAGTCGGCGGCGTGGAAGTCTTGCTCGTTGAGCGTGGCTTCCTCGGCTAGCAACTTGTGCTCGCCGGCGGCATTGGCCGCGGCGGCGGGGGCGAGGTCTGCAAGCATGGTGTGCGCGGCATCAGCGCTGCCAGCGGTTTCTTCCGCTATGACGTAATCGGCGTGGGAGGCATAGCCCAGCAGCTCGGCGCGCTTGGCGCGCAGCTGGACGGCCTCGATAAGCCCTGGAATATTGTTTTCGGAGCCCCTGCTTGCCGATGCCGCATAGAGCTTCTTCCGTGCCCCCTGCCTAGCCAAGCGGGACTGCTCCGATTGCACGGTGGGCAGCTCGAGCGGAATGACATAGCCTTCTCGGCCTAGGGCCTTGGCATCCTCCTTGGCTGAGGCAATGCGCTCCGGTGGCAGGCCTTCGAGCTCTTCCTCCGTGAACTCGACGGCGTGCTTGCGCGTGGAGGCCAGCAAGTTGCGGCCGAATTCCTCCGAAAGGGCGGACAGGCGCTGGTTGATAGCGGATAGGTGAGCCTTGCCGGTGGCATCGAGATCCGCGCCCTGGCGTGCGAAGGTGCGCAGCAGGTGTTCGTGTAGGCGCGCACCCTCCTCATCGCCGACGGGCGGGATGGCGTCCTTGATGCGCTGGTAGAGAATTTCGTCCTGGTACATCGCGTCGTAGTGGGCGGAAAGGCGCGGATAGATCTCGGCGGCGATCTCTTCCATCTCATCGGTGACGTCCGTGCCAGAGAGATTGCCAAACACTGCCATGACGCGGTCGAGGTCTTGGCCGGACCGCTCGAGGGCCTCCACCGTGTTTTCCCACGTGGGTGCGGCGGGGTTAGCGGTAATGGCTGTGAGCTCGGCCTCGTGGCGCGCGAGGGCTTCGTCGAAGGCGGGGCGGTAGTGCTCGACTTTAATCTCCGCAAACGGTGGGAGTTGGTAGGGCAACGATGAAGGGCGGAGTAATGGGTTAGTCATAAATGACCAATGTACCCATTAACTCCGCCCTCGGTGATGGTTTTCACTAAGATTACTAGCCCACTGGCACCAACTACGCGTTTTCTTTCTGCTTCTTCGGTGGGGTGGCTTTTCGCTTTCCGGTATTCATCAAGATGATGTCGAGGATTAAAAATGCGGCAAGGGTAATGCCCAACAGTGGCATAAATACACCGACGGTTGCCGCAAAGAGCGCACCTAGGCCGGTGGTGGCCCAGGTGAAATGCCGCTTAGAGCCCGGGGCAAATTGCGGTCGGCGCTTCCACCACATGTAGTAGCCCAGAATAACCATACCGACGATGGCGAGGCCGAGGACGAATAGGGCAATCTGTAGTGGCAGGCCGAACATGATGCCCATGTGCAGGTAGATACCCCAGCTGCTGAGCTTGCTAAACAGCGGCAGCTCGGAGAAAGGCTGGCGGTCGATGACGTTGCCGGTGGAACCGTCCACGGAAACTTGATCGGAAGTATAGCGCCACTCGACCCAGCGCTCGCTGATCTTCCAACCCGAGTTGGTGTCCGCCGGCGCATACAAGCGTAGCGGCCCCGTCAGGCCTTCTGCGCGACCGGTGGCATAGACGCGCTCTGCCTGCTCGGCGATGACTGCGGGATCCGGTGCTTCGTCGTTAGAATCCGCGTCGCCGCCGTGGCCCTCATGCCCGGCGTGGCCAGCATGGTCGGAAGCAGACGTGTCCGGGGACAACGAGGTCTCAATGGGCGTGGCCTTCCAATTCAGCTTCTCCACCACGGAATTGACGTTGGCGCCGGCCAGCTGCGACCAAGTGATGCCGGTCACGGACAGGCCAACGAGTCCGATGAAAGTCCAGGCTCCCATCGTGGAGTGCAGGCGAGTGGCCTTCCAGCGCTTAGAGTGGTGCGGCTGGTTCTTCGGCGATGCGGCTGCTTTTTTTGGGCGGCGAATCCACCACATGTAGAGTCCGCCGCAGGCCAGGACCCATAGCCACGAGGCGGCTAGCTCGGAGTAGAGCTCGCCCGCCTTGCCTAGGTGAAAGCTTTCATGAAGCGAGGAAATCCAGCGGCGCAGCGGCATTTCCCCCAGGCCCGAGTAGGTCGGGTAATCGCCGATGACCTTGCCATCGGCCGGGTTAATAAAGACGGTGCGTTGCAGGCTTTCGTCGATGCCCGGGTCCGTTACCAGCACGCGCGTGGAGTCCGTCGGAGTTTCCGCCGGCCACACCTGGGAAACCGGCATATCCGGGTGCTCCTTTTGAGCGGCGCTGATTTGCTCCTCCAGACTTACCGGGTTATCTACTTTCTCGACGGTCATGACGTCGCGGTAAACAAACTTTTCTAGGGCGGGCGCCACAGCATAGAGGCAGCCGGTCAATGCCGCGATAAGGATGAAGGGGCCGACGAACATGCCGCCGTAGAAGTGTATGCGTTGGATGAAGGAATGCAGAGCCGTGCGACTCATAAAATGGTTCTCCTTCGTGCGTAGTAGTCAGGTGTATAGGTGCTGATATCAACTGCACTAATAGTCGGAACTTAGGCAACCGTGGTTCCCGAAAGGTGAAAAATTTTTCAGATATACAAAACCGGGGGCGAGAAAACGCTCAGCGCACAAATCTGCGACCTGGAGTGCTTGATCAGGCGTTACCCTGGAACGTCCATTTTCCGGAGGCTACGCCCGTTGGATTGATAAGATGGTCGCCTTGTTATGCACGGGCATGAGGCTTAGCGCGGACTCCTGGTTTACCACGTTAGCGGGCGCAACCATTTTGGTTTTCGAAGCAAGAAACGAGCAAGAAAAGGTCTGTGCAGGTAAAAGGGCAAATTTGGTGATAAAAACGGTTGCTTTGGCCGGGTTTTCAGCGAACGAAGCAAGAAAAGACCGCTCCGAACTCAGGGAGTAGTCGAAGCGGTCTTGGGGTAGAAAAACTAACGTGGCTTTACTTCTTTAAACCATCGATGATCTCATTGAACTGGGTGACAGGACGCATCACAGCAGAGGTCTTGTGGTCGTCGGGCCAGTAGTAACCGCCGAGGTCGGCGGCCTCACCCTGGGCATCGATAAGAGCCTGGGAGATTTCATCGGCCTTGCCGGAAAGCGCGGCGGCGACGTCCTTGAAGGCGACCGCGAGATCCGTATCTTCGGTCTGGTTCGCCAACTCCTCGGCCCAGAAAGTGGCGAGGAAGAAGTGAGAACTGCGGTTGTCGTTCTCGCCCACCTTGCGGGAGGGAGACTTGCCCTCGTTCAGCAGGCGTTCGGTGGCTTTGTCCAGGGTGGTAGCCAGGACACCGGCTTTCTCGTTGCCGTTGGTCTGGTTCTCGTGGCGGAAGGACTCGGCCAGCGCTAGGAACTCACCGAGGGAGTCCCAGCGCAGGTGGTTTTCTTCCTGCACCTGCTGCACGTGTTTCGGGGCGGAGCCGCCGGCACCGGTCTCGAAGAGACCGCCGCCTGCCATCAGTGGAACCACGGACAGCATCTTTGCGGAGGTGCCCAACTCGAGGATGGGGAAGAGGTCCGTGTTGTAATCACGGAGCACGTTACCGGTCACGGAGATGGTATCCTCGCCGCGGCGGATGCGCTCGATGGAGGTCTTGGTAGCGGTGACCGGATCCTGGATCTCGATGTCCAAGCCCTCGGTGTCGTGGTCTTTGAGATACTTCTCCACCAGGGACTGGATATTGCGGTCGTGGCCGCGCTCTGGGTCTAGCCAGAAGATGGTCTTCATGCCGGATAGGCGTGCGCGGTTGACGGCGAGCTTGACCCAGTCCTGGATTGGCTCGTCCTTGGTCTGGCAGGCGCGCCAGATATCGCCGGCCACCACGTCGTGCTCGATGAGCACCTCACCCGTGGAGTTGCGGACCTCCACGGTGCCGGCTTCGGGCACCTTGAAGGTCTTGTTGTGAGAGCCGTATTCCTCGGCCTTTTGAGCCATCAGGCCGACGTTCGGCACGGTGCCCATGGTAGTGGGGTCAAAGGCGCCGTTTTCCTTGCAGTCCTCGATAACGGCTTGGTACACGCCGGCATAGGAGGAGTCCGGGATGACGGCGAGGGTGTCCTGCTCTTCGTCATTCTTGTCCCACATATGGCCGGAGGTGCGGATCATCGCCGGCATGGAGGCATCAATGATGACATCGGAGGGCACATGCAGGTTGGTGATGCCTTTGTGGGAGTTGACCATGGCGAGATCGGGGCCATCGGCAAGCGCGGATTCGAACGCGGCCTTGATCTCCTCACCGTTGTCGAGCTTGTTCAAGCCCTCCAAGATGGAACCCAAGCCGTTTTCGCCGTTGAGGCCGGCGGAGATGAGCTCGTCGCCGTACTTAGCAAACACATCGGCGAAGTAGGTGCGCACGACGTGGCCGAAGATGATAGGGTCAGAGACTTTCATCATGGTGGCCTTCAAGTGGGTGGAAAAGAGCACGCCTTCTTCCTTGGCGCGCTTGACCTGCTGGAGCAGGAACTCATCCAGAGCCTTGGCGGACATGAAGGTGCCGTCGATGACTTCGCCCTGCAGGACCGGCAGCTCCGGCAGCAGGGTCTGCTCGCCGTCGGCGGTCTTCAGCACGATGGACAGGGTGTCTTCCGCAGGGATGATAATGGACTTCTCGTTGTGGCGGAAGTCGTTATTGTCCATGGTGGCGACGTTGGTTTTGGAATCCTTGGACCATTCACCCATGCGGTGCGGGTGCTTCTTTACAAAGTTCTTCACGGCCTCCGGCGCGCGGCGGTCGGAGTTACCCTCACGCAGGACGGGGTTAACGGCGGAGCCTTTTACGGAATCATAGCGGGCCGCGATGTCTTTTTCCTCGTCGGTGGAGGGGTTATCCGGGTAATCAGGTAGGTCGTAGCCGCCGGCCTGCAGCTCGGCGATGGCCTTCTTCAGCTGCACCAGGGAAGCCGAAATATTCGGTAGCTTGATGATATTAGCCTCGGGGGTTTTAGCCATCTTGCCCAGCTCAGCTAGGGCGTCTTCTACCTTCTGGTCCTCGGTCAGACGCTCCGGGAACTGCGCTAAGATGCGGGCAGCCAGGGAAATATCACGGGTTTCTACCTCAATACCCGCAGTGGAAGCGAAGGCCTCCACGATGGGTTTGAGGGAGTAGGTCGCCAAAAGCGGCGCCTCATCGGTCCGGGTCCACGTAATCTTAGCCATGATTCTCCTAATTAAATGTGGGAATATTTCTTCAGGTGATCAGATTACCGATTTTATCCATTCCATGTGGAGAACTCGGTACATTATGGAGCTGGGTGGCAACGGTTATGGGGCCATGCGCCGGGTACATTTCTTTACTCGGCTGCGGCCTAAACATTCTTTATGGGCAGGTGTATCGGAGCCCCGCTAGATGGGGATTTCTACCATGCGGCGCACCGTTGTCTTGGTGGTTATGGTTCTTAGCGCGTGTGCTATCGGCACTACCGAGTTCGTTTCCGTGGGTTTGCTACCGCGGCTAGAAGTATCACCGCACACGCCTATATTCTGGAGCACCATGAGCATTACCATCGCTAGCGTTAACGTGAATGGAATCCGCGCCGCGTGCAAGCAGCGCAACGACAATAACCCCGGCATGAACGCCTGGTTGGAACAGACCCCGGCCGATATCGTGCTTATGCAAGAGGTACGCGCCACCCCGGACCAAGCCAAGAAAGCTCTGGCCCCTGCCTTGGAGGCGGGCTGGCACCTAGAGCTTGCTGAGGCCGCCGCCAAGGGCCGCGCCGGAGTTGGCATCCTCTCCCGCACGCCGCTTGCCGATGTCGAAATTGGCTTCGGCTCCTTTGCCGATGCTGGCCGCTGGATCGCCGCCACCACCCGCGATATACGCGTGGCCTCGCTGTATTTGCCTTCCGGTGATACCGATTCTCCGAAGCTGGATGAAAAGTACCACTTCTTGGATGAATTTGATTCCGTGCTGGCAGAAAACGCAAATAAAGACATGGTCATCGGTGGTGATTGGAATATCTGCCATCGCGCCCAGGATTTGAAAAATAATGTGGCCAACGAGAAGAAGGCTGGCCACCTGCCGGAAGAACGCGCCTTCCTGGACCATGTATTCGGCAGCTTCCCGGATGCGGAGCCGCAGGAGAAAAAGAACCTGGGTAAGTGGCTCGGCGTCGTGGACTACGTCGGTACCACGCCGTGGCAGACGGCCACCGCGCCGCAGTGGTTTGATGTGGCACGTCGGCTCCTTCCAGAAGTAGACGGACCCTATACCTGGTGGACCTACCGTGGACAGGCCTTCAATAATGATGCAGGCTGGCGCATTGACTACCAGGCCGCTACTAAACCGCTGCTCGACCGCGCGCAGCGCACCTGGGTGGACAAGGCCCCGACCGTGGAGCAGCGCTGGTCTGATCACTCGCCGCTGCTAGTGGAATACGCTTAATGTCGAGGCTGTTTCGCGCACTTAAAGGGCCTTGACCCGCATGTGGTGGATATCAGGTGTCCACCAAAAGGGGGTCAGGTCCGTAAAGGGAGGTAGACAATGGGTAAACACTCATTGGATACACCCGGTCGCAAAAGAAAAGACCTTGACGCAACGAAGCTTAACTGGCTCGATGTGGCAATCAAGGTCATAACACTTGCGACCGTAACAGTGAAGCTCATTGCAGTTGTGCTTCACGTGGGTCTTTAAGGCCCGAGGGTCTCAACCGAGTACCAGTCGGTTGGGGCCCTTTTGATTGTGCAGCCGCAATTCAGGGATGAACTGTGCTGTCACTTTTAGGCTAATGCGCGCGCGACGGTTTTGCAATACTCCACACTGAGCCTGTAGCCGCTGAGGTTACCCTCGTTTGGTGGACACTTGATATCCAACCCAGTCGAGTTGGCAAGAAAGGTAATCTACCACCATGTCCAGGTACTGAGAACAGTTCACACGCGACGGTGTGGCCCTCTATGAAAACAATGAGGACCTCTCGCTGAACGCAGCATCAGCCAAGCTCGGAATCAACCGTGCCTAGCTACATTCATGGGTCACCAAATGGGGGTAAGATCCGTCCTTATCATCGACGACTTTATGACCATCAGTATCAACCAGCGCGGGCAGGAAGACCTAACCAAGATCATATTCGACCGCGACGGGCGGCTGCCGACACTTATCTCCTCCCAATCAGCTGCCGCCTATTGGGTTGAAACACTGCCAGACAGAATCGGAGCCGATTCGCTTGTAAGCCGCCTCAACAACGGCCACCGAATCCCTATCGGAGATTTCGACATGCGCAAAGCCACCGCCCCACCACCCCAGACAACTAAGACAGACGTTCCGGGCCGACGCACCCCTCGGCCCGGTACCAACTACCCGGAACACGACAGTTCCGAGTCCCCAGAACACTGGTACCAAAAACTCGCAGCTGACACCCCTTTAGAGATCGCCGGGCAGTGTATTTCGGGCGAGACCTACTCGCCAAAGTCCAAGGCCTTACCCCCGGAAGACCACAACACGGCCGACCCGGAAACAGGTCGACCAGCCTTCTACGACAACGCTATCCCAACCGAATCCTCACACTTCATAGGAATCAGAAAAAGAACTCATGAAATGACAAAAAGTGCCCAGCCGACGACACGCCAAACAGACACACATTTTGCTACTTAACGCTTTGACCCGATTCAAAGTGAAATTTGAACAATTAGATTACATAAGCAGAGGTGAACAAAGCGGCAAGAAGCATCGGAAACAAGCCCGAGAGGTAGAAGCTTATCTGTTCGGGAGAAAAGGAGCCAAAAATCCCGGTTTCAATAAGGTTTAGCTGCTCAACACGCCTTTTTTACTACGAGTCCAGCCACACCAACCAATTGTAGGGCCAAGAAGTACACTCGCGATTAATGGATGAACCGGATTTATAGTTACGACCACTATTAAAATGCCGAGTAGTGAATGAACAAACAATAGAGCATACTGTGGGTATATACTACCCCCAAGCTCAGAAAAATCCGCACACCGTGCAATCGCCCCGCCAAGAACTCCCCAAGATACGAGGAATAATATAAAGGACTGTTTAGGTAGTGTCTGCGCTATACTCCAACTCAGAAGTACGATATCAAGGCCAAACAGAAGCAAATATGGTTGCCTTGATATTCTCGCTAAGGTTAGGACGCTATAGTTCGATGTCAGGGGAAATTTTACCCACCTTAATTGGGTAGTTGTTATTGCAGCGTGAACTATCTCGGAATCTAAAATTGTACCGCTTGACTGCGCAACATTCTTCGTCCGACCTGCTTTCAAGAGTTTTGGTACTGTAGCGTTACGGACAGCTAAAGGGGGCATCCTTAAGGTTATGGCTATCACTGAGTACAGGACAACGTGACCGTTAGCCGCACCGATAACCAGTCCGACGCAGCCAAAACCAAGAATCTGCATCAAAATACCGGCACCACTAAAGCGTAGTCCCTGCGATGGCCGAACTTTATAAACCCAATCCTCTGGGGAAATGGCCCTCATTGGCAAAAATTTTTCGAAGGCTATAGCCGTAACAAGAATAGCCAAAATATGCACAATTAATTGCCGAGAGTATCCAGTGTCGACGTTGTTACTCTGCGCTTCATTGATGATCCAGTCGATTGTGAAAAAAGCAGCAGATACCGCAAAGGTACCCCAGATTGTATACTCTACTACCTTCACTATCGAACTCATTGCATTCACTTTTCTTAGCTTAAATTGATTTTTGTGTTGCATTGATTAAGGATTTTTTCTGAATGGCTAGCGATAATAACAGTTGCCCCTTCTAAGGCTTTGCGCTCCAAGACTCTACACAGCCTCTCAACCCAAAAATCGTCAAGGTGACGTTCAGGTTCATCCAGCAATAACACCTGTGCTTTTTCCATCGCAAGCTGGATTGCAAGGGAAAATCTTTGCTGTTGCCCACTCGAAAGCATGGAGGGTGACAATTCTAATAAGTCCGATAGCCCCCATGCTTCTACCGTCTTGGAGTATGAAATCTTTTGTGTTTTTTCAAGGAGTTTTATATGTTCACCGACTGACATGTCTGGATAAAAAGTGGGCGAAGATATATAAATTATTTTTCCGATCAACTTGGTTGACCACGTGTCGATATCATTAAGTAAAACTTTCCCTTCCAATGGATACGTTTCCCCAGATATTGTACGAAGAAGACTTGATTTACCGGATCCATTTTTCCCTACGATGCCGTATAGGCGGCCAGTTAGAAAAACCTGGTTTAAGGAACAAAGTACTGTAGTATAACCTATCGAAGCATCTACCGTAAGCATAGTTGTAGATTATTCCATACTCGGAATTAATAGGCTAGATAACGTCCAATCTTATAACTGAAGTGTCCTAAGTTTGTTTCGTTTGAGTAGATGGGAAAATCCGGAACATGCCAAGAAGATTTTTGACTAGGACGCAAAGGATCGTGTGGTCCGTCTTGTAGAGGACACGCATCGTCGCGGAAACCATATCGATGCACCCCGCGTGTCAGGCAGTAGCCCCTAAGTTGGGGGTTTCATGGCACACGGCTCGTCAGCGGACTAAAGCCTGCCCGCCGCGTGGGAAGCACCCCAGAACCTGTCCCTGAAGACTTGGCCGCCGAAAACGCGAGGCTGCGCCGTGAAAATCAAGAGCTCCGCGATACTAATGAGTTGTTGAAGGCTGCGTCAGCTTTTTCGCGTCGGAACCAGGCCAACAACGTTAAGAAATGATCCGGTTCATCGATAAATACCGGAATCGTTTCTCTGTCGAGTTCATCAGCAAGACGTGGAAAAATAACCGGGATGGTGGATTTATCACCTCGCGTGGTTATCGGCGGTCCAAAGCCCGGACCTGACCCCCATTTGGTGGACACCTGATATCCAGCCCAGTCGAGTTGGCAAGAAAGGTAATCTACCACCATGTCCAGGTACTGAGAACAGTTCACACGCGATGCCGTGGCCCTCTATGAAAACAATGAGGACCTCTCGCTGAACTCAGCATCAGCAGAGCTCGGTATCAACCGTGCCTCGCTGCATTCATGGGTCAAAAAGTACGGCACCGGCAAACGTGCTCGCATTAAAGTAGTGCAGGATAAAGCCCAAGCGGCGAATGATTCTGCGCGAATCCGACAGCTGGAAAAGGAAGTCTCTAAGCTGCGCGAAGAACGCGATATCCTGCGTAAGGCCGCGAAGTATTTTGCTTAAAGCAACTCACAGGGAGTTCTGCTTCCAGTGTGTCTATGACCACCGAACCGAGTACTCGGTTAAGCGGATGTGCCACGTGTTGAAGCTGAATCGTTCCTCGTTTTATAAATGGGTGAGCACCCGTAAAAAGCGCAGGTTAAAGATGTATTCCGACGGTCTTATTGGTGCAAGAATCAAGACCATCTTCGATGATGAGCACGGGCTTTACGGTGCTAAACGCATCGCGGCAAGCCTCAACAGTGATACGGATTTCGGCCCGATAAATCACAAAAAAGTCGCACGCATCATGAAAACCATGGGACTTCAAGGCTTTAGCAAACGGCGTCGATGCATTACTACCAGGCGTAAGCCTGGTCACCGCGTCATGCCAGATCTAGTAGGCCGGGTTGCGTCCAGTAGTGTGGTGTAACGCTTGCTGATGGTGGGCCCCGGAAATAGTGGGGCGGTCACCGTCAGTTAACCTTTCGACTCAACTACCACATCTCACCGAAAGGCATATGACGATGACCGC
>NZ_REGE01000002.1 GCF_003688935.1 Corynebacterium macginleyi | reverse complement strand
GCAGGCTCGAACACCTACGCGGCATCGCCTTAGGATTTAAAAACCTCAACCACTACATCGTGCGGTGCCTGATCCACTCCGGACAACTACAGGACAAAATCAACGCACTCTAAAACCGGAAGGGCCCGATAAGGACGTGATGGTCAACATGACCAACGGCACTCAGATAAGCGGCTCCGATCTGGCCCAGCGCACGGATGCCACCGGCCGGCCGATGAATGCCAGGTTCACCACATCTTCAGCTGGGCCGGGGTGGCTGGACTAATGCCAAGAACCTCACCGTAGCGTGCCCGCATCATAAGGGCCGCAATGACGACGACCGCGCCACCCGTCCCCGCAATTGCCGCTTCGAGCGCGTGCATGGCGGCGTGCGGTGGATTGAACCCTGGCTACCGCTACCACCGGACCTTGTTGATACTGAGCCCAGATAGCCTAGAGTTTTGGCCCGGGGTTCCCAACCTTCGGCGGCGACTTACCCGCGTCGCTTATCCGCGCCGCGCACTCTTGCGCGGCGCGTTGTGGCGAACCCGAATGAGATCAGCAATGTAGATGCTGACGGCTACGCCGATGATGCCGAAGCCAATCCACCGGTGCGTGGAGAAGTGCTCTTGGGTGACAAAGAGCGCCCATAGCATCTGCATGAGGGGAGTGAGGTATTGGAGCATACCGATCGTCGATAAGCGCAGCGCCTGCGCGCCTTGGGCAAAGCACAATAGTGGCAGCCCGGTAACCAGACCGGCGCTAATTAAAAGCAGCATGTGTGTCGCGCCTTCCGTGACGAAGGTGCCTTGGCCTGCCTGCTCAATCCACACGATATAGGCTATGGCGATGGGGGCGACCACCAAAGACTCTGCCGCGACCGAGACTGCTGCCGATACCCGCACTTGTTTCTTTATAAGCCCATAGATACCAAACGATGCCGCCAATAACAGCGAGATATACGGTGCCTGGCCGGTAGAGAAGGACAGGTACAACACCGCGATTGTCGCCACGGCGACGGCGGTTGCCTGCCACGAGCGTAGCTGTTCTTTTAAAAAGAACATGCCCAGCGCCACCGATACCAGGGGATTGATGAAATAGCCTAAAGCGGCATCGGCCACGTGATCAGTATTAATCGCCAGCACATAGGTGCCCCAGTTGATCGTGATAAATACACCCCCGGCGGCAAGCCATCCCCACGTGCGCTTGTCCATGTGTACCAATTCGCGCCAGCCGCCGCTGAAGATTAACAATACTGTGACGATAAGCGCCGTCCACAGTACGCGGTGGGCCAGGATTTCTAATGGCGTGGCCGGCAGCAAGAGCGGGAAGAACGCGGGGAAGAATCCCCACATGATGTATGCGGCAAGCGTGTAGACCATCCCCGCATAATATCGTCATATTGACCGCCCCGCTAAGATGACCGCATGGCCAAAAATTCCTCCTTCGTCCACCTACATAACCACACCGAGTTCTCCATGCTGGACGGCATGGCCAAGGTCGATATGTTGGCTGATGAGGTGGTTAAACAAAACATGCCCGCCGTGGGCATGACAGACCACGGCAATATGTATGGATCTGACGCGTTTTATAAGCGCATGACTAGTGCTGGAGTCAAACCCATCATAGGCATCGAGGCTTATATGGCCCCGGAATCGCGCTTTAATAAAAAACGCGTGCTGTGGGGAACCCCGGACCAAAAGCGTGACGATGTCTCCGCCTCGGGCGCGTATTTGCACCAGACAATGATCGCGGAAAACGCGACCGGGTTACGCAACCTGTTCACGCTGTCCTCGCTCGCCTCCTACGAGGGCCAGTTGGGTAAGTGGCCACGCATGGATGCGGAGCTCATCGCCGAGCATGCCGATGGCATCATCGCCACTACCGGCTGCCCATCTGGCGATGTGCAGACCCGCCTGCGCCTCGGCCAATTTAACGAGGCACTCGAGGCCGCGGCCATGTGGCAGGACATCTATGGCAAGGATAACTTCTTCTTGGAGTTAATGGACCATGGGCTGGACATCGAAAAGCGTACACGCGATGGACTGCTCGAAATCGGCCGGAAGCTGGATCTGCCGCCGCTGGTGACCAATGACTGCCACTACGTGCTTGAATCTCAAGCACCGGCACACGAGGCCATGCTGTGCGTGCAGACCGGTAAGACATTTATGGACCCAGATCGCTTCAAGTTCGGCGGTACCGGCTACTACATTAAGTCCGCCGCGCAAATGCGAGAAACCTGGGACGACCTTATTCCGGATGGCTGTGATAATACCCTGTGGATTGCCGAGCGCGTGCAAGACTACAGCGAGGTGTGGGAAGAACACACCCACGACCGCATGCCTATTGCCGATGTCCCCGAGGGCCATACGCCCACCTCCTGGCTGACCCACGAGGTGATGGAGGGGCTGCAACGGCGTTTCCCCGGGCGCGATGTGCCGGAGGACTACATCGAGCGCGCCAAATACGAGATTTCCGTCATTGAGATGAAGGGCTATCCGTCCTACTTTCTCATCGTGGCGGAGCTAATTAAATACGCGCGTTCGGTAGGCATCCGTGTTGGGCCCGGCCGTGGTTCAGCGGCGGGTGCACTCGTGGCCTACGCTTTGACCATTACCAATATTGATCCACTAGAGCACGATCTGCTTTTCGAGCGCTTTTTGAACCCCGAGCGCCCCTCCGCGCCCGATATCGATATCGACTTCGACGATCGCCGCCGCGGCGAGATGATAACCTATGCCGCACAGCGCTGGGGTGAGGACAAAGTCGCCCAGGTCATTACCTTCGGCACGGTGAAAACCAAGCAGGCCATTAAAGACTCCGCCAAGGTTCACTTTGGCCAGCCCGGTTTTCAGATGGCTGACCGCATCAACGGCGCTCTGCCGCCGGCGATTATGGCAAAGGATATTCCGCTGCGCGGCATTACCGACCCCGACCACGAGCGCTATTCCGAGGCCGCCGAGGTCCGCCAGATGATAGAAACCGACCCGGATGTGAAAAAGATCTATGACACCGCACGCGGTTTGGAAGGCGTCGTCCGACAGGCTGGTGTGCACGCCTGTGCGGTGATTATGGCCTCTGTACGGTTGATGGATCACATCCCCATGTGGAAGCGCCCTGCTGATGGCGCTTATATCACCGGTTGGGATTATCCCGCCTGCGAGGCCATTGGTCTGTTGAAGATGGACTTTCTGGGCCTGCGCAACCTCACCGTTATCGGCGATGCCATCGAAAACATCAAGCGCAACCGCGGCGAGGAAGTGCAGCTCGAGCAACTGCATGCTGATGACCCCAAGGTCTCCAAGGTCTATGACCTGCTCTCGCGCGGGGACACCCTGGGCGTGTTCCAGCTGGACTCCGGCGGCATGCAAGAGCTGCTCAAGCGCATGAAGCCCACCGGCTTCAATGACATCGTGGCTTCCCTGGCCCTGTATCGGCCCGGCCCGATGGGCGTGAACGCCCACTGGGACTACGCCGACCGTAAAAACGGGCGTAAGGAAATCACCCCGATTCACCCCGAGCTCGAAGAGCCATTGAAGGAAATCCTGGATGAGACCTACGGCCTCATCGTCTACCAGGAGCAGATCATGCGTATCTCGCAGAAGGTGGCGAACTACACCGCTGGCGAGGCAGACGGGTTCCGTAAGGCGATGGGTAAGAAAAAACCTGAAGTTTTGGCCCAGCAATACGATAAATTCTGGGGCGGCATGCAAGAAAATGGTTACTCTAAATCCGCTATGGATGCGCTGTGGGGGACCATTGAGCCCTTCGCGTCGTACGCGTTTAACAAGTCCCATGCTGCCGGTTACGGGTTGGTCTCATTCTGGACTGCTTATCTTAAGGCTTATTACGCGCCGGAATACATGGCGGCGCTATTGACGTCTGTGGGTGATAAGAAGGATAAGTCCGCCATTTACTTGTCAGACTGCCGTCACCTGGGTATTCGCGTTTTGCCGCCTTCGGTCAATGAATCTGAAGAGGACTTCCAAGCTGTGGGTGAGGATATTCGCTTCGGCATGGGCGCTATCCGCAATGTGGGCTCTGAAGTCGTCGAGTCTATTATTGCCTCGCGTAAGTCAAAGGGGGCTTTTACTTCCTTTAGCGATTACCTCGACAAGATTGATTTGGCAGCGTGTTCTAAGCGCGTAACCGAAGCATTGATAAAAGCCGGAGCCTTTGATGATTTTCAGCAGCCGCGCAAGGGCCTCATGCTTATCCACGAGGACGCCGTCGATGCCGTACACACCACCAAGAAGGCGGCGGACAAGGGACAATTTGATCTCTTTGCCGGTTTCGGCGGCGACGCTGCCTCCTCGGAGAGTGCCTTTGCCATTGATGTTCCGGACGACTCGTGGGATCGCAAGCACGAGTTAGCGCTAGAGCGAGAGATGCTGGGGCTCTACGTTTCTGGCCACCCACTCGACGGGTTCGAAGAGGCACTGGCCGCGCAGACCAATACGCCGCTGACCAAGATCCTCAATGATGAGGTACACAATGGCCAGGAGCTCATCATCGGCGGCATCATCTCTGGTGTGGACCGCCGCTTTTCTAAGCGCGATGGTTCCCCGTGGGCGATTGTCACGGTAGAAGACCATAACGGAGCACAGGTAGAGATCTTGGTATTTAATAAGGTCTACTCGTTGGCAGCGCCGCATATTGTAGAAGACAACATCATCTTGGCGCGGGTTAACGCCAAGGTGCGTGATGAGCGCTTATCGTTATTTTGTTCCGATATTCGCGTTCCCGAGTTGGGGCCCGGCGGTGGCGCGAGCCTGCCACTGCGCTTAACCATGCGCACGGACCAGTGTACGTTGGAGAATATCGCTCGGCTGAAGCAAGTCTTGGTCAAAAACCATGGTGAGTCTGATGTCTACCTTGAGCTCGTCGAGGGTGACCAATCCACCACCATGGTTCTCGGTGAACACCTTCGCGTGGAGAGATCCGGCAACCTCATGGGGGACCTAAAAGCCACCATGGGTGCTGGGATTTTGGGATAGAACATTTCCTGCACCTTTTATAGCCAAATTGCCGCCGACCAGGAAAGAGCAGTAGTGAAATCCTACATAACTGTACTTGCGTTGACTGCGCCTCATTGCAAAGGCAGAAAAGTCCGTTTTATGTAACTAGCGATAAACGCTGACAAAGCGGCACAAGCGGAGGAGGTGGACGGTGACTTAAGGGCCGCTCGAAGTCGAGGCAAGGTTTATGCGGTGGTTCCTAGGCCGAAGGAGCGAACGGGCGTGTCAAGTTCTGCATCCAGACCATCAAAGGCATGGAAACCGGAAAACCCCGTCGGGGCTAGTGTGATCGGAGGCCTCCAGGATTTTTATCTTGCCCGATTGCGCATTTACCGTGAGAATGCGCCGGGAGTCGGCATGGTAGGCCACGAATTCTGCGGGTGACTTGCGCACAATCCCCGATTCATAGGATCCAATGGTGTTTAGCTGTACCGCAGTTGGGCGCACGACAGGCAGCTACACCGACAGAGGCGTGCTTTAGCATCGAGAATCCTTTTTGGAGCACTCCTTTGTGACGAGGCCACGTGACCGTCACGTTCAACCGGAACGAAATCTAGGTGAATCGGTCGATTACTAGGTAGGCGGGTAGACTTTGCAAACATGACTGAATCGACCATCCACGCATCCGATATCCAGCAGGCACAGGCACGCATTAGCTCCGAAATCGCGCCAACGCCGCTGCAGTATTGCCCCCGGCTTTCTGCGGAAACGGGCTGTGAGGTCTATTTAAAGCGAGAAGATCTGCAGGACGTGCGCTCGTATAAGATACGCGGCGCGCTCAATAGCATCTTGAATCTGTCGCAGGAAGAACGGGAACGAGGCATCGTGACGGCATCAGCAGGTAACCACGCACAAGGCGTGGCCTATGCGTGCCGCACCATGGGGATTCCAGGCAAGATCTTCGTCCCAGAGCCCACGCCCATGCAAAAGCGCGACCGCATCCATGTGCACGGAGGCGACCAGGTAGAGCTGGTGGTCGTGGGGGCCAATTTTGACGAGGCAGCAGCCGCCGCGCATGCCGATGCCGCCGCGCGCCACGCCACCTTCATTGAGCCGTTCGACGCTCGCGATACCATCATCGGCCAGGGCACTGTGGCCGCGGAGGTCTTGGCGCAGCTCTCGGCACAGGGGGTCTCGCCTGATACTATCGTCGTTCCAGTCGGCGGTGGCGGGCTGATTTCCGGCATCATTTCCTATTTAGCGGATATGGCACCGCAGGCCAAGGTGGTGGGGGTGGAGCCGGAAGGGGCGGCATCGCTAAGAGCAGCCTTCCGCAACGGAGGCCCGGTTGCGCTAGATAGCGTGGATCCGTTTGTCGATGGCGCGGCGGTCAAGCGCTTAGGCTCGCTGCCGTATGAAATTTTGGAGGCTAACCAATCGCGCCTGCACTGGGACACAGTCTCTGAGGGGGCGGTGTGCACGGATCTGCTCAACCTGTACCAAAATGAAGGTATTATTGCCGAGCCTGCCGGTGCGCTCTCCGTGGCTGGCCTGCAGCGAGTGCCGCTGGAACCTCATTCTACGGTGGTGTGCGTGATTTCTGGGGGCAATAATGATGTGCTGCGCTACGCCGAAATCATGGAGCGCTCGCTGGTGCACCGCGGCCTGAAGCACTATTTTTTGGTCAATTTTCCGCAGGAACCGGGCCAATTACGCCACTTCTTGTCTGAAATCCTTGGACCCAGCGATGACATCACGCTCTTTGAATACCTCAAGCGCAATAACCGCGAGACCGGTGCGGCGCTGGTCGGCCTGCAGCTTAGCCGGGCCGAAGACCTGGCAGGGCTAAAAGAGCGGATGGCGGCGTCTAAGATTTCGGTGCAGCACCTGCAGCCGAATACCCCCGAGTACGAATTCTTGGTGGCTTGATGCGCGATACGTATCGGCGCCCCACCGGCCAGGTGGAACACGAAATTGAGATCAAGCGCTCGCGGTTTATTACCTTGATCGGCCGGGTGACGAATGAGGACGAGGCACGGGCGTTTATCGATGCTGCCCGTCAGCGCTTTCCAGATGCCCGCCACCATTGCTCGGCGTATGTCTATCACGTCGACGATGCGAATCCTGTGGAGCGTTTCTCCGATGATGGTGAGCCTTCCGGAACGGCCGGAAAACCCATGTTAGATGTGGTTAAGGGCTCTGGCATGCTCGATATATGTGCGGTGGTGGTGCGCTACTTCGGTGGCATTAAGCTGGGCGCGGGCGGCCTTGTGCATGCCTACGGCGGGGCGGTTAGCGAGGCTATAGAGAAAGTCGAGGCGGTAACCCGTGGACGCCGGGAGCTTTATACCGTGGAATGCCCACATGCCACGGCCGGGCGCCTCGAAGCGGATTTACGCGGGCGCGGCATTAATATCACCGATACCGACTATGGCAGAGCCGTGACGTTTACTGTTGCCGTGCGCCCCGGTGGCCTTGATGAGCTCCAGGAGATGCTCGCTGCACTCTCCCAAGGCCAAATTAGCGCGCACGAGGCAGGTTCTGCTTGGGTTGAGGTAGGATCTAGAACATGACTATGCAGCAGCAACCGAATAACCCCATTGCGCAGCGCAAGCAGCAGGTGCGCAAGCATTCCCGCAACGCCGTTATTTCCGTTGCCGGTGGTCTAGGCGCAGGAGTCGTTTTAGGTGTGCTTTCTGCTAATTTTGACGCTTGGATGATTGTGGGCCTTATCATCGCCGTCGTTGGCGGCGGCTATAACTGGTTGAAGATCCGCAAAATCGTCAACGAGAACCACAATAATTATTAATGCCTACCCCGCAGCCAAGCGGCCGCCCCGTCCGCATTGATGCTTGGGTATGGGCGGTGCGCATGTTCAAGACCCGATCTGCCGCAGCCACCGCGGTGCGCGCCGGGCACGTGAAAATAAACGGTGAAGCGGTAAAACCAGCGCAACAGGTAGTGCCCGGCGATAGAGTGCGCGTGTGGCGAAACCACCACGAGCACGATTTGGAGGTGCTGGCTACCGTCGCCAAGCGCGTAGGAGCACCGGTGGCGCGCACCTGCTATACCGATCACGCGCCTGCGCCGCCGCCTAAAGAGTTCCTGCCGTCCGTGCCGGTGCGCCCCCGTGGCGCGGGTCGTCCGACGAAGAAGGAACGCCGCGATATGGAAAAATTCCGCGGCGGGTTTCGCTAGGAGTTAGCGCGCAGCGCCCTCAGGCGCGCGTTCAGGCGGCGCCGACGCCCGGCGCGGTCGCCGGCGCCTGCGGTGGCCTCGATATGCTGCTTGCCAAACTTATTGAGCAAGAGGTCATCGATAAGGCGCACCTGCCCGGGAGTAAACCGGTAGCGCATGGTGTCGTGGACGTGGGCAATGGCGTCATCATCAAGCAACTGTTCGAGCTGGTCCAAGGACCGAATATCGTTTACCTCCAGGATTTCCGCCAAGAAGCGGTAGTGTTCCGAGCGCGAAAGCGGGAAGCGATTGCCCAAAAAGATAGCCAAAACACCCGGTAGGGTTTCCGGAGTAAGCTCCACGTCCGTGTCCGCCTCCGTGCTCGGGGCCTTGAGCGCGGCGATCTGATCGAATTGTTGATCAGCCAATTCTATAAGGCCAGCGGCCAGGGTAAATAGGCGGTCGACTTCCGGCGAGGGCGGGGTAGGGCCCTGCTTATAGCGGATATCGTGCTCGAATTCTGCCCACGCGTGCTGCAACACGGTGCGAATTTGTACCTCAAAGGTCCAGCCCACGAAATCTGCGAGCTCCTCCATGGTTGCTGCGCTATCATCCGTCACGGTTAGCACCAGGTGGTGGGATCCGTACCCAAAACCACCGGAAATGCGGGTCTCGGCTGCCTTATCCACAGAGCGCACGACCTTAAAGGACTCACCTAGAACGTTTAGCGCATGGGGAATGATGGTGGAGTGGTACAAGGTAATGCGCACGCCCATGACATCGTGGATATCATCCCACGGACTAGGGTAGATAAAATCGCCGCCCTCGCCCCGCTTTTTGGCTTTGCGCTTGAGCGAGGACCACGCTTTGATGCGGGTTGATACCCGGTCAAAGATGATGCCGGCATCATTGAGCAGGTCTTCGATGGCGGTGCCAAAATCTTCCGCCGCCGTGGGGTGGCTGCGGGTCCAGGCGTGGTACTGATTGCTCAGCCGTGACATCCTGCTTTCCGCCATGGTGCTCCTCTCATAATTCGCGGGGAAATCCGTTAGACCATACTAGCGGGCGCGAATGCAAAACGGTGCGATGGTGGGGAAGCTGTTCGGCGGCGGCGCGGGCGAGATCGCGGGCATAAGCATCGGGCAAATGGGAGAAGACAAAAAGCGTCGCCGAATCCGGGACTAGGTAGGTTAGAGAGTGCGAACGCATTAGACGGCGCATGTGTTTATCCAGCACGGTGAAGGTTTCTGGGTGGGCCAACCACGAGGAAATCGGGGCGCCGTGGGAGCGGACTTGCAGGCCACCATAGGGCGTTGCGGCCGGCAGTGCACAGCCGGCCGGTCGCGTCCAAAAGCGCAGGCCCTGTGAGTCGAGGGCGGCGCGCTGTAGGTTCTGCGAAGCGAAATTCCAAGCTTGGCGGGCGGAGACATCTAGGTCCGCGAGGCCGCGGTGGCTGAGCCGCCGAAAAGTGCGCTGCCCGGGAAAGACTAGCGCCATCAACAAGTTGGGCGAGAGCTGAATGGTGGCAAGCGAATCGCAAAAGCCGTCATCAGAAAGCCGCTGGTGTTTAATCCACGACCGGGCGAAAAGCGCCGGTAATAAGTTAGCGGTGGTGGGGCGGGGAGCGTCGAGGGTAAGGGTCATGGCTGTTTCTCCAAAGTAGTACGTATCTGCCCTTATTGGACTGGAGAGATGGCCGGGTGGTTCCCTTGTTAGTTTAAAAAGGTGGCTCGGCGTCCAGCTCCAGCTCGGAAAAGAGCTGAGCACCGGACCAAAAGGTGATGCTATGACCCTTTTTCTGCAGTTCCTCGGCGCGCTTTTCTTTGGAGGTTTTCTTCGCCCATTCGCCGACGATGAGCAGGGTAGTCTTCTTAGTGACGTTTTTGCCTATGTGCCCGCCTCGCTCGGCGATGCCCTGCCACAGCATCCCCTTATCGTAAGGTTCGAAATCGCCGGTGAGGGTGACGTGTTGGCCATAGAGTGCGCCCTCGGGATCGGCGTCGAGGTTGGGGTCTGGGATAATATCCGGGGTGGCAACGGCCCGCCACGGTGTTCGGTTGGAAGAAGTGGGCTTTTTGCTTGTTCCCGCGGAACGGGTGGAATCGCGAAAATCGGTGCCAGCCCCCAGGTCGTCGCCGGACGTGGGCGCGGTGTGCGCGCGCAACACCGGCAGGATGGCTGAGGATTGAAGTCGGCCGAGCTTAAACTCGCGTTTGGTAAAGAGATCGGTGATGCTTCCGGTGTGCCCGAAGCGCTGGGCTAGCCCAGTTATGATGGTGCCGGCGGCGCGGGCGTCGTGGGTGGCATCGTGGTGGGTAAAAGAGGGCCCACCAAGGTGGTTTACCACGGTGGGAAGTTTATGGTTGGTCACCGAAATAACCCCTTGTCTAGAGGCATCGCGGGACAAAGCGAGCGAGCAGGCGAGCGCAATGGTGGGGATGTCGGCACCGGCAGCCAGCAATCCGTTCCGCAGCGCGGAGGAGTCGAATTGGACGTTATGTGCAACGATGACATCGGAGCCAATGAAATCGAAGAGCTCTGCGGCCGCTGTGGCAAAGGGTACGGCCCCTTCGACATCAGCAGCGGTAATCCCATGGATTGCGATATTGACTTCGGCAAAGTGTTCCAAGCCTGGGGGAGGGGCGCACAGCCACGACCGGGACTCGGTTTCTTGGCCGTCACGGTAGCGCACTGCCCCGATCTGGCAGATGGACCCCCAGTTATCATTAGCGGTCTCCACATCTACCGCGACGAAATTGAGCCCTGGGTTGCCCACAGCGGCTTCTTCGCCAGCATATGGGGTTGTGGCTGCTGCGGGTGCTTCGCCCTTTAGTGCCGCTTCGATGGCGCGCGCTACGCGGTGAGGATCTTGGTTCGGCGCGAAGGCGATGTTGCCGGCGCTGCCTAAGGATAGGGAACCAAAACCGGTGGCGGAGGTTTTGTTAACACGTAGTTCGTCGATGGTATCGAGGGCAATTTCTGTGGTGGCAGACGCGCCCAAGCTACGGGAGAGCAAGCTGTGGTGGAGCACGATTTTTTCCGCCGTGACATCGATGATTACGCCATGCGCGGGATAGGACACGAAAATGGCCTTTCTTCTAGGGTGAGAATCTCAGCGGGCTGTTGCACAGAGATCGTACTCGCCTGTACTTGGCAGAAATCCGCCGCGGGGGGTGAAGTGATTTAATCCACCTCGCTGTGCTGCAAACCAGCATTGATAATCCGCACGCCATGCACCAGATCGCCATGGTAGTCGGTCTCGGTGGTCCCGCCGGTGGTCTCTAGTAACTGACGTTGGGATTGCTCGAGCAGCGTGGCGCCTAAGACGAGGTGAACAGCAGAAAGGGCGGCGGCCTTGCGAGCAGCGCCATCGCAATCGGAGCAGGTGGCGGAGCTAAACTGTGCGACGAGGTGGTCCCAAGCTGGGGAATGCGGCTGCGAGAGCCCAGCGATGGCTACCTCCGCCCCGTCGCGCCGGGCCAGTAGTAATTCGCGCAGGTGGAGGCTAATTTCTTCCAGGGTGGAACCAGTGACGGGGGCGATTATATCTTCGGCAAGAGCGGCGATGAGCGCCTGCTTATTGGCGATGTGCCAGTACAACGCCCCGGGAGCAACGCCGAGAGAAGCGGCGACGCGGCGCATGGTGACATCAGCAAGCCCGTAAGTATTCAAAAGTGTCGTGGCGGCCTCGATGATGCTCTTGCGATGTAATTGCACAGGAGAAATTGTACGTGCTCTATCACTGCAGGGTATAGCTCACAGGTATTTTTAAGACTGTAATAATGTCTCTTGCAAACTTGCATTGTTAGGATTGCGGAGACAAAAGAACCCGTCGTGAGGCGGCTTCGCCTTCGAAAGATTGATTCAGGAGCTCTCCGTTGTCCTTTTTGACCCCTGCAAAGAAGTCCCTTTTTGCGGTCGCCATGGTTGCCCCGATTGCCCTAGCTGCATGTAGCTCAGATAATGAGGATGATATGACGAATACCGCGTCGTCTTCGTCTGCTTCCTCGTTTACTGAGCATTCTGCTCAGGAAACGCCAGTAAAGTCCGAATCTGCGAAGAAGTCTGAATCGGCGAAAAAGTCTAAGGACAAGGATGCCAGCAAGGACAAGGCGAAGGCCAAAGATGCCGACAAGAACAAGTCTAAGGACAAAGGTACCTCCAAGGCCAGGAAAGAAAAGGCAGAAAAGGATAAGAAAAAGGCCGCCCAGGACCCTCAGGAAAAGCCTCAAGAAAGAGTCAATGCGGACGCCAACCCAGTCCCCATGCACAATGCGGATGATCCCTTTGCCCATGCCCAGGACATCAAGCCTATCGAAGACGGGAAAGAAGCCAACGACGGCGATAAGAAGGCTATTGAGCAACTGGTGCGCGGGCAGCATGAGATTGACAATGTCAAAGAATATTTTGGCTACATGCCGGCCCATGCCTGCTCGGCCGTGCGCGAAGGCGAATCCGCGGATTTCCAGCAATACCTCAACTACGTCGATAGCCTGCCTAACCAGTCCTTTGCGGAATACGCGAATTCCATGCGCCAGCAAGGGCGTGACAATGCCCAAATCAACGAGTTTGCCAACCAGTTAGAGGCCATCCCTACCTCCACCAAGGTGGAATCGGTCAATGACGTCGTTGTCAATGGCGATGACGCTTCTGCCACCGTGAGCGTGTCGAACTCGGAGGGTATCGATACCTCGACCGTCCGTTTCCGTCGTGAGGGTGGCAACTGGACCTTCTGTAGCTAATCTTGTCCTACCGCCACGCTCGTATGCCTCGCACTCTCGGTTCTGGTGCGGGGATCCTCGCATGCTGCCTGCCCGTTTTTGGAATTTGTGGCATGCTTTGGGGGTTTATGCGCCCCACAGTGACCGGCCATGCTGTCGAAGGTGGCGGCTATGCCATTGAAGCGGTGGGCAGCGCCCAATTTGTCGCGTTTATAACCTTTGCGCTGGTCACGGGTGCCTTGGGGCTCTGCCTGGGATTGGCCATATTTGCGCAGCGCCGCGGGCGGGGTCTAGCGATGTTGTTGTGGGTGGGGGTATGTGCCCTCGCCGGTGCCGCTTCCTTTTATGTGTTCGGCAGCATTACTGCGACACACCCGCCGGAAAACCCAGGGGATGTCGTGGAGTTTGCGCCGAACTTTTCTCCCGCTGTGGCCTGGGCAGTAGCCCCATTTTTAGCTATGTTTTCCTACTGGTGCACCGCGTTTATTAGCTCCGACGCGGATTGGGAAATTGAGGATGAGGTGCAGCGGGAAGTCACTGTTACTTAACCGGCCAGCTATCGCAAAATTCCCGCGCAATGTTATCGAGTGCATGCACGATAGCGTCGCGGCTCTAGCTTAAAAACCTGGACCACCTGGTCTTGGCTGTGGAGTTGACCAGCGCACAGGGGCCGATATCACCTTAGCTATGAAAGCGGTCGCTTCCGATCCGTGGCAAAGTTGCGGCGGGCATTTCCAAGGTGAGCGTAGACAATCACATCGTCAGCCTGCTCTACTAAGGCCAACGGGGATCTAGGCTCAACGCTCGAAGTGACGAGTTCCTCGTGGGGCGGGAAGTCCACTAGGAAAAATTATGCACCACGCACTCGCTATTGCTGGAATTTGTTGCGAATTAACCGGCCAAGAAGGCGCTACCGCGGCGTTTGAGGCGATAGTATATTGGCTTGTCTACAGATATAGCCCACGGTGATCAACCAGAAAGTGAGCCAGGAATGCTTCGAACTATCGATCTCCGCGGTCAACAGCTACGTCCCGCCACGCTGCGCCGCGTTCTTCCGCGCGGTGGCACCGATGTGAATTCCGTTATGGGGACTGTTGTTCCAATCGTGAATAAGGTGCGCGAAGAAGGTGCCCGGGCAGCACTGGATTTTGGGGAGCAATTCGATGGGGTGCGCCCGCCGTCCCTGCGGGTCCCTCTGGCGGATTTACGGCGGTCCGCCGAAGAACTTGATCCCCAGGAACGTGCGGCCATCGAGGCCTCCATTGCGCGGGTGCGGCGCGTGCATGCGGACCAAAAGCCTGATTCGCACGTCACGGAGCTGGCCCCTGGCGCCACGGTGACTGAAGTTTTCCGCCCTATCGAGCGCGTGGGCCTCTACGTGCCTGGAGGTAAGGCGGTTTACCCGTCATCGGTGATCATGAATACCGTGCCCGCGCAGGAGGCCGGTGTTTCGAGCTTGGTGGTAGCCTCTCCGCCGCAAAAGGACCACGGTGGTTTGCCGCACCCCACAGTTTTGGCCACGTGCTACATGCTAGGTGTGGAGGAAGTATGGGCCGTCGGTGGTGGTCAGGCGGTCGCGCTTTTGGCCTACGGCGATGTGAAACAAGACTTAGATCCCGTGGATATAATTACTGGGCCGGGCAACATTTTTGTCGCGGCGGCGAAAAGGGCGGTGCGCGGTGTAGTGGGCACCGATGCGGAGGCAGGCCCGACCGAGATTGCCATCTTGGCGGATGAGACCGCAAACCCCGTCTATGTGGCCTACGATCTTATCTCCCAGGCAGAGCATGATCCGATGGCGGCGAGCGTGCTGATCACGGCATCGGAAAGCATGGCCCAGCAGGTGCAACAGGAAGTCGAGCGCCGATATACGGCAACTGAAAACTCCGTTCGCGCCGCGGAGGCACTGACAGGCGAGCAATCCGGAATTGTGCTGGTGGATTCCGTGGACGCGGGCATTGCCGTGGCGAATGCTTATGCCGCCGAGCATCTAGAAATCCACACCGCGAATCCGCGCGCGGTGGCGGAGTGCATCAACCACGCCGGCGCCATCTTCGTCGGCGCGTATTCCCCGGTGCCCTTGGGGGATTATTCCGCTGGCTCCAACCACGTGCTGCCCACCTCGGGTACGGCGCGGTTTTCTGCGGGTCTGTCCACCCATACCTTCCTCCGGCCGGTCAATCTCATCGATTATGACCGCGCTGCCCTGGAGGAGATCGCCCCGCACGTCATCGCCTTTGCTAATGCAGAACACCTACCCGCCCACGGGGAGGCTATCCGCGCCCGATTCGAGGAGAAATAAATGACCCAGCTAGATGACCTACCGCTGCGCGCGGAATTGCGAGGCGAGACCGCCTATGGCGCACCGCAGTTACAGGTGGCCTACCAGCTCAATACCAACGAGAATCCTTTCCCACCTTCGCCCGCGCTTGTCGATGACCTCGTGGCCGAGGTTCGCCGCTGCGCGAGCTCGCTCAACCGTTACCCCGAGCGCGATGCAGTTGAGCTGCGCACCGAGCTGGCCCGCTACGTTTCGCAGCAAACCGGCGTAGATGTCACTTACGAACAGGTCTGGGCGGCTAATGGATCCAATGAAATCCTGCAGCAGCTTTTGCAAGCCTTTGGCGGCCCTGGACGCAGCGCGTTAGGATTTACGCCCTCTTATTCCATGCACCCCATCCTTTCTGCCGGCACGCACACCAGGTTCATCGCATGCCCACGCGATGAAAACTTCGGTATCGACATGGGCCGTGCCTTGGCAGCGGTAGCCGAGCACAAGCCCGACGTCATCTTCGTTACCACCCCAAATAACCCCACTGGGGGAGTGACCAGTTTGGAGGATATTGCCTCGCTTATTGATGCCGCCCCCGGCATCGTCATCGTCGACGAAGCCTACGCTGAGTTTTCTAAATCACCATCCGCAACGTGCTTATTAAAAAAATACCCCACCAAGCTTGTGGTTTCCCGTACCATGTCGAAGGCTTTTGATTTTGCTGGCGGGCGACTCGGCTATTTCGTGGCGGACCCGGCCTTTGTCGAGGCCATCATGCTCGTGCGCCTGCCGTACCACCTATCCGTCTTGTCTCAGGCCGCGGCCACCGTGGCCTTGCGCCATAGCGCGGAAACTCTCGCTACTGTAGAGACCATCGCTGCCGAACGCGACATGGTGGCGGGGCGCCTGCGCGAGATGGGGTATACCGTCATGCCGAGCGAATCGAATTTCCTTTTCTTTGGCAATTTTGCGGACCAGCACCGCGTGTGGGAGCAGTTTTTGGACGAAAAAGTACTCATCCGCGATGTAAGCATTGATGGGTATTTGCGCGTGACTATTGGCCTGCCAGAAGAAAATGCGGCCTTTCTGGCTGCGGCGCAAAAGCTAGCGACTACAGTAGGAGCGAATACTTTAAAGGAGTGAGATATGACAAACCGGGTGGGGCGTGCCCGCAGAGCAACCTCGGAATCAGACATCACTGTTTCCATCGACCTGGACGGCACTGGGATAAGCGATATTTCCACCGGGCTGCCGTTCTTTGACCATATGCTTACCGCGTTTGCCGCACACGGACTATTTGACCTCAAAGTACAGGCCGTCGGTGACGTGGAGGTCGACGCCCACCACACGGTGGAAGATACCGCCATCGTATTAGGCCAGGCACTCCGCGAAGCTGTGGGGAATAAGTCCGGGATTCGTCGCTTTGGTTCCCAATTGCTGCCTATGGATGAATCCTTGGTAGAAGCAGTGGTGGACTTTTCGGGCCGCGCGTATTTTGTGATGAATGGCGAGCCAGAGAACCTCCAGTGGCAGACCATCGGCGGGCACTATGCCACAGTGATTAACCTTCACTTCTTCGAAACGCTGGCTACTCATGCAGCCATGACCCTGCACATTAACGTTCGTTACGGCCGCGATCCGCATCATGTGACAGAGGCGGAATACAAGGCGGTAGCCCGCGCGCTTCGCATAGCCGTGGACCATGATCCGCGCCAGACTGGTATCCCTTCGACGAAGGGAGCTCTGTAGCCCGTGCAGTTTATGATCCTTGTCCTATTTTTGCTGGCAGGCCTTTTGGTAGGTGGAGCTTGGTCTGCCTATCAGCAGGACTCGAAGTTTTTGACGGTCGTCGCCGCGCTTTTAGCCGTGATTACTGTGGTCGCGGCCATCGCCTGGATGGTGGGAGGCTTTAGTAAATGAGCGAATTCCAAGAGACCAATATTTGGAAGATACCCGGCTATACGCCGACGATGGTAGCCATCGCTGCCGCCTTTGGCGCCTGGTCCATCTTGCTTCCCGTGGTGCCGCTGGCCGTCATTGACTCTGGCGGTTCCGCAACTTTGGCGGGTGGGTCCACCGGTATCTTTATGGCCGCTACCGTTGCCACGCAGATCATATCGCCGTGGCTATTGCGCCGCTGGGGCTACCGGCGAGTGATGGCGCTTTCTGCCTTTACCTTAGGCGTTCCGGCTTTCGGTCACCTGCTGGGCACCGACGCCTGGATCGTCTTGCTGTTTTCCGCCATACGCGGGGTCGGCTTTGGTGCTCTGACCGTGTCCGAATCCGCTCTCATTGCTGAGCTTTCCCCGGTGCGCCTGCTGGGCAAGGCCACCGGAATGATCGGCGTATTCACTGGCTTTGGACAGATGATCTTCTTGCCGCTCGGCCTGTTTATGGCGGATTCCTTAGGTTATGCCTCCACCTATATTACCGCTGGTTTCATCGGTTTCTTGGGCTTTGCAATGTGCCTGCGCATCCCTAAAATTAAGGTCACCTTGGCCGAGGATAACGACGAGGAAGTCAATATTATCCGCGTTCCTACCTGGAAGTTAGTGGCGGTCCCGGCTCTTGCCTTGACGACTTTCTCCATGAGCTACGGCGCCATTTCCTCATTTCTATCTCCCGCGATGCAGCAACTTGATGCCGCAAAGGGTGCCAGCCTTGCTGGTGTCATGTTGTCCATCGTGGGCGGTGCGGCCATGATATTCCGGTACTTCGCAGGCGTCGTGGCAGACCGCACCGGCGCCCCTGGCAGCCTGTACCTTCCGAGCCAGATCATGGCGATCATCGGCGTCGGGACGATTTCTTTGACCCTATTTATGGAAAGCTCCATTTTCTGGCTGGTGCTCGGCGCCGTTCTTTTCGGTGGAGCCTTCGGTATAGCGCAAAACGAGGCCTTGCTATCGATGTTCGACCGGCTTCCCCGCGAACGGGTCTCGGAGGCTTCGGCCATTTGGAATATTTTCTACGATAGTGGCACCGGCCTCGGTTCGACTCTGCTTGGTGCTTTGGTGGCCGGCTATGGCTACGGCGGTGCCTTCGGAGTGGGGGTTGCGATCCTCATTGTCGGATTGGCCTTGACCACGACTGACTTCATTTTGGGTCGGACTCGCATCAGCGAGACCAACGATATCCGCACGCGGTTGCGTCGAATGCGTAAGGTATAGCCCATGACAAAAACGGTGGTGTTATTGGACTACGGTGCGGGCAATATTCGCTCGGTCCAGCGCGCTCTCGAGCGCGTTGGTGCGGAGGTAACCGTTACTGCGGATCCGTATTGGGCCCTCGAGGCCGACGGGTTGCTGGTTCCCGGCGTGGGCGCGTTCGATGCCTGCATGAAAGGGCTGAAGGCCGTCAACGGGCCGCGGGTCATCGGCCAACGCCTGGCAGGAGAGCGACCGGTCATGGGTATTTGTGTGGGCATGCAGGTGCTTTTTGATGCCGGGGTAGAGCACGGAATCCATTCCGCGGGTTGCGGTGAATGGCCGGGTACGGTCGAGCGCCTGCACTCTGCCGTTTTGCCGCACATGGGCTGGAACACCATTGAGATGCCAAATGATAGCGCCATGTTTACCGGGCTTAACTCCGACGAGCGGTTTTATTTTGTGCATTCCTACGGGGTACGCCGGTGGGAATTAGAAACTTCCATTACCCGACCGCCGTTGGTCAGCTGGTGTGCACACGCCGGTGATTCTTTTGTAGCGGCGGTGGAAAATGGCGCGCTCTGGGCCACGCAATTCCATCCCGAAAAATCAGGGGATGCGGGCGCGCAGTTATTGGAAAACTGGATGCACACGCTCTAGGTAGGATGGAACCATGACTTTTACGCTTTTGCCTGCAGTCGATGTCGCCGGTGGCAAGGCCGTGCGCTTGGATCAGGGAGAGGCCGGCACCGAAAAGGTCTACGGCTCCCCGCGGGATGCCGCTCTCGAGTGGCAGCGCCAAGGCTCCCAGTGGCTGCACTTTGTTGACCTCGATGCTGCTTTTAACCGCGGTTCCAATCACGCCCAGATGGCGGGGATTACCCAAGAACTTGGCATTAATGTCGAGCTTACCGGCGGTATCCGCGATGATGCCGGGGTAGAGCGCGCGCTGGCTACCGGCGCGAACCGCATCAATATTGGTACCGCCGCCTTAGAAAACCCGGAGTGGATAGAAAAGATCCTTGGCCAGTATGGCGAGAAAGTCGCCGTTGATTTGGCTGTGCGCTTAGAAGAAGGCGAGTGGCGCACGAAGGGTAATGGCTGGGTCTCTGATGGTGGAAATCTCTGGGAGGTACTCGAGCGCCTCGATGCCGCAGGATGTCGGCGCTTTGTGGTCACGGATGTGTCCAAAGATGGAACGCTGACTGGGCCCAATGTGGAATTGCTGCGGGAGGTAGCAATGGCCACCGATGCTAAGGTGACCGCCTCCGGCGGCATTTCCTCTTTGGCAGATCTCCGTGAGCTTGCACGGTATGAAAATGAGGGCATTGATTCGGCGATCATCGGCAAGGCACTGTATGAAGGAAACTTCAGCTTGGAAGAGGCACTAGCGGCGGTAGCAGAGGTAGAGCCGCTTCCCGCAGAGGTACCCATCGATCCTATTGACCCCGAGGAAGAGTAAGTGATGATGGATCCGCGCGAGTTGGTGGCTCTCGCCGAGGCGGCCGTTGACCAGGTCGAGCCTATCTTTCGATCCGGCATCGGGGTGCCTCCGGCCTATGTCAAAAGCCGGGGTGATTTCGCTACTGAGGTGGATGTGACCATCGAAAAGCGGCTGCGCGATATTCTGCAGCAGATGACCGGTATACCGGTCTACGGGGAGGAATCCGGCGGTAACATTCATGACACCGTGTGGGTTGTCGATCCGATCGATGGGACCGCAAATTATTCTGCGGGAAACCCCCTCGCCGGCATCCTGGTCGCCCTGATCCACGAAGGCCAGCCTGTAGCGGCGATTTCTGATTTTCCCCTCCTGGGCAGGCGCGTGGTTGCCAGCGATGGCTCGCCGTTGCGTTCTGTGGGAGGGCCATCCGGCGGGTTCAGTGGCGGGAAAGAATCCCCGGAATTCGATGAAGCCCGGGGGCACGTGGGGTGTTCTTCCTCCCTGCCGACCGCGGTAATCCACCAACTGCGCGAAACCGGCTTGCGCCCGCGCATGACGGGCTCGGTGGGGCTCGATAATGCTTTCGTGGCGCAGGGAGTTTTTGACGGTGCCGTCAATTTCTCGCCGCATCCGTGGGATAACGCAGCGGGGGCGCTTCTGGTGAAGGCAGCCGGGGGCATCGTTACGGATCCACAGGGCAATCCGTGGACCGCGCAGTCGCGGGGTATGGTTTCTGGTACCCCGCAGGTGCACGAGACAATCCTGAAGAACCTGTCTCACAACTTAGACTAATCCCTCTACCGACCTGAGAAGGAGGCAGCCCCGCATGGCTGTAGCCGTACGCATTATTCCCTGCCTTGATGTGGATCAAGGCCGCGTAGTCAAGGGCGTGAATTTTGCTCACCTGCGCGATGCAGGGGACCCCGTGGAATTGGCCGCGCGCTATGAAGAACTAGGGGCAGATGAACTGACTTTTCTCGATGTCTCCGCATCCAAGCACGGTCGTTCCACCATGCTCGATGTAGTACGCCGCACCGCCGATCAGGTCTTTATCCCCCTTACAGTGGGCGGGGGAGTGCGCAGCGTTAACGATGTGCGCGAGCTCTTGCGTACAGGCGCTGATAAGGTGTCGATCAATACCGCCGCGATTGCTAATCCCGAATTGCTCCGCGAATTGGCAGAAGTCTTTGGTTCGCAGTGCATCGTATTATCCGTAGACGCACGGCGTACCGATGCAGCACACGCACCATCGGGGTTTGAAGTTACAACGCACGGCGGCACGACATCGGCTGGCATCGATGCAGTCGACTGGTCCCGCACCGGGGCGGAGCTAGGCGTGGGGGAGATCCTTTTAAATTCCATGGACGCAGATGGCACGAAGGGTGGATTCGACCTTGAGCTTCTGCGCGCGGTGCGGGAAACGGTGCACATTCCCGTCATTGCCTCCGGCGGGGCAGGTGCGGTAGCGGATTTTCCACCCGCCATCGGAGCTGGTGCCGATGCCGTGCTGGCAGCGAGTATTTTTCACTTTGGAGAGGTAGAAATTGGCGAGGTCAAAAAGGCCCTGGCGGACTCCGGATACGAGGTGCGCCGATGAGCAATCCCGCAGACTATGAGCTCGACCCACAGATAGCCGCGCAGCTCAAGCGCAATGAACAAGGGCTTGTACCGGCTATTGCCCAGGCCGATTCCGGTGAGGTATTGATGCTTGCCTGGATGGATGACCACGCGCTGGCGCACACGTTGGCCACGCGCATGGGCACCTACTTCTCGCGCTCGCGTGGTGAGTATTGGATTAAGGGCGAGACTTCTGGGAATATACAGGAGGTGCTCGGTGTGCGTCTTGATTGTGATGGCGATACTATTGTGCTAACTGTGCGTCAGCGCGGCCCAGCGTGTCACACCGGTGACCGCACCTGCTTTGATTCGAGAGTTCTTCTAAAGGATGAGTCCTAATGGCGAGGCGACTTGGCCCGCTCCTTATTGCGGTGGGTACGGCGGTACTGTGGTTTTCTTCCCGCAGCACCTGGGTAAAAGCAGTAAGCGAAGATGATAAATCGGGCTCGGCAACCAACGAGATCGTGGGCTCAGCGTGGTCCTTAGGACTTATGGCATCGACGCTGGTCCTCCTCACCGGGGTGCTTGCCGGAATCGCCCTGCGCCGGATAGGGCGTCGCATCGTGGCCATTGTGTGTGCTCTCGCCGCGGCTGCTGCCGCATGGAGTCCTATTAACCTGCTGACCAGCGGCGCTGATGCCGAACGCGCGCAAAAAATATTGCAAGGGGTGTTCGCGAACGAGAATGCGGTGGACTCAGCCACAATTTCTGAGTGGGCGAGCGTCGTATCCACGGAGGCCACTACGTTCGGTCCAATCGTGGCTATTTTCGGCGCTGGCTTGGCGTTTTTCGGCGCCGTACTCTTGGCCCGGAACCCCGGAAGGGACAAGGTCAAAGCCTCGAGCAAATACGATACCCCCGCCGCCCGCCAAGAAAAGCTGGCGGAAGATTTGGAGACCTCCTCCGATTCCGGCCGCGTGATGTGGGCCGCACTCGATAACGATATCGACCCGACCGATGTGGGCCGCAAATAGCCCCGTTCGCACCGCGCAATTTCCGGAAACGCCTCGAATAGCGTTAATCTAAGTGTGATTTTAATCGCGCTGGGAGGGAGGTGCTTATGCCTACACCCATAGCCGTCGATCACTTGGTCGGTGGGGTGCTAGAGGATGTCGCGGCGCGCGAAGCACGTATTTCCTTCCAAGACGTTAAGGCGCGCTCACGGGATATGGAGCCGCCCCGCGATGTTCGCGCGGCTCTTTTAAAGCCGGGTTGTTCAGTGATTACTGAACTGAAACGAGCAGTCCCTTATGCTGGGGAAATCGCCCGCGTGGGTTCGGCCGACCAGATGGCCGAATGGGCGCGGACCTTTGAGAGCTGTGGCGTGCATGTGATGGCTTGTCAAACGGATATGCGGCGCTTTAACGGTTCTTTTGAGGATATGGCGACCGCACGCGCTGCCATCGATATACCGATGATGGCGCGCGACCTTATCATCGACCCATACCAGATCCATGAGGCGCGTTGTTACGGTGCCGACGCGATCCCATTGCAGGTCGAGCTTTTAGAACAAGCCCGGCTGGAGGCTCTTTTGGACCGGGCGGAATCGCTGGGCATGACGGCCATCGTGGAGGTGAGGACCTGTGGAGAGGTTAACCGCGCCATCAAGGCGGGCAGCAGTGTCATCGCGATTAATGCGTGGTCCCTTGCTTCTGATGAGATTAATCGGGAGGCCTTTAACGATATCGCCCCGGGGCTGCCGGAATCTATCTTGCGCATTGCCGTAGGTGGGGTGAATAATGCCCGCAACCTTTTCCACTATGCCTCCCGCGGGGCGGATGCGGTATTGGTCGGTGAATCCGTCATGGCGGCCCAAAATCCTACAGCTTTGGCGCGGTCTCTGGTGGCTGCTGGCCAACACCCCGCATGCCCTTCGCGTAAAAGTTATTAGAAAATTCACCCCAAACTAGCTGGCGGACATGCCGATAAGGCACACTAACTACGTGCATACTCATAATCTTGCAAATATCCCCTCGCCGCCGCAGGGCGTGGTGTGGCATCTCGGCTCCATTCCTATCCACGCGTATGCGTTGTGCATAATAGTCGGCATTCTCGTAGGCATGTGGATAACGCTGCGGCGATACACGGCCCGGGGCGGAAATCCTGATACCGTGTGGGATGCGACCATCGTCGTCATCCCCGCCGGTATCGTGGGCGGAAGGCTTTATCACGTCATCACGGACAATCAGAAATACTTCTGTGATACCTGTAGCCCAGTTGATGCCCTCAAGGTCACCAATGGCGGGCTTGGCATCTGGGGTGCGGTTGCCTTAAGTGCCGCGGCGCTGTGGGTAATGTTTCGGATCAAAAAGATCCCCTTTGCGCCTTTTGCGGACGCGGTTGCGCCTGGGCTCATTCTTGCCCAGGGCATTGGCCGGTTGGGTAACTGGTTCAACCAGGAACTCTACGGTCGGCCGACCGATGTTCCCTGGGCGTTGGATATTTACTACCGCGTCGATGAAGCAGGGGAGTACGCCCCAGTATCCGGGCAGTCTACCGGCGAGGTCATCGCCTCGGTGCACCCGACGTTCTTGTACGAGCTTATCTGGAACGTGCTGGTATGCCTGTTCCTCTTGTGGGCGCACAAAGCGTGGAAGCTGGGGCGCGGACGGGTATTCGCCCTTTATGTTGTGGGCTACACCCTGGGTCGCTTCTTCATTGAAGGCATGCGCTCAGACGAAGCCACCCATATTTTCGGCTTACGTGTGAACCTCATTGTCTCTGCCGTTGTATTTATTGCCGGCCTCCTCCTCTTTTTCTTGCTGGACAGACAGCGCAAGGGCCCAGAAACCCCCGCCGAAGTGGACCCGCGTTACTACCGCGAGCAGGCAGAGAGTTCTGCGGAAGATGGCGGCGACGAAGACAATCAACGCGCGGGAAACTCGCGGGTTAAAGCCGGCTCAGACACTGCTCGCAGCGGGAAATGACGGGTTATGTGTGATCGTGTCCGATCGCTGTAACTCAGGTATCAAAAAATTGTGGCCTGCCGGCGTACGAGGGAGTAGGTTGGGGGTTGTTCAATTTACCCGATGGAATAGGCCAATAATGCTGGATAGAAGAACCAAGATTGTCTGTACTCTCGGCCCCGCGGTTGCTAGCGGGGACGGAATTTTACGCCTTGTGGAAGACGGCATGAACGTCGCGCGCCTTAACATGTCGCATGGTGAGCATGCGGACCACGAAGCAAATTACAAGTGGGTTCGCGAAGCCACCGAAAAGACTGGCCGGAACGTAGGTATCTTGGCCGATCTCCAAGGCCCGAAGATCCGCCTCGGCCGCTTTAAAAACGGTAAAGAGCAGTGGGAGAACGGCGAAATTGTCCGCATCACCGTAGATGATGTAGAAGGCACCCACGACCGCGTATCCACCACCTACAAGGGCTTGGCACATGACGCCAAGCCCGGTGACCGGTTGCTTGTCGATGACGGCAAGGTCGCCGTTGTCTGCAAGGAAGTAGATGGCAATGACGTGGTATGCGAGGTCATCGAGGGTGGCCCAGTATCCAACAATAAGGGCGTGTCCCTGCCGGGCATGAGCATTTCGGTGCCAGCCCTGTCTGAGAAAGACATCGAGGACTTACGCTTTGCCCTAAAGCTCGGTGTGGACTACATCGCGCTGTCTTTCGTGCGGTCGCCTGCTGATGTCGACAGGGTCCACGAGATCATGGACGAGGAAGGCCGCCGCGTACCGGTCATCGCCAAGTTGGAAAAGCCCGAGGCGGTCGATGCCCTCGAGTCCATTATCTTGGCCTTTGATGCTGTGATGATTGCCCGCGGTGATTTGGGCGTTGAGGTCCCGTTGGAAGAGGTGCCACTGTTCCAGAAGCGCGCTATCCAGATTTGTCGCGAGAATGCGAAGCCGGTGATCGTGGCTACCCAGATGCTGGATTCCATGATTGAGAACTCCCGGCCTACCCGCGCGGAGGCCTCCGATGTGGCTAACGCCGTGCTTGACGGCGCCGATGCGGTAATGCTCTCTGGCGAGACTTCCGTGGGTGTGGATCCGCATAACGTGGTGCGGACCATGTCGCGCATCGTCAAGCGCTCTGAGACCGATGGCCAGGTCCCGCCACTGGCGCACGTCCCACGTACCAAGCGTGGCGTGATGTCCTATTCCGCCCGCGATATCGCAGAGCGCCTGAACGCCAAGGCCATTGTTGCCTTCACCTCCTCCGGTGATACCGCAAAGCGCGTTGCTCGCTTGCACTCTGACCTGCCACTTTTGGTCTTCACCCCGGACCAAGACGTGCGCGCCCAGCTCGCGCTGACCTGGGGCGCAGAGACCTTCTTGAGCCCCGATGTCAAGTCCACCGATGAGATGATGGAAGCCATCGATCAGTACTTGCTGGACTTGGACGAGTATGACGAGAATGACTTGGTCGTTGTCGTTGCAGGTACCCCTCCGGGAATCTCCGGCAATACCAACATGATTCAGTGCCACATCCTAGGAGAGACCATCAAGGATTAGCCCACTGAAAATCCGCCGCGTCTTCCTCCTTCATCACGAGAGCAGGGCCGCGGCGGATTTTTCATGCTACATCCGTATTAGGGTTGAGTGCCGAGGTATGCCAGCACTGCCGCATGGGCGGCCCGGGTAGAGGCCTTGACCGTGGGATCATAATCCGGCAAGAAGTTAGCCTGGTGATTGACAGGGGGATCTGCCAGTTCCGACTCGGGGGTGCACCCTACGTGCCAAAAGACGTACGGCACGCCCCAGGCCTGGGGCAGGTAACAAAAGTCCTCGGAGGCGGTCGAGGGGGAGGCGTCTACCGAAGCTTTCCCAAAAGTCGCCGTAAAGACCTCGGCAATGGGTGCATACGCTGCGGCGTCATTTACGGTGACCTCGCCGTGCGCGTAGTACTCAAATGTGGGGTCTTTTTTGCAGCCAGAGGCTACGCATTCGGCTTTCACCATGCGCTCCAGGGAAGCATAGACTTTCTCCGCCAGGGCTGGTTCATAAAAGCGGGTATTGAGCACGAGCTCGGCGGAATCCGGAATGATGTTGTTTTTATCGCCGGAATGCAGCTCGCCCACGGAGATGACGAAGAACTCGTGTGGGGCAACCTCGCGACCTACGATAGCTTGGAGGCGGGTTACGATCATCGCCGCAGTATAGGTTGGGTCGATGGAATTATGCGGCATAGAGGCATGGGCGGATTTGCCAAAGATGTGGATACGCAGGGAATCGCAGCCGGCCATGATGGGACCGGCAGTATGGCGGACGGTGCCGGCCCGGCCGGGCATGATGTGCTGGCCCAGGCAAATATCGGGGCGGGGTACGCGCGCGGTGAGGTTATCGGCGATCATGTATTTCGCTCCCATGGATGATTCCTCCGCCGGCTGGAATAGGGCAAGGAAGGTGCCGGACCAGGAGTCGCGGGAGGCATCGAGAAGCGCACAGGCGCCGAGGAGGGCCGTGGTGTGCATATCGTGCCCGCAGGCGTGCATGTAATCATTGGTCGAGGAATACTCCACGCCGGTGACTTCCTTGACCGGTAGGGCATCGAAATCAGCGCGCATGAGTGCGGTGGGGCCATCGCCGTTGCGAAAAATGGCCACCATGCCGTGCCCGCCAATATTTTCTTCGACTTCGCAATCAAACTCGGCCAACTTGGCGCGAATGCGTGCCGCGGTGCGTTCCTCCTTGTGGGAAAGCTCGGGGTGGCGGTGCAGATCTTCATAAAAATCCCGTTGCCACGTGAGGTCAGTGTTAGCAGAGTTGACGAGGGAAGCGATGTGTGTGGAATAAGACATAGTTTTCATCCCTTAAGTTAGGGTAGGGTCAGCTTTATGCCGACTATTCAATTTGATGTATTGGTTCCAGATGAGCAAGCGGACCGCGTGGAGGAAATTTTTGCTACTGCCACCGATAAGTTGGTAGCGGACGGATCGCTTACCTCCGCCGAGGTTACTCGCCCAGCCGATCCCCAGTTCCCTGAGGGTTTGGAGGAACAGCTGCAGCAAAATTACCGCGATGAGCATGAAGAGCGCGATTTGGAAGGCGCCCACGCCCACCGTTATAACATTGGGATCCAGGGGGCGACGGGGTCCGTGAATCAGCTGGCTATGGTTTTGTCGCGTCTGCTCACGCCGCACGCCGTATTGCCCAAGGACCATGTGCTGCTGGAGGATGAATTGGCGCATGAGCGCCCCGCCATCTTTCCGTGGACGGTTGAGATCCGCCCTTAGCCCAGCTGCTTGATAATGTCCCGGGCGGCCCTAGCCAGTTGCTCGGACATCCTACCGTCTTGGTCTAGCTCCGCGGTAAAGTGCTCGGTGTCCTGTTCGATTGTCCCGGCAATGATGCCGACGGGGGTATAGGACTCCGCCGCCAAGTCCGCCACGGTGCCGACGACTTTGCCGGTGAACGATTGCTCATCGAAGGCGCCTTCGCCGGTGATGACGAGGTCGGCCTGTGAAATGGCTTCCGCGAGGCCGAGGGCCTTCGCGACGTGGGCCCCACCAGAAACGACGCGGGCGTGCTCATCGGTGCCCCATAGGGTGCGCGAAAGCCAGGTAAGCCCGATGGGAATACCACCTGCGGCACCAGTGAATTCAGCCTCCGGATTTGTGCCGGTGACCTTGCACAATTGGAGAAGTGCCCCGGCGAGGAGGGCTATTTGTTCGCCTTCTGCGCCTTTTTGTGGCCCGTACATGGTTGCAGCCTGAATGGCCTTAGCCCGGGTATCGGCCAAGAGCGTGAAGTCGAGCATGGCCGCTTTAATATTTAGTTGCGCGGTATCGATGGAATCGAGCTGCACTAGCGGGGCACCGCCCTTGGGGAGGGCATAGCCGCGCTCATCGTGCCCGGCAGCGCCGAGGGCTGCAAGGATGCCCATCCCGCCGTCGATGCTGGCCGTACCGCCGAGTCCGAGCACGATGGAGGTGGCGCCGCGGGATTGAGCATCGGCAAGCAGCACGCCCGTGCCATAAGAGTCTGCGTGGAGTGGATCGAGAGCGTCGCGGACTGCGGGTAGGCCGGTGGCGGCGGCCACGTCAATAAAAGCTGTGTGCCCAGCGAGGAAATATTGCGCCTCGGTCAAGCGCCCCACCGCATCCGTTGTAGGAAGGGTAATAGTCTGGGTTTCTTGCCCACCCGCTGCGGCGGCTTGGGCCAGCACCTGGGCGGTGCCTTCGCCGCCATCTGCCATGGGCAAGGTCGTAACGCTGGCGGTGGGGTAGTGCTGGCGGATTCCGTTGGCGATTCCGGCTGCTGCTTTTGTGGCAGAAGCGGTACCTTTAAAGGAGTCTGGAGCGACAACAATATGCATGCCCGCGATTATAAAGCCCGCGACCCCGTACGCCGGTGTCCGGCTAGAAATACGAGCGTTCTACAGAAAATATTTTTCTTCATTGTTGCAGGTGAAAGCATATAGGTGGGGGAGTGAGGAATGATTGCACTTGCATTTTCGGTAGATTGATAGGAAACTTGTTCTTGCTAGTCAAACTCCACGAGAATGGGATGTACACACTATGTCTGTTGATAGCCAGATTTCTGAGTACTACGATAAGTTGCTCAAGCGTAACGCCGGCGAACCGGAATTCCATCAGGCGGTCTCCGAAGTGCTGGATTCGCTCAAGATCGTCCTGGATAAGGACCCTCACTACGCAGAATACGGTCTGGTTGAGCGCCTTTGCGAGCCGGAGCGCCAGCTTATCTTCCGCGTCCCTTGGGTTGATGACAACGGTGAGGTACAGGTCAACCGCGGCTTTCGTGTGCAGTTCAACTCCGCGCTCGGACCCTACAAGGGTGGCTTGCGTTTCCACCCCTCGGTAAACCTGGGCATTATTAAATTCCTGGGCTTCGAGCAGATCTTTAAGAACTCCCTGACCGGCCTGCCCATCGGCGGCGGTAAGGGCGGTTCCGACTTTGACCCGAAGGGCAAGTCTGATCAGGAAGTGATGCGCTTCTGCCAGTCCTTTATGACCGAGCTGCACCGCCACATTGGCGAGTACCGCGACGTTCCCGCCGGTGACATCGGCGTCGGCGGCCGCGAAATCGGCTTCCTCTTCGGTCAATACCGCCGCCTGACCACCCAGCACGAGTCCGGCGTGCTCACCGGTAAGGGCCTGACCTGGGGCGGCTCCTTGGTACGTACCGAGGCCACCGGTTTCGGTGCCGTCTACATCACCGAAGAAATGATGAAGACCCACGGAGAGTCCTTCGACGGTGCCAAGGTCATCGTGTCCGGCTCCGGTAATGTGGCCATCTACGCCGCCGCAAAGGCACAGGAACTGGGCGCTACCGTCGTCGCAATGTCTGATTCCTCTGGCTACATCACCACCCCGAATGGCGTGGACGTTGATCTGCTTCGAGATGTCAAGGAAGTTCGCCGCGAGCGCATCTCCACCTACGCTAAAGAAGCTGGCAACGGCGTGGAGTTCCACGAGGGCGGCAATATCTGGGATGTTCAGGCCGATGTTGCATTGCCGTGTGCAACCCAGAACGAGCTCGATGGTGAGTCCGCCAAGAAGCTCGTTGAGGGCGGAGTGCGCTACGTTGCCGAGGGTGCCAACATGCCGTCTACCCCGGATGCAGTACACGTATTCCAGGACTCCAAGATTGACTTTGCCCCCGGCAAGGCTGCCAATGCTGGTGGCGTAGCAACCTCCGCACTGGAGATGCAGCAAAACGCATCGCGTGATTCTTGGTCCTTCGAGTACACCGATGAGCGCCTGCGTGGCATCATGAGTAACATTTTCAAGAATATCGACAACACGGCCAAGGAATATGGCCGTGAAGGCGACTACGTGGCTGGCTCGAATATCGCCGGCTTCAAGAAGGTGGCTGATGCCATGCTGGCACAGGGC
Source organism: Corynebacterium macginleyi (assembly GCF_003688935.1). Taxonomy (GTDB): domain Bacteria; phylum Actinomycetota; class Actinomycetes; order Mycobacteriales; family Mycobacteriaceae; genus Corynebacterium; species Corynebacterium macginleyi. Next base: position 302,629 of record NZ_REGE01000002.1, on the reverse strand, counting down.
GTTATCTAAACTCCCTTAACCCACGGCTCCTCATTTTTCCGCACCTGCGGGGAAGTGGGGAGTTTCTGTAACTAATATGGCATCTTGGATTCTAGGGGTCGGTGCAACGATGACGGTTACAGGGGATTGGTACTAACGGCCCTGTGTCAGAGCTTTAGTCTTCGTTGCGCCGGCCTAAGCATCCAAGGCGCGCCCTCCACACAATGCTAAGTGCTGCGTTGTAGAATTCCCAGCATGTACCGTGTCTTTGAATCACTTGATGAATTAGTTCAGCATTTGGAGGAGGCTTCTGGCCTTCCCATGACCTCCAATTGCTTGGTCCCCCGCCATGAGATGCTGGCGCTTCTTGATGATCTGCGCAATGCGCTACCCGTAGAAATCGACGATGCGCAAGACGTTCTAGACAAGCAAGACGAGATTATCCGCGGCGCCGAAGAGCGTGCGGATAACACGATCAATGCGGCGTCTGCAGAGGCCAGCGACATGGTTAACCAGGCGCGCAAGGAGGCTGATGCTACGCTCGCGCAGGCAGAAGAACATGCCCAGCGGTTGGTGGCCGATGCCGAGGCGCGCGCTCAGTCCACCGTTGAGCAAGCTCGGGCAGATGCAGACCGTACCATTGCTCAGGCGAATGAGGAATACGAGCGCTCGGTGGTAGAGGGCCGCCAGGAACAAGAACGCTTGGTCTCCGAATCTGAAGTGGTGCGCCGCGCCAACGAAGAAGCTAACCGGATTGTGGAAACCGCCTACACCGAATCCAACCGGCTGCGCACGGAATGCGATGACTTTGTTGATAACAAGCTTAGTGAATTTGAAAGTTCCCTTAGTGGCCTACTGCGCACTGTAAACTCCGATCGTTCCGCCTTGCGCGGTGGGGCCGGCGTACGCTCGCGCGGCGGCGACTACCTGCCGCCTGCTGGTTCCTTGCGGTACGGCGAAGACGGCGGCTACGAGCGCCGTTATACCGAGCGCTAAGCGCTGAAGTTACAAGGCACGACGCTTAAAGGTCCTGCTGCACGGGTTTGGTTGCGAAAGATCGCGGCACCGTGCAGCAGGACTTTGTGTGTCTGTGGCGGGCGGCTAGACGAAGCTGCGCGAGTTGGGGTAGTGCGGCGTGGGTGATGATGAGGAAGCAGGCGATGGAGGGCCGCCCCAGAAATAACCAAGAAGGCCGCGGCCAAGTGGTAAGTCATGCCTTTGGGCTAAAGCCGCTGCGGCCTGCAGGAAAGGGAAAACCGGCAAGCCATAGCGCTTTATGCCCATATCTTCAGTTTCTTGCCAGAAAATGCGACAAACCAGCGACTACGCGGAGTTTACGAGGCAAGGTAGACTACCAACTGTTATGACATCTCCATTGAAGTTCGATGTGGGCAAATTATTAAACGCCCAAGGCGCTGACGCACTGCCGGAACAACGCACTCAGACGGGTCCTGCACCGGAAAGGATCGGCGTGGAAATGATTGCCATCCCCAAGGGTGAAGATCTCACTGTTGCCGCGACCCTGACACCCCTGGGATCAGGGGTATTAGTTGATGCGGAAATCTCGGGCGTTCTCACGGGTGAGTGTGCGCGCTGCCTAAAAGAGCTCCACCCACAGCTGGATTTGCATGTTACGCAGGTCTTCGCCGCCGATGAGTCCTTTGTCAGCGGCGATGAAGCCGATTCTGACGATGCCGGTTCGGGCGATGAGATCCCCGAAATCGAAGACGATGAGCTGGATCTGCTCCAGGCAGTCATCGATGAAGCCGGCTTAAGCCTTCCCTTTGCCCCCGTCTGTGAAGACGGTTGCGATATCCAGACCTCAGAGGGCGTGACAACCGGGATCTCCGGGGAAGAAGAGGAAAAGGTAGACCCGCGGTGGGCAGGTTTGGAGAAGTTCCTATGAGCCGCAAGAAGAAGCTAACCGGGCAAGAGGCGTGGGAGGCCGCATTTGCGGCGGTCGACCACAGCCCGCTTTTGAAATCGCTTGGCGTTGTCCTCGAGCCGGGCAACCTGCGGTTGGCGCTTACTCACCGTTCTTTTGCCAATGAAAACGGGCACCTGCCTAATAACGAGCGCCTTGAGTTCTTGGGGGATGCCGTTCTGGGGCTTTCGGTGGCCGCAAAGCTGTACGTGACGTATCCGTCGCGGCCCGAATCCGATATCTCTAAGATGCGGGCGTCCATTGTTTCGCGCTATGGGCTTTCCGATATCGCGCGCGAGATTAACCTGGGCCCACACATCTTACTGGGCAAGGGCGAACAATCTACCGGTGGACGAGATAAGGATTCTATCCTTGCAGATACCACCGAGGCGATTTTCGGCGCCATTTACCGCGAGCACGGCTTTGAAACTGCCCGCGATGTCATCCTGCGCCTATTCGCGGAAAAGATTGATAATGCCTCCGTCAGCGGGCGCCACTTGGATTGGAAGACCACCTTGCAAGAGCTGTGCGCCGAGTTGAAGGCGCCCATGCCGGTCTATTCGGCTACCGCTACCGGCCCAGAACACGATCAAACCTTCAGCGCGGTTGCCACCGTAGCCGGGCTGACCGTGGGGCATGGACAGGGCCACAATAAGAAATTAGCGGAACAGCAGGCTGCACAAGAGGCGTGCCAAACCCTGCGCGAGACCCCGTTGCTGGTGCAAGGGACCGCCCATAAAGAAGGCTAAGTAATGCCAGAATTACCCGAAGTGGAATCGGTGCGCCGTGGGGTGGAAACCTACGTCGTGGGTAAAGAGATTACGTCGGTAGATATTGCCCACCCGCGCGCGAACCGTGGCCAAGATGAACCGCTGGCAGGTCTTGTAGTGGGCAAGGAAATCGCCGCGGTGGCCCGCCGCGGTAAATTCATGTGGCTAGAATTCGTGGGGGAAGACCCGATGGATAGCCACCGCGACGTGCTTTTTATTCACCTAGGCATGTCGGGCCAACTGCGCATCGGCCCCACCGAATCCCCGCATCGCCGTGTCACGGTAGGGCTTAGCGATGGTACCGAGCTGCATTTCGTGGATCAGCGCACCTTCGGATACTGGTTGTATGCGCCGTGGTCCAAGATCTCGCATATCGGCCTAGATCCCCTAGAACCTGGTTTCGATATTGCCAGCGCCGGGCGCCGCCTGCGGCAGAAAAAAACCGCGGTAAAGACGGCGCTGCTGGATCAAACGCTGGTATCTGGTATCGGCAATATTTACGCCGATGAAGCGCTGTGGGCCGCGCGCATTTCACCGCGCAAGAAGGCATCGGCGCTGCGCCAAAAAGACGCCGTGGCGCTATTTAGTGCGGCACAGTCGGTGATGTCCGCCGCCCTCAAAGCGGGGGGAACGAGTTTTGATTCTTTGTATGTCAACGTCAATGGTGAATCCGGCTATTTTGCGCGCTCGCTTGCAGCCTATGGCCGTGCTGGCCAGGCCTGTTCCCGCTGCGGCACAGCCATTGAGCGCTGCATTATTGGGGGTCGCTCGAGCCATTACTGCCCCCGCTGCCAATAGGTCTTTACCTGTGAGGTTCACGTTGTGTACCTCCAGGCAGTAGATTAATCTGCATGGAATTTCTCGAAAATGTCGTCACGACATTTAACGATGGCGTGTGGACATACATTCTACCCTGGTTGCTCATTGGCGCAGGGCTGTTATTCGGTGTTCGCACTGCGGTGGTGCAGATTCGCAAGGTACCCGATATGCTGCGCGCTGTGGTCGAGCGGCCCAATCGCGGCGATGCGGAAGGCAGCGCAGGGAGCGGGGGTATCTCGGCTTTTAAGGCATTTACCATCTCTGCGGCCTCGCGCGTGGGTACCGGCAACGTGGCCGGTGTTGCGGTGGCAATTTCCGTCGGTGGACCTGGCGCCGTTTTCTGGATGTGGATTATAGCCCTTCTCGGCGGCGCGACCGCCTTCGTGGAATCCACTCTGGCGCAGCTATGGAAGGTCCGCAATGGTGATACGTACCGCGGCGGGCCGGCCTACTACATGAAGCGCGGCCTGGGCTGGGGCCCGCTCGGCGTTCTTTTCTCCATTGCCATCGTCTTTACCTTCGGCTTGGTCTATAACTCCTTTCAGACCAACGCCATCGCAGAGGCAGTGGCCTTTTCCTTCGGACGCGAAGACGATGCCACCTTTGGGTCCATAATCGGCATCCTCATCGCGATTGCTGCGGGCATCATCATTTTTGGTGGCGTCAAGCGCATTGCCAATATCACTCAGGTGGTCGTTCCGTTTATGGCCCTGGCGTACCTGCTCATCGGTGGCTTTGTGGTCATTACCAACTTTGACAAGATTCCGGGCATGCTGGGCGATATCATTGGTCACGCGCTCGGCTTTAAGGAAATCGCCGGCGCGGGAATCGGTACCGCGATGATGAAAGGCATCCAGCGCGGGCTGTTTTCTAACGAAGCAGGCGAGGGTTCTGCTCCTAACGCGGCGGCTACCGCCACCGTCTCTCACCCGGTCAAGCAGGGCCTGGTGCAGACCTTGGGCGTGTACTTCGACACCATCGTGGTGTGTACGATTACCGCCTTCCTGATCCTGCTTGGCCCGGAGATAGCCTACGGCGAAGAGGCCGAGGGCGTTTCGCTCACGCAGGCGGCATTGTCAGCCGAGGTTGGCCACTGGGGAATTCACTTCATCAGCTTCATTTTGTTCTTCCTCGCCTTTTCTTCCATCTTGGGCAATTACTACTTGGCAGAAGCCAACCTGGAATACCTCACCACCAATAAAACGGTGCTACACATCTTCCGCCTCGTAGTGCTGTTCTTCGTCTGGTTCGGCGCCGTCGGATCCTTGCCCTTGGTTTTCGCCTTGGCGGATACCGGTGCAGCGACGATGGTGCTCCTCAATATTATTGCTATTGTTCCGCTCTCGGGCGTAGCGATTCAGTTGCTCAAGAACTTCAATGAGCAGCGCAGTAAAGGCATCGATCCAGTATTTCACCGCGATATGCTTCCTGATGTGCCGGGCGTGGAGTGTTGGGACGGCTCCGATCCCGTTACCCGCCGCAGCGATGCGGACCACAAAATCTGACGCGAGCGCGGCAGGATTGATAGTTATTAAAGAGGAGGGTGCAGTCGCATGGAGAGAATGACGGCCTTCGTGCACGGCAACGTACAAGGGGTGGGATTTCGCTGGTGGACGCGGTCGCGCGCACTGGAATTAGGCCTTTCTGGGCATGCGACCAACCTGGTAGACGGCCGCGTGCAAGTTGTTGCCGAGGGGACTTACACGGAGTGCGAGAAGCTCTTGAAACTGTTGAAAGAGCAACCGAGCACCACTCGCCGTCCCGGCAGTGTCGATCTGGTGGTTGAGCAGTGGGCGGCCGCGAAGGGCGAAAGTGGCTTCGTTGAGCGTTAAGAGCCAACCCAGTGTTGGCTGCAGCTTGTGTCCTAACGGCTTGCTACACTATCCCAAATGCACCTGAAATCGCTGACGCTCAAAGGATTTAAGTCATTCGCGTCGGCGACGTCTCTCAAATTTGAGCCGGGCATCTGCGCCGTCGTGGGCCCCAATGGTTCCGGTAAATCCAACGTGGTCGATGCCCTCGCGTGGGTCATGGGAGAGGCCAGCGCCAAAACCCTGCGCGGCGGCAAGATGCAGGACGTCATTTTCGCCGGGGCAGGCGACCGCAAGCAATTGGGCCGAGCTGAGGTCACGCTGACCATCGATAACTCGGATGGCGCATTGCCCATCGAGTACTCCGAGGTCTCTGTTACCCGCCGCATGTTCCGCGACGGGGCAAGTGAATACGAAATCAACGGGGCGAAGGCCCGGTTGATGGATATCCAGGAGCTGCTTTCTGATTCCGGTATTGGCCGAGAGATGCACATTATTGTGGGGCAGGGAAAACTATCTGAAATCCTGGAATCGCGTCCAGAGGATCGCCGCTCCTATATCGAAGAGGCTGCGGGTGTTTTGAAACACCGCCGCCGAAAAGAAAAAGCCCAGCGCAAACTCACCGGCATGCAAGCCAATGTGGACCGCCTCCAGGATTTGACCGATGAGCTGGGAAAACAGCTCAAGCCCTTGGCGCGGCAGGCAGAAGCTGCCCAGCGCGCGGCAACAGTGCAGGCAGATGTCCGCGATGCTCGCCTGCGCTTGGCAGGTGACCGGATCGTCGGTTTGCGCCAGAAACTCACTGATGCCGAAAGGACCGCGACGGCGTTAACCACCCAGGTGGAAGAGACTACGGCGCACCTTGAAACGGCGATTGAGCACCAAACGGGGCTAGAGATCCAGCTAGAGGAGATTAACCCGCAGGCAGAAGCCGCCCAAAAGCTGTGGTTTGATCTTTCAACTTTGTCCGAGCGCATCGCGGCGACCCAACGGATCGCAGAGGAGCGAGCGGACAATGCCGGGGCCCAGGTCACCTATGCCGGCCACGATCCGGATGACCTCGAGGCCAAGGCGGCACGTGCGGATGAGGAGCAAGAAGAGCTTCAGGTAGCGGCAGAAGAAGCTGCGGAGAAGCTGGAAAGCATTCGTGAGGAGGTAGCGCAACGCCGGCAAGCGTTCGAAGCCGCAGAGCACGAACATATGGCGCAGGTGCGTGCCATTGCAGACCGCCGCGAGGGCGTTGTGCGCCTTTTTGCTGCCGAGGAAAAGGCGGCGGGGCAGGTGGCTAGCGCGGAAGAGGAATTAGCGCGGCAAGAAGAGGCCGTGGCCGCGCTGCAACGACGCACCCAGAATGCGCGGGCAGAGGCCGCTGAGGTTGCGCAGAGGTTGGATAATTATGCCGCGGAGCGCCAGCTCTTGGAGGAAGCGCATGTGCGGGCTGCCAGCGAGTCCAGTGCGGCCGATAAGCGCTTGGATCAGCTCCGTGATACTCAACGCGAGCGCGAGCGCAATGTCTACACGCTGCGGTCCCGCATCGATACGCTCTCCCAGACTATCCCTGAGTCGATCGAGGTAGGAGAAGAATTCCAGCCATTAGCCGCGTACATTTCTACGACCTATGAGTCAGCGGTTACGGCCGTCTTGGGTACCTTTGCAGAAGCGCAGGCGGGACAGTTGACCGAGGGATTGATTGCGGAGTTAGAGAAGGGTCCGCGCTCGGCGTTGCTGGATGCGGCAACTACAGCGCCTGTGAGGTCGTGGCGCGTCGATGCTGATTTGCCGCCGCAGGCCTCCTGGCTGCTCGATCACGTCACAGTCCAACCTGCGGTTTCGGCCGCATTACACCGGCTGCTTGCTGATGTCGTCCTAGTCCCCGATATAGCTTTCGGGCGGCATCTTGTCTCCGATGATCCGCGACTGCGCGCTGTGACCACTTCCGGCGTCGTCATCGGCGAAGGCTGGGTCGAGGTCGGCATTGGGTCCTCGTCTACCGTGGAGATCACCGCCCGCATAGCGGAGGCCGAAGAGGAGTTAGAGCAGGCCAATCAAGCCCTGCACGAGCTGTCTGGCCCCCTTGCGGGGGCAAAGATCGCTGCCGAAGATGCCCGTGTAACAGCCGCGTCTGCTAAGGCAGCGCTGCGGGAGCACGATACCGAAGTCGATGCATGGAAGCGCGATCACCATCGGCTGCGGAAGCAGTACGAGGCTAATAAGACGGAGTTGGAAAAAACTGTGCAGCGCGCAACCGAGATCGAGGTGCGTTTGCAGAAGGCTCACCAGGAGCTTGCCGATGCCCACGATAGGCTCGCCCGCGTCGACGCCGACGATCAACCAGACGAGCCCTCCTCCGCAGACAGGGATGCCGCCTCAGCCGCGTTGGAAGAAATAAAATCCATGGAAATGGAGGCCCACGTTGCCGCCCGCGCGGCGCAAGAGCGCGTGGGCCAAGTTGCCGGTAAAGCCGATAACTTGCGGCGTCAGGCTCAACACGAACGTCAGGCAAAAGCCCGTCATGAACAAGCCATGGCCCGCCGCAAGGCACAGGGCCAATTGGCCGCTGCGGTGGCACGGCATGCACGGGATTTAGCCGCGCGGGCGAACCAACTGTTAAGACGCGCCACTTTCGAACGCGATGAGTTTTTGCACGATCGTGACTCCTTAAAATCCCAATTGCAGCAGGCCAAGCAGGTAGTATCAGCCGCACGTCACAATAGCGACCGACTGACCACGCGGGCGCATGAAGCAGAACTGGCTCGCTCGCGGGCGCAGGTGCGTCTGGATGAAGCGGAGGCAAAGATTGGTGATCAGCTGGGCATCGCTATTGCTGATCTGTTGCGGGATTTCACCCCGGGAGAAGATTTCGATCGCAGTGCGGAAAAGTCGCGGCTACAGCAGGCGGAAAAAGATTTGAGCTCGCTGGGCAAGGTCAATCCATTGGCCTTGGAAGAATATAAGGCGTTAGAAGAGCGATACAGCTACCTGTCTACGCAGCTCGATGACGTCATCCAAGCCCGCCGGGATCTCGCCGGAGTTATCGCGGATGTGGATAAACAGATCCTGCAGCTCTTTACCGATGCCTGGCGGGATGTAGAGGCGGAATTTCCCCAGGTATTCACCACCCTCTTCCCGGGTGGGGAGGGCCGACTAATTCTTACTGACCCAGAGGACATGCTCACCACCGGCATCGAGGTCGAAGCTCGGCCGCCAGGCAAGAAAGTCAAGCGCTTGTCGCTGCTTTCCGGCGGTGAGAAATCCCTGACCGCGCTGGCCATGCTGGTGGCTATCTTCCGCGCGCGCCCCAGCCCGTTTTATGTCATGGATGAGGTAGAGGCAGCACTTGATGATGTGAATCTGCGCCGACTCATCGCCTTATTCGAGGAGTTGCGGAAGGATTCCCAGCTCATTGTCATCACGCACCAAAAGCCCACCATGGATGTAGCCAATGTGCTCTATGGCGTGACCATGCGCGGCGATGGCATTACCCGGGTCATTTCCCAGCGCATGAATCCAGCTGGACTCGCGCCGGGGGCGCAGCAGGCAAGCCAGGATGCGACTCGGCTTGGGGTTGATGCGCCGAAAATCAGTTGATGCGCCGCAGTGGAAGGACTAGAAGATTTCGCCTTCCCTCTGTGCCGCAAGCCCGAAAAGCTGGCACTATAGAGGTATGAATTCTTTATGGTTATGGATCGGCATAGCAATCGTTGTTATTGTGCTGATTGTCGTCTTTATCGCAATCGGCAAAAAGCGCGGTGAATCCAAGAAGGTTTCTTTTGACAAACCCAAGGAAGAAGAGCCCAAGCAGCTAACCCAGGAGCAAAAGTCCGGCAATTACCAGGCAAAGTCCGGATTCAACTTTACCCCCGCGGGCTCGCAGCAACCTGAGAAGGTCACACGGGAGGAGCCGCGCCGGGCCCAGCCACAGCAGGCTAAGCAGCAGCAATTCCAAAAGTCGGGGCAAAGCGCTACCGAAATCGCGAATGCGCAGATCGATGGCGAAAAGCCGTTGGCGGCCCAGCAGGAAAAATCGCAGCGCGCAGAAGCTGCGGGGGATAAACCTGAGGGCAGGGGCGCGGCCGCAACGGCTGCCGCTGATGGAGCCGGTGTCGGTGGTGATGTAGAGTCTGCTGGGAGCCGCGCGGAATCCGCCGTAAATGACGAAGCGGTTAGGGAACCAACAGGCCAAGTAAAGGACCCTGCCGGCCAGTCAGACCACGAAGAAAAAGCTCCGGAACCGACTGCATCCGTAGAGGCTGCCAAGGTAGAAGACAAGTCGCCGGTCTTTGACGGGTTAGTAGAAGATAAAGACGCTGACCACATCGAAGAACGCATCGATAGCCACGAGGAAGCTGCAGAAGCGGCGGCTGCAGCCAATGCACAAACAGATGCTGCGGAAGCGGCCAAGGAACAGAGTCCCGTACCGGATGGTGAACCTGCGGTAGCGACCCACCCCACCGAGGATATCGCTCCGGCGGGAGGCCGCCTCGGGCGGTTGCGCAGCCGTCTCTCCCGTTCCCAAAACGCCATCGGCCAGGGGTTGATGGGAATTCTTTCCGCGGGCGATTTGGATGAAGACGCCTGGGAGGAAATTGAAGATACCCTCATCATGGCGGATTTGGGCACCAAGTCCACGATGAAAGTCACCGATTCTCTGCGAGACAAGATCGCTGAGCGCGGCGTTTCGAGCGAGGAACAGGCGCGCGCAATGTTGCGAGAATGCCTCATCGAGGCCTGCCACCCAGAAATGGATCGCTCCATTCGCGCGATGCCTAATGACGGAAAGCCAGCGATCGTGATGGTTGTGGGCGTCAACGGTACCGGTAAGACCACCACCACCGGTAAGCTCGCCCGCGTCTTGGTATCGATGGGTCATAGCGTCTTGCTGGGTGCGGCAGATACTTTCCGCGCCGCGGCAGCTGATCAGCTAGAAACGTGGGGCCGCCGCGTGGGCGCCGAAACAGTGCGTGGCAAAGAAGGCGCAGATCCAGCCTCAGTGGCGTTTGATGCCGTAGCCACCGGTGTAAAACAGCAGGTCGATGTTGTCTTAGTCGATACCGCCGGCCGCCTGCACACTTCGACCGACCTCATGGATCAGTTGGGCAAAGTCAAGCGTGTCGTCGAGAAGAAGACCGAGGTAGATGAGGTCCTCTTGGTCCTCGATGCCACGGTAGGACAAAATGGCCTAACACAGGCACGTATTTTCCGCGAGGTCGTGGACATCTCCGGTGTGGTGCTTACTAAATTGGATGGCACGGCTAAGGGTGGCATCGTCTTCCAGGTGCAAGAGGAGTTGGGTGTACCAGTCAAGCTTGTCGGCTTGGGTGAGGGTGCCGACGATCTTGCACCCTTCGAAGTCGAAGGCTTTGTCGATGCTTTGCTCGGCGAGAGATAGGGGCTTCTTCCTCAACCATTTTAGATAACTCCCCAGTACCCGGCGTCTATAAATCGGCATGGTGGCGGGTACCGGGGAGTTTTCTCGCGCCTATGCGCCCTGCAGGTATGTCCCGCGGGCATGGCAAGCCGTGGATTACTGTGATCTGCAATGGGCTGGTGAGCAATGCTAATCTGGTGGGGCTGTATTTAGTGATTCGGTGCGAAATTCGCACCAATCCAAGACCAAGGTTCGTGAGGCAAGTATTTCGTGACACTACTTTTTGCTGTCCTCCTTGCGGCATTGGCAGTGATCTTGGCACCGGTGACCGTAAAGGTCATGGACCGACAGGCGGGCTATCCACTAGCAGGCCTCTTCCTCGTTGCAGCGGTGCTCATTGCTAAGGATTTTTCTGCCATTGCAGCGGGGGAGGAACTCAGTTTCCACACCACTTGGGTGCGCGATTTTATTGCACCGGGGGTTGACGTAAGTTTCGCTCTACGCGGAGATGCACTGAGCATTTTCTTCGCCATGTTGGCTCTTGTCATCGGCGCCGTCGTGTTGACATATTCGGCAGCGTATCTCCCTAAGAACCAGGGAAATACGAGCTTTTATACATTGATGACGGCGTTCACGCTGTCCATTTTGTTGCTGGTGCTGGCTAATGACGTTGTTGTGCTATTCCTCGCCTGGGAGCTTGTCTCCTTGGCTTCCTTCATGCTCATTGCGCGTTCTGGTTCCGGGGGAGAGGCTGGTTCGCAGCGCACTTTAATCCTGACGTTCATCGGTGGCCTTACACTTTTGACGGGATTGGGAATTGCTGCAGTAACCACCGGGTCGACCACCATTTCTGAGATCCTCGCCTCCTCGGTATGGGATGATCGTCCGGGTGTGACTGCGAGCGTTGCTATCCTCATCGCGGCTTCCGCTTTTACCAAGTCCGCGCAATTTCCATTCCACTTTTGGCTGCCAGAAGCTATGGCCGCTGCTACGCCAGTTTCGGCGTTCTTGCACGCCGCAGCCGTGGTCAAGGCGGGTATCTACCTGCTTATCCGCTTCTCCGCAATCTTCAACGATGTCGCGGTGTGGAACTGGGTGCTCATCGTAGTCGGTATGGGTACGGCGGTGATGTCCGCGGTGTTTGCTCTGCAGAAGACGGACCTGAAGAAGCTGACTGCTTATTCCACGGTATCCCACCTTGGTTGGATTGTGGCCACCGTCGGTGTCGGCACTCCGTTCGCCATTGGGGCGGCACTGGTACACACCTTGGCACACGCGCTTTTTAAGTCCTCGCTGTTTATGCTCATCGGCGTCATTGACCATGAAGCGGGTTCGCGAGATATTCGCCGTCTTGGCCCGCTGTGGAAGAAGATGCCGTGGACATTTGGCTCTGTAGTCATCGCCGCAGCATCCATGGCTGCGATACCTCCGCTGCTGGGCTTCGTGTCCAAGGAAGGAATGCTCACTGCCTTCGAGGACGCCCCCATCGGTGGCGCAGGCCAAGTAATTCTACTGGCCGTGGCAGGTATTGGTGCCTTCTTTACTTTCACCTACTCGGCAAAGATCGTCTTCGGTGCATTCCTCGATGGACCGCGGTCCATGGACCATGTCCACGAAGCCCCAGTTGCCCTATGGCTTCCCGCGGCACTTCCGGGCTTTATGTCCCTGCCGCTCGTCATCGTCTTAAGCTTTTTCGAAGAGCCATTAGAGCATGCTGTCGGCGCTGTGGGCATGGAAACACATGCTCACCTCTCGGTATGGCATGGAATTAACGTGCCGTTTATTATCTCGATTCTGGTGCTGGTGGCCGGTATCGCGGCCCTTTTTGTCCGCAAGAAGATGTGGCCGGCCTTCGAGGGCCGCAAGTTCATGCCGCGCACCGGTAACGAGCTTTTGCAGAGCTTGCAAGGTGGCTGCGCGAAGCTTGGCTATGTAGTGGGCAAGATGGCAGATTCTCATAATCCTTCCCGCCACATCTTGCCGATTGTCATCGTGGTTATCGTCCTCGCTGGTACAACTTTGTTCAGTGAGGGCATAGACGGGGTACCGCTGCAACCGCGCGTCGATGGGCTCGACAAACCATGGGACTTGCTGCCCTTGGGAATTATCGCCTTGGCCGTATTCGGGTTGGTTCGCACCAAGAACCGCCTCACCGGCGCCGTTATGATCGGCATTGCAGGCACAGGCGTCACTTTGCAAATGTTTTTCTTGGGCGCACCGGACGTCGCACTGACACAGTTCATGGTGGAAGCCCTTTCTGTGGTCGTCATGATGATGGTTTTGCGTTACCTGCCGGAGACCTTCCAGCCGGTTACTGATAAAACCCGTAAGGTGGGCTCCATCGTTATCGCCGTATTGGCTGGCATTGCGGCTTTCCTCGGTGTATGGAGCTTGATGGGCCGCCACGAGCGTTCGGATCTGTCTTTGTGGTATCTCGACAATGCGCCGGATATTACGGGTGGCGATAACGTCGTGGCCACCATCATCGTGGAATTCCGCGCACTCGATACCTTGGGCGAGCTCTCCGTGCTGGGCATGGCCGCCGTAGTTATTGCAGCCATTACTACCACGCTGCCACGCTTCCCGTTCACCTCGGGTACGCGTCCGGCGCCATTCGGTCAGTCGCAGCTGAACTCTGTGCCACTGCGCAAGGGAATCAATATCGTCATTCCTTTGCTCATCATCATGTCCGTCATCGTGTTTTTCCGTGGACATGATTCCTCCGGCGGTGGATTCCCCGCAGCCCTCATCATGGGTGCAGCCATTGGTCTGACCTACTTGTCCCGCGGATCCGATGAGATTGTCTTCGGACGTATGACCCCAGTACACCTCACCGGCATTGGTATTATTACCGCGCTATTGGCAGGTTTTATCGGTTACTGGCACCACGGCTTTGGCAACGGTGGTTTCCTCACTGCCTTGCACGGTGAGGCCTTCGGCCAGCATTGGACGACGTCGCTAATCTTCGATCTCGGCATTTATCTGGCGGTATTAGGCATGCTTACGATGGCTATCAATGCTTTGGGCGGCTACCTCAGGCCAGGTACAGAGCGGGACTACCTGCCATGGATCCATGACCATGATTCGGCCTTGCCGGCTACACCGCGCATTGCCGTAGAGGATGCGGACGATCCGTACCCTGACCCAATCAACCCGTCGACCGATCCGCTCGCTTTGCTCAGCCCCAAAGAGGCGAAAACTAAAACAAAGCAACGTCGCCGTCATAACGCCGACCGAGGAGGGGAGAAGTAATGATTCTCGCGTTAACTATCGCCATCCTCATCGGTGGCGCCGTCTACCTCATTCAACAACGTGGTTTGGTCCGTATTGTTTTGGGCATGATGGCATTCGGTCACGGTGCCAACCTGACTTTGTTGGCCACTGGGGTGTACTCCTACCGAGGTGAAGCCTTTCCATCGGAAGTACCACACGCCCAGATGGCGGATCCATTACCGCAGGCATTTGTTCTGACAGCGGTTGTCATTTCTATGGCAACCTCAACCATTCTGTTGACCATGGCTGCAATGGGCAAGAACGATGACACCGATGTGGTGGAACCCGTCGATGACAACACTATTGATCACGCATTTTCTACCTTGGGCCGCGATGCCCAGAACCGAGCGATTTTGGAAGAGTCCGCCAATGAACTCGATCGCATTGGCCGTGTAGACCATGACACCCCCGTGACTGAGCGTGGGATAGATAGGAAGAAGGAGGGTGAAAAATAATGGCTGATGTTGTAGCCCAACTTCTTCCGCTTTTCCCAGCAGTTCCGCTCATTGCTGCCGCCATTGCCTTGCTGGCACCCAGGCGCGCCGTCCGCGACACGATTATGCTCATCGTCCCCGGAATTGGGGTTGTGGCCGGTCTGGGACTGTTGATCTACACCATGACCAATGGGGTAGTGGCGCATACCGTGGGCCTCTACGTGGGCAATGTGGGTATTCCCCTCGTAGCGGATGCCTTTGCCGCGCTGATGATCAGCACCACGATGATCGTGGCCTTCGGCGCTAATTGGTTCGCCATCGTGGGCGGGGAGACGAAATCTCGTTATTACCCCTCACTCACCTTGATTCTTATCACAGGTGTGTGCGGTGCGCTGCTAACCGCTGATCTCTTTAACTTCTTTGTATTCATAGAGGTCATGCTGCTGCCGTCTTACGGCCTCATCACTATGTCGGGCACGTGGTCTCGCTTGGCGGCAGGACGCGCGTTCATCCTAGTCAACCTTTTTGCTTCCACGCTGCTGCTGGTAGGTGTGGGATATATCTATTCAGTTACCGGCTCGGTTAACCTAGCCTCCTTGCAGGGTGCTGCCGCCGGCAATGGCCCGGTCACCGTTGCTGCGGGCATTATTCTCATCGCCGTTACCGCCAAGGCTGGCGTGTTTCCGGTGCAGTCTTGGCTACCGCGTACCTACCCAGGAACGTCGGCTGCAGTGATGGGCCTTTTCTCCGGCCTCCACACGAAGGTCGCAGTGTATATGCTCTACCGGCTGTATGTGCAGCTTTTCGATCTTGAGCAGCGATGGAACGTACTCATCATCGTCCTCATGCTGATTTCGATGATGATCGGTGCTTTTGGTGGCCTGAAGGAAAAGACCATTCGCCGCGTGCTGGGTTACCAGATGCTTAACGGTATGCCTTTCATCTTGGTGATGTTGGCTTTTACTGCCGAAGATCCAAGCCGCGCGTTGGCCGCCGGTATTATGTACACGATTCACCACATGGTGACCGTCGGCTCATTGATTCTGGCTTCCGGTGCCATCGAAGAGACCTACGGTACGGGTGACCTAACGAAGCTATCTGGCCTTGCGCGCCGCGATACCATTATCGCCTGGATTTTTGCCGCTGGTGCCTTCTCCATTGTAGGTTTTCCGCCGTTCTCCGGCATGTGGGGTAAACTCATGATAGTTTTCGAGGTCGCGCGTAATGGTGGCGCTTCGGCCTGGATTGTGATTTCCGCCATCATCATCGCCTCCTTCGCTGCATTCTTGGCAATGTTGCGCGTGTGGCGTGAAACTTTCTGGGGACATGATTTGCCCTCGAATAAGGTTCCAGATGAGCTGATCATCCGCAAGAAACTGATGGCGCCTTCTGCAACCCTCATCCTGGTCTCGCTGGGCATGTTCCTTTTCTCAGGTTGGGTCATCGATGCGGTAGAAACCGCAGCCGAGCAACTGCTGGACACAACGGCTTATACCGACACCATCTTGGGGGATGACCCAGCCGCACTACCTAATATCGATGACATTCAGGAGGGCCGATAAATGCATGCTGTAGGTTATGCACTCTGGCTCATCAAGGAAATTTTCGTTGCTGGGTTCAGCTTGGCGATGTCAGCATTTAAGCCTGATAACAAGTACCACCCAGTTATCATCCGATATCCACTGCGCGTTACCGGCGCCTGGGAGATTTTCTGGTTTACTTCCTCTATCACTGCCACTCCTGGCACGCTGTCCTTGGGACTGCGTGAGCCACCGCGAAAGGGGCTGCCCCGCATTGTGCTAGTACAAGCGGTACAGGGTTCCGACCCTGCGGCAATTGTCGCTGATTTGGCCGAGATGGAAGAGCGTTTGGCCCCGCGCGTCAAGAGCATTGATTACGGCGTTCCTGGGCAAGGAAATACGACGGAGCTTGATGAGGCTTTCTACGAATTTCCCTTGGATACACTCGGCCGCTATATGCGCTCGCCAGATCTGGCGCGGGCCGAGGATACTCCGCTCTCGGAGCGTCAGGCAGACGTAGAAAAGCCCAAGCACCTAGCCCGGAAAATTCAACGCAGGAAGGAGACCGACCGATGATTGATTTTGCAACATTGACCCCATTCGGTTGGGTCGTACTGGTGAGCGTGTTCATTATGGGCGGTGCCGCCTGGTGCGGGGTGTTATTGGCGCTGCGCACCCGCGATGAGCTTACTCGGGCGGTGATGTCAGACATCGTCTTTTATGGCATGATCTGCATGTATCTTGGTTGGTCAATGATTAACAATGCTCCATTGGCTTATGACATTGCCCTGATTGGTGCCATTGCAGCCGGTATTTTGCCGACTTTGTCCATGGCCCGCATTATTTCGAAAGGGCGGCGATAAGCCATGGCTGTGTACGAAATTATTGCTTCGGTACTGCTCATCGTGGCCACCATCCTTGTCGTGGCCACCGTGGTCTCCTTGTGGCGTGCGCCGGATGCCTTGACCCGCGCCAACTTGATGGGCCCGACCGTGGGTTTGGCGGTGCCGCTTATTATCGTCGCCAAGCTAGTAGTGGATTTTGGACAGGACGGTTTTTCACTGGGCCTTCTTATCAAGGGATTTTTCGCCTTCTTTGGCGTCTGGATTATTGGCGCGGTGGGCTCGTTTTACCTGGGGCGTTCCATCTATGGCGTTGCGGTAACTGACGTCAAACATGCCCAACACAATAATGAGGAAATTCAGACCGTTTACGCTGATGAAGACGAAATTTAGGGTGTTCTTTACCTATTTTGAAACGCGGGTTTGCACCTCCTTCACGGATGGAGTGTGGCCCGTGTTTCTTTTACGCAGCGGACAACGCGACTGCAGCGGATCCGCCCGTAATATACCGATTGCCGCCGTAGTGCGCGCACGTTCTATTTGGCTGGGGCTAGACTAGGACGCAGCATATCCGCACCACAATTGGCTGCTGAATGACCTTTTCCGTAGGAGGATTAAATGAAACTAATTACCGCCATTGTGAAACCGTTTACTCTACCGGATATCCGGGAGGCATTAAAACAGCAAGATGTGCACGGTCTCACCGTGACCGAAAGCCAGGGCTTCGGGCAGCAAAGCGGGCACAGTGAGGTCTATCGCGGAGCAGAGTACGCCACGGACTTTGTGCCCAAGGTTAAGCTGGAAGTGTTAACCGCTGATCACCAGGTCGAAGACCTCATTGACGCCATCGTCGATGCGGCTTATACCGGCAAGATTGGCGATGGCAAGATTTGGATTACCCCGGTTGAAGACGTTATTCGTATTCGCACGGGAGAGCGCGGCGAAACTGCCCTTTAAATGAAAATAGTGGGGGCATCCGCTCTTCGTAGTGAAGCCTATGCCGCGGCGGTGCGGGTCCTCAAGGCTTTGGACTTGCCGCCGCACACGGCGCTAGCTGCAACCGGCTCTTTGGCTAGACAGGAGATGACTCCGTATTCCGATCTGGATGTTATATTAATCATCCCAGAGAACAACGAGCCAGATTCTGGTTTGCTAGAGGACTTGTGGTATCCGGTGTGGGATGCCAAATATCGCTTGGACTTTGCTCTGCGTACCCCGCAGGAGTGCGCCGAGATTGCTCTGGAGGACACTTCGGCCGGCTTTGCACAGCTAGATCTAACTTATATCGCGGGCGAGAAACCGCTTGTTGATGAGGCCCGTCAGCGGCTCCTGCATGCATGGCGGCGCCAGCTGCAGCGAGGCTTTGATAGCTTCGTCGATAACGCCATCGCGCGCTGGAACCGCTCTGGCGCCGTCGCCACCATGACCAACCCAGACCTGAAAAATGGACGTGGGGGACTGCGAGATATTCAGCTCCTGCGCGCTTTAGCTTTAGGCAACCTGTGTGATCTGCCCGCGCTGGATGAACAACGGCGCTTATTACTCGATGTACGGACCCTCTTGCACGTAAAAGCTCGCCGGCACCGCGATATTTTGGACCCGGATTTTGCCGCAGACGTGGCGGAAGAATTGGGTTTTAGCAGCCGCTATGAGGTAACGGCTGCGTTAGTTAGTGCGGCTTCCGGTATCGATGAGGCGGTAGAGCGCAGTTTGGCCACTGCCCGCGGCATTTTGGGTAGTCGTGGCGGTGGGGTGCACCGGGGGAGGGGCCGCGTGCGGCGTCCCCTTGATGTGGATGTCGTAACAGATGGCGCCGTTATCTCCTTGCCCCGCACTTTCAATTCCGAAGATCCCTGGTTGTTGACCCGCGTGGCGGCGGCCGCGGCGCGGACGGGATATTCCGTATCAATGGCGACGTGGCGGGCGTTGCAGGAGCTTCCACCCCCACCGCAGCGGTGGCCGCGGGCGGCCGTAGATGATTTTTTTGCCATTTTGTCTTCGCCGGACAACACTCCACGGGTGATTGCTGAGCTGGATCGCTACGGCCTATGGGAGCGCTTGGTTCCGGAATGGAATCATGTGCGCGGATTATTACCCAGAGAACGAACTCACCTGCATTCCGTGGATTATCACCTGGTTGCCACCGTGACGCGGTGCGCCGAAGTGCGGACTTCGGTGGCCCGCCCGGATCTCCTCCTTTTGGCCGCTTTATATCACGATTTAGGCAAGGGTTACGACCGCCCGCATGCACAAGTGGGGGCTGAATTGGTAGCACAACAAGCCGCGCGCATGCGTTTTAATCTTGCAGATATATCGCGCGTGCAAACCGTGGTAGCAGAACACACCACCTTAGCGCGATTGGCGGCGAGTATGGATCCAAGATCGGATTCCGCACGTGATGCCCTACTAGATGCGTGCCAGTATGACCAATTGATCATTTCGCTGCTTGCGACTTTATCTAAGGCGGATGCCTTATCAACGGGCCCCGGAATGTGGTCCACCCGTACTGCACAGGCGCAGGCCCTGATCGTGGCCCGCGCCCTTGAGGCAAATAAGCCACGCATAGTTACTCGGCCCTTGGTCCACGTTCCCCGGGAAGATTATGGGGTAGGGCTCGTGGTTGATTGGCAGGAGGAAGTGGCCACCGTAAGCTGGTCCGGTGCCAACAAGGCAGAATTTAAACGCATTTTTGCCCTGATAGCTGCCCTGGGGTGGACTATTGTGCGGGCCAATTGTGTACGCGGTGGTGCTGGTGATTATCAGGCGGAGTTTGACATTCGCACAGTCCAAAAAAACCTCACAGAGGTCGCAGAACCGGACCGGTTTATCCAGTCCTATAATTCGCGCACGTACACAGAGTTTCCCGCTATCGCAGGTGAGCCCACCACGGCAGCCTTTAATGTGGGTGGAATTTTGGAGATTCGCACCGTGGAAAGAATAGGCGCGTTGGGCTATTTGGTGGAGGCGTTGCCGGAGTTTATGTGGCTGCGACATGAGATTCTGGGGGCCACGATGATTGTGCACGTTTTCTTCGGGGCGTTGGTTTCTCGCGCCCAGGTGGTGGGGAATGTGACCAGGGCGCTGGCTAGGGACTAGGATTGAGTAATTGAACTTTAGATCGATTTAAATTAAGGGAGCGCATCCGTAGTGTTTGACTCACTATCAGACCGCCTGCAGTCAGCCCTGGCGGGCTTGCGCGGCAAGGGCAAATTAACTGAGGCGGATATCAACGCCACGACTCGTGAGATTCGTTTGGCATTGCTCGAAGCTGACGTTTCTCTGACGGTGGTGCGCGGGTTTATCAAGCGCATTAAGGAACGCGCCCGCGGCGCGGAAGTATCTGAGGCGCTCAACCCCGCCCAACAAGTAGTCAAGATTGTCAATGAGGAGCTCATCGAGATCCTCGGCGGGGAAACTCGCCGGTTAAACTTGGCCAAAAAACCACCAACTGTCATTATGCTGGCTGGTCTGCAGGGTGCCGGTAAAACCACTTTGGCCGGCAAACTGGCCAGCCACCTCCAGAAAAAAGGGCACACGCCCATTCTGGTGGCCTGTGATTTGCAACGCCCAGGAGCTGTGCAGCAGTTGCAGATCGTCGGCGAGCGCGCGAATGTCCCGACTTTCGCCCCGGACCCGGGTACTTCCCTGGATTCCAATGACCACGAGATGGGTACCTCGCATGGGGATCCGGTGGACGTCGCCAAGCGCGGTATCGCTGAGGCACAGCAAAAGCAACACGATGTGGTTATCATCGATACCGCCGGCCGCCTGGGCATTGATGAAACCCTAATGACGCAGGCGCGCAATATACGCGATGCCGTAGACCCGGATGAAGTCTTATTCGTCATTGACTCCATGATTGGACAGGACGCCGTGCAAACGGCGGAGGCTTTCCGCGATGGCGTGGATTTTACTGGCGTGGTTCTCACGAAGCTGGATGGTGACGCCCGCGGTGGTGCAGCGTTGTCCATTCGGGAAGTGACAGGCAAGCCGATTTTATATGCCTCCACCGGTGAGAAGCTTGATGATTTCGATGTCTTCCACCCAGAGCGTATGTCCAGCCGGATCCTGGGCATGGGTGACTTGCTCTCCCTGATTGAGCAGGCGGAAGCCACTCTGGATCACCAGAAAGCTGAAGAAGCAGCCGCCAAGCTGGGCTCCGGTGAGCTCACGCTGAATGACTTTCTTGACCAGATGTTGATGATTCGCAAGATGGGGCCGATTGGCAACCTGCTGAAGATGATGCCTGGCGGCAAGCAGATGAATGAAATGGCCGCCATGGTAGATGAAAAGCAGTTAGATCGTATCCAGGCCATCATTCGCGGTATGACCCCAGAGGAGCGCGAAAACCCGAAGATTTTGAACGCGTCGCGTCGTAAGCGCATCGCCAATGGTTCCGGTGTAAGCACGTCCGAGGTCAACCAGCTCATTGAGCGCTTCAACCAAGCCAAGAAGATGATGTCCAAGATGGCCGGCCAGTTTGGCATGGGTGGTGGCGGGCGTTCTGCCACCAAGAAAAAGCCCAAGGGGCGCAAAGGCAAAAATGGCAAGCGCAAGAAGCGTAAAGGCGGCGGTGGCAACCGCGGCCCCCAGATGCCGGGCGCTATCCCGGGAATGGCAGGCGGTATGCCAGGAATGGAAGAACTACAGCAGCTGCAGCAGCAACTGGGTGGCCCCGGCGGCGGTCGCCTCGGTACCGGTGGAAAGATTCCCGGTATGCCCACGATGCCCAAAGGTATGGGGGATATCGACCTCGATAACCTCAACTTTGGCAAGGGGAAAAAGTAGCCGACCAGAGTTTTAAATCGAAGGTGGCCCATTACCTGTGCTGTAATGGGCCACCTTTTCCTGTCGTTGTGAGTACACCGTCATACCGGGTCGTTTTCTGGGGTATTGGGGTACGGCACCGGGTTTGCTCCTCGCGGGCTACCGGTAGTGGGGGCGGCTGGAGATTCCTTTAGCGCTGCTTTCGCTTCTTCAGGGGAGATTTTTGGCGCCTCTTGCTGGACTTTTTCGCCGTTCAAGAAGGGCGTGAGAGCTTCTCGAATCATCGGCATTGCGGAATCTACAAAGGCGTTGGTGATGTGGTGCATATCGCGGTAGACCATGGTGTTGCCAATGATGACGGGGCAATCCCCATCAGCGTCGCAGAACCACGGCGCGGTATCGAGCGACAACATATTCTCGTATTGTGATAGGACTACCGCACCTGGATCATAAGGCCGATAGACTTGTTCAACACGCATACCGCAACCATCGGCATCCTCTTTGGCGACGTAGCACTCATCGAATTCGCGCGGTTTCCCGTCCTTATCGAATCCCCACGGGTTATCGCGGAAACCCAGGAAGGGGATATCGCGCTTGGATAGTTCGTCCCAGAATGCTTTGTAGCCGGCAGGTACCGCGTCAGGGCCATGCCCATATTTATTTTGCGGGCGGGTGGTATTGGAGATGACTACTGCCGGGTCGGCCCTGGCGATGCGGTCCATGACTAGCTCTCCCCATTCGGCGCATTCCGGGCTGACCGTGACGTCATCGCCAAGCTCGATGGGGCAGCCTTGGCGCAAGAGGGGAACGAGCTTAAATCCCATTTCGCGCCCTAGACGATCGAGGGCAGAAGAATACTGCTCTGCGTGGGACCCTCCCACCAAATATACTTCTGTGTCGGAGCTGGTATCGCCGAAAATACATGGCGTCTTGCCGTCCTTGCGCGTTTCAAAGAAGAAATCGGCAGGTTGGCTATCGGGTACGAAACACCAATTCGCAGCAACCGGCGACTGGATGCTTCTGGCCACGACGGGATCTGGTTTGATTTCTACGCCGCCTGGAGGGGTGATGTCATCGAGGAATGTGGTGGCGCCGGGATACTTCTTGGGGTTGAGTATCTCCGCGTCAGCGATATTGAGGGCCCGCAGCCACAGGGGCTGAATGAGAAGCAGCGCCGTCACGCAGCTGCCGACCAGGACACCGCCGATGGCTCGACCGGCCCCGGCACGGGTAGACAAACTAGAGAAGGCCTTGTGTGTCGGAAGATCCTCTTCCAAGGGTCGCTTGCGGTGCTGGCGGAGAGGGCGCTCGATGAATCGATGTGTGATATCCGCAAGCAGCAGGGAAATGACAATAATAATGATGCCTAGCCACCATGGCGGGGTCTGCTGGCCCAAATACGAGGTGGACACAATGAGCAGAGGCCAGTGCCATAAATACAGCGGGTAGGCCACCTCGCCGAGCCAGCGTGCCTTGGCAGAAGCCATGGCCTTAGAAATCGTGCCGCCGCCGCCCAAAATGATAAGCACGGCACCGCCCAGGGGCAAAAGCGACAGCGGGCCTGGGTAGGAGGTGGTCTCTGCGATGAGGGCACCGGTAGAGACAACCATGAAAAGACCAAGGCCGGTAAATAAGTCATAAAAGCGGGCAGGAATCTTCCACGCGGAGCCGTAGATGGCTAGAACCGCACCAAGGGTCAGCTCCCAGGCGCGCGACCATGTGGAATAGTAGTTCTCCGGCGTTCCGTGCAGCCCATGGCGCGAGGCGTAGGCAAAGGAGGCGACGGTTACCACGATGAGAATCGGGCCGGCGATGTGGTTGACCGTGGGGAAAGGGACTGGGCGCAGAGAAGATTGCTGCGGGCGCAGCTTCATTATCGCAGCAAGGATGAGGGCGAGGGCAATGCCCATGAGGTAGAACTGGCCTTGCACGGACATTGACCACATGTGCTGCAGCGGGGATGTATCGGCGGCGGCCGCAGTGTAGTCGGCGTTTTGGCGGGACAACTCCCAGTTCTGGTAGTACAGCACTGTTGCCGTGATTTGCTGGGTAAATGCAGTGTGCATGAGTTGTGGCGTGAAAAGGCGCACCAAAATATACGTCACACCGATGACTACTACGAGGCTTGGCACCAAGCGGCGCAGTGTGCGCCAGATGGGCCACCACGGGTTCAAGGATGCGTTGGGCTTGCTGGCATAGCGCAGCTGTGAGCCTAAGAAGAAGTAACCGGAAAGCAGTAAGAAGACATCCACGCCCCCAGAGACACGACCTACGAAGACGTGGTAGATAACTACGAGGCCAATTGCGATTCCGCGCAGACCATCAAGGTCATAGCGGTATCGAAAGTTGCGTGGAGAATCTTTTGGCATAAAACGTCATTTCGTGTGCTTGTTCATGGGGAAAACAAACTCGGCTTACTCGCGAGCCTTCTAGGGCGAAGGTGTACGTCCGGCTCACAAGGGTACTCCCTAAAGGTCTCAGAAGCATAACGGGCCTAGGCAGCGGGGAGGGGAAGTGAAGATTTTAGAATAATGCCGGCACGCGCTAAAGTGGATTAGGTTATCGCAGCAGTGCGAACTGCTGGTGATAATGAGATGTTTCATTCTGCGTAACACCGTTTCCGTCTACGGTCGGCCGGTACGTCACGCGCAGATAAAATCCAAGGGTTGAACCGGCGTGCTAAAAAGCATGCGTCTGAACTGCCCAGTGACTAGAAAAGGAGCCATCATGGCTGTCAAAATTAAACTGCAGCGCGTAGGTAAGATTCGCGTCGCTGAATACCGCGTAGTGATCGCAGATGCTCGTACCCGCCGCAGTGGCAAGGTTATCGAGAACATTGGCATCTACCATCCGAAGGAAGAGCCTTCCCTTATCAAGATCGACTCGGAGCGCGCACAGTACTGGCTGTCCGTTGGTGCGCAGCCCACTGAACCTGTCTTGGCACTGCTGAAGGTAACCGGTGACTGGCAGAAGTACAAGGGACTGCCTGGTGCAGAAGGCACCTTGAGGGTTGCTGAGGAGAAGAAATCCAAGCTGGAGATCTTCAACGAGGCATTGGCTGAGGCTAATAACGGCCCAACTATCGAGGCCATTACCGAAAAGAAGAAGGCTAAGCAGGAAGCAAAGAAGAAGAAGGAAGCTGAAGAGGCTGCTGCAGCTGAGGCTGCCGCTGCTGCTGCCGGCGAGGCAGAAGCTTCTGAGGAGTCCGCAGAGTAATCTGGCCCGTCTCCAGCGCTCTCTACTGAGAAGAACGCTGTGCATAAACTTCATCCCCCTTCGGTCATCGTTTCATTTGTGTGCGATGCCGAGTGGGGGATTTTTCCTGCTTGGCTACTGCCTGAATCCTAGTGCCTAGCGCTTTTTCACCGCGCGGCCACGATTCGAGCCAATCGCCTTACGCATCGCCCGGATATTCAAAATTCACCCCACGCAGGCAGCCTGTGACCACGGGCTTGAAAAGTTATGGATGTCCGCCTGCGGAAGTTCGGATAGGGACTTTTAATGGCATGCATGGTACAGCCATGGACGGTGGACCAGGAAGGCAGGCTATTGTGCAGAAAGTATTACTTATTTGGTGTTTGGCCTAAGGCCTGCGCGGGTGCTGGCGCGAAT
Organism: Corynebacterium macginleyi; assembly: GCF_003688935.1. Lineage (GTDB taxonomy): Bacteria > Actinomycetota > Actinomycetes > Mycobacteriales > Mycobacteriaceae > Corynebacterium > Corynebacterium macginleyi. The sequence goes on along the minus strand of NZ_REGE01000002.1, from coordinate 277,510 downwards.
GCTAATAGTCTTGTGGCTTTTCTTTAATTTTCCTCACAGGGGTCTATGTTGATCAGCCCGTCAGCATCGTTAACAGCATAAGTGCAGGCTGCATGTCCGCCTGCTGTGCAGGTGAATCCGAATCCATAACCGGTAGGGGCGCGGCAACGCTATGTACGTGGTATGCCGGCAAGTGCACCATGGTACCCGGGATTAGTCTGACTGTTTTCTCCCCGCAGGTGAATAGCACTTCGCCGCGTATCACCTGCACGGTAATGGGGTGAGCGGCCTTGTGATCCGGCAAGGTTTGGCCAGGGGAAAAACTAAAAAGGATGAGATTTGCGCGATCACCTTTGAAGACCCGTCTGACTCCAGGGCGCTGGCGTTGGGGGTCGGTGGGAGGGGCCAGCGCTACTAGGTCAAGGTCGGTTAAGGGCGAGTCCGGACCCTCCTGACGCGTACCACGTAGCTCTGAAGAAAAGGTGGGTGAGTCGTTCATACCTCAAGCGTAATGCCTAGCGGCGGGATTGTGAGCAACGCGGTAGGAGATAAAGATAACCGGGTGCATGCGGTAAACTCTGCGCCATGGAATTAATGATTGGGCGCGTCATTAAGTCGCATGGGATCAAGGGAGAAGTAGTGGTAGAACCCACTACGGATGAGCCTGAGGTGCGCTTTGCGGTGGGAGAAAAGTTGCAGGGAAAGCAGGGCCGCAAGGAGCACGAGCTGACAATCTCTGCGGTGCGCAGCCACAAGGGGCGGCTTTTGGTGACATGCGAAGAAATTGTAGATCGCACGCAGGCGGATAGTCTGCGGGGGACTCAATTTTTTGCCGCCCCTTTAGAGGGCGATGACGAAGGCTTTTATGATCACGAGCTCGAAGGGCTGCGCGTTATCCACCACGGTGTGGACATCGGCTCCGTTGCCTCCGTTGTGCACGGGCCTAGCCAAGATCTCTTGGAGGTTGAGCTGACCGCGGGCAGCTCCGCCCTGGTGCCTTTCGTTCATGCCATCGTTCCGGAAGTCGATTTGGAAGCCGGCAGGTGCATCATCGAACCCCCAGAAGGGCTGTTGGATTTATGAAGCTCGATGTAGTGACCATATTTCCGGAATACCTGCAGCCGTTGCGCCATGCTCTTTTAGGTAAGGCCATCGAGCAGGGTCGCCTTGAGGTGAGTGTGCACGATTTGCGGCAGTGGTCCACGGATGCGCATAAATCAGTCGATGACTCGCCTTTTGGCGGCGGCCCAGGAATGGTCATGAAGCCTGAGGTATGGGGCCCCGCGCTTGACGATGTCTCCCTCGGGACCACCGCCCCCACCCTCGCCTCCGCCTCGCCGCACCTTAACCGCCCGCGCCACGATGAATTAGAAGGGGTCGAAGCCCAGGTGTATAGCACCGGTGCTGCGAATGCCGAGCGAGAGGGCGACAGCGAAGGTGGTGACCTTCCACTGTTATTGGTTCCCACCCCTGCTGGGGCACCGTTTACCCAAGCTGATGCGCGGGCATGGTCCACCGAGGAGCATATTGTTTTTGCTTGTGGGCGTTACGAGGGTATCGACCAGCGCGTGGTCGAAGATGCGAAGAAGCGCTACCGCGTGCGGGAGGTATCCATCGGGGACTACGTCCTTATTGGCGGGGAAGTTGCGGTTTTGGTGATAGCAGAGGCTATCGTCCGTCTTATCCCGGGGGTATTGGGCAATAAGCGCTCGCATGAGGAGGATTCATTTTCTGATGGCCTATTGGAGGGCCCGAGCTATACCAAGCCGCGGGAGTGGCGCGGGCTTGCGGTGCCGGAGGTGTTGACCTCTGGAAACCATGGACTGGTAGACAGGTGGCGCCGAGAACAAGCATTGGAACGTACTTGGCGGCGCCGCCCCGAGTTATTGGACCAGGTGGAATTGAGCAAGACGGATAAGGCATTTATAGCTCACTTACGCGAGCATGAATCGGAAGGTAAGGCACAGTAGTGCAGGTGAGCGTGGATCTCTCCGTGCTGATGCCCGCGGAAGAATGGGAAGAGCTCCAAGCCGAGATGCCTGAGAGATTACGCACTGCGGGTTTTAGGCCGGTGAATATTTTTGCCACTGTGATTGCTCAGTCACCGCCGGAAGACAGCCCGTTGGCCCAAGAATATGAACTCGGTACTGGCACCGAGGCGGGAAATACGCCGCTGTGGCGGGTCATCGTCAACGGCGATACCACCGTACCCCTGCCTAAAATCGCGCCCATGGTCGCTGAGTGCCTACCACCCACCGCGGCGTGGTTGGGAAGTGCAGAAATTGGGCATACCGAATTGGCGTGGTCGGCCGAGCCGGTGTGGAGCGCAGAATCCAGCGAAGAAAATTAAGAAAAATTCCCTGGAAAACTTGTATCGGTGCTGGGGTAGTGCTGCTGTAAGTGCAGCACACACTCGCTTTTTTACTTGCTCTCCAGGGGTTTCTCGCATGACTTTTCCCAATGGAAATGATTTTGGTGGATACAACCAACAGCCGCAGTACAACCAGTACCCAGCGTATTCTCAGCCGCAGCGGAGTCGTGGCGGAAATGGGCACTCGTGGGGCGACTACACGAGCTATTACGCTGCCACGGGCAGAACCTTAGTAGCCTTGGCCTAAAACGTTTACGATACCTTCATGAATAACTGGGTGGCCGGCGGCGGAACGAATGTCACGGTGAGCGTTTATTCACCGACTACCGGTAGTACCTATACGATGTACCGCTCCGGTAATTCCTCGCGGGTGAGTTGCTCTGGCGGCGATAGGGACAAGGTAGTCATCTACTAAAGCAAATTAGTCTGCTCCTCTTCTTGCTGCTTTCAGAGTGTGGGAGGGGAGTTTTTTGAATGCCCCGTGGCAGGAGGGGTGAGGAGAAGGGCATGCGGTAGATTGGGTGGGTCGCCCACCAAGCTTTGAAATAGAAGTGTGAGGAATCTACGTGAATATTGCGGCCACCATTGCGAGGGAGATTGGTGCTCATGAAACCCAGGTTTCAACGGCGCTGAAGCTTTTGGCAGAGGGAAATACCGTGCCTTTCATTGCGCGCTATCGCAAGGAGGTTACGGGTGGTCTGGATGACGCGCAATTGCGCACCATCGAAGAGCGGGCCACTTACCTGCGCGAGTTAGAAGAGCGTAAAGAGACAATTCTCACTGCCATCGAAGAACAGGGCAAGCTTAGCGATGGCCTGCGCGCACAGATTCTTGCCTGTGATACCAAGGCTAGGCTTGAGGATTCGTATCTACCGTATAAAAAACGGCGCAAGACAAAGGCAGACATCGCCCGCGAAGCCGGCTTGGAAGGCTTGACCGACAAATTGATTGCGCAGCCGACTGCCCTGCCGGAGGAACTGGCGCAGGGGTATCTCACGGAAGGTTTTGCGGATACTAAGAAGGCATTGGAGGGTGCGCGCTCCATTCTCATCGATCGCTTTGCGCTTGATGCGGACTTGGTAGGTGGCGTGCGTGAGCACATGTTCAACCAAGGTGCCATGCAGGCGCAGGTGGTAGAAGGAAAGGAAGCGGAGGGGGCGAAGTTCAAGGATTACTTTGACTTCAATGAGCCCTTTTCTTCTTTGCCTTCTCACCGCATTCTGGCGCTACTGCGCGGGGAGAACGAGGGGGTGCTGCGGCTGCACCTCGATGCCGGTGACGATGCTGACTACGAAGACCTCATCGCGGATCGTTTCGGGCTGGATCGCAGCTCCGCGTGGCTAGATAATGCCGTGCACTGGGGATGGCGCACCAAGCTGTACGTCTCCTCCAGCCTGGATGTGCGACTACGTTTGAAGGAAGTAGCAGAAGAAGGCGCCCTTAAGGTTTTTGCAACGAACCTGCGCGATGTGCTGCTTGCCGCACCAGCGGGCCAGCGCGCCACCATCGGCCTTGACCCGGGTTATCGCAACGGCACCAAGTGTGCTGTGGTGGACAAAACGGGCAAGGTGATTGATACCACCATCGTCTACCCGCATCAACCACAAAATCAGTGGTCGAAGGCGATGCAGACTCTGGCCACGCTGTGCGCTCGCCATTCGGTTGACCTCATGGCCATCGGCAATGGCACTGCCTCCAGGGAAACGGAAAAGCTCGCACACGAGATCGCTGACCTGCTCAAACAGGAGGGCGGTCAGCGCCCGACGCCCGTCGTGGTATCCGAATCCGGTGCATCGGTTTACTCCGCATCACAGCTGGCGGCGGAGGAGTTTCCCGATATGGATGTCTCGCTACGCGGGGCGGTCTCCATTGCTCGGCGCCTGCAGGATCCACTAGCAGAGCTGGTGAAAATCGATCCAAAGGCCATCGGTGTGGGCCAGTATCAACATGATGTGAATCAGACTTCGCTAGCGCGGACGTTGGACGGTGTGGTGGAAAGCGCTGTTAATGGAGTCGGTGTCGATCTCAATACGGCCTCGGCGCCGCTATTGGAGCGCGTGGCGGGTGTTAACCCCACCATCGCCGCCAATATTGTGGCCTACCGCAATGATAACGGCTCTTTTACTACCCGCAAAGAGCTGAAGAAGGTGCCGCGCTTGGGGCCGAGAGCCTTTGAACAAGCCGCCGGATTCTTGCGTATTAATGGGGGAGCGGACCCGCTTGATGCATCCGCCGTTCACCCGGAGGCCTATCCCATTGTGACGCGGATTGCGGAGCAAACAGGGCTGGGTATCGGCGAGCTCATTGGAAATACCCGGGTGCTGGACAAGCTGGACCCCGCCGATTTCGCTGACGAGACCTTCGGTATTCCTACCGTCAGTGATATCATCGCCGAGCTGGATAAGCCCGGCCGCGATCCGCGCCCTGAGTTTAAGACCGCCACCTTTAAAGAAGGCGTGCATAAGGTCTCTGACCTTAACCCCGGCATGGTTTTAGAGGGCACGGTCACCAACGTGGTGGCCTTTGGTGCATTTGTCGATGTCGGCGTGCACCAAGACGGCCTTGTCCATGTCTCTGCCATGAGCCATCAATTTGTTTCCGATCCCCATAAAATCGTGCGTTCTGGCCAGGTGGTCAAAGTTAAGGTGATGGAGGTTGACGTTGATCGCCACCGCATTGGCCTGTCACTGCGGTTGGACGATGTGCCAGGCCAGCCTGCGCCGCAGCGTAGTGGCGGCGACTCGCCGCGCGGATCCGGCAAGCGCGGGGGTGAAAAACCCTCGCGCGCAGCGGGGAAGAAGGGCGGCCGCAATGTCGACCGCAGTGGCTCGCGCGGGCGCCCCGCAGCCAAAGGGACCATGGCCGATGCCCTGAAGAAGGCCGGCTTTTAACTGCTCTTTGTAGTGGCCTACCAGCACCCCAGGGCGGGCCACTGCCAGGATCGGTGGTGGGGGGAGTTTTCCCGCCAAACGGACACACGCGCAAGATCATTTCCATCACGTCGCAGTCGGTGTGGCACCCCAAGTACAATAATGGTAAGTTTAGTAAAACTAAATAAAAGACGTCCTTCTTCTCCTACTTCGGCGAGGAACTCCTGAATCGATGGGATAGGGGGCGCCGAACTATTGCCATAAGGAGACAACTATGAGTCGTGCGGCCGATAGCGGTCAAGGTGCTGGGGATCCCGCAGTGATGCCTTGGATAACCGGTGAGACGCGCAAGAGTCGCGGAGTGCTGGGCTGGCACCGCCTCCTGGACTGGCGCCCGCGTAGCGCTTTGTCGCGGGTGCTGATCGTTTTCTTCCTCGTTGCGCCCATCATCGTGGCCGGAACCATGATGTGGGCCATGTGGGATCCGTCCAAGTATATGCGCAATATTGACCTCGCCGTGGTCAATGAAGACGCCGGTGTGGACAGGCAGGGCAAGCACACCAACTATGGCGACCAAGTGGTCGAGGGCCTGCTGGATACCGATTATCTCAATTTCTCTGCGGTTAACAAGGACGAAGGCGATGAAGGCTTGGTCAAGGGTAAGTATTTGATGGTTGTGACGATACCGAGAAACTTTTCGGAACGAGCCGTGACTATTATCAGCGATAAGCCCGAGAAGCCGGAGATCAACTTCGCCACTAATGACTACTACGGCACGAATGGTTCGGTGATTTCTTCCAGCCTTATTCCGCGGGTGCAAACGAGTGTGGAAAACGCCATTTCCAAAAAGTATGCGGACCAGGTCATCGAGGGGCTCACTAAGTTGAGCGACGGCCTGAACAAAGCCGCGGACGGCGCGGGTCGACTCGATGAAGGCGTGGGAAAGCTGCAAGAAGGCGGCGGTCGCGCGATTGAGGGCATCAACAAGCTCGATGACGGTGCAGGTACGCTCAATAACGGAACGGCCGAGCTCCTCAACGGAACGACGCGGCTAAATGACGGCGTCGGACAGTTGCATGAGGGTGCGGACCGGCTAAGCGATGGCGCCGCGCGTCTCGATGATGGCGCCTCTCAGCTTGCCGATGGCGCCGATAGGCTCCTTGCCGGAACCGGCCGCCTCGCCGATGGTGCGGGCCAGATCGATGCCGGGGTCAACCAGCTCACGGGCATGCTCATCCCCGTGCTGAGGCAGGCCCAAGCCGTGGTGCCCAGCCTTACCGAGCTAGTAGACATCCTCCGTGGGCTCGGCATGACCCAGCAAGCAGACCAGCTTCATTCGCTCGTATCCAAGCTTGATCCCGCATCTAGTGGAAATATGGTGGGGCAGCTGGAAAAGCTTTCTGAAGGTACCGGCCAGTTGCACTACAACCTGTCCGATCCGCAATCGGAGTATCTCGGCGGCCTAACTAGGTTAAACGGCGGGGCACACCGCCTGTCCGATGGTATTAAGGAACTACGCGGCGGAGTAGGGAAGCTGAACAACGGTACCGCGCAACTGCAGGACGGTGCGTCCCGCCTGCAGGATGGTTCCTCTCGCCTCCACGATGGAACAGGTGCGCTCAAGGAGGGTACCGGCCGGCTGGCAGAAGGCGGAGCTGAGCTCAAGGGCGGCATGGACCGCCTCAAGGCAGGTTCTGGCGAACTCTCCACGAAGCTTGCCGAAGGCGCCGCCAAAGCCCCTACCGTCTCCCGCCCAGAGGATTCTGCGCAAAATGTGGCGGTACCCATTAACTTCACCGCATCCAATGTCCACCCCGTGCAAACGGTGGTAAACCCTGCGGACCCGACCGAGAAGAACATCACCGGCGGCGCGTCCATGCTCTTTGTGATCGTCTTCGGCTTTCTGGTGATGCTGCTGCTGGCGATGACGTTGCCGTATTACATGGCGCGTAGGGGAGCCCGGTTAAATAGCCCTGCGCGCAGCGTATTCGGTGCCTTTTTTGCCCTGACCGGATTGAACTTCCTTGTAGTAGCGTTTTTGGCCCTCATGTCTTCCACCCTCGGGTGGCAACCGGCCGGTTGGGCGATGATCGCGCTCGTCCTAGCTGCGATATCCGCCGTAGGTGCGGCGACCTACCAGTTCTTCCTCGTTACCTTTGGGCGAAGGATCGGTTCGATTTTTGCCGCCGGTGTCTTTGCCCTGGGCGTGATGGTCTTTGGCGGGGTATGGCCGGTGGTAGCGATTCCGCGTGCCCTCAGCCTGCTGCACCCTTTCCACCCGATGTCCTACGCTAAGGATGCGTTTACTCGGGCCACCGATGGCATTCATGATGGAACGTTCTGGGGCGCAATCATCATCCTCTTTAGCATTACGGTGGTTGCCGTGGTGGGTTCGTACCTCGTCCTCCGGGCGCGGCACCTGGGCACGGCAAAAATGCTCGATGAACATCATGCGCTGTTGCGCTCGCCTATGCCAGCCTAAGGTACTCCCAGGCTGCTCGCCCCAGGTAGGGTAGTAGAAACTGCGAACCGGAGGAATTTGGAATTGTCCAGTTCCTATGGAAAAATCAACATTCGTTCTATGTAACGGGCACGAACCGGTGAGGCTTTTAGCTGCCAGGGTCCTCTGTCCCAAACTGAAAAGGAATATTGGTATGACCAACATTATTGACAAGGTCGATGCAGCACAGCTGCGCGATGACATTCCGTCTTTCCGCCCCGGCGATACCCTCGACGTCAACGTCAAGGTTATCGAAGGTAACAACGAGCGTGCACAGCTCTTTAAGGGTATCTGCATCCGCCGCCAGGGTTCCGGCATCCGCGAGACCTTCACTGTGCGTAAGGTTTCCTTCGGCATCGGCGTAGAGCGTACCTTCCCGGTTCACTCCCCGAACCTCGAGTCCATCAAGGTCTCCCGCCGCGGCCGCGTCCGTCGTGCGAAGCTGTACTACCTGCGCGATCTGCGTGGCAAGAAGGCTCGTATCAAGGAGCGCCGATAGTTCTAGCGCCGCTGCGCGCAGCATTTCTCTCCCTTTCTTTCCCCACCCTCATGGCGCTGGGAAAGGATGGGAGAGTTTTATTGTGCCTTCCTCCTCGTGGTTTTAGTGTATCGTTGCAACACTTTTCCCTTAAGGAGAATGTAGTTGTATCTGGAGTTGTTGGCCCTTTTCATTCGTTGTCCGAGTCAGATCGTCGTGGCTTGGTCGCCGCGGTAGCCAGGCTTTGCAACTTGTAGATCTCGTCAAATGTGGACTTTCGGTACACCTGGTCGCTACAAGGCGCGGGGCCTGACCCCTGATGTGTTTAGGTTTCTAGGGGTTGGGTCCGGTTTCTATTCAGTAATGGGTGTTGATGACCAGGAGCGGAGGGGGCCGTCGTGGAGTCCTTGGAAAAATTGGTACTTTTCTAGCGGGATACGTGCCGGTGGATCGAAGTCGGGAGCTGCTGTTAACTCATTAGTGTGTGGGTCGACTACGTGTGCTGGTGTGAGACGGGCCAAGTAGCCATTGGTCCCATAGAAGGCGTCATCGTATGGGGATACACCTAGCGGAGCGAGGATGGCTTCTATTTGTTTCTCCCCGAACTGGGACCACATCATCTGTGCGTGTTCTTGTGTAAACGATTCTTGTGGGAATTCAGTGACCTTTGGCAGCGAGGAAAAATCAAACCCGTAATCTTTGAAAGGTTCACTTTGATCCTCGAGGTACGACATAAAACGATGTAGGGTGCCATCAGCTTTTAATTTTCTGTGGCTGCTTAAAGATCTGTAGAAGCAACAATCAAATCGCCCTAAAGAGTCATCGGGCAATTCGGAGGGAAGCGCGCACATCATAAAATCTATGTCCCCGTAGCTTGCGCGATGGAAAAAGGCTACATCGTCGGTATCTACCCACGGCGTATGCTTAATTTCGATGTAGTAAGGAACTTGTGACTCAATTTTTTTCTTGCGCGCCAGACAGTAGGCAAATTCACCAATCCGTGGCATCTTTGGTGCTTTGGTAAAGCAGCAGGGGCTAAAAACTGCAGTCCATTCTGACTCGGTGGGGACGAATACAAACTGTGTAGTGTGATTTTGCGGTTTAAGTAACTCTGCAAGCTGGTTCCTACTGGCCGATACTTTGTCCGCATGAACTACACATTCAACCTTTTGCTTCTGCCTGTGGAAATATTCCCTTGTATAAATGCTTTCTATTCCTGATGCCCACTGTTGAAATTCTTCAACAACGGTCGATAGTGGAAACCGCAGCAGCGCCACAGCATGGGATACCGGCGCGATGGAATTAGGGTAGAAATACTTCGTCATTGTCTTTAGTTCCCTTCGTGTTCGCGGTCCCAGGTGTGCTCGCGACGTTCAAATAAAGCGCATGGCCCGTACTTTTTAGGCAAAGGGTAACCACTATTGATGAGTGTTGCCCGTCCGGTAAGAAACTGCCTGTTGAAGGGATCGAGGCCGAAAAGCTGTGCGCAGTCGAAGAGATCATCGGTAGTGAACCGTTTGCGTAGCGGGCCTTTTTTGGTTTTGAGTCTTTCTAGTCCGGGGAAAGCGAAGTCTTCGCCGTCAGGCCAGTCGGTAAAAGCCTGGAACCGTGTTTCTCCTTCCCCGATTCCTACGATAAAAGTGTTGTAATCTCGGATTTCAGCGGCAGGGGCGCGTTTGCCGATAGCGGCATCCATATCGTAGGTGCCGATGATGAGGGACTTGCTTCCTGAGCGGTAATTCCACCCTTTGACGATTTTGCGTTCATCTGGCTCATCCACGATACGTAGCTGGGTCATCCCCGGAACAAAAGGAATAGAACCGTTATACCTAACGGTTGCGAAAAAATCGTGATAGTTGTTCGAATCATCGTTGATAAACCACACCCAATCAGGATTCGTGGTTTCCAAAACTGCTGCCCAACGACGAGGAAACTGCGGATCGTGCACCCCAAGGCGTAGCGCATGGGGAAGTTCATCGACGGTGGTATCAATGTTCACGTATTGCTGTGACCAGTAACTATTAGCGGCATCCTGATGTGTAAGGAAAACGCGGGACTGTGCGGCAGCCTCAACCGCATAATCAAAAGGCAGCTTCAAAAATAACTGATCATAAGAATACGGGGCTAGCAGATAATCAATATCGCGCCGCAGGTACACGCTCATCTTTAAATCCCTTCCCTAAGCGAAGCGACATAGTTGTCTACTCCGTCTCGATTGGCTTTGATGACTTTCCCAAGTTCAGAGGACTCATCAATATTGTCTAGAGTAAGCAACCAAATATCAGCATCCGGATTCGCATCCAACTGCTGCTGCGCATGGCGCAGCGCCCTGGACACAGGTGGGCGGTCAAACTCGGTTTTATTTGTCTTACCGTTCTTGTAGATGAAATTCAAATCGGGACGTCCACGACTGGTTACACTTAACTCAGCTTTTCCAGCGCTGGGGTCGAACAACTTGACACGCTCGATTCAAGTGATCTCCACCGGCGCCAATTTTATGCACACAAGATGTTCAGCGCTGTCGTGCTCGAGAAACACATCACACAAACCAAAAGCGAAGAAATAGCCGCCTAACCATGAGGTAGCTCCACTATGCGTCCGCAGATTGCGGGCAACACCAACCCCAAGTAATCATCAGCGTTGCAACGATCCCGGAGTCCGAGCTCGAATCATTTCGATTTCCTGTGAATTGTCTCGCGGCCACGGGAGCCAATCCGGCTCGTGTGCACGCAGTTGCTAAAATCTGACGGGTGAATAACGAAAGTATCTCGCCGGGTAAAGAAGCGGCCACGGGGAAAGCTACCACGGATAAAAAACAAATGCCGTGGTGGTTGGAGACTCTCATAGTCGTCATGTCTGTGCTGGTGGTCGTTGGACTATTTCAAAACTTCATTGGTCGCCAATATGTGATTCCTTCAGGATCCATGGAGCCGACGCTGCACGGCTGTGAGGGGTGCACAAATGACCGTATCTTTACAGAAAAGGTCTCGTACTATGGTGATAAGGGCCCGGAGCCAGGAGATGTCGTAGTCTTTAAAGGCACGGATGACTGGAACGCGGGTTACGTCTCACCGCGTTCATCCAATTCCGTCATTCACAGCATCCAGGATGCGCTGAGCTTTATTTCCCTGGCTCCTCCAGATGAAAATACCCTGGTCAAGCGCGTTATCGCCAGTGGTGGGCAGACGGTGTCCTGCCACGAAGGTGATCCTGCCGTCATGGTGGATGGCAAGCCGATAAATCAGGACTACGTACAGGATCCGCCGACCTACCCGGTGGATGAGTCCACCGGATCGAAAGCCTGCGGCGGCCCTTATTTCGGCCCGGTGAAGGTGCCTGAGGATAATATTTGGGTGATGGGGGATAACCGCACCGCATCTGCTGATTCTCGCTACCACATGGGCGATAATTTCCACGGCACGATCCCTGTTGAAAATGTGCGCGGAAAGGTGCAGTTCGTATTCTGGCCGTTCAATCGCATTGGTGGGGTTGATGACCCAGACATCCAATCCTAAGCCGCGACAACAGCGCTTACGCACGCGCGATTTTCTCGCTCCAGTCATTGGTGGCTTCGTGCTGTTGGTGCTACTGCAGGCCTTCGTTGGCCGTATGTACGTTATTCCCTCCGCGTCGATGGAACCCACGCTGCACGGCTGCACCGGCTGCGATAATGACCGCATCGCGGTGCAGAAGCTGAGCTATTACTTCCATGATCCAGCCCCAGGCGATGTAGTGGTTTTTGAAGGCCCAGAGTCCTGGAATGCGGAATTTGAGGTGCAGCGCTCCGAGAACGTGCTGATGCGCGGTGCCCACAACGTCCTTGCATCCGTGGGGCTTTTGCCCAATGGGGAAAATATCCTTGTCAAGCGCGTTATCGCCACCGAGGGCCAGACGGTCAAGTGCGAAGAGGGCGATTCCGCGGTGATGGTAGATGGCGCACCGATAGATCAAAGTTTCACGTTGGATCCGCCCGAGATACCGGTCGACCCCAGCTATGGGTCGCAGGCCTGCGGTGGCCAGTACTTTGGGCCTGTCACCGTTCCTGAAAGCAATTTGTGGGTCATGGGGGATAACCGCACCAATTCCCTTGATTCCCGCGCGCACATAGGCGATCACTTGCAAGGCACCGTGCCGGTGGCCAACGTGCGCGGAAAGGTAGAAGCCGTGGTGTTGCCCGTATCGCGCTTTGGTGGAGTTGACGACCCGGACATTCAGGATGCGGCGGCTTAAGCAGCAGCGCACTTTTGAAGTCGCTTTGGCTCGGGCGGGGCTCGGCCCTGTTGTTGGTGTAGATGAGGCCGGCCGCGGTGCGTGCTGTGGCCCCATCACCATCGCTGCCTGCATCCTGCCCGAGCGCATAGTACGCGAATTGGATACCTTGACCGATTCCAAAAGGCTCACGCCGCGCCAGCGAGAAACGCTCTTTCCCATCATTAAAGACAAGGCTGTGGACTGGGCTGTGGTACATATTAGTGCAGGGGACATCGACAAGCGCGGAATCCAGTACGCCAATACCTCGGGCATGCGCAGGGCGATAGCGCGTCTGGAAAAGCGCCCAGGATATGTGCTTTCAGATGCCCTTTTTATCCCCGGCCTTACCCAACCTCATCTTCCCATTATTGGCGGGGATGCGGAGGTACGCTGCATCGCGGCGGCAAGCGTGCTGGCTAAGGTAAGCCGGGATCACCTTATGCGGGATCTAGACGAGCGCTTTCCCGGCTATGGATTGGCTGGACATAAAGGCTATGGCACCAAAGCTCACGAGGCCGCAATTGCCGCTTTGGGGGCGAGCCCGCAACACCGGATGAGCTACAGCAATGTCCAGCGTGCACATGCTCAATTCACTGCGCGTGCCTAGCGAAAATTGTGGTTTTACGCGCTAAGCTAGGGCGAGCTATCCCATATTTTGGAGGTCCACAGTGAGTGCAGAGGAACTCGAAAACTACGAGGCAGAAGTAGAGCTGTCCCTTTACCGCGAATACCGCGATGTTGTCAGCCAGTTTTCTTATGTCGTAGAAACCGAGCGCCGTTTCTATTTGGCCAATGCTGTAGAGCTGATTCCCCATACTGCCGGGCCCGATGTGTACTACGAGGTGCGTATGTCTGATGCCTGGGTATGGGACATGTACCGTTCCGCGCGATTCGTGCGCTACGTGCGCGTCATTACGTATAAGGACGTCAATATCGAGGAACTGGATAAGCCGGATTTCATCATGCCGGACTAGGCATAGGGTGCCCTTGTCAATTCGGCGCCCGCCTCATCCCGCCGCAGCTGTGGATAACTTTGTGCGATGCCAAAGTTATCCACAGGCGCGGCGATTTTCTAGTTTTCGGGCTTGCAGCGGGCCCGCGTCCTGCGGTGTTCTGTGCGTGGAGCACAAACAGCACGAAAGAAAAGGACGCCGTACATGCAATTTGCATCCGATAAACACCTTGCCACGAAACACCTTGCCACGAAACATCTTCGTCATAGACAAGAACTAGGAAAGCGGGGAGAATCGTTCGCCGCTGGCTACCTTCGCCAGCGCGGATCTGACATCATTGCCGCCAACGTTAGATACCGCGTAGGAGAACTCGATCTTATCGGCCGCGAGCCAGATGGCACGATCGTCTTCGTGGAGGTTAAAACCCGGTCGACCGCCAGCTTTGGAATAGCCGAGGCCGTAACGCCACACAAGCTCTCCCGCATGCGTAGGGCCGCCGTCCAATGGTTAGGCGGCAAGCCGCTGGCCACAGTGCGCTTTGATGTCATAGCTCTCGTGGTAAAAGGCGAGGGTTTTGAGCTAGAGCACTTTACGGGGGTAGACGATGGCCCTCGGTAAATGTTTAGCAGTCTCCTTACACGGCGTGCTCGCCCGCATCATCAACGTCGAAGCTAACGTGGGACAGGGACTACCTGGAATCCATGTGGTGGGGCATACGGATACGGCGATATCTGAATCCCGCGACCGTATTAAGACTGCCGCTGCGAATTCCCGCCTGCCATGGCCGAAAACAAAGGTCATCGTGTCCATGTCACCGGCTTCACTACCAAAATCAGGTTCCCACTTTGACCTGCCCATGGCCCTGGCGATTTTGGCCGCCCACGTAGAACAACACAGTGCTGACTACGCGCGCACCGGGCAGGCGTCCAGCCCGGTTCTCGAAGAAACTCTGGTGCTCGGGGAACTGGGTCTGGATGGCACGGTGCGAGCTGTACCCGGCATTATCCCAGCATTGCTTGCCGCCCGCGAGCAGGGCATTATTACGCTCGTTATTCCGCCCGGAAATGCCGCCGAAGCTACCCTCGTTCCTGATATGAATGTACTGGTTGCTGCCACGCTTTTTGATGCCTTTGCGTGGGCCCTGGGAGAACGTGACCTACCTCGCGCAGCGACGTGCTGCGATGACCGCCCCACAGTTAGGTCCGCACGAGAGCGGCTCGACTATAGCGATATAGCGGGACAACACCATGCAAAGTGGGCAGCGGAAGTCGCCGCCGCTGGCGGGCATCATTTGTTGATGATTGGCCCACCGGGCTCCGGGAAGTCCATGATCGCCTCGCGCCTGCCCAGCATTCTTCCGGCCCTCAGCCCGGATCAGATGGTAGAAACCACCGCAGTCCACTCGCTAACGGGAACCCTCGGTCAAGTGGTTTCTCGGGCTCCTTTTATCGCCCCGCACTCCTCGGTCTCCCGCGCCGCGCTGTTAGGAGGCGGAAGCGGCCATCCTCGCCCTGGGGCCGTTAGCTTGGCCCATAACGGGGTGTTATTCCTCGACGAGGTCAGCGAGATCAGCGCGCCGGTCCTCGACGGTTTGCGTGCGCCTTTAGAAGAAGGCCACGTCCGCCTGGCACGAGCGCAGCAAGAAATAGACTACCCGGCGCGTTTCCAACTCATCATGGCCGCTAACCCCTGCCGGTGTGCTGCCGAGGATCCCTCGAAGTGTATCTGCAATCCGCAGGACCGCCTCAATTATTTATCCAATCTATCGGGGCCGTTGCGCGACCGCTTGGACATGGTGGTCACCCTGTCGGGGCAGTCGGCTAGCATTAACGCGGAGGGCGAAGAATCATCTGCTGCCATTGCTGAGCGGGTCGCAGCAGCCCGGGATCGCGCCCGGGCACGCTGGGAAGCTGACGGCATTCCCGCACGCGTCAATGGCGCCGTCCCCTCTTCCTATTTGCGCCGGCACCGTCCTGCCTCCGAATCTGCAATGATCATGCTGTCTGCCTATCTAGCCGATGGCGAGATTTCGCAGCGCGGGATCGACCGCGTCCTGCGTGTGTCGTGGACCTTGGCCGATCTGCACGGAAGATCCAGACCCGATCTCGCGGAAGTAAGTCAGGCCCTTGACCTTCGTTCGAGTCAGACGGTGGGGAGACTTTCAGCATGAGTGATCTTGATTTGTCTACTCCGCTTGCCACGTGGGTGTATCTCAATCGCGTGGTCGAGGGGCCGTCCGCCTCCTTGCAGGCCTTGCTGGAGCATCATTCGGCGGAAGAAATTGCCCACGGGATTTATCACCGAGCCGATTGGATCGGTCCACTTTTATCCCGTACTGCCGCGCGGTTTGACTGGGTGCGGCAACAAGAAGATCTCGCTGCGGCAGAGCGTGTTGGGGCGCGATTGATTACAGCCGATAGCCCGGAGTGGCCAGCAGAGGCATTTTCATCTGCCTTTGGTTTCTACCAGAATGGTGTGGACGCACCGGCCACTTTCGATGAACAAGCCGTACCGCCACATAGTTTGTGGGTACGCGGCTCAGCACTCAAACCTGAGGTAGGACAAGCCGTGGGAATCGTGGGCACGCGCGCCATTTCGCGCTATGGGTGGCAAGCAACCCAAAGCGTGGTTTCAGGCCTAGTAAACCACGAATGGACAATTGTCTCCGGTGGCGCTTTGGGGGTAGATACCGTGGCGCATGAGACCGCCTTGCGCAATGCGGGGCGCACTGTCGCGGTTGCCGCATGTGGAATCGATAAAACTTATCCGGCCCGCAATGGCGGGCTCTTCGATCAGATTGCCGACAATGGCTGTATTGTCTCCGAATTTGCTCCAGAAACCGCACCCAAGCGGCATCGCTTCCTTATCCGCAATCGCCTTGTCGCGGCGCTTAGCCAAGGGATCGTGGTCATGGAGGCGGCATATCGCTCCGGAGCGCTCAATACCCTCAACTGGGCGGAAGCTTTAGGGCGCGTTGCCATGGCCGTGCCGGGACCAATTACAACGAGCGGTTCGCTCGGGTGCCATCAGCGGATCCAGGACGGACGCGCCCAGTTGGTCGCCAGTGCTGACGAAGTTCGCGCCTTAGTCAGTCGCGCCGGGACGGTCGATCCAGAGGCGCAGTACGAAATGAATTTTGCGGCGTCATTAACGCAGCGATTATCGCGGAATGAGCTGCGCGTCTTTGATGCAACCCCGCCGCCAGGAAGTCCCGCGGCCACCGCAGAAGATATCGCGCGGGACGCTGGATTTCGCTTGCCACTCACGGTTCACCTATTGCTCGCCCTAGAAAAAATGTGCGTGATCGTACGCGAGGGAAATAACTGGGTTCGCTTAGAGATGGGTTGAAAAGGAAGTAAGCTCGTGGGGTATGAGTGATAAACGGAAGTTTGCAGGAAGTCATGCCCCGGTGGGGCAGATGGACGAGGCTATCGAGGATTTTGCGGACTTCCAACTCCACGTTAAAGGCCGTGCGGAGGCCACGGTGCGTGGCTACCGCGCTGACTTAAAAAACCTCGCCGAAGACATTTCTACTTTTGCAGATTTTAACCTGAATAACTTGCGGCAGTGGCTCGGCAACGCCGTTGCGGAAGGGAAGGCGCGCGCAACGCTGGCACGCAGGACCGCCTCAGTTAAAGCCTTTTCCTCCTGGGCGGAAAGGGAGGGCTACCTCAGCCGTGATGTCGCGGCACGGTTGGTAACACCGAAAGTAGGCCAGCATCTTCCAACAGTAATGACACCGCAACAGGCCGGCGAACTTGTGGGCAATGCTGTTTCTGTCGATGAAGCCCACTTTCAACGCGATAGCGCCATTTTGGAGCTGCTCTATGCCACCGGAATGCGCGTTGCGGAGTTGGTACGCCTCGATATCGGGGACGTGGACTTTAAGCGTTCCACCGCGCGGGTTACCGGTAAGGGTAATAAGCAAAGGGTCGTGCCCTTCGGTGCCGCCGCAACCGATGCCCTACAACAGTGGATAGACGGCGGGCGTACAGAGCTGGCGCGAGGAGATACCCGCGCCATCTTTGTAGGCAGCAGGGGAGCACGCATTGATCAACGCCAGGTGCGGCGCATCGTGGAAAAAGCTGCCGCGGTTACGGACGCTAGTGGCTTAACACCGCACGGAGTGCGCCACCTTGCGGCCACACACCTCCTCGAAGGAGGCGCGGACTTGCGTGTGGTCCAAGAACTCCTGGGCCACTCGTCTTTGAGTACCACGCAAATCTATACGCATGTCTCCACGCAACGTATTAAGCAGGTCTATTCCCAGGCGCACCCGCGGGCCTAGATAATTTTCATAAAGGCTTGAGCCGGATGACTGGCATATCCAGCAGGCTCAATGGATCAATGTAGCTGTCTTTGGCAATTCGGGCGCCCCAATGTAGCCCTGGACTGCCGTCTACTGGGTGGCCGAGCTTGCCGATGGTTTGACCCTCGCGGACCTCTTGTCCTTGGGTGACGCTCGCGTGCACGGGTTGATACGTCGTACGAATGCCGTCGGCATGGTCGATCGAAATGACCGGTGTGCCGGCAACGGTGCCAACAAAAGCAACGGTGCCGGACTCGGCGGCGACGACTCGGCCGCCTATTCGTAGCGCCATATCGACGCCGCGGTGACCTGCGCTCCACTTGTATTCGGGCTTATCAAATCCCCGCAGTACCCGAACTGGGTGTGGTTTTCCCGAGGCGGGATCGACGTATGCGGCGGCAGGCGCAGCGCACAGCAGTACTAAGGCACTGGTCAGGATGGTGGCGGTGGTTGGAAAGAGGGGGCATCGGCAACCGGCGTTGGTACGTGGTCGCGGCAATAGGTACATAGGGCCCAGTGTGTAGTACCGAGGTCAATAATGTCCTGTGAAGCGCGGGCTGGCTGTGGATAAACCGCCAGCGTTGGGGTGGAAGAAACTTCAGTGACAATTGAGGTTGAATGCCCAGAGAAACTTGTGGAAAAGTGCTCGTTCGGTTTGGAAAATCCAGCTGGCTGCGATTACTGTCATCGGTAGCAGTGTGTCCGCTCGATGGTGAGCATCATGGAGGCATTGACTACGCGCGACGAAGTGGTCGTATCCTGCGTCAAGGGTGCGGCGGTCCGGCAGCTGACAAGGTCCTTGGAAACAAGGTGTCGGCAGGGCCTTCGTTGCTAGGGTGCGGAATAAAACACCGTACATTTGAAAAACCGAAAGACAATTGAAAGAAAGCGAGCGAAATCATGGCAGTTGTAACCATGCGCGAGCTCCTCGACGCTGGTGTGCACTTTGGCCACCAGACCCGTCGCTGGAACCCGAAGATGCGTCGTTTCATCTTTACTGACCGTAACGGCATCTACATCATCGATCTGCAGCAGACGCTGACCTACATTGATGAGGCATACGAATTCGTAAAGGAAACCGTCGCTCACGGTGGCACGATCTTGTTCGTTGGCACCAAGAAGCAGGCGCAGGAAGCAGTTGCTGAAGAGGCGAAACGCGTCGGCATGCCTTATGTCAACCATCGTTGGTTGGGCGGTATGCTCACCAACTTCCAGACGGTCTCCAAGCGGCTGAAGCGTATGAAGGAGCTTCAGGCGATGGATGAGCGCGAGGACGGCTACAAGGGGCGCACGAAGAAGGAAGTTCTGATGCTCAATCGTGAGCGCGCCAAGCTTGAGCGTGTTTTGGGCGGCATCTCTGAAATGGCCAAGACCCCCTCCGCACTGTGGATTGTTGATACCAATAAGGAACACATTGCGGTTAAGGAAGCTCATAAGCTGAACATCCCGGTTGTTGCTATCTTGGATACCAACTGCGACCCGGATGATGTTGACTTCCCGATCCCGGGCAACGACGACGCAATCCGTTCCACCAAGCTGCTGTCCGGCATTGTGGCTTCTGCCATCGAGGAAGGCAAGAAGGCTCGCGAGGAGCGTCAACTTGCAGCCGCTAAGGAAGCCGCCGGCGATTCCGCAGAGAAGGAACAGCGTGATGCTGAGGCTGCTGCAGCTGCATCCGATCCTGCTTCTGCAGAAAAGGCCGAGGAAGCACCCGCGGACAAGCCTGCGCAGTAGGCTTGCTTCTTGTGAGGATTCTTTCTTAACTGCACTTAATTGAATACCCCACGCACATTTCGGTGTGGGGCAGCTAGGGAATAATTCCTGTGCAAGGCTGTTTACCTAACCCCTACCACCGTGTGCTACGGCGGTGGGGGTTACTTTTATCTATGCTGGAGGCGGCTAAAATTAGCCTCCGTAAAACCGCATTGATGAGAGAAAATTGGGGTAAATGCCCCCACCCAAAGACGGCGCGAGCTCGCTTCGTCGACTACGCTATCTCAACGAACACTGACTGATTTTCAAGGAGGATCGCCCTAATTATGGCGAATTACACTGCTGCAGATGTAAAGGCACTGCGCGAAGCGACTGGCTCCGGCATGCTTGATTGCAAGAAGGCCCTGGAAGAAAACAACGGCGACTACGACAAGGCTGTTGAATTCCTGCGCATCAAGGGCGCTAAGAATGTGTCCAAGCGTGCTGACCGCGAGGCTACCGAGGGGCTTATTGCCGTATCCGGCAACACCATGGTTGAGATCAACTGTGAGACCGACTTCGTGGCAAAGAACGAGGGCTTCCAGTCCTTCGCTAAGAGGATTGTTGAAGCTGCTGCCGCAGCGAAGGCTAACTCTCCCGAAGAGCTTAACGACGTAGAGATCGACGGCCAGAAGGTCTCCGACTTTGTTGACCAGGAGTCTGCAAAGACCGGTGAGAAGCTGCAGGCTCGCCGTGCAGTCACCGTCGATAGCGATAATGTTACTGTATACCTGCACCAGCGCTCCGCTGACCTGCCTCCTGCAGTTGGTGTCTTGGTTTCCTACGAAGGTAACAAGGAAGGCGCACACGCTGCCGCCTTGCAGATCGCAGCTATGAATGCTGAGTACTTGAAGCGTGAGGACGTTCCTGCAGAGATCGTCGAGAAAGAGCGCTCCATTGCTGAGGCCACTACCCGCGAAGAGGGCAAGCCTGAAGCTGCGCTTCCAAAGATCGTGGAAGGCCGCCTCAACGGCTTCTACAAGTCCGTTGTCTTGCTGGAGCAGGCCTCCTTGTCCGACAACAAGAAGACCGTCAAGCAGGTCGCAGAAGAGGCTGGCACCACCATCACCGGCTTCGTTCGCTACGAGGTTGGAGCTTAAGCTTAAGCCCCTTTTAGCCTTTAAAGCCCACGGGAGTTATACCCTCTGGTGGGCTTTTCTGCTGTCTAGAGACAGGGAAGAAGGGGTGGCTGCTGGGGTGCGGTGCAGTGTGGGGAAGCAACAGGTGTGTGGGTAGGATGGAAAATGAATTAGATCAGCGCGCGCAAAAGGAGAAGATT
The DNA here is from genome assembly GCF_003688935.1 of Corynebacterium macginleyi. Classification (GTDB taxonomy): domain Bacteria; phylum Actinomycetota; class Actinomycetes; order Mycobacteriales; family Mycobacteriaceae; genus Corynebacterium; species Corynebacterium macginleyi. Next base: position 256,768 of record NZ_REGE01000002.1, on the reverse strand, counting down.
AAGGCATGACTTCTGCAGACGAGAAACGAAGCGGATACAAACGAGTAATGCTGAAACTCGGCGGCGAAATGTTTGGCGGCGGCAAGGTGGGAATTGACCCGGACGTTGTCGAAAATGTAGCTCGCCAAATCGCTGAAGTAGCTGAGCAGGGGATCGAGATAGCCGTGGTGATCGGCGGCGGCAACTTCTTCCGCGGAGCAGAGCTCTCGCAGCGTGGCATGGACCGCGCCCGCTCTGACTACATGGGCATGCTGGGAACCGTCATGAACTCGTTGGCCCTGCAGGACTTCTTAAATCAAAAGGGCGTTGACTGCCGCGTACAAACGTCTATCAACATGGCACAAATTGCCGAGCCGTACCTACCATTGCGTGCTGACCGCCACCTGGAGAAGGGACGCGTCGTTATCTTCGGTGCAGGCATGGGCATGCCGTATTTTTCCACGGATACCACGGCCGCGCAGCGCGCACTGGAAATTGGTGCCGATGTCCTCTTCCTGGCCAAGGGCGTCGATGGTGTGTATTCGGATGACCCGCGCACGAACCCTGATGCGGAACTCTACACCCAAATTACCCCGCGCGAGGTAATTGAAAAGGGACTCAAAGTCGCCGATGCTACCGCCTTTAGCCTGTGCATGGACAATGACATGCCCATTTTGGTCTTCAATCTTTTGGAAGAGGGAAATATTGCTCGCGCAGCTAGCGGTCAGGTTATTGGCACGCTGGTGCAGTCTTAATTCTAAAACGGTTCAGAACCTGCTACCTTTTATACAGCTACCCTTCAACGTTGAAAGATGATTCAGCCTCATGATCGATGACATTCAGCTCGAAGCCGAAGAACATATGACCGCTTCCGTCGAGCACACCCGCGAGCAGCTAGTGACTATTCGCACCGGCCGTGCCAACCCGGCGATGTTTAATGGAATCATCGCGGAGTACTACGGAGCGCCGACTCCGATTACTCAAATGGCTACCATCTCCGTGCCAGAGCCCCGGATGTTGCTCATTAAGCCATATGAGCAGTCCATGATTCAAGAGATTGAAAACTCCATCCGTAACTCGGACTTGGGCGTCAACCCCACCAACGACGGCCACGTGCTGCGTGTGACCGTTCCGCAGCTGACCGAGGAACGCCGTAAGGAAATGGTAAGGCTGGCTAAAAGCAAGGGCGAGGACGGTAAGATTGCGATCCGTAATATTCGCCGCAAGGCCATGGAGCAGCTGAAGAAACTCCAAAAGGATGGGGAAGAGGGCGAGGATGAGGTCCTTGCTGCAGAAAAGGAAATGGAAAAGATTACAGCTGGCTACGTTGAGCAGATTGACAAGCTGGTAGAAAATAAGGAATCCGAATTGATGGAGGTTTAGGCCTTTTCCACTGCCGCCGCGCCCACATCGGCCGGCGGCGCTTTTCTATACGTAGTTTGTTGTATAGGAAAGAGCTAAGCCTTGCGATGCGCTTATAACGCCAAGTGAAAGGAGCCGGTCACTGTGAGTGACGCCTTGAACCGCCGATTGCCGCAACCAAAAAATGGCCCTGGTCGTGATTTACCGGCGGCTATTGGAGTAGGCGTGGGGCTCGGCGTCCTCGTTGTTCTCGCTATACGGGTTGGCCCCTTGGCTTGGTATGCGGCGGTGGCCGTCGCGGTCGGCGTGGCCATGTGGGAAGTTCTTAGCCGCTTGCGCGAGAATTCCTATTATATTCCGCGCACCTTGTTAATCATTTTGGGACAGGCCATGGTGTGGATTTCCTGGCCTCTTGGCGCGTCCGGGCTCGTGGCGGTTTATGTCACTGCCGTGCTCATTTTGATGTTCGGCAGACTTTTCCATAATGGGCGTCATCGTCCGCCTATCAATTACCTGCGGGACATGTCCGTCGGTATTTTCGTGCTGACGTGGATTCCGCTTTTTGCGACCTTTGCAGCGATGCTGTCCCTAATTTCTACCCCGGTAGCCAGCGGTTCGGCCTCCATCCTGGTTTTTATGTTGTGCGTGGTCGCCTCCGATACCGGTGGCTACATAGTCGGCGTGATGTTTGGCTCGCACCCCATGGCGCCGGCCGTGAGTCCGAAGAAATCCTGGGAAGGTTTTTGTGGCTCGATTGGTTTCGGTATCATCACCGGCGCGTTTTCCGTTCACTTCCTATTGCATCACTCGGCCTGGGTAGGTGCGTTGATGGGCCTCGGCCTCGTCATTTGTGCCTCGCTGGGTGACTTGGTGGAATCACAATTTAAGCGAGAGCTGGGTATTAAAGATATGTCCCACATTCTCCCCGGGCACGGTGGCCTCATGGACCGCCTTGATGGAATGCTTCCCGCTGCCATGGTTACCTGGGTCGCCATCAGTTTTATAGCCAATCTTGCGGTTTAGTCCGAGCCGAGGCCACCGCGCCGTCGGCGGTGCAGGGCTTAAAACCGCCGCTTCTTACTATGTAAGCGGAACAAAGTTCTGAGCAGGGGAAGGCGGCGGTAGGCTTTTTAGCCTGCGGTCTGCTTGCGCAACTGGCGGCGCAATTCGAGCATGCGCCACACACCCACCAGTGCCATAATGAGCGCGCCGCCGATGGTGAACATCAGGTAGGCAATGCCTGCCGGGAACTCCCCCGACCAGCCGAGGAAGTTCATCGGAACCTCTTGTTGGTTTTGCATGATGAAGATGATCAACACGATCAGCAAGAGGAAACCGACAATGAGCGCCGCCCAAGTGCTAGCGGCGAATGAGCCCTGGGCCTTTGAGCGAGTAGTAGCAGGCTCACTGGTGCCGAAGCCGGTGGAGACATCCTTGCTTCCAGGTTCAGCTAGAGCGGTATTATCGTCTCCCGTGGTCGCCTCGTTACCGGCGGTGGAGAAGTCATCTTCAGGGTATTTCGCATTGGTCATATGTCTATTATTTCTGTAAACCCTTCCAAAATTCCACTTGGCTACACCATGAGACGCTCTCAATTGGAAAATTTCCGGTAAAGCGTGGAAAGATGAGCATTATTATGGCTCAACCAGTAAAACTTAATTTCTCCGCGCCGCGGCGCGGACTGCCACCTAAGCACTTTGCAGACCTCACTGAAAAAGAGCGTATAGATAAGCTCGCAGAAATCGGCCTACCTAAATTCCGTGTCAAGCAAGTGGCCAAGCATTACTACGAGCATCTCACGGACGACGTTGAAGAGATGACGGATATCCCTGCTGGCAAGCGCCAAGAGGTCAAAGAGGTCTTCTTCCCTGAGCTTATGGAGCCCATTCGTACGACTTCGACTGATGATGGGCAGACCACTAAGTCCCTGTGGCGCTTGCACGACGGCACCCTTTTGGAGTCCGTCTTGATGCGGTACCCTGGCCGCGCTACCTTGTGCATATCTTCCCAGGCCGGCTGCGGAATGGCCTGCCCGTTTTGTGCCACCGGCCAGGGGGGACTGGACCGTAATCTTTCTACCGGTGAAATCGTGGAACAGTTCCGCCACGCAGGCGCTGCGATGGCCGCCGAGGGCGGCCGCTTGTCCAATGTAGTGTTCATGGGTATGGGCGAGCCGTTGGCCAACTATAAACGCGTGGTCCAGGCGGTGCGCCAGATTACCGGTCAAGATGGCAGCGGCTTTGGTCTTTCCCAGCGCAATGTGACCGTCTCCACCGTGGGATTGGCTCCTGCCATTCGCAAGCTTGCGGACGAGGACCTTGCCTGCACGCTTGCGGTATCGCTGCATACGCCGGATGATGAACTGCGCGATAGTTTGGTGCCGGTCAATAATCGCTGGTCCGTTGATGAAGTCCTCGACGCCGCGCGATACTACGCCGATAAATCCGCCCGCCGTGTATCTATCGAGTATGCCCTCATTCGGGACAAGAACGATCAGGATTTTCGTGCCGATATGCTAGGCCGCAAGTTGCACCAGAAGCTCGGTTCTAAGGCGCACGTCAACGTTATCCCGCTTAACCCGACGCCGGGCTCGGAATGGGACGCAGCCCCCCGGGCACGACTCGAAGAATTCGTCAGGCGCGTTCAGGCGCAAGGAGTGCCGTGCACCGTGCGCGATACTAAGGGCGATGAAATCGCTGCAGCATGCGGGCAGCTTGCCGCCGATGAAAGAGAAGATATCTCGGCCTAAGCCTGCCATCACGGCCACCTAGCTATATTCGGGTGAGTGCCTAGGTGGTGTTGTCATGAGTGCAAGTCGGTGTTGGGCAAGCGGCGTTCGCACCTGTGGGAGAGTAGAGCTACACACCAGGGTGAAATCACAAAACCGCCGAGCCTCTTGCATAGAAAGGCTCGGCGGTTTTCCGTAGCTAGGATTACAGAGCGTGCTTGCCGGTGCTTACCTCGGCAGCGGCGGAGGCAGAATCGACACGCAGGTGGGAAACGCGGGAAGGCTCTATATTCAACGCGCGCAATTGGGAGTCGGTCAACTCGGTGTAGGCACCGGAAACGGTCTTCTGGTCATAAATCCAGTCCCGTTCTTGGTGGCTGGCCGCCTTATTATTAGAGGTGATGGTGCGCACCTGGTTGAGCTTCGGCTGGAAGGCGAAGATGAGCAAGCCCACAACCAAAAGGACGGTTAGGGTGACGAGCCAGACGGTCTCTACATGGCCCTTGTGGTTACCAAAGTTGAAACCCATCATGAAAATTACGGAGATCCAACCCGCGATTTGCACACCAGAACGGCTGATTCGGGACCAACCGAAGCCTGCGGATGGAACATCCTCGGTAGAAACACCGTCATACACCTGCGGTACCGGCTTGTGGGAAGACACTTGTTCTCCTTCGCTATCGCGTGTGTCCATTCGTCGAAGGGCACACCTATGTCTCTAGACTGTTTCCAATTTTAAAACATCGTGGCTGCAAAGGCGATTAAACACCCCCGCCTGCTTGCCCGTCCTGATCTCCTAGCAGGGCGGCGCGAAGGATCGCTAGGGTAGAGGAGTGACTACTCAGCAAGTACTTATTCTCGGCTCCACCGGCTCTATTGGCACGCAAGCATTAGAAGTAATTGCGGATAACCCCGATAAGTTTGAGGTTGTGGGCATTGCCGCGGGCGGGTCTAACCCGCAACAGATCATTGAGCAAGCGCACACCTTACACCTTTCGTTTGACCGCATTGCCGTGGCTCAATCTGCGGCGGCAGCAGAGGTTTCTGCAGCTTTAGGTGGCACAGTGCTTTCCGGCAACGGTGCAGCGGAAGAGCTTGTGCGTTCGGTTCCTGCCGATACGGTGCTCAATGCCTTAGTGGGTTCCCTGGGACTCAAAGCAACTTTGGCGACGCTGGAAATGGGCGAGTATCTCGCGCTAGCGAATAAGGAGTCCTTGGTTGCGGGCGGCACCTTGATCACTAAATCTGCAAGGCAAGGCCAGATCATTCCCGTGGATTCGGAGCATTCTGCGATGGCTCAATGTCTGCGTGGGGGCGAAGATGGTGAGCTGGATAAGCTTGTTCTCACCGCCTCGGGCGGTCCCTTCCGCGGCCAGACCCGGGAGCAGATGTGGGACGTTACCCCGCAGCAAGCCGCGCAGCACCCCACGTGGTCTATGGGTCAGATGAACACGTTGAATTCCGCCACCTTGATCAATAAGGGGCTCGAGCTCATCGAGGCGGCACTCCTTTTTGATATTGAGCCAGATCGCATCGAGGTCACGGTGCACCCACAGTCGGTTATCCATTCGATGGCCACCTTCAGAGATGGCTGCACCATTGCACAGGCTTCACCGCCGTCGATGAAGTTGCCTATCTCTCTAGCTCTAAATTGGCCTCAGCGGGTGCCGGGGGCGCAACCGGCCCTGGATTTTTCCCAGGCGCATCGGTGGGAATTTGAGCCGCTCGATGATACCGCCTTTCCTGCCGTATCCCTCGCCCGGGAGGCTGCGGCGCAGGGTACCGGCGTGATTTATAACGCTGCCAATGAAGAAGCCGCTGCAGCGTTCTTGTCTGGCCGCATTCATTTCCCAGAAATTGTTGATGTCGTCGGCGAAATCCTTGGGGAGTCTTGCCAGTTTGCTGGTGTAGTCTCTACCCTCGATGAAATCCTTGCCGTAGAAGGTGAGGCTCGCAGGCGTGCGAATGCGCGCATTGACCGTTTAGCTGACTAGAAGGCTTTTTCAATGGCAAACTTGCTGGGCATAGTGTTTTTCGCTCTTGGCATAGGGTTGACTGTGGCTCTCCATGAGGCCGGGCATATGTGGACAGCCCGCGCCTTTGGCATGCGGGTGCGGCGGTACTTCATAGGTTTTGGCCCGCGCGTTTTCTCCTTCCGCAAGGGGCATACCGAATACGGTCTTGCTGCGTTTCCGGTGGGCGGATTTTGCGATATCGCCGGAATGACCGCACAGGATGAGTTCCTGGCGGAGGAAGAAAAGCCCTATGCGATGTATAAAAAGCCTTGGTGGCAGCGCATTATCGTCCTTGCAGGCGGTATTGGGGTCAACCTGATCCTCGGCTTCATCATCGTGTATGTCGTGGCGATGACGGCGGGGTTGCCAAATCCTGATGCGGATGTGCGCCCACGGGTAGGGCAAGTAACCTGCAGCGCTAATCAAAAAGAAAACCAGGAGCTGGAATCGTGCACGGGTAACGGGCCCGCTGATAAGGCCGGTGTCCAAAAAGGTGATATTATTCTCGCGCTCGATGGCGAGCGTATAGAATCTTTTACGCAATTGCGCGATGAGGTCATGCAGCGCCCCGGTGAGACCGTGACGCTTACCGTAGAGCGCGGCGGTGTGGAAAGAGACTTCTCCATCGAATTGGAGACTGTTAAGCGCCTGAACCAACAGGGTGAATTGGTGGACGCCGGATCGATCGGGCTGAGCAATGAGGTCCTTGACATCGTTAAGAAGTATTCAGCGACGCAGGCAGTACCAGCAACGTGGCATTTCACCACCTATTCACTCGGGGCGACGGTGGAAGGAATCAAGCAATTCCCGGCCAAGGTACCTGGAGTGGTGGCTTCCATTTTTGGTCATGAGCGGGATATCGATGGGCCGATGTCCGTAGTTGGTGCATCGCGGGTTGGTGGTGAACTCGTAGAGCGGTCACTGTGGGCATCGTTCTTCATGATGCTGGCGACGCTGAATTTTTTCCTAGCCCTGTTTAATCTCATTCCGCTGCCGCCTTTTGACGGCGGTCATATTGCGGTCATCTTATATGAGAAGATCCGCGATGGTATTCGCAGGCTAATGGGCAAGCAGCCGCTGGGGCCGGCCGATTACACCAAGTTGATGCCCATTACCTATGCGATGGCGGCCCTACTCATGGTGCTGGGTGTAGTGATAATTATCGCGGATGTGGTCAACCCGATCAGGCTATTTGGCTAGTTTCGACGCCCCGTGCCCGTCGCGCTGTGTGGGTGGAATGCTCATCATTCAGTGCAATGTGCAGTGCGAGCGGGAACTTTAGCGCTTAACCATCTAGTGCTAGAGTGGGGACGTTCAATACTCACTGTGCAATAACATTTGGCAACGAGCCACGAGCTAGAAATAAGGAGCATTCATGTCTAGTCCTATTGGTCTAGGAATTCCTGACGGGCCTCCGCCGGTATTGCACCCGCGCAGGAAGACGCGGCAACTGCACGTAGGCCCAGTGGGCGTAGGTTCTGATTATCCAATTTCGGTGCAATCGATGACCAATACCAAGACCCATGACATCAACGGCACCCTGCAGCAAATCGCACAACTTACTGCCTCTGGCTGCGATATCGTGCGCGTGGCCTGCCCGAAGCCGGTGGATGCGGAGGCTTTGCCGGTCATCGCAAAGAAATCCCCGATCCCAGTCGTCGCGGATATTCACTTTCAGCCTAAGTACATTTTCCAGGCCATCGATGCTGGCTGCGCGGCAATTCGCGTCAACCCCGGCAACATCCGTGAGTTTGATGGTCGCGTTAAGGAAGTGGCCAAGGCCGCGGGCGATGCGGGGATCCCCATCCGTATCGGTGTTAATGGCGGTTCGCTGGATAAGCGCCTGCTGGAAAAATACGGCAAGGCCACCCCGGAAGCACTCGTCGAGTCCGCTATGTGGGAAGCCAGCCTGTTTGAAGAGTACGGCTTTGGCGATATCGCCATCTCCGTTAAGCACTCTGACCCCGTGTTGATGGTGCAGGCGTACCGCCTGCTGGCCGCGCAGACCGATTACCCACTGCACCTGGGCGTAACGGAAGCGGGCCCGAAGTTTATGGGCACCATTAAGTCCTCTGTTGCCTTTGGTGCCCTTTTGGCAGAAGGCATCGGCGATACTATTCGCGTTTCGCTGTCAGCCCCGCCTGAAGAAGAGATTAAGGTGGGCGACCAGATTTTGCAGTCCTTCAACTTGCGTCCGCGCAAGCTGGAAATCGTGTCGTGCCCGTCCTGCGGCCGCGCGCAGGTGGACGTGTATAAGCTGGCGGAAGAAGTTACCGCCGGCCTTGAAGGCATGGAATTTCCTATTCGCGTTGCCGTCATGGGCTGTGTCGTCAACGGCCCCGGTGAGGCCCGCGACGCTGACTTGGGCGTGGCATCCGGTAACGGCAAAGGCCAGATCTTCGTCAAGGGCGAAGTGGTGCGCACCGTGCCGGAAGACAAGATCGTGGAGACTCTTATCGAAGAGGCAATGCGCCTTGCAGATGAGGAAGGCATCGAAGCCGTGGACGGAGCTAAGGCTGATGTCCGGGTGACGCGGTAAGCTGCACCCCTCCGCGCGCCAATTTTTTAAGGGACTGCCCTGCACCTCGGTGTGGGGCAGTCTTTTTGCCGGGTACGCTGCTAAAGTGCCAAAGCATGAAGAAGTTATTCGCACTGGTTGCTACAGTCTTATTTGCGGCAACTGGTGTGGTTGCTTGTACCCCTAAGCCCGTATCCGCCGAGCCGGTGGCAGAACAGTTTATTGAAGGCATGGAGAGCCGAAATGCCAAGGCATTGGCGGAGCTTACTGACTCCCCTGATGATGCGACGCAGGCCATCGATGCTACGTACTCCGGCTTGCAGGCAGAGGGGCTCCATATTGAACTTGAGGGGGTCAAGCAGGACGAAGCAGTGGCTACGGTGAATTACAAGGTCGCCTGGGATCTGCCCAAGGATCGCAGCTTGAGCTATACCACGCAGATGACCTTGACCAAGGCCGAAGATGAGTGGACAGTGCGGTGGAAGCCTAGCATTATTCACCCGGACTTGGGCGCGCACCAGCACCTGGAGCTGCGCGCGTTGGAAGCCACGCGCGCTAGCGTCGTTTCCTCGAATGGGGTGGAGCTCATGAGCCCAGGGCTGCACTACCGCGTTATTGTGGATACAAAATCGCTTTCGGATGTCCGCCCCACGGCATCCAAGATCAGCAGCGCCCTGGCTGCGGCGCACCGTGAGGACGACTCGATTGCGGAAGTAGACGCCAAGGACCTCGCCGACAAGCTGGAAAAGGCACATTCTGCCTATTCGGTGGGGGTTTATACACAAGAACAGGAGTCTGTCATCCGTGCCAAGATGGAGGGGATGGACGGCGTCCGCATTAATGAGGAGCCCGCACTGGTGACCCGGGACCGTGGCCTCGCCCCTGATCTCCTATCCCGCGTGCGGTCGGCTGTCAATGATGAGCTCGACGGCGAGACCGGCTGGTCTATTGCCATCGTCAACGAAAATGGTGCAGCGCTGTCCGATGTTGAAAAGCATGCGCCTGAGGCCGCCCCCTCGATCAAGATCGGCTTAGATTATGACGTCCAACGTGCTGCCCAAGAAGCGGTGGATCAACGCGCGGACGCTCAGGCCATGCTGGTAGCAATCCGGCCCTCCAATGGCGATATCCTGGCGGTGGCACAAACCAAGAAGGCGGACGAAGACGGTGATGTTGCCTTGCAAGGCCAGTACCCGCCCGGCTCGGTTTTCAAGATCCTTACCGCCGCCGCAGGCGTGGACAAACAAGATCTGACCACAGATACCATAGTTCCGTGCCCCGGCACGATGGATATTTACGGCCGTGTGGTAACTAACTACAACGCGTTTTCTCTCGGCAACGTGCCGTTAAGCCGAGCCTTCGCCCAATCGTGCAACACCACTTTCGCGGATATTTCTACCAGGCTGGCCCCCGGTGAACTGAAGGAAACCGGTAAGAAGTTTGGCTTCGGGGTGGATTATGAAATCCCCGGCCTTACCACCCTGACCGGCTCGATTCCGGAGGGCAAAGAAGCACTGGAGCGAACAGAGGCAGGTTATGGTCAAGGCTACGACCTTGCCAGCCCGTTTGGCATGGCTTTGGTTTCTGCCTCTGTAGCGGCGGGAAAGACCCCAATGCCAACGCTTATTGAGGGCCGCGATACGAAGGCATCGGATAAGCCAACGCAGATACCAGACAACGTGCTGAATAATGTGCGCGGCATGATGCGCCAGGTGGTCACCAGCGGTACCGCCCGCGGAATGCAAGCAGGTGGAACGATTTACGGCAAGACCGGTGAGGCCGAGATCAATGACGGCTCGCACGCCTGGTTTACCGGCTACCGAGAAGAAGACGATATCGCCTTCGCCACGCTTATCGTGCTGGGCGGTGGCTCCGAATCCTCGGTAGCCGTCACCGATAATTTCTTGCGGAAGCTAGATGATTACCGCTCGCGTCCCGGTGATCGCTCAATCCCTGCGGTCCCTTAAGACAGACTCGGCACCTGGATACTGCGCTCAGCGTTAGGAGGACTACCATGAGCAATTATGAGTACTCGTGGAAAATTAAAGCCAGGTAAACCAACCCCAATCCGGTCCGTGCCGGATGATATCGAGCGCCCGGAATACGTGTGGAAAGATGAAGTACAAGAGGCCATTGGTGAGCCTTTTGTGCAGCCCCCCGAAGTGATTGAGAAGATGAGGGAGGCCTGCAAGATCGCGGCCAATGCGTTGAAGGAAGCCGGCAAGGCTGTACAGCCTGGCGTAACGACGGACGAGGTTGACCGCGTGGCGCACGAGTATATGTGTGACCACGGTGCGTATCCGTCCACCCTGGGATACCGGGGTTTTACCAAGAGCACCTGCGTATCGCTTAATGAAATCGTTTGCCACGGCATTCCGGATACCACCGTGATTGAAGATGGTGACATCGTTAATATCGATATCACCGCTTATAAAAATGGCGTGCACGGCGACAATTGCGCGACCTTCTTGGCCGGGGACGTATCAGAGGAACATCGCCTTTTAGTAGAGCGCACCAAAGAGGCCATGCTGCGTGGTATTAAAGCCGCAAAGCCGGGCCGGGAGATTAACGTTATCGGCCGTGTTATCGAGTCCTACGCCAAGCGCTTTGGTTATAACGTTGTGCGTGACTTCACCGGTCATGGTGTAGGACCCACCTTCCACAATGGACTGGTGGTTTTGCACTACGATTCCACTGCGTACCGCGATATCTTGGAACCGGGCATGACCTTGACGGTAGAGCCGATGATTAACCTGGGCTCTTTGGACTACGATATCTGGGATGATGACTGGACCGTGCAAAACCGAGACGGTAAGTTTACTGCCCAGTTCGAGCACACGTTGGTCATCACCGATGAGGGAAATGAAATCCTGACTCTCCCAGATGAGGATTAACCGCCAAGGCCTTTCTTAAAGGCCCTAAGCATGACAAGCTGCCTCTTTAACCACTGCGTGTGAATTACTGCACGCGGTTGGGGAGTCGGCCTAAGCTATGGGGCCTGAGCATGTTAGTCTCTGCAATTTTTCGGGGGATGGTTTAGTCCCATTCGAGGCCTAACAGGGCGTTTTCTACGACCTCAGGAAGGGCTGGGTGGATCCAATACTGCTTCCGGGTAAAGTCACGCAGGTCGATCTCATAGGTCATCACGGTAATAAGCTGCTGGATCAGGGTAGAGGCCTGCGGGCCCATCAGGTGGGCGCCGAGGAGCTGTCCCGTCTTGCGGTCTGCAATCAGCTTGCAAATACCCGTGGAATCTTCCATAGCCCAGCCATAAGCCACGTCGCCGAAGTTTTGAATCTTCACGGTAACTTCGAAGCCTTGTTCCCGCGCCTCTTCTTCCTTCAATCCGACAGAGGCGATCTGCGGGTGGGTGAAGACGGCGGCAGGAACGTTGTCGTGGGGAAGCTCCTGCAGTTCATCTGGGTGGAGCAGGTTGTGCTGGATGGTCCGAGCTTCGGCGTTGGCGACATGCTTGAGCATGTAGGGCGAAGAGACATCGCCAAGCGCCCATACGCCTTCTGCATCCGTGAGGCCAGTGGCGTCGGTGGAAATGCGACCATCATCTAGCAGTTTGATGCCGGCCTTGTCTACATCCATGAGATCGCCATTTGGCTTGCGGCCGGTGGCAACCAGGATTGCGTCTGCTTCGAGGCTCTCGCCGTTATCGAGTTCCAGTCTCACACCGTGATCGGTTTCTTCCAGCTTGCTGCCGTTAGCAATCCGCACATCGAAGCGCTCGCGGGCAAGTTCGTTGAAACGCGAGGAGAGATCGAAATCGAGGTGGCGCAGTAGGGTCTCGCTGCGGTTGACCACGGTGACCTTGGTACCGAGGCCATCGAAGACGTGGGCAAATTCCATGGCGATATACCCGCCGCCCACGATGATCAGGCTTTCTGGTTGGCGGTCCATCCGCATGATATCGTCGTTGGTGTAGTACTTCACACCGGAGTTCGCATAGACCTCCGGGATTACCGGACGGGAGCCGGTAGCGATGACGATCTGATCGGCGCTGATGATGTGGTCACCGGTTTGGATGGTCTTTGGGCCAACGAAGCGGGCATGCTCGTCATAAACGGTGATATTCGGGGTCTTTTCACCGCGGCGGTATTCTTCGCCGCTTTGGGCGATCTGGTCGATGCGGTCGTGAAAGACACGCTCAACAATGAAGTCCCACTCCACGTTATTGAGCTGGGCGTCAATGCCGAGGCGCTTGCCTTCGCGGGCAGCAAGTGCGACATCGGCGGCGTAGACGTACATCTTGGTGGGGATGCAGCCAACGTTCAGGCAAGTGCCACCGAAGCGGCCCTCCTCAATGATGGCGATTTTCTTATCGTCAAAATCGGGGTTGGCAATTGAATTGCCAGAACCGGTTCCGACGATGATGAGGTCGTAGTGTTCCTCTGCGGCAGGAATATGTGCTGTATCAATTGTGGACATATCTGTACCTTAATCTGTGTGTCCAATTTGGGTATTTATACTGATGTGGGCGCTTCCACGATGGTGGGCAGCCACGCATCGCACGCTGCGAAGGCCTCCTTCAAGGGATGAGGGAGGGATAAAAAGACATCGTGACGCGCGCCGTCGATGGAATGCAGGGTGTAGTGGGCATTGAGTTCTTTCGCCCACCGCCTAGTCTGTGCGACATCGATGATGCAATCGACATGATTGACCGTATCGCAGTACGGCGTTGCCAATACGGAGCGGGTAGCTTGCAGGGTTAAAACGGGGACACCGGTATTAATACGGCCGCTGTGCATGGCGTCGAAACCATGAAAAACGGCAGCCAACCAGCCGATATATTTCTGATGCCCGGCTAAAGGTTTGAGGTCCAAGTCATAGTCCCACTCGCCGTGGAAGTCACAGTGTAGCGATTCGCCGTAAGCCGTGAGATTGCCCCCCGGCAAGGCAGCCTTGGGTGCAAGTTTGGCGGTGGAATATATGAGCGGCTTCAGTGCGCGGACCGCCCAGCTGGGAACGCCCATCATGTCGAGCCAGGGGCTATTAAGTATCAGGCCCTTCACTCGAGAAAAGCGCTGTGGGTCATGGCGGCGCAAAAAATCCATCCACAGTGGTGCAATCAGGCCACCGGTGGAGTGGGCTATAACGATTACCTTATCGTTGGCAATGGAATCGAGGGCCGCGGTGAGGTCGGTGTTATACAGAGATAAATCCGAAGCGTAATGCCAGGACTGGCCGGGGCGATGCGAGCGACCACACTTGCGCAGATCGACTGCGTAGAAGTCATAGCCTTGTAACGCAAAGTGTTTCGCGACGTGCGTGTGAAAAAAGTAGTCCGTCATCCCGTGCAGCCACACCAGGGCCGGGCGGGAAGATCGCGAGGAAGCGGAGCAAAGCGAAGGAGCATCGGCGGGGCCCGCAGCTGCGCCGTCTGCAGCCGAGGTCGACGCGTAGTGGACGAGGGTGGTCACAACATCCCCTTCGCCGTCAGGGTCTGGGCCAAGGTCGAGGGTGGCCGATTGAAAATCAGGGCCGAGGATATCGGGCCCCCATGACGGAGTTGCTGTAACCATGCCATGAGTCTAGTCAACTCGTGAGCCTCGCAACGTGAACAACGTGAACAGCCATTTTCCACGAAAGGTGAGATGTGTAACGCAACGCCCTCTATTGTGTTGACCCGAGTGGGGGAGAAAAACCAATCCAGAGCAGAAACGCGTAAGGTAATGCTTAAATGCGTGACACATCGGCAGGTTGTCTGTGTAAAACAGTCGCGGTGTGGGGCGCACAGCGCTTTAAATATGCGGTGTAAAAAGCGCCGATGTATATAAATTGTAATTCGAGGAGGATTAATACAGTGCCCTCAGCAAAGAAGACAGCACAAGTTGTAGATGAGGTCGATGTCGCGCTGGTAGGTGCCGGCATCATGAGTGCCACCCTGGGCGCTATGCTCCGCGAGTTGGAGCCGAGCTGGACCCAGATGATCTTTGAGCGCCTTGACGGTCCCGCCCTGGAATCCTCCTCCCCGTGGAATAATGCCGGTACCGGTCACTCCGCTCTGTGTGAGCTCAACTACACGCCTGAAAAGAACGGCCGCATTGATATTTCTAAAGCGATTTCGATCAATGAGAAGTTTCAGAAGTCGCGCCAATTCTGGTCCCACCAGCTCAACAACGGCATCCTGACTGATCCCAGCGAATTCATTAACCCGGTTCCGCACGTGTCCTTCGCGCAAGGCGAAATCCAGGTGGATTACTTGAAGCGCCGTTATGAGGTGCTGAGTGAAAAGCACATGTTCCCCGGCATGCAGTTTTCCGCTGATGACTCCACCTTTGCAGAGAAGCTGCCCATCATGGCAGACGGCCGCGACTTTTCCAATAAGGTCGCTATTTCGTGGACCGAAGTCGGGACCGATGTGAACTTCGGTGCCCTGGCCAAGCAGTTTCTAACCGCTGCGCGGGCCTCTGGAACGGAGATCCGTTACGGCCACGAGGTATTCGATATTGACCGCGATGGAAATGGCTGGAAAGTTTACTCCAAGAATAACCACACCGGCGATATCACCGTGGTAAAGGCGAAGTTCGTCTTTGTTGGTGCCGGCGGCTACGCCTTGGATCTACTCCGCAGAGCAAAGGTGAAAGAAGTAGCAGGCTACGCCGGATTCCCCATTTCCGGTTTGTGGCTGCGCGCTAAGAACCCGGAGCTTATTCAACAGCATCAAGCCAAGGTATACGGTAAAGCAGCGGTGGGCGCTCCTCCGATGTCGGTGCCGCACCTGGATACTCGCATCATCGACGGCGAAAAGGGCCTGTTATTTGGCCCCTACGGTGGCTGGAGTCCGAAGTTCTTGAAGAAGGGTTCCTACTTAGATCTCTTCAAGTCGATCCGCCCGAATAACATCACCTCCTATCTGGGTGTTGCTGTGCAGGAATTCGGCCTGACCAAGTACCTCATTGATGAGGTGCGCAAGAACTTCTCCGACCGCGTCGATTCCCTCCGTGAATACGTTCCAAATGCACAAGAAAGCGATTGGGAAACCGTGATTGCCGGTCAGCGTGTTCAGGTTATCAAGCCTGCAGGTGCACCACGCTTTGGTTCCCTCGAGTTCGGTACCGCATTGATCAATAACCAAGAAGGCAATATCGCCGGCCTGCTTGGTGCTTCCCCGGGTGCTTCGATTGCCCCGGCGGTCATGCTGGAGCTGCTCGAGCGTTGCTTTGGCGAGCGCATGATTGAGTGGAGCGATAAAATTCGCGAGATGGTGCCGTCCTACGGCATGAAGCTGGCCAATGATGAGGACTTCTACGATGAGATGTGGGAATACACTCAGAAGACGCTGAAGTTAGATCGCTAAAAACGCCGTTAGCTGTGTGCACAGTGCCAGCTTCTTACCCTCCGTGCAGAACCTGCTGCGCGGAGGGCTTTGTGCTGTTTAAGCTGGAATTTCGAGAATCTCACAATTAGGTACCGCAGTATGTCCGGAAACCTGCCAGCCCATTTGGATCAGGCTGTTCATAAGACGGATGCGGCTGCCACGGGTGGGTTACGGCGTGGAGAAGCTCAGTAAAAGGTTCCATATCGCCGGTTTCGGCGGCGCGCAGTGCGGCTTCGACGGCTATGTTGCGGGGAATGACCCGGGGCATGGCAGCGTCCACGGTCTGTGGCGCGGGCTCGCTGGCCAGGTAGCTATCCAAGAAATCATTATTGGAGAACAATTCTTGAGCAGGGCGGGTGTGGCCGCGGGCGGCATCAGCAAGCGTCCGGTGCGCTAGCGTGATATCCGGCCGAGAGAGCTGCATAGCGGCAAAGTAGGCTGAGGCTACCGTGGTAGAGGTATCAAGGGCGGTGGCGATGTCTTTTCGGCGTTGGGAGGCAAATTTCTCCTGGAACCCATTAATGGCCTCTTGTGCGAAATCGACCCCGGCATTGATAGTGGCGCTGAAAAGCGGTACGAGGGATTCCGCGAGCCGGGCGAGATTCCAGCCCAGGATTGCTGGTTGATTGCCAAAGGAATATCGTCCTTGCTGGTCAATGCTGGAAAATACCGTATCAGGGGAGTAAGACTCCATAAAAGCGCACGGGCCATAATCAATAGTTTCGCCGGAGACGGTGGTGTTATCTGTATTCATTACCCCGTGGATAAAACCTAAGCGCATCCATGCAGAGACAGTGGCAATCTGGCGTTCCATCACCCCCTGGAAAAACTCCCGGTACCCTGCTCCAGGGTAGTGGCGTGCAATGGCATAGTTCGCTAGGTCCTGGACACGGCCAAACTGCGCGGCATAGTGAAAAGTTCCTACCCGGATATGACTTGCCGCCACGCGGACCAGAACACCTGCCGGTTGTACGCGGCCCCGCTGAATAGGCCGACCGGTGGAAATCACGGCGAGTGAGCGCGTGGTGGGCACGCCGAGCGCATGCATAGCCTCGGAGACTAAGTATTCGCGCAACATCGACGAGAGAGTGCCGCGGCCATCAGAACCCGGCCGGGAATAGGGGGTAAGTCCCGTGCCTTTGGCGTGGAGATCCCATAGCTGTCCTTCCGTGTCCACCTCGCCTAACAGCATGGCCCGGCCATCGCCCATCTGTGGGTTGAAGGTACCGAATTGGAAGCCGGAATAAGCCATCGCGTGCCCGCCGCTGCGACCCAAAAGAAAGTTCAGGCCATCTGTAGAGCGCAGCCAGTCCGTATCAAGGCCCAGCTGCTGTGCCAACTTTTCATTGAGAACGGCAAGCTTAGGATCCGGTTGTTCTTCACCCTGCGTCACCGCCACTAGTTCTGGTAGGTGTTCGGCATAGTCGTGGTATAGGTGCATATTAGACCTCCAATCGGCCTTGTACGCGGATGTGGACGCGGCCGCCAACCCATATATCTGTGCCGTCATCGTAGATAAAGACCTCGCCTTTTCTTCCCAGCTGGCTGCCCTGGCAGGCGGTGTAGCGGGCGGGAACCAGCCCGCGCGAGCGCATAAATTGCGCAGCACCGCCATTGAAAGAACCGGTGACTGGATCTTCGAATTCTGCGGTAAAAGCACGCACCTCATAAGCAGCCGAAGAGGCGCCCGCGGCGCTATCGAGCATTCCTACCACGCCCACCTTGGGGCGAATAGCTGCGGGCCGAATTGCTCGTACTGCCGTGGCATCGCGCAGCTGTATAAGCCTCCAACCAGGTCCATTGTCTACCCAAGCGGAATCAAGGACGTCTGCTGCCGAGATATTCAAT
Organism: Corynebacterium macginleyi; assembly: GCF_003688935.1. Classification (GTDB taxonomy): domain Bacteria; phylum Actinomycetota; class Actinomycetes; order Mycobacteriales; family Mycobacteriaceae; genus Corynebacterium; species Corynebacterium macginleyi. The sequence goes on along the minus strand of NZ_REGE01000002.1, from coordinate 238,988 downwards.
CCCGCACAGGCCTCTGCAAGCTCGCCACTGCTCAGTGGCCCACTAGCGCGCAGAGGCGGGGTGGAAAAAGAATAAATGCCCTCGTTCTCGCGCACGGAGACCAACCCCACCCCGCATTCCTGCGCTATGGTGCCTTCCTTCTGAGGCTCATTGCCGAGCACCCGCCAGACGGCGGCGCTGCCCAGGGTGGGGTGGCCGGCGAAAGCGAATTCCTCATGCGGGCTAAAAATGCGCACGCGATAGTCTGCCGCGGGATCGGTGGGATTGAGTAAGAACGTGGTTTCAGAAAAATTAGTCCAGTGCGCGATGGCCTGCATCTGCTGCGTCGAGAGCTCATCGGCATGAGCCACGACGGCGAGCGGATTGCCGGAAAACGCCGAGGTGGCAAAGACATCGACTTCAAAGAACTGGAGGTGCATGCCAACCAGTCTAGTCAGCCCTAGGGATGAGGCTGGCAGGTTGGCTGGTGCGCTAACCTCGTCCTTATGTCTAAGCTTTGGCCGGATCGTCTGCGCGATTGGATTGGACCGCCGTGGCGAATCATCATACCCGCATTCTTTGGCGTTCTTTTGCCTAACGCTGCAAATTTTTTGCACACTGATTCGCCCTTCCAGGCCATAGTGGCGGTTTTGTACACCGTGGGTATTCCGCTTGCGCTGTGGCTGCACCCCAAGCTGTAAGAAAAATCCATCTTCTTTGTGGCCGGCACCATGACGCTGTGTATTTTCACGCCCTTGGCCTCCCTCACAAACTTCCACGCCCCAATTTTTGTCTATACGGCCTTTCTCATTGGCACACACCCGCGCAAGCGCGTGCGCTATATTTGGCTTACCTGGATTGCCCTAGGCTCACTGGCGGGAACCACCGCAAGCCTGTTTGGGGAACAGGTCTTTGCGGGCAGCGCCATTGGACTGGGCGATGTTACCATTAATCCGCTGTTTGCCTACGTTGCTACGGTCCTACTCGGTTGGCCGGTCCTCGGCTTTTTCTACCTACGCGGTACCGATAACCGCAAGCGCCAAGAAGGCCAACAACTGCTCATCGAGCGCGCGCAAATGGCCGGCGCCGTAGAGCGCAACCGCATCGCCCGCGAGATGCACGATATCGTCGCACACAACCTCGCCGGCGTCATTGCGCTTGCCGATGGCGCCCGTTTCGCCGCCGCCAAAGACCCCAAGGTAGCCACCGAGGCGCTCGATACCATTGCCTCCACCTCGCGCGAATCCTTAAAACAGATGCGCAGCCTGCTATCTGTCCTGCGTGAAGAAGACTCGCGCACGCAAACCAAGGCCCCCAGCATCGCAGACATCGCTGGGCTATTCTCGGAGGCCCGGCGCGCCGGCTTCGATATCACCGTCTACGGCATGGAAAAGCTGCCTGGCGATAGCGATGAGCTCTATCAATTCACCATTTACCGCGTCGTACAGGAGATGTTGACGAATCTGCTCAAATACTCCAGCCAGAATAGGGGAGTACTGCGCTTTCGCAGTGATAAGTCGGCGCTTGTTATCGAGGGACACAACCCTATGGCGCAGCCGGATGAGGACCACACCCCAGGCTACGGGCTCATCGGGATGCACGAACGTGTGAAGGCCTATGGTGGCAGTGTGTCCACTATGGCCGAGTATGGAACTTTTACAATTATCGTGGAGGTACCGCGTGTCTAATCCGGAACAGGAACCTGAGCCTATTCGCATTGCGGTTGTCGATGACCAACCGCTCCTGCGCGCCGGGTTCGCCATGTTGATCGGCTCGCAGGAGGACCTGAGCGTGGTATGGCAGGCCTCCGATGGCGATGAGGTGCTTGACCTTGCGCGGCAAGAGCCTGTCGATATCATCCTCATGGACGTACAGATGGCGCGGGTTAACGGCATCGCAGCAACGGAGGAAGTTCTCCCGGTATCCCCGAATACCAAGGTCATTATGCTGACCACCTTCGATGATCAAAATTTCGTCCACGGTGCAATCTCTGCGGGGGCATCTGGATTCTTGCTCAAAGACGTCGAACCTGAGGAGCTACTCTCAGCCATTCGTACCGTGCATTCTGACGAGGCCGTGCTTTCACCGCGCATTACCGCCCAGGTGCTCCAACAAGTTCGCGGTAAGGACTGTGGGAAGGACAACCCGGTTTCGCACACAGCGGCAACGGGCCCGCCTGCAGCAGAGCTCACCCCGCGTGAGATGGATATTCTAAGGCTCATGGCGTTGGGGTATTCCAATACTGAAATAGCCGAGGAAGAATTTGTCTCCATGGCAACGGTCAAGACCCACGTGCGCCACGTGCTGACCAAGACTGAGTCTCGTGACCGCGTCCAGGCTGTGCTTTATGCCTATACCCATGGGATAGTCACCGTGGAAGAGCTGCTCTCTCATCCCCAGGGATGAACGGCTAAATCCACCTCGAGGATGGTTACATTGCGCCGGGAAAGCGCGAGGATAAAGCTATGCTTACACTCACACGGCTTTCCAAGAGATACGGTTCCTTTACCGCAGTAGACAACCTTTCTTTCGAGGTTCCCGATGGCCAGGTCACCGGTTTCCTGGGACCCAATGGTTCCGGTAAATCCACTACGATGCGCATGTGCGTGGGACTAGAAAATCCCACCTCCGGTACGGCCACTTTCGATGGCACCCCATTTCGCGAACTATCCGATCCCGCCTCCATGGTGGGAACCTTGCTTGACGCCACCTGGTTTCACCCCGGACGCAGTGCCCGCGCGCACTTGGGTTATATGGCGGCGCTGCAGGGGGTATCGATGAATCACGTCGATGACACCTTGGAACGTGTCGGGCTCGAGAAAGTGGCGAAAAAACGCGTCGGGAGCTATTCCCTTGGGATGAAGCAACGCCTCGGCCTTGCCTGTGCCCTGATCGGCCAGCCCAAGCATCTGCTTCTTGATGAACCTGTTAACGGCCTGGACCCTGAAGGCGTGCACTGGATGCGCGACCGCATTCGCGACTATGCCGCCGGGGGAAGCTCAGTGCTGGTTTCTTCCCACCTGCTATCTGAAATGCAGTTAGCGGCGGACCGCCTGGTGGTTATCGGCAAGGGCACACTTGTCGGCGAAGGAACGGTAGAGGAATTTGTCACCGCCTCCGGTGCCGCCACCGTGGAGGTCGTGGTCGACCAACCAGAAAAGTTGGTCCGCCTGCTGCATGATATGCAGGCAGCAACCTCCTTTGATGGGCAAGTGTTGCGCATTACCGGCTTAGATAGCGACACTGTCGGCCAGTTGTGCTTTGACCACCGCATCCGTATTAGCGGCCTTCAGGTCAAGCATCCCTCCTTGGAAGATGCTTTCCTCGGCATTACCGCAGACCACGTGGACTACCGCTCCGTATAAATCGCAATCGAAAGGCAGGTTACAAGCCATGAACACCTTTGTTTCCGAATTCCGCAAGGCATTCTCCCTCCGCTCTACGTGGGGCTACCTCGCTCTCATCACTGTCGGGCTGACTGCCGCGAACGTGCTGTTGGGCTTAAGCCGCAATGACGAAAGTGCCTTCCAATCTTCTGATGCGTCGATCGGCGCTATCTTCGCTGTGGTCATCATGATCTTTTCCTCGGCCACGCTGGCCGGCGGCGATCTGGACAAAGGTACCGTAGCCTGGAGCTACCTATCTTCAAACCGGCGCTTAAAGGTATTCTCGAGCCAAATAATTGTGATCACCGGGGCTAATGTAACAGCCGCCGGTCTAGCCGGTGTACTCGGTATGGTGATTAACGGCGCGCTGGGTAATTCTTATGATTTTTCCAGCTTTGTGCACTACCCGGAAAATGCCGTGTTCCTGTTTACCTTTGTGGAATATATCGTTTACACGCTGTTTGCCGTCGGCTTGGCATATATCCTGCGCAGCGGCACTGTTGCAGCCATGCTGCTCATTATCGAATATTTCGTCATCGAAAGCGTGCTGTCTTTTATGGACACGGGCTGGGCAAAAATCATCCTGCAGTTTCTGCCCGACGCTAACCTGCGCACCTTCTTCCAAGGCCAAGACGCCGTTGGGCTTATGACGCCGCAATGGGTATCTGGAGTCATTGTCTTGGTCATGGTGGTAGCTGTCCTCGGCGCAGCCGCAGGCGTCCAGCGTCACCGCGCCGTGGTTTGAAGAGACTCTCCTTGTTCCGATTGATTTCACTACCTAGGAAGATACGACGAGGATGAGCTCACGGGAGCCGTGCGGTGGTTCTTCCACCGTCATGCCTGCTGCCCGCGCAATAGCGGCGACATCGGCAACACTGAAGGCATCGACAGGCGACAGTGCCAGCTCCCGGGCCAGCAGGCCCTTGTAATGCTTATTAAAGTGGCTGACCACCTTGCGTGAGCCATCCGGCTGCACGCTTTCTACCCGCACCGTCACAGCCGAAGGCAGCCGGCCTAATTGTTGGTAGGTGCCAGAGCGCAGATCTACGACTAGCTCATCGATGTTTTCTAGCGCCTGCGTTACCTGTGTGCCCCAATACGACTTCATGGTGCGACCTCCCAGCTTCGAACTGCCCGATAAGCGGTAATGAGGGATTAGGTCGTCTGCGCGCAGCAGACCAAAGAGGGCATCGCCAATAGCAAGACGCCGCCAAGAAGGAAGGGTGGATGCCGAAAGGGCATCAAAAAGGGCGCCAGTATAACGCTCCAGCGCCGGCATAGTGGGGGTGGTAAAGAGCTGACTGTTGGATTCGGCCTCACCGCGTAGCTTCTCCGAGAGCTTAAGCACCCGCATTGCCTCATCAGTAGGAAGAGACTGCAGCTCAGTGGCAATTTCTCGTCGCGTATCGCTTAGTTCTGGAAAAGATAGGTTGGCAAAATCAAGCGGCTTTCCAGTGCCGCCATGGGCCTTGGTTTCTGAAGGAGGGAGCATAATGAGCATATAGCTAGGGTAGCGATGTATATTTTGACCATGATTACCCGCCTTTCTGAACTATTTCTCCGCACCCTTCGTGAGGACCCAGCCGATGCCGAGGTTCCTAGCCACAAGCTGCTGGTGCGTGCCGGTTACGTGCGTCGCGTTGCACCGGGCATTTATACCTGGCTGCCGTTGGGTTTGCGTACCCTGCGCAAGATTGAAGACGTAGTACGCCAAGAAATGGACGCCATTGGCGGGCAAGAGATGCTATTCCCGGCCCTGCTGCCGCGAGAACCTTATGAAAAGACCAACCGGTGGGTGGAATACGGCCCTAACCTATTCCGCCTGCAGGACCGCAAGAATGCGGATTTGCTGCTCGGGCCCACGCACGAGGAAATGTTTGCCAATGCTGTAAAGGACATGTACTCCTCGTACAAGGATTTCCCCGTCACCCTGTATCAAATTCAGACGAAGTACCGCGATGAGGAACGCCCCCGCGCCGGGGTGCTACGCGGACGCGAGTTCGTGATGAAGGATTCCTACTCCTTCGATATGGACGATGAGGGGCTAGATTCCTCCTACGCTCGCCACCGCAAGGCGTATCAGAATATTTTTGACCGCTTAGAAATCGATTATGCCATTTGCAAGGCTACCTCTGGGGCGATGGGCGGGTCTGCCTCCGAGGAGTTCTTAGCGATTTCTGAGGTGGGCGAAGACCTCTTTGTTCGCTCCACCGAGGGTGATTATGCGGCCAATGTAGAGGCGGTCGTGACGCAAGCGCCGCCAGAAAAAGACATCGCGGGCCAACCGCCAGCAAAAGAGTACAACACCCCGGATGCGACCACCATTGAAGCGCTGGTGCACCGGGTAAAGGTCGAGGACATTGCGATCGAGGGCCATAAAGCCAGCGCCGCGGATATTCTCAAGTGTGTCATGGTGGAAGTAACCCATCCAGCGCAGGCGAATGGCGAAGAGGAAAAGGAACTAGCGGCCGTGCTGATTCCGGGTGACCGCGAACTGGATCCCAAGCGCCTTGAGGCTGCCTTGGAACCGGCAGAATTCTGCCTGGCAAGCGATAAAATTTACGCGCAGTACGACTTCTTGGTGCAAGGTTTTGTAGGCCCCCGCGCGCTGAATTCCAATGGCGTGAAGGTCTTTGCCGATCCCCGCGTTGTAACGGGAACTTCCTGGATTACCGGCGCCGATGCACCAAACTCCTATGTCGTGGGCTGCGTGAGCGGTCGTGATTTCCACGTCGATGAGTTTGTGGAGGCAGCCGAGGTCAAAGAGGGCGATCCCGCACCGAATAACCAGGGCACCTTGGTCTTGCAGCGCGGTATCGAACTGGGGCACATCTTCCAGTTGGGCCGTAAGTACACCGAGGCCTTCGATGTGCAAATTCTCGATGAAAACGGCAAGCGGGCCATCCCGACGATGGGCTCTTATGGCATCGGTATCTCGCGCATGCTGGCCGTGCTGGCCGAGCAGCGCCACGATGAGAAGGGCCTGAATTGGCCGGCTGCAGTGGCGCCTTACCAGGTGCACGTGGCAGTGGCGAATAAGGATGCTGAGGCCATGGAGGCCGGAGATAAGTTGGTGGAAGAGCTGTCCCAGGCGGGCCTTGAGGTGCTTTTTGATGACCGCCCCAAGGTCTCTCCCGGCGTGAAGTTCAAGGACGCAGAGCTGCTCGGCATGCCGTTTGTGGCCATCTTGGGACGCGCCTTCAAAGACGGCATTATCGAGTTGCGCATCCGCGGCCAGGAAACACTGGAGGTTCCGGCGGACGAGATTGCGGATAAAATCCTTGAGTTGGTGCGGGCTTAGCTTAAAGCACCGCGCCAGGGCTCGGCGCTGATAAAGAGCTGCAGGGTAGGGTAGGGAGTATGAGACTTAATAAAAAAGTGCTCCCCACGGCTCTTATTACCATGGGAGCGCTACATTTCCTGCGCCCGAAAAATTTCGAATCCATTGTGCCGCCGCAATTGCCGGGCTCGCCCCGGTTGTATAACTTTGCCTCCGGCGCTTGGGAAATAGTTACTGGCTATCTGCTTACTGATCGCGCCACCCGTGAATCCGGCGGTGCATCCGCTGCGGCCCTCTTTCTTGCCGTGTGGCCGGCGAATATGTACCACGCCTGGATAGAGCGCGATGCGGGATGGCCGAAAAAGCTTTATCACATCATCCGGTTACCGTTGCAGATTCCATTGATCCGGTACGCCTGGAAAATCGCGCAGGGTAGGGCATAAAAGGCACAAAATCCGGCGCCTTACTGCTGTTCCTGGGTGCCTCGGGCCGCAGTAGGCGCGGTCTAGGTGGCCTGGGATTGCGCGGCGATGCCGATTAACCAGTTCAGCCACTCCTGGTTAGGTCTTTTTTCTTGCGCCGCAGCCACTGCGGCCGCATGCCACTTATCCGCATCCTGTTCAACCAAGGTATCGACAAAGGCGGCAGTAGAATCCGCATCGCTGGGAAGCGTGGCTGCAGCAGAGGAATAGGCAGGCTCCGGCTGGGGGATCTCGCCATTATGTCCAAGCGCCCCATGGAGTTGGTTGATGCGGCGGTGATGGAGGCTTAAGAGTTTATCGATGCGCCCTTCGGCAGCAGGACCGCTATAAGCCCGGGCGAAATCCAGGCCAAAGACCTGCTCATATTCCCACTGCAACAAATCGACAGCGCTCTCGCGGTGGGGCTGGGAAAGCGGGGGAATTCCGGGGGCACCGCCTGGCAGCCAGGCATTTAGCGTGATGGCCTGTTGGGTGACTATGGCCCGCGACTCAGAGTTGCCCTCATCGGCGGCTTCCGTGGTGGCTAAAGCGGCTTGTTCTAGAACCTGGGAGCTATCTGTAGCCGATAGGGCCTGTGTGGGACGTTCTACCTCACAGCTGTGTGGGACGTTACCTCGCTCATCGGTGCCGCAAAGGCGTGCAATTTCTTCATACAACGCATCGGCTTGGGAGCTGCGCATATCCGCGGCCGCATCATCGACTCCCTGCAAAGCGAGGCTATCGCTCGCGGCGGCCACGGCGAGGCGCTCGAGTGTTTCTTCTGGGCGAGGGCCAAAATAGTCGACGACGGAATCAACTGCGGAACAGCCCCCAAGGGCGGGCAAAGCGGCAGTCGAGGCTATGGAAGTTAGAATAAAACGTCGGCATTTCACTCACAAGACTGTACCTTGCACGACGTAGGCTAGTGGGCATGCCTTTCCCAGATGCACAGCAATTAACTGATTTGCTCCAACCTCGCCTGGAAGCCCGCGGGCTTGATGTGGAGGATATTAAAACCACCAAGGCAGGAAAGAAATCACAGGTCATCATCCGCATCGACGGTGATAAACGGCCAAGCTCCGATGTATTGGAGGAGGTCTCCGACGATATTTCTGGCTTCTTCGATGAAAAAGAGGCTGCAGGCGAGCTGAATTTTGGCGCCGGATACACCTTGGAGGTATCCACCCCCGGGGTGGATTTGCCCCTGAGCGCACCGCGTCACTGGCGCCGCAATAAGGGGAGGAAGGTGACCTTTAACCGGGGTGACGGCAAGACTCATACCGCCCGTATCGGTGCGCTGAATGCGGCTGAAGATGCCGTTGTTCTTATCACTTCTCAGAAAAATGAAGTGCATTCAGAAGTGGAGCGACTGGAAAACATTGCCCACGCAGTGGTACAAATTGAGTTTGCACAGCCATCGCAGCTCGAGTTAGACGCTGTGCAGCAGCCATTTGCAGAAGCCGAAAACTAAACGGCAATCGAAAGGATAGACAAGTGAATATTGATCTTGAGGCACTTCGTACCATCGAATCTGAACGACAGGTCCCCGTCAATGACCTTTTGGAGGCGATTGCGAGTGCCTTGTTGTATTCCTACCTGGATTATCGCGAATCCACCGCGGAAGGCAAGGCCGAAGGCACCAAGTCTCGGGTAGACATCGATACCACCACCGGCGCCGTGAGCGTCATCGTTACCGAACGAGACCCCGAAAGCGGGGAAGTAACCAGTGAGTACGATGACACGCCGGAAAACTTTGGCCGCGTAGGTGCACGCGCCGTGCGCGAAGCTATTTTGCGCCAGCTGCGCGAAGCCGAGGCAGCGCGTACCTTTGATTCCTATTCGGAGCTGAGCGGGAGCGTGGTCAGCGGCATCGTCCAGCGCGATGCGCATGCCAACGCCCGCGGCATCGTTGTGGTCCAGCTCGGTTCTGAGTTGGAATCGCAGGACGCAATCCTGCTTCCTGCAGAACAAATTCCAGGGGAAAAACTGCAGCATGGTGATCGCATTAAGGCCTATGTGGTGGGCGTCAACCGCAATGGCGCCAATGTGCAGATAAACTTGTCTAGAACCCACCCGGAGCTGGTGCGCGGGCTTTTTGCACTCGAAGTCCCGGAAGTCGCCGATGGTAGCGTGGAAATGGTTGCCATCGCCCGCGAAGCTGGGCACCGCTCGAAAGTCGCGGTTATTGGCCACGCCAAGGGCCTGAATGCCAAGGGTGCTTGCATTGGACCGCGCGGTCAGCGCGTGAATAATATTATGCGCCAACTGGGTGGGGAGAAGATCGACATCATTGATTACAGTGAGGATCCCGCCGTGTATGTGGGCAATGCTTTGGCTCCCTCTAAGGTGATTAAAGTTACCGTACTCGATCATGAACAGCAGGTGGCGCGAGTCATCGTCCCTGATTACCAGCTATCCCTCGCAATTGGAAAGGAAGGCCAGAACGCGCGCCTAGCCGCCCGTTTAACCGGATGGAAGATTGATATTCATTCAGACGCGGACGCGAATTAAGGAATTGCGGATATATAGCGTAGGCTAGTAAACAGCCCAGATGCAGAAAGGGACATGAAGACGCAGCGAAATTTAAGGAGTTCGATGTCGCAAACTCAACGGCTTCGTACTTGCATCGCTACGCGTCGCCGCATGCCCGATACGGAGTTGCTGCGAGTGGTCATTGATGCCAGTGATCCTCTCGGCAGCCGTGCGCTGGCGGATCCATTTCGGCGGCTGCCCGGCCGCGGCGCATGGATAACCCCCACGCTTTCTGCACTCGAGCTAGCTGAGCGCAAACGTTCTTTTAGGCGCGCGCTCCGCACGTCCACATCCGTGGACACAGGTCAGGTACGTAGATACTTGGAAACACAGTGCGAAAAAGTATCGTGTGCGGAAGAGATTGCACAGAATTCGTACACACCAGAGTTAAAAAGGAAGACCGAACACTGATGAGCGCACAACAATGAAGCATCAGCGATGAAAGTCCAGAAAGTTTAACTAGGAGGTCAGGCCAGTTTTTCGCGGCCTTGGCTCCTAGGCGATATCAAGAGGTGACAAGTGCCCGGAAAGCTACGTGTTCACGAGTTGGCGAAACAGCTCGGAATAACCAGCAAGGAACTACTCGCTACTCTCAAGGAACAGGGCGAGTTCGTAAAAACCGCATCCTCGACCATCGAACCACCGGTGGTCAAGAAGATGCGCGCTCACTATGAAGCACAGTCCGGCGGCGATGCCACGGAAGATAAGGCAGACAAGGCTGAGAAGGCTGCTAAGCCTGCTAAGCCTGCTCAGCCAGCGAAGCCGGCTAAGCCCGGACAGGGCAGTGCTAAGAAGCCAGCATCGACTCCGCCAAAGCCAGGTGCTGGCGCACAAGGAGGCGCAAAGCCCGCTGCGCCAAAGCCAGGCGCCCCGAAGCCATCCGCCGTTGCGCCGAAGCCAGGTGCAGGGTCCGCTAAGGCTGCCCCCAAACCCGCTCAGGCAGCACCAAAGCCAGGTGCTGGCGGTGGAAAGGCCGTACCGAAACCCGGCCAAGGTGCGCCGAAGCCCGGTCAGAATGCGGGACAAGGCGATGCGAAAAAATCGGGCGAGCGCCCGACCCCTGGAAATGCCATGCCACGCCCGATGCCTAAGCCTGGCGGATCACGCCGCGTGGCTAATAACCCATTTTCCACGGGTGGCGGGGACAATCGCCCCGGCCCACGCCCCGGAGGCTCCAAGGGCCAGCGCGGCGGCAACCGTCCCGCCGATAACCGCGGTGGTAAGCGCGGCGGCCGAAATGAAGGCGGCAATAACCGTCAGGGCAGCCAGGAACACAACCAAGGCCAGGGTGGTGGACGTCGTCCGTCGCCTGCCATGATGCCTTCGCATCCGAACCCGGCCTCGATGCCGTCCAAGGCACCGACCGGTGGCGGACGCGGCGGTCGTGGTCGCGGCGGCCATGGTGGACCAGGCGGTCCGGGTGGTCCGGGTGGCCCGGGTGCCCCAAGTGGCGGCCGCCCCGGTGGTTTCCGCGGTGGACGCGGTGGACGCCGCGGCGGCACCGCCGGTGCATTCGGCCGCCCAGGTGGCGCACCTCGCAAGGGTAAGAAGTCAAAGCGGCAAAAGCGCCATGAGTTTGAAGAGCAGCAGAAACACGTCGTAGGTGGCGTCCGTTTGCCAGATGGCAAGGGTAAAACCGTCCGGCTACGCCGCGGCGCTTCGCTGTCTGACTTCGCGGAAAAGATCGGTGCCGATCCTGCAGCATTAGTACAGGCGCTGTTCAATCTTGGGGAAATGGTTACCGCAACTGCATCCGTATCGGAAGATACGCTTCAGCTATTAGGCGATGAGATCAACTACACGGTAGAAGTCGTTTCTCCGGAAGACGAAGACCGCGAGCTGCTCGAGTCCTTCGACCTGCAATTTGGTGAGGATGAAGGTGGCGAAGAGGCCCTCCAATCACGTCCTCCAGTTGTCTCTGTTATGGGCCACGTAGACCATGGTAAGACTCGTCTGTTGGATACAATCCGTAAGACGAATGAGGCCGCTGGTGAAGCCGGTGGTATTACCCAGGGCATCGGTGCTTACCAGACCACGGTTGACGTGGACGGCGAGCGCACTATTACCTTCCTGGATACCCCTGGTCACGAGGCCTTTACCGCCATGCGTGCCCGCGGTGCCAAATCCACCGACTTGGCTATCTTGGTTGTTGCTGCCGATGACGGCGTCATGCCGCAAACGGTTGAGGCTATCAACCACGCCAAGGCAGCCGATATCCCGGTTGTTGTGGCCGTAAACAAGGTGGATAAGCCGGAGGCGCAGCCGGACAAGATTCGTGGACAGCTCACGGAGTACGGCCTGGTGCCGGAGGAATACGGCGGCGACACGATGTTTGTGGATATCTCTGCTAAGCAGGGCCAGAACATCGATCAATTGCTAGAATCCGTCATTTTGACTGCCGATGCTGCTCTTGAGCTCACGGCTAACCCTGAGATGGATGCGCAGGGTGTGGCCATTGAGGCCCACTTGGACCGTGGCCGCGGCCCGGTTGCTACGGTCATTGTCCAGCGTGGTACCTTGCACGTCGGTGATTCTATCGTTGTCGGCGATGCGCATGGTCGCGTGCGCCGCATGCTCGATGAGTTTGGTGAGGACGTCACAGAGGCCGGTCCTTCCCGTCCCGTGCAGGTGCAAGGTTTGTCCGGTGTGCCGGGCGCTGGCGACAACCTGCTCGTGGTTGATGATGATCGCGTAGCCCGTCAGATTGCTAACCAGCGCGACGCCCGTAAGCGTTCCGCCTTGCAAGCAAAACAGCGCAAGCGCGTGTCCCTGGAGGATCTGGACAAGGTATTGCAAGAAACCTCCACCCTCAACCTCATCCTCAAGGGCGACAACGCCGGCTCTGTCGAGGCGCTGGAAGATGCCTTGCTAGATATTAAGACCGAGGATGAAGTCGAGCTCAACATCATTGACCGTGGTGTTGGTGCCGTCACGGAGACCAATATTTCCTTGGCCGCTGCTTCCGATGCCGTCATCATTGCCTTTAATGTTCGCGCTGAGGGCAAGGCAACGGAGGTTGCTAGCCAAGAGGGCGTGGATATTCGTTACTACACGATTATCTACAAGGCCATCGAGGAAGTCGAAGCAGCTCTCAAGGGCATGCTCAAGCCGATTTACGAGGAACGCGAAACCGGTGCAGCGGAGATCCGCGCCCTGTTCAAGTCCTCCTCGGTGGGTACCATTGCTGGTTGTATGGTCACCGAGGGCAAGGTTGTCCGCAACGGCAAGGTTCGCCTGCTTCGCGATAACAACGTCATTACTTCCGATGCCCAGATCGAGTCCTTGCGTCACGAGAAGGACGACGCTACCGAGATCAAGGCTGGTTATGAGTGCGGTATGGTGCTGTCCTACCCGGATATCCAGGTAGGCGATATCATTCAAGCTTATGAAGAAGTCGAGGTACCGCGCGACTAGTTGCCGCTAGCGTCGGCCCGCTGTACGTGCCCACCTTAGAACCCTTTCTTCGCGGAGTTAGGCTGCTAGGTGTGAAAGGTAGAGCGGGCCGTTTCGCGTTTTTGCATGTGGTTATGAAGCGGTTTCCATTGGCTGCGGTGAGTAACTAAACTGGTGGTTTCTGATACCGCGACACAGTAATTTAGGAATAAGTTATTCCCTTTAGCTTGGAGGTTCCCATGGTCGATCACGCACGTGCAGCGCGGCTAGCAAAACGGATTCAGGAAATCGTGGCTAGCGCGATTGAGCTGCAGATTAAGGATCGCCGCCTGGAAATGGTCACCGTAACCGATGCCCGGGTTACTGGTGATTTGCACGATGCTACCGTTTTTTACACCGTACGCGGCCACGATATCACTGCAGAGCCCGATTATGACCAAGCTGCGGAAGCACTCAAGCGCGCGAAGGGCCAGTTGCGCAAGATCGTCGGCGATCAATTGTCCGTTCGCTTTACGCCGACGCTTACCTTCGAGCTCGATACCGTGCCAGAAGCCTCCGCGCACATGGAAGAGCTCTTAGCACGGGCTCGGGCTCGAGATAAAGAGCTAGCGAAGCTGAAGGAAAATGCTCAGCCTGCAGGGGAAGCCAACCCGTACAAGAAATCCGACGAAGATGAGGCTTAATTGACCTGCAAGGAATATCAGGACGCAGTCGATGCTATTTCCGGGGCGCAGAGCATCTGTATCGTCACTCACTTGCGCCCGGATGCCGACGCCATCGGCTCGGCTACAGCTTTGCTTTTAGCCCTTAAGCAAAGAGGGAAAAATGCATGTGCAGTCATCGGTCAGGATAAGGATTTTGCGCCGAATCTTTACTCTATTCCCGCAGCCGAACAGGTCAAGGTGATGCGAGAGTTACCGCAAGGCTATGACCTTTATGTCACCGTGGATTGTGGGGCGATCGATCGTACTGGCCTTTTTTCTGCGGACATTGCCTCGAAGGCGGCGACAGGGCGCGTATTGTGCATCGACCACCACTCGTCCAATGCCGGGTTTGGCTCAGTGAATTTGGTCGATTCCGAATGCGAGTCCACCACTGTGGTTATATTGACCATTTTGGATATGTTGTCGGTGCAGATCGAAAGTAACATCGCGCACTGCCTGTACGCCGGGCTTGTGACCGATACGGGCAGTTTCCGTTGGGGTAGGCCCACCATGCATGATGTGGCCACGCGTTTGATGCAGTTTGGCCTGGACACCAAGCAGATTGCCACGGACCTGCTCGATGCTACGACCCCTGACGATTTGCAGATGATCGGCCGAGTGCTCGCGGGACTTCGCATCGAATATGCCGGTGAACTGGGCGTGGGTATCCTGGTAGCAGGCTTGGCCGATATCGACGGTCATTCTGATTCCGCGGTCGAGTCCTTAGTAGATTTTGTTCGTGCCTTAGAGGACACAGAATTGGGAGTTGTTTTTAAGGAGCAATCGCCCGGGATCTGGGCGGTATCCTTGCGTTCGACGACAATCAATTGCGGAGCTCTAGCGGCAACTTTTGGCGGCGGCGGACATGTTCCCGCTGCCGGATACATGACATCGGGAAGCGAAGAAAGCATTATCGCGGAGCTGGTGAGTGCCATCAATGAGCACTAAGCAGTCAACACCCACGACAGTAAGCGCACGCGAGGTATTTGGCCTCGCGTTTCCTGCCCTCGGAGTCCTGGCGGCGATGCCGCTCTACCTCTTGCTCGATACCGCAGTGGTGGGGCGCCTGGGCGCCCAAGAATTAGCCTCGCTTGCTGCGGCAGCCACGATTCACACCGTGGTGACCACGCAGCTGACCTTCTTGTCCTACGGCACTACAGCGCGCTCGTCCCGCCTATTTGGCGCTGGAAAGCGGGCTGAGGCAGTCGCAGAAGGCGTGCAAGCAACCTACGTGGCCCTGGGCGTTGGTGCGATTTTGGCCCTCACCATGTGGATCTTCGCTGGCGTTTTTGCACAGTGGCTGACCGGGGATCCCACGACTGCAGCAGGAACCGCGCTCTGGCTGCGGATAGCCGCATGTGCAATCCCCGTGACTCTCGTGGAAATGGCCGGAAATGGCTGGATGCGCGGTATACAAAATACCAAGAAGCCGCTCTATTTTACTCTCGCTGGTATGATTCCCGGTGCTATTGCCGTACCTGCATTCGTGTACTGGTGGGGACTTGCCGGTTCTGCCATTGCCACGGTATTGGGGATGAGCATTATCGCGAGTCTCTTCGTGCGCGAGCTGTACAAACAGCATAACGGTTCGTGGGAGTTTCGTTGGCGCATCGTGCGCGAACAGCTGATCTTGGGCCGCGATCTTATTTTGCGCTCGGCCAGTTTTCAGGTGGCCTTTCTCACCGCAACGGCCGTGGTTTCCCGCGTCGGCACCGCGGCTTTGGGTGGCCACCAAATCATGATGCAGTTGTGGAACTTCCTGGCGCTGATCTTGGATTCCTTGGCCATAGCCGCCCAAGCCCTGACCGGGGCGGCCTTGGGTGCCGGTTCGGCTCGTCACGCGCGCAGTGTGGGAAGCAAGGTAGTGATGTATTCCACCATTTTTTCGGCCTTCCTCGCCTTGATTTTCGCTGCCGGGGCCGGGTTCATTCCGCGAGTGTTTACCTCCTCGCAAGAAGTCATCGATGCCATGGGCCAACCGTGGTGGATTCTCGTGGGCATGGTGATAGCCGGTGGCGTGGTCTTTGCACTCGACGGTGTCTTGCTAGGGGCAGGGGATGCGGCATTTCTGCGTAGTCTAACCATTGCCGCGGTGCTTTTGGGATTTTTGCCCGGGGTGCTCCTTGCGCATGCCATGAGCACGGGGCTGACCGGGGTATGGTGCGGTTTGGCCGCATTCATTACTTTCCGCCTCTTAGGCGTGGTCTGGCGCTTTTATTCCATGAAATGGGCTGTAGTAGCAAAGTAGTACCTACGCTACAGTGATTCTAACGAGTCACGCCAGCACTGCAGGATGGAACTACAACGAACTTCGTACGGTGACGAGTAAGGTGGGTGGGATCGGTAATGCCAACGTTGTGGGCGGTAGCAGACTTGCACGGTGCGATTAGTGAAAATTTGGCGCGCATTGCAAAACTAACACCGCCGGATCCCAACGATTGGCTTATTGTGGCAGGCGATGTCGCAGAGCGCTGCGAGCTGATCCTGCGCATCTTGCGGGGGTTAGCCGCGCGCTATGACACCGTGATTTGGACGCCGGGCAACCACGAGTTATTTTCTCGGTCCCAGGACCAGTACAAGGGGCGCGAAAAATACGACTACCTGGTAGATGCCTGCCGGGAAATCGGGGTTATAACGCCGGAGGACCCCTATCCGGTTTTTAATGGGGCTACGATTGTGCCGCTTTTTACCTTGTATGACTATAGTTTCCGCCCTTCCGGGACTACGGTGGAACAAGCGCTGCAGCAGGCTAACTTAAAACAGCTCGTCATGACTGATGAAGTAGCTATCGCGCCCTTCGTAGACGTGCGCGCGTGGTGTTGGGACCGCTTAGCGTATTCCATTAAGCGTTTATCCAGGGTGCAGGGGCCAACTATCTTGGTTAACCACTGGCCGCTCGTACAAGAGCCCACGATGGTGCTGCGATTCCCGGAGATCGCTCTGTGGAGCGGCACGCGGCATACGCGCTCGTGGCCGCGGCGCTACAATGCAGAAGCGGTTATTTATGGGCACTTGCACTTGCCCTCAAAGATGAATGTGGATGAGGTAGATCATATCGAAGTCTCTCTAGGTTATCCCCGCGAATGGCGAAACCAACCGTGCCATATTCCGTGGCCATACCCGGTCACCTCGACTTTTGGGGAGTTGAATTAATGTTTTATTCCGACCTATTCCCAGAAACTACTCGGTATTGCTACGTGCGTACGGATGCCCGCGAGGCCGACTTGTTCAACTTTGCACACCTTGACCCCGAAGAACAGTCCCTAGTTTCCCACGCGGTGGATATCCGGAAATCAGAATTTGGCGATGCTCGGTGGTGTGCGCATCAGGCCCTGCGCGAACTGGGATTTACAGAGGCAACCCCGATCCTGCGCGGGGAGCGGGGAATGCCCCTGTGGCCCGAAGGTTTTATTGGTTCCCTGACGCATACGGAAGGCCTGCGGGCTGCAGTGGTGGCCTCAACTGAGGATTTTCGCTCTATTGGCCTTGATGCGGAGCCGGCGCAGCCCCTGCCCGATCGCGTGTTGACAATGATCGCCAGAGCCGGGGAAATGCCCCAGTTGTCGCGCCTGGAAAAAGCGGGGGTGCATTGCCCAGACCGCCTGCTGTTTTGCGCCAAGGAGGCCACTTATAAGGCGTGGTTTCCTCTGACGCATCGGTGGCTTGGTTTCGATCAAGCAGAGATACATATTCGCGAAGACGGAACCTTTATTTCCTATATTTTGGCCCGCCCTACGCCAGTGCCGTTCATCACCGGCAAGTGGATTTTAGAGGGTGGTTATGTCATGGTATCCACGCTGGTTCCGGCCCTTGATTTTTCCGGCTGAAAGGATACCTTTTAGAACTCCACTGGCTACCCCTTAGTCTTTGCCTTAGAGGGTAGACGGCCGCGCCACAAAGACCGTGGCCAGCCTTTTTCCCTTTTCCTTGATGAGCGCGATGGCTTGGCCATTAGGGGCCACTGCAGCATGAATCCCAGATAGCCCGCGCGGCTCGAGCCATTTGCCCATTGCTAAAGCGACGGCTTCTTCCTCCGTGACGGGCGCGACGGGAAAACTGCGCGTGAGCGCCTCGTCGAGGCTCAAGGACAGGCGGGGGGTTTCTGCGAGATCGTCTAGAAGAGAGGCATCGGCAAGCGCGAAGGGCCCGACCGTCGTGCGGCGCAAGGCGGTGAGATGCCCGCCGACGCCAAGGGCCTCGCCCATATCGCGCGCCAAGGAGCGGATATAGGTGCCGGAGGAACACTGCACGGATACATCGAGGTCCAGAAAATCGCCCTCGGTGCGCATGTCATGAGTCTCAAAGCTATGGATGGTGACCGGGCGGGCGGGGATATCTACCTCCTTGCCCTCGCGTACTAATTCGTGGGCCCTCTTGCCAGCGATTTTGATGGCGGATACCGCGGCGGGCTTTTGCATAATCTGGCCGGTCAATGTGGCAACTTCGGCCTCGATGGCGGAAGCACTAAGCGCGGCTGCGGCCTTGCCCCAGCGAAATTCGCCCTCGGCATCATCGGTGGTGGTAGAGGCGCCGAGGCGGATGGTGGCTGAATAAGACTTGGTGGAGGCGACCATATGTGCGAGGAATTTGGTGCCACGTTCGATGCCAAGAACCAGCACTCCAGTTGCCATGGGATCCAGGGTGCCGGCATGGCCGACCTTTTTGGTGCGAAAATACCTGCGTAGGCGGCTAACAACATCGTGAGAGGTCATGCCGGCTGGCTTATCAACAATGACAAGTCCAGAATGTGCGAGCGCATCAGTCATAGGTAACAAGTCTATGCTCTACGATGGATTCCGTGGATATTTGTTACGGAATCGATGACATCCCCGCGGATGTGGGGCCGACCTCGGTAACCATCGGTGTCTTTGATGGCTTTCATCGCGGCCATCAACAGCTTATTTCTGCCTGCGTAGAGCATGCGCGGGCGAATAATCAGGTTCCAGTCATGGTGACTTTTGACCCGCATCCGGTCTCTGTTTTCTTGCCGGAACGTGCCCCGCTGGCCGTCGTGAGCTTCGAGCGGAGGCTGCAGCTGGCGGAGGAGATGGGTATCGAGATGGTGCTTGTCATTGACTTCACCAAAGAATTAGAGGGAGTGGAGCCGCGTGGCTACGTGTGCGATCTCTTGCTGGGCAAGCTTGATGCGCACCACGTGGTGGTGGGGGAGAACTTTACCTTCGGAGCTGGGGCTAGCGGCACCGCAGAAGCCATGCAGCACCTGGGGGAGGAGTTCGGATTTAGCGTCGATATCGTCCCTCTTTTGAACGAAGATGGAGTGCAGATTTGTTCCACCTTCATTCGCCACAGCCTGTCCCAGGGAGCAATAGAATCAGCGAATTGGGCGCTTGGTCGACACTTTACGGTCACCGGTCCCGTGGTTCGTGGTGCGGGACGCGGCGGCAAGGAACTAGGATTTCCTACGGCTAACCAGTATTTCCCGGATACCATAGCCATTCCCGCCGACGGGGTATATGCCGGTTGGTTCATAGTCCATTCTGATTCGCCCCTCGATGGGAATATGCAGCCCGACGTAGCCTATGCTGCCGCAATTTCGGTTGGTACGAATCCGACCTTTGGTGATGAAGAGCGATCCGTCGAGTCTTTTGTTTTGGATCGCGATGCTGATCTTTATGGCTATGAGGCGACCGTGAAATTCGTAGGCCACCTGCGAAATATGGTGAAGTTTCGTTCCGTTGAGGAGCTTTTGGAAGCTATGGCTCACGACGTCGCAGCCGCTCGCGAGGTGTTGGCTGCCGATGCTCGCGCACACGGCTGCAACCGCCAAGACTATTTCTTAAAGGAGAACTAAATGAAGGCCATTCTCGATCTTGACACCGGCATTGATGATGCGTTGGCCTTGGCTTATGCTCTGGCCCACCCCGATCTTGAGCTCATTGGGGTGACCTGCACCTATGGCAACGTCACGGTCCCGCTCGCGGTGCGCAATACCCTGGCGCTGCTGGAATTGCTGGATACGCCTGATATTCCAGTCTTTGCGGGCCCCAGCCCGAACGGTTTCCAGCCCAGCGAGATTTCCTCGTTCATTCACGGGCAAAATGGCGTAGGCGAAGTTTTGCTCACCCCGTCCGATAAGACCGAGGACACGCAGTCGGCCACGGATTTCCTCTTGCAGGCCGTACGTGATTATGGTGATGACCTAGTCATTATTCCGACCGGCCCGTCTACCACCATCGCCCAGGCCATGCTTGCCGATGCCTCCTTTGCCACCAACGCCCACCTTGTCATGATGGGCGGGGCACTGACCGTTCCCGGCAACGTGTCCGCGTGGGCGGAGGCCAATATCTCCCAAGACCCGGATGCCACCGATTACCTTTTTCGCCATAGCAGCGATGTCACCATGGTGGGCCTTGATGTCACGCTACGCACCCTCTTGACGGAAAAAGAAACCGCGCGCTGGCGCGCTACCGGAACGACCGCGGGCAAGGTTTTCGCCGATATGGTGGATTATTACATTCGCGCTTATGCCACCATGGCTCCCCACTTGGGCGGTTGTGGTCTGCACGACCCGCTGGCCGTGGCGGTAGCCGCAGATCCGTCGTTGGTAGAGGTCATCGAAACCAATATGAAAACGGATACGGAAGGCCCCACCCGGGGGCGAACCATCGCCGATGAAACGCGGCTGAGTCAGGAACCAACCGCGAAGGTGGCCGTGGGCGTGGACAACGAACGCTTTGTCCGTGAATTTGTGGACCGCCTCGAAGAACTTTTCCGCACGGTAGGCACCAAGTAGTGCACCGTTTTGATTTGGCATGCTAACTGGCTGTAAGATGACCAGTTGGCTTAGCGACTGTGGTTCACGACAGTTGCGGCACGCGGAGTTCGCCGGGTCGGTGCTGCGCGTAGAAGAATAGTGTGGACTGAAATATAGGAGAAATACTCATGGCATTGAGCACTGAGAAGAAGGCCGAAATCCTCAAGGAGTACGGCCTGCACGAGACCGACACTGGTTCCCCTGAGGCGCAGGTTGCCCTGCTAACCTCTCGCATCAACACTTTGACCGAGCACCTGAAGTTTCACAAGCATGATCACCACTCCCGTCGTGGTCTGCTGCTGATGGTTGGTCGTCGTCGTGGCCTGCTGAAGTACTTGGCAGAAAACAACGTGGATCGTTACCGTGATCTGATTTCCCGCCTGGGCTTGCGCCGCTAATTGCGACGCGACTGCGGCCGAATTATTCCCCTTGCCCTGTGGCAAGGGGAATTAGTGGTTTTATACCCTACTTAAGCTTGGACGGGAACAGTGGCGATTGCGATTGCCGTAGCTCAAAAGTAGACAATCTCTGTTAGAATTTCCACCGTTGTCAAAACAATGTGGAAAAGGCGGCACCGACGATCGCCTAAACACTCAAGGAGATTAACTAGATGAGCGTTCAGAACTCCGTAGAGTTCAATATCGATGAAGAATTCGGTATTACCGAAGCTATCGCCGTCCTCGACAATGGGGATTTTGGTACCCGCACGGTACGTTTTGAAACCGGCCAATTGGCACGTCAGGCTGACGGTTCTGTCACCACGTACCTCGATGATGATACGATGCTGCTGGCCACTACGACTGCTTCTAACCAGCCGCGTGAAAACTTTGACTTTTTCCCACTGACTGTTGATGTGGAAGAGCGCATGTACGCAGCCGGCAAGATCCCCGGCTCCTTCTTCCGCCGCGAGGGCCGTCCCTCCACTGAGGCCATCCTGGCTTGTCGCCTCATTGACCGCCCGCTGCGCCCTACTTTTGTCAAAGGTCTGCGCAATGAAGTGCAGGTAGTGATCACCGTCCTGTCGCAGGACCCGGAAGAGTACTACGACGTGGTAGCAATTAACGGCGCGTCTGCGGCAACCCAGCTCTCCGGCCTGCCGGTTTCCGGCGCCGTCGGTGGCGTGCGCATGGCGCTTATCGCTGATAAAAAGCACCCGGAGGGACAGTGGGTGGCTTTTCCGAACCACGAGCAGCACGAGCGCGCGCTCTTCGAGATGGTGGTAGCCGGCCGCATCGTCACGAAAGGTCGCAAAAAAGACGTCGCCATCATGATGGTGGAAGCGGGTGCTGGCGCCAACGTCGCCGAGCGTATCGCCGATGGTGCCCCGGCTCCGCAGGAAGCGGCTGTTGCAGCGGGCCTTGAGGCAGCTAAGCCGTTCATCAAGACCCTGTGCGAGGCCCAAAAAGGTCTTGCAGAGCGCACCGCCAAAGAGACCCAAGAGTTCCCGCTGTTTCCAGCTTATGGGGATGATGTCTTAGCCGCAGTGGAAAAGACCGCTGCTAAGAAGTTAGAGAGCCTGCTGACCATCCCGGGCAAGCAGGAGCGCGAGGAAGCTACAAATGCGCACATGGAGCAGGTAGAGCAAGATCTTCTGCCGCAATTTGCTGACCTGGAAGAGGCAGTGGCTTCCAAGCAGATTCGCGCTGCTTATAACGAATTTATGAAGAAGATTGTGCGCCGCAAGATTTTGGCCGATGGCTTCCGCATCGATGGTCGCGGACTTACCGATATCCGCGACCTGTCCGTCGAAGTTGATTTGATACCACGCGCACATGGCTCTTCCTTGTTCGAACGGGGGGAGACGCAGATACTCGGCGTAACCACCCTGGATATGTTGAAGATGGAGCAGCAGATCGACTCGCTTACTCCCATCGAGTCCAAGCGCTATATGCACCACTACAATTTCCCACCATTTTCTACCGGTGAAACCGGCCGCGTTGGCTCGCCCAAGCGCCGCGAAATCGGCCACGGCGCACTGGCTGAGCGGGCCCTGCTACCGGTTATCCCTTCGCGCGAGGAATTTCCGTATGCCATTCGCCAGGTCTCTGAGGCCCTTGGTTCCAACGGTTCCACTTCCATGGGCTCTGTGTGCGCGTCCACCCTGTCGCTTTACAACGCTGGCGTTCCGCTCAAGGCGCCAGTAGCCGGTATTGCCATGGGCTTGGTCTCCGGTGAGATCAAGGGCAAGGAAAAGTTCGTGGCGCTCACGGATATTCTCGGCGCCGAAGACGCCTTCGGTGACATGGACTTCAAGGTTGCGGGTACTTCCGAATTCATTACTGCACTGCAGCTAGACACGAAGCTTGACGGCATTCCGTCTAAGGTTTTGGTGCAGGCCCTCGAGCAGGCCCGCGATGCACGTACTACTATCCTGGAAACCATGGCAGAGGTCATTGATTGCCCGGATGAGATGTCCGGCCTGGCCCCGAAGATCACCTCGGTGAAGATACCTGTCAATAAGATTGGTGAGCTCATCGGGCCCAAAGGCAAGACCATTAACCAGATCACCGAGGATACCGGTGCTGACGTTTCAATTGAAGAGGATGGCACGGTCTACATCTCTGCGGTAACCGGCGAAGCTGCTGACGCTGCGATTGAAAAGGTTAATTCCATTGCCAACCCGCAGCTGCCCAAGGTGGGTGAGCGCTTCCTCGGCACGGTAGTTAAAACCGTTCCATTCGGTGCCTTTGTGTCCTTGACCCCGGGCCGCGATGGATTGATTCACATCTCCAACCTGGGTGGCGACGAGCGCATCGAGAAGGTCGAAGATGTTGTCAACGTGGGCGACAAGATACAGGTAGAAATCGTGGATATCGATAACCGCGGTAAGACTTCCCTAGTGCCAGTTGAGGATTAATCCCTTACATTGTATTCACAGTAGTGGCCCTGCTTCCCATCATGCGTGGGAAGCAGGGCCACTGACTATGCTCTAGTCATGATTACCTAGTTCTGAAAATCAAGTACGAGCCGTTTGGGTTCCTGTAAGAAGGTCACGGAATAGGGAGTTTGCTTTTTTAACCCGATGACCAGCTGCGTCTGTGCCTCGAAGGTAGTGGTGTAATTGATCTCTTGCACGACACCAGCACCTGGGGTGATGCCAGTATCCATGAATTTTTGCTCTAACTCCGGCGTCGATGGCCACGGGGTGCCCTCGATACCAAGGTTGAGGAAAGTAGCGCCTTGTACCTCGACTGGAAGTCCCGATGCCTG
This sequence comes from Corynebacterium macginleyi, assembly GCF_003688935.1. GTDB lineage: Bacteria > Actinomycetota > Actinomycetes > Mycobacteriales > Mycobacteriaceae > Corynebacterium > Corynebacterium macginleyi. Next base: position 215,268 of record NZ_REGE01000002.1, on the reverse strand, counting down.
ATGTGTGGGCTGAGCCGTATAGGTAGTAAACCACCCCGCTTCTCCTTCGCCTTCGAGGTCAACCACGACACGGGTATAAGAGTCATGGGCGGCTACCCGAATTCCGGTGGGCACGAGGTTGCCCAAACCCGGAGGTAGGTGGCGATGATCGGCGAGAGATGGCGCGCCCATGCCACCGAACACGTTGTGAGGAACATTGTCCTGGGCTTGGTGGCGATTGTGACTTAACGGGGTGGTGTCTTCTACCGTCTTAGTTGGCTGACCGGCAGCGGTAGTTTTAGCGGGCTCCGATGTTTTTGCCGATGACGTCATCGATTCCGCCCGCGAGCTGGTTGATTCTTCCTGTGCGGCGAACGAGGTATCGACAGCAGTGTCATCGCTGGGGCTGTAGCAAGCGTTCAATGAGAGTATGCAGCTCATACCAGCACCGGCAGCGAAGACGCGGGTGAGAGCAGATCGAGACATTCTGACCACTTCCTAAGTTGTTTGTTGTGTCGTTTCTTTAAGTCTACCGGTACATAAGTTGCCGAACTGAGGAAGTGATGCAATTGTTGTACGAGGGAAAATGGTGGGGGTGTGGGGCTGAAGCTTTAACTCGGCGGGCTAGATGGGGTTGCCCGCGGCAAAGCTGAAAACCGCGAAAGTAGCGAACCCGTTGCCAGAAGCTCCTAAAGTAAAGGTTATAACCTTGTTCTCCGCGGGGGTGCTGAGAATATCCACACAGAAAACTGAGCACGAGCAACGTCATGAACTGGAACGGGGTCAGCACGCATCTGCATAGCTGGACAGCTCGGCAGCGGTATTTCTGGCTTACGAAGGGCTGCCCGCCGCATATGGGCGAGCGCGATAGGATAGGAAAGAAGGAGAGCTTTAACCCAGAGTTGTTATGAAAGCGAGGCGCACAATGGCGATCAAAGTAGGAGTATTGGGAGCGCAAGGTCGCGTCGGCAAGGCGGTCGTTGAGGGGGTAAATGCCGAAGATGACCTGGAGCTGGTGGCGGAAATTGACCGCGGGGATGACCTGCAGCAGTTGGTTGATCTGCATGCGGAGGTCATCGTGGATTTTACCCAGCCTGATTCTGTGATGGGCAATCTGGAGTTTTGCATCGCGAACGGCATTCACTGCGTGGTGGGTACCACTGGATTCGATCAAGAGCGTTTGGACCAGGTTGAGCAGTGGACCCGCCAAGAAGGGGCTGGCAATGTGCTGATCGCACCGAATTTCGCGATCTCTGCAGTAATGACCATGGTGCTTGCCAAGCAAGCGGCGAAGTTCTTTGAGACTGTAGAAGTTGTTGAATTTCACCACCCCACGAAGTTGGATGCGCCTTCCGGTACCGCTATCCACACCGCAGAGGCGATTGCCCAGGCGCGCCGCGACGCGAAATTGGGAGAGATGCCGGATGCGACCGAAAAGTCCCTGGCAGGTGCCCGTGGTGCGAATGTAGACGGAATTCCGGTGCATGCTGTACGTACCCGCGGCATGGTGGCCCACGAGGAGGTCATTTTTGGCGCACAGGGACAGTCACTGACCATTCGTCAGGATTCTTATGATCGTTCCTCTTTCATTCCCGGTGTATTGGTCGGTGTTCGTGAGATTGCGCAGCACCCGGGTTTGGTCGTTGGGCTAGACAAGTACCTGGGGCTGTAGCGGTATGGCAACTGCGAGTGAGCTAAAAATTCAGCTCATTGCCGCTACCGAGTTTCACGAGCCACGGGGAACGCAGTGGAGTGCTGATGACACGGCGACGGACGGCGAGGCCCTCGTCGAATTCGCGGGGAGGGCCTGTTATGAGTCCTTTGACAAGCCCAACCCGCGTACTGCTACCAATTCCGCCTACCTGCACCACATCATGGAAGTTGGCCATCTAGCGCTATTGGAACACGCAACGGCAACGATGTACATCACGGGCCTATCGCGTTCTGCCAGTCATGAATGGGTCCGGCACCGGCATTTCTCCTTTTCGCAGCTATCCCAGCGTTTTGTGCATCCTAAAGAGATGCACGTAGCGTTGCCCAAGCTGGTGGAAGAAGATGATCAATTACGCCGGTTGGTCATGCAGGCGGTGGATGAAACTCGTTTTGTCTATGATGAGCTGCTAGAAGCCTTGGAAGAAAAGCTTAATGAGCCGAATGCGCTGTTGCGAAAGAAGCAAGCACGCCAGGCCGCACGTGCGGTATTGCCCAATGCGACGGAAACTAGACTCGTCGTTACCGGTAATTACCGCGCTTGGCGGCACTTCATTGGGGCGCGGGCGGCCGAGCATGCTGATACGGAATTGCGCCACGTAGCGGTCGAGTGCTTGGAGTATTTGCAGGAGCAAGCACCAGCGCTTTTCGATGACTTCCATATCACCACTTTGGCCGATGGAACGCGGATGGCCGCGAGCCCTTACGCTTAACACGCGGCACCCGGATGCGGTCAAAAGGTGCCCGAGCGGGTAACCTTGACGGCTATGAGCACAGGTATGACAGCAAAGACTGGCGTTGACACCTTCGGTCGCATTGGCGTTGCTATGGTCACTCCATTTGATAGTGACGGCGCGCTGGATCTAGAAGCGGGTCGCCGCCTGGCGGCTCATCTCGTAGACAACGGCGTGGATTCACTCATCTTGGGCGGAACGACGGGCGAGTCTCCGACCACGTCTTTGCGCGAAAAGGTGGAGTTGCTCAAGGCTGTGAAACAAGAAGTAGGAGACCGCGTTCGGATCTGTGCAGGCGCCGGCACAAACAATACCGCGACCTCGATCGAGATTGCTCAAGCTAGCGCTGACGCCGGAGCTGATAGTTTGCTCGTGGTGACTCCGTATTATTCCAAGCCCTCCCAAAAGGGTGTTTACGAGCATTTTGCCGCAGTTGCTAATTCAACGGACCTGCCGATTTGTGTCTATGACATTCCTGGCCGCTCGGGCATCCCGGTAGCGTCGGATACGTTCCGCCGCCTCGCGGAATTGCCGACTATCCAAGCCGTGAAAGACGCCAAAGGCGATCTTTCCGCGGCTGCAGAACTCATCCAAGAAACCGGCTTGGCGTGGTACTCCGGTGACGATCCGCTTAACCTGCCGTGGCTGGCCCTCGGCGCCTCAGGTTTCATCTCCGTCATCGGTCACGCTGCTCCGCGTGCTTTGGTAGAACTCTATGAATCCTTCGATGCGGGCGATGTGGCCCGCGCGCAAGAAATAAATTACTCAACGCTTCTTCCACTTACCCGTGCTCAGGCGCGGTTGGGCGGAGCAACATTTGCAAAGGAAGCTCTGCGCCTGCAGGGCTTTGAAGTTGGCGATCCCCGTCTTCCTGTCACCGCTGCGAGCGAGGAGGAACGCGAGGTACTTCGCCGTGATTTGGAACAATCTGGAGTCCTTTAAGAATGACTGAACCCCGTAATCGTTCCCGTAAGGTTACCCGCAAGGCGGGTCCACCGTCGGAAACTGAGACCGCCTCCAATGAGGCGGCTTCGCCCGTATTTCAGGCCCCTGCCAATAACTCCGGTGACGCCGGTAAGGAGAAGCAGGGCAGCTCTGGACAGAACAACTCTGCCGATAATAACAACGAAGGTGCTCACAACGATCGCCGCTCGCGTTCCCGCGGCGGCCGTGGCCGTGGCCGTGGCGGAAACGGCAATAAGGGCAATGGCCAGGGTGGCGCTAACCAGGGCGGCAACAATAAGAACACCAACGGTGGCAACGGAAAGAATGGCAACGGCAAGGGTCGTAGCGGCAATAACCGCGGCCGCCGCAATGTGCCGAAGTCGATGCAGGGGGCGGATTTGACCAAGCGCTTGCCAGAACCGCCGAAGCAGCCGAAAGATGCTCTGCGCATCTACGCTCTGGGTGGTATTTCTGAGATCGGCCGCAACATGACGGTATTCGAGTACGGTAACGAGCTGCTCATCATTGATTGTGGCGTGCTTTTCCCGTCCTCCGGCGAGCCTGGCGTGGATCTCATCCTGCCGGACTTCGGACCGATTGAGAAGAAGATCGACAAGGTCAAGGCCCTCGTGGTTACCCACGCCCACGAAGACCACATCGGCGCTATCCCATGGCTGTTGAAGCTGCGCCCAGATATTCCCATTGTGGCCTCTCGTTTCACCATCGCGCTTATTGCGGCGAAGTGTAAGGAACACCGTCAGAAGCCGAAGTTCATTGAGGTCAACGAGAAGTCCGACGTGACTTACGGCTGCTTCCGGGTTCGCTTCTGGGCGGTCAACCATTCCGTGCCTGATGCGCTTGGCATTATGCTGGGCACCCCGGCCGGCAATATCATTCACACCGGTGATATCAAGCTGGATCAAACCCCGTTAGATAACCGTCCGACTGACCTTCCGGCGTTGTCTCGATATGGCGACGAGGGCGTCGACCTCATGCTGTGCGATTCCACCAACGCCACCGTGCCGGGCGTATCCGCTTCCGAGGGAGATATTCCGGCAAACTTCAAGCGCCTGGTGGCAAGCGCACCGCAGCGCGTCATCCTAGCTTCCTTCGCCTCGAACGTTTACCGAGTTCAGGCCGCCATCGATGCTGCCGTGGCCAACGGCCGCAAGGTTGCCTTCAATGGCCGTTCGATGATACGAAATATGGAAATTGCGGAAAAGATGGGCTTTTTGAAGGTCCCGCGCGGTACCATCATCCCCATCGATGAGGCTGCAAAGATGGCTCCGCACAAGACCATGCTCATTACTACCGGTACACAGGGTGAGCCGATGGCAGCGTTGTCTCGCATGGCACGCCGCGAACACCGGCAGATTACGGTGCGCGATGGCGATACCATTATCTTCTCCTCCTCGCTCATTCCAGGCAATGAGGAGGCCGTCTTCGGCGTGATCAACATGCTGTCCCAGATCGGTGCGAATGTAATCACCAACCAGGACGTCAAGGTCCACGCTTCTGGCCACGGCTACTCTGGCGAGCTGCTCTTCCTCTACAACGCGGCGCGACCCCGCAATGCTATGCCGGTCCACGGCGAGTGGCGCCACCTGCGCGCCAATAAAGAATTGGCGATTTCCACCGGCGTGGCCCGCGACCGGACGGTCTTGGCGCAAAACGGAGTCGTGGTCGATTTGCGCAAGGGTCGCGCAGAGGTCGTCGGTCAGCTGCAGGTCGGCCACCTCTACGTCGATGGCGTGTCCATGGGCGATGTCGATGATGATACTTTGGCGGACCGCACTAACCTGGGCGCAGGTGGCGTGGTATCCATCACCTGCGTGATCGATAACCGTACCTCCCGCCTGCTGGAGCACCCCACCGTGGCGACCACGGGCTTCTCCGATGATGACCGCGGCGTGGTGCCTGAGGTTGCGGAAATGGTGGAAAATACCATGAATGATCTCGCCGCGGAAGGCGAGAATGACACCTACCGGATGGTGCAAAAGCTACGGCGCAAGGTCTCCAAGCTCATGGATTCCAAGTACAAGCGCGAGCCGGTCATCTTGCCTACCATCGTGCCGACAAATTCGGGTATCCTGCTTGCGGATGACGCCGATGTCGATGCCAGCCGTGAGTCGCTGTAGGTTTTCCTCAAAGGGTTTGATCCCGGCATAGTTTTGCGCCCCAGCCTGTCGATGTCCTCGGTATGCTGGGGCGCATGTCGTTTTCATCTTCCGAACGCGCCAAGATGGTCGCGCTATTCCATCAGTTAGGTCCCGATGCCCCCACGCTGTGTGAGGGATGGACGACGCGCGACTTAGTCACTCACCTATGGGTACGCGAAAACCGACCAGATGCCGCGGTAGGGATGTTCCTTGCTGCCTTTAAACCTCGTCTGGAGAAAGTGTCCGCCAAAATCGCCCGCCGAGACTTTGACGAGCTTGTTGATGCCTGGGGGAGGGGGCCAGCAAAGCTCAATCCCGTACGCTTTCTTGATGCCCAGCAGAACTTGGCCGAGCATTTTATTCACCACGAGGATATCCGTCGTGCCAATGGTCAGACCGAACCACGTGATTTTTCTGCAGCGGTGCAGAAAAAGCTGCACCGTTTTTTGAAGATCTGGTCCACTTTCAGCCTGCGCAAGTCCACCCAGCCGGTTGTTCTGCAACCTGATGGGCTCTCGCGCATCGTTGTAGCAGATAAGAATAGAGTGGCAGATCGCGGAGATCAGGTGGTCCGGGTCAGTGGAGAAGTCGGCGAGCTCTTGCTCTGGACGTACGGGCGCGACGTAGTCCAAGTCACCATCACAGGTGATGAGTCTGCTATCAGAATGTCAACTCTGTAGGCTAGATTTAGACTTTTTAACGGTTTGTGCCCCGCCTAGTCGGCGCGATCGCGGGGTAATTCGCGATTAACTATCCATGCCACGCGTGTGGCTTATGTGATTTGTGGGGTTTTCCGGTTAATGTGAATAACATGTCTGTCAAAAATGCCTCCTCTCGTGGATCGCGCCGTAACCCGACGCGAGCATCCAAAAGTGCGCCTGGCCGGAAAGCTAACTGGTCACGGCCATCCGGCCGCAGTCAGTCCAGCGGCGGCGTGTCGGAGACCCTAGCGATGCCGTCGTCCGGGAGGGCGGCAGGGACGACGCAGGAGCGTACGGGGAGCGCATTTCGGGCTGTCGGCAAGGGGCTTGGTGCTGCTTTTGGAGCCACCGCGCGCGGAATGGGCAATGTTGCCCGTGGCGTCAGCAAGGGCCTCGCGGGCCTAAAGCCGAGCCAGGGATCACCTCCAGAAGGTATGGAGGATTTCGAGAAAACGAGGGAGCCACAGGAAATTTCTGATAGGGCCGGGAACAAAAAGAAAAGCAAGGTAACTCGCGTGCGCGATATCGCAGATGAAGAGGAAGCAGTGTCCTCGTCACAGAACGGGTGGCGAGTTAACAACCCAGACGCGGTCGCCTTGGTGCTCATTGGCATAGCCATTGTCCTCGCTGCCACCGTATGGTTTGGTGTTACCGGCCAGGTGGGCGCCTGGGTGGGCAACCTGGTGCGCTACGTCATCGGCGCCGGTGCCTGGGTACTTCCCGTCGCGCTTGTCGTGCTAGCCATTTCGCTCATGATGGAAATGGATGGTTCGCCAGGGCGCATTAAGCCGCGCATTGCAGGCGGCACGACGATTATTGTGCTGGGGATGCTGAGCGTGATCCACATCTTTGCTGGTAACCCACCGCTTGGATTTACCACCGATACCGCAGGCGGGGCCGGCGGTGTCGTCGGTTTTGCCATGGGCGGGGTTTTGGACGCTGCATTTACCGCGTATGTCGCGGCCCCGCTGCTTTTTCTCGTCATAATTTATGGTGCGCTGTTGGTTACCGGTATTACCATCCGCGAGACCTACGAGCTCGTGGCGGATTCGCTGCGTTCGGCTTTTTCCCTTTTTGCTGGTAGCGATGCGGACCGTGAAGACACCGACGAGGACGATCTTTACGGTCACGTATCTGACGATATCGATAATATTGCCCACGGCCGCGAGCGCTCGCAGCCTCCAGCTACGAAACGCGGCGGCACGTTTACTCCGCGTCGGTCTGGCACCTCTTATCCTGTGCGGCCGCTTGCCGATGTCCCTGCAAGCGACCACACCGTTGCCTTCGATACCCCGGTGCGCGCGGGTCACGAGTTGGTAGATCGCAGCGATGAAGAATTGGGCTACGGCGCGAATTCCCGCATGGGGGACACCGATGCCTTCCCAGCAGTAGATGACGCTGAGTACGCAGACGACGCGGAATCCACTCAACCGGCGCTGCCAGATAGTGATCCCACCCGCGTTTTGGGCGCTGCCATTGGCAGTTCTTCGTCCGGCCGTCACAAAGGCACCGTCAACAACGCGGGTTCCCGCGCCCACACCTCGGCAGCTGCAGCTGCCGAGGGTGTTGCAGCTGCCGAGGGTATTGCGGATGCCGCGGGTGTTGCGGATGCCGCGGGTGTTGCGGATGCCGCGGGTGTTGCAGCTGCGGCAGGCGCTGTGAAGGCTGGATCTGACGCGGTGTCAGCAGCACATGAGGAAGCCCGCCGTCTGTTCCGGCAGCGCTCCGGACGTGATGCGATCACCGGCGCTCGGGTGGAATCCGCCGCGGCGGAGCAGTCTGCCCCACAGCCCCAACTATCCGCCCCAGCGAAACCCGGTAATGACAGCTATGCGGTGCCATCCACCGACCTCCTGACCCCAGGTACGCCGGCGAAAGAACGAACCGAAATCAATGACCGCATCATTGAAGCCATCACGGACGTCTTTGAAGAGTTTAACGTCAATGCCCAAGTAACGGGCTTCAGCCGTGGCCCTACGGTTACTCGCTACGAGATTGAGCTCGGACCAGGTGTGAAAGTTTCCAAGATTACGAACCTGCAGTCCAACCTGGCGTACGCTGTGGCTACCGATAATCTGCGTTTGCTTACACCGATTCCAGGTAAGTCCGCGGTGGGAATCGAGGTTCCTAACCCGGACCGCGAAATGGTCCACCTACGCGAGGTATTGGACGCGCCCAGCATGGTCTCTTCTCCGGACCCAATGTTGATTGGCTTGGGTAAAGACATCGAAGGTGAATATACGTCCTTTTCTGTACAAAAAATGCCGCACCTGCTTGTTGCCGGTGCCACTGGCTCGGGTAAGTCCGCGTTCGTGAATTCCATGCTGGTTTCGCTACTCACCCGCGCCACCCCGGAGCAGGTGCGCCTGATCCTCGTTGATCCTAAGATGGTGGAGCTTACCCCCTATGAAGGCATCCCTCATCTGATCACACCTATCATTACCCAGCCGAAGAAGGCTGCTGCAGCCCTCCAATGGTTAGTGGAGGAGATGGAGCAGCGGTACATGGATATGAAGGCCGCACGCGTGCGCAAGATCGAGGACTATAACCGCAAGGTGGTCTCCGGCGAGTACCAGGCACCGGTCGGCTCTGAGCGCGAGGTCCGTCCATATCCCTATATCGTTTGCGTCGTGGACGAGCTGGCGGACTTGATGATGACTGCCCCGAAGGAGATTGAGGACTCTATCGTCCGTATTACCCAAAAGGCCCGTGCCGCCGGCATCCACTTGGTGCTTGCCACCCAGCGCCCGTCTGTCGATGTGGTGACTGGCCTCATCAAGACCAACGTGCCTTCCCGCTTGGCTTTCGCTACCTCATCTTTGACCGACTCCCGCGTGATCTTGGACCAAGGCGGTGCGGAAAAGCTCATCGGCATGGGTGATGGTCTATTTATCCCGCAGGGCAAACGGCCGGTGCGTATGCAGGGCGCATTCGTCTCCGACGATGAGGTTATGGATGTCGTCGAAGCCGCGAAGTCCCAGGCTGCCCCAAACTACACCGAGGGCGTGACCGAGGAAAAGCAGTCCGAGTCAAAGAAAGAAATCGACGATGACATCGGCAAGGACATGGATGACCTCCTAGAGGCCGTGGAGCTTGTGGTGACTGCCCAACTGGGCTCTACCTCAATGTTGCAGCGCAAGCTGCGCATTGGCTTTGCTAAGGCGGGGCGCCTGATGGACTTGATGGAATCTCGCGGCGTCGTTGGACCATCGGAAGGCTCGAAGGCGCGGGAGGTGCTGGTCAAGCCGGAAGAACTTGATACCATCCTGTGGATGATTAAGGGCGCCGATCCTGCTGATGCTCCTAAGGAAATCCAGGATGAGATGAACCAAGCACAAACAGATGAGGATCCGGACGGTTCCGAAGATTCCGCTACTTCCGATTCCTCCGATGCGCCCAAAACCGATACGCGGACGGTGCAAGCAACTTATAACCCATCGTCCGGGGCATTCTAAGTAGTGTAAGATGGTCACGGTCTTGGAGGGGAGTACCCCAAATTCGGCATAGATCGTCAACACGGTAGCGTTGTGCTCCCGGTCGTGTCGGCCTGGCGAGGGATAGTCGCTGGGCGGGGGAGACCTCCGGTCACTTTATTGAGTAATTTCGACCGGAGGGAACTCGCGTTGAACGTCCCATTGTGGGTATGGCTTGTTACTGGTGCGGTAATTCTAGCCTTCTTTGTATTCGATTTTTATTCGCACGTGCGTAGTCCGCATGAGCCCACCCTGAAGGAGTCGGGCCTGTGGACCCTATTCTATATTGCTGTCGCTGTAGTTTTTGGCGGTGGCGTGTGGGCGGTGTGGGGCCACGAGCACGGCATCCAATTCTTTACCGGTTATGTCACCGAACAGGCACTTTCTGTAGATAACCTTTTCGTATTTGCACTCATCATGGGGTCTTTCAAAATCCCGCGCAAATACCAGCAAAAAGTGCTGTTAATCGGCATCATCCTTGCCCTCGCCTTTCGCTTAATATTCATCCTGTTGGGTGCAGCGGTTATTGCGGCTTGGTCCGACATTTTCTACTTTTTTGCCATATTCTTGCTCTACACCGCCATCAAGTTGGTCATCGATGAGATCCGGGACACGCCGGAGACCAACCCCAACGATATGGCCATCATTAAGCTTGTGCGCAAGGCGGTAGATGTGACCCCGCAGTACCACGGTGATAAGCTCACCCACCGCGTGGACGATGGCTCAAAAAAGGGGAGATTTGCCTTCACGCCGCTTTTCGTGGCGCTGGTGTCCATCGGGCTTATCGATCTTATGTTTGCCTTCGATTCCATTCCGGCAATTTACGGCATCACCTCGGAAGCGTTTTTGGTCTTTACCACCAACGCATTTGCGCTGATGGGCCTGCGCCAAATGTACTTCCTTATCGATGGCCTCTTGGACCGCCTCGTGTACCTACCCTATGGCCTGGGAATCATCCTTGGTTTTATCGGCGTCAAGCTGCTCTTCCACGCGCTGCATGAGAACAACCTGCCGTTCATCAATGGCGGCGACAATGTCGAATCAGTCATGGAAATCTCCACCATCGGTTCGTTGGTGGTCATTGTCGGAGTGTTAGCCATTACGGTTCTCGCATCGGTTATCAAAAACATGCGTGACAAAACCCAAGGCGTAGTGGCTGTATCGCACAACCACTACGACTGGGATGAGGAAGGAAATAAAATCGTGCGTAATACGCGGGGCGATTACCTCGGCAGAGCCGAAGAATTGCCCACTGAAGACCTACCCACATAAAGCGGATTAGAAGCGGGCTTTAACTGGGTTCCATTCGCGGAAGCTCCTGCTTTGGAGGCAGCCTTCTTGATAGAAGGGGTCTTTGTCCATCAACGCGATAACATCGGAGACCTGGGTGTCATCATTGTCAAAGCACACGATGATAAGTGCGCCTCCCTGCGAATCCGTCAGTGGCCCAGAGGCTACGATGGTGCCCTCATCAAATAGTTGCCCGGTGAACTCGCGGTGGGCGGGGCGTACCTTCGCTATTTCTGGGCTGGCTGGGTTGTAGTCATAATTCACTGCAAAATATTTCATGCTCGACAGTATAAATTCTCGGGGAGGGTGCCGCGAGCACGTAACCCAAGCGGGTAGTATAAATAGGGTGAATCAACCCGGAGCACAGTCAGCGCAGTCCTCGGATGTGAATCCGCAGGTCTCTAATTGGAATCTGCCGAACGTCCTAACCTGCCTGCGTATTGTCTTCATTCCGGTTTTTGCATGGCTAGTTATCGGCGGTCACCAGTGGTGGTCTTTCGGGGTCTTCGCAGCTTTGATGCTCACAGATAAGCTCGATGGCGATATCGCCCGCGCCCGCGGGTTGATTACTGATTTTGGCAAACTGGCCGATCCCATTGCGGATAAAGCGCTGATGACCACAGCGCTTGTCTGCCTAAACATCGTCGATCAGTTAGGTGTCTGGGTGACCGTCATTATCTTGATCCGAGAATTTGGCATCACCATCTGGCGCATGGCGCTGTTGCGTCGCGGGAAAGTTGTCCCGGCTTCTAAAGGTGGCAAGCTAAAAACCGTCCTGCAATCTTTTGCCGTGGGCCTGTATCTGTGGCCGCTTCCTGCGTGGATGGATATTCCTACCTTCCTCATTATGTTGGTGGCCGTCGTGGTGACGGTCGTTACCGGCGTGCAGTATCTGATCGATGGACAGAAGCAAAATAGCTAAACACAATGACCTTCTCAGAATCTGACCTCGTAGCCCTATTGTCTAGCCGCCACGAGACTGTCGCTTTGTGTGAGTCTCTAACAGCTGGCTTAGCCAGCGCTACCATCGCTTCGGTGCCGGGGGCGTCTGCCGTCTTGCGGGGCGGTCTTATAACCTATTCCACCGAGGTCAAATCCCATTTCTTAGGTAAACCAATTTCTGAGATTGAGCGCGTAGGCGTCGTATCCGGCAAAACCGCAGTCGATATGGCTCGCGCCGCCGCTGCGGAAACCGGGGCGGATTGGGGGATAGGACTAACCGGTGTTGCCGGGCCCGAGAAACAAGAAGAAAAAGAGCCCGGCACGGTATTTTTAGGAATCTATTCCCTGGGCCGTATAGCCCAGTCTTATTGCCTGCGCGACTTGGGCACTGAACGCAATCAAATCAGAAAGGCCACGGTAGACGCTGCAATTTCCCAACTTGGGGAGATCATCAAAAATTTTTCTACTAGTGGGGAACAAACTGCATCGAAGGAGCGTTAAAATCTACGATGAACATTTCTACAGCAGTCCTTGAACATTCGGCGGAGACTGCCGCGGAACTTGCGGCAGCGGCACCATCGGCGCCACAACCTGTTCGCGCCCCAGAACCACTTCTGCGTGAAGCATTGGGCTTGACCCTGCGGGCATTCCGCGCAGACAAGTCAGTTACCTTGCGCGAATTGGCTAGCGTTGCTCGCGTGTCACCCGGCTATTTGTCGGAGCTGGAGCGCGGCCGTAAAGAGGTGTCTTCAGAATTATTGGCTGCCGTGTGTCATGCGCTCGACGCGTCTGTGTCAGACGTTCTCATCGAGGCCGCCGGTTATATGGCGCTGCCCTCGATGGATGAAGAGCTCGCGCATACCGCGCCTGCCGCTTCCGAGCTTTAACGCTCGTGCGATTGTGAAAAGAGTGGCCGCGGTGGGATAACTGCGATTGTTAGCAGCAGAGTCCTAGGCGCTAGGTTACTATAAACACCACAACGCGACGCATCTCCACATTCCTTAGGAAGGTTTAGAGCACAATGGCGAATCCATTTGTTAAGGGTTGGAAGTACCTCATGGCCCTGTTCGATAACAAAATCGAAGAGAATGCCGATCCGAAGGTGCAGATTGAGCAAGCCATCGAAGAGGCTCAACGTCAGCACCAAGAGCTATCGCAGCAAGCCGCGGCTGTCATCGGTAATCAGCGTCAGCTTGAAATGCAACTTAACCGTCGCCTAGCCGAGGTTGAAAAGTTGCAAGGCAATACCCGCCAGGCGCTCGAGCTTGCCGATGGCGCACGCGCCAAAGGTGATGAAAAGAAGGCCGTTGAATACGAAAACGCCGCTGAGGCTTTTGCCGCTCAGCTGGTGACCGCAGAAGAGTCTGTGGAAGATACAAAGAAGCTTCATGACCAGGCATTGCAGCAGGCTGAGCAAGCGAAGCGCGCTGTCGAACGCAATAATGCCGCCCTGCGCCAAAAGGTAGACGAGCGTTCGAAGCTGCTTTCGCAGCTAGAGCAGGCAAAGATGCAGGAAAAAGTTTCCGAGTCTTTGAACTCCATGAACGAGCTTTCGGCCGGTGGTAACGCTCCTTCGCTTGATGCTGTGCGCGATAAAATTGAGCGCCGTTACTCCAAGGCCCTGGGGCAGGCGGAATTGGCGGAAAATTCTGTCGAAAACCGCATGGCTGAGGTGCAGCAGGCGGGCATTCAGATGGCGGGACACTCCCGTTTGGAGCAGATTCGCAGCGAGATGAACTCAACGAAGCCCGTGGAAGGTAACCGCGCTCAGGCCATTGAGGGTAATAAGGCCTCTGGCTCTGCCGCAGATGACGCCGCGCAGCCTACCTCGAATGACGATGCCGTCCAAGCTCGTTTACGCGAGCTGCGCGGAGAATAAACGCCTATCCCGCGCTCGTTATAGCGATGAGCGCACTACAGCCTCCGGTCTTTCCTCTTTCATTTTCAGTGGCGGGGAGAGCGGAGGTTTTGGCGTCCGTTGGGCATGTGTACTAGTCACCGACTCCGCGAGCCTGGAGGGCTTCGCCAATGGCCCGAGCGCGTCGAATGGAGCGGATGATAACGGGCGTTATAAACGCCGTGGGAGAAAACCCTGCGCCGCGTGCTTTGCGCGCATCGAGAACCTCATAGACCGTCTCGAACATGAGGGGGATGAGGCGGACTGTCAGAGACACTGCCAAGCTAATGTTATCTACGGGGACGCCGAAACGTTTGAGAGGCCGGAGGGATTCTTCCAAAGACTCCATGATCGCGTCTACCGTCGAGGTGAGCGTGAGCAAGAAAGCTAAAATCATGGCGGCCAAGATATTAAAAAACATCACCGCGGCGTAGTTAAAGTCCTTGGCCCACCATTGGAACCCAGCAAGGGGAACGAGAATTATCAGGGGTGGCCAGAGTTGGCTCCAGGCAATTCGTGGAGGGATGCGGGCGATGAAATACGTCGCAGCTGCGGCGATTACCGCGCCGCCAGACCACGGTAAAGAGTTGAAAAAGATGCTGCTTAGTAAGATAAAAACCAGCAGAATGACAATCTTCCAGCTGGGCTTCATCCGGTGGATTACCGTCGTGCCCGGAACGTACACGGAAAGCGGAATATTTTTCCGGTGTCGAGTCATTGGTGAGGGGGCTTTCTAGAGTGGCCGTTGCGCCATGAGATCTCTGTAGAAATCGATGACCTCCTGGGGAGTGCCATCGGCGGCAACCTTGTGGTTATCGATGCAAATGACACGGTCGAAATCCGCGAGGAATTCCAGATCGTGAGTAACGACAATGAGCTGCTGGTCGAGCTGTGCGAACTCGCGCATGATGCGATCGCGATTGCGGAGGTCGAGCAGCGTTGTTGGCTCATCGGCGATAATGAGAACCGGGTCGATGACCAGCACAGCGGCTAAAGCGAGCAGTTGTTTCTGTCCACCAGATAGCGTGTGAGGGGAGCGCTCTGAGAATTCTAAAAGCCCGAATCGTGCCAGAGCAGCATCAACTTTGGCAGTGCGCTCGGCCTTAGATAGTTTGAAGCGGCGGAGGGAGAAAGCAATGTCATCGCGCACGTTGGGCATGACGATTTGATTTTCGGCATCAGAAAAGACAAAACCCACCCTCTCGCGCACTTTTGTCCCCTGCTCGGCGGGATTGATGCCGTCAACGGTCACGGTGCCCGCGGTGGGCTCGCTCAGGCCATTGATGAGTCGGGTCAGGGTGGACTTTCCTCCGCCATTGTGGCCGATGATGCCGATCCTCTGTTCGGTTAAAGTAAGGTTGATGTCATCGAGGACCACCGTCTCATCAAAAGCTACCGTGACCGAAGAAAAGTCGATGGTGGGCACTAGGAGGCCTTCCTGCCTGCCAGATCTGGGAATGCGGAGTGAACACCGACGGCGATGATGACGGCCACGATGAGCTTCGCGGTGTCAAGGAGGACGAACGGGCCTTGCGCCGCGATGGCGGGGCCGACATCCATTCCGGAGCGAAGGACGAGGCCGATTGCGCCACAGGTGTACTGCACTAATAGGCCAACGATGGCTGCGATAGCGAAAACCACAGTCATTCCGCCTTTTCCGCGTGGGGCACGGTAAGCAATGGTTCCGGCGGCGATAGGGGACAGCACGTATCCCACGATGTATCCTACGGTGGGTCCCGCAAGCGCACGAAGAGTGGTGCCACCGCCTGCCAACACTGGCAATGCTAAACCGATAAAGAGGAAAAGCAAGCCCACGTAGCCGCCCCGTTTTCCGCCTAAGATGAGACCGGATAATATGAGCGCGGCATTTTGTAGCACGATGGGGACGCCGGCGGTGCCTACGGGGATAGAAACGAAAGCTAAAACGATAACGAGCGCGGTAAATACCGCTACATAGGCAATGGTGGTTGCCACGGAGTTCTTCTGCATGGACAAAGATTAGCATCCAGGACAAAAACGCAGAAGACACGGCAATTTGAACGCAGTTCAAGTAGCTTGATTCTGGAATTGTGGTAACGGTTTTGGATATATCTCCATGGTGGTAGGTAGGATTGCGGGCATGCGTTTGACGGAGTACCACCAACTCGTTGTGGATGAATTCGGGGAATCAAAAGGGGCGTGGATTAGCCATTCGCATGTTTTATCTGAGCTCAATGGAACACCAGAGGAGCTTATCGAACGTGGAGTCGACCCGCGGCGTATATGGATGGGGCTGTGTGATGATTTTGATGTTCCCCTAGAGCGGCGTCTTGGCGTGGATTACCCCACCTTATAGGGTTCGAACGAAAATTAGGAGAGCGTGCCTTTTTCGATATTCGAACAGATGTATGTATTCTAGTTGGGGAGTCGGTGTGGGCGACTAGAGTGGGATCGCAATGGAGGTGGAACCATCCAGGGTTTCACGGCAGTCTAATTAAGTGTTCACGCAGCGTCGTTAGAGATAAGGATTTGTAACAATGGCAACGAAAAAGAAATCATCCTCTGTGGCTACCAAGGGAGGCGACCGCCAGAAAGCGCTAGATGCCGCTATGGCCATGATCGAAAAGGATTATGGAAAAGGCGCCGTTATGCGCCTAGGTGATGACAACCGTCCGCCAATTAAGGCTATTTCCTCTGGTAACACCGCAATCGACGTGGCACTGGGTATTGGCGGCTTTCCGCGCGGTCGAATTGTGGAAATTTATGGCCCGGAGTCCTCTGGTAAGACGACGGTAGCCTTGCACGCAATCGCATCGGCGCAAAGAGACGGGGGTATCGCAGCGTTTATCGATGCCGAGCATGCCCTAGACCCCCAGTATGCACGCCTGCTTGGCGTCGATACCGATAACCTCCTTGTGTCCCAGCCTGATACGGGTGAGCAGGCCTTAGAAATCGCCGACATGCTGGTTCGCTCCGGCGCCATCGACATTATCGTTGTGGACTCTGTTGCGGCATTGACCCCAAAGGCGGAAATTGAAGGCGAGATGGGTGATAGTCACGTGGGCCTGCAAGCCCGCCTCATGTCCCAGGCCTTGCGCAAGATGACTGGGGCGCTTTATAACTCCGGTACCACTGCCATCTTTATTAACCAGTTACGCGAAAAGATCGGCGTGATGTTCGGTTCCCCGGAGACCACGACTGGCGGTAAGGCGCTGAAGTTCTATTCCTCCGTGCGCTGCGATATTCGTCGTATTCAGACCCTGAAGGATGGCCAAGATGCTATTGGCAACCGCACGAAGCTCAAGGTGGTAAAAAATAAAGTTTCCCCACCATTCAAGATCGCCGAGTTCGACATTATGTACGGGGAAGGCATTTCTCGGGAATCCTCCATCATCGACCTCGGCGTGGAAAACGGTTTCATCCGCAAGTCCGGCTCCTGGTTTACCTATGAAGGCGACCAGCTCGGTCAAGGTAAGGAGAAAGCTCGGTCCTTCCTAAAAGACAACCCTGACCTTGCCAATGAGATCGAAAAGAAGATCTTCCAGAAGCTCGGCATTGGGCAAGAGGCGGCAAATGGTGAAGAAGCGGGCGCCATGGATGTTCCTGGCTCCGATGACCCATTAACGGATGAATCCGTAGATTTGGTCCCCAACGTTGACTTCGATGATGACTAAACCTGCCCACCTCCACTCTCACCGTCTATAAACCGCGTTATGAATCGACCCGCCCCTGAAAAATTAGAACAACTCCGCCATGCCATTGACGCCTATGAAAATGGGCAAGTCGGGGCCGGGCTTTTTGATCGGGAGGCCGAAGAAGCAAAATCCAAGGTGAGGGCACGTGCGTTAGGTTTGCTCGACCAGCGTTCGCGTTCCCGCCATGAACTGTATGTTCGCTTAGTCCAAGCCGAATTCGACCCTGAAGTGGTAAAAGATGTCCTTGATGACTTAGCCCGTGTGGGCTTAATCAATGATGCCGCCTTTGCCGCCGAATGGGTGAGGCAGCGGTATAAGCGGAGAGGCAAATCACGCAACGTCCTCGCGCGCGAACTCCGGGATAAGGGAGTACGTCAGGAAGATAGAGACGACGCCCTCGATCAAATAGACGCGGCCGATGAAGAAGCTATGGCCCGAGCTTTGGCGGAAAAGAAGGCGGGTAACCTGAAAGCTGTTCCTGCGGATAGGAAGGAACGGGATAAGGCGCTGCGCAGGATCGTAGGGGTATTGGCGCGCCGTGGATTTAGCGAAGGGATGTCTTTAAGCATTGCTATTGCAGCCCTTGATGAGCGGTGCGAGGAGCTTTCTTCACCATAAAACCTGCGGGTGAGATTTTTGCTCAGTAGAATCCTCCCGGGCTCTTGCGCCCGCACTTCAACGCGCCCCACGACGCGTCTGATTCCACCCTGCCCTGTCTCCACGGGCGCCTTGCAGCGATGGTTATGAGTTGTTCTAAGTGATGGCTAGACTATGCCGACGTGGAGCAGACAATTCCTGAAACCCGTACCTACGAAGTCCGGACCTTCGGCTGTCAGATGAATGTGCACGATTCCGAGCGTATTTCTGGCTTGTTGGAGGAAGCTGGCTACACCGCCGCAGACGAGGCCACGGAGCCGGATCTCATCGTGTTTAACACCTGCGCAGTGCGAGAAAACGCCGACAAGCGTCTTTACGGAACGCTGGGCGCATTGAAGAAGACGAAGGAGAATCACCCCGGCATGCAAATTGCCGTGGGGGGTTGCCTTGCGCAGAAGGATAAGGACACCGTCCTTGACAATGCGCCGTGGGTGGATGCTGTCTTCGGAACCCACAATATGGCCGCGTTGCCAACCCTGCTCGAGCGCGCCCGCCATAACGAGGAAGCCCAGGTAGAAATCGTCGATTCGCTTGAGGCCTTTCCTTCAGTATTGCCTGCTAAGCGCGAATCAGCTTATGCGGGTTGGGTGTCGGTTTCCGTGGGCTGCAATAACACCTGCACGTTTTGTATCGTTCCTTCTCTGCGCGGTAAGGAAGAAGACCGCAGGCCGGGCGATATCCTGGCCGAGGTACAAGCGCTGGTGGATCAGGGGGTGTCTGAGGTTACCCTCTTGGGCCAAAACGTCAATGCCTATGGCGTGAATTTCGCCGATCCGGAAATGCCGCGCGATCGCTTTGCTTTTTCGAAGCTGCTGCGCGAAGTGGGCAAGATCGATGGCCTCGAGCGCCTGCGATTTACCTCTCCGCATCCGGCAGAATTTACCTCGGATGTCATCGATGCAATGGCTGAAACCCCGGCGGTGTGCCCGCAGCTACACATGCCGCTGCAATCCGGCTCGGACAAGGTTCTGAAGGATATGCGTCGCTCCTACCGCAGGAAAAAGTTCCTGCGCATCCTTGATGAGGTACGAGAAAAGATTCCACATGCGGCGATTACCACCGACATCATCGTTGGTTTTCCGGGCGAAACCGAAGAAGATTTCCAGGACACCATGGACTTGGTCCGGCGTGCTCGCTTCGCCTCGGCTTTTACTTTCCAGTATTCTCCGCGGCCTGGCACTCCTGCGGCTGAGATGGAAAACCAGATCCCCAAGGACGTCGTCCAGGATCGCTTCGAGCGGCTCGTCAAGCTGCAGGATAGCATTCAGGCAGAAGAGAATGAGAAGCTCGTGGGCACCGAGGTGGAGCTCCTCGTCCAAGCAGAGGGCGGGCGCAAGAACGATGAGACCCACCGCATGTCGGGTCGTTCCATGGATGGGCGCCTCGTGCACTTTAGTCCTATTGATGAAAACGGCGCGGATATCTCGGCCGAAATTCGCCCCGGCGACGTCGTGCGCACCAAGGTCACCGGTGCAGGCTCATTCTTCTTGCTTGCCGATGCCACGCTTATCACCCATACCCGCACCAAGGCTGGCGATATGTCGGCGGCGGGCCAAACCCCCACTACTGCTCCCATCGGCGTAGGTCTTGGCCTGCCTACCGTGGGCAAGCCCGCCGGCGCCGCGGCAGCGGGTTCCTGCGGCCGTTCATCGGGGCAAGTAGGCTAGGGTGCCATGACAGAGCGAAATACCACCGCTGCCGCTCAGGAGGCGGCACAAGCGGAGCGCCGAGCAGCACAGACCATGGATCTGGGGGAGCAGAAGCTGACGCTGTGGATCTCTGTGGCGGCCTATATTGTCTATCTCATCGTTCCTTATGCCGGCTCTGCCCACGGGTGGCAGGTTCTAAGCTTTGGCACCACCGATGATGGGGTGAAGATCTCGCTGATGGAAACCGTCTCCGCATGGCTCGCGCTACTCGGCGTGGGTGTGTTGACGACGGCAACTCTCCTGACCCGCCGGGCGACCTGCGGATTGGTTGCGTGGATGATGGTGACGGTGTCCCTGGTCGTCAACCTATGGGGCTTTTGGTACCGCGGCTCTACCGCGGACGCCCCGGCCATTGGTATGTGGGTGGGCATGCTTGCCACCTTCCTGGCTTTTTGGGGCTTTAGCCGTGTCGCGCTGCGCCGCACCCCGGAGCAACGCGCGGCTGCGGAAAAGGCCCGCGCCTCGGCTGGCCAGTTGGATAAGGTGGGCAAAATCCAGTCCGATATTGCTTCCCCGCTGCCGCAGGAGATGCTTGTTGATGACCGCCGCAAAAAGGCCGCCGAGCGTCACCGCCACCAGCAACAGGGCTAAAGACGCAGCTCCCAGGCGGAGGACTGGGAGATTTCCCGCGCCCCGAGCCGCGCATATAGCGCGTTCATAGCGGCAGCACTGGCGGCGACGGAACAATAGCATCGGCGCACCTGTGGCCACGCGCGGTTGACCTCATGCAGGGCGGTAAGTTTTGCCAGTTGTGCCAGGCCTTGCCGGCGGTGGTCGCGGTCGGTGACGGTAAGGGTCCATTCGCAGACCTCCGGATCCGCAGCCTCGTGGCGCGCCAGTTCCGTGAGCGCCACGATGTCGTCGGCCTCATCAATGAGCGCCACGAGCAGCGTATGCCCGCGCCGCGACTGCAGGCGTTGGTGCGCCTCCTCCAATCGCTGCCGGGACCACACGATGGGCTCTGTGGATAGAGTGCCGGTATCGGCATCCGCGGAGGCAACGGTTAAAAGGCGCATGACATCGTCGATATGTTCTCCCGGAATGGCATAGTCCTGCCAAACTGCGGCCGAAAGGCCGGGCGGAAAAAAGGCGGCGACGGGCTGTTCTGGAATATCGATGGCTAGTTGCCGCTCACTATGACGCTGCGTAAAGCCTAGGGATTGGTAGACCTCCGCCATTGGATCATATTCCGGTGCCGTATCTGGCGGGTGAAGTAGGCCTACATGGGCTATGGTGCGCCCCAACTGTTGGGTAATTTTTAAAGCTGCGTTTCCCATCCAGGTAGCCACTTTCAGCCCCTTGGCATCAAGATGTTCACCGGGTAGCGGCAGATCGCACAGGACGCATTCTATTTCCGCGGTATTGCGCTCTTCTAAGAGCGGCAGGCTGATGTGTATAAAACCTACATAGTCCAGCTCAGGACTCGGGGCAGTGGCAGAAATTTGTGGCAGACCAAGCTCGGATACAGGCCCGAGAGTCGACGGCCCATCGACCACAGTCAAAAGGTAGGTCTGCGATTCGCTCGACCCCTGCAGGCGGTGCACCACGCGGCTGGCAGAGGTCGAGGCCGCAGCGTCCCCGCTGGCCTCCTGCGCCGCCAGGTTTGCCCAGAAGACAAAAGAGCGAATGCAATCGGCCGGTTCAGCGTCGGCTATCTGGGTCGGGCGCGCAACCTGTACGAGGTGCACTATTTATCTTTGACGGCATTGGCAGCGGCGTCGGCGAACTTCTGCCACTGCTCCGCTTGCGCGCGCAGCTCCGCGGCTTTCTTTTCCTTACCCTTAGCCTCCGCGGCTGCAGACTGGGCCTTAAAATCTTCCACCTTAGCTTGGAATTGCGCCACGCGAGCTTGCGCTGCAGGGTCGGTACGCCGCCATGCGGATTCCTCCGCTAAGGTAACGCGCTTTTCTAGCTCTTCAATCTTGGCCTCGTACTTGCGCACCTGGTTCCGGGGAACAAATCCGATGTCCTCCCACTTTTCCTGCAGTTCGCGCAGCTTAGCCTTGGCCTTGTCCATGCTCTGGGACGGGTCGATTAGGCCGTCATATTCCGCCAGCAGTGCGTCCTTTGCCTTAGCGTTTTCGGCGAACTCGCGATCTCGCTCGTCGTTGACGGCATTGCGCGCATCGAAGAAGCGATCTTGGGCTGCGCGAAACTTTGCCCACAGCTGGTCATCGACCTCGCGCGGTGCGCGACCGGCGGCTTTCCATTCCGTCATCAAATCGCGGAAGGCGCGGGCTGTGGGGCCCCAATCGGTGGAATCCTGGATGGCCTCGGCACGTGCGACGAGCTCTTCTTTCTTTTTTCGCGCCGCCGCGCGAGCGCGATCGAGCTCCGCAAAGTGTGAACCCCGCCGCCTATTAAAGGAATCGCGGGCACGAGAGTAGCGCTTCCACAGCGCATCATCGGTCTTCTTATCGATGCCCTTAATCTGCTTCCATTCTTCTAAAATGGCACGAATACGGTCCCCGCCGACCTTCCACTCTGTGGAATTTTCAGCAATCTCTTCCGCCTCGGCGGCAAGTTTTTCCTTTGCCGCAATCGCATCCTGTCGGCGCTTTTCTTTATCTGCTTGTGCCTGCTCTCCGGCCACAATGGAGTGATCAATGACCGATTCCAAGCGGCGATCCAGTGCCGCGATATCGCCAATGACCGCAGCGGTAGGTAGGGTCGCGCGCAATTCGGCGGCGGTCTGCTTAATTCCTGCGGCCTCGCCAGGATTGGCGCGCAGGCGGGCTTCCAAGAGTTCGATCTCGGTAGCTAAGTCGTCATAGCGGGCACCAAAGTGCTCAAGGCCCTCTTGTACAGAGCCTGCCTGCCATTCCCCAATCTTGCGCTCGCCCTCGGGAGCGGAAACGAACACGCTACCATCGTCATCGATGCGCCCCCACGTGGCAGGATCGTTCTTGCCCGGTGATTGCACGGGCATGGGCTGGGCTGCGGGACGGGGGCCCTTCTTGGGCATGGAACCTGGGGTAGGGGTGGGAGACATGGAAAGCCCTCCTAGAGATATATCGCCGCGCGTCACGGCTGCCGGATGAGATCACTAGTTACTTTACCGGGAAAAACGCTGTGTGCCTAGAATCTACTTAAATACCTCCTGTTAGGTAGATAGTATGGAGGAATAATGTTAAATCTCATGGTTATTCCCGCCTCACCGGCGTTGGCAGTCGAGTTAGCACCCAACGATGCCGCCTCGCGGGCACTGCTGTCGGCAGCCCGCACGCTGGCGGTCGACGCCGCTGCCGCCGGCATTGACCAGGCAGAAATTATCGGATCTCGCTCGCCACGCTGGCACACTCGCCATACCGGAAGTTTGCGCGCCTGGGGAGCCCACCAGGTACACGTGGGCGCCGGAGAGTACTTGCCAGAAATCATGGCCCACTACGTCCTATCCGCGGTCGCCCAGATAACGGTCCGCGATAGCCGTGATTGTCTGGGCACACTAGACCCTAAGGTCTTGAGCATCGTAGTCCTAGACGGCTCCGCAGGTCTTACCGAGAGGGCACCGCTGGCTCTTGTCCCCGGCGCGCAGGAGGCACATCGGTGGTGCGAGGAGGTGTTGAGGGGGGCATCGGCAAGCGGCGATGCTGAGTGGCTTTCGCAACGCGGTGTGGAAGAGCCCGAGCTTTGGCTGGAGCTTGCTGGCTACTCGCCTAAACGTGCACAGGTGCGGGCAGTGGATGCGACCCTTGGAGTAGGCCGCTACGTGGCAGGTTGGGAGGTCAAGTGCGCCCCATCGCAGTAGTCGGCCCCACAGCCTCCGGAAAATCCGCACTCGGAGTGGCTCTAGCCCATGAATTCAATGGAGAAGTGGTCAATGTTGATTCCATGCAGCTATACCGTGGCATGGATATTGGGACCGCGAAGCTTTCTCCCGCGGAGCGCGACGGCATACCTCACCACCAGCTCGACGTTTGGGACGTGACGGATACTGCTTCCGTGGCGCGTTATCAGCAGGCCGCCCTGCGCGATATTGAGGACATTATGTCCCGCGGCAAAACCCCCATCCTCGTCGGCGGATCGATGCTCTATGCTCAGGCATTGGTGGATGATTGGCAATTCCCTCCCACGGATCCGCAGGTGCGGGCCAAATACGAGGCCCGCCGCGCAGACATTGGAACGGATGCACTGCATGCCGAGCTGGCGGGCGTCGATCCTGCTGCTGCCGCCATCATCGAGGACAAAGATCCTCGCCGCACTGTCCGGGCGCTCGAGGTTATTGAGCTGACCGGAAAACCCTTTAAGGCCAGCCAACCGCCGAAGAATGGCCCGACTCGGTGGGGGACGAAGTTGCTGGGGCTGCGCACCGACAGTGAGTGGTTGAATCCGCGCATCGAAAAGCGCACGCACCTTATGTTCGAGAAAGGGCTCATCGCAGAAGTGGAACATCTACAGGACAAGGGGCTTGTGACCGATTCCACTGCAGGCCGTGCAATTGGCTATGCGCAGGTGCTGCAGGCCCAACGCGGCGAGTTGACGTGGGACGAAGCTGTAGAGCGCACGATTACTGGAACCCGCCGGTACGTGCGCCGCCAGCGTTCCTGGTTTAACCGCGATAAGCGCATTACCTGGCTTGATGCTGCGGGCGATACCACCGCGCAGGCCCTGCGCGCGCTGCGGTAATACAGCGCTAGGGTAGGAGGTATGAAATTTGCCAAAGGCCATGGAACTGAAAATGACTTCGTTATCGTAGAGGATTTTGACGCCAGCACGCCGCTGTCACCGGAACGCGTAGCGGCGCTGTGTGATCGGCGGGCGGGCATCGGCGGCGACGGCCTGCTGCGCGTGGTCCGCGCCGGCGCGCTAGTGGAAGTAGGCGAGCTCGCGGCATTGCCGGACGGGGTGGATTGTGCCGATTGGTTCATGGATTACCGCAATGCCGATGGGTCCGTGGCGGAAATGTGTGGCAACGGCACCCGGGTTTTTGCCCATTGGTTGCGCTCGCATGACCTGGTCAGTGAAGACACCTTCGCCATTGGCACCCGGGCGGGCACTAAGCAGGTAAAGGTGCATTCCTGCGATGCTAATGCCGCTAGCGTCACCGTCGAAATGGGGCCTGCGCGCGTGGTTGGGGTGTCCACCGCGTCCGTGGGGGGTGAGTCTTACGCCGGCCTCGGGGTGGATATGGGCAATCCGCACCTTGCGGCGGTCATTCCTGGCCTGGAACCAGAAGAATTGGCCGCCAAGGAATTAACGGCGCCGGTCTACGATGAGTCCTTCTTCCCGGCTGGGGTTAACTTCGAACTGGTGACCCCGCTGCGGGAAGGGCATGTGCACATGCGCGTCTTCGAGCGCGGGGTGGGGGAGACGCGGTCGTGTGGCACGGGCACGGTTGCGGCAGCTACCGCCGCGCTTGCCGATGCCGCCCAAGCCCTCGGCACCGTCCACGTCCATGTTCCCGGTGGCGAAGTCACCGTCGAGGTCTATGACGATGGCACGCGCTTGACGGGTCCGTCCGCCATCGTCGCTACGGGCGAAACGAGCCTGTAAAAGGCCCTAGTTTTCATCGTCTACATGCTTTGAGCGGTAATCTGGGCCGAGCCGGAAGGCCGCGCGGCGGGCTGCCAGCCACGATTCTTTCAGCTCGCACGCGCGCTCATCGGTGACGCGGAGGAGAGTTTCTAAATCTTGCGTGCGCATGCCGTGGGCGTGGATTCGGAAGTTGAGGCGGCGGAGGAAGCGGCGCGCCCCAGCTAATTCATAGTGAAACGCGTCGATGGCGGGGTGGGAGCAGTCGAGGTCTAAGAGTGCTGGCCGATACAGCGTGCGGTCTGCTAGCGGCTCCGCCTCCGTGGAGGTTTCGAATTCCTCGAATTCGGTGATGACATCCTGAATATCGTCCGCTGAGAGGGAAATGGAGCTGCGCAGGGCCTGTCTTTCTGCGCTATCGGGGCGCGTGCACAGCATGAACCACCCCGCGCCGACCAGCATGGTGGCGATGATGAGGCCGGGCAGCTTCAGCGTGACAACCATTGCGATCGTGCACAGGATGAGGAGGAACGAGACAAGTGTCCTCTGGTTTCGCGGATCGCTAAAGAAAGGCATGGTTTAAAAACCTAGTGCCCGCCGCAGCCACAACCGCCGGAACCACAACCGCATCCGCCACCCCCGCAACCGCCGGACGGCATATCAATGGAGGCAGTGAGCAAAGCCGTACCGGAGATCACCGTATCCTTGGCTAGCAGATCGCCACGGTCGGCGGGCAAGCAAAGATCGAAGGGGAACAGTCCGTCCATGACGAGGTGCGCAAATTTTTTGCCGCTAAGGTCATTGGTGCGCCAATCAGCCTCCATCACGCGGGCAGCAAAGGTGGCCGCAGGTGTGGGGGCCTGTGCGCCGGAGCCGGAGGCTATGATGTGGGCGCCTGCGGATTCAAAGAGAGCTGGGTACTTGCCGGTTTCGGCCTCGAAAGCAGACGGGGACTCGTAGACGTTGATATCAAGGCCCATTGCGGTAAGCGATACCTGCTGCCAATCCTGTCGCGGTTCTTCTGCCAGTAACGGTCCCTGCGCGAGGTTCGCCGTGACCTGGGCCAGCGGCGTACCAAACGGATCGATGATATCCATGATTGCTAGTACATCGTTAAACATCTCTACGTGAGCAAAACCCTGCGTTACCGCATCAAAACCGATAAAGGTGGCGTAAGGCTCCACCGCCAAGATATTAATCTGCGCCCCCGATGGGTCGCTGTATTGAATGAGCTGGCCACCCCTGACCTCACCGGTAACAGCAAGGCGGTCCGTAGCGATGGCTGCCTCGACCGCGTCCTGCCAGCGCCCGAAATCCAGGCCTATGGCCTGCATTTCGGTATTGTTCTTCTGTGTAGTAGTAGTTGGCCTAGACTGCGTCGTTTCCATGGGCGTCATTGTATCGCTTCGTCCAACAAGCCCGGAAACCATGATTCCCGTTTTGCGGCCTAACGTGCCAAAATGAAAAGCAATATGAACAAATTTTCCCCGCAGAATTCTGATGGCTCCGCGAGCAAGGATAAACTTCTCGCCCAAGCTTTCCGCGATCCCGCGGACACTCCGCAGGAAACGACGCCGACCAGCGGCGATCTAGATTTGGCTGAGCGCAACGCCTTCCGCCGTGTTACTCGCGCAACCTCAATTCGCGCCGAGGACACCACCGATGGCTACGAGGTGGAATACCGAAAACTGCGCCTCGAGCGGGTTATCCTTGTAGGCGTGTGGACCGAAGGCACCGTAGCGGAGGTCGAGGCCACGATGGATGAGTTGGCCGCTTTGACGGAAACCGCCGGCGCTGAGGTAGTAGAAATGATCTACCAAAAGCGCGATAAACCCGACCCGGGAACCTTCATCGGCTCCGGCAAGGTCAAAGAGCTCCACGACATCGTCGAGGCCACTGGGGCCGATACTGTCGTATGCGATGGTGAGCTCAACCCCGGCCAGCTTACGGCGCTCGAGCGCGCACTGAATACCAAGGTCATTGACCGCACCATGCTCATCTTGGACATCTTTGCTCAGCACGCGAAGTCCAAGGAAGGAAAGGCCCAGGTCTCGCTGGCGCAGCTCGAGTACCTCTATACCCACACCCGCGGTTGGGGTGGCAACCTCTCGCGCCAGGCCGGTGGCCGTGCTGGTTCCAATGGCGGCGTGGGCCTGCGTGGTCCGGGTGAAACCAAGATCGAGACCGACCGCCGACGCATCCGCACCGAGATGGCGCGCCTGCGCAAGGAATTGCGTGGGATGAAAACCGCCCGCGAGGTCAAGCGCTCCAGGCGCCAGGCTTCCACGATCTCCCAGATCGCCATCGCTGGCTACACCAACGCCGGCAAATCCTCGCTCATTAACGCCATGACGAACGCTGGCGTCCTTGTGGAAGACGCACTATTTGCCACCTTGGATCCCACCACCCGGCGCGCCTTGCTTGCCGATGGCCGCCAGGTCGTCTTCACCGACACCGTCGGCTTCGTCCGTCACCTGCCTACCCAACTGGTGGAGGCATTCAAGTCCACCTTGGAAGAGGTGATGGCTGCTGATCTTATGCTGCACGTCGTGGACGGCTCAGACCCATTCCCACTCAAGCAAATCGAGGCGGTCAATAAGGTCATCTACGATATCGTGAGCGAGGTTGAGCAACAGGCTCCGCCGGAGATCATCGTGATTAATAAGATTGACCAGGCCGATCCGCTGGTGCTCGCGGAGCTGCGGCACGTCCTGGATCACGAGGACGTCGTCTACGTGTCGGCGCGCACGGGCGAGGGTATCGACGAGCTGAGCGCGCGCGTGGAGCTCTTCCTCAATTCCCGCGATAGCCACGTTAAACTGCAGGTTCCTTTCACCCGCGGCGATGTCGTCTCCCGCGTGCACGCCGAAGGCACCGTGCGCAGCGAAGAATACACCGCAAACGGCACGCTTGTTGATGTCCACCTGCCCGCCACCACCGCCCGCGAGCTCGCCGAATTCATCGTGGACGACGATTCCTAAAATACGTGCCCCATGGCCCATAATGGTGCTTCGTGAGTATATTAGGTTGGACCGTCCACGGCGACGGTAAGAAGATTGCCCCGGGCGCCGTCGTCGCGCCAGAGGAACGACTGAGTTGGGGCCGGACCATTGGCGTCGGCATGCAGCATGTGGTGGCGATGTTCGGTGCGACGCTATTGGTTCCCACCCTTACCGGATTTCCGGTCAATACTACGTTGCTATTTTCCGGCATCGGCACCATACTGTTCCTCTTGATTACGCGCAATCGCCTGCCGTCCTATCTCGGCTCGTCGTTTGCCTTCATTGCCCCACTGACCGCCTCCCAGCAACACGGCATCGCGGCTCAGGCCGGTTCTATTCTGGTAACCGGTGCGGTGCTGGTGGCGGTGGGAATCGTGGTTAAGGCTGCCGGACGGCGGGTGCTCGATGCCGTGATGCCACCGGCGGTCACCGGCGCCATTGTCGCGCTCATCGGGTTGAACTTGGCGCCGAATGCGGCCGAAAATTTCGAGACCCAGCCCTTGGTTGCTGGGATTACGCTGTTGGTTATCCTCTTTGCTACGGTCGCTGGGCGCGGGATGGTCGCGCGCCTGTCTATCCTTATCGGTGTGGTCGTCGGCTGGATTTTCGCCGCGGTGACCGGCA
This sequence comes from Corynebacterium macginleyi, assembly GCF_003688935.1. Taxonomy (GTDB): domain Bacteria; phylum Actinomycetota; class Actinomycetes; order Mycobacteriales; family Mycobacteriaceae; genus Corynebacterium; species Corynebacterium macginleyi. The sequence goes on along the minus strand of NZ_REGE01000002.1, from coordinate 186,300 downwards.
ATGTGGATGAACATGCCAACGCCGCCATCGATGCCGCCCCGTGGGTAGGGCTGCCCGAGTTTCACGCTCCAGAGTTCCATTTTTCGGCCATTGCCGTGGCCTTGCCGGTTCTCGTGGTACTGATTGCCGAAAACGTCGGACACGTCAAGGCCGTCTCCGAGATGACCAACCGCGATATGGATGACCTCGCCGGCGATGCGCTGATTGCTGATGGCCTCGCTTCTTCCCTCGCCGGAGGATTTGGCGGTTCCGGTACCACGACCTATGCAGAGAATATCGGCGTCATGGCCGCCACGCGCGTCTATTCCACGGCCGCGTATTGGGTCGCTGCCCTGACCGCTATCCTGCTGGCGTTCGTCCCTAAATTCGGTGCATTAATTTTTACCATTCCCACCGGCGTGCTCGGTGGGGCCACTCTCGTGCTTTACGGCCTTATTGGCATGTTGGGCGTGCGCATCTGGATGGAAAATAAGGTCAACTTCAATAACCCGGTAAACCTTACGGCGGCCGCAGTGGCCTTGATCGCGGGCATTGGGAACCTGACCCTGACCGTTGGTGGGGTGAGCTTGGAGGGTATCGCCTGGGGCTCTGTCGGCATCATTATTGCTTATCCCATCATGCGACGGCTATACGAAAGCGTGGGCGAAGGCCAAGGCGCTAAGTACTAAAATCTGTGGATAACCTTGTTGACTGCGCCGCGAAATCGGGCGGTGAGGACAAGAGGTTCCGTGTAATTCACAAGCTTCGATGCGATCAGTCGCAGCTGCATGCGTTTCTGCGCTGTAGTAGGCGGCATGAATGCACTAGACCGTTATTTATCCGCGCTGGGCTCAGGGATGGACATTATTGCCGCGGCCCAGGGCTTAAGCGAGCGCGATATCGTACAACGCGGCGCCAGCGACGTGGCCGCGCGCGAGCTGGTGCACCTGTGTGATGTCTATTTTGGGCGCTGTGTCTTTAGCGCCAAGCAACGCGCGGCCCGCTCGACAACGCACCCGTTAGACGTACTGGCACTGATCGAAAAATCCGCAGTACGCGCTTCCACTCAGCGCGATGCCTGGGCCCTACGCTCCGAGCTATGTAAGTTTCGTGGCAGCGCCACGGCCTTGCGCAGGCGGGCGTGCGCTTTATTGCGGGAGCTAAAACCGCCTCGAAGTCCAAAGAAAGGAGTGCGTATCACCCGCCGGCCCCGCGGACCGTGGTCGTTGACCATCACCGGGGAATCCTCCGATGTCGCCGATATGCACGCTGCTCTTGATAGCAAGCACCCACTGGAATCAGTCAAATCCATCTTCTTTGGTGGGAAGTCTGGAGCGCGCACGACCGCTACTACTCAGGTGGTCATTACCTTGGATGAGCTCGACCGCATCGTTGATGGCGATGGCGAGGAAATAATTCTCCAGCTTACTAACGGCTCGCGAATCAGCGGCGCTGACCTCGTGACCCGGGCCCTAACTACACACGGGTACATCACGCTGGTGCATCCTGTGGAGGGTCCGGTTAATTTGTACCGCACGTCTCGGTTTGCCAACGCGAAGCAGCGATTGATGGCAGCAGCCGTAAACCCTGTGTGCCCTTGGGAAAAATGCAATTACCCTGCGGATGAGTGCCAGATCCACCACCTAGAAAGCTGGCAGCACGGTGGCAATACCAATGCTTCTAATCTCGCTACGTGTTGTCCTTACCATAACGGCATCAATGATGATGACCCGCAAGCGCCGCCGCGGCGGGGGCGCTTGGCCCGAATACAAGGAAAGGTTCGTTGGCTTCCTCCGTGGGCCACTACCCCTGGGGAGCCAAAACGGAAATGACAGGCCGTCATCTTGAGTGTCCGACCCCACGGGGATCCGTACCACCATGTCCACATGAACGCCACCAACACGATCACCGCCTGCAGGATTCGCACCATCATGATCAGCGCCCACAAGCATCTGCCCCGCTAAGAGGATCCGTAAGCAAAGGGCCATGAAAACTGATGGCCGCCGGCCGCAATTAAGCGCAGCACTGACGAGTTGAACCAGCTCACAGGGCAGCGGAGAACTACTGGTGGATCGAAAAAGCTCCCCGCCGCCAAGGCGAGGAGCGTACTAGGCGTGCTCTGACGCGAGTGATGAGCAGCAGTTTTAGGAAGCGTCGAGGTCCTGCTCGATGAGGCTGGCAATCTTTTCAACGGCTTCTTCGTTATCAGAGGTGACGGTTACCTCGTCGCCCTGCTCGGCACCGAGGGCCATAACCATCAGAGAAGAAGCGGCGTCCGTTTCGTCACCATCATCTTCGCCCACGAGGTTTAGGAAGATATCCTCGTCGAATTCACCGGCGGCGTCAGCAATGATGGAGGCAGGACGTGCGTGCAGTCCTACGGAAGAGCCAACCTTTACAGTCTTGGAAGCCATGGAAATTATCCTTTCTGTAGTTAATTTATCGTGTTCTAGTGTACGAGCGTTTAGTTTATGCCGCCACGTTTTGGGAAGGGGATTTGGATTTTCTAGCGTCCCTGTCGGCAGCTTGTTGGATGGTCTCATTGGGCCAAAATTGCTTCATGGCCAAGACCGACGCAGTAGATACTGCCACCCCGGCAAGGATTGCAACCAGATAGGCCCAGAACGGGTCGATGGCGAAGGCGACGAAGATACCACCGTGCGGGGCGCGCGACTCGACCGACAGTGCCATGGACACAGCACCCGTCACGGCGCCGCCGACCATCATGGAAGGGATTACGCGGAACGGATCGGCTGCGGCGAAGGGGATGGCTCCTTCGGAGACGAAGGACAGGCCGAGCAACCAGGCTGACTTACCGTTTTCCCGCTCGGCAGGGGTAAACAGCGACTTGCGGATGAAGGTGGCCAGGGACAGCGCGATGGGCGGAACCATGCCGGCGGCCATAACAGCGGCCATGATTTGCATGGAGGCTGCGTCGCAAGTGGACAAGCCGGCGGTGGCAAAGAGGTAAGCGGCCTTGTTGACCGGGCCGCCCAAGTCTACGCACATCATCAGGCCCAAGATGATGCCGAGCACTACGGCAGAAGACCCAGACATGGAAGACAGCCAATCTTGTAGGCCTTCCATCAGCGCGGCAAGAGGGGCTCCCAGCAGCAGGTACATTAATAGGCCAACGACCAGGGCGGTCAGCAACGGAATGATGACTACCGGCATTAGAGAGCCGAGCCAGCGCGGGACTTTCCAATTTCCGATCCACAGGGCGATAAAGCCCGCCAATAAACCGGTGACGAGGCCACCTATAAAGCCCGCGTCTAGCGTCACGGCGATGGCACCGCCGACAAAGCCTGGTGCAATACCCGGGCGTCCGGCCAGAGCGTAGGCGATATAGCCCGAGAGTGCGGCAACGATAAAGCCCATTGCGGCCTGGCCGATGGCAAAGAGTACCGCGCCTATATACAGCGAGTAGCCGGAGTTTTCGAACGACATCGTCTCGCCGTCGACGGTAATGTCATGGCCTGGCAGGTTGGATAGGGAGTAATTGGTAGAAAGTGTTTGCCAGCCATTGGCCATATCGGCACCGCCGAAGAGGAATCCGAGGGCAAGCAATAGGCCACCGGCGGCGACGAACGGCACCATGTAGGACACGCCAGTCATGACCGCCTGCTGGATGCGTTTGCCCCATCCCAACGACGAGCCTTCTTCCTCAGTAGAGGAAGAAGAAGCCGTGCCAGAAACCTTGCGGGCGTTCGGGTTTTTTGCTGCGGCAATGGCCTCATCGAGCATCGTGCCTGGCTCGTTGATGGCGCGCTTTACGCCGGATTCGATGACGGGTTTGCCTGCGAAGCGCTCGCGGTCGCGTACGCCGACGTCCGTGGCAAAGATGACGGCATCGGCGGCATCAATGGTCGACTGGGAGACTGATTCATTATTGGACGAGCCCTGGGTTTCGACAGTGAGATCGACGTCGTCGCGCTCGCCGGCGGTTTGGATCAGGGCATCGGCAGCCATGTAGGTGTGCGCGATGCCGGTGGGGCAGGCCGTGATGGCAACGAGGCGAGTGGCCTGTGCCGGGGAGGACGCACCAGCGCTTTCCGATGCCCCCGCTGACGCGCCGCCTGCAGCGCCAGCGCTTTCCTGTTGCGTCTTCCTCGGCTTTTCAGCGTTGACGACGGTGAGGATTTCCTTGACGACCTCTTCCTTTGTCGAGGTGGTGCGAAGAGCTTCTAAAAACTCCTTGCGCACAAGGGCACGGGCGAGTTTGGAAAGAATCTGCAGGTGGGCCTTGCCACCTTCGGCGGGTGCGGCGATGAGAAAGACCAACTGCGCATCGCCGTCCGGGCCGGAAAAATCCACGCCCCGCGAAAGGCGGGCGAACGCCAGCGTGGGCTCGGTGACGGTCTCGGAGCGGCAATGGGGGATAGCTACGCCCCCCGGTACACCAGTACCGGCCTTGGCTTCGCGCTCGATAGCGGACTGGGCGAGGTCACTGACCTCGGTTGCACGCCCAGTATCGTGCACCAAAGTGGCGAGGTTGGTGATTACTTTATCGACGCTGTCGCCGAAGTCGGCGTCAAGTGCTACTAATTCGGTGGTAATGAGATCGGATGCCATGATCTAAGGCTCCTTAAGCTAGAGGGCTGAGATAGAGGTGTGGGCGGTATCGAGTTCTGCGGGGTGGGGGAATTGGGTGCCGGGCTTTGCGGCCGCAGCGGTGCCATAAGCCACCGAGAGCGCGAGGGATTCCGCCGACCCTTGTCCCTGCATGCATCCCAGCAGGTATCCGGCCAATGCGGCATCACCTGCGCCCACCGTGGATTTCACCGTGGCGGGAGGCGGTGTGGCAGCCCATGCGCCGTCTGCGGTTACCAACACGGCGCCGGAGCCGCCGAGGGTGACAAGTACTTCCGCAATGCCGCGCCCCACGACATCCCGCGCAGCCCTAACGACCGCGCTATAATCCCCGGTCGCAGCAGCACGCTCGAGGGCGAGCCCGTCCTGGTTGGTCAGCTGCCCCAGTTCGAAACCGTTGGGCTTGATGAGATCCGGGGCAGCGGAATCGAGCTGCTCAGCAATGGCCTGCATCGGGGCATCGGAGGTATCGACGGCGATGCGCGCCTGCGGGGCGACATTCCGAATTTCCTTAATGAGATCGGTGTACCAGCCTGCGGGAACGCCCTGGGGCAGCGATCCGGCGAGGACCACCCAATCGGCCGATAGGGCGTGGTGGGTAAGGGAAGTGATGAGGTGGTTCTGGGGGACATCAGAAAGCAGCGGACCAGGGCCGTTTACCTTGGTGGTTGTGCCATCTGGTTCGGTGATGGTGGTATTAACGCGGACGCCGCCGTCCATGTCCACGTGGGCGTAAGGGAGGTCGACGTCGTGGATGAGGTTCATGAACGGATCGGTCTCACGCGCCGGAAAAAGCGCTAGCGATTCTTTCCCAGCGAGATGAACCGCGTGGGCGACGTTGACCCCTTTACCGCCGGCAACCTGGGTGACGCTGACGGCGCGGTGGACATCGCCCGACGCTAAAGGGTGACTGAGCGCTAGAGTGGCGTCAATGCTGGGGTTCGGGGTGAGCGTGAGGATCATCGAGAGCCTATCCTTTTAGCGAAGTGAGTATATTGGGGGCCACGTGCAGTCGGTCCGGTTGGAACTCGCCCATAAGCCCACCCTTTATGTTTATTCTTGCCCGATTGTGTTGGAAAGTCAATAGAAACCGTGTGGCATCCATTGCATTTCTGTAGGAATTGTGATGATCTAGAAACTAAATAAGCCGCTATCTTCGAAGGAATTATCACCATGGAAAATACGCTTCAGTCCACTGTTAAAGGAACCGGCGTTGTCGCTGGAGTCGCCTATGCAGAAGCCGTATGGGTCCGCCCCCGCCCGGACCTGCCTACTGAAGGAAGTATTGACCAAGGGGCCAGCAGTGAAGCCGAGTATGATCGCTTCCTCGAGGCAGTCGATGTAGTCGCCAGCCGCTTGGAAAACCGTGCCGCAGCTGCCGAAGGGCAAGCCTCTGAAGTTTTGACGGCGACGGCCGGCATGGTCAAGGATCGCGGATGGCATAAGGCCGTGCGCAAGAACATTCGCTCCGGTAAGAACGCTGAGTTTGCCACGGTGGGCGCTACGGACAAGTTCGTCACCTTGTTTGAGGCAGCCGGCGGCGTTATGGCTGAGCGCACCACCGATCTCAAGGACGTGCGCGACCGCGTCATCGCCCAGCTGCGCGGGGAGCAGGAGCCAGGGTTGCCCATGGTGGAAGGCCAAGCAGTGCTTTTTGCCGATGACCTAGCACCCGCCGATACCGCCACCCTGGATACCGCGCACATTCGTGCGCTTGTCACCCAGCTAGGCGGGCCAACCAGCCACACGGCGATCATCGCTCGCCAGCTTGATATTCCATGCATCGTTGCTGCGGGAAATAAGCTGCGGGAGATTGAAAGCGGCACGCTTGTATTCGTTGACGGTGCCCTAGGAACCGTGACCCTGGGCGCGGACGAGGAAGAATCCACCAAGGCGGTTGAAGAATACCGCCAACGCGCTGCCCGTGTTGCCGAATGGACTGGGCCGGCGCAAACCAAAGACGGCCACCGCGTGCAGCTGTTGGCCAACGTGGCCGATGGCAACGCCGCTCGCATCGCTTCTGACTCACAAGCAGAAGGCATTGGCCTCTACCGAACGGAGTTGTCGTTCCTTTCTGCGAGTGAGGAACCTTCCGTTGACGAGCAGGCGAAGATCTACAGCAAGGTCTTTAATGCTTACCCCGATTCCAAGGTCGTGGTGCGCACCCTGGATGCGGGGTCCGATAAACCAATTTCTTACGCGACGCTGTCCTCTGAGGAGAATCCAGCGTTGGGCGTTCGCGGTTTGCGCATCGCCCGCGATAATGAGTCCCTGTTGACACGCCAGTTGGATGCTATCGCACAGGCTGCCGAATCCCGCGGGAAGGATGCCGACACTTGGGTGATGGCACCGATGGTGGCGACGTCGAAGGAGGCCCAGTGGTTTGCGAAGCTGTGCCGGGAGCGGGGCCTTACCGCAGGCGCAATGATTGAGGTACCCGCAGCCGCGCTGATGGCGGATAAGATCATGCCGCACTTGGACTTCGTATCCATCGGTACCAACGATCTGACCCAGTACACGATGGCCGCTGACCGCTTATCGTCCCAGCTTGCTTACCTCACCGATCCGTGGCAGCCGGCCGTGCTTCGTCTCATCCAGCACACGTGCATTGCTGGCCACGAACACAATATCCCGGTAGGCGTGTGCGGTGAAGCCGCCGCTGATCCTCTATTGGCTTGCGTATTGACCGGCCTCGGCGTCAATTCCTTGTCGGCCGCGTCGACCGCAATCGCCGGTGTTGGTGCGCAATTGGCCGAGCTGACCTTTGATCAGTGCCAGCGGCTTGCCGATGCCGCCCTCAATTCCGAAGGACCTTCCGCCGCCCGTGCCGCAGCGATGGAGCAGATGGAAAAATTCAACTAACGGCTTAAAGTTTCGCCCTTCCTGCCTCGGCTAAAGATGATGCTGTTTTAGGAAGGGCGCAGTTGTGCGCGGCTTAGAACTATTCGCTGGCCAGCACAACGTCAATCTCGCGCTCGCGGAGAGCGTCGACGACGGATTCCGGTGCGCCGGAATCGGTAATGACGACGTCGATATCGGCAATAGAGGCGAAGCTTACTAAGTAGTCGTTGCCCAATTTGCTGGAATCGCACATGACGACGACCTTGTGGGCGTTTGTGACGAATGCGGACTTGATGGCGGCTTCTTGGGAATCGGCCGTCGACAAGCCGTGATCGAGGGTGAGGGCATTGGTGCCGATGAACGCGACATCGGCACGCATGAGCGCCATAGTGCGCAAGGCAGTATCACCGACGACGGCTTGGGTGATCGCGCGTACGGTCCCGCCGAGGAGCTGCACATCGGGAACGCCGCTATTAGCGAGGGACAGTGCAATGGGCAGACTATTAGAGACGATATTAAACTGCGTCTGAGGATACTGCTGGCTGATGAGCTCAGCAAAGGTATTGATGGTGGTGCCGGCATCTAAAAAGATGCTGCCGCCCCCAGGAGGAAGAAAATCGAGCGCGGCTTGGGCAATGGCAGCCTTGGCCCCTGATGCGGAACGCTGGCGGATATCGAGTGTTAGTTCCGCGGTCTGAAAAGCTTGCGAAGCAACGGCGCCGCCGTGAACGCGGTGGATAACGCCCTCTCTATCCAGTACGGCTAAATCGCGGCGGATGGTTTCAGCTGTCACCTCGAAACGCTCTGATAGGTCGGTGACGTTGACGCGACCCTCGACGGCAGTTTGGGACGCAATCTGGCGGCGTCGCTCCTCGGCGTACACAGGCCCTCCTAGCTTCTCGCCTTCGGCCGGGCGGTTACTCCATCTGCGAATAAAGGCGCACGGTGAAAGCTATGTGATGTGGGATTCCTCTTTCCATTGTGTCAAAATTCGGCGGTAATCGGACGTAAATAAAAGTTCGGTTTTGTGATGTTTTCCGGTTCGCGGTAAAAGTCCCAGGTCAGTTGGCTATATGTCTCTTAGATAAAAGCCAACCGTATTTATACCTAACTTACGGATCCGTTATTTCGGGGGTGCTTTCGCAATACAACGACCGAATTCAAGTTGGTTTTATGGGTTGCGGTCGTATGTTAGGACAGGCCCGGAACTCAGTAAAACTATAAAGCCCCGTGCGCCGAGCAGGTGAGCGGGCAGCGGCGTGCGTGAGGCAGAGCCCGGGTGAAAAGAAAACGGCTGCAGAATACAGTCAGCGGTGACTGCCGCAGCCGCACATTGGCGTACGGGGTGTTCAAATGTGCTTGCCGTAACCTAGAGTTTACGGAAGACTGATACTACCTTGCCCATAATCTCTGCATCGTCGCCGTTGATGGGTGGATAGGCGTCATTGTGTGGAAGGAGCCATACGCCCGAGGAGTCGCGGTGGAATTCCTTGACGGTGGCCTCCGAGCCATCAAGAAGTGCCGCGACAAATTCTCCTTCCTCAGCTACCGATTGCGATCGAATGATGACCCAATCGCCGTTGAGGATGCCGGCATCCTGCATTGAATCCCCCACGACCTGCAGCATATAAAGTTCGCCTCCGCCGACAACCTCGCCCGGCATGGGGAAATACCTGTCGATATTCTCTTCCGCCGTGATAGGCGCTCCGGCGGCGATGCGCCCAACGACGGGAATATAAGCTACGGCTGCAGACTCTTCACTGCCATGCACAGAAGTATCGGGCCCTTCCTTAGACTTGCGGCCCGGCTTCTTTTCGGCATCGTTAGTATTGAGGTGGCGTACGTCGACAGCGCGCGGCTTATTGGGATCGCGGCGCAAAAAGCCCTTTTCTTCCAACTGTTTGAGCTGATAGGCCACGGACGAGGTGGACTGCAGGCCTGCGGCGTCGCCAATTTCGCGAATGCTGGGCGGGTAACCGCGGAGCATCACTGCATCGCTAATGACGTTAAGGATGCGGCGTTGCCTTTCGGAAAGGGAGGCGTAATCGTTTTTTGCAGTGCTTGCTTTCTTGCGGCCCATGTGTGGCTCCTACCTAGGGGTCTGAGGTTCTGCGTTCGTAGCGGGAAAGGGTGGGTGGCATCTGCATGCCTTAAACCATTTGTAGCACGAAAAGTACAGGCGTTCGAGGCAGACGCGGAAAATTGGACAGATTTTCGAAGGTGTGTTATATATCGAACATAATAACTAGATCGAACACAGGGGCGATAGTATGTTCCTGTCATGTCGAAGGGTCGCTTTAGGCTTACGCTGGTCGTCGAAAGGAAAGCAATGTTTCAACTACTTAACTCTCGTAATAACATGGTTAAACAGGACTCGGTACGCCCGCAGATTGTACCTTCAGCCGCCATTTGGGATGTTGATGACCAGAATGGGGTTAAGCAGTATTCCGCCTATGAGAAGAGGGGAATTAGGACCTTAGAATCCGGCTATCGAACAAACTTCAAAGAGTATTCGAATGTGGAGACTAATTTTGAGCTTATGCCTGATGAAGCGAAGAAAATGATAAGACAGGAGGACTTACATAGTTCACGTAGCAATTACTTCCTTGGTGGTGTTTTCGGCGCCGCGGTATTTGTGGGCACGATCGCTGGTGGATTGATGGACACGGACGCTGAGGTACCGACCGGACCTGGCGGTTCGATACAGCAAGTAGAGGCAGCAATCGTGCAGTAGTGTCGTCTTGCGCTAAATCTGGGTTCGGTGGAGACTCCGAGCTCGATGCTGTGTCTGTCACCGCCTTATGCTCCCAGGCATCAATCAAGCCCGTTTGCCCAACGGGGTGGGTATAAGAAGGGTGGGGTCTGCAGTATTGGCGTCAGGTTTTCTGCTCAGCCACGGTAGGTAAACTAAGCCGAGGAGCTAAATTAGCGAAAGGACTAGTGTGTACTGCCCGTTTTGCCATAATCAACAATCCCGCGTTATAGACTCGCGCGTGGTTGATGCAGGCGCATCCATACGGCGTCGCCGCGAGTGTGCTTCCTGTAAGGGCCGCTTTACCACGGTAGAAAAGGCCGTACTTTTGGTCGTCAAAAGAAACGGCCTCGCAGAACCATTTAGCAGGGATAAGCTCATTCGGGGTGTCAGGCGCGCCTGCCAGGGCCGTGATGTTAGTGATGATGCTCTTAAGAAGTTGGCGCAAGAGGTAGAGGAAACCGTCCGGGGGCATGGGTCTTCCCAGGTTAACGCCAATGAAATTGGGCTAGCGATCCTTGAGCCACTGCGTGACCTGGACGAGGTCGCATATCTGCGCTTTGCCTCGGTGTATAAATCCTTCGAAAGCGCGGATGACTTTGAATCCGAGATTCGTTTAATGCGTCGGCGCGATCGCAGCGGTCTTTAAGCTGCGGGATTTGAGCGCGGTTTCCAAGCCGTCTCGCTCCCGAGTTAGCAGAATTTCGGACCAGTTTTAATTGGAATTTTAGACGTATGATTTCCTTGGGTTGCCCAATTTCCGCGCCGTCGAAGGCCGAGAGAACAGATTTCTTATCTGCGGCTCGCTGGCCCGTGGGGAAAGTGGAAGTCCCCGCCGGTGGCGGGAATCCCGGTACTGCGCTGTTCAGCGCAGCTTATCCACTGCTTTTTGGATGCGTCGCAGGGATACTGCGTGCGCCGTGCCGAGGCGTTGGGCAAATAGGGAGACCCGCAATTCCTCGATCATCCAGTGAATTTCTTTGACCCCGCGCGTTTTCTCGCGGCCCGCGGGGAGGTTGCGCAGGCGGTTTGCTAGATAGGCCTTGGCATTATCGATTTCGGCTTGGCGGTCTGCATCGCGGTCTGCGTCGAGCGACAGGTTTTCCAGGCGGATGCGCATTGCCTGGATATAGCGGGGAAGGTGCCGCAGGTGCGCGGATCCGTGAACCGTGACGGCATTAGGTGGAAGAAGGAATGCAAGTTGTTTTTCCATATCGTCGATGGCAGGCCCGTCCCAATGAGAAATCTCGGCGCGGAGGCTGGAGTACTCAGCCAAGCCGGGTGCGATAGAGACAATTGATTGGCGTACGCGGCCGGGGACCTGTGGTTTCACGGAATCCTTAAGTTCAGTAAAAGCCGCTGGGGAGCGTACTGGGCCGCCAGCTTCGAGCATGAGGTCACGGATTGCCGCGACGCGTGCGTCATTGACCAGACCATCGGCACCGCCATGGGGATATCTATCAACAGCGACGCGCTGCCGCAAAGGCAAGCCCTTTACCATGTGCGCGGTCGAGACGGGAATTTCGCGCATCAAAAGCGTGAGGGTGGTGGTGACCATGGCGGCATCGGCAGCCGCCCTGGTTGGGTGCACCTTAAGCTCAACGCCGGCTTTGGTGGCCACCAGCGCTGGGTAGGCGGTCACTTCGTGTCCGTCGACGGTGGTGGTAACGGTCTCGTCAACGATGCCGAGGGTATCATCGGTCCATTCGCTGACTGCGGTGGATTCAGCGGTGCGGCCTGCCTGGGATACGGACGAGGTAATGTGGCCTGCCTGGCGCTCGCGCAGGGCGGTAAGGTCCCTATCGGAATCGATGATGGTGCCACGCTTGTCGATGGCCGCGTAGTTCATCCGCAAATGATCCGGCAACTTTTCTGGTTGGAAGTCAGACGCATTGATGCCATGGCCGCCGAGTTCGCGCAAGACTTCGGCAAGCTGTTGAGTGAGAGCTCCTTCGAAGGGAATGAGGTATTCCATCGCACGTTCGGCAAATTCCGGGGCAGGGACGACGGTGCGCCGCAGGGCCTTGGGAAGGGAGCGAATAAGCTCGTTGACGAGCTCGAATCGCAGCCCGGGAACAAGCCAATCGAACCCTTCGGTATCGAGTCCGGCAAGCATGGGAACTGGAACCATAACTGTGACGCCGTCGAGGGGATCACCGGGTTCGAATTTATAGCTCAGATCGTAATTGATGGATCCCTTGCGCCAATGATTTGGGAAAGAGACTTCGGTGACATCGTGGGAGTCATCGATAAGCGTGGCCGGATCGAAGTTCAGGAGGTCGGGTTCTTGCCGGCGCTTTTTCTTCCACCAGGAATCAAAATGGCGGCCAGTTGTGACCTTGTTCGGAATGCGCTGGTCATAGAAATCAAAAAGTGTCTCCTCATCCACTATGAGCCCGCGGCGGCGAGCCTTTTCTTCATATTCGGCTGCCTCATCAAGGGCCTTGGCGTTTGCTTTGAGGAAATCGTGGTGTGCATTCCACTCGCCAGCGATGAGCGCATTGCGGATGAACATATTCCGCGCAGCGACAGGATCTACGCGGTGATATGGCACGATGCGATCTGCAACGATGGGCACGCCGTAGAGCGTGGACTTTTGGCGCGCGGTGGCGGCCGCACGCTTGCGGGACCACGTGGGATCGGAATAGTTGTGTTTGAGCAGTTCGGCGCCGAGCTTTTCTACCCACGCCGGATCGATGGCAGCAACGTCTCGGGCCCAGAGCCGAGAGGTTTCAACAAGCTCTGCCGCCATGAGGAATTCCGGCGGTTTTCGGGCGAGGGCGGAACCCGGAAAGACGAGGAAGTGGGTATTGCGTGCGCCGTGGAATTCCTTGGAATTGCCGTCGCGGGAACCAATATTAGAAAGCAGGCCGGACAGCAACGCAATGTGAATATCGTCGGACCGGCGCTCGGTGCCTTGTTGGTAGTGCCAACCCAGCTGCTGAGAAACGTCTTTGAGTTGGCGGACCAAGTCGAACCACTCGCGGATGCGCATATAGTGGAGAAACTCTTGTTTCATGCGCTTGCGGAACTTGTTGCCCGATTGCTCAGTGCGGGTCTGTTGGATGTAATCCCACAACTTGAGTATGGACAAAAAGTCCGAGGTCTTGTCCTTAAAGCGCGCGTGAGCTTGATCGGCTTGCGTTTGGTACTCCAGTGGGCGCTCCCGCACGTCTTGGATTGTCATGGCGGCAACGATGACCATCACATCGTGGAGGCAGCCTTTGGTATGGGCCTCGACAAGCATGCGCGCCATGCGAGGATCGAGTGGGATACGGGCCAATGTGCGGCCAGTTTCGGTTAGTGCCGGTTCCTTGTGCTTGTCCTTGAGAGCCCCGAGCTCGTGGAGGAGGGTCAGGCCATCGCGAATCGATTTGAACTCGGGTGGCTGGAGGAAAGGGAATTGCTCGATATCGCCAAGTTTGAGCGAGACCATCTGCAAAATAACGCTGGCCAGGTTCGTGCGGATGATTTCAGGGTCAGTAAATTCCGGCCGGCTATGAAAGTCTTGCTCGCTATAGAGCCGGATGGCGATGCCATCGGCGACGCGGCCGCACCTACCGGAGCGCTGATTGGCAGAGGCCTGGGAAATCGGTTCAATGGGCAGGCGTTGCACCTTGGTTCGCGTGGAATAACGTGAAATACGGGCGGTGCCGGTATCCACTACGTAGCGGATTCCAGGCACGGTCAGTGAGGTTTCGGCGATATTGGTGGCCAAAACGATGCGTCGCCCGCGGTGATCGCTAAAAACGCGGTGCTGTTCCTGGTTAGACAAGCGCCCGAAGAGGGGAGCGACCTCCACGTTTTTCCATTTCTTGGCTTCGATGGCCTCCATGGCATCGCGAATATCGCGCTCGCCTGGGAAGAAACAGAGAATATCGCCGTCGCCTTCTGCCATAAGCTCCGCAATAGCCTCTGTTAAGCCGTCGAGCGGGTCTTGATCCACTAGCTTTCCATCGGCCTCGAATTCCAGGGGGCGGTAACGGATCTCCACCGGGTAAGTACGCCCGGATACCTCGATAATGGGCGCAGGGGTGCCATCCGGTTGAGCGAAGTGCTCGGCAAAACTTTCCGGATCGATCGTCGCGGAGGTGATAATCACCTTGAGATCGGGCCGTTTGGGAAGCAGCCGCTTAAGGTACCCGAGGAGAAAGTCGATATTAAGCGAGCGCTCATGCGCCTCATCGATAATGATGGTGTCATATTGATTGAGTAATCGATCCCGCTGCATTTCTGCGAGCAGGATGCCGTCCGTCATGAGTTTTACGGCGGTGGTTTCAGAGACGCGGTCATCGAAGCGGATGGCGTAGCCTACAGACTCCCCGATATCTTGGTTGAGCTCGGAAGCGATGCGTTCGGCGACGGTGCGCGCGGCAATACGACGTGGCTGTGTATGGCCGATGAGTCCACGGCGGCCCCGGCCGATATCGAGGCAGATTTTGGGGATTTGCGTGGTTTTACCGGAACCGGTCTCGCCGGCAATGATGACGACCTGGTTTTCCTTAATTGCGGCGGCAATATCCTCTACGCGCCTGCTGACTGGCAAGGAATCGGGGTAGGTCAGTTGAGGGATGGCGGTATCGATAAGCGCAAGGCGGTCTGTGGCAGCCTGGATATCCCGGCCGATCTGACGCAGGGCCCTGGGATCACGTGCCTTCGACAGGCGACGGCGTAAGTTGCGGGCCTCGGCGATGGTGACGTTATCTAATGCTGCAAAAAGTTCGTCGCGGCTAGAGACCGGCGACGTAGTGGTTTCATGCTGTGTCATGGCTAATCTATGAGCTTACCCCGGCTACGTGGCGTCGAAAAAGTTGATACCATGAAAATACTTGTCCGAACGATACTTTTCTCGTTGCCCTCACATCGTATGCAGAAGGAAGGCACCGCTGATGAACGATGACAAATTCGGTGGAAATAATGATTTTCCACGCTACGAACCAACTGAACACCCGGAGGACCAGCCGAGCTACAATAACCTGCCGTCCTACGGCGGAAGCCAAGAAAGTTTTAACAATCAAGGATATGCGGGATACCAGGCACAAAACTACTCTGCAAACTCCGCAGAGTTCACCGGTAAACCCTCGGCCATGGATTCGATTTCGTGGGCCTTTAGCACGGTGTTTAAAAACTGGAAATTGTGGATACTAGGTTCCTTGCTCGCTGGCGTTATTCTCACAGCTCTTGCCATTGTGAGCGGTGCCGTTACTCCGGCAGAGGGGGTGTATGCCTCTGGCGGGAGAGTGTTTGTAGAGATCGCATCCTATGTAATCTCGGCCGTGGTGAGCCTGCTTGCGATGCGACTGGCACTATTCCAGATCGATGACCAGCGCACTGGGTGGAATTATGTGGGCAAGGACGTGCGGTGGTGGCAGCCGCTGGCGATCATGATCATCATCGGAGTGATCACCTCAGCGATTGTATTCATCTTTGTTGGTGGTTCAATTTTCCTCGGACCAGACTTGGGGGCTGACGCCTCTGTGGAAGAAGTATTTGAAGCCCTGGCGGGCTTCCTCGGAACCCTGGCTGTATTGGCTCTCATCGGCTTGTTAATCCACCCGCTTTATATGTTGATGCAGTGGTTTGCGGCCGATGGCGATGGCTTAGGCCAGGCCATCAAGAACGGATTTGACGCCGGTAGAAGAAATTATGGCCAGCTTATATTGCTGACCGTGCTCAACGTGTTCATTACGATTGGCGGCGCCATCTTATTCTTTGTTGGCTTGATTGTGGCCATACCGGTTAGCTTATTGTCTACGGCTTATTTATTCCGCCAATGTGCCGGTCGCGCGACCGGTCAACCCACACAATCCTAACACCATCGTTTTAAGGTCACCGAGGCACGGCTTCGGTGACCTTAAACGTGCGTAGCGCTGCGATCGCACCGAGGGCCGAGCGAACGTCAGCGAGAATATAGAGGCGTTTTAGTTTTGGCTCTGTATCGAGCGGTCCAAGGCCTTTTTGTAGGCTGCCGTAATGAGGGCTCCGAATTCGCGAAACTCTCCACTGCGTGCGGCGGAGGAGCGGAAGACGAGGCCGACTTCGCGTTCGGCTGTGACATCGGGGGCAAAGTGTGCCACGCCGAGGTTTTTACCGTGACATTCTGTGGCCAACGCGGACTTGGGGATAAGGGTACAGCCGAGCCCGCCCATGACCAGCTGCATAATTGTGGTCAAGGACGAGGCGCGCGTGACGGAATTTGTTGCCTCTGCCGGGTTGACGTGGGCGTGCCGACAGAGATCGACGATTTGGTCGCGGAGGCAGTGGCCATCGTCAAGCAGCAGCAAGTCCAAGTCCCGCAACTCCGCGACCCGGACGTCGGTACGCCCGGCAATGGGGTGATCGGGCGGGCTGACGATGGCAAAGTCCTCAGTATACAGGGGACTGTCCACCATGCCCGTGGCCTCAGAAGGCAGGGCGAGGACGGCTAAATCGAGGTTGCCGTTGCGCAAGCGCGCGATAAGGTGCTGGGTTTGCTCTTCCACAAAGCGCGGCTGAAGCTCCGGGTAGGTTGCCGAAATCATCGCCAGCAAGTCGGGGAGTATATACGGGGCGATAGTTGGGATAACGCCGATGGTGAGCGGGCCAGCCAGTGTGCCATGAGCGCCGCGGGCGTGGGCGAGGAAGGTGTCGGCGGCCTCGAGGGTGGATTTGGCATAAGGCAAGAGGGTTTCGCCGGCTGAGGTGACAATTACTTTGCGGGTGGAGCGCTCGATGAGTTGCACACCGAGTCCCTGCTCGAGTGCTACCAGACCTTGGGAGAGGGAAGGCTGAGAAATCCCCAGTTTGGCGGCCGCGGTGCCGAAGTGCTTATTCTCAGCCACGGTGACAAACGTGCGCAGCTGGGCTAGTGTTGGTCGATATTCTTTATTATACATGCCTATCACTCTAACATCTATCTATAGGATTTGCTATTGACGGGACCGAATTTAATGGTATTGTCTTAGGTGTCGGGCCGGAGCGGGTCCGGCCCAAGGTCCTAGGTATGGGACCGCCGTAAACATAAAAGATTACCCTATAAACTAGGAGTTGAAGAACATGCCGATTATGACCGTTGGTGAAAAGTTCCCAGAATTCAACCTCACCGCCCTGACCGGTGGCGACTTGCACGATGTTAACGCTAGCCAGCCAGAGGACTACTTCGAGCAGGTTTCTTTGGATAAGTACGAAGGCAAGTGGAAGGTCGTCTTCTTCTATCCTAAGGACTTCACCTTCGTCTGCCCCACCGAGATCGCTGCCTTTGGCAAGCTGGACGAGGAGTTCCAGGACCGCGACACCCAGGTACTGGGTGGCTCCACCGATAATGAGTTTGCTCATTTCAACTGGCGTGCAACCCACCCAGAGCTCAAGGAAGTTCCGTTCCCAATGTTCTCCGATGTGCGCCACGACCTGATCCGTGCGCTGGGTGTAGAAAACGCTGACGGTGTTGCTGACCGCGCGACCTTCATCATCGATCCAGATGGTGTCATCCAGTTCGTCTCCGTTACCCCGGATGCTGTCGGCCGCAATGTTGACGAGGTCCTGCGCGTCCTCGACGCACTGCAGTCCGAAGAGGTCTGTGCCTGCAACTGGGAAAAGAACGACCCAACCAAGAACATCGACAAGATGGATGTCGTTCAGGCCCAGCTTTAAACCTCAGTTAAGTGTGCGTGCTTCTCGGCCCGTAAGGCGGGTAAGCACGCATCTTTCTTGAAATTTAAGTCACTGAGCAAAAATTTAGAAGGAGAGAGACCGTGTCTATCGAAAACTTGAAGTCGGCACTGCCGGAATACGCCAAGGATCAGAAGCTCAACCTCGGTGCCTTGACCCGCACGACCGAGCTGAATGAAGAGCAGCTGTGGGGTGCCTTATTGGCCTCGGCAGCAGCTACCCGCAATGACACCGTGATTTCTGAAATTGCGGAGGAAGCGCAAGAGCACCTCTCTGAGGAAGCTATCAACGCTGCCTACGGCGCTGCCACTGTGATGGCAATGAATAACGTTGCCTACCGCGCTAAGGGGTGGTTGGGCGATGACTATGCACAGGTCAAGTTTGGTCTGCGGATGAACTTCATCTCTAAGCCCGGGGTGGAGGACGCTACCTTCGAGCTGTGGAACATCGCCGTTTCCGCTATTAATGGCTGCGAGCACTGCTTGGGCGCACATACCCAGAAGATTAGCGATGCCGGCGTGACGAAGGAACAGATCTGGGAGGCCATCAAGGTTGCTTCTGTTATTCAAGCAGTCGCGCAGGCAGTCCAGATCGAGGCTGCACGCTAAGGACCCTGCTTAATCAGCCGGTTACCATCCCGGTTACTGGTTCCTTTCTCTTCCTAGGATTCTGGTTGCAGGGGAGAGTTTGCTTACGCCGTTATACTCAACTCGGGTGTGCTTAGTATTCGACGTGAAACTCTGAAAGGCGGACTTCACCTGCTTGATCGGACGCGTCCAGATCGACTATGGCAACGAAGTGGTAAGCGCGATCCCCTGCCGGATCCTTGAGGATCTGCCGCACGGGCCAGCTGCGGGAGTTTGATTCTTTTAACTGGAAGTATTCTGGTCCGCGGGCCTCGGGGCCGGTATCAATATCGTCGTATTCATCGAAATAGTCATCCAGGATGGCACCAAAATCGGGAACCTGGTCTAGATAATCCAATACCGCGGCGAGGTGGTCTTCTTCCTCCCGCGCGAAGAGTTGGGTGAGTCGGAACATGTAATTGCGCACCATAATGCCAAAGGCCCGGCGGTTGGCAGTCAGAGCAGTAGGGTCTTCGACACCAAAGGCTAGTTCGCGGTCGAGCGTATCTTGATCGATGGGGGAATCGTCACCTGCCATTTGTGCCCATTCATCGACAAGCGAGGAATCCACCTGGCGGATAAGCTCGCCTAACCAGACAATGATGTCTTCAATGTGGGGTGTTGTGTATTCATCCGGGATGGACTGCTTCAGCGTCCGCCATGCGTCGGTGAGGTAGCGGAGGATAACTCCTTCAGACCGGGATAAGCCGTAGGTGGACACCAAGTCCGAGAACGTCATGGCATTTTCTACCATGTGACGCACGACGGATTTCGGCCGCAGCTCGAATTCTTTTATCCACGCATTGGTTTCAGCAAAGGTATCGTAGGCCTGCTCGAGTAGCTCTTCTAGAGGCTTGGGCCAGGTGATATCTTCCACGATATTCATGCGGTCGGTATAGTCCACTCCGTCCGCCTTGAGCGCGGCAATTTCTTCCCCGCGCCGCTTCTTCTGCTGAGCCTGCAACACCTGCCGAGGATCGTCGAGGATGGCCTCAAAGACCGAGATTACGTCGAGGTGATAACTATCCGTCTCTGGATCCAACAAGGAGAGCGCGGCCAAGGCAAAGGGGCCAAGGGGTTGGTTCAGGGCAAAGTCTCGCGGTAACTCCCGCACTAGGTGGTAGGGGCGGCCGTAGATATCTAGCCCTTTGGTGGATTTTTGGACCACGCCGGAATCAACCAATCCGCGGAATAGGTCGAGGGCGGTGAGAATATGCTTGTTTTGCTTGCTGCGGGGATCATGGTTATCGCGCAAGAGTTGGCGCATATGCGCGTAGCCATCGCCGTGGCGCGCTAAGACATTGAGTAGCATCGAATTCGAGACCCGGAATTGCGAAGTCAACTGCTCCGGTTCTGCTTGCGTCAGCCGAGCAAAGGTCTTCTCGGACCACGAGACTTCGCCTTCGCGCGCGGATTTCTTCTTAAGCTTCTTCAGCCGCTTTGGGTCATCGCCAATGCGCCTGCGGGCCTTAGCATTTTCAATCTCGTGCTCAGGCGCCTCGACGACCACGGTACCTTCTGTGTCATAGCCCGCCCTGCCAGCACGCCCCGCAATCTGGTGGAATTCACGCGACTTCAAGATGCGCTGGCGTTGCCCATCAAACTTGGCTAGACCGGTCATCAACACGGTGCGGATGGGCACGTTGATTCCCACACCCAATGTATCGGTGCCGCAAATAACCTTGAGAAGACCGCGTTGCGCGAGGCGCTCTACTAGGCGTCGGTACTTGGGCAGCATTCCCGCATGGTGGACTCCGATGCCCTTACGTAATAGCTTAGAAAGGTCTTTGCCAAAGGCAGTGGTAAAGCGGAAGCTGCCGATTTCTTCAGCGATGCTTTCTTTTTCCTTTGTGCTTATGATGCTAGAAAGCGAGGTCAAGGCCTGGGCTCGCTCTGCTGCTTCGCGTTGGGAGAAGTGCACGACGTATATGGGAGCTTTTTTATCAGCGAGTAGCTCTTCGATGGTTTCGTGCACCGCGCTGAAAACATAAGAAAAGTCCAGCGGCACCGGCCGGGTGGATCCGGCCACGAGATCGGTCTCGCGCCCCGTGCGGCGGGTGAGATCCTCCTGCAGCCAGTCGGTATCACCGAGGGTGGCAGACATCAAGAGAAACTGTGCCTTGGGTAGCTCTAGGAGTGGAACTTGCCACGCCCAGCCACGATCTGGATCGGAGTAGTAGTGGAATTCGTCCATAACTACTTGATCGATGGCGGCCGCGGCGCCATCGCGAAGCGCGATATTAGCAACGATCTCGGCCGTGGCGGCGATGATGGGGGCGTTGCCGTTCACGGTGGCATCGCCGGTCATCATACCTACGTTTTCCGCGCCGAAGATTTCACAGAGCGCAAAAAATTTCTCGCTTACCAGAGCTTTAATGGGCGCGGTATAAAAACTGCGTTGACCGCGGGCTAGGGCGATAAAGTGGGCGGCGTTGGCTACCATGGATTTTCCCGAGCCAGTAGGGGTAGCGAGGATCACATTATCTCCGGCCAGGATGCCGAGCGAGGCTTCCTCCTGCGCGGGATATAAATTGATTCCCTTGCTGGCGGTCCACGAGTTAAAAGTATCCCAAATCGCCTCATCTATGAAGGCCTCGGGTACTTCCGTTAAATCTGGCAGCTGTTGAGATAAATTCACCCCTACCACCTTAGCGGCGATAGGGGCGAGTTCGTTAGATATCGTCGCCTAAGTCTCTGTCATCGACAGAGCCTTCGCGGTCATCAAAATCTGTGTGGATAAACCCCTTGCTATCCTCCTCATTGAGCGAGGCGAGGAAGGCCTCAAATTCTTCGCTGATTTCCTCTGCGCTGGGTAAGGGTTCTTCACCTGGCATGATGGCTTGCGGGTGCTCTTGGCGGTAGCGTTCCATGAAGGCATCGTACTGCTGCTCCAATTGCTGGACGACGCTTTCAATCTCCTCCGATCCGGTGACCTGCTCTTCCAGCTGGCCCTCGACGCGAGAAATATCCGCCTCAATGCTGCCCAGCGGAATATTGAGTTGGGCTGCCTTGGCCACGGAATCAAGGAGTTCTAGGGTTGCCTGCGGGTAAGGGGAGGCGGCCAGGTAGTGCGGCACGTGCGCGGTATAGCCCGCTACAGTTCGACCTTTATCCGCGAGTGCCTTTTCGATGTAGAGCGCGGCGGCACCGGGAACCATCATTGTCGAATCCATCGAGACCATGCCTTCCGTCAGGCGGGAGGAAGAACCATGCGCGGTGACCACGGTGGGCCGCGTGTGCGGCACGGGCATCGGCGCGGCGTAGAGCATGATGGTGTCTTCAATATCGAATTTCTCAACCAGCTTCACCACCGCCGTGGTGAAAGCTTCCCAGCGCAAATCTGGCTCAGGACCGGATAAAAGGAGGAAAGACTTGCCGGAATTATCCCGGAGTACCTTCAGTCCCAAGTCCATCGGTTCTATCTCGAGGGCTCGGTCGTTATCGATGGTGACGGCGGGGCGGCGGGAGCGGTAATCAATGAGCTCGTCCGAGTTAAATGAGGCTAGTTGGCGGTTTCCCAGTGCAGCCTTGAGATGATCGGCGCTCGACTCCACGGCCTGGCCCGCATCGGCATAGCCGTGCATGGCAACGACCATGGTTGGGCCCTTTCCTTCACCGGAATTGTCTTTGACCACCGGAGCGGGGTACTCCAATTCGTACATGCTGCGCTCTTGTTCGTGCATGATGTGTTACCTCCTTGGTCTCTTAAGTTAGATCAACGACCGCCAGGACCGCACTATTCCCACGCGCGTTCGGTATTCAGTACAGCGTCCGCGAAATAGCTAAATAAATCATTATGCCCTAACGAAACAGCCCGCGCCAGGGTTACGGCGGCGAGCCTGTGCATAACTGCTTGCCGATGTCTCCCTCCGCCTACCTTGTCCACAGATTTCGGCCATCGGTCTGTTCTGGGCTTTCGGTACTTGCCGTAGGCCACGAATCTAGGAGCCATGAAGATCACAACACCACAACAACCCATCCGTACACCCGGGGACATCCTTGCGAATATTCCAGGAATTCTCGGATTCTTCCCAGCCGAATCCATCGTCCTCATCTCTATCGAACCAACTTCAACGGGTCGCAGCATGGGACCTGTTGCCCGTTTCGACCTTTCCGATGTTCCCGCGGCCCTGCCCGAGATCATGAATGCCTTTCACTGTGGAAGTCCAGAAGCCATTCTATGTTTTATTATTTCTCAGCGCGCCGAAGTGGAGCTCTGGGAAGTAATCGAGTCGCTCTATCATTTCGAAGATGACCAGGGTACCGGAATCGATGCCTGCTGGTTGGTGGAAGAGATTGCGACATCGACTGCCTATGACCTGGTATTCGGCTGTAGTACTGAAAACGGCGAAGGCCCTATGCCAGCCTGGACCGAAGGAATAATTCCGGCTATTTCCACTAGTTCCTCCATGCGCGCCTGCGTAGAAAACGGCACCCTACCAGAGCTTTCCCGTGACGAGCTCGTCCAGCAATTCGCCCCGCATAACCCTTACTTCGGGCAAGATGAAATCGCATCCATGCAGCGCTGCGCAGAGGAATTGTCCCGGCAGATGCGAGCCGGCCATGGCTATGGCATCACGGATCCCATCCGTGTTGTCCAGCGCCTCATTGCGGATGTGCAGTATGTGCTCAGCGAGGTAGAAACTTTGGAAGAGACCTTGGAAAACGAAGAATTACTCTGCGCGGCTGCGATGTGGATGTCGACGACGTGGATGCGCGACCTGGTTATCCGGAACCTTGTTGAATCTTCGCATGCGGCTGGTACGTTGCTCTTAGCTACGGCGCGCACTTTTGGCGGCATTATCCGCTCCAACGCCTTGGCGTTATATGCAGCGACTCAGGTGGCGCAGAGATTTGGGGTTTATGCAGGCCCAGCGCTTACCGTCGCCATTGATGAGGCTCCGAGGCACAATCTGAGCCAGCTCATTGCCCAAGCATATCGCAGTGGAATGGGGGAACGCCTCGTTGCTAGCTTGATCCGCGGTTGTGACGCCGCACGGGAGGCAGCGGGAATTGCTGGCGGTGGCATTGCTTAGCGGTGTGCTGAATGAGCCCGGTCGCCGAGTTGACGAGTAAAATTCCATGCGTCGGTCACGATGGTTTCTAAGTCAGTGTGTCGGGGATTCCAGTCCAATTCCCGCTTGATTTTTTCCGAGGACGCAATAAGCGTGGCTGGGTCTCCGGCACGACGTGGGGCGATTTCCGCCGGAATCTCGTGGCCGGTTACTTTGCGACACATCTCGATGACTTGCTTGACGGAGTATCCTTCGCCGGAACCCAAGTTATAGATTTGGTGGGTCCCGGGGGTGTTGCTGTGGAGAGCTAGCACGTGGGCATCGGCAAGATCGCAGACATGGATGTAGTCGCGCACCGGCGTTCCATCCGGGGTATCCCAATCCGTGCCATAAATGAAAATCTTATCGCGGTGCCCTAATGCAACTTGCAGGACAATGGGGATAAGGTGGGTTTCAATTTTGCGGTTTTCACCGATGGAGCCGTAGGCACCGGCTACATTGAAATAGCGCAGGGACGTGGCTGCGAGCCCAAATGCCTGTGCAAAAGATGAAATCATGTAGTCGATAGCTAGTTTGCTAGCACCATAGGGGTTTGTGGGCTGGGCCGGCATGTCCTCAGTAATAGGAACCTGTTCCGGTTCGCCGTAGGTGGCCGCGGTGGAAGAAAAGACAAGGCTTTTCACATCGTTATCGCGCATGGCGTTGAGCAAGCGCAGCGTAGTCACCACGTTGTGCTTCCAGTATACGTCCGGCTTTTCCACGGATTCACCAACGAGCGAGCGAGCGGCGAAGTGTAAGACGCCCTCAAACTCGCCTTCCCCCAGTACCTCTGCGGCCTTGTCTGCCACATCGCCTTCGACCACGCGAGCCGCGTGCGGCACCGCATCCCGGTTGCCCGTAGAAAAGTTATCGATGATGGTGACGTCGTGGCCTTGCTCCACGAGGACTGCGGAACATACGCTGCCAACATAGCCGGCACCGCCAGTAACCAGAAGCTTCATGGCCTAGACCTCCACACGCACTGCGTGTGCCAGATTATCTGCCAAGGTGACGGTCGTGCCCTCGTCAGTGGTAAGCGAAATAGTGCCGTCATTATTGACCACGGTGACTTCGGTACCGATTCGGATTCCAGCTCGTACAAGTTCCCGGAAGGTAGCCTCATCTACCTGCAATATTTCATTGATCTGAATAATCTTGGCGGTTTTTTCTTCCCCATTGGGGAGATCAATAGCCCGTGTACCAATCGATGGTTCGGGGACCTGAACCCCCAAATCTGACAGCGCCGGAATTGGGTTGCCAAAAGGAGAACGACTGGGATCATCGAGGACTGTTACCACGCGCTTTTCCACCTCTTTACTCATCACATGCTCCCAGCGGCAGGCCTCGTCGTGGACTTTGCTGATCTCGAGCCCGAGGACATCAGTAAGCAAACGCTCTGCGAGGCGGTGCTTGCGCATAACCGCCGTAGCCAATTCGCGTCCTTTTTCAGTAAGGTCCAAGCTCCTATCCGAACGAACGTGAAGGAGGCCATCGCGCTCCATGCGAGCTACGGTTTGGGACACAGTAGGTCCGGATTGCTCTAGGCGTTCGGCGATCCGGGCGCGCAGGGGAGTGATGCCTTCTTCTTCCAATTCATAAATGGTCCGAAGGTACATCTCAGTAGTATCAACGAGGTCCCTCACGTGGGCATACCTTTCTTCGAAAACAGTAATGCGTGCCGTGCACAAGGCAGACTGTGTTTTTACATTTTGTATCTAGACTAGCTTAAGTGGCCCTAAGTTTGCTGGAGCGATATTAGGAGACTGAATTGAGCTCGCCGCTTGCATGGAAAACGCGACCTCGAAAGTGCATTGAGAAATCTTCGGCGGCATATTCGAGGTCGCGATTAAAGAGTGTCTAGGGGGCGAAAAATTTTATAGCGCGTACTCGCGCAGGCGGTCAGCACGGTTGCCATCCCGCAATTTCGCCATGACCTCGCGCTCGATTTGGCGTACGCGTTCGCGCGAGAGTCCGAACCGGCGACCAATCTGGTCAAGGGTGCGTGGCACGCCGTCATCCAAGCCGTAGCGCAGGCGAATGACATCCTGCTCGCGCTTTTCTAGTGTATCGATGACACCGCGGATATCGGAGTGGCGCATGGAGGCTACAACAGCAGTCTCAGCATCGGTAGCCTCAGCATCCTCGATGAAATCACCCAGCGGGGCTTCCTCATCGGTACCAACGGGCATGTCGAGCGAGACCGGATCACGGGACTGACGCAGCAGCATCTCTATTTTGTCCTCATCGATGCCGGATTCCTCCGACAGCTCCTCATTGGTCGCCTCGCGGCCTAAGGACTGATACATCTCACGCTTGATACGGGAGAGCTTATTCACCTGCTCCACCAAGTGAACCGGAAGGCGGATGGTGCGCGACTGATCCGCCATGCCGCGGGTAATAGCTTGACGGATCCACCACGTGGCGTAGGTAGAGAACTTAAAGCCCTTGGCATAATCGAACTTTTCCATAGCACGGATAAGGCCAAGGTTGCCCTCTTGAATAAGATCCAAAAGCGGCATTCCGCGGCCGGTATAGCGCTTGGCCAGGGAGACGACGAGGCGGAGGTTTGCCTCTAGCAGGTGGGAACGGGCCTTCTTGCCCTCGCGGGCCAAGATTTTCAAGTCGCGTTTTTCCGCGCGTGTTAGCTTATCTGCGTTATTGAGCTTGTACTCTGCATACAGGCCCACTTCAATCGTCTGCGCGAGTTCAACCTCGTCTTCGGCGCTCAGTAGGGCGGTTTTGCCAATTCCGTTGAGGTAGACGCGTACCAGGTCCGCAGAGGGATTGTCATTGGTTTGATTGCGGCGGGACCCACGGTCTACTTCTTGTTCCTCATCAGTAGGGGCAGTCGAAGTACCATTGGCGGTGTTGGCAGATGGGTTCGTCATCTCTTAGCCTCCTGAAATTGTCGCCTGTTTCATAAGCTACAACGGTGTCGGGACGCATTTAGTTCCCACGTATCTCGCACTGGTAAAAAACAGCGACTCGCCGGCTGTTGTATCCTACCTTTTTAGGGGCGCCGGACAGCACATGCACCACGTGAATGTAGCAAGATTGCCACGCCCACGTGGAACGAAAATCTTAGCCGCGGACTTGGACGAGGTAACGGTATACCGTGGGTTCAGATACTCCGAGCCGAGCGGCTGCTGCGGCGATACCACCTTTGAGAAGGAAGAAACCATCATCTTCCAGGGTAGCGATGACTTCAAGCCGTTCATGGCGCTGCATGGACGTGACCGGGGTGGAATGGGTGGAAATCGCGGAATCCAGCATGGAGTCCAACAGGTGCTCGACGTTGGAGCGCAGCGATTCGCTATAGGGTTCTTCCGGCTTTTTATTCGCAGCCGCTTCCAATGCGGGAGTTTTTGGCGGTGCGGTGGTGCCGGGGTAGCCACCGAAGGCCTTCGCCTTATCGAGAGCCGGGGCTTCGGCGCCGCCAATCAACGTATCAGCGGCATCGCGGATCTGGATAAGCTCGGATAGTTCCACATTGATGCATAGCATGCCGCGCATATGGCCGGTGGCGTCGCGGAGGAAATAGCTCGAGGAGCGGCAGACTTTTCCTTCGCCATTGACTGCGCGGTATCCGGTCATCATAGGAACGGCTGCCGCGTCGCCTTGTTTCATAAACCAGAGGGCAAAGTCTGTGACCGGGCCACCGAGTTCGCGACCGGAGATGTGTCCATTGGCAATGCCAATGATGGATTTATCGGGTACATCGAGATCATGGAGCACGATTTCGGTGTTGGGGCCCATGGCCTGACCGAGGAAATCGACGAGTGGTATGTATTGCTCGAGGAAGTTTTCTTCGGGGGCATGGCTGCTAGAAAGATTCATTAGCTGAAGCATGTCCTTTTAATTCCTGTCAGATTATTGAGAATACACCGCAAAGAAACGACTAAGGAGGCGAGTACCCGGCCGTGCCCAAGTACTCACCCCCTCGTTTTTAAAGGCGCCCTCTCCGGAGCTTAGGTTGCCGGCATTAACCGCATACCGGAATTGGCGGGTGCACCGCTAGGGCGAGGCCACCTTGGGAGGTCTCCCGGTATTTAGCGTTGAGTTCCTTACCGGTGTTGTACATGGTCCAAATGACCTCATCGAGGCTTACGCAGGGCTTGCTTTCGCGGTCTAAAGCCATACGTGCGCTGGTAATCGCATCTACCGCGGCTACTGCATTGCGCTCGATGCAGGGGATTTGAACTTGGCCTAGGACTGGGTCACAGGTTAGGCCTAATTTGTGTTCCATGCCGATTTCGGCAGCCACGCAGACTTGTTCCGGTGTCGCTCCCATGAGTTGAGCTAACCCGGCCGCAGCCATGGAGCAAGCGACGCCAATTTCTCCCTGGCAGCCTACTTCTGCACCGGAAATGGAGGCATTCATCTTGTAGAGAGCAGCGATGTGGTTGCAGGCGAAAATATAGTCAGCAAACATGCTTGGGGTGACTGGCTCGACGAATTCATCGAAATAAGCTAGTACCGCAGGCACGACGCCGCATGCGCCGTTAGTAGGTGCGGTGACGACACGGCCACAGGAGGCGTTTTCCTCCGAAATGGCCAAGGCAAACATATTTACCCAGCTCAAAATGTTGAGGCCATCGTGAGGGTCTGATTGCTCCAGCCTGCGCTTGAGGGCAGCGGCGCGGCGCGGTACGAGCAAGGCACCAGGGAGGGGGCCATCGGTGGTGGAGCCGCGCTTGATGCCTGTGTACATAACATCGCGGACCTTGCGCAGGTGCTCGTTGATGTCCTCTTCGCTGTGCAGCACCATTTCATTGGCCCTTCCAAGCTCCGGAAGGGTCATATTATGAGTCTCGCACAGCGCGAGTAATTCTTCCGCGCTGGAATAGGCGAATGGAACATCGACAGTATCCTGGCTGCGCGTGGCGAAGTCTTCTTGCTTGACGATGAACCCGCCGCCCACGGAGTAGTAGGTCTTGTGCAGGATGTCCTCCTCGCCGGCAAAGGCGATAAGGCACATGCCGTTTTCATGCATGGGGAGGTAATCATCGTGGAAGTAGAAGCCGCCGTCTTTGGGAAAGCTCACCTGGTGGGTGCCACCGAGAAGTAGCGTCTCGCTCTGGTTAATCTCTTTCATGAAGGCGGAGATGCCATCGATATCGACCGTTTCTGGTTCTTCGCCTGCCAGGCCCAGCAGAATGGCTTTGTCAGTGGAGTGGCCCACACCGGTCAGCGAGAGGGAGCCGTATACGTTGGCCTGGACGCGGGTGACCTTATCCATGAGGCCTTTTTCTTTAAGTTCGTCGACGAAAGCTTTGCCGGCTTTCATTGGCCCGAGCGTGTGTGAGCTTGAGGGGCCGATACCAATCTTGAACATATCGAAGATGCTGATGAACATGGTTTTCTCCTGGAAAATCCTGAGTAGTCAGGGCTACTTAGAAAGCCTGCACGATGGAGTAGATGATGGTGGCGAGGGCGACAAGGCCCATGATGAAGACGAAGTAGTTGGAGACCTTGCCCTTGAAGCGGGCGAGCGCCGGGACCTTGTGGATAGCAATCATCGGGATGAGGAACAGCATGATAGCGATGGTCGGACCACACAGGGTTTCAATCATGCCGAGGATGGAAGGATCTGCCCAGGCGATGAGCCATGCGGTAACCAGCATGAAGATGAGCGTGATGGTATCGAGCTTGTGGCTGGATTCCGCATCATTTTTATTTGCGTTCTTGTTGCCTTTGACTAGGAGACCCTCAAAACCTTCGGCAGCGCCCAGGTAGTGGCCCAAGAAGGACTTAGCTACGGCAATCATGGCGATGATGGGGGCGATCCACTGGATGACGGGGTTATCAAAGTGGTTGGCTAAGTACGACAAGATGGTGATATTTTGCTCTTTGGCCTCCGCCATATCTGCGGGCGATAGGCTCAGCGCGCAGGAGAAGACGAAGAACATTACGACGACGACCATGAGTATTTCCGCGCGGAGCAAGATGTTGCGGGACTTGTATTCCGCGTACTTGCCGTAGGTCTGGCGGCGGTCAACGGCGAAGGAAGAAATCATGGGCGAGTGGTTGAAGGAAAAGACCATGACTGGCACCAAGAGCATCAAGGTAACGCCCATGCTGTGGCCGGAGGCTTCGCGCGCGACGTTGAGGTCGAAGGTATCAAATAGTGCGGTATTCCACTTGGGGATGAGGTACAGCGAGAGCAAGACCAGGATGCCGATGAACGGATAGACCAAGTAGGACATGACGTGGACAACCACGTTTTTACCCATACGCACCACCAGGATGAGGCCGCCTACTAGAATCAGCGAAGTAAGCCAGCGGTCCGGAGGATTAATACCCAGCTGGTTTTCCAAGAAGGAATTGACCGTGTTGGTGATTGTTACCGAGTACACCAATAGGATGGGGTAGACGGAGAGGAAGTACAGGATATTCATCAACACGCCGGCTTTCACGCCGAAGTGTTCTTCCACGACGTCGGTGAGATCGCCATCCGGCTTTGAGCTGGAAAGGACCAGACGAGTCATGCCGCGGTGGGCCCAATAGGTCATCGGCAAGGCGACGACCGTCATAATAAGCAGCGGGATGATGCCGCCGATGCCAGCGTTGATAGGAAGGAAGAGTACGCCTGCGCCAATGGCGGTGCCGAACAGCGAGAGCATCCATACGGTGTCTTCTTTGTTCCACGCTGGGGCGCTTTTTCGACCTTCGAAGGGGGTGTCTATCCCCTCCGCGGGGGGCATTTCTTCCGCGGGTAGTTGTTCTGCAATTTGTGCGCCGTGTTTTGGGTGCTCGACTTGTCCGTGGCGCAAGAGCTTGTGGGACATTTTCTTTCCTCCTCTGCATGGGGTTGACCGAAGCTTGCGGGCTCCTGCCACCCTGGAGTGAGAAAAAGTTTTCTCTTACCAGTGTGTGCGGCCAAGGGGTTGAAAATAAATTTTTTTCGCTCTTGTCCAGCCCATTCGCTTCGTTACGTCTCAAGTATAAGCCCACAACGATGCAAGGTGATAATAAATTATTACATTCTGAGTAGGTTAATTATCACCCTCTCAAAACTTGCGCTGCGCCCTCCAATATGTATAGCTAGATAGACTGAGGTGCGTTGCGGGCCAGTTCCTCGTCAATTGCGGGCGTGAATATGCACGCGAGTAAGGAAGCGCCTGGTGATGAGAGAATACGGGAGAGGGCATTAGGTCTCGACCACAACCGTAAAGGGGCCTTCATTGACAGAGGATACGCGCATCACCGCCCCGAATCGGCCTGTTGCAACCGTGATATCGCGCTCACGCAGCATTGCGACGATCGCCGCAATGACCGGCTCGGCCTCTTCTCCGGGGGCTGCATCGACCCACGATGGGCGCCGCCCCTTGGCGGTGCGGCCGTAAAGTGTGAACTGGCTTACTACTAGCACCGGCGCTCCGGCATCGGCAACCGATACTTCACCCTCGAGGATGCGCAGCTCCGCTATCTTACGGGCCATCTTTTCCGCCCGCGGTTTCCAATCCACCACATCCTCTCTAGAGACACCGACGAGGGCTAAAATCCCGCCGGTTTCCGGGCAGTCGATGGCGCCGACGGTTTCGCCCGCTACGGTGACCGCGGCTTCGGACACACGGGTTAGTACTGCGCGCATGAAAGAACCTTCCTTTCTTGGCTGTACGGTGCTATTAAGGCTATTAAGTGCTAATCGGTGTGGGCAGCCGGGGAAACCTTATCCTCGAGCAGCAGATCGGCGGGGATAAGCAGGCCGTGACGGACCATATCGATAATGGCGGGAAGCGCGCCCGCAGTCAGCTCTGCTTCATCGAAGCCGTGCGCGGCAGCATAAAGGCTCACGGTATCGCCAAGGTTGAGCCCCTGGGGAGATAGGCCTGCAACGATTGCGGCCAAGTGCTCATCGACTTCGTGGCTCCACCGGGGTCCATCGGTACGGGTGAGCCGGATGACCGCCCGGCTAAATCCTTGTTTGTTATCGGTATCGGCCACGCTGATTTCTTCCTGCGCCAGCTGAGGGCGCACCTGGAAGTGCTTGCCTTCCAACTCACCAGGCACCAAGTCGCGCAGCCACGCCACGCGGGCGAAGTATTCTTCCACTTCGGGTCCCAATGGATCACTAAAGTGCTGTGGCATTTCTTCGGCCAAGATATCGGAGGGCTCATTAGCGGCGATTTTTTGGATGGCGACGAATCCAAACCCGACACCTGTGACTTCGTGGTCGTGGAAATGATCCAGCCAAGCCGTGGAGCGGGCCTTGCCCTCATCGCTGCGCACATCCAAAGATTCATCCTTGAGCCAAGTGGATACGTAGAGGCAGGGATCGGCGATATCGCGTTGAATTATCCAGGCAGCTATACCCTTATCCGGCAGCCACGAGGCCACGCGCTGTTGCCAGGTGTGCCCACTGGTGTGCACCCAGGCGGCGAGCAAATGTGCTGTTCCGCCCGGGGTGAGGTGCTCAACTGCCTGGGATACCACCAATTGACTAGCCCCATCTAAATTCAGACCAGAATCGCGATAGACATGGCCCACCTCGGGCAGGCCAACGACGAACGGGGGATTGGCAACGATGCGGTCAAAGGTGCGTCCCGCAACGGGCTCGAACCACGAGCCTTCTACAAGCTCTACCTCGGTGCTGGATCCCGCAGCAGCAACGGTTGCTGCGGCCAAATCAAGCGCACGCCGGTGGACATCCGTCGCTGTAATGCTGCGCGCGCACTCGAGCTGACCCAGCAATTGCACGCCTGACCCGGTGCCCAGATCAAGTACCGTTGATACCGGGCTCACCGGCGTCGATTGCAGTAGCGAGAGGCTCGCCGCTCCGACGCCCAAGACGTGATCCGCGCCGGGGACGTGTTCCACCAGCGAGGCATCGACATCGGAAAAAACGAGGCGATTGGATCCAACGATGATATGGGGCCGGATATCAAGGGCGATGTAGATATTGCCGCGATCATCGGAAAGCGCCACGCTGGCATCCAGCAGCTTGGCGGCAAGGCGGGCCCCGAGGGCATCGGCAAGCAGCGTGGCAGGCAAATGCTCATGCAGCAGGAAGAAGCGAATGAGTACATCGAGCTGGGAATCGCTCGCGGTTCCGCGCGCCACTGGGGCAGGCTCACCACGGTAGAGCGCCTCCGTAAGTTCCGGGCCCAAATGCCCTGCTAAACCATCGGTAGTAAAACCGGCATGCGAGAAAGCCTCCGCTAACTCTGGGGCCAGATCGCGCAGAGCGGCGGCATCGAAGTGAGGGCCAAAGGGCGTCATGCTGGGTGAAGATCCTTTCCAGTCGTGCTACTTAAGCTGATGATGCGGCTAGTCGGAGGCAATATCATCATGGTCGATGATGGGATGATGAGCTTCGATTGCCGTGGAGCCGCTGGGGGAAATCTGCTGGTTCTGATATTGCGAATACAACTGCCGATTCATCGCCGGCTTATAGACATTTTTATCCCGTTTGTCCGTCTTCTCACCGCGGCTATTGCCAATCACCACGGCGATCCACGGCAGAGGAAAAGTCACGCCCACGATAATCGCCGCGAGCAGCCACCAATGCAGGTATAAAAAGACCCCGGCAATGAGCAGGGATGGCACGCGCAAGAATTGAAAAAAGCCGTACCATAACTCCCGGCGCCTGCGATCTTGTGCGGGCGAAAGCTTGGCATCCGTGATGAGAAAACGTTCCTTTTTGCCAAACACTTAAATTACGCACCTCCCTGGAGCGCGGCGTGTACCCCTTCAACAGGGGACGGGAAAGCCGGCGTTGGCTTGCGTAGAGTGTGCATGTTCTCCAAGGGTAGACGCATGACTCGCAAAGTTCGATGCTGATGCGGCAAAATGGGGTGCGTGACTACGACTACGAAGACAATTGAACGGCCAGATATTCGCGAAGACACCTCGACGACGGATAATGACACGCCGAAGTTCTTCCACTACGTCAAAAAGGATCAGATCCTCGATTCCGCGGTCAACGGCAAGTTTGTCGTTGCCCTGTGCGGTGAGACCTTCCCGGTAACCAAACAAGCAAAGCCGGGCTCGCCGGTCTGCCCCGATTGCGAACGCGTTTTTAAGGGTCTTCGCCGCAAGTGAGGACGTTTAAGAAGACGAATCTCCGCGCGTGGCAGCAATCAGCCCTCGATAAATTCCTCGCCACCAAGCCACAAGACTTTATGGCCGTGGCGACCCCAGGTGCGGGTAAAACCACCTTTGCCCTGCGCATCGCGACGGAGCTCATGGAAAACCGCACGGTAGAGCGCGTCATCGTCGTGGTGCCTACCGAGCACCTTAAAACCCAGTGGTCCGCCGCAGCCGCGCGGGTGGGATTGGCCTTGGACCCTGCCTTCACGAACTCCTCGGCGGTCAACCCCAGCATGGACGGCATCGTGGTGACCTATGCCCAGGTGGGCATGCACCCCTTCAAACACCGCGCCGTTGCCTCCGCGCGGCGCACTTTGGTGATCTTGGACGAGATTCACCACGCCGGCGATGCTAAAAGTTGGGGCAACGGCGTCAAGGAGGCCTACGACGACGTTAACCACCGCCTCGCACTGACCGGTACGCCGTTTCGCTCCGATGAATCCCCCATTCCCTTTGTTCGCTATGAGGACGATGGGGAAGGCCATAAGGTCTCGCGCGCCGACCATACCTACGGGTACGGCGATGCGCTTGCCGATGGCGTCGTGCGCCCCGTCGTCTTCTTGTCCTACTCCGGCGAGGCGCGCTGGCGGGACTCAGCCGGAGAGGAGCACTCCGCGCGCTTGGGTGACATCATGAACGTAGAACAGACTGCGCGCGCTTGGCGCACCGCACTTGACCCCAAGGGCGAATGGATCCCAGCTGTGCTGCAAGCGGCTCATACCCGTTTGATACAGATGCGGCGCAATATGCCGGATGCCGGCGGGCTCGTGCTGGCTTCCGATACCACCACCGCCCGCGCCTACGCGAAAATCCTCAAGCAACTCTCCAATACCCCAGTCTCGGTGATTTTGTCCGATGACCCAGGCTCCTCTGACCGCATTCAAGAATTTGCGGACTCTACCGATGAATGGATGGTTGCTGTACGCATGGTGTCCGAGGGCGTCGATGTTCCCCGCCTCGCAGTGGGCGTCTACGCTACCTCCGCGTCGACCCCCTTGTTCTTCGCCCAGGCAATCGGCCGCTTCGTGCGTTCCCGCATGCCTGGCGAAACCGCCTCGGTATTCCTGCCCTCCGTCCCTGTGCTGCTCGGCCTTGCCGAGCACATGGAAAAATCCCGCGACCACGTCTTAGGCAAAGAAAAGACTGAGAAAGAAGGCTGGGACGACGAGCTACTCGAGCAAGCAAACCAGAAAAAGACCGAACCAGATATGCTGGAAAAGTCTTATGAGTCCTTAGGCGCCGAAGCCGAATTTTCTGGCCTGCTCTATAACGGCTCGCAATTTAATACCGGCGATGTAACCTCCGATGAGGAGGCCGACTTCCTCGGCATTCCCGGGCTTCTCGATGCCGACCAGGTCAAAGACCTTTTGCGCAAGAAACAATCCGAGGAAATGGACCGCCGTGAGGCCAAGGAAAAAGCGCGCCGGCTCGCCGAGGCGGAACAGGCTCACCGCCACAGGATGTACGGCATAGGGCACGCGTCTGCCTCGCCACCACAAGTAGCCGGTTCTGCGGACAATACCGGCGTGGTCGACGAGCTCGGCGCGCTGCGCAAGGAACTTAACACCGTGGTCTCCATCGCCGCACAGAGCTCCGGTCGGCCGCACGGTGCCATCCACACGGAGGTCCGCAAGGCCTGCGGTGGACCACCCACTGCGTTATGCAGCGCGGCCCAACTGCGCGAGCGCATCAACTACCTGCGCAGGTGGTAGCCGCCCTCCTTGTCGGTGGCGGGCGGCTGGCCGTCTGGTTCTCTGGCCGGATGGCTGTGTCGCTTTCGCTGTGCCAGCCCGCAGGCCGGAAGGGGAGATAGGCACATATATAACAGGCCGCACCACGACGGTGCGGCCTTGTTACTGCCCTATAGTGGGTGGGCTATCTAGTCGAGGTAATCGCGCAATACCTGCGAGCGAGAGGGGTGGCGCAGTTTCGACATCGTCTTGGATTCGATCTGGCGGATGCGTTCGCGGGTGACCCCGTAGACTTGGCCAATCTCGTCTAAGGTGCGCGGCATGCCATCAGTGAGACCGAAGCGCAGGCGCACAACGCCGGCTTCACGCTCGGACAACGTAGTCAGCACGTCCTGGAGCTGGTCCTGCAGCAAAGTAAAGGACACGGCATCGACAGCGATGACGGCCTCAGAGTCCTCGATGAAGTCACCCAACTGTGAATCGCCCTCATCACCGATGGTCTGGTCCAGGGAGATGGGCTCTCGCGCATACTGCTGAATCTCCATCACCTTTTCTTCGGTGATGTCCATTTCCTTAGCCAGCTCTTGTGGGGTGGGCTCGCGGCCTAAGTCCTGGAGCAGTTCGCGCTGAATGCGGCCCAGTTTGTTGATGACTTCCACCATGTGGACTGGGATGCGGATCGTACGGGCTTGGTCAGCCATGGCGCGGGTAATGGCCTGGCGGATCCACCACGTAGCGTAGGTAGAAAACTTATAGCCCTTGGTGTAGTCGAACTTCTCAACAGCGCGGATAAGGCCCAGATTGCCTTCCTGGATCAGGTCCAAGAAAGCCATGCCGCGCCCGGTGTAGCGCTTGGCCAAGGACACCACAAGGCGAAGATTGGCTTCCAACAGGTGGTTTTTAGCCTTGCGCCCATCCCTTGCGATAATGCGCAGGTCGCGCTTTTCCATAGGGGAGAGCTTCGCAGCCTTATCGCCTTCCGCGCGAGCCTTTTCCATCTCGTCCATGCGGTGCTGAGCGTACAGGCCAGCCTCAATGCGTTTTGCTAATGAGACCTCCTGCTCCGCATTCAGCAGGGCTACCTTGCCTATCTGCTTGAGGTACGCACGGACGGAGTCGGCGGAGGCGGTCAGCTGTGCATCCTTGCGAGCTTGGCGCAGAGCAACGGACTCTTCCTCGTCCCAGACCGAGGATGAATCTTCTGCTTCATCCTCGTCCTTTTCTTCCTCGCCCAACTCATCCTGGATATCCTCTTCATCGAGGCCAGTGGGGGCATCGAAGTCGTCTTCTTCGATGTCGTCATGGGAGGGGTCGAAGTCGACGTCATCCGCGGGCGCACTGTGCTCGATGGGACTGAGCTGGTCCTCCGCGTTCTCAACCTCCGACTGTGCTTGTCCTGTGGAGTTTGCGGGGGCCTCTTGTGGTTCCGCTGCAGGGGTTTGCACGGCCTTTTTGACAGCTTTCTTGGCTGATTTTTTCGCCGTTTTCTTGGCGGTTTTCTTAGCCGTTTTCTTGGCAGTCTTTTTCACTGACTTTTTAGCGGCTTTCTTCACCGCTTTCTTTGCTGTCTTTTTGGCGGTCTTCTTTGCAGGAGTAGATGCCCCGGCTGACTTATCGTCCTCGCCGAGTGCCTGGTCTGAAGAATCAGTGGCTGCCACGTACGCCCTTTCGACTTACTACTTGATGGAAATAGCTCACCGCCCCCGTACAGGGTGGCAATAGCATTATGTAATGCTAGCGTGTGTAGGCCTTATGCAGGTCGGACACGCCAGAGAGCCATGCAATTTTGGATCGACCGCCCAGTATAGGCGATTTTTACATAATGCCGGTAGCTAGGGTTAATGCAATTGTGATTTTATGGCTCTAGGTCTTTTACTACCGCCATCGCAGCACCGATAATACCTGCGCGATTTTGCAGTTGTGCAGGCATAACGAGGGTGTCAATAGTTAAGTGGGGCCCCCATTTGTGGAATTTGCGAGATATGCCACCCCCAATGAGGAAAGCTTGGGGGTTAAATAATTTCTCGTATTCCTCTAGCACGCGGTTGAGCCGAATCGCCCACTCCTTGTACTTCAGGCCTTCGCGTTCTTTAGCGGCAGAGGATGCGATCGCCTCGGCTTCGTCGGCCCCCACGGTCAGGTGGCCAAGCTCAGTATTGGGAAAGAGTTGGCCGTTGAGGAAGAAGGCCGATCCGATGCCGGTTCCAAGCGTTAAGAAGATGACAGCTCCGCTTTTAGCCAAGTCGTTTCCATATGCTACTTCCGCAAGGCCTGCGGCATCGGCATCATTTAAGACCACGAAATCAACGTCTAAATACCGCGAAAACAACTCGGTGGTATCAACACCTACCCACTCGGATGAAATATTGGCAGCGGAGTGGACCGTATGGTTGGACACGACAGAGGGCAAGGTGATGCCGACAGGCCGGTCCCATTCTCTCTCGCGCACAATTTGGGCGACCACCGTGGCTACCTCATGCGGTGTGGATGGCCGCGGGGTGGGGATCTTTAGCCGCGGACCCACGAATTCCCCGTTATTGAGGTTGACTTCTGCGCCCTTGATGCCGGAACCGCCGATATCGATGCCAAAAGAGTGGCCAGTATGAGTAGTCATGCTCGCAAGTGTAGAAGAAGGCACAATGGTTAGCATGGTTCATGACATAGATGTTCTGCAGCTGCGAGATTTCGCGGAATCTATCGCTGTGCGTGCAGCAACACTCATTCGCACGCGCCGCGCGGACTTGGTCGCAGGCGATGGCATTGCGGCACATACTCAGACCAAATCAAGCGCCGTTGACCCAGTTACGGAAGTCGACACTGCTACCGAGGAATTTATTACGCACGCAATCAGAGAAAGCCGCCCGGGCGATGGCTTATTAGGGGAGGAGGGAGCAAGCTTCGACGGGACGACCGGGGTGAGGTGGATCGTGGACCCTATCGACGGAACCGTCAACTTCCTTTACGGCATACCGGACTATGCTATCTCCATTGGCGCGGAATATGATGGCCACCTCGTAGCAGGAGCCGTGGCCAACGTGGCGCAGGGGCTGGTGTATTCCGCAGCGGCAGGTGAGGGGGCCACGGTTATTACTGCGGATGGTACGCGGTCCTCCATACGGTGCGGTGAGCAAGATGATCCCGCGCTTTCTTTGGTAGCGACGGGATTCGGTTACGGCGCACATCGGCGCAAGCAACAGGCAGAGCTACTGGTTAGGTTGTTGCCGCAGGTACGCGATATCCGCCGTATCGGCGCAGCAGCCCTTGATTTGTGCCGCGTCGCGGAGGGTAGTGTAGATGCTTATTTCGAGCACGGCATTAACGCCTGGGATTTTGCCGCTGGTGCTCTCATTGCCCGCGAGGCCGGAGCTGAAGTACATCACCCAGGGTTGGACAAGGGTTCTGCTGATGGGGAATTAACATGGGCGGCGGGGGTAAAGTTGGCACCCGCATTTGAGGACCTTTTGGCAGAACATGGCGCTAAGGAAGCGATGCGGGGGTGACTGAAGTAAGAATTTTCCAATGGCGGGATGACATATCGGTGTTTGTCCTTTACTATGCGCGATCGATAAAAAACTATTCCTAAAGAAACTCGACTAATAGGGGCGTGCAGTATGGCCACCGATTATGACGCACCGCGCCGCGGCGCAGAAGACGAACTTGAAACCGACTCTCTCGAGGGATTGAAAGCAGCTGACTCCGAGAGCAATGGTATGGATGACGATGGTGAAATCGTTGAGGCATTCCAACCGCCATCAGTTGACCTCACCGGTGAAGAGCTCAACGTCCAAGTAGTTCCGCGCCAGGAAGACGAATTTACCTGCGGGTCCTGCTTTTTGGTCCAGTCCAATAAGCGTTATTCGCACGAAGAAGATGGCATGGCCGTCTGTAAGGATTGTGCCTAAAAGCCAGTGCTAACCTCGCTAGGCGTTGTTGCGCACAGCCTGAGAAAAGATTCACCCCGTCGCAGTTTCCACAGTAAACGCGGCGGGGTTTGAGGTTTTCCCTGGCTAGCAGACAGCCAATGCGCGCGGGATCTAACTCCTTGGGGTGTCTATTTTCTAAGTTCAAGCCCTCAGCCATCAATTTCTATCTAAGATTGTCCATCTTTGTTCTCCGTATCCGGTGCGGCCCCTTGCCTTCGCCGTTTCTCCCATAGATACCTACGAACCAGGAAGATGGGCAATACCAGAACAAAGTAAAAGGCCATGTACCCCACTACATGAACGAAGATGCCGTCAGAGGTCACTTCGCTCCAGGAAACCCCCTCCATGTTTGACGAGGACATTCCACGCCACCCAGTTACCTGGCTTATGTAGAATTCAGCGATCACCATCAGTGGCAGTAATACCAAGGAAAACCACCACGGAGGTATCCAGGGTTTTCCATTTTTCTTAGTTCTGCGTAGAGCTCCTCCGAAACCCATTTTGATATCCTTTTGGTTTGACTTTTCACTGACAGCACAAGAACCCGCGTAACGATCGACCGAAAGTCTCCACAATTTCTGCCTTATGAGCTTGCCGGGGGACGGAGTAGCACCGAAAAGACCAACGGCAAGCTCAGGAGATACTTGCTAAATAGCGGTGACCCTTAGAATCCGAGGAACCTATGCCTGCTGCTCCGGCAAAAAGGCGCGTAGCAGTTGGTCTGGATCTTTCGAGGCAACGAGCCAATACGGGGTGTCATCCTCAGGATCATTGAGGACCATCATGGCGTGCCCGTCAATCCAGGCGTGAGAGACTAGGAATGCGGCCGGATCGAATTGCGGGCCCAGCGCTTTATGGCGCGCGGATTTTGGAACGGTAATTGACCGAGAGACTACTTCATCTGGCAACTGCGCATCCTTGACGAGCAACCACCGCGTGCCATCTTCATCTTGTTCTACCTGAACGACGGTCCCAGACCACGTGATGAGCACCCAGATGGCGGTAGCTGTAAGCAGGACTGCGGGAATAACCGTCCACCACACAGAGCGGTTGAGTCCGGCCGTAGCTGAGGTTAAGGCCACTACGATTGCTGCAAAAATCCAGAAGTACCACGGGACCCATTGGCGTTCGCGATATAGCACTTTTGGGGCAGCGGGTGGGGGAGCAGAAAAATCAGTCACGCCTAAGCATTCTAGTCCACTCCAGGTGCAGAATGAACCGGCTGGGGCAGGTAGGATGGGCTAAGTGACTGATTCGAATTCGCTACCACAGGAACTGACGCCAGTAGGAGACGTCAAAATAAAGCGCCTCGATAAAGGGCTTCCGATGCCATTTCGGGCGCATCGAGGTGACGCCGGCGCCGATCTCTACGCCGCAGAGACGCTTACTCTCCAACCTGGCGAACGTGCCCTCGTCGGCACCGGTATCGCCATGGCTTTGCCGCTGGGCACCGTGGGATTAATTCATCCGCGGTCCGGATTGGCAGCTCAACATGGGCTGTCTATTGTCAATACGCCGGGTACCGTGGATGCTCACTACCGCGGGGAGATTAAGGTCTGCCTGGTTAACCACGATCCCCACACCCCGATCGAGATCGAGCGGGGCATGCGCATCGCTCAACTCGTGGTACAGCGTGTAGAACTAGTGAATTTTAGCGAAGTAGAAGATTTAGATGCGACCGACCGCGGCACCGGCGGCTACGGATCCACCGGGGTATAGAAAGGATTAAATGCATGGGTATTTGGCCATTTGGAAAAAAGAAAAACGATGACCACCGAAAGGAAGAGCCAGAGAACTCACGGCAGTTTCAGCAGCCAGAGCCTGCTGTCGATGCCACAGGAGCGGCTTCTGCCGATTCAAGTTCCTTTGCATCCGCAAAAGATACTGCAGCCGATGCCGACGCAGCATCGGGGCAGGTGTCAACGGAGTTTGCCCACGATGCCGTGAACGGCGAAACCGGCCCCTTCGATGGGGATTCTGTCAATATTGACACCTTTGATTTTTCTGATTCTTCCATAGGGATCCTTGATCTTGGCTCGATGCGTATACCGCTTCCTAAGGACTCCCAGGTCCAAGTGGAAATGGGTGAACAAGGTCCGAAGATGTTGCATATTGTGACCAAGGCGGGCCGGATTACTCCTGTTGCCTTCGCGGCGCCGCGCAAGCCAGGGCAGTGGGCAGAATCCGTGGAGGAGATCAAGGAAGGCATGAGCCGCGATGGGCTAAGCGTCACCACAGAGCAAGGCCCCTGGGGGGTGGAAATCGTCGGCCAAAATGACAATGGTCAGCTCCGCGTGATAGGTGCCGAAGGCCCGCGGTGGATGCTGCGCTTAACTCTCGCAGCACCTACCGGCCTTGAAGAAAACCTGACGCAGATCGCGCGCGATGTAGCATCGCGTACCTTTGTCTACCGTGGTGAGGATCCTATTTTGGCGGGCAATGCACTGTCTGTCATCATGCCAAAGCAGCTGGTGGAGCAGGTTAAACAGGCCATGGAAACGCGTCAGCAGGAACAAACTGACGCAAATTCCCTAGGTCAGTCGGCTCAGAGCCACCCAGAGAACGGGGCAGGCGGACCTGATCCCTCCGCTGTAGCGGAGGCGGAAAGACAACTTCGCGATGTGGGCGCGCAGCCACACCCAAGGGACAATGAATCTCTTGCACATGACCAAGACAAGGGTTCTAACCCAAACACCGATAACAACCCAAACACCGATAAATAAGTAAAGTAGAACGCTACGTGAGTAACTCTTTGCCAGAGCCACAGGCTCCTCAGCTAGGCGATGACCCGAACCGCGATAATGAGCCAACTCTGTTGGAACAAATGGGAGGCCTTCCCGGACTCGTTTCGGCTACGTTGCCCATCGTCGTCCTTATTCCAGTTAATAGCCTCTATGGACTAACCCCGGCACTCATCTCTGCGCTGGGCGTCGCGGTAGTGATCGCCATGTGGCGCATCGTGCGTAAACAAACGATTCAGCCGGCCATATCTGGCCTTATCGGCGTGGCCATTTGCGCCGCCATTGCCTGGTTTACCGGGGATGCTAAAGGCTACTTTTTATATGGTATTTGGATGTCGCTGGCCTTATTTATCGCCGCAGCGCTATCTATTCTTTTCCGGTGGCCGGCTGTGGGCGTCATCTGGAAGGGCGTGAACGGCGGTGATATGGCTTGGAAGAAAGTAAAGGTCGCGCGGCGGGCATATTCCATCGCAACCGCCGGATGGGCCGTAATTTTCTTAGCGCGGTTTATCGTCCAGCGAGCGATTTATGACGCCGGGGAGACTACCGCATTGGGGATTACCAGAATCGTTATGGGCTGGCCTTTGACGCTGTTGGTGACCGCATTGACCGTGTGGATGGTGCGCCGTGCGGATGCTGCGGTAGAAGAAACCTTGCGTGCCACAAATTCAGGTCGCAGTACTCAAGAGTTCGAGGCTGAACATGAATGAGTCCGCACTTTCTCGCGGAGACACTTTGGAATTCACCATTGACCGTATGGCGCATGGTGGACTTGGCATAGGTCAGGCACCGGACGGGCGCGTGGTTTTTGTGCCCCGGGCTTTTCCCGGGGACACGGTTCGCGCAACCGCGAGTAAGGTGAAAAAGTCTTTTATCAAGGGCGATCTCGACAGTATTGTCACTGCAGGGCGGCTGCGCGTGCCTAGTCGTTGCCCCGCCGCGGAGCTGGGCACGGGATGTTGTGATTTCGCCGAATTGGATCCCACGGAAGAAACAGACATCAAAATGGAGATCCTCCGCGAACAGCTGCGCCGCAGTGGCATAGAGGGGCTTGAGTCCCTCACCATTGAGCAACACGACTTGGCGCCGGTACGTGGCTGGCGGACTAGGGTTCGGTTGGGCGTTGACAAGCAAGGCCGCGCCGGATTGCGCAAGTACCGCTCGAATGAACTGGTGACATCGGTAGGGTGTACCCAATTGGCGGACGGCCTTATCGATGGCTTGGTGGGGGATGGCGCGCGGGGTTTTACCCCCGGGGCGGAAATCGTCGCGGTTCTTGATGGCGCGGGAAACCGACATGTGGTGGCTACCCGTAAGGCACCACGAGGCAGGCGCGTGGAAACCATTCGCGAGGTCATTGAGGGCTCTGGCACCGTGGTCGAAAACGTTAATGGTCGCGAATTTTCCTTCCCCGCCACGGCTTTTTGGCAAGCGCATGTGGCGGCACCGGAGCTTTATAGCGCTGTGGCGAGGCAGTGGCTGGGCGGCAGGGATTACCAACACGATATCGCCTGGGATTTGTATGGCGGGGTGGGATTGTTCGCACCCGCGCTATCAGAAGCAACCGGTGGAAAAGTCATTTCCGTAGACTATTCGCCCGCAGCAACGGCGACCATGCAGCCGGGGTTGCGAGATATCGATATTGCAGTGAAGTCCGCCAAGGTAGAACAGGTTGCGGCGCAATTGCCCCAACCAGGTGCCGTGGTGCTCGATCCCCCGCGAACCGGGGCAGGCGAGCAGGTCATTCGTGCCGTGGCAGAGGCAAAGCCGCAGGCTGTGGTGCACGTGGGATGTGATCCGGCGACCTTTGCCCGAGATCTGTGCCTATGGCAAAGCGCTGGGTATAAGCCTGGGAATATGGCGCTGGTCAATGCGTTTCCCGGAACCCATCATTTTGAGGTAATCGCTCTTATTACCCCAGATGAGGCGGCGGATAAATCGGAGCAGAATTCCGTTTGACGTGAAAATGCCTCGTCTGAACTAATAAGCCGATATGAAAGAAAATACGGACCACGGGTACGGTAGAGAGGAAGAACTAAGCACAGAAGGAGTTGAAGGCCGCTCCATGACTATCTTGGATACCATTAACTCGCCGCAAGACCTGAAGGCACTGCCTGCAGATAAGTTGGAGAAACTTGCGGCGGATATTCGCCAGCGCCTCATCGACAAGGTATCGGTGACCGGTGGGCACTTGGGGCCCAATTTGGGTGTGGTGGAATTGACCATTGCCCTGCACCGGGTCTTTGATTCCCCGCGCGAGCCGATTATCTTTGATACCTCCCACCAGTCCTATGTGCACAAAATGCTCACTGGGCGTACAGACCAATTCGATACCCTGCGCCAAAAGGGCGGCCTTTCCGGTTATACGGATCGCAGCGAGTCCGAGCACGATTGGACAGAATCCTCGCACGCTTCC
Organism: Corynebacterium macginleyi; assembly: GCF_003688935.1. Classification (GTDB taxonomy): domain Bacteria; phylum Actinomycetota; class Actinomycetes; order Mycobacteriales; family Mycobacteriaceae; genus Corynebacterium; species Corynebacterium macginleyi. The sequence continues at coordinate 141,948 of NZ_REGE01000002.1, read as the reverse complement.
GCCTCGCTATCGACGGTGGATGGACTATCTAAGGCCTTTAAGATTCGGGGGCAAGGCCATCGCAACGTTATTGGTATTGTCGGCGATGGTGCTCTTACCGGTGGCATGTGCTGGGAGGCACTCAATAACATCTCCGAAGATAAAAAACGCAATGCGGTCATTGTGGTTAATGACAACGGTCGCAGTTATTCGCCAACAATCGGCGGCATTTCTGAAAACCTGGGGCGGATTCGTTCCCAGCATGGTTACGACGAGCTCATGGAGCAAGGCAAGCGCCGCCTGAAATCTATGGGGTGGGTAGGAGAGCGCGCTTTTGATGCGCTCCACGCCATGAAAGAAGGCGTCAAGTCTACCGTTATGCCCACGGAGATATTCCCAGAGCTGGGGATTAAATATATTGGCCCCATCAACGGCCACGATATCGATGGGTTGGTGCACGCGCTTTCGTATGCCCGCGATTATGAAGGCCCCATAATCGTACATGTGGTTACGGAGAAGGGCCATGGGTTTGCACCAGCGGTCAATGAACCAAAGGACCAGATGCACTCGACCGGTGCTATCGATCCAGTGACCGGCATAGCTAAGGGCTCTAAGCAACCGGGATGGACGGCCGCATTTTCTGAAGAATTGGTGGCAGCGGCAAAAAAGCGCGAAGACATCGTCGCGATTACTGCCGCTATGGCTGGTCCCACAGGGCTGGCTCCCTTCCAAGAGCTATTCCCGGACCGGTTTTTTGACGTGGGAATCGCCGAGCAGCATGCGATGGCCTCTGCCTCTGGTTTGGCTTTGGGTGGGATGCACCCCGTGGTAGCTGTATATTCTACGTTCCTTAACAGGGCCGTGGACCAAGTTATTATGGATATTGCCCTTCTCAAGCTTCCGGTGACCATCGTGCTGGACCGCGCGGGCGTAACGGGCTCTGATGGCGCCTCTCACAACGGAATTTGGGATATGTCCTTAATGAGCATTATTCCTGGAATGCACGTTGCCGCCCCACGCGATGGTGCGCGCCTGCGCGAACTCTTCCACGAGGCGCTGGATATCGATTCTGGGCCTTCAGTGGTCCGGTTCCCCAAGGGAAACTTGCTGCCCGATATGGAAGCCGTGCATACGCTTGCCGATGGCGTCGATATCCTCTATTACGGCGAGCCCGATGCGGGTGAAGAGACACCTGCGGTCCTCATCGTCTCTATCGGTGCAATGTCTGCGCGCAGCATTAAGGCGGCACAAGAGTTGGAGAAGCGGGGGCTTAACGTCACAGTGATTGATCCGCGGTGGGTGGTGCCAGTTGCAAGCTCCGTTATCGCGATGGCAGCAGATCATGATGTCGTCGTAACGGTAGAAGATGGCCTCATACGCGGCGGCATCGGATCGATGATTGCTGAGGCCCTCGGTGCCGCAGAGGTAGACACTCCAGTGCGTCGCCTTGGCGTTCCCGGTTATTTTCCCAAGCACGGTTCCCGCGGTGAGGTTTTGGAAGAATTCGGCCTAAGCCCAGAGCTCATTTCTGCTTCGATTACTGAATGGGTATATAACCTCACCGCTTAATGCGGCAGGGGAAACAGCCGCGCGACCACAACAGGGGCAACGAGGTTGACTTGCCATGACCGCGCGCCTTGGCGCTCTAGGAAGGTAGGCACGTCGTCCGGATGGTTGATAGTTCCGCTCCCGCCAATGGCTGCCCACACAGTGGCTTGGAGGGTAGCGGGGCGAAGCAAAAGCTCCGGTGGTAATGCGAGCTCTTCGGCGATATTTCCAACGGCGGCGTGAATTTGCTGATACTTCTCCCACTGATGCGGATACTGCCTGGACCATACCGATTTGGAGGGAACGGTCTTTTCCTTACGGAGTGCGCTTGGGCGTCTCCCTGGTGGAATTTTCTGGGACTGCTGTACGGCCTCGAACCAGCGCTGCGCGGCACCTTTGCGCCGCCGTGGAAACCCTTCGATGCGGGCTAACTGGGACTGCGTGGTGGGCAAACGCCGGGCTATTTCCACCAGTACCTTATTGGGAAGCACGCGCCCGGGCGCGGTATCGGTCTGCCGGCTAATGTCATCGCGCAGGTTCCACAGTGATTGGGCTGCGGCACGCTGGTTTCCGTTCTTTAAGCTCAATACGCCCTTGATATCGCGCCAAGACTGCGGTTGCGGGGCGGTCTGATTCGCGTGCATGGCGACGATCGCCGCGGATTCCTCCTCCATCCAGTCCAGCTTTTCTTGTTCGGCCAGGATATCGCGAAGCGTCGTAGCCAATTCCAACAGGAGCTCGACATCGAGTGCAGCATAGGCGCGCATTTCCTCGGTCAGCTGCGGAACGGACCAGTCATCATCGCCGTGGTCTTTTTCCAGCTGGACATCGAGAAGCTCCGCGATGATGGCACCCAAATTGGTGCGGTGAAAACCGGCAAACCGGGCGGCTAATTCGGTATCAAAAAGGGTGCCGGGAAAAAGACCCAACCACCCCAAGGCCGGGAGATCCGAGGGCGCGGCGTGGATAATCCAGTGCTGCCCATTGAGTACCGGAGCCAGCGCTTGGGTCAATTCCTCGCGGTAGCCTTCCGGGGCGAACAGGAGCGTCCCGGTGCCGCGGCGCCGGATCTGGACGAGAAAGGCCCGGTCATCATAGCGGTAGCTCGAGGCGCGTTCGGTGTCAATGGCGAACGACCCAGTACCCGCCTGCAGCTGCGCGGCCGCAGCGACAAACTCTGCTGGGGTGGATAAGACCTTCGGAATACCTTCTTTCGGTTGCTTTCGACATTCCACCACTTTAGCGACCGAGTTCAGTAACGCCTTCGGGCGGCAGCCCTGCGACGTTGGCTAAGACTTGTGCGAATGCTCGCACGTGGGGCGCCAAATCCAGTCCTTCCGCTGTCCACGATGCACGCATTTCAAGCTGATAAGCACGCGGGGGACCGCCGATTTCCCCGAAGCGGACCGACGCGGTGGAGGTGACGGTACCCCCGAGGTTAGTAAGTTCCGCACCCTCTTTTTCCAGGCCTTCATTAAGCCATTGCCAGGCGACGTCCGGTAGCAGCGGATCTTCGGCCACCGAATCGTCCATATCGGCCTGGATATAGGCCACCAGGCGCATCGCCCCCTCCCAGGCCTCTTCCGCACCGGGGTCATGGAGGAGAATGAGACGCCCGAAGGCATCGCCTTCCGAATCGGTGGCGATAATATCCGGCTCTTCTTCCGTGCCCACCTCGAGCCCAATGGCGTGACTAAAGGGTGCTAGTCGTTGTGGTGGGCGAATAGACCCGAGGCTAATCTCTGGCCGGAGAGTTGCCGCGTGCATGGACTCTGCTGCCTGGGTAAAAGCCGGCGGCGTCCTCGGCGCCTGTGCTTCGCCGTTGCGGTGTAGGGAGGTAAAAGCTGTACCATCTCCGGTGTTGCTTCCGGCATTTCTACCGGCGCTGGGCGTGGTCGATTCGGAATTACTCACCTTGATAAAGCTATAGTTTAGCAACCTTAAGCTGGCGGAGGCGCGCCGATAGCGGGTCGGTGCGCAGGGAAGGGAAATGACAATCGGTCTTTGTCCAACTTATGATGGATATGTCTGGATATTCGAATAAGCTTCTGCAAAGGAGAAAGTAATGGCGAAGCTCGATTTCAAGGAACTCAACGCGGTACAGCAATACTCCCAGCACGCGGTCTTTAAAGTGGTACCAGGCGGCTTGGGCAGCGAGCGCGCGGAGATCATCTCCCAAGCCGAGGAATTCTTTGCGGAGCTAGAAAAGGACAATAAGGTAACCGTCCGCGGCGTCTACGATCTCACCGGGATGCGTGATTCTGCAGACTTCTTGATCTGGTGGCATGCTAAGGAATTCTCCGATATCCAAAAAGCCTTCGGCGATTTTCGGCGGGAGACCGACTTGGGCCAGCGAAGCGAACCAACCTGGATTGGAAACGCCCTGCACCGGCCGGCCGAGTTCAATAAATCCCACCTGCCTTCATTTATTATGGGAGAAGAACCCAAGGAATGGATTTCCATTTACCCATTCGTGCGTTCGTATGATTGGTACACGATGGATGAGCAGAAGCGTCGCCGCATTTTGGTGGAGCACGGCATGCAGGCACGCGACTACCCGGATGTGCGCGCTAATACGGTGCCAGCATTCGCTCTCGGGGATTACGAGTGGATCCTTGCCTTCGAAGCTGATGAGCTACACCGCATCGTGGATCTGATGTATAAGATGCGCTATACCGAAGCCCGCCACCACGTCCGTGAGGAAATTCCTTTCCACACCGGGCGCCGCGTTGAAGACATTGCGGAACTCATCAAGATCTTGCCCTAAAAGTGGGACAAAAACATCGCTGTGAGCACGGGTAAGGGGAGGTGCTTTCAGCGCTGTTTTTTCATGCCACCGTGCTTGGTGGTGAATGACTAGTTATCCTCGATGGGCTTTTCTTCCAGGTTCAAGGAGATAGAGTTGATGCAATAGCGCAGGTCAGTCGGGGTATCGTAGCCTTCGCCTTCGAAAACGTGCCCCAAGTGAGACTCACAGTTAGCGCATAACACCTCTACGCGGCGCATGCCCAAGGAGTTATCCTCCCGCTCGATGATCTTGTCACCAGCTAAAGGGGAAAAAAAGGACGGCCAACCACAATGGGAAGAAAATTTCTCGGTGGAGCGAAATAGCTCTTCGCCGCAGGCCTTGCACGAGTAAACGCCTTCTGTGGTGGTATCGGTGTATTTGCCCACGTGGGGCGGTTCGGTACCAGCTTCGCGCAATACGTAATATTCTTCGGGGCTAAGACGCTTTCGCCACTCGGCATCAGCGATGAGCTTAAAATCAGTCATGGCTTTAGTTTAATCCTTTATTTGCGCAGCCCTCCACCACCCAGCGACGCAGGCAAAGATGATGACGATGAGCAGGCTCCACCCCACGGTGCTAGAGAAAAAGTTCATCCACCGCCCCGCATTCGGGTGCGCGTGCGCCGTCCATGTCACTGGTGCCAAGAACAGGAATGCGGCCACCCAGGCGCCTACCGAGTGAAACACCGAGCGCGGCAGGACCACGGTGAATATGAGCGGGAATAGCCACATGGAATAATATTGTTGCCCTAGCGAGGATAAGAAGAATATTCCGAGCATAATCGTGCCACTTGACGTTAGCGCCCAAAATACCGGTTCGGAATGTCGCCATCGCAGCATCCCAAGTACCGCGCATCCGACCAAGATAGCGAAGATTATCCACACTACCCGGTAGAGGACCGGGCCAAATTCTACATAGGCCCGCAATCCAGCCCAGGAGGAATTGGCATAATCGCGGGTCGTCGATAGGTAGGGGACCAGCTTGTCTAGGTAACCGCTAGCACCCGGCACTAGCGGCCACGCGAGGGTGTTGAGGACTACCGGAATCCCGAGCCCCGCAAGGAGGTTGCGCCACTGTATCTTGACGAGGGGTAAGAGGAGGAGGGGTGCAAATTGGGGTTTAATCAAAATGGCTAGCCCAATGGCGATGCCGGAGACCCAGGCGAGCTGCGGGGTGCGTTCTGCTTCTATAAAAGCCCACAGGAACAGGGCCATGCAGAATAAGAGCACACCGTTGATATTGGTAAATGCCAAAGTGTTGGTGACAGATTCAGTGGCGAAGGCGAGAGCAATCGAGACCGGAAATATTGGCGAGGTGAGCTTTCTTCCCACTACGTGGGTCAGTATTGCCAGCGCCGCGATGATGGCCAGGGCATTGACGATAATGAAAACGTCGCGTGCTAGGCCGAAATCGAGCCACGCTAAAGGCGATAAGAATAGCGTCGCGCCCGGAGTGTAGAGATACAGCGGATCCACATGATTATAAGCCTGTTCATACACTGGGATGCCTTCGACCATGCGCCTTAGCGCGCTATAGACCGTCGTGAAATCATCAGTTAACGTCCCATTGCGCGCTACGATGAACACGCGCTGAATGACAAGGAGTACGGCAATAGGCCATGCGGCGGCGTTAATTCGAGCAGTCACGACCTGTTAGTCTACGGGGTCAGTTGCGCGCGAGTACCGCAGAAACACCGTGCCATCTGTGTCTGCGGCAACATTTTCGAGGAGCATTCGGCGGTGGGATTGCGTGCCATGAAAGCTAGCCAACGGTTTTTCTACGCCGGTGGAAAGGCGGGGATCCAAGGTTAAATACATTTGGTCGATGGCATCGATATGCACTAGCTGGCCGAGTATGCTTGGCCCACCCTCGCAGAGGATTCGTTCAAATCCTTGCTCCCGCAATACGCGGAGATAGTCGTGCATGGTGCCCTCACCTGCATCAATTACCTCTGCGCCTGTTTCCTCGAGCGTGCCCTTTCTCGCAGCGACCGCTGGACTCTGCAGTGCCGCGTGGGGAACAAGGAAGATCGGGGCAGTAATGAAGTGTGTTAAGAATTTCGAGCTCGGATCAAAATTCAAGCTTCGCGTAGGCACGGCAATGGGGCAAGGCAGTGAGTCAGAAGTGTGCCGCTCCACCCCACCATAATCTTCTGACCTGACCGTTTGTCCGCCAACGAAGATGACGTCTGCCCAGCCCCGGAGGGCCTGGAAAAGCTGTCCATCAGTGTCATTGCCCATCGTCTCAGACAGATCGTTGATGGTAGCGCAACCGGTGAGGGTGGAAACCATATTGGCCCGAACAGCGGGTAGGTGAGGAGGCTCGGGCCCTAAAAGTGAAGCTATGTCCATATGCTGTCAGTGTAACGGTTATGTTGGTCTGAATCGTCCTGGCAGTTACATCAGTCGACTCAGCGCAACACCGGCCCCAAGGAAGATGATGCCAAGAATCTGACGAGAATTAATCGGCTCGCCATTCACGTGGTCGATGATGAGCGAGCCCAGCAGTGAGCCAAAGGGGCCGGCGACGACGGTGAGACCGGCTCCAATCTGTGGGATGAGTGCAGCACTGACCGGATACTCTGGCACCTGGCCGAGGCGGCCGTTGATGGAGGATTGGCTCGCGGTAAAAGCAAGCACAATTAAGACCCCGGCGCAGCGCAGTTCTGCCAAAGAAGATTGAGGGGACTCGAAGAGTCCGACGTAGTCTACTCTGAGCCCTATCAAGACTTGTCCAGCAATGCGTAAGACCAGTCCAGCAAGAATTCCCAAAAGTATCCACAACGTGCGTGGACATTTTACTCGGATAAGCCAAAAGCCTACTCCAATACGACAAGCCCACCTAAGCGAGGAAGATTAGGCTTAGGTGGGCGGTGGTGGTCCTAACTGGGATTGAACCAGTGACCTTTCCGGTGTGAACGGAACGCTCTCCCACTGAGCTATAGGACCTTTCGGGGGACAAACTTACACCCGGTGCTCTATATTGTCCTAATCGGCTGGATGAAGGCATGGACGATGGGATTAGGAAACAAATCTCCTTGGATCGTCTGGATAGAGCCTTAAATGACACCTTTAAAATTCAAGGCGCGCACGAGTGCAGGGCTAAAGTCGAGTAATAGGCGTGCTGGGCTGGGGATTTGGAAACTGGCGGCGAGCACGATAATGTTTGTTCACGCACCGCGGAGCATTAAGTACCGCGGCGTTGTGCGGATGTAGCGCAGTTGGTAGCGCATCACCTTGCCAAGGTGAGGGTCGCGAGTTCGAGTCTCGTCATCCGCTCCACGCTTTTCTGGAGGGTGTTACGCCACAAGAAAAGTGAACTCAAATGAGTAGCGCGCGATTAGCTCAGTGGGAGAGCGCTTCCCTGACACGGAAGAGGTCACTGGTTCAATCCCAGTATCGCGCACAAGGACTTTGTCCTAGAAACCGGGCCTGGTTTCGCATGCGGATGTAGCGCAGTTGGTAGCGCATCACCTTGCCAAGGTGAGGGTCGCGAGTTCGAGTCTCGTCATCCGCTCCAGCACTGTATTGTGTCAGGCGGTATCGTCACGGTGGAATGGCCGAGTGGTGAGGCAACGGTCTGCAAAACCGTGCACACGGGTTCGATTCCCGTTTCCACCTCAATGCTCTAATGCCTTAGCGCATTAGGCGCGATTAGCTCAGTGGGAGAGCGCTTCCCTGACACGGAAGAGGTCACTGGTTCAATCCCAGTATCGCGCACGAGATTCACGTATGTGAATCGTGTAAATCGCGTGATTTGCTAGCGGATGTAGCGCAGTTGGTAGCGCATCACCTTGCCAAGGTGAGGGTCGCGAGTTCGAGTCTCGTCATCCGCTCTATTTAAGCCGCCCTATACTGGGGCGGCTTTTCCCATCTGGTTCAGCCCGTGCCGTCGTTGCGATAGATATCTCACACTTTGTAGTTCCGGTATGGAACTATTGGGACCCGGTTGCCGACTATTCTAGAGATGTTGAGCACCGAGATTGTCACCAAGATAATCGTTGGTACTAGGATGTCTATGCACGTATACGCAAAATTCAAAGCTGAAGGAGCTGAAAATGGGCCAGCGCATACCGTGGTTGCGTCGTGCGACAGTGGCAGTGGGAGCTACCGCGCTTATAGCGGGCGGATCTGCGCCTGTAGCACTTGCGCATGATTCTGTCGTGGGCGGAACCGTAAAGGAAGGCGACCAGCTTGAGGAGTTTCCTAAAGAAATTACCTTGGAGTTTTCTGGCATCCCGAAAGACCAGTTCAACACTTTCGCAGTGACCAATAAAGATACGGGGGAGCAAATCTTCAGCCAGGAGCCGGAGCTCGATGAACGTTATCTGACAATAACGACTCCTGATGATGTCGATCCCGGTCCGGGTAGCTACCAGGTGGGTTACAACATCACCTCCTCGGATGGTCACGCTACGCGCGGTGGAGTGTCATTTACAGTGTCAGGTGAAGACGGCGATGATGCCACTTCCACCGACGCTGCAGATACGGAGTCCTTGAACGACATGCCTACCTCGGTGAAAATTATCCTAGGTGTGGGCGGTGTGTTGGCCATAGCTGCCGTTCTAGCTTTGTTGATTGCTAAAACCCGTCGAAACAACTTGAAAGGTCACAAATAATGACTAAGAAAATTTCCCACCTGATTGTCGGTGTATCCCTCAGCGCTCTGGTTCTTGCCGGTTGTTCCCCGGATAAGGAGAATGATTCCAGCAATTCGGAGGCCACTTCGACCGCGCCTTCTTCCGCTGAAACCAGTAAATCCACCGCTGCCGCAGATAAAGCTCTGACCTTTGAGGACGCTGTTGTGCGTGCCAACGAAGAAAAAGATATGACTGCCATTTTCGGCACCTTGGTCAACCACTCGGGTGAAGACATCGAGATCACTGGCTTCTCTACGGATCTGGACGCAGAGATGAACCAGATTCACGAGACCGTCGATGGTCAAATGCGCGAAAAGTCCAGCCCGTTGGTTATTAAGGCTGGCGAGAGCTACGAGCTTGCTCCAGGCGGCGACCACTTCATGTTGATGGGCATGAAAGAAGGCATTATGCCCGGTGATTCCCTCAAGCTGATGGTGACCCTGGCAGGCGGCGATGAGATTGACTTGGGCACCATTCAGGCCCGCACAATGGGCGCCGGCGACGAAAACTACGGCGACATGGAAGGCATGGGCCACTCTGGTCACGATCACTCCGATCACGCAGGCCATGACCATGCAGGCCACGGCCACGCAGGCCACGACCATGCAGGCCACGACCATGCAGGTCATGACCACTCCGATAATAGCGACCAGAAAGGAAACCACAAGCACTAATCATGACGGGATTCAGCAGAAGGGGATTTCTCACCGGCGCTGCAGTGTCTACCAGCGCCTTCGCGCTGGTGGGGTGCAACTCGGATGGAACTACACCGACCGCTGAAGAGGAGGAATACACCCCGCTTGCCGGTGCTACAGTGGTTTTCGACGGCCCTCACCAGGCCGGCATAGCCACAGCCAAACAAGCACACCTCAATTTGGTGGGCTTTGATCTCAAAGAAGGCGTCGGCAAACACGGCTTTGCCCGCCTGATGAAATTGTGGACCGAGGACGCGCGTGCCCTGTGCACAGGCCAAGCTCCGCTGGGAACCTTGGAGCCGGAAATGGTGCGCCAACCTGCGAATGCAACCATCACGTGCGGGCTGGGTGAGTCTATTTTCTCGCTATTGGGCGTGGATAAGCCGGACTGGCTGGGCGATGTCCGCGCTTATTCCCGCGACCAATTGGAAGATAAATGGGGTCAAACTGACATTGTCCTGCAAATTTGCAGTGATGATCCCCTGATGAATACCTACGCCCTGCGGCATATGGTGCGTTCAAGTGCGCACTACGCCCAAGTTAGCTGGCTGCAACAGGGATTTATCAACGCCTACGGTAGCCAAGAAAAGGGCGAGACCGCACGGAATATGTTTGGCCAAAAAGACGGCACCGTCAACCCCCACAGCGAGGAAGAATTCGCGGACCAGGTGTGGATTGAAGATGGACCGAAGTGGCAACGCGGAGGCTCTGCCATGGTAGTGCGTCGCATTCGCATGAACCTGGACACCTGGGAAAAATTGGACCGCTCGTCCCGCGAAAATTCAGTGGGCCGCAAGCTGAACAATGGGGCACCTCTTACTGGGGATAAAGAATTCGATGCGGCGGACTTTGAGGCCACGGATAAGTATGGCCTGCCCGTCATCGATAAGAATTCTCACATGGCCCGGGCGACTGCGCCAAAGGACCATCCGGAGCAAAGGATTTTGCGCCGCCCCTATAACTACGAGTTGCCGCCGGACGGCAAGGATGGCCAATTATCCAATATCGGCCAAATCTTCATTTGTTACCAGCAGGATCCCACCAAGCAATTCGAACCCATCCAAGCCCGCCTCGATGAGGCCGACCTGATGAATGAGTGGCTGACGCACATCGGTTCGGCGATGTATTTCTGCCCACCGGGAACCAAGGGTAGCGATGGTAAAGAAACATGGTGGGCGGAATCGCTTTGCACGCATGCTGGGCTGTAGAATGACGATCCGTAAATTTAACTAGTGGATGCGGCCAGGTATGCCGTATCTGCGCGAGCGCAAAAAGGAGCGCTAATATGGCGGAACTTATTCCTGCAGCACCGGTAAATTACGAATCCTTCACCGTGCCGGCCGGGCAATCGGTTGGCGCGGCCCTCCGCGAGCTGAACCTACCCAACAAGGGTCCTGAGGCAGTGGTGGTAGTCCGTGGCGCAGACGGTACTCTTTTTGACCTCTCGCATACACCGGATGAGGAATCTGCATTTGTCCCGGTTGCCGCCTGCGAGGAAGACGGCCGTGCCGTCATTCGCCACTCCTGTGCCCACGTCATGGCTCAAGCCGTGCAGGCTGAATTTCCCGGCACCAAGCTGGGCATTGGCCCGTCCATTGAAAACGGCTTTTATTTTGATTTCCAGACCGCTGAACCCTTCACCCCGGAGGACCTCAAGGCCTTGGAAAAGCGAATGAAGAAGATCATCAAGGGCGGCCAGCGTTTCGAGCGCCACACCTATAACTCCACGGCCGAGGCAGAACAGGCCTTGCAGGATGAGCCTTTCAAACTGGAGCTTATCCAGGACAAGGGCAATGTGGATCCCGGTTCCGATGAGGCCGCCGAGGTGGGCGCTGGCGATTTGACGCACTATGACAACGTGAACCCGCGGACCAATGAGGTGGAGTGGTTCGACCTGTGCCGCGGCCCGCACGTTCCTACCACGAAATATATCCCAGCTTTTGCCCTGATTCGTTCGTCTGCTGCCTACTGGCGCGGGGACCAGGCCAACGCTGGCCTGCAGCGCATCTACGGCACTGCCTTTGAGTCCAAGGACGCATTAGCCGCCTACCAGACCATGGTGGAAGAGGCGGAAAAGCGCGACCATCGCCGCCTGGGCCAGGAGTTGGACCTGTTTTCGTTCCCGGATGAGATCGGCTCCGGTTTCCCGGTATTCCACCCCAATGGCGCTACCGTGCGGATGGAGATGGAAAACCACTCCCGTAATCGCCACGTGCAGGGTGGATACTCCTTTGTTAATACCCCGCACATCACCAAGGGTGATCTCTTTCGCAAATCCGGACACCTTGATTTTTACTCTGACGGCATGTTTCCGCCGATGCAGCTCGATGGCGAGTATGACGCCGAGGGAAAAACGGTCAAAGAGCCACAGGATTATTACGCCAAGCCGATGAACTGCCCGATGCACAATCTGATTTTTGCATCCCGCGGCCGTTCCTATCGTGAGTTGCCGTTGCGGCTTTTTGAATTCGGTACGGTCTACCGCTACGAGAAATCCGGGGTGGTGCACGGTCTGACGCGGGCGCGCGGTTTTACTCAGGACGATGCCCACATCTACTGCACCGAAGAGCAGCTGGAAGAAGAACTAACCCAGGTTCTAGACTTCATCATTTCGCTGCTTGAGGATTACGGCCTTTCCGATTTCTACTTGGAGCTTTCTACCAAGGACCCCAATAAGTTCGTCGGCTCTGATGAAATATGGCAACGATCGACCACGATCTTGCAGTCTGTGGCAGAAAAGTCTGGTCTCGAGCTCGTTCCTGACCCAGAGGGGGCGGCGTTTTACGGGCCGAAGATCTCCGTCCAGGCCCGCGATGCCATTGGCCGCACCTGGCAGATGTCCACGGTGCAGCTGGACTTCAACTTACCTGAGCGTTTTGAACTGGAGTACACCGCCTCCGATGGTACGAAGAAGCGTCCGATTATGATTCACCGGGCACTCTTTGGCTCCATCGAACGCTTCTTTGGTGTGCTGCTTGAGCACTACGCGGGTGCATTCCCGGCGTGGTTGGCACCGCACCAGGTTATGGGTATTCCGGTCGCGGATGACTTCGCCCCGCATTTGGAAGATGTTGCCGCCAGGCTGCGCAGCAAGGGCATTCGCGCGGATGTCGATACATCTGATGACCGCATGCAGAAGAAGATTCGCAATCACACGACGGGCAAGGTCCCCTTCATGCTGGTCGCCGGCGCCCGTGATGTAGAAGCCGGTGCAGTGTCTTTCCGTTTCTTGGATGGCACACAGGTCAACGGCGTGCCTGTTGAGGAGGCCGTGGGTCTCATCGCCACCTGGGTAGCAGACCGTATTAATGACCAGCCGACAGAAGAGCTCCTTCGTGCCCGGCGCTAATCCGCGGAAGGGCCATAGCGAGGAGACTTTCGTCGATACCGGTGCCGGCGAGCCGGACCGGCTGCAGCGATTGTGGGCGCCGTACCGGATGGCTTATATTGTGCGGCGGTCAGAGGATCCATTCCTGGAAGCACCCCAGGGCAGCGATGAAGACGGCCTCATCATCGCGCGTGGTAAGACTGTATATGCGCTGCTTAATCTGTTTCCTTACAATGCTGGTCATCTGATGGTCGTGCCCTACCGCAAGGAGGCCGAGCTGGAAAACCTCACTGAGGAAGAGTCCCTTGAGCTCATGTCCTTTGCCCAAAAGGCCGTGCGGGTGCTCAAGCGCGTGTCCCAACCCGAGGCTATTAATGTGGGCTTGAATTTAGGGCGCGCGTCCGGCGGCTCGGTGGGGGACCACCTGCATTTGCATGTGGTGCCAAGGTGGCCCGGGGATAGTAACTTTATGACTGTCCTCGATGGGACTAAGGTATTACCGCAACTGCTGCAAGACACCCGTCGTGTCTTGGCAGAGGGTTGGCGTGAAATGGAAGAGGAGGACTCGCGTGCTTAGCGTGCATGGGCGAAAGACCGCCGCCGTGGTAGTTGAACCTGTAGCCAAGACTTTTTTGAAGTTGGGGCTAACACCTAATGTGGTCACGGTTGCGGGCACCATTGTGACTATCGCCATTTCGGTCATCCTTATTCCTACCGGCCACCTGTTCATCGCCGCCGTATTATCCGGTCTCTTCGCCGCCTTTGACATGCTTGACGGTACGATGGCGCGCCTGACCGGTAGATCCAGTGCTTTTGGCGCCACTCTCGATGCCAGTTGTGACCGCATTACCGATGGCGCCTTGTTCTGCGCCATCGCGTGGTGGCTGGTTTATACCGCAGATGCGTCCAAGTTTACCGTGGCGGCCTGCCTCATTACGTTGGTATGCTCCCAGGTCATTTCCTATATCAAGGCTAGGGGAGAGGCGTCCGGTTTCACGATGGTCGGTGGCCTGATTGAGCGCCCCGAGCGCCTTATTCTGGCTCTGGGCGGAATCGGCCTAGAGGGTTTGGGGGTAGATTATGCTGCGGCGGTGTCACTGTGGATCTTGGCGGTAGGCTCGATCTTTACCGTATACCAGCGCATTGCCATAGCAGCGCGCCAAGACCCTGAGATGTAACTAAGCGAATAAAAGCGCAGTGGGGGCGTTCGTTTCGGCCCGTTCGCCGATTGCGCACATACTGTTCTGGAGGATCCGGCACCATGTGGGATAAACAAGACGTAGCAGCGGGCGGGTATTTGGCGGGTTGGAAAGTCGTTCGCCGGTTACCCGAGCCGGTTGCTCGCATTTTCTTCCGGTGGGGCGCGGATTTTGCGAGCGACCACGGGCGCGGCATGGATAACCTCCGGCGAAACCTCACGCGCGTGGTGGGGGCAGAAAACGTTACGCGCGAACTGGTGCGTGATTCCATGCGTTCATATATGCGCTATTGGCTGGAGGCGTTTCGCCTTCCCGCGATTCACGCGGATCCCGAGCTGCACGAGCTCCTTTTGACCGGCCTGGAGGGGCTTGAGCATTTCGACGTCTCAGCACGGTCCGGCCGCGGTGTTATCTTGGCATTGCCGCACTCCGGAAACTGGGATATGGCTGGGGTCTTTTTGGTGGGTCATTACGGGCGATTTACCACCGTGGCAGAGCGGTTAAAGCCGGAGGTGCTTTTTGATGCCTTCGTGGATTACCGCGAGAAATTGGGCTTCGAAGTTTTGCCGCTTACCGGTGGCGCGGCCACGCCCTTTCCTCGCCTAAAGGAAGCTCTACTAGAAGGCGGGGTGGTCTGTTTGTTGGCAGAACGCGATATTACCCGCAGTGGGGTCACGGTAGATTTCATGGGCGAGGAAGCCGCTATGGCTGCCGGTCCGGCGCAGCTGGCCATCGAAACCGGCGCGGCACTCCACGTAGTCCACTCCTGGTTCAAGGACGATGGTTGGGGGTTGTCAGTGTCACCGGAGGTAGAGGTTACCGATGTTCAGGAAACCACCCAGCGTATGGCGGATGGTTTTGCGGCTAATATCCGGCTCCACCCGGAAGACTGGCACATGCTGCAGCCGCAGTGGAATGCGGATGTGGAGCGGCGCCGAAAAGGGCGAAAGGGACGTTCCGACTAATGCGCATTGGTATCATTTGCCCATACTCCTTTGACGAGCCGGGTGGCGTGCAAGCCCATATTCTGGATTTAGCCACTGTGTTTATAGAACAAGGTCACTTTGTCCAAGTCATTGGGCCTGCTGGGGAGGCTACACCGCTGCCTGACTTTGTGGTGAAAGGTGGCCCGGCTTTCCCGATTGCGTATAATGGCTCGGTCGCACGCTTGTCAGTGGGGCCAAAGGTAACCCGCAAAGTCAAGCGCTTCATTCGCGCCGGCGACTTTGACGTCCTGCATATCCATGAGCCCAATGCGCCAAGTTTTTCGATGACCGCTTTAGCCGTGGCGCATGGCCCTTTGGTGGCGACGTACCATGCCTCAGCGTCCAATTCTCTCATCCTCACTTTGGCAAAGCCGTTCCTCGTTCCCTTTCTGGAAAAGATTCGCGGCGGCATTGCCGTCTCGGATATGGCGCGGCGCTGGCAGGTGGAGCAATTGGGTGGTGATCCTGTCTTGATTCCTAATGGCGTCGATACCTCCGTCTACGCCGTAGCGCGCAAAAAAAACCAGCCTGCGCTTGCCGATGCCCCACTAGAGGTCGTTTTCTTAGGCCGCCTCGACGAGCCACGGAAGGGCCTGGACATCTTGTTATCCGCGGTGCGTCAGGTCAACAAGAATATTCGCGTCACCATTATGGGCGGAGGCCGGGCGCGCGAGGTTGAGGGTGTGGATTTCGTGGGACGCGTCAGCGATGCGGAAAAGGCGCAGATTTTAGGCCGGGCCGATGTCTATGTGGCGCCTAATACGGGCGGGGAAAGCTTTGGCATCGTGCTAGTAGAGGCCATGGCCGCCGGTGCCGCCGTCGTAGCGTCCGATTTGGAAGCCTTTCGGGCGGTGTGCAACGCGGATTCGGATGAGCCAGCGGGCGCGCTCTTTCGCACTGCCGATGCTACCGATTTGGCGCGCGTGCTCAACCACGTGTTAGATGATGCGGACTATCGGCGGCGATTGGTAAGCAATGGTGTGAAACGCGCCCGGATGTTTGATTGGGATCATGTTGCCGCGGAAGTTATGCAGGTCTATGAAACGGTACAAGATGGTAGCAAGGTAAGGGCGAAGCGATGGTGGCGATAGAAATAGCCATCGCGCTGGTCATACTGATCCTGTTGGCATCGTGGGCTATTTTTACCGCGCAACGGCTAAATTTCCTGCATATTCGGACCGATGCCGCACTGGCGCAGCTGCAGGCGGCGCTGGATCGCCGCGCGGCGGTAACGGCGGCGGTCTCGCCGGGGCTTGCCGTCTTGGCGCAAAAGGCTGAATCCATTGAGCTTTCGCAGGGGCATTTTCATGCCCGCACTTTGGTCGAGCGCGAACTTTCGGCCGCTATTGTGCGTGATTTCCCGGTAGGTCAGCGCCCGGCCGCTTTGGCTGATGCAGAAGGCCGCATCCAATTGGCGCATCGCTTTTATAACGAGGCCGTTAGCGATACGCGCGCACTGCGTTTGCGTCCGGCGGTGCGTTTTTTCCATCTCGGAGGAACCGCAAAATTGCCCGAGTATTTCGACTACATGCTGGCTGATTAAAAGCTTAGTCCAGCGGTGTCGGCGCAGTAGCACCGTTGTTGCCTGCAGGCTCAGCAGAGTTGGAGGAGTCTGAGGCATTGATTCGACCTGACTCCCGGCTCACCTCAAGGATGAACCAAATGAGCGCGATGAGGACAGCAACGACAATCAGTGTGTTGCGGGCAAGAAGGACGTAGACTGGGGTGAGGTCTTCGCCCACAAACTTCCACAGGTAGTCATAGTGAAACGGGTAGATGTAGGTGCCAAGCCCGGCGGTGACAATCGCACATAGCGCGAGGAGGCCCTGACAAATCTTGATGGGTACACTCCCGGCGGGGAGCTGTTGGCGTAAGACTACCGCAAATAGCGGGCCGAGCCAGATGATGTATTGGGGAGAAAATACTTTATTGGTAGCAATGAGCAATAACACCATGACGGTAAAGAAAGCGACGGTTGTTCGCGAGGTCCATCCGCCGGCGACGAAACGGTATAGCGCCCAGCCCAGGGCGAAGACTAACATCCCGGCTGTTGCGACGGAGCTCCACATGATGGCGGTATCGACGCCAGGGCCAGAAATCTCGAAGCTTTTCGACTCCGCATAACCTAGATGCCACTTACCTGGGTTAAGGTGGGCTTGTAGGAGCAAGTATGTCGCCGGAACGGATTCGATTTGCAGGCCACGCACCCCCTGATAATTCAGGGGGGAAAGAAGCCGGTCCACGCCGGAAGTGACAACTGTCAGCACCGATACTGCGGCAACGGAGGCGAAAAAGGACACTAAGCGCAGCCACGAATTAGAGCTATTAAACCGCCCGACTAGTCCAGCCGCGAGAACGCCCGGCCAGAGCTTCATGGCGGTGGCGAATCCCAATACGGCGGCACCGGTTTTGGGATGCGAAATAAGTAGCGTCGCAGCACCGGCGACGGCAACCGCGGGGAAGATATCGAGTCGCCAGACCAAGACATGTCCTGCTGCCGTGCCAAAAAAGACCCAGAACCAACCGGCGAGAAAAATGCGTTCAACGCCTCCATGGTGGCGTAGCAGGAGGGCAAGGAAGGTGGCATCAACAAGCAGAGCCATGATGGTAAAGCCGATGTAGAATACGCTGAGTTCTTCACCGGTGAAATAGCTTAAGATGACGGTGGGCCATGTGCCCGCGTGGGGGTATTCGGTCATGTGCGTGGTATCGGTGTCAAAGACACCAAAGAAATAATAGGCAACATCGCCGCGTGGGTCGTGGTCTATTTTTATAAAATAGACCAGTAACAAGCGGGCGAGTACCCAGCCCACCCATACCGCAGGAACTGACGCGATTCTTTTCACTTGAAAGATTCTAGGGAAAATTTTCCGGCGATGGGTAGTTCGAATTCGGTTCTTCTGCACGGGCTACCCCTGCTGGCTGGCTTTCACCGCGCATGTGATAAGTGGCACAACGCCCGGAAACGCCGTCGTATCGTGGGGTCGCTTTTCCCAGTTTGTGCAGGGCACGTATAATTGCTAGCAGATTTAGAACCCAATTAGAAAGGGACTTAATGTCAGGCCACTCAAAATGGGCAACTACCAAGCACAAGAAGGCTGCCAATGACGCCAAGCGCGGCAAGGAATTTGCCAAGCTCATTAAGAACATTGAAGTGGCAGCACGGACCGGCGGTGGTGATCCTGCGGCCAACCCTACGCTCGATGACATGATTAAGAAGGCCAAAAAGGCCTCCGTTCCCAATGACAATATTGAACGCGCTCGTAAGCGCGGTTCTGGTGAAGAAGCCGGTGGTGCCGATTGGGAGACCATCATGTATGAGGGCTATGGTCCCAACGGTGTCGCAATGCTGATTGAATGCTTGACCGATAACCGCAATCGCGCGGCTACCGATGTTCGCACTGCGATGAGCAAGAATGGCGGCAACTTGGGTGAATCCGGCTCGGTCGCTTATATGTTCTCCCGGACCGGTTATGTCCTCGTGGAAAAGGGTGAGCTGAGTGAGGATGACGTTTTGATGGCGGTCTTGGACGCCGGTGCCGAAGAGGTGCAAGACCAAGGCGAGAAATTTGAGATCGTCTGCGCACCGACAGACGTACAGGCCGTAAAGGAGGCTCTTAAGGAGGCCGACATCGAGGTCGATGAGGCCGATAATGATTTCCGTGCTTCCGTTGAGGTTTCTCTCGATGCCAATGATGCGAAGAAGATCTTCCGTCTCATCGATGTTTTGGAAGACTCCGACGACGTCCAGAACGTTTACACCAACATGGATCTATCTGATGAGGTACTAGCGGAACTCAACGCAGAATAAACATCCTGTACTTATTGGGCGCTAGCTCGGTGGCGGCTCTTCGTGCATGCGGAGATGGCGACGCCGAGCTTTTTATTGCGTGTTTCTGAGTGCGCTTTAGCTTGGCGCCGTGTTGTAGAACATGTGTGTGTAGGACATAATGGGGGAGCAGGGTTGGTGCCGGCGGGGCCGCGGAACAGGAGTGGGCAGGTGTGAATATTGAAGACATGCGTGTGATGGGTATTGATCCCGGCCTCACTCGCTGCGGTTTGTCTGTAGTTCAAGCGGGGCGCGGGCGCGCAATTCTACCTGTTTCTGTGGGTGTGGTGCGGACTCCAAGTGATAAAGATTTGACCGAGCGCCTGCTGCGTCTGTCTGTGGCAGCCAAGGAGTGGATGAACGACTATTCGCCGGATGTAGTGGCTGTAGAACGCGTTTTTGAACGCGGTCAGGTATCGACCGTCATGCAGACCGCACACGTGGTGGGCGTTCTCGTGCTGGCGGCCGCAGAGCGGGATATTCCGGTGTATATGTACACCCCGTCGGAAGTGAAAAAAGCCATCTCTGGCAACGGGCGCGCGGATAAAAAACAAATGACGACCATGATTACCCGTATCCTGGGACTGACGGAACCACCCAAACCAGCGGACGCGGCAGATGCCCTAGCACTAGCCGTCTGCCATTGCTGGCGAGCCCCGGCGATCGTAAGGATGGATAGCACTGGTTTAGGCCTGGGTGCGAAAACCAGTGGAGTCCGTGGCCGTGGAACCGGATTTAACTCTAATGCACCGGCCACAAGCTAAGTTCTATTGATTAATCAGGTCATGCCGGATGTGTACGAAGTTAGGAAGGCACAGTAGAAAATGATTGCGGCATTGCGAGGAGAAGTACTCCACGTAGGTTTAAATTACGGCGTTATTGAATGCGGTGGAGTGGGCTATAAGTTCTTGGCCACAGCAAGGACATTGGGTACCTTGCGCTGCGGAGAAACTACCAGTGTGCTCACCACTTTGGTGGTCAAGGAAGATGCCTTGACCCTTTTTGGTTTTACCAGCGATGATGACCGTGAAATGTTCCAAGTACTGCAGTCCGTGTCCGGGTTGGGGCCCAAGCTCGCCTTGGCTGCGTTGTCCGTCATGGGGGCAGAAGATCTGGCAGCGGCGATCGCCGGCGAGGATGTCAAGGCGTTGCAGACGATTCCGGGCGTCGGCAAGCGGATGGCGCAACGCCTTACCCTGGAGCTAAAAGATAAGGTAGCGCCCTTTGCTGGGGCTCCCGCGGCCGATACTGCAGCGGCGGCGCCAAGCGGCGGTGGTCCCGTTGTTAACAGCGTGACTGAAGCCTTAGTGGGTCTAGGATTTACTGAGAAGGTGGCTCTGCCCGTGGTGGAAGCGGTATATGCTGAATCGCCCGCGGCGGATACGTCGGCCTTGCTGCGCGCGGCCCTCGCCCAGCTGGGCAAGCAGGTCTAAAAGATAAAGACGCAAGACGACACAAAGGCTAAAGCATGTCCGATATTGAGCGCACCGAGTTCAACCTCCCGAAGGGGATGAATAAGGTGCACGATTCCCAGCACAACAGTGATGTGGAGCCCACCGCTCACGCTGAAGAACATGATATTGAGCGCTCCTTGCGCCCCAAATCCCTGACGGAATTCATTGGGCAGCCAAAGGTCAGGCAACAGCTTTCCCTTGTGCTTACGGGTGCGAAGAACCGCGGGGTTACCCCAGACCACGTCCTCTTATCGGGGCCGCCTGGTCTGGGTAAGACCACGATGGCCATGATTATTTCGCAGGAACTGGGGACTTCGCTGCGCATGACCTCCGGGCCGGCGCTGGAGCGGGCGGGTGACCTGGCGGCGATGCTCTCCAACCTTATGGAGGGAGATGTGCTGTTCATTGATGAGATCCACCGCATCGCCCGGCCCGCGGAAGAAATGCTTTATATGGCCATGGA
Source organism: Corynebacterium macginleyi (assembly GCF_003688935.1). GTDB lineage: Bacteria > Actinomycetota > Actinomycetes > Mycobacteriales > Mycobacteriaceae > Corynebacterium > Corynebacterium macginleyi. Next base: position 121,040 of record NZ_REGE01000002.1, on the reverse strand, counting down.
GGATTTTCGCATCGACGTGATTGTGGGCAAGGGGCCGGGAGCTACATCGATCCCCTTGGAGATCCCGCCGTTTACGTTGGTGGGGGCCACAACGCGAGCGGGAATGCTCACGGGTCCGTTGCGGGATCGCTTTGGCTTTACTGCTCAGATGGAGTACTACAGCACTGAGGATTTAACCCGTGTGATCAAGCGTGCGGCGCATATCTTGGACGTCACCATCGATGACGATGCTGCTGTAGAAATAGGCTCGCGCTCGCGCGGCACCCCGCGCATTGCCAACCGCCTATTACGCCGCGTGCGGGACTATGCCGAGGTCAACGGCACTGGGCGCATCGATCTTTTTGCCGCGCAGGGGGCTTTGGAGGTATTCGATGTCGATGAAATGGGTCTGGACCGGCTGGACCGCGCCGTCCTCAATTCCCTAATTAATGGGCATGGTGGTGGGCCGGTGGGGGTTAACACGCTGGCCATTGCCGTGGGCGAGGAACCTTCCACTGTGGAAGAGGTCTGCGAGCCATACTTGGTTCGAGCTGGCATGATTTCGCGCACCGGACGGGGCAGGGTAGCTACCGCAGCCGCCTGGCAGCACCTGGGCCTAACGCCTCCCGATGGAGCAATTGGTTTGTTTTAAGACAGCCTGGGTAACTCGCCGGTGGGGCCGGAGAGGTGGAACCAGCCTATGGTTTTTGTGCACCAAGCGGTCTGGCATACTGGAACGTTATGGAAATCATCTTTCTCATCATCATTGTCACTTTGTTCATCATTCCGTCCATGATGGCGATGCGTAAGCAACGCCAACGCCAGAATGAAATGCTATCGCTGCAAAACTCCCTGCAGAATGGCGACCGCATCGTGACCGCTGGGGGTGTCCATGGCGTGGTGCGAGGGACGACTGATAATAGTGTGGACCTCGAGGTTTCCCCGGGAGTTATCCTCACCTTTGACAAGATGGCGGTGGTTCGCACCGAAAGTGATGCTCGGAACCTCGACCGAGGCAGTGCAGCGGCTAGTACAGACGATGGCGTAGAGCCGCAGCACGGAAACGGTGAGCACAATAATCATGAGGGATTCAACGGCGGAGAAGGCGAGCAGTCCTCCGACCGTTAGATCCTCGTTACCGCCCGCGCCCTCAGGGGAGGCACGGCAGGGCGCATCGTTGTGCATACTAGGAGCGTTTATGAGCCCGCACTTGGCTTGTGAAAAACATCGAACTGAGCGTATTTTCGCTGAAACGAGGACCCCGTTACGGAAAATCTGGTTCCATGACGTACGATTGTGCTTTGTTAACGTGCCCGCGCCGAATTGGTCGGGCCGTATTCATTGTCTAATCACCCTGTTTTGCAGTGCACAGGAGAATATCGTTGTCCGCATCATCTCGAGGCGCTATGAAAAATAGCAACCGACAATGGCCCAAACGCGCCCTCGCGCTTTTCGGGCTCATCGTGGTCGTTATCTATGCGCTGGTCTTTTTTACCGGAAACCGTGAACCCGCCCCTAAGCTAGGCATCGACCTGCAGGGCGGCACCCGAGTTACCTTGGCGCCACAAGGTGAACAACCCACCCAGGACCAGCTACGGCAAGCACGCAACATTTTGGAACAGCGCGTGAACGGTATGGGTGTTTCAGGGTCCGAGGTCGTCATCAATGGTAATACCCTCGTCATTACCGTCCCGGGCGAGGATGCCTCACAGGCCCAGGCAGTGGGGCAGACCTCACAGTTGTACTTCCGCCCGGTGGCACAACCCGCCGCTCCAGATATGGATAAGCTCGCTAAAGAGCTGGAGGACATGGCCAACCGCTGGGTCAAATATGGCGTCCTCGATAAAGACGAGGCCAACCAGAAGTTGGAGGATGTTACCAAAGCCATTGCCCAGCAAGAAGCGCAGGCTGAGGGCAAGGAAGCGAAGGACGTTAAGGCACCGAAGGTCTCCGCTAAGCCTTTGGACGAGCCTTCCAACTCCATTGAGCGCACCGAGCGCCGCGAAGAAACTATCGCGATGTTGTTGAAGGACCGGCAATCGACTGATCCGACGACGCAAGCCGCGGCCTCTTCGCTCTTAACCTGCCAGGGCACCAATTCGCTGTTAGCGGGCGCGGATGATCCGTCCAAGCCTTTCGTTACGTGCGACTATGACAGTGGGACTCCCTATGTCCTAGAGCCGGTGCCGTTGCTCAGCGGCATCGAGGACGAAGATGGTACCCGTTTGACGGGTAATGAGATTGATACCAATTCCCCAATTAACGGCGGCCTGAATCCGCAGACCGGCCAGATGGAGATTAACTTCTCCTTCAAGACTGGCAGCGGACCGAATGGTTCCCAGACTTGGGCTGACCTAACCCGCGAGCACCTCAAAGATCAGATTGCTATCACGCTTGACTCTGCCGTTATTTCAGCACCGGTTATTCAGGGCGCTACCCCGTATGGTTCCGCTACCTCCATTACCGGAGATTTTAGCCAAGAAGAAGCCAATAACTTGGCCAATAACCTCCGCTATGGCGCATTGCCTCTGTCCTTTGCCGGCGAAAACGGTGAACCCGGCGGCACGGTGGAGTCCATACCTCCGACATTGGGTAAGGCAGCACTGGAGGCCGGCCTGTGGGCAGGCTTAGCGGGCTTGACTTTGGTCATCCTCTACTCGTTGTACTACTTCCGTGCGCTAAGTGGTGTGGCTATTATCTTCCTGCTCGGCTCCGGCCTGTTGACGTACGGCGCGATTGTGCTGCTGGGACGCTGGATTGGTTACTCGCTTGACCTTTCCGGTATTGCAGGTTTGGTCATCGGCGTTGGTGCGACCGCGGACTCGTTCGTGGTCTACTATGAACGCATCAAGGATGAGCTCCTAGAGGGAAGAACCTTTAGGTCAGCAACCCAGAAGGCCTGGGAACGCTCGCGTAGCACCATCGTGACCGGTAACGCGGTGACATTGATCGGTTCTGTCATTGTTTACTTCCTCGCCATCGGCGAAGTGAAGGGCTTCGCGTTTACCTTAGGCCTGACCACCATCTTCGACTTGGTCGTGTCCTTCTTGGTCATGGCGCCGCTAATGCAGATCATTGGCCGCCGACCCGCGGCAGCCAAGCCGCCGATGAATGGTTTAGGCGGAATTTACGCGCTGATCGAGGAGCGGCGCGAGCGTGGTTACTACAGTCAGTCCCGCCCTGCCGGTGCTGGGGTGCGGGCGCGCACTGGTGAAAATTCGGCATCCGTTGGCGCCGGTTCGTCTGAGAGTCCTTCCGCCTCAGCGGCTGCGGAAGATGAGGAGAAATAACCATGGCCCTATCGACTAAATATAAGATTTCGCGTTTAGATCGCCTCTATGAAGACGAGCGTGGCTATGATTTCATTGGCCACACCAAAAGGTGGTACGCGGTTACCGCCGCGCTTCTCCTCGGTGCTATCGCTGCCATCTTGATTCGTGGTTTCACACTCTCTCTTGACTTTGAGGGAGGTACCACCTTGTCCATGCCCGCTGGGGATTTGAAAGAAGACGAGGTAGCCGCCGTTTTTGAGGATTCTACTGGCGTTGAAGCTGAGCAGGTGCGCATCGTGGGGGCCGGCGATTCTGAAACGCTTGAGATTACCTCGCAGCGCTTGAGCCAAAAAGAAGTAGATAGCGCCCGGTCTGCCATCTACGAGAAATTCCAACCGAAGGATGAAAACGGTAAGGCCACCCCAGATGCCATCGGTTCCTCTACCGTGTCCGAATCCTGGGGCTCTTCCATTACGCAGCGCATGATTCTGGCAATGGTTGTATTCCTCGTTGCAGCGACCATCTATGTGGCGTTGCGCTTGCAGAAGATTATGGCTTTTGCTGCTATCTTGGCGCTTATTATCGATGGCATCGTCATCGCCGGTATCTACGCGCTTTTTGGCTTTGAGGTTTCCCCTGCAGTCATCATCGGTTTGCTTACCGTCTTGACTTTCTCTATCTATGACTCCGTCATTGTCTTTGACAAGGTCAACGAGAATACGGCGGGGCTGGAAGGCCAGCGTTCGAAGACCTACGGGGAGCTGGCCAACCTGGCGATTAACCAGACTGTCATGCGCTCTATTTCTACGTCCATTATTTCCGCGTTGCCTATTATCGCGTTGTTCGTCATTGCCGTATGGCTCATGGGGATCGGCACGCTACGCGATCTGGCCCTGATTCAGCTTATCGGCGTCGTCGAGGGAATTTTCTCCTCGATCTTCCTAGCTACCCCGCTGGTTGTAACGTTTGCCAATAAAACCAAGAAAGTCCGCCAGCACACGCAGCGTGTACTGGATTACCGTGCGGGCAAGTCCGAGGATAGTGAATCCACGGAAGGTGAGTTTGCAAAACGTAAGGTGGTTTCGGCCTCCGAAGCCGGGGTTAAGACGCGCAACGAAGTAGCAAAAGGACAATCTGATTACGGCAGGAGTGCCTCTGGCCCTACCGGTCCCACGTGGCGCCCGGGCCGCTGAGAGTCCTAAACATGCCATAATCAGGCAGCGTAAGGCTCGGTCTGTCAAGGAACAAGGGGGTTGTGCGTACCGTGGAACGTAAACTAGACACCACACGGTGGTGGGGTTTTCGCCCCAAAATCGCGGCGGTCGCGGCTGGGCTTTCTGCTCTCGCGCTCGTAGCGGCCTCATGCAGTAGTGAGGAAGCTGAAAGCGGTGGCCAAGCAGTGCCCGGTGATCCGGAGTCCTATAACTACACCGGTTATATGGTCAACTCCCAGCTGGTGACGACGAATGCCGGCACCGCTTTTGGTAGCGCCACCTCGGCGGCGCAACTCTCGACGCGCCTTTATCCCGGCCTATTTGTGCCGGGGCCTTCCGGACAGCTTATTCCCAATGCAGATTTGGTAGAAACTGAACAGCTCCCGCCTGCGGCAGATAGTGAGCAGGAAAGTGTGCGTTTAACGCTTTCTGATGACGCCACCTTCTCTGACGGCGCTCCCGTTACCTGCGATGATTATCTGCTTGCTTATACGGCCGGGACGCATCCGGTCGAATTTGGCTCGCATATGCCGCTGATGGAGGATATCGCCGATATCGAATGCGCACCGCACAGCAAGGCCTTTACACTGATTTTCCACAAGGACCAGGGACATCGATGGCGTCATATGTTCGGCCCTGGCACCGTTATGCCTGCGCATGCGCTCGCGCAGAAGACTGAAATGAGCATGGAAGAACTCAACGCTGCCTTGCACGCGGAAGATATGGCGACGCTGCAGCCAGTAGCTGAATTGTGGCGCTATGGCTTCTCCACCGCCAAGGATGAATTTGACCCCGAGCTACAGGTCTCTTATGGGCCTTTCACCGCGGATAAGGTCGGCGATTCCGGCGAGGTTTTTTTAAAAGCCAACGAGCAATATAGCGGTGACCAGCCTGCCTTGGAGCACGTCGTCATTTGGCCGAATACTGCCGATGCCCACAGACTTGCGGATAAGGGGGTTCTCAAGGTGGCAGATTCCGCGACCGCTCGTCCCGGCTGGCTCTCTGGAAACGCGGGCGGGGAAGCAAAATCCGGAGAGGGCAACGGCGCTTCAGAATCCGACAACGGCGCTGGTGCGGGTGACCAAGGCGGCCCCAAAAGGGACGCCGCCGCGGGCGCCGACAGTACAGGTTTCGAGACGATTACCAAGGTAGGCTTATTGACCGATACGCTGACGCTGTCGCGCGCTGGAATTTTTGCAGAGCCTTCTGCCAGGAAGGCATTTGCTGCCTGCGTCGACCAATCGGCGCTTGCACAAAAGAGCTCCGAGATTTCTGGCGTCGATGTCCCTCCCGCTTATGTGCGCACCGTTTCGGTCCAGGATCCATTCGCCCAAACGCTCGGTTCGGTGGTCAAGGACCACGAGGGAGTGGACATGGCCACAGCTGGCCAATTGAGCGGCACCACCATCAAGGTCGGCTATGTTAGCCCGGATAAGCGCTATCAGGCGATGGTCGATGCGCTGCGTGCCTCCTGCGAACCAGCAGGCATTACCATCGAAGATGCTGGGGACGAGTACTTATCGCAGTTTTATCTCAATCCTGACCCGGCAACGGGGGAGCCCCCCATTGACGTCTTCTTCGGGCCGGTGGATCCGCTAACGGAGTACTCCGCCGCAGATTCCAGCATCAAAAACTCCGTTCAGCTGAAGGAGCAGGAAGAGTTGCTGTGGGATCGCGTTTTCTCCATTCCGGTTGCTGCGCAGCCACGCACTTTTATCGTTCACCACGACGTCGAAGGCGTCCTGCCTTACACTGGTATCTCGGGCATCGGCTGGAATATGGACCGTTGGCACGTGCCAGCACAAAAACCTGTGGAAAAGGCTTAAGCCTTTTGCCTTTAAAATAATTCTCATTATTTAGCTCTCAAGGAAGATTATGACCTCCCGCTACGAATCAGCAGCACAAGCTTTGAACGACAAGGTACGCCTTGTTCAGGATTTCCCAAAAGAAGGAATTCTGTTTGAAGACCTCACACCGGTATTAGCCGATCCCGAGGCATTTCAGGCTGTTGTTGATGGGCTGGCGGCCGCATGTGAAAAGTTGGGTGCGGATCTCATTGGCGGCCTCGATGCTCGCGGATTCCTGCTGGGGTCTGCCGTAGCGTACAAGTTGGGTTTAGGCATTTTGGCTATTCGCAAGAAGGGTAAGCTTCCGCCACCTGTATATACCCAAGAATACGAACTGGAATATGGCTCGGCCGCATTGGAGATTCCCGCCAGCGGCGTCGATGTGAAGGGCAAGCGCGTGGTGCTTGTTGATGACGTTCTGGCCACCGGTGGCACTCTCCACGGCGCCCAGCTGCTGCTTGAGTCCGCAGGTGCTGAAGTGGCGGGTAATGTCGTCGTGCTAGAGGTTGAAGGCCTGAACGGCCGCCAACGCTTATCGGGCCCGCCGCTCATTGTCCTAGATGACGCTGACTAAGATGGTAGGTCTAAGCTAGATCACACGATCTGGAAGGGCGCTGCAGCCAGGAGAAGCGGCTGCGGCATGGTGAAGGGCGGTAGAGATGGCCACGGACAAGTCAGCAAAACGCCACGCTAATAATGGGATGCGGAGTATGTCTGCGCGGCTTGCCCGGTCATTGACCGGAGGGCGCGTCAAAATCAACCCGGTGCTCGATCCCCTTATGTCCATTCACCGGAAATTTCACCCCAAGGCGGATGCGGAATTACTCGACGCTGCTTATAACACTGCAGAAGGGCTGCATGCGGGGGTATTTCGTAAATCGGGCGAGCCGTATATTACCCATCCGCTGGCCGTAGCTACGATAGCCGCGGAAATCGGTATGGATACCACTACTATCGTTGCAGCGCTTTTGCACGATACGGTCGAAGATACCGATTACACCCTGGAAGATCTGACGCGAGATTTCGGGCCCGAGGTGGCTCGCCTCGTTGATGGCGTCACCAAATTGGACAAGGTGGCTCTGGGCGCCGCGGCTGAGGCGGAGACCATCCGGAAGATGATTGTCGCCATGGCCAATGATCCGCGCGTCCTTGTGATAAAGGTCTGCGACCGGTTGCATAACATGCGCACCATGCGCTTTTTGCCGCCGGAAAAGCAGGCCAAAAAGGCGCGCCAAACGCTCGAGGTTATCGCTCCCTTGGCTCATCGGTTGGGCATGGCGAGCGTGAAATGGGAACTGGAGGACCTCTCTTTTGCTATCCTCTATCCCAAAAAGTACGACGAAATCGTCCGCATGGTGGCAGAACGGGCGCCCTCGCGCGATCGCGCCCTGAAAGAAATCATCAACCAAGTCAGTGTCGCTCTAAAAGAAAATGGGATCGAGGCCGAAGTGATGGGTCGGCCAAAGCACTATTGGTCTATCTATCAAAAGATGGTCGTTCGCGGTCGCGAGTTTGCGGAGATCTTCGACCTGGTGGGTATCCGCGTATTGGTGGATAACGTTAATAGCTGTTACGCGGCCATTGGCGTGGTGCATTCTATTTATCAGGCGCTACCAGGTCGTTTTAAAGATTACATTTCCTCCCCGCGTTTCGGCGTTTACCAGTCTTTGCACACTACGGTGATCGCGGAGGGCGGAGGCACCCTGGAGGTCCAGGTCCGCACCCACGAGATGCACTACAACGCCGAATACGGCGTAGCCGCGCATTGGCGCTATAAGGAAACGAAGGGTAGGAATTCTGGGCACCAAGAAGAGGTAGACCAGATGGCGTGGATGCGCCAGCTGCTGGATTGGCAGAAGGAAGCAGCGGATCCCAATGAGTTCCTCGATTCCTTGCGCTATGATCTGACGGCGCGCCAAATCTTTGCCTTCACCCCAAAGGGCGATGTGGTGGATCTGCCGGCGGGTTCTACCCCGGTCGATTTCGCCTACGCCGTGCATACGGAGGTCGGACACCGCTGCATTGGTGCCAAGGTCAACGGAAAATTGGTGGCGTTAGAGCTGCCGCTGAAATCCGGCGACAAGGTAGAAATCTTTACCTCCAAGGACCCCAATGCTGGCCCATCGCGCGACTGGCAGGAATTCCTGGTCTCCCCGCGGGCTAAGGCGAAGGTCCGCCAGTGGTTTGCTAAAGAAAGGCGCGAAGAGCACCTCGAAGCGGGGCGCGATGCTTTGGCCTCTGAGGTGCAGCGTGGCGGCTTACCGATGCACCGCCTGTTTACCGCCAGCTCCATGAAACAGGTGGCTGAACAGCTGCACTATGCCGACGTTGATGCTTTATACACCGCCATCGGCGCGGGGCACGTTTCCGCACAACACGTGACAAATCAATTGGTGGCCATGTTCGGTGACCGCGATGATGCTGTGGATGCGCTCGCTTCACGAACTCCGCTTTCGGAGATCGAGCATTCCCGCGCGCAGCACACCAAGGATTCTGCCGCTGGCACCGGCATCTTGGTGGAGGGAAGCCCAGATGTCATGGCCAAGCTAGCCAAGTGCTGCCAGCCAGTGCCCGGAGACGCGATTTTTGGCTTCGTCACCCGTGGCGGGGGAGTGTCCGTGCACCGGGCAGATTGTGCAAACGCGGAAAAGCTCAAATCCGAGCCGGAGCGCATGCTGAAGGTAGAGTGGTCTTCTGGTATTTCATCTACCGGTGCTTTTTCCGCCACGCTGCAGCTCGAGGCATTGGACCGTCAAGGCCTGCTGTCTGAGCTGACGCGGGTGTTAAACGATCAGAACATTAACGTGTTAACGATGAATTCGAATCGCGGCGAGGACCTAATTGCTACGATGCGGTTTACCTTCTCGGTTTCCGATACCAAGCAGCTGGGTTCGTTGATAACGACGTTGCGCAATACCGAGGGAGTCTTCGATGTCTACCGCGTAACCGCCTAATCACCTCAACGTCTTGCAGCGAGGTTGTACGGCAGAGGTAACCAGCGGACTAAGCGGAAGTGACGTTTGCGTGAACTTCGAGCGGAGAAAAAGTAAAAGCCCAGCTCATGGAGTTAGTGCTGCCTGCGCGGTGGTGAAGAAAGCGGTATACATTGTCTGAATGCTTTCTACGACACAGGAGTAATTATGCAGTTGCGTCGCATTGGCCAGTTGGTGGCCGCTACTACCGTCACCGCCGTCGCGCTCTCCGGTGCGCAGGCTCTAGCGCAGGAAAACACGACCACTATCTCGGTTACCAATATCACTGACCTGCACGGTCACCTGGAAGATGGACTGAGCAACCCCGCGAAGCCAGGCGATGAGATTGGTGTGGCTCGCCTACAATCGCTTATCAAGAAGGTCAACGAAGGACAAGAGTTTAATCTCACCTCTTCGGGCGATAATGTGGGTGGTTCTGCATTCGTGTCGGCGATCTCGGATGACAAGTACACCCTGGAGGCACTCAATGCCATGGGGATGAAGGTCACCGCAGTTGGCAATCACGAGTTCGACAAGGGCACTGAGGACCTGATAAACCGAATTCAGCCGGGTTCTGACTATCCCATCCTCGGTGCAAACGTACTCAAAGACGGTAAACCGATTCTGGAAGCCTCTCATGTAGAAGAAATCGATGGTGTGAAGGTCGGCTATGTCGGCACCGTCACTCAAAACACGAAATTCAAGGTATCTGCAGCGAAGATTCCAGGCGTTATCTTCACCGATCCTGTGGAAGCAACGAACAAGGAAGCCACCCGCTTGAAAGAAAGTGGCGAGGCAGACGTCGTCGTCTCCCTCTTCCACGAAGATGCGAAGGAATTTGCAGAAGGCTTTAATAAGGACGTCGATATCCTCTTCGGCGGTGATACTCACGTGACCGCCCAGGGCACGGTCGAGCGTGACGGCGCGCTGCCACTGCAGTGGGCACAAGGCTATGAGTATGGCAAGTTATTGGTTGATGCCGATATTACGTACGACAAGGCTGCTCAGAAGGTGAAAAGCATTGAGCTAAAGCAGTATGACGCGACTGCTGCGGCGCAGGTAGAGCCGGATGCTGACATTGCGGGCATCGTTAAGAAGGCACAGGAAGAAGCCGAGGTAGAAGGTTCGAAGAGTGCTGGCAAACTCGATGCCGATTTGTTCCGCGGCTCCGATGAGGGGCGAGATTCAGGCTCCAACCGCGGTGTCGAGTCCACCCTGAATAACTTCATCGCGGAAGGGCAGCGTTATGCCTTGAGTAAGCAGGTAGGCCAGGACATCGACCTTGGTGTGATGAACGCCGGCGGAGTGCGCGCTGACCTGCAGGGCGGCGACGTAACGTACAAGGATATTTTTGAAGTCCAGCCGTTTGGTAACTCGATTATGACCGCTAAGGTCTCCGGTAAGGACTTCATCACAGCTCTGGAAAATCAGTGGCAAGCTGACAGCAGCCGGCCGCGTCTAGCCATGGGATTGTCCAATAATGTCCAGGTGGTTTATGACCAAAAGGCCTCCCATGGCGAGCGCATCAAGTCCGTCACCATCAATGGCGAGCGCCTCGACCCGAACAAGGACTATTCGATCGCGCTTTCTTCCTTCCTCGCATCCAGTGACACCGAGAAGGGCGGCGATGGCTATTTTGAGGCAGGCTCTATCAAGGACAAGAACGATGTGGGCTACATGGATGCCCAAGCCATGATCGATTACATCAAGTCTGGCGAGTCTGAGATCCGCAAGGGGCAGAGCCATATCGGTGCTCATATCGATGGGGAAATTGCCCCCGGTAAACAAATCACCATCGATCTCTCCAGCTTGAACTACACCAGTAAGGGCGAGCCAATGGCTAAGACCGTCACGGTGAAGTTAGGAAATAAGGAAGTAACCGCCGATATCGATAATTCTAAGCAGGAAGGCGATGACCAATTTGGTGAGCGCGGCCGCGCGCAGGTGACGCTGACCGTTCCAGAAGGCCTCACCGGCTCCCAGAACTTGGAAATCACCACCGACGCCGGTACGCAGGCGATTCTGCCCGTGGAAGTGGGTGAAGCCGGCGGTGACGAGTCTGGTTCTCAAGAGCCTGGCTTCCACGAGGACGGTTCTGATGGGAAGGATTTCCCTAAGATCCCGCAAGGCTCCTCCTTTGGCGGCGCAGCCCTTGCCATCGTTGCGGCGCTGGCGGCAGGTATCGCCTTTATTGGTCTAAACCCCCAGGTGCTCCCAGCACCACTGCGGGCCATCTTTGATGACCTGCGCAAGATCTTTCATATCTAATTAGGAATCCAAATCCTGCGGATACGCTAAAAGCGCTTTTCCTCGCTTACAGGGGGAAAAGCGCTTATTTTTCTGTGCAGTGTCTTGTATCCTAGTAATCTCAAAAGCCGTGGATATCTTTGAACGGTTTTTACGCGAGGCGACTTTTCAACTAGGAATCGAGTTGCATCGAGTTCCTGTAGTCATGTTGTCGACCTTAGGCATCTATCTTGCCTTTATGGTCTTGGTGAAGCTGTTTGGCTCCCGCGTATTGACCTCCATGACGGCCTCTGATGCGATCATCATCATTATGTTCGGCGCCGTTGCAGGCCGTGTAATTATCGGCGTTCCACCCACATTGGCGGCGGGCGTTATTGGCCTGACAACCCTAATGGCCCTAGAGGCCGCATTCGGCACCATCCGCAAGGTGGTGAAGTGGACGCGGTTTCTGGACCGGCGTCCGGTACTCATCGTCTTTCAGGGCGAGATGATTGATGATAATCTCACCGTTTCCCACATCACTCGTTCGGACGTATATTCCGCAGTGCGTAAGTCTGGCCTCGGCCGCATGGAAGACGTCCAGGTCATGGTCTTAGAGCCCACTGGCCACATCTCCGTGATTAAGAATGGCCAAGAAATCGACCCCGAGATTTTCAATGACCTCGTCGGCTCTGGATACATCAGGCGGGCAAAGGAATCTTAAAGGTTCTGTGCAAGGCGGCCTCAAGACCTGTCTGCAGATCCGTCGGGGTAGCACTCTAGCTTTCCTATAGTATGCGAAACCGCTGTACCCAAATTCAGGGCACAGCGGTTAAAAGCGCTTAAGAAGCGTTAAAGCTTAGAAAGGAAGCTGGAAGTTCTTCAGGAAGCCTTCGATGTCGAGGTACTTGTTAGCGAAAGCGAAGAGAGTGCCCAATGCGCCGACTGCAGCGGTGAAGACGCCAATCCATGCCTGGACTTCCTTAGCCTTCTCCTGAGAGGTCTTTTCGGGGGTCGGGCTCCTCCGTCACCGCGGAAGTGTGTGCGCCATCCGAAGTGCTCGTTCGACCAGGTATGTATCTTGGACGCTATCCATAGTCCAGCCCAGCACCCTGCGGGAATGGTCGCCGCGAACCACACATATGTATAACCAGCCTTCACCGGTGCGCAGACAGATAAATATCTGACATCCACACCCTGTTAAGCTCACCGGTATCAAACATGCGTTTTACTAGGTCAGGAAGCGTGGACTTATGCTTGGCTTGAATCGTTGTTACCGGCACGAGGCTTCACCCGGCTAACAGATACACCACACTAGTGGACGCAACCGCTCGTTTACGCCAGATCAGTGGGGAAGTGCCAATTTTAAACCAATTTGTGACCAGCATGGTAATTGTTATGCTCCTTTGAGTAGGATAAACCGTATCCACTGTGATAAACGACTTCGTGCGGGGCTGATAGCTGAATTTGTCCGGGCGTATGGATCGGGAGTTCGATCAGGGGCCGGTAAAGGAGTGGCTGACGCTTATTATCGCGGCGTTCGTGCAGCCGGATCGAGATTTTACAAAGGGCGCGGGCTCAACAATTAGGGAGTGTAATGAACATGCTGAAACCCCTGGAAAGTATCACAATTTTTTCGGTCCTCGTGGCCCTCGCGCTCTATGTATTTATTAGTATTATTGCTGTCTCGAATGGCGGCTTCCCGTTTCTTGTTGGCGCATTATTTCTTCTGGCTACAGCTTTCGCGGTTGTGCTTATCGGGATAAATATTTCGCTCTGGAGTCATAGGCGAGCGCGGTATTCTACATCCACGATAGGAAAAATCGGCGCGTGGATAATTACCGCCGGAATTGTTATTGCAGTTGCTGCCGTTATCGCTCAGCTGTTTCTTGTCGGTGGTTTTTGGGAACCGCTGTTTAGTGAGCTTTTATGGGTAATAACTGCAGCCACCGGATTACTTTGGCTGGGATTTATTCTTCTTATGGTTTCCGGGAGAACTCGCTAAGCCAAAACGGTGCCCCGCGAGATAAAAACGCCATGAAGAACGCCGTGTCCGGCACGTAAAGTGCGCGGGCACGGCGTTCATATAAGCCGCAGCGATGATGGTGCGGTGGAAGGTTTACTTTTTCGCTGCTGCGAAACGCTCTGCAACGTCGTCCCAGTTGAAGACGTTCCAGACGGCCTTGACGTAATCAGGCTTGACGTTCTTGTATTGCAGGTAGTAAGCGTGCTCCCACATATCCAGCATCAGCAGTGGAGTGAAGTTCACGAAGGTGTTGCCCTGCTGGTCGGTCAGCTGCTCAACGAGCAGGCGGCCAGCAATGTGGTCGTAACCCAGGACGGCCCAGCCGGAACCATGCAGGCCGAGTGCTGCTGCGGAGAAGTGCGCCTTGAACTTCTCGAAGGAACCGAAGTCGCGGTCGATAGCCTTCGCTAGCTCACCGGTTGGCTCGCCGCCACCGTTAGGGCTCAGGTTCTTCCAGAAGATGGAGTGGTTGGTGTGGCCACCTAGGTTGAAAGCCAAGTTCTTGGACAGCGCACGGATGCGGTCTGGGTTGGCTTCGCCGTTGCACTCTTCTTCCAGAGCGTCCAAAGCTGCGTTAGCACCCTGCACGTAAGTGTTGTGGTGCTTGGAGTGGTGCAGCTCCATGATTTCGCCGGAGATGTGTGGCTCCAAAGCGTCACAGGTAAGGGTAGCAAGCCCACGGTAGTTCCATTTGCCGACATCGGCTTTAGGGGAAGGTTACCTTTCAACCATGTGAATAATTAAACTATTAGGGGGTGTTCCTATATAGTTTGTCAAACTCGCGGGTGGGATGGACGGGGGCGGATCCCTAACTCGTGATTTTTAGGTGTGTTTTTTGCGCATAACTGGTAGCCGACTGGGATTTTGCCCAGTCGGCTTGTTTCGTTGTTAGGGGTTCGGCTGTTGCGGCTTCCTTTGCTGGGGCTGGGTCGCGGTAATACTCGTGGTTGCGCATCATGGCGTAGAGGACGTTGATTCGTCTGCGGGCAAGTGCTACGACTGCGGCGTTGTGTCGCTTGCCTTCATTGCGCTTTCGTTCGAAGAATTGCCGTGAACGCTCGTGGAATCTGATGGATGCAAAAGATGATTGCCATGGGGCGTTCTTTAATTTTTTGTTGCCGGCTCTATTCAGCGAGTTCGACATTATTGAAGTGCCTGACTGGTGTGTCCGAGGCGATAGCCCAGCATATGGGGTCAAGTGTCCAGGTGTTGGAAAGTCAGACATATCCCCGACGGTCATGAGGATTTGTGCTGCTGTTTTCGGGCCGATTCCTGGCATGGATAGCAGGATTTGTGTGCGTGTGGAATGTCGTCGACGCCGTTGAGGACTTTCAATTGGAGGAAGGCTTCTTCGACGCGGTCGACACTGCGGAGGGATTCCGGAAGATTCTTTGCAGCGTGGGCGATGATATATGCATCCCGGATATCAGTTTTGGCATTGCCAGCGTGGATGCGTGAGAGCTGACGCATTGCCAAGCCGGGAAGATAGCGCACGTCGATTCCGATATCTTGGGCAACCGCGACAGTTAGTCGTCCGATGTTATTTGGCTGGTCTACGACGACAAGGACCTTGTGGTCGTTTGCGCTGAACGTTGAAAAGAGTGTGCGCAGGGATTCTTCGTTTTAGTTGATGCGTTTTGATAGCACCTGGGTGCCGTCGATGTCTAAGACGCAAGCGTGGTGAAAGTATTTGCCTACGTCCATGCCGATGACATAGAAGTAGGTCATGCCAGGCCTCCTAGCGAGTTGAATGAGTATGAGACTTCTTTCATCGCTGGTGGTCGGACATACTTCACGCTGGCATCCACATTACTTTGAGACCTCACACACGTGATGTGGGTCAGGTTCCTATTAGCAGTTTGGAGTATGTCACTGCCTTCGGCGGCATCACCCCCGGATCGGTGTCAGACAGGGACGAAAATAAGCCATACCGAAGCCAGCGACTAGTTCCACTGCTCCTTAAAAGAAAAGCAAAAAGGAACGCAGACAAACATAACCTGTCCCCTGCACAGGGGCAGAGTCACGAATTCTGGGCTACTTGGAGCGGAACTGCTAACAACGTAATGTGGCATCGGCAAGCGCCGATGCCACAGACTAAGCCTTTACTGTAGCCTTTTTAATTTTTACCTCTTTTGCAGGCTTGCCATCCTTCTGGTCGCCTGAATTGCCACCTTGGTCACTGGTATCAACCCCGGCCTCAGCAATCTTGTCCAAGGTCTTCATCCCTTCTTCGGAGATGGTGCCGAAGTAGGTGTAGTTAGGGGCGAGCTCCGAGTCATCGTAGTTGAGGAAGAACTGGGAACCGTTGGTATCCGGACCACTATTGGCCATAGCCACGGTACCGCGGGGGTAGACAACCGGTTTCTGTGCGTCCTTGGCATCAGTTTCGTCGGTGGGGTATTCATCAGCAAAGCTAAATCCCGGGCCGCCCGATCCGGAACCAGTAGGGTCGCCACACTGGAGCACATTTAACGTGCCTGAGGTCATGCGGTGGCAGATGGTGTCATCATAGAAGCCGGACTCAGCCAGTTTCGAAATGGCGTGGGAGGTACAAGGAGCAGCGGCGCGGTCCAGGTCCATCTCGATCGGGCCCTGGGTGGTATCGAAGGATACGGTGACGGTGCCCTTGGTGGAGATATCCTTGCCGTCGGGCTTCTTAGCACCGTGGCCATCCTTCTTATTGTCCTCATAATCGCACTGGACGGTGGCTGGTAGAGCTTCCGCGCGCTTGCCGCTCAAGGGTTTTGCCTTGGGGGCTTCTTGTGTGCTCTGTGCTTCCGAGGTAGCTTCCGCCTGGATGTCGCCCTCAGAGCCCTCGCGGGTGGAAAGGAAGTAGATTCCTCCGGCGATGCCGAGGATGACGACGAGCGAGGCTACGGCGACACCAAACGGACGAATCTTTTGTTTACGGTCACGGGACTTTAGCTCACGGTCGAGCTTATGTAGCGCGTCTTCTCCACGCTTTTTATTGTTTGGCACCGTGGGACAACCTTTCTAGCGATCATCGGGGATGTATCTCAACTAGGACGATTTTAGCGGCTTTGCGTCCAAGGAGCGGAGTTGGCTCGGGAGTGGCTCAGGTATTGAGTGGTGAGATATAGCGGGGAAGTGCGAGTATCAGTATTCTCGGGGCCATGGCTGAAGTTAAATTTTCTGACGAACCTACCCAAACCGCCGGTGAACTTCCTGCAGTAGGGGAGTCCATCCCCGAGTTCACCCTCGTTGGCACTGATCTTTCTGAGGTTACCAATAAGGATTTCGAGGGCAAACGCCTCGTTATATCCATTTTCCCCTCCATCGATACGGGTGTGTGCCAGCAGCAACTGCGTACTTTTAATGAAAAGGCCGCAGGTTTAGACAACACTGTTGTCTTGTCTGTCTCCCGTGACCTGCCCTTCGCGCTGGATCGTTTCTGCGCCGCAGAGAGTATCGCAAATGTGGAAACCGCGTCTGATTTCCGTTCCGATTTTGGAGAGAAGTTTGGCGTGACCCTGCAGGGCTCCCCGCTCAAGGGCTTGTTGGCACGCTCCGTTGTAGTCACCGACGCTGACCACAAGGTCATCTACAACGAGTTGGTGCCGGAGGTAACCACTGAGCCCGACTACGACAAGGTTCTTGCCGCTCTGCAGTAAAGCTTTAAGCTAGCAGGTTTATAAATCCACCACCCAGTCTTTCCTACATCCCACCGAGGATGCGGGCGCACAGGCTGGGTTCTTTTGTGTGCTTGCGTGGTCCCTAAACCCAGTGACCGCTGCGTTAGAGAGTGCTTGAGGAGTGGCTCTCGTTAGACTTAACTCATGGAAATTTTACGATTTACTGCGGGTCCTTTTCGCACGAATACCTATATCGCGGCGGAGGAAAAACGTGCCTTCATTGTGGATCCGGGCATGGATTCGATGGCACAGGTGCTAGCGCATGACTATGACTATGAAGCCATTGTGCTTACGCACGGGCACATCGACCACACCCGCGAGGCGGGGGACTTGGCGCGAGAGCTCGATATTGCCGTCTATATTCATCCCGCAGATAGGTTTATGTTAGATTCCGGGCAGGGCGTCTCCCCCCAGGCCCAGGAGCTATTTCACGCTTCTAGCATGGTGCCCATTGCTGATCTTCGCGAACTTGAGGGTGGGCAGGAGCTGGAGCTTATCGGCCATTCGTTTGCTATCCAGCATGCGCCTGGCCATTCGCCGGGATGCGTGCTGATTATTTCGGATACTCTTGCCTTCACCGGGGACGTCCTTTTTGCTGGGGGAATGGGGCGCGTTGATCTTCCGGATTCTGATCCGCAAGCCATGGCGGATTCATTGGCGGGACCGGTGTGGGATTTAGACGATAAACTGGACATTCTTCCCGGCCACGGCCCCACCTCGACCATGCGTCACGAACGAGCGACCAACCCATTCCTGCGAAAATCCCATGGGGTAGTCTAGTGACTATGAGTAAGGAGCAGCGGTTCGAGGCACTGGCCGCACCGAAAGGTGTGCCAGATTATTACCCACCAGAGTCTGTGATTTTCTATAAGGTCCGCCAGACCATGGTGGAGCAGGCGCATCTTTCCGGCTTTCAGCACATTGAATTGCCCGTTTTTGAAGATACCGCGCTCTTTGCCCGCGGTGTGGGCGAATCTACCGACGTGGTGTCCAAGGAGATGTACACTTTCGCAGATCGCGGCGATCGTTCTGTGACCTTGCGTCCGGAGGGCACCGCGGGTGTGATGCGCTCGGTGATTCAACACAATTTGCACCGCGGACAGCTTCCGGTAAAACTCAACTATTTCGGTCCATTCTTCCGCTATGAGCGCCCACAGGCCGGGCGCTATCGCCAGCTGCAGCAGGTCGGTGTGGAAGCTATTGGCATCGACGATCCAGCACTGGATGCTGAGGTCATTGCCATGGCGGATCGCTCTTATCGGGCCTTGGGGCTGAGCGGGTTCCGCTTGGAATTGACCAGTTTGGGCGACCGGAATTGCCGGCCCGCCTATCGCGAAAAGCTGCAGGAATTCCTGTTCAAGCTGGACCTTGATGAGGAAACCCGCCGTCGCGCCGAGATTAATCCTTTGCGTGTCTTGGATGATAAGCGCCCGGAAATGCAAGAGCAGCTTGTTGATGCCCCATTGATGCTCGACTATCTCGATGCCGGGTGCCGCGAGCACTTTGAGACCGTGACCGGCATGCTGGAGGATATGGGCGTTGCGTACCAAATCAATCCCCGTATGGTGCGCGGCTTGGACTACTACACCAAGACCTGCTTTGAATTCGTTCACGATGGCCTGGGTGCACAATCTGGCATTGGCGGCGGTGGTCGCTACGACGGGTTAATGGCGCAGCTCGGCGGCCAAGATCTCTCGGGCATCGGCTATGGCCTGGGCGTGGATCGCGCCGTTCTCGCCCTCGAAGCGGAGGGAATCACCTTGGAAGGCAGTAATTCCCGCGTGGATGTTTACGGCATTGCCTTGGGCGCTGCAGCCAAGCGCCGCATGACAGGGATCATTAATGAATTGCGCAAGGCAGGAATTGCTGCGGACATGTCTTTTGGTGATCGCGGTCTTAAGGGCGCAATGAAGGGCGCGGATCGCGCCGGGGCGCGCTTTGCTTTGGTATTGGGAGACCAAGAATTAGAAGATGGCACCATTGCCGTGAAGGACTTGGCTGCGCACGAGCAGCGCGACGTAGAGTTATCACAGCTGACGGCCACTCTAAAGCGGGATCTAGAAGGCTAAACACGGGGATAAATAAAGGGCACCGACGCAGTTTCGGTGCCTCTTATGCGCTGTCAGCCGCTTAGCACTCCACCTGGGAAACGCTAAAGCCCATCGTTTTGGCCAAGCCACCGAGGGAAGTTTCCTTGTATTTGGAGTGCATATCCCGGCCGGTATCTGCCATGGTTTGTACGGCGTTATCCAAAGTGACGTGGTGGGTGCCTTCACCCATCATTGCCATGCGGGCGGCATTAATGGATTTTACTGCGCCAATGGCATTGCGCTCAATACAGGGGATTTGTACCAGACCACCGACTGGATCACAGGTGAGGCCGAGGTTGTGTTCGAGGGCAATCTCTGCAGCATTTTCCACCTGGGCCGGGGTGGCGCCAAGGAGTGCCGCCATTCCAGCAGCGGACATGGACGATGCGGAGCCGACTTCTCCCTGGCATCCGACTTCGGCGCCGGAGATGGAAGCGTTCTGCTTGATGATCATGCCGATTGCGCCGGCGGTAAGCAGGTAGCGGCGTGCGGATTCGCGGCAAAATCCACGGTGGAAGTCGCGTGCGTAGTGCAGCACCGCAGGAATAATACCGCAGGCGCCGTTAGTGGGCGCGGTAATAACGCGGCTGCCCGCAGCGTTTTGCTCGTTAACTGCTAAGGCGAAGAGATTGACCCATTCCATGGCAGAAAAGCCAGAGTGTGGGTCATCTTTCTGCTCCAGCAGCCGCGCATACATCTTCGGGGCTCGCCGCGGTACGCCGAGGCCGCCCGGAAGTAGTCCCGTGGTGGAAATACCATCAGTCACGCATTCGCGCATGATATCCCATACGAGGTCTAAGTGGCGCAGGACATAATCTGCGCCGCCGTCATCCCGGTGGAGCACGTCTTCATTGGCCAGGACGATTTCCCAGATATCTTTGTCGTGGGTTGCGCAAAGGTTGAGCAGCTCTGCGCCTGTGGTGAACTCATAAGGCACAGTATCGTCAACGGTTGCTGCGGCAACGCCGGCGGCCATTTCTGCATCGAGCTCATCGCGCGAGAGAATGAAGCCTCCGCCGACGGAAAAATACTGTTCGTTTTCTGCCAAGATGGTGCCGTCTTCGTCCCAGGCTTGGAAAATCATGCCATTGGGGTGTTGTGGCAGTGGCTCGTTATCAAAGGTGATGTCGTAGTCGACGGTACCGGACGGGCCGGAGATAGTGCCTTTGCTCGGAATTATGCCGCCGGCTTGGGGCTCGGCATCGAGGGGAACGGTCAGAGGCTCCCAACCGGCTAGTCCTAGGATGACGGCGCGGTCGGATGCGTGGCCACGTCCCGTCGCGGCAAGAGAACCCCGCAGCTGCGCTGACACGCGAGCCGGATGGGTCTCGAGGGAATCTAGAAACTGTTTCGCCGCGCGCATCGGTCCTACCGTGTGCGAGGAGGATGGACCGATACCGATGGTGAAAATGTCAGTAACGCTAATAGTCATGGTGAAAGCCTTCAGAAACCTTTCTTCGAAGCAGGAAAGTTATCAGTCCAAGAGCATGAAAAAGAGACGTTCCCAGGCGCGGGGATTCGAGTTAAACATTCTAAAATCCAAGCGTAGAGAAATATGTGACATGTATCAATTTTAGATTATGCGATAGGTATTGCAGTTTTAGCTCTGTCCGTCGTATTGCGACAAAATCTGCTCGAATGGTAAGAAATCCTCATCTATACCAATCCCCGTAGGGCGGGAATTGGGTTCGGTAATCGGGTCATCGGCAAGCCCGGCGACCCGGTCCGTGGGGCGGATCATCTGATCCGCAAGCTGCGTAGCGGCACGCTCGATACGGCGGCGAATGCGCGCTCCCTCGGCCGTTCCCAGATCTTCGGTTGACTGAAAAATGCCGGTTGGAACGACGTAGGCATGCAGGTAATTCAACAGGGGACGTAGCGCATAATCCAAAATGAGAGCGTGGCGCGGTGAACCACCCGTAGCGGCAACGATAGTAGGCAGTTGCTCCAAAGCGTGCGTATCTAGGACATCAAAAAACATTTTAAAAAGCCCGGAGTAGCTGCCTTGAAATGCAGGAGTGACGGCAATAAAACCATCGGCCGTGGAAAGAAGCTGCTTTGCTTCATCTAATTGCGGCGTTGGAACCGCCCAATTGGTCATGGTCGCTGCCAATTCAGCAGCAAGCCTGCGTGCCTCGATGATGTGGGTGGTCACGCCCTCACCGCGCGCGGAGATCTTAGCTTCGGTGGCTTCTGCAATAGTCACGGCCAATTGCCGGGTGGATGATGGCTCCGATAGTCCGGCTGTGAGGACAACCAAAGACCGCATAGCTTAGTCCTCCTTTCCGGGGCTTATGCGAAAGTGTGGGGAATCTGGGTGCTGCTTGAGCGTTGCATGCGTAGGTGGATTTGAGGGTACATGGTCTGGCCGTCGCTGCTCAAAGCGCCGACGGAGCTCGGGTACCACGTGCGTGCCAAGAATTTCTATCTGCTTGAGCACCACTTCTTGCGGCAACCCCGCGTGATCGATGAGGAATAGCTGGCGTTGGTAATCGCCCACGTAGTCCGCGAATTTTAAGGTGCGTTCAATGACTTGTTCTGCAGTGCCCACAGTCAGCGGGGTGTAATCAGTAAATTCCTCCAGGCTAGGTCCGTGTCCGTACACGGGTGCGTTATCGAAGTACGGGCGGAAGAACTTCTTAGCGTCTCCTTCTGTGTCCCCAATGAATACTTGGCCGCCGAGTCCTACGATGGCTTGGTCGGCTTGGCCATGACCATAGGAGGCAAAGCGGCGGCGGTACATATTGACCATCTTTGCCGTGTGTTCTTGATTCCAGAAAATATTATTGTGGAAAAATCCGTCGCCGTAATAGGCCGCTTGTTCTGCGATTTGTGGAGAGCGAATAGAGCCGTGCCATACAAAGGGCGGGACGCCATCGAGGGGCGCCGGGGTGGAGGAAAACGCTTGGAGGGGAGTACGGAATTTACCTTCCCAGTTGACGCTATTTTCACGCCACAGGCGGCGCAGTAGGTGGTAATTTTCCACGGCCAAAGGGATCCCTTGGCGGATATCTTTGCCAAACCATGGGTATACGGGCCCGGTATTGCCGCGTCCCAACATCAGGTCCACTCGGCCACCGGAGAGGTGCTGCAAAAAGGCGTAATCTTCCGCGATCTTTACCGGATCGTTAGTGGTAATCAGCGTCGTGGCGGTAGAAAGCTGCAGGCTTTCGGTTTGCGCTGCAATATAGGCTAGATGGGTCGTGGGGGAGGATGGGACGAAAGGCGGGTTGTGGTGTTCGCCCGTGGCAAAGACATCGAGGCCCATTTCTTCTGCTTTGAGCGCGATTTCCGTAATATTGCGGATTCGCTGTGCCTCTGACGGGGTTTCGCCGGTGGTTGGATCGCTGGTTACGTCTCCGACCGTGAAGATACCAAATTGCATGATGTCCCTTTCTACGTACCTATAAGCATTGTACGTGACATGTCAACAATGGGTGGGGAGGAATTATTCGCACCACGGTGAAGAGAAAAGATGCGTTTATTTAATTGCGCGAGCAACGCATGCGCGTGAACTCCGAAGGGGTGGGCAGCGGTGCTGTTATTGCTGCTGGACAGCCTAGGAAGGGGGGAATTTTAGCTGTAGACCCCGCGCCCCAAGGTGTCGCACGCGGCCATCCGGCCAGAATTATAACCAGCGAGGAAAGCTTTCTGGCGTTGTTCAGAGGAACCGTGCGTCCACGCATCGGGTTGGACCTGCCCGGTGGAACGGCGCTGAATATTATCATCACCTACTGCCTGCGCCGCGGTGACGGCATCGGCGACTTGCTGTGGGGAAATTGGCTCGAGCAAAGCATCATCGCCCTTATCCGCGTGAGAGGCCCAAATCCCCGCGTAGCAATCTGCTTGGAGCTCGATCTTTACCGCGTTGGAGTCCGCGCCAGGGTTATTGTAGTCCGAAAGGCGCAGGGTTCCCTCGAGGTGCTGGATATGGTGGCCAAATTCGTGGGCGACAATGTACATCTGTGCAAAAGGGGCGTTGTGCGCACCGTAGTTGCTTAATGAATTGAAAAACGAGGTGTCGAAGTACGCCGATTGGTCTGCAGAACAATAAAACGGTCCCGTGGCAGAAGAAGCGGTCCCGCAGCCGGAATTGGTCGAACCACTGAATATAACCCGGCCAGGGCGGGCGTATTCTATGCCGGCTTGCTGGGGCAGCTCGGCGGTCCAGACGTTATCCACGCTCATGGCGGTAAACATCACCCTGCAGTCATCGTATCTATTGCCGTCTTCTGCTGTCCGGCAGTGATCGAAACTAGAATCATCGGCCTGAGAGTGCGTGCCAGATTGCGACGGTTCATTGCCTAGAAGGGCGCCAATATCGGAGGGGCTTCCTCCAAGTAACAGGTAGAGCCCTATGAGTACGACGGAGCCTATGCCACCCCCGATGGCAAGCCCACCGCCCCCGGAGGTCGCGCGTTGGCCATCGAAATCGGCACCGGATTTAAACGTCATGACTACATAATGTCACACGTTTTTAGACTCGGCAGCACGTACCGGGCACAGTGATGGCTGGCCCGGCTGGCGGCGGGCGGCACGCACTAATGAGCTGACGCTAAATAGGACTTAAAAGGAGCAGAAGTCACGGTGGGATGTAGACTTGGCCAGGTTCCTAGTCTTGTGCTTGGTTGGGCGCGCGCTGTTTACGCGTGGCTGGACCCACAAGTAACTCCATTTCAGAAGGGATTGAATTACAGTGCTGCGTACGCATTTGGCCGGTGAGCTTCGCAAAGAACTAGCAGAAGAGACCGTAACTCTAACCGGTTGGGTGTCTCGTCGTCGCGATCACGGCGGCGTCATCTTCATTGATTTGCGTGATCGCTCCGGTATTGCCCAGGTAGTCTTCCGCGAATCTGATGTGGCCGAGCGCGCCCACGATCTGCGTTCGGAATACTGCGTCAAGGTAACCGGCGTGGTGGAGCCGCGCCCAGCAGGCTCCGAAAACCCGAACCTGCCTTCCGGAGACATCGAGGTCAACGTGACCGACCTGGAGGTGCTCAATAAATCCGTAGCGCTGCCCTTCCAGATAGATGATCCTTCCGCCTCTGGCGAGGTAGGCGAGGAGACCCGTCTAAAGTACCGTTACCTGGACTTGCGCCGCGAGCGCCAGGCAAAGGCATTGCGCCTGCGTTCTGCTGCCAACCGCGCGGCCCGTAACGTTTTGGACAAGCACGATTTCGCCGAAATCGAAACGCCTACCTTGACCCGTTCTACCCCTGAAGGCGCGCGTGACTTTTTGGTCCCCGCCCGTTTGAAGCCGGGCTCCTGGTACGCGCTGCCGCAGTCGCCACAGCTGTTCAAGCAGCTGCTGATGGTGGCTGGGATGGAGCGCTACTATCAGATTGCGCGGTGTTACCGTGATGAGGATTTCCGCGCCGATCGTCAGCCAGAATTTACCCAGCTGGACGTGGAAATGTCCTTCGTGGACCAAGACGATGTCATCGCCCTGAGTGAAGAGATTGTCACAGAGCTGTGGAAGCTCATCGGCTACGACATTAAGACCCCGATTCCGCGCATGACCTACGCCGATGCCATGAAGTACTACGGTTCCGATAAGCCGGACCTGCGCTTCGATATCAAGATCGTCGAGTGTACGGAGTTTTTCAAAGACACCACTTTCCGCGTC
Source organism: Corynebacterium macginleyi (assembly GCF_003688935.1). Lineage (GTDB taxonomy): Bacteria > Actinomycetota > Actinomycetes > Mycobacteriales > Mycobacteriaceae > Corynebacterium > Corynebacterium macginleyi. Next base: position 96,135 of record NZ_REGE01000002.1, on the reverse strand, counting down.
TTCCAAAATGACTACGTCGGCGCCGTAGTCATGGAAGGCGGTGCATCGCAGCCGCGGCGGCAGTTCGATGCATGGCAGGACTGGGCCAAGCAGCGCGGCGCCAAGGGCCTCGCCTACATCACCGTCGCAGAGGACGGGACCCTGGGTGGGCCGGTGGCCAAGAACATTACCGAGGTTGAGCGCGAGGGCATCGCCGAGCACGTTGGCGCTAAGCCGGGTGACGCCATCTTCTTCGCCGCCGGCGATACCAAGTCTTCCCGCGCGCTGCTGGGTGCGGCCCGTGGTGAAATCGCCAAGAAGCTCGACCTCATCAAGGAAGGCGATTGGGCCTTTACCTGGGTTGTTGACGCCCCGCTTTTCGAGCCTTCGGCCGATGCCACCGCTTCCGGCGACGTGGCCTTGGGCCACTCCAAGTGGACCGCGGTCCACCACGCTTTCACCTCGCCGAAGCCGGAGTGGATTGATTCCTTTGCTGAGAACCCCGGAGAGGCCACAGCATACGCCTATGACATCGTCTGTAACGGTAACGAGATTGGCGGCGGTTCCATCCGTATCCACCAAGAAGACGTCCAAAAGCGTGTTTTCGATGTGATGGGCATTGGTGAAGAGGAAGCACAAGAGAAGTTCGGCTTTTTGCTCGACGCCTTCTCCTACGGAGCACCCCCACATGGCGGCATCGCCTTTGGCTGGGACCGCATCGTATCCCTCTTGGGCGGCTTTGACTCCATCCGCGATGTTATTGCGTTCCCGAAGTCCGGTGGTGGCGTGGATCCGCTTACCGATGCCCCTGCGCCCATCCCTGCCGCACAGCGCAAGGAAACCGGCGTGGACTTCAAGCCGGAGAAGAAGAACGACGCTGGCAAGACTAAAGCTGCGAAGCCACAGCAGCAGAACTAGCTCTTAGGACCAATATGGCGACACGAGTCTAGGACTAGCGGGGCGCGCCATCGTCGCAGGGACAATTTATGCGGCGAAGGTATGGCCCCGCTTTGTATTGGCGGGCATACTGGACAGAACTATGGATGATACACAGACATTGCTTTCGGCCGATGAGGTTATTGATGCCGCATCGGAAATGTTGTCACGCCGCTTTGGTGGCACGCCAGAGATGTCAGGCGTCGAGGATTTAGGCGGATCCGGCAACGCCTTAGTCTTGCGCGCGAAAGTTGCACCCAGCGCCTTTTTGCCGCATCGTTCTGTGGTTATCAAGTACAATCCAGTAACCGGCTACGGCGTTGATGACGCAGCGATGCTGCGAGAGGTGGTGGCCTACCAATTCACTACCGCCTTAGCAGAAGACGTGCGCCCGGGTCCGGTGCTTCTCGCACATGATCTAGACCGGCGCATCCTTGTCCTGACGGATTTGGGTCAGGCCGAAACACTCGCGGATGTGCTTTTAGAGTCCTCTGATGAGGATCGGATCCGCATCCTGCGCTCATTGGGCACGGCATTGGGGCGAATTCACGGAGGCACCGCGGACCATGAGCAAAATTTCGAGACCCTGCTCAACCGCACCTTGCGGCATAACCCGGAATTCGCCGATCACCAATCCGTGCGCGATCAGTCCTTGTATCGCTCCATTAGTATCGGGCTCAATCTGCTCGATGAGGCAGGGCTTGAAGCCCCCGAAAGCTTTCGCAGCTTGGCCAATCAAGCTGCTGAATCCTTAACCTCCGGCAAAGATAGGGCTTTTACTCCCTTCGACCTATCGCCGGATAATATTATCGTCTCCAAGCGTCTGCATTTCTTGGATTATGAATGGGCTGGCTTTCGCAACGTCGGCTTCGATGTGGCGTGCGTTATCGCGGGCTTCCCCCAGTTCCTGTTCTCTAAACCAATTACGGACAAGGAAGCAGAGACATTTCTCGCCGCATGGTCGCGCGAAGTATCTGGGGTGTGGCCCCGCTTCGCCGATGCGAACGAATTGCATGACCTTGTTGTCACTTGCCTCATTGGCTGGGCCTTGTCTAGCGTGACTACGATGCACGCTGGGGGAATTGAGGGAGTGGTTGCTCTTGCTAGCGGGGATGCGGAGGTTGTCCACGACCCGCAGCGTTCCATCCTGCGCCCGCCGGATAGCGGGCTTTTTACCGAGGACGAGCTTTTGGTGCGGCGAGATCTGTATGAAACCTTTGAAGCGCTTGCGCGCTACGCTGCCCAGTGTGGGACCGCACCGTGCATGTCCATCGCGGAGTTTGGAACTGCCGTTGCCCGCCGCGTTTGCGATGAATAATTACTACACTTATCTGGGGAGTTAAAACCACATGAGCCAGGATTTTCTCTTCGGTGCGCCTCCCCATGCCGGCGGCAGTCAGGGAAGCGACGGCCAGGCTTCGTCTTTTCCCGCAACCAATCTCTTTGTTACGCACTCCGGTTCGCCCTTAGCTGCGCGCATGCGCCCGCAGACTTTAGACGAGGTTGTGGGGCAGGACCACCTCCTTGCACCGGGCAAGCCGTTGCGTCGCTTGGTCGAAGGATCCGGCGAGGCTTCGGTCATTTTGTACGGCCCGCCCGGGACAGGCAAGACAACCATTGCCTCGCTCATTGCCGGCCAAATGGGCCAAAACTTCGTCGGACTTTCTGCCCTCGACTCAGGGGTTAAGCAGGTGCGGGAAGTAATTACCCATGCCCGGAAAGAGCTGATCCACGGCCGCCGGACGGTACTTTTTATCGATGAGGTTCACCGGTTTTCGAAAACTCAGCAAGACGCCTTGCTGGCGGCGGTGGAAAACCGGACCGTGTTGCTTGTTGCAGCGACGACCGAAAACCCCTCTTTCTCAGTCGTCTCGCCGCTGCTTTCCCGCTCGTTGCTTTTGCAGCTGCACTCCCTGAGCGAGGAGGATCTCAAGAGCGTCGCACGGCGCGCTATAGACAGTGACCGGGGGTTAGGGGAGCGCGAATTAACTATTACTGATGAGGCATTAAACCAGCTCGTCGTGCTCTCTGGTGGTGATGCGCGGCGCAGCCTGACCTACCTCGAAGCCGCCGCGGAAGCGGTGGACGACGGTGGGGAAATTACCGCGACGACCGTCACCGATAACGTGAATCGAGCGGTGGTGCGCTATGACCGCGACGGCGATCAACACTACGACGTGACGTCTGCCTTCATTAAGTCAATTCGCGGCTCCGATGTCGACGCGGCCCTGCACTATTTGGCGCGCATGGTCGAGGCCGGAGAGGATCCCCGGTTTATTGGCCGGCGCCTGATGGTGCATGCCTCAGAAGATATCGGCATGGCGGATCCCACTGCCTTGCAAGTCGCTGTCGCTGCAGCAGAAGCGGCGCAGATGATCGGCTTGCCGGAAGCGCGCATCCCCTTAGCTCAAGCGACGATTCACCTTGCGACGGCACCAAAATCGCCTTCTGTTATATCCGCAATTACGAAGGCGCAGGCCGATGTCGCGGCCGGCAAGGTTGGCCATGTGCCGCCGCACCTGCGTGATGGTCACTATGAGGGCGCCAAACGGCTGGGAAATGCGACGGGGTATTCCTATCCCCACGATGACCCGCGCGGGGTAGTGGAGCAACAATACCTGCCCGATGAGCTCGACGGCACCGTATATTATGAGCCCACCGAGCACGGTGCGGAGAAGCGAATCTTTGACTATATAGGCCGTTTGCGCAGGATTCTTCGCGGCAAGCGCCGATAAGTAGGAGTCGGCTTGGTCATATTGACCCTACCGATGGGCAAGGTCGACTTACCAGTAGGTAGAGTTGGGTGGGTTAGAAAGCTTCTTGATGGAAGATTAAAGCTTAGACAGTTAGGATTTTTGCTCGTGAAGACCCATGAGATCCGGCAACGGTTTACTCAGCACTTCGTCAATTCTGGTCACGAGGTTGTCCCCAGCGCCTCTTTAATACTGGATGACCCTAACCTGCTTTTCGTTAACGCGGGCATGGTGCCTTTCAAACCCTATTTCTTAGGCCAGCAGACCCCACCATTCCCGCAAGGCCTTGCCACCTCAATCCAAAAGTGCGTGCGCACTTTGGACATTGAGGAAGTCGGCATTACCACTCGCCATAACACTTTCTTCCAGATGGCGGGGAACTTCTCCTTTGGCCAGTACTTCAAGGAAGGCGCCATCTCCAATGCCTGGGGCCTGTTGACCAGAGATGTAGCGGATGGCGGTTTCGGCCTTGACCCGGATCGCCTATGGGTCACGGTGTACCTCGATGACGATGAGGCGGCGGAAATCTGGCGGGACAAGATTGGCGTACCAGAAGAACGCATCCAGCGCCTGGGCGTGGAAGATAACTATTGGTCCATGGGCGTGCCGGGGCCATGCGGCCCCTGCTCGGAAATCTATTACGATCGCGGGCCTGAATACGGCAAAGATGGCGGCCCGGTTGCAGACGATAACCGCTACATGGAGATCTGGAACCTCGTATTCATGCAAAATGAACGCGGCGAGGGAACCGGAAAGGGCGATTTTGAGATCGTCGGCGAGCTACCGAAGAAAAATATCGATACCGGCTTAGGCATCGAGCGTCTCGCCTGCCTTTTGCAGGGAGTAGACAACGTCTACGAGACAGATCTGCTACGCCCAGTTATTGACGTAGCCGAGGAACTTACCGGTGCCACCTACGGCGAGAAGGCAACGGAACAAGATAATATCCGCTTCCGCGTGGTGGCTGACCACTCACGCACGGGCATGATGCTTATCTTGGACGGCGTGACGCCAGGAAACGAGGGCAGGGGCTATATCCTGCGCCGCTTGTTGCGCCGTATCATTCGCTCAGCAAAGCTGCTTGGCGCCCAGGGAGCTACTATGGAGCGCTTAATGAATACGGTTATGGACACCATGACCCCGTCTTATCCTGAAATCGCAGACAATCGCGAGCGAATCCTCCGCGTGGCTATCAACGAGGAAAAGGCGTTTTTGAAGACGCTAGAATCTGGCACCAAGCTTTTCGATGAAGCTGTGGACGACCTGCGCTCTACCCACCGCGCAAAGACCCACAAGGTGCTCTCCGGTGACAAGGCCTTCGAGCTTCACGATACCTACGGTTTCCCCATCGACCTGACCCTGGAAATGGCGCAGGAAGCCGGCCTCGACGTCGACATGGAAGGCTTTAATGCCGCCATGGGTGAGCAGCGCCGCCGTGCCAAGGCCGATAATCAGGCCAAGAAACACGGTCACACCGACCTTTCTTTGTACCGCGACTGGGTGGATAATAATCCCACCGTATTCACCGGTTATGAGGAATTGGCCTCGGGCGCAAACGTCATCGGCCTTGTCAAAGATGGCCAAAAGGTCAACGAGGTGCACGAAGGCGACGAAGTTGAGGTCATTTTGGACTACTCGCCGCTCTACGCCGAGTCTGGCGGACAGATGGCTGACCGCGGACGCATTTCTGCGGGCGAATCGCTTGTGGAGGTCAATGACGTCCAGAAGATTGGCAAAAAGCTATGGGTACACAAGGCTTCCGTCATCGCTGGTGGGCTCGATCTTGGCATGTCCGTCGAGGCCTCCGTAGATGAGAAGTGGCGCCACGGTGCGACCCAGGCGCATTCAGCCACCCACCTTATTCACGCCGCCCTGCGGCAGGTGTTAGGGCCCACCGCCGTGCAGGCAGGATCCCTGAATCGTCCTGGCTACCTGCGCTTCGACTTCAACTACACCGAGCAGTTGAACCAGGAGCAACTAGAAGAAATCGCCCTAATTACTAACCAGGCGATCGATTCCAATCTGGCTGTCAACACTACCGAGACCTCTTTAGAAGAAGCCAAGGCGATGGGCGCCATGGCACTGTTTGGAGAAAGCTACGGCAACCAGGTGCGCGTGGTGGAGATCGGTGGCCCATTTTCCATCGAGCTCTGTGGCGGCACCCACGTTAGTTCCTCGGCAGAAATCGGCCCCGTCTCTGTGCTAGGGGAGTCCTCGGTAGGCTCCGGTGCCCGCCGCATTGAGGCGTACTCCGGTATGGATGCATTCCGGTATTACTCGAAGGAAACCGCACTGTTAGAGGGCGTATCCCGGGAGCTAAAGGTGCAGTCTGAGGAGCTTCCAGAGCGCGTTTCGCAGCTTGCGGAACGGCTGAAGGCCGCCGAGAAGGAAATCGAAGGACTGCGCAAGGCGCAATTGACCGCGCGTGCCGCTGAAATCATTGATTCGGCCATCGAGATTAATGGTATTAAGACCATTACACTCCAGCTTCCTGATGGTACCTCGGGCGGCGACCTGCGCACTGTCGCCACCGACATCCGTAACCGCATGAAAGATACGGCCGCTGTCATCGTCCTTGGCGCAGTGGATAAGGGTAAGTTCCCGTTCATCGCCGCTGTTACGGGCAAAGCAGTAGACCAGGGCGTGAAGGCCGGGGACATTGTCAAGCGCCTCGGCGAATACGTCAACGGTCGCGGTGGCGGCAAGCCAGACATGGCTCAGGGATCCGGCACGGCGGCGGAAGGTGCGCAGCGGGGCTTCGAGGCCGTCAAAGATCTTTTGCAATCGCGATAAGGCTTCATTGTGGCAAAGGTTGAACCAGATGTACCCGGAGTCAATGACCCAGGCGAGGGCCGACGACTCGCACTCGATGTCGGAACAGTGCGAATTGGCGTCGCGGTATCCAACCGCGAGGCCACCCTTGCTACCCCTGTAGAAACTGTGCCCAGGAAGACCGGTTTCAAAGACCGCGACCAAGAAGATATTGTTCGAATCCTCGAGCTTATTCAGCAATATTCTGCAGTAGAAGTCATTGTTGGTCTCCCGCGTGATTTACGAGGGAATGGATCAAAAAGTGTCAAACACGCTAAAGAAATCGCGTTTCGAATTCGCCGCCGCTTGAAACAAGATGCAAATATAGATAGAGTTCCTCCATTAGTACGCTTGGCTGATGAACGTTTGACAACGGTAGCGGCAACCACTGCGCTGCGCGCGTCCGGCGTGTCCGAAAAGAAGGGCAGGAAAATCATTGACCAAGCTGCAGCGGTGGAAATACTACAGTCCTGGCTGGATGGGCGTGCCAACGCGCTCCGCCAGGATGATGTAGTAGCCCAGCCTTCAAACTCAGGAGACTAAACACGTGAGCCGTAACCAACAACGCCTCGGGCGATCAATGGATGATAAGCACGTCAAGCGGCGCCAGCGCGGGATCGCCGTGGTGGTCGCTTCCGTCATCGTCATTCTCGGAGCTCTGATTTACATCGGAGTACGCATCGGCACTTCTTCGGCCGACTATGAAGGAACCGGAAACGGCACCACGCAATTGGTGGAGGTTCCCGAGGGATCTTCGATGTCCGAGTTGGGCCCCACGCTGGTGGAAAAGAATGTGGTCAAGACTCGAGAGGCATTCGATGCTGCAGCATCGATGAACCACAACGCTAGCCAAATTCAGCCTGGCTTCTACAGGCTGCAAGAAGAAATGAGCGCTGCAAGTGCGGTAGAGGCACTGCTCGATGAAAATAACCGCGTAGACATGCTTGAGGTGCAAGGCGGTGCTACCTTGGCAGATGTCAAGGTCGTCGGCGGCGATGTACGCTTCGGTATTTACTCCCTTATCTCCCAAGTCAGCTGTGATGATGGCAATTGTTTGACAAAGGAGGAGTTGGAACAAGCAGCGGCGGAAACCGATCCGAAGGAGCTGGGCGCACCCGCTTGGGCACTGGACGCTATTAATAAGCGTGGTAATGACCCGAAGCGCATTGAGGGCCTAATCGCCCCAGGCCAGTATGTCTTGGATCCAAATATGAGCGCCAAGGATATCTTGAAAGACCTCATCACCCGCTCTGCCAAGCACTATGAGGAAAGCAACATCGAAAATCGCGCCAAGGCCATTGGACTATCGCCGTACGAGCTATTGACGTCCGCTTCCTTGGTGGAGCGGGAGGCACCTGCCGGTGAATTCGACAAGGTTGCCCGCGTTATCCTCAACCGCCTCGCTGAACCAATGCGCCTGGAATTTGACTCCACCGTTAACTACGGGCTGGAGGATGTCGAGCTGGCAACCACTGATGAGGCACGTGCGGAGAAGACACCATGGAATACCTACGCCAAGGAAGGCTTGCCGGATACGCCGATTGCCTCGCCATCTGATGAGGCAATCCGCGCGATGGAAGAACCGGCCGATGGTAGCTGGAAGTTCTTCGTCACCGTGGATAAGGACGGCACCACTGTGTTCTCTGATACCTACGATCAGCACCTTGAACGCGTAGATGATGCCATCCGTTCCGGCGTCCTCGACTCGCAGCGCGAGGCTGAAGGGGCAGGATCCGCTGACGGCAACGCCGCCTCTAATTAACCGGCTAAGTAGCCCTAGGAACAATTAGAATGCTTGAGAATTCCTATGCCGCGCGCCGCAGTACTCGGTAGCCCCATCTCACACTCCTTGTCGCCAATCCTGCACAACGCAGGGTATGCCGCCGTTGGGCTCAAGGAGTGGTCCTATACCCGCTTCGAGGTAACGGCCGAAAGCCTCGCTCCGTTTTTGGAAGAATGTGGTCCCGAGTACCGTGGCTTTTCCGTGACCATGCCCGGAAAATTCGCTGCGCTCGAGGTTGCGGAAGAACGAAGCGAGCGGGCAGAACTCATTGGTTCCGCTAATACCTTGGTGCGCACCCCCCACGGGTGGCGTGCAGACAATACCGACACCGAGGGGATGCTCGGCGCCCTGCAAAAACTCTGTGGACTCCGCCCTCTAACTCAGGTCCTGATCATCGGTGCAGGTGGAACCTCCCGCCCAGCGCTGTGGGCTTTGGCAGAACGAGGTGTCGAGCACGTTACCGTTTTGAACCGCTCGAACCGCCAAGCAGAGCTCCAGCCGCTGGCTGAGCGGCTAGGACTTGATCTGCAATACGCAACTTTTGACGATGATCTCGGGGTTCTTTCCCGCTCCGCAGATGTGATTATTTCCACCATTCCGTCGGCTGCGTTAGAGGACTATCGCTTCCAGCTTGCCCACGCCCCCGTACTCGACGTAATTTATCACCCGTGGCCTACGGCGCTCGCCGCCTGTGCTGCTGCTAACGGATATTCCACCGTGGGCGGGCATGTCATGCTGGCGCATCAAGCATTTAGCCAATTCGAGCAATTCACCGGCCTGCGCGCCCCACGCGAGGAGATGGTGGCGGCCCTGCAGCAAGAGCTTCGCCTCCTCAATTTCTAACCTCACTGTGAATACGCCCTTGTGCGCCGACTTCTCATGTGGATCGACGCCTGGGCGCTTATTCTTAAGGCATGGGGATTTTCGGGGGAATAATTTACGGGCTGTGGGCGGCCGCTTTGTCATGGTGGGATATTCGCGAGAGGCGCTTGCCGGATGTGTTGACCATCCCCGCTGCGGTCTTATCGGTCACTTTTGTTAATTGGGGCGGCTTATTCTGGCCGTTGCTGTATCTCCTGGTCGCGCTGCGGGGTGCCGGCATCGGCGGGGGAGATATTAAATTGGCCTTCCCGCTGGGCATGCTTGTCGGCGCTATGGCAGGACCATTGGCCGTCATCATCGCCTGTGGTGGAGCCGCTGGGCTCACGTTGTTGGCAAGTGGTGTCGCACGCGGCAAAGATAACCTGCCCCACGGGCCCTCGATGTTGGTATCCGCTGGGCTGGTTATGGCCTTATATACCCTCTTTGAGGGGGAGGCGAATATATTGGGGTGCCCAGTTGTTCCTTGTGGATAGGTGCCGTGCGATAATACCCGCATGCTTCGTTGGACTACCGCTGGTGAATCCCACGGCCAGGCACTTATCTCTATGATGGAACACATGCCGGCCGGAGTGCCCATTACCCGTGCTGATATTTCCCGGCAGCTTGCGCGGCGTCGCCTAGGTTACGGCCGTGGTGCGCGCATGAAATTCGAAGCCGATGAGGTAACGCTACTCGGTGGCGTCCGACATGGACTGACCATTGGTAGCCCCATTGCCATCATGATCGGCAATACCGAATGGCCAAAGTGGACAACCGTCATGTCCGCAGATCCCATAGATATGGACGATGAAGACGTAGCGAAGGCGATGAGTTCGGGCCGGGGTGCCCCCTTGTTACGCCCGCGCCCAGGCCACGCCGATTTCGCAGGCATGGTGAAATACCACCACAGCGAAGCCCGCCCCATCTTGGAGCGTTCTTCAGCCCGGGAAACTGCCGCACGGGTTGCCGTCGCGACTGTAGCGCGCAATTTCCTGCGGGAAACATTGGGTGTGGAGGTTTTTTCTCACGTGATTTCCATTGGCGGATCGCAGCCCTATGCGGGTCCTGCCCCGAGTTTTGCAGATATCGAGGCCATCGATGATTCTCCGGTGCGCGCCTTTGACAAGGACTCGGAATCCGCGATGGTTTCAGAGATTGAAGCCGCAAAGAAGCAGGGCGATACTTTAGGCGGAATCGTCGAGGTGATTGTCGATGGCCTACCGATTGGCCTGGGCTCACATATCTCGGGCGATGACCGCCTGGATGCGCAGCTTGCGGGAGCTTTAATGGGCATTCAGGCTATTAAGGGCGTAGAAATCGGCGATGGCTTCGCAGAGGCACGTCGACGTGGTTCCGCGGCCCATGATGAGATGGTGCGCACCGAGGAAGGTATAGCGCGTCTCAGCAATCGGGCCGGGGGCTTGGAAGGCGGCATGACGAACGGGCAGCAATTGCGGGTCCGGGCCGCTATGAAACCGATTTCTACGGTGCCGCGGGCGTTGCACACAATTGATATGGAAACCGGTGCCGCTGCTAGCGCAATTCACCAGCGCTCAGATGTCTGCGCCGTACCGGCCGCAGGAGTCGTGGCCGAAGCCATGGTGTCACTTGTGCTAGCACGCGCAGTTTTGGATAAATTTGGCGGGGATAGCTTGAGCGAAACCTCCTGTGCCATTGCTGCATATGAAGAATACGTAGCGCAGAGACTCGCCTTTAACCAGGAGTAACTGATGACAACGCCAACTGATGTAACGGGACAACCACATACTTGCGTCGTTCTGATTGGCCCGCCCGGGGCGGGGAAGTCAACGATTGGCCGCAGGCTTTCACGTGCGCTGAATTGCGATCTGGTGGACTCGGATTACCTGATTGAACTGGCTGAGGGAAAACCCTGCGGTGAGGTTTTTAGTGAAAAAGGCGAACCAGCGTTTCGCGAACTTGAGGCTGAACATGTTGCTGCAGCCCTGCGCAAGGGTGGGGTGGTAAGTCTTGGCGGGGGTGCGGTGCTGACTGACTCCACGCGTGAGCTTCTGGAGCGCCACACCGTCGTATTCCTCGATATTTCCGCTGAGGAAGGTGCGCGCCGCACGGCCGGCGATCCTAACCGGCCGGTGCTAGCAGCAGATAACCCGGTTGAACATTATCGCTCCATCGTAGAAACGCGCAGGCCCTTCTACCTGGAAGTCACAGATTTTCGCGTGCGCACGGATACTCGCTCCCCGCAGCAGGTTGTGGGCGCTATCCTGGGCTTTTTAGAAACCCTCTAGGCGGGGTCACACCGATCCGCGTAATCCTGCAGGCTAGCGCTCCGTAGAAAGGACAAAATTATGCCTACCATTACCGTCAACGGACCAAGCCCTTATAAGGTCCGCATCGGAGCTGGCCTGAGCGAAGATATCGCGCGGCGCTGCGCGGACACGGGTGCTGGCAAGGTGGCAATTATCTTCCCGCCAGCGTTGCGTACCGCCGCAGAAGAGCTCGCGGAATCTGTACATGCGCAGGGCATAATTCCATTGTTGTGCGGGGTACCGGATGCTGAGGCGGCCAAGCAACTTAGCGTGGTGGGTACTGTGTGGGACCGCCTGGGTGAAGCCGGCTTTAGCCGTAGCGATGTCGTGATTGGTTTAGGCGGCGGGGCAACCACGGACATGGCGGGTTTTGTCGCCGCCGGATGGATGCGCGGAATAAAAGTGATTCAGGTCCCCACGACCCTTCTCGCCATGGTTGATGCTGCGGTGGGCGGAAAAACTGGAATCAATACGAAGGCCGGCAAAAATCTCGTTGGAGCCTTCCACGAGCCGGACTCTGTATTCGTTGACTTAAAGCGCCTAGAGACCCTCCCACAGGCGGAAATTGTGGCTGGTTCTGCTGAGATCATTAAGACTGGGTTCATCCATGATCCGGTCATTGTGGAGCGGTACGTGGAAAATCCAGGTGCTTGCCTTGACTCACATGGTGGCTTGGCAGAATTGATCGAACGTTCCATTGCCGTGAAGGCTGCGGTGGTGGGAGAAGATCTCAAGGAAGCCGGGCTGCGCGAGACCCTCAATTATGGGCATACCTTCGGCCATGCCGTGGAAAGACAGGAAAACTATGTGTGGCGCCATGGCAATGCGGTAGCCATAGGCATGATGTTCATTGCCCACTTGTCCCGTCAGCGAGGCCTGATAGATGCAGAACTGGTGGATTTGCACCGCAGCATCTTGAGCAGTATCGGTCTGCCTACGACGTATCAATCAGGCAAATTCGCGCAATTGTATGAGGCAATGACCCACGATAAGAAAAACCGGAATGGGAAAATCCGCTTCGTGGCGCTTACTCGTGTTGGGGCGACGACGCGGATAGAGGGTCCTACGCGCGAAGAATTGGAAGCGGCGTATGCCGCCCTTTTGGAGTAGATATGAAAATCGTTGTTCTTAATGGTCCGAACTTGAATAGGTTGGGCAAGCGCCAACCGGAAGTATATGGTTCTACGACGTTAAATGATGTTGAGGAATTGGTATCGAAGCGTGCAGAGTCGCACGGGGTAGACATCGAGTTCTTCCAGTCTAATTGTGAAGGTGAACTCATTGAGAAAGTTCACGAGGCTGCCGATGCAGGCAGCGCGGTTATCATTAACCCAGGTGGGCTGACGCATACCTCTGTCGCGTTGCGCGATGCCTTAGCAGAGATTGCCGATGGCCCTGGTTTCGTCGAAGTGCATATCTCCAACGTGCATGCCCGCGAAGAATTCCGCCATCATTCTTATTTAAGCCCCATTGCCCGTGGTGTTATCGCTGGCTTGGGGATCTTTGGGTACTGTGCCGCGGTGGATTATTTGTGCCAATAATTGGCGGCCCGAACCGCGGCCTCTTAAACCTAGGCACCATTGCTGCGCAAATAAATATAGTGGAAGAGTAAATCTTTTAACTTCACTCCGATCCCGCAAAGGATGATTTTATGGCACTTGCAGATACCCGTTTCAGTGATCGTCGCCGGAAGCTGGCCGCTAAATTATCAGGTCAGCGTATCGACGCGGTATTGGTAACCCACTTGATCCACGTGCGGTATTTGTCCGGATTTTCTGGCTCCAATGGTGGGCTGCTGCTGCGCAAGGATCTTTCCGCCCTTATGGCCACCGATGGTCGTTATACCACCCAGATTGCCCAGGAAGTTCCCGATCTAAAGGCGGTAGAGGGCCGTGGTACAGGCAAGGTGCTCCTGCAGCAGTTCGAGGATGCTCAGTCTCCGGTTCGCGTTGGCTTCGAAGCTGACTATGTGTCTGTATCGGAATTAGAAGAGCTGAAACAATCTGCACCGGATGGTGTTACCTTGGTACCCATCTCTGGTGTCATTGAAGATATCCGTATCACGAAAGATCCTGTAGAGCTGGAAAAGCTGGAGGAGATCGCAGGGATTGCTAACCAGGCGTTGGAAGACCTTCTTGCTGCCGGTGAGTTGCGGGCGGGCCGCACGGAGCGCGAGGTTGCGGCGGACCTGGAATTTCGCATGCGTATGCTGGGATCGGAGCGGGTGAGCTTCGACACCATCGTGGCCTCTGGCCCGAACTCTGCACTGCCGCACCATGGGGCAGGTGATCGCGTGATAGAAGATGGGGACTTGGTCACCATTGACTTTGGTGCGCACCTGCGTGGATTCAATTCTGACTGCACCCGCACCTATGTCGTGGGCACGGCAAATGATTTTGCCAAGGAGATCTACGATGTGGTGCTGCGCGCCCAACAGGCTGGTGTCGCGGCTGCGGTAGCTGGGGCTTCGCTTGTTGATGTCGATGCTGCCTGCCGCACCATTATCTCTGATGCCGGATATGGCGACTACTTCGTCCACTCCACCGGGCACGGCGTGGGCTTGGATGTGCACGAAGCTCCCTTTGCCGCCACTACCGCTAAGGGAAATCTGGCCCCTGGAATGACCCTTACCATCGAGCCGGGTGTGTATGTGCCGGGTAAGGGCGGCGTGCGCATCGAAGATACGCTTATCATTACCGCTGGAGTGCCGAAAATTATTACTACAGCCTCCAAGGATTTTACGGAGCTGCCGGCATAGGTAGGTTTGGTTCCGTGACTGCACCTGCCTAAGGTCGGAGATTTTAGGGGTACCGGTGGCCCAGTGGGTCCGCGCTATCCGGTAGGCTTATACTTTGCTTTCAACCTTTCAACCACAACATTCGGGAGTTTAACCGCAATGGCTGATACTACTGATTTCAAGAACGGACTCGTTCTCAAGATTGACAACAAGCTGATGCAGATCACCGAGTTTCAGCATGTGAAGCCGGGCAAGGGTCCAGCGTTCGTGCGCACCAAGCTCAAGGACGTTGTCTCCGGCAAGACCGTGGATAAGACCTGGAACGCGGGCGTCAAGGTAGAAACCGCCACGGTGGACCGCCGCGACATGACCTACCTGTACAACGACGGCACCAGCTATGTCGTCATGGATGAAAAGACCTTCGAGCAGTTTGAGCTCTCGCCGGAGAAGTTTGGCGATGCCGCCCGTTTCCTCCTTGAAAACATGCGCGTGCAGGTCTCCTTCCATGAGGATGAGGCATTGTTCGCGGAGCTTCCTATCTCCGTCGACCTCAAGGTAGAGCACACCGAGCCGGGTCTGCAGGGTGACCGTTCCTCTGGCGGCACCAAGCCCGCCACGCTGGAGACCGGCGCGGAAATCCAGGTTCCGTTGTTCATTGAAATTGGCAATGTACTAAAGATCGATACCCGCACCGGCGAGTACCTTTCCCGCGTCAGTAACTAGGGCTTTATCTTGTCTGATAACACTGCTAAGCGGGATATCAATTATAAACGGCATACCGCGCGCTACCGGGCTCGCCGACGTGCAGCGGATATCCTCTATGAAGCGGAGAATCGTGACGTCGATCCCGTCGCCATCGTTGAGGATCGCGTTGCCTTGGCTCGCGAAGATCGCTACGCGGTAGCGCCGATTGCGGATTACACCAAGGTCATTGTCCAAGGTGTGGCAGAAGAGCTAGACGCGATCGATGATAAGATTTCGAGGCACCTTTCCCAGAATTGGGAGCTGCACCGGATCCCGGCCGTCGACCGCGCTATTCTGCGCGTATCGGTCTGGGAGCTGCTATTTAACCCGGACGTTCCCACAGCGACGGCGGTCGTGGAAGGCGTGGAGTTGGCCTCGCAGTATTCTAACGATCAAGCCGCACCGTATATCCACGCCGTCTTAGATGACGTCGCGCAATCTCGTTCGGAGCTGAGCCCGATGAATAACGGCGGCGATGAGGAAGAAAGCGACGCCGCGGCAGCCAAGGACTCCCAAGAGGACTCCGCGGCCTCGACGCACGCAGAGGCGCCAGGGGAGCCAGAGGAGCCCGAAGAGCCAGCCTCGGCTGCTGAACCGGAAGCAGACGCGGAAGAGGAAAACTCTTAATCCAACTCTTTACCTGTCTCCCGCTGCGCTGTGCCGCGGGAGACAGCCGGTTCGCACGGTCCATACCGTGGCGTTTGTACAATAATTGCCATGGGTAAATTTAAGATCAAAGATGCGCTTGACCTGCGCGCTGGAAAGACCTTTCGGCTTGCCGATGTCGATCCCACGGCGACTCCAGGTTTCGACGGCTCGAAGTCTGACTTAGGGGACCGCTTCGAACGCTATGACGATGAGCTTTATGATTTGCAGGAGCGCCTTTTTGCCAATGGTAGGGCGCATGCCGATGATGCACCCTCATTATTAGTGGTCCTGCAAGGAATGGATACCTCCGGCAAAGGCGGGGCGATTCGCCATGTCTTTTCCGTCTTTGATCCGCAGGGCACGAAGACCGTGGGCTTTGGCAAGCCCACGGAAGAGGAAATGCAACACGATTTCCTGTGGCGCATCCGCAAACACGATCCGGTTCCTGGCCAAGTAGTGGCCTTTGACCGCTCCCACTACGAAGATGTCCTGATTCAACGCGTGCACGAGTGGGTAGATGAGGAAGAGATCGACCGCCGCTTTGAGGCGATTCGTGATTATGAACAAGAGCTCGCAGGAAAACGGGTAAAAATTCTCAAAGTCTTTTTGCACATCTCGCCGGAGTTCCAAAAGGAAAACCTCATCGAGCGGACTGAGCGCGAGGATAAGTTCTGGAAGTATGATCCTTCCGACCTTGAAGAGCGCGGCTATTGGGATAAGTACATGGCAGCGTACGAAGATGCCATCCGCCGGACGGATGAACTCTGGGCACCGTGGTTTGTCATTCCTACGGATAATAAAAAATACGCGCGTATGGCCTTGAAATATCTCATCGTCGATGCACTGCGGCACCTGAACCTGTCGTGGCCCGCACCCGAATTCGATCCAGAGGCAGAAAAGCAGCGCATTTTAAATGCGGACTAACCGCGGCGCTTAGAATCCGCCAAGGAGCAAGGCACCCAAAAAACCCGCACTTTCGCCGCGCGTCGCGACGCGCGAATCCGAGCGTAGAGGCGGGCGAAAAGTGCGGGGATGGGGACTAGGAAAAGGCAGGTTAGGCGTGTTCAGGCGACGTGAAATTATTCCTCGCCGCCGTTGCTGGCCTGTGCCGCGGTTTCAGATCCGTGCTTGGCCATTTCTTCAGCAGCAGCAACCATCGCGTCCTGGCCGTTGAGGACAGCATCGACGGCCTTCTTCAAAGCGGTGGTGAGCTGCTCATCAGTCATTCCGGCTGCAGCGGGAATATCGCGCTCGGTGCGGACGACGAGCATATCATCATGCTCAGAAATAACTGCCCGCGCGCCGAAGGACACAGAGTTGATCTGGTTGGCGGCGAGGAAGAGCCCGGCATCGGCCTTGGAAAATGAGGCATCAGTTGGCACGTCGCAGCGCACGATGACAACGGAATCCAGGACCGCAAACATGGTAGGCAGGCCATTGAGGTTGGCAGTAGCAGCGTCGATTTTGGCCTCCACCTTGGTCAACTCAATGTCAAAGGTGGCCATGGCGGCAATGACGCGGTCCAGATCGACCTCGGGCAAATTATTAGCGGTGGATGTGGTCGATGCATTAGTCATGGTTACGCTCCTCCCAGGTGACAAGCTGCGGGTAGTGCTCCTCTATAAAGGCCATGGACTGCAGCATCGAGTCCAAGGTAGACATCACGAAGGCACCGAGTTGGTTGCGGGACAGGCCGTGGGAAATGTTGATTTCGCGAACGCCGGAGACAGCCAGATTATTTTCGGATGATTCAAAAAAGCGCAAAGTAGGCGCGAAGTGCTGTTGGTTCCACTGATTGAGAACCATGAGTAACTGCGGGCCCTCAGAGGCTGGTGCATTACCGCGCCAGACGGAGTCCGCCACGAGGACATCATCACGCACCTGCAGGGCAATGGCGATATTGGAAAATCCGGTGCGCAAGATCTTTACCGTCTCGCCTTCGCCGACGGTCTGTTCTTCTACGCGGTACTGGAGCTTCTCGGAGTCAAAAATCTCACCAATGCGCTCGAGGGTTACGGCCTCAATAAGCGTATCGGGATACAGGGTTGGTTCTTCAGACACGTAAGTAGTCTCAATCCATGTACTAATCGGGGATAATGGTCAACCCTGCCTAGTTTACCTAACTACACCGGCGCTTTCTGGAAAGTGAGGTTACCCTCGTTTGGTGGACACCTGATTAGTGCGGATCGTGTGTCCGTAAGAGAGGATGTTCAGTGGGACCTGACCCCCATTTGGTGGACACCTGATATCCAACCCAGTCGAGTTGCCAAGAAAGGTAATCTACCACCATGTCCAGGTACTCCGAACAGTTCACACGCGACGGTGTGGTCCTCTACGAAAACAATGAAAACCTCTCGCTGAACTCAGCATCAGCCGAGCTCGGAATCAACCGTGCCTCGCTACATTCATGGGTCACCAAGTACGGCACCGGCAAACGCGCCCGCATAAAAGCCGTGCAGGATAAAGCCCAAGCGGCAAATGAATCGTGAGACGCATCCGCCAGTGAGAGAAAGGAAAACGCGAAGCTGCGCGAAGAACGCGATATTCTGCGCAAGGCTGCGAAATATTGTGCTTAAAGCAACTCACTAGAGTTCTGCTTCCAGTTTGTCTATGACCACCGAACCGAGTACTCGGCTCACACGGATGTGCCATGTGTTAAAGCTGAATCGTTCCTCGTTTTATACATGGGTCCACACCCGTGGAAAGCGCAGGTTAAAGATGTGTTCCGATGCCCTTATTGGTGTAAGAATCGCAACCATCTTTGATGATGAGCTTGGTCTTTACGGCGCTAAACGCATCGCCGCAAGCCTGAACGAGGACACGGCGTTTACCCCGGTTAATCACAAGAAAGTTGCACGCATCATGAAAGCCATGGGCCTTTAAAGGCTTTACCAAACGCCGCCGATGCATCACTACCAGGCGCAAGCCTGGCCACCGCGTCATGCCGGACTTAGTAGGCCGTAAATTCACAGCCAGCGCGCCGAACCGTGTTTATGTTGGCGACATTACATACCTGCCCTGTAAGGGTGGCACAAACATGTATTTGGCCACAGTCATTGACACGTATTCACGCAAAATTGCAGGTTATGCACTCGCAGACCACATGCGGGTCTCACTGGTTATCGATGCTTTAGCTCACGCACATGGTGTGTGTGGCAGCCTTGACGGGGCCATTTAACATTGACGATCACGGCAGTGTGTATACCGCGCAAACCTTCAGAAATTACTGCTCGTCGTTGGGTGTGCGCCAGTCCATGGGAGCGGTAGGAACGAGTGCTGATAATGCCTTGGCAGAATCGTTTAACGCCACGCTCAAGCGGGAAGTGCTGCGTGATAGGAAGATCTTTGACGATCCGATGACCTGCCGGCAGGACGTCTTCCGGTGGTGCATGCGCTTGTAACACGCGCCGGCGGCACTCCTGGTGCAACCTTGTAGCCCCTGATGTCTTTGAAACCGAGACTTCAGCTACGTGGACCAAAGCAGCATAGCTAGCCCCCGATGTGTCCACTTTGCGGGGGTCGGGCCCCTGGGCCAGGCTATGGATAGCGTTCAAGATACATACATGGTTGAGCGGGCCCTACGGATGGCACATACACTTCCGCGGTGACGTTGCTGACGGGCTGGTGTTTCACGCTGACCGGGGGACGCAATTTACCAGCGAGCAGCTCTGGGAGGTGTGCCGCAACCTAGGGGTTGCTCAATCCGTGGGGCGTACCGGAGTGTGCTTCGATAATGCGATGGCCGAGTCGTTCTGGTCAAACGCTTAAGACTTAAGTTCTACGACCGGAAGCGCTGGCCAACCCGTGATGCCGCACACAAGGATGTGGCTTACTGGATTGAGGTGGTCTACAACCGTCGGCGTCGGCATTCCTCACTGGGGATGGTCAGCCCCGTCGATTTCGAGAACCACATCACCCAAACCAGAAACGAAGAAAAAGTAGCTGCCTAACCACGAGGTAGCTCCACTCCGTGTCCACGATTTGCGGGCAACCCCATTGGAACCTCGAAGGGTGGCATCCAAGGGATCGGGTGTTGCCCTTCTTGTGGTTCCCCGCCTGCTCATTACGTGTCCATCTCCCGAAAAGAACACTGCCAAGTCCGCCACAGAGCACAAACGATTCGTCAGAATTAGTGAAGGTGTTGTTCGACAGACAGGCTACCGGCGGTGGGATCGATGATTGTATTAACGATGGTGTGTGACTGGAAGCGAACATTCACTTCCCGGACACCCAAAGTTCGGTCACTACAGGTTGTACTTTTGACGTCGTTTGATGAATGCCGTCTCACCTCCGTCCAGGATGTCTACGACGTGTTCCCGAATGCCGGCTCGATCGAGTTCGAAAGCTGCATTAGGATCTTTCCCAGATTCTTCAAGTGCCCCTGACAAATAATCGAATGTTCGGGCTGCCTCATTTGGTCGGTCGTCGCCATTTCTGTTGGCCACTAGTACGAGCTCTGCATCAGCACCAACGACTAGATTCGCATTATGGGTAACCATAATGATTTGGCGCCGGTGCTTTTGTTGTTTCAAGAAGGAAACGATTTCGGAGAAGATGGATTTGCTATCCAGATCATCTTCTGGCTGATCAATCAACAGTGGCCATGTGTCGCTTGAGTCACTCAAAATCAGTGTGAGGGCGAAGAGCGCTTGCTTTCCTGGGGTCATCGTTGATTGTCTGAATCCGCCAATGGTGTCGCCATCCATCTCTGCAGAGAACCGAAAATCGGGAGACGCTTTCAGAATAGATTTTGCAACCATCTCCGGATCGGAGCCCTTGAGGAGTGTGATTTGTTCGGACGCCATTATCTCCAGGAAATGACCGGGGCTATTCTGAATATCGTTGATGCGTGTCTGCTCATTTTCGTGCAGAAGATCCTTGTTGCCCCGTTTAGAAATCGGTTTGAAGATTGATTCTAGGTTCTCCTCTGTAAATTGACTCTCCAGTGAGAGTTTAAGTTTTTCCTCTACCAATAGCCTTTGGGAGTTAAAATCCTCGACTGTTTGCAGTTCTAGGTCAATCCTGTTTGAAATCAGATCGCTGATGGTTTTAGAGCAATGAGAAAGCTGGTTCTCTGTTTCTTTCTTTCGCTCCAGGTGCTTATTGAGCTCGTTTTGCTTGTTTTCAATCTGGAAAATCTTTTGGCGCTCGACAGCGATTGCTGAGTTGCTTTTAACTCGTTCAAATAGGTTATTGTGGGTGGAGAGAAGTTGGGTAAGTTGTTTCTTGCTCTCTTTAATCAACGCTTTGTTATTACTGATTAACACGGCAATTTTGCTTCCCAGTTCGATCTCAAGAGATTTCTTTGCATCGGAGACTATTTGATTCAGGGGTGAAAGATCCTCTGGGTAAGCGATTTCCGCGAGCTCTTGAAAGTTTACCTCCAGGCGAAGAAATTCAGACTTATATGCAGGCTCGCCGGAACTAGATGTTGTGATCAGAGATTCCGCTAGCGGGACGAGCTTCTTCGCGCCTCGAATATTCTCTTCGAGGGTTTTTATCTCATCCTGTGCGGCTTTGCTTTGCGCAAGTTCATCCTGGGTGAGATTCGCTGACTTGCTAAGCAATGCAATTTGATTTTGGATTTTCTTCTTTTCGTTAGAGAGAGCCTCAGAATCTGGAAGTTTATTGATCGTAGCAGCTATTGATTGAACGGAATACCAATGATGGAACCATTCTCCCACCGCGGTATCAATTTGGGTCTGCAAATCCTTTATTTTATCTTGATTCGTGCTGTACGACTGATATAATTCCTGGTTGTTCTTCTCTATTGCAGGAACAATGTATTCATTCACTTGTTCCGGCTGGGAGCTGAGTTGATTGAGAAAGTTTTGTGGAATATAGACTAGGTAGCCGCCTTCGGCGGATCCATTTCGCCAGTTGATTTGGCAGAAGTCGTTTTCCACCGTGGACCACTTATAGCCGGCAGCAGGTCCTGGCTCGATGATTCCACATTTTTTCTGTGCTTTAATCGTCCCATCTTGGGAGATCGCATAAGCGATGTGCGAAAGTAGAGAAGACTTGCCAGAAGATCTGCTTCCAATGATGGCATTCAATCCTGGGTTGAGCTCAATCCGTTGCGGAAAATTAGCGGTGTTTTTGAACTCCACAGAATCGATTACTAAATAGTCCTCTTTAGCATCAGGTGACAACTCCTGCAGCATCACCCTACTGTCTGGTTCTACTAAAGTTTGTAGTAACCCGTCCCATGTAGGTTTAGCTTTCACCCAAGTTGTTTCTGCTTGATTATTCCCTTCGGGAATTGTTTTTCCTAGTGCATTCTCCAACCGTTCGAAGTCATGCGCATCGCAACCTCCGAAAGTCGGATGGGGTGCAAATTTTCTATCATCTGAGCTAGACCGTATTTCGGGTCGCAGCCAGTGGTCGCGGCTACTCGAGTTCGCAAAAATTCCATGAACGCGAAGGTCGATTTCATCAATTAAAACGGCATTTCGGTCCTTTGGGCTTTCTTTAGCACCGGAGGTCTTGTCTTTTCCTGGGGATATCCCGTCCTTTTTCCCCGAGGCAATCAAGTAAGTGGCATCGTACAAGTTGGAGTCTTCGATGCCATCGAAACTAGCCTTAGCTGCCTCGAGGCAAGCTTCAAACGATACCGAGAGTGTTTTAACCGCGTTTTCATCCCAGTCTCTTGAATCCCAAACTGATAGCTTCTTAGTGCCTGATGGGGATGACTGGATCAGTTTTAGGTTACGTAGGAAGTTCTCGGCTTCGTCTTCGGTTAGACTATCCGGAAATAGCATATGAAAGTTGACGTGCTGGCCTGAGCTGTTCACAGCATTGGAAAGTCTGAGCTCAAGGTTAGGAAAGAAGACCTTTTGATCTTCAGGGTAGCGTTCTTTGTATTCCTTGATAAAAGCAAAGTACGTATTAAAGGTGAAGTAGTCGGTTATGCCGATAACGTCTACATCCGAAGCGTGGATGATTTGACAGAATTTATCCCAAATTTTTTCGGAGGCAGCCTCCGAGTGATTGATAGTTTTACCGTCGATCATGTACTGATCATTTTGGCGAGTACCAGGAGCATGCACGTGCAGGTCCCATTTCCGCCATTCTGATCCTTTGTTTAATGCCCGTCCAGCGGAGCGGGTAGCCGTAGTCTGTTTCGTCATCTTAAATATTCCAATTCCCCGGGACTGCCTTCGCGTAGTCAACCCCGATTGTCTTGAAGTGCTCGTAGGCGGCATCGATCTTGGCCTGCTCGGTTGTGCGCAGGAGATGCTCGATCATCGTGCTCTTTGTTTCGCGGATCATGTACAACTTGTCTTCGCCGTCTACCTGTTTCACGATTGCCCAGTCGGGGTTGTATGGTCCGACCGGGGTATCAATCTTGAACTTCGGCGGTAGCTTCAGGAATAGTTTGATGTCCTCGCGGTCGTCGAGGAGTTCGGCGAATCGGCGCTCGGCTTCGGAGTCGTAGACGACGAAGTCGTAGTCGGTTTTCTCGCGGTTCTTGACCTTGTACAGGTTGTCAAGGAAGTATTGCTTTTCTTCGATGCCGTCTTGCTGAAGTTCGGTGAGCGAGTACACGCTGCCGCCGATCTTTTCATATTGCACGCCTTCGGTGACGATTGCTGCTAGTTCGACTTCGATGATGCCTTTGACCATCTTGATGTAGTCGTTGGGGTTGGAGATGAACTCGTCAAGGCGGTCACTCTGGATGAGGATGTCGATGATTGTTTTGCGGGTGAGCGACGTTGCTTCTTGGAGCTCAGACACGATGTCGGGCAGTTTGTACCCACCTCGCAGCTCAGCCGTGCGGCTGCTTGTTTCTGAACCTTTGGTGCCGCCGCGAGCGACAGCCAACCGGGCTTTCTTCACTTCGATTCGAAGGGGCGCAATCTCTTCAGCCTTCTTGATCTTCTGTACCGAGTTCTTGATCAATACATCGCGATCAACTGAGACGCTATAGGTCGTGCGTTGGCTGACCTTCTCCCAAAAATCTTCGAATTCGCGCGATTGAAAGTACAACTGCTTGTTTAGCTCGCGCGTCGTTCGAGCACGCTTTGGTTTTACGTAGTGCTCAATCTTCGCTCGGCGTAGTACCTCGATGACTGCTTCTTCTACCGGGCTGTACTCTGTTGCCAGGCCGAGGGAGAACTCGTCGGCATCCGGGGTGAACGATGCGGTGACGAAGCCGTCTTTGTTCAAGAAGCCTCGCTGTTTCAGGTGTTCCCAGATCTCGGCGGATGTAGTATAGCCTAGGTTTTCTTGCTGTTCCGCGTCGGCTTTCGGCAGCTTGGCAAAGTCGCCCTTGCGGATGTACCCAATCGCCACTCCAGCCTTCTTGTATTCCTTTTGAAGGTTGGTGGCGAACTCTTGGTAGGACTCATTAGCTACGACGGTGAGTTGGGCTACGGAACGGTCCGCTACGCGCTCGCCGGTCTGGTTCACGGGCAGTCGCAGTCCACGTCCGATTGTTTGGCGGCGCTCGGTCTCGGAACCCATTTCACGCAGGGTACAAATTTGAAATACGTTCGGGTTGTCCCAACCTTCGCGCAGCGCAGAGTGGGAAAAGATGAACCGAACCGGTTCGTCTTCGCTCAGCAGTCGGGCCTTGTCCTTCATGATGAGGTCGTAGGAGTCATCATCCTTGGCCGTTACACCTGACGTGTCTCCGTAGACGCCTTTTTTGATCTGCGAGAAGTAAGCGCGCCGCAGTTCAATTGGGTCCTGCGGGAGCAGGTCTTTGTATTTCGGGAATCGGTCTCGCTCCTCAATGAAGAGCTCGTCGAACCACTGGGCAAACTTGCCGTCGGCAGTGGTGTTGTCGGCACCGTCTCCGAGGTAGCTGACCACTTTATCCACGAAGAAGAGGCTCAGCACCTTGATACCGAGCGGTCGCATCAGCGATTCCTTGCGGAAATGCTCGCGGATGGTTTCGCGGATCATTTCGCGGTATACGGTCTCGTCGTTGCCACCGATCGTGTCGCCGACTTGGAGAATGCCGTGGTTGGTCAGCTCGATGAACCCTGGACCCTCGAGGTTGATTTCATTGATTCGCCAGTTGTTCTCATATGCGGGATTACCCGTGATCTTCTCTAGGTCTTGATTCTGCTTCACCTTCTTCACTTGGCGGGTTAGCGATCCGTCTTTCTTGCGGCACACCAACTCGAGGTTCGCCTGCCACGGATTGCTATCGATGGAAAGAAGTTTGATGTACGGCTTGGCGTCGCCACCATGCTCCGTGGCTTCCGCCACAACGATCTGTTTCACCAGTCCCAGCTCATGAGCATCCACCGGGTCCAAACGGTAGGTAAGGTTTCGCGTTTCGCGGTGCGTCGCACTGTAGCGAAGAATGAAGGCCGGATCCATGCCTGCCAGCGCCGTTTTGGATAGTTCAGACTCCATGTTCTGCGGCTCATCCATAATCAGAATCGGCCGTGTCGCACGCAGGAAATCGATCGGACGCAACCCGTTGAGCTTGTCGCGGGTTTGGTTCATGATCAAGTTGTTTCCGCGGCCACGCACGGAGCCGATCGTCATGATCATGATCTGAATGCCTGTCGCCGTAGCAAAGGATTGTACTTCCTCAGCGTTTTTACCGCTGTAGACCATATAGTCAAACGGCAACGCAGGGTATAGCTGGCGGAAGTGGTCGTGCATCAGCTCGATGCTTGTTTTCACGCCTTCGCGAATCGCAACGCTGGGCACAAGAATGACAAACTTGGTGAAGTTGTACTTCTCCGCCAGCTCAAAAATCGTGCGGAGGTACACATAGGTTTTGCCGGTACCGGTCTCCATCTCGATGTCGAACTGGAGGCCGTCAATAAGCTCCTTTGCTGGTTCAAGCCCCTGCTTGTTCTGTGCTAACTTGAGGTTGTCAAGCACAGTTGCTTCATCCAGCAAGAAGTTGTTGCCGACGGCCCCAACCTCTTCACTCAGATCTATGTCAAGCGCCTGGTTGTTGGTCTCTGGCAGCACTCGTTCGGTCTGGAGCGTTGTGAGAAAGTCCCCGGCGTCGTTCGGTTGGCCTTCGAACAGGTTGGTAACTGAATCAATCGCTTGAACCTGGTACTCCTGCTTGGCATCAAACTTGAATTTCATGTTGATCCCTTACGCCGTCCAAAGCTCGATGCCGTTGGTCTTGCAGATTTGGGCCAGGTTGGTTTTCAGCTCGTCGTCGCCTTGGAACGCATCCTCGAGCATGATGAACTGAGCTGGCTTGATCTCCATAGCTTCACGAAGCTGTGCCAGGGTCGGCTTGGTGTGTTCGTCAAGGTAAGCGAGCACCAGCGTGTCTTCGTCGCCGTCTTCGTTATCGACTCGGACCACCGCTTTATACGACAGACCGCCGATATTGCGGTCACGAATCTGCTCGACCAACGAGTGACCCTGCTTGATCAGAATCTCGGTGAAAAGATCATCAGGGGTAGCGTCGTCGTCAGCGCTTTCACGGAGATCCATCAGGTGCTGCTCGAGTTGGGTCGCGTCTAAGTCAGAGTTGGAACGCCACTTGGCGAAGTTGGTATCGGCGAGCTTGTAGGAGCGGAACCCGATATCCAATGCATTCTCACGGCTTTCAAATGCAGCTGAGTAGTCTTCGGATACCTTGGCACCCGCGAGGCGGATTCGTTCACGTGAAATATCCGCAATTGTGGCATAACCAGCTTTGTTGGCCACGGAATGTCTAGGGTTTGGTTCAGGAAGCTGTATGGCAACTACACGCCGTTGAATTCCATCCCTGATATTAGCATTGAAAACTGCGTGCGCAGTAGTCGCCGAACCAGCGAAAAAATCTAAAACAATGTCATTGTCTCTTAGATTTCCAAGCAAAACTAGATTTTCGACAAGTCTCGTCGGCTTAGGATTATCGAAGATCGATTTTACCCCGTCAAATAATTCCTCCAGTTCGGCGGATCCTTCCTGGTTACTCCCAAACTGATCGTGGTTAAACCAATTTGACGCTGCTTGCCCCTCCGCCTGCCGCTCGGATTGGAACTGCTTTTTTCGAGGAAGGCCAGCTCCATTCTTGGTGAATATAATGCGCCCGTCTTCTAGAAGTTTTTCAAAGGTTGCTTTTTCGCCCATCCAAGTTTCTGTATAGATTTGGCCAGTAGGCGTAGTAATACTGTATGATGAACCGCCTTGTCCAGAGCCCGCTTTCCACGGTTTTGAGTTCCAAGGCCCACGAGGGTCATCGTCGGGATTTGTAAATTTTCCTGTAAGCGGTAGCTTTCCAACCCCCTGCCTTTTTCAAGAAAACACTATTTCTTGAGTAAACCAAGATGTGTTCAGCTACAAGCCCGATTAACTTAGTTTTATCATTAGGCTGGTTGTGCCGCCGCCGCCAATGAATCGATCCTTCGAAATTATTTTCGCCGAATATCTCATCCAGTATCTTCTTCAAATGTGTGTATTCATCGTCGCTAATGGAGACAAAAATTAGCCCATCGTCGGTCAAAAGGTTCCTCGCAAGTTTCAACCGCGGGTACATCATGTTCAGCCAATTGGAGTGGTACCGGCCCTCGGACTCCGAGTTGGACGACAGCTTCTTGCCGTCCTCGTTGACCTGCTTGGACCACTCGAGGTATGTCTCGAGGCCCTCTTTGTAATTATCGGGGTACACGAAGTCTTTGCCAGTGTTGTATGGCGGATCGATGTAAATCATCTTGATCTTGCCGTGGTAGTGCTTCTGCAGAATCTTCAGCACTTCGAGGTTATCGCCCTCAATGAACACGTTCTTTGTGGCCTCCCAGTCTTTGGAGTTTTCCTTATCTGGGCGGAGCGTCGCTGTCGTCGGAGTCTGCGCTGCGCGCATAGCGCGTTTTTTGCCTGGCCAGAACAGGCCGAAGCGTTCGCTGGTGTCTGAGGCGTCGCCCTCGAGAAGCTCCTTGAGTTTCTCTACGTCAATCTTGCCGTCAGCAATCGCTTCGGGGGCCATTTCGGCGAGCTGCTCGGCCAGTTCGGTACGGAACTCGGGGCTGCTGCCAGGAACTTCGTTGATCATGTCTTGCTCTTCGCTCATTGTTCTTCCTTTTGACTATCTTCGTTTACGCCTTTATCTGCCACCGGATAGTGAACAGCTCTTTTTCATACCTCTTGCCTTGAAGCGACTGCCTAATCATAATAAGCAACTCGTCGATATTGTCACGCAGTTTTCGTTTCTCTTTTTGATATTGTTCCTCGATCGAATCGATTTCGTCGTCAAGATTTCGGGCCTTCTTTTTGAACCGCAGCTGCTCCATCGGGTCGTCGGCGCGAGTAGCTTTCCTGCGCAGGTCTTTTCGCTTCTTCTCAATCTCGCGGACAGCTTTCCTGCGCTCCGTGTCGAGGTCAAGGATCTGACTTTCAAACAGTTCTTCTTGCTGGTTGTAGTAGCTCGAGTTGCGGTGCTGAACTTCCTTTTCTAGAGACTCCCGCTGCTGCTCGATCGCTGCCGCTAACAGATCCGTGTTGAGCGGCCCAGCTATATCCAACGTGTCGACGACGCGCAGATCCATCATCTCTGCTGCATCTTCTTGGTTCAGTACTTCGCCGGACTCGGTGATGCCTGCAGCGAGCAAGTAACTCTCGGAAATATCGCTGTCGTCGGCCTTCATCTTGAATGTTAATCCCTGGACAGCGAGGGAACCGGACTGTCCAGCCAGTTCTTTCATACGGGAGCTCACGCGATCGGACTTGCTGATGTCGAACACGAGCGTCTGGCACGGCGTGTCCGCTCTCAGGGCACCATCGATGACGAACTTCGCCAGATCACTGTGGTAGCGGTACTGCTTGGAATTGTCGCTCGGCGAGGACTTGAAGTGATAACGGCCAGCTGCGATACCTTTAGACGGTGGCGCGTTTAGAACGAAGTTGCGGCCGTCGCCTTCAAATGTGGCCCTTCCTTGTAAGCCGCTTATGGTCAGGAGGAGAAGCAGCCGCTCAAACTTGTTCAGTACCTCACCAGACTGCTCGTCGTAGGACTTCAAGCGGTCACGAACTGACGGATCAAGGTTGTCGAAAACCTTCGCCTTCGCCCCAGCCATGTCCTCGCTCACAGCGGCGGCGTACTTCTTCTCAAGCTCCTTGAACGCCTGGTTGATCTCGTCAGCAGTGCGGTAGCTGTCGTAGATCTTCGCAATCTCCTGAGCGAAGTCGAAACCACTCTCAATGCGGCCCAGCACCTCGTCACTAGCGCCAAAGACGCTATCGAAGAGGTGGAATTTGTTCTCTAGTAACTCCAGGATGCGAGCCTCAGCTGCATTGCCCTCATTGAAGAAGTTGACGATGACAACGTCGTGCTTCTGGCCATAACGGTGAATGCGGCCGATTCGCTGCTCCACCCGCTGCGGGTTCCACGGCAGATCGTAGTTGATCAGCATTGAGCAAAACTGCAGGTTGATGCCCTCTGATGCCGCTTCCGTTGCGATCATGATCGAGCCGGATTCACGGAAGTAGTCAACAAGAGCTTTTCGACGATCCGCCGACGGGTTGCCGGTAATGACGTCGCTACCATCATTCTTTGTGAGCCACTCTTGATAAATCGCAGTCGCCTCAGGCGAATCGTTTTGGCCATTGAACAGTACCAGCCCTTCGGCATAACCCGCTTGGCGCAGGGTTTCCGCGATGAAGTTTTGGGTGTCGCTGTACTCGGTGAAGATGATGGCCTTTTCAGGGGCACCGATCTCACGCAGTCTCGCGAAGCCACGCTCAATGGCCTCACCGAGCTTCAGTGACTTCTGATTTTGGTGGATCGATTCGGCGAGCGTCGCGTACTCTCTGAGCTCATCAATCTCGCTCTGCACTTTCTTGCGGACTTCCGGGTCCGACCAGTCCTCGTGCTTCTCCACGAGGTCACCAAACGCCTCATACGCTGCCTGCTCCTCATCAAGCATGTCGTTGTCGAAATCGAACAGTGGCATACGATCGCTGTGCGGCTGACCTGCTGCCAGCTCCTCCGCCAGCCGATTCGCTGTTCTACGAAGCGTAATCCCCACGGCGTATGTTGAGGAACCCAATCGCTTGCGCATCACCTGCGAAGAAAGCGCTCGCTGCGAGTCATTGAACGCATACAAAGTATCGCGCTGGAGGTAGGCATTAACCAGGTCATAAAGATCCAGTTCCGCCTGTGAAGGCTGGAACTTCACGGTCAATGGGTCACGCTTGGTGAACCGGATGTACTTCTCTGCATCACGCCGTAAGGTACGCTTAGTCAACTGGCCGACGCGCTCCGCCAAGTCATCGGGGCTGAATCCGGTGCTTCCTGCCTTCACATACCGTTGGCGGAAAACATCGATAGATCGAAAGTGCTCTGGGTCGAAAATAGAGACAAGACCGTAGAGTTCTTCTAGGCGGTTCTGTAGTGGGGTTGCGGTGAGCAGCACTACCTTGTTTGTGCCATCAAAAACCTCACCCACCGAATGCACTACTTGGGCATGCTTCTTGCCCTTATAGAAGTTGCGTAGCCGGTGGGCTTCGTCGGCAACGACTAAGTCCCATGGGCGCATCAGATCCGCCTTGTTTTGTTGGACAAACTCGTAGGAGGCAATCAAGACCTGGCCAGGCGTCTTGTTGGCCAGGAGCCTTGCCTTGGATTTTGAGTCAAGTAGTTCGGATGGGATCAAGAACTTCTCGTACAGTTCCTGTTTCCACTGCTGACGGAGGCTGGCAGGAGCAACGATAAGAATGCGGCGTATACGCTCTGCCCAAATCTGCGTAATAACAATGCCTGCCTCGATCGTCTTACCGAGGCCAACTTCATCAGCCAACACGACGCCTCTTGTCGCGTTCCCCTTCAGCGCGAATAATGCTGCCTCAATCTGGTGAGGCTTGGGTTCCGCCTGGGCGTCAAAAAGCAGTCCTGCAAGCTTGCCGACATGGTCATTGGCATAACTCCGCTCAAGCTCGTGTGCGAAATACTTCGCTTGATAGTTGGAGAGGTGTTGTCCGAAGGAGATTCCGGGGTTCTCACTACGTGTGCTCTCCAGTACAGACTGGTCTGGGGCTCTGAATCATAATTTTCCCGATGTAGTGAAACTGCTTGCATGCGTCGGCGTTATTCAACTTTAGCGGGCGGGGCACGATGGGTTAAACGCTTCCAATAGATTTTCTTTCTATGCGGTGCCGTGTTGAACCCATTCATTCAATCAATCTAACTATTTAGAGTCAGCCTTGGGCCAGTCTTGCTACTTGACTTGTGAAGGTGGTTCGCTAGCGAGGAAGAGGGGAATTAGTAAGTTTTATTTAGTTGAGAGGCGCTATCAGGATTGAGGGAGGGTAGGGCTTGACCTCGAAAAGTAGACACACCGGGTCAGGCCTGATCGCGGATGGATCGAAAATGTATTTAGCTTGAGCGTGTCAAGTTGTTTGAGTGTGGGGTTTGGTTTATCGGTAATTGTCGAAACTGTCGGGGTAGGCCACGGCCATCTGGTCGATGGCTTGTTTCCAGCCGGAAACTCGGGCTCCTTTCATGAGTCTTCCGGCTGTCGCTGAGACTCGTTTGGACTGCTTTGCCCTCTGGGCTATCACCCGAACCAACCAGCGTGGGGAGGAGATTGCCCGCCAGTTGGGCGAGCACGACGTTGCCGTTAGCGCCGGGCGCCGGACCTCCCAGGAGCGCCCGGTGGCCGTGATAACGATGCACAACGCGAAGGGGCTGGAGTTTACTCACGTCATCCTCCTTGACGTTAACGACGACGCCCTCCCGCAGCCCGGAGCACTGCAATGGCCTGGACCTATAGCAGGCTCTCGCCGCCGAGTTCGTGGGCCAAGGCAGCGTCGATAGTGGGGTAGCGGAAGGTATGGCCTATGTTCTCCAGCACCTGTGGTTTCACGCGTTGGTCGGCCAAAGCGAGTTCTTGCGCGCCTTCCTTGCCCAAGAGTAGGGCGGGGCCAAATGTGGGGATCGGCAGTATGGTGGGGCGGTGTAATTCAGCTCCTAAAGCAGAGACGAATTCCTTGTTGAGCACGGGGTTTGGGGATGCCCCATTGACCGGTCCCGCCAACTTTTCGTCGACGATGGCGCGGATATATGCATCGGTGAGATCGTCTAAGGCAACCCAGCTATACCAAAAGTTGCCGTCACCAAAAGCACCACCCAACCCTGTGAAAAATATCGCGCGCAACAGTGGCAGTAGCCCGGAGTTTCCGGACATCACGATGCCGGTGCGGATATTGACCACGCGTTTTCCTGCCTCACGGGCGGGTGCGCAGGCTTGTTCCCAGTCCGCCGCGACATCAGCAAGAAAGCCTTCGCCCCGCTCGGCGTCCTCCGTTAGTAAATCATCGCCGCGCTCAACACCGTAGAAGCCGATGGCAGAGGCACATACCATGGTGTGCACGGAATCGGTGGAGGCCACCAGGCGTGCGAGATTTTCGGTAGGGCCCACGCGGGAGTCGCGGATATCGGACTTATGGCTATCGTTAAAGCGCCCAAAGATGGGTTCGCCGGCTAGGTGCACTAGTACGTCGACACCCTCAAGCAGATCGGGATGCGGGTGATGTGGCCGCCACTCGCGCTGGCCGGATTCCGCCGTGCCGCGCACGAGCTGGATCACGGTGTGGCCTAGGGTCTGGAGCTGCGCGGTAAGCGCGCTGCCAACGCCGCCGCGCGAGCCGGTCATAGCAATGGTCAAAGGCTTGTCGCCGAGCTGGCTTTCGCGGAGGCGATTTTCAAAGGAAATGTCCTCGATCAGCTGGTGCTGCCGGTAGGCGAATACCGAGTTGAGGGCCTTAGCAGGAATGCGGGTATCGACTTCATCTGTAATTAGCGTCCCGTCTGGGTGATCGGCAAAACGGTGCGTATGGCGCCATTTGACAAATTTGCGGATGGGTGTGTTGATGCAGACATCGCTGAAGCTATACCCGGCTTGGTAGTGCGCCAGGTCGTGCTGGGCAGTCCACTTCACACCCCCGGGTAGGGCGAGCAGGGAGGTACCATCTCCCAGATCGGTGGCCTGCTGTACCGGCTTCATAAAAGCGAAAGGCGGGTTGAGGCGCGTCAGCGCCCCTGGCCGGGTATGCCATTGCCAGACATGTTCGCGGGCGGCTGGAACTACGTGTTGTGCGGAGAAACTCATTGTGTAATGCACCTCTTTCGACTGGGCCTCACCCACATGGCGGGTGAGGTGCTAAAGTAATACGTGTCTATCAGCATAGACGTCTCAAAGTCCATTGACAGGCATCCTTTAATGACCGCACCGTGAGGCGGGGAAGGAGGTCACGATGAGTGGAACTGACGTGAACGCGAACGAGTTGGAGCTTTTAAGCTCCGATGATGTCTCGCGTACCGTTGCACGCATCGCGCACCAGATTATTGAAAAGACGGCGCTCGATTCCGCGGAGTCTCCGCGGGTCATTTTGCTGGGCATCCCATCAGGGGGAGTGCCCTTAGCGCAGCGCCTCGCGCAGAAAATACATGAGTTTTCCGGGGTCCCCGTTCCGTGGGGCTCACTCGACATCACGTTGTACAGGGACGATTTGCGTAACTTCCCGCACCGCGCCCTGCAACCGACCTCAATTCCAGACGGTGGTATCGATAATGCCACAGTCATTCTGGTCGATGATGTCCTATATTCCGGCCGCACCATCCGGGCTGCCCTCGATGCCTTGGGCGATGTCGGACGGCCTTCCATCATTCAGTTGGCCGTATTGGTCGACCGCGGGCACCGCGAAGTTCCCATCCGCGCCGATTATGTGGGCAAGAATCTGCCCACGGCGCGGGAAGAAGATGTCTCCGTATATATCCAGGACATCGATGGACGCGATGCCGTCATTCTTACCCGCTCTACGTCCGCTGGCCATGCCGCGCAGATAAGGGGAATACATTCATGAAACACCTCATCGATACCGCGGAATTATCCCGCGCGGAGATCATCGCCCTCATGGATGAGGCCGATCGCTTCCGCGAGGCGCTCGATGGCCGCGAGGTTAAAAAACTCCCGACGCTGCGTGGCCGCACAATTTATACGCTCTTTTATGAAAACTCCACGCGCACGCGCTCGTCCTTTGAAACGGCCGGCAAATGGATGTCCGCTGACGTTATCAACCTCTCAGCGTCCACGTCATCAGTGAAAAAGGGGGAGTCCCTGAAAGATACGGGCCTGACGCTGGCAGCCATTGGTGCCGACGCCATCATCATGCGCCACCCGTCCTCCGGCGCGCCGCAACAGCTGGTCCAGTGGGTGGATCCGGATGGGAAGGGTCCGGCCGTAATCAATGCCGGCGACGGTGCACATCAGCACCCGACGCAGGCACTGCTTGATGCCGTAACTATGCGCCAGCGCCTTGGCCTGCGCGGCGATAATGGATTTGCGGGTCTGAAGGTAAAGATTGTTGGGGATTGCCTGCACTCGCGTGTGGTTCGCTCCAATGTGGATCTGCTGCACACCTTGGGCGCCGAGGTTACCCTCGTGGCCCCTGCGACCTTAATGCCTTGGGGCGTTGACAACTGGCCGGTGCGCGTATCGTATGACTTTGATGCCGAGATTGCTGATGCCGATGTGGTGATGATGTTGCGCGTGCAGCAAGAACGCATGAACGGCGGCTTCTTCCCCTCCCACCGGGAGTATGCGCAGCTATTCGGGTTATCGCAGCAGCGCGCCGCGGCCTTGCACAAGGATGCCATCGTCATGCACCCCGGTCCTATGCTGCGCGGCATGGAGATTAACTACGCCGTGGCCGATATGGACAAGACCACGGTATTGCAACAGGTCAACAACGGTGTACACCTGCGCATGGCAGTGCTTTTTACGCTGCTGACAAATGGCGATAACGCCGGGATTTAAATCGGGCAGACAATAGCCTCTTAAAGGGAGAGAAAATGACTGAGTACCCAGCCACCGGGCGGCTCTCTGCCGTGGCCGAGAACCCACTATTGATAAAAAATATTCGTCTGTACGGGGAAGGCGAGCCCACCAACGTCCTTATTCGCGATGGGATTATTGACTCCATCGGGCCTGAGGTACAGGCAGAGGAAGCCGAGATTATTGAAGGCAGCGGCAACGTGCTGCTGCCTGGCCTCGTAGACATGCACGTTCACCTGCGGGAGCCAGGCCGCGAGGACACCGAGACCATTGAGTCTGGTTCCAAGGCCGCGGCCAAGGGTGGGTTTACTGCGGTCTTTACTATGGCCAATACAACGCCGGTTACGGACCAACCCATCATCGCCGAATCCGTCTGGGCAAAATCCCAGGCAATCGGGTTATGTGATGTCCACCCAGTCGGTTCCATCACCAAGGGTTTGGAAGGCAAATCCCTCACGGAATTTGGCATGATGGCGCGTAGCGATGCCAAGGTTCGCATGTTCTCGGATGATGGAAAGTGCGTGCAAAACCCCCAATTGATGCGCCGCGCGCTGGAATACGCCAAGGGCATGGATGTGCTGCTTGCTCAGCACGCCGAGGATGATCGCATGACCGGTGGGGCGTCCGCCCACGAGGGCGAAAACGCCGCCCGTTTGGGCCTGCGCGGTTGGCCGCGCGTTGCGGAGGAATCCATCGTCGCCCGCGACGCTTTGCTGGCCCGCGATTACGGCAACCGCGTGCACATCTGCCACGCCTCGACGCAGGGCACGGTGGAACTACTGGAGTGGGCAAAGGAACATGATATTCCACTCACTGCAGAGGTCACCCCCCACCACCTGCTCATGACCGATGACAAACTGCGCACCTACGATGGCCTGTTTCGGGTGAACCCGCCATTGCGCGAAGAGCGTGATACGCAGGCGCTGCGCCAGGCGCTTCTTGATGGCACTATTGACTGCGTGGCCACCGACCACGCGCCGCACGGCTCCGAAGACAAATGCGTGGAATTCGAAAATGCGCGCCCTGGCATGCTGGGGCTGGAGTCCTCGCTCGCGGTCATAGCCAAGCTCTTTGTGGAAACGGGCCTGGCGGACTGGCGTTTTATCGCTCGCGTAATGTCTGAGCGTCCCGCCGAGATAACCCGCTTGCCAGGCCACGGTCGCCCCTTGGAAGTGGGGGAGCCGGCCAACCTGACCATCGTCGACCCACAACACCATTGGGTATCTGATTCCGCGCAGCTCGCATCCAAGTCTCAGAACAACCCTTATGCAGGCGAGGAATTTAGTGCGCGAGTCACGCACACTATCTTGCGCGGCTCGGTGACGTTCGATTTAAACGCCGCTATTCAGGACTAACCTTGCACACAGCATCCAATCAAGGCACAGAAAGGCCACGACGTGACTGATAAAACCCCAGCAATCCTTGTCCTTGCGGATGGGCGTACCTTCCGTGGCTACGGCTTCGGCGCGACCGGCACTACCCTCGGTGAGGCCGTATTCACCACCGCGATGACCGGTTACCAAGAAACCATGACGGATCCGTCATACCACCGTCAGATCGTTGTATCGGCCGCCCCACACATTGGCAATACCGGCTGGAACGATGAGGACAACGAGTCCCACGGCAATAATATCTGGGTCGCCGGCCTCGTTATCCGCGATCTGGCTCGCCGCGTATCCAGCTGGCGTGCTGAGCGCAGCTTGAGCGAAGAAATGCAAGCCCAAGGTGTCATTGGTATCCGCGGCATCGACACCCGCACCTTGGTGCGCCACCTGCGCAACTACGGTTCTATCTCAGCGGGACTCTTCTCCGGCGAGGCTGCTAACCGGCCGGTGGCGGAACTCCTCGAAGAGGTAAAGGGTCAACCTAGCATGGAGGGAGCGGATCTCGCAGCCGAGGTATCCACCGATAAGCCCTATGTTGTTGAGGCTAAGGGAGGGAAAAAATACACCATCGTTGCCTTAGACATGGGCGTGAAATCCGCTACGCCGCGCTACCTTTCTCAGCGCGGTATAGAGACCATCGTGGTGCCTTCCACGACCACCTTTGCAGAAATCCAGTCCCATAACCCGGATGGCGTATTCGTCTCCAATGGCCCAGGAGACCCGGCCACCGCCGATGACACCGTCGATACCATCAAAAAGGTGCTCGAGGCGAAGATCCCGTTTTTCGGCATCTGCTTTGGCAACCAGCTTCTAGGTCGTGCGCTCGGTTTGTCCACCTATAAGATGAAATTTGGCCACCGTGGCATCAACGTCCCGGTACGCAACTTGCTGACTGGCAAGATAGATATCACTTCCCAAAACCACGGTTTCGCACTGCAAGTCCCCGATAATTATGACCTGGCGAATAAAGACGCCGAATTCGACTCGGACTTCGGCCCGGCCCACATTACGCATATCTGCTTGAATGATGACACAGTCGAGGGCGTTGCCCTGCGCAATGGCATGGCCTTTTCAGTCCAGTACCACCCGGAATCGGCAGCAGGCCCGCACGATGCCAACCCGCTTTTTGATCAATTCTTAGAGCTTATGGCCAACCACACCCCGAATAAGTAGTCACCCAGGAAAGGGAAGAAATATTATGCCTAAGCGCACTGACATTAATCACGTCCTGGTCATCGGCTCCGGGCCCATCGTCATCGGCCAGGCCTGCGAGTTCGACTACTCGGGAACCCAGGCCTGCCGCGTTCTCAAGGACGAAGGTCTGCGCGTGACCTTGGTGAATTCCAATCCCGCGACCATCATGACGGATCCGGAATTCGCTGACCACACCTACGTCGAGCCCATCGAACCGGAATATATCGAAAAAATTCTGGTCAAGGAGGCTAACGAAGGCCACCCCATTGATGCCGTCTTGGCTACCTTGGGCGGACAAACCGCGCTGAACGCTGCGGTGCAGTTGGACCGCCAGGGCATCTTGGATAAGTATGATATCGAGCTCATTGGCGCCGATATTGATGCCATCGAACGCGGTGAGGACCGCCAAAAGTTTAAGGATATCGTGGCCTCGGTAGGCGGAGAATCCGCGCGCTCGGCGGTGTGCCACAACATGGACGAGGTCCACGAGACCGTCGACAAGCTTGGCCTGCCCGTGGTGGTGCGCCCGTCTTTTACCATGGGTGGCCTGGGCTCCGGCCTAGCCTTTAATAACGAGGATCTGGATCGCATCGCCGGCGGCGGACTGGCGGCCTCGCCTGAGGCCAACGTGCTGATCGAGGAATCCATCCTTGGCTGGAAAGAATTCGAGCTTGAGCTGATGCGCGATGGTGACGATAACGTGGTGGTCGTGGCCTCTATCGAAAACGTCGATGCCCTGGGTGTGCATACCGGTGACTCTGTCACCGTGGCTCCCGCGCTGACGCTGACGGACCGCGAGTTCCAGAAGATGCGTGATCTGGGCATCGCCATCATCCGCGAGGTCGGTGTTGATACCGGCGGTTGTAATATCCAGTTCGCCTTGAACCCAGAAGATGGCCGCATCATCGTCATCGAAATGAACCCACGCGTGTCCCGGTCCTCGGCGCTGGCATCTAAGGCAACGGGTTTTCCCATTGCCAAGTTGGCCGCGAAATTGGCCATCGGGTACACCTTGGACGAGGTGCAAAATGACATCACCGGCGAAACTCAAGCGGCGTTCGAGCCGACCTTAGACTATGTCATTGTCAAGGCTCCCCGCTTTGCCTTTGAGAAGTTCCCCGGTGCCGATGACACCTTGACCACGACGATGAAATCGGTGGGCGAGGCCATGGGCATCGGCCGCAACTATATCTCCGGCCTGAATAAGGTCATGCGTTCGTTAGAAAACAAGCCCAGCGGTTTCTGGACCAAGCCAGATGAATATTTCGCGGGCGAGCGCGCCACCGACGTACAAGCGGTGCTCAAGGATCTTGAGCGCCCCACCGAGGGCCGCATGTATGACATTGAGCTGGCTTTACGCCTCGGTGCTTCGGTGGATGAGATCCACGCAGCCTCCGGTGTGGACCCGTGGTTCATCGCGGAGCTAGAGGGATTGGTGGAATTTCGCCAGGAGCTCGTAGATGCCCCCGTGCTCACCGAGCAGCTTTTGCGCGAGGCAAAGGTTTTTGGCCTTTCTGATGCCCAAATTGCCGCCCTGCGCCCCGAGTTCAACGGCGAAGACGGCGTACGCAGCCTGCGGTGGCGCATGGGAATCCGCCCCGTCTTCAAGACCGTCGATACGTGCGCCGGCGAATTCGAGGCGCAAACGCCGTACCACTACAGCTCCTATGAGCTCGACCCTGATGCGGAGACCGAGGTCCACCCCGCGCCGGAAGGCTCGAAGGGCAAGATCATCATTTTGGGATCTGGACCCAACCGCATCGGCCAGGGTATCGAATTCGATTACTCCTGCGTGCACGCCGCCCTTGAGCTTTCCCGCGAAGGCTATGAAACGGTGATGATCAACTGCAACCCGGAGACGGTATCTACGGACTATGACACCGCCGACCGCCTATACTTCGAGCCTTTGACCTTCGAAGATGTCATGGAGGTCTACCACGCGGAGTCAGCCTCCGGTGAGGTCGCCGGTGTGTTGGTACAGCTGGGTGGCCAAACTCCGCTGGGCTTGGCAGGGCGTCTCCACGCCGCCGGAGTACCAGTGGTGGGAACCAGCCCGGCTGCCATCGATTCCGCCGAGGACCGCGGTGAGTTCGGCAAGGTTCTCGATGAGGCAGAGCTGGCAGCGCCCGCGTATGGAACCGCTACATCCTTCGAGGAAGCCCGGAAGGTAGCAGCATCCATCGGTTACCCAGTCCTGGTTCGCCCTTCTTATGTGTTGGGCGGTAGCGGAATGGAAATCGTCTACGATGAGCAGTCGTTGGAGAACTACATTTACCGCGCCACCGAGCTCTCCCCAGACCACCCGGTATTGGTGGACCGCTTCTTGGATTCGGCCATCGAGATCGATGTCGATGCTTTGTGCGATGGCAATGAGGTCTACCTCGGCGGCGTGATGGAGCATATTGAGGAAGCCGGCGTTCACTCCGGCGACTCCTCCTGCGCCCTGCCCCCGATGACGCTAGGCCCAGAGGATATCGACAAAGTGCGCGAGTCTACTCGCCGTTTGGCCGAGGGCATTGGTGTTAAGGGCCTGATGAACGTCCAGTTCGCTCTAAAGGACGACATCCTTTATGTCATCGAGGCCAACCCGCGCGCTTCGCGTACCGTTCCGTTCGTTTCCAAGGCGACGGGCGTGCCGCTCGCCAAGGCTGCGGCCCGCATCATGATGGGATCGACCATCGCGGAATTGCGGGAAGAGGGTCTCATCCCGTCGGCCTATGATGGCGGTTCATTGCCGCTCGACCACCCGATTGCGGTCAAGGAAGCGGTCTTGCCATTCGAGCGATTCCGCCGGCCAGACGGCAGCCTTTTGGATACCCTATTGTCCCCAGAGATGAAGTCCACCGGCGAGGTTATGGGGTTGGCTACGAACTTTGGTGCTGCTTACGCCAAAGGCGAAATAGCGGCTTTTGCCGTGCCGCCTACGGAAGGGACCATTTTCGTCTCCGTAGCCAACCGCGATAAACGTACTTTGATTTTCCCCATCCAGCGCCTGGCGCGTATGGGCTACAAGATCGTCGCCACCTCCGGTACCGCGCAGATGCTGCGGCGCAACGGCATCGAGTGCGAAGTTGCCGTGAAAGTTTCCGAGGCCAAGGATGGAGAAGAATCCATCGTGGACAAAATCTTTAACGGCGAGATTGACTGGATCCTCAATACCCCAGCCGGTTCGGCCGGTGCACGCCACGATGGCTATGATATCCGCGCCGCAGCGGTACACATGGGCCTGCCACTTGTCACGGTGGTCCAGGGTATTACAGCGGCGGTGCAGGGTATCGAGGCTTTGCGCCAAGGTGATTTGCAGGTCCGCGCACTTCAGGAGCTTGAGCATGGACCACGCAACTAACACCTTTGGGCAGCGCTTGGCAGCCGCCGGCCGCGAACGCGGACGGCTCTGCGTAGGCATTGACCCGCACCCTTACCTCTTAGAACAGTGGGGATTGGATAATAGCGCGGAGGGTTTGCGCACATTTAGCTTGCGCTGCGTCGATGCTTTTGCAGATACCGCTGCCCTGGTGAAGCCGCAGGTGGCTTTCTTCGAGCGCTTCGGAGCCGCAGGTTTTGCGGTCTTGGAAGAAACGCTGGCCTGCTTGCGCGAGGTGGGATGCCTCACGGTTGCAGATGCCAAGCGTGGCGACATTGGCTCCACCATGGAAGGCTATGGTGATGCCTGGCTAGGGGAGAGCTCGCCCCTGCGCGCTGACTCGCTCACCCTATCGCCTTACCTCGGAGTGGGGGCGCTGGGCGTGGCTATTGCCACCGCGCAAAAAAACAACCGCGGTGTATTTGTCCTAGCGGCCACCTCTAACCCGGAAGCGCGTGCCATTCAGGCGGTGCCTGCAGGCACCGCGGACTCCATTGCGCAAGCAGTTGTGGATGAGTGCGCAGCCTTTAACGCCGCGGAGAAAAAGGCCGGCGTGCCCGGAAGCGTGGGTGTTGTGGTGGGCGCGACGGTGGAGAATCCGCCCGGCTTGGACGTCCTAAACGGCCCAGTGCTCCTTCCCGGCGTCGGCGCCCAAGGGGCGGGTCCCGTACAGGTCAACGCTATTGTCTCGCAGTGTCCGCAGCATGGATTTGCGAATGTGTCGCGCGCCGTCTTGCAACGCGGCCCAAAGGTCGATGACCTGCGTAAAGCGGTGATAGAGACCGCAGATCAATTCCGGGATTAGAACACGCGGTGGGGCCGATTAACGGCCGCGCCGTTTACCTGGTAGTTTGGTCTAAGCATGTGCGTTGACGTGCTAAAACGAGTGGCCCGTCCGGGCCGTTGATCGTCATCGTGTCACTAGCGGTGCTAGGATGATCAGAAGTCGGTGTGCTCGAAGGTTCAGGGTAACTTTCCGCGGTATTTCCATCGCGTTTGGCATCCGGAATCTGGTACCCAGTGCCAGAAGTAATAGAAGCAATTTAATGAATCGGAGGAAACTCGTGGCCCTTCCAAAGTTGACTGATGAGCAGCGCAAGGAAGCTCTCGCAAAGGCCGCTGAGGCCCGCAAGGCTCGCGCTGAGCTCAAAGCTGCGCTTAAGCGTGGCGAGACCGACCTAAAGGATGTGCTGGAAAAGGCAGAGACCGATGAGATCATCGGCAAGACCAAGGTATCTGCACTCCTCGAGGCTCTGCCTAAGGTTGGCAAGGTCAAGGCCAAGGAAATTATGGAAGATCTGGAGATTGCACAGACCCGTCGCCTGCGCGGTCTGGGTGAGCGGCAGCGTCGTGCTCTTCTTGAGCGCTTCGGTTACGGCGACGAATAATCACGTCCATGGCTGACGCAACTGCACGCGGTCGCCTCGTCGTGTTGGCGGGTCCTTCCGCAGTGGGTAAGTCCACCGTAGTGTCGCGTCTACGGCATGACGTCGAGGGGCTGTATTTTAGCGTGTCTATGACTACGCGCCAGCCCCGCCCCGGGGAAAAAGATGGCGTTGACTACTTTTTCGTCACCCCAGAGGTGTTCCAGGAACGCATAGATGCCGGCGAGATGCTCGAATGGGCAGAAATTCACGGCGGATTGCAACGTTCCGGAACGCCTGCTCGCCCCGTAGAAGAGGCTTTGGATGCGGGGCGCCCGGTGCTCGTTGAGGTCGATTTGGCCGGTGCGCGTAGTGTCCGGAAGGCTCTGCCGGAAGCGGACTTGGTGTTCTTGGCACCTCCTTCGTGGGAGGTGTTGGTAAAACGCCTGACTGGTCGCGGCACCGAACCGCAAGACGTCATTGATCGTAGGTTGCACACTGCATCCGAGGAACTAGCTGCGCAGGACGAGTTTGATCACATTGTGGTCAATGAAAACCTAGATGAGGCAGTGGCCGCCATTAGTGATATCCTGCGAGGATAAAATCTTCTTTTGACCATCTTCAACCAATGTAAAGGTGCATGTGACTAACGTGACCACCCCTTCTAACACTGAATCCGCAAAGCCGGAACCGGTATTTGATGAGCCGATTGGTATCACAGACCCACCAATCGATGAGCTGTTGGACAAGGTTTCTTCCAAGTACGCCTTGGTGATTTTTGCTGCCAAGCGTGCGCGGCAAATCAATAGCTACTACCAAGAGCAAGATGAAGGCGTCTTTGAGTTCGTGGGCCCGCTGGTCAACCCAGAACCCGGCGAGAAGCCACTGTCCATTGCGCTGCGCGAGATCGACGCAAGTCTATTGGACCACGAGGAAGGCAAGTAGCTAGCACACGCTTTCGCGTGTGCATCTTGTACCTCACATTAGCCCCGTTCCAGTAACCTCATCTGGTTTTACTAGTGTAAATCTCCACGTGATGGTTGAACGGGGCTCTAGTCATGCTTGGACGGTACGATTGTGCGATGTGACTGATTCAAATTCTGCCCGGAATATAGTGCTGGGCGTTGCCGGTGGCATCGCCGCTTATAAGGCCTGCCATTTGGTGCGCAATTTTAAAGAACATGGCGATAATGTCCGCGTAGTCCCTACAGAGAGTGCATTGAACTTCGTGGGAGCCGCTACATTTGAGGCCTTATCTGGAAATCCCGTTTCGACCAGTGTTTTCGACGCCGTAGAATCCGTTCAACATGTCGCCGTGGGGCAGGAGGCCGATGCTGTGGTCATCGCTCCTGCCACGGCCGATGTGATTGCGCGCCTTGCTGCGGGACGTGCTGATGATCTCCTGACGGCGACTGTGCTTGTGGCGACGTGTCCTATCATCGTCGCACCCGCTATGCATACCGAAATGTGGAATAACCCAGCGACACAAGACAACGTGAAGACCCTCCGGCGCCGTGGAATTACCGTCATGGAACCTGCTCACGGACGTCTTACTGGTAAAGATACTGGCGCAGGAAGGCTGCCGGAACCAGAACAGATTGCAGATATAGTACGCACTGAGCTCGCCGGCTTTCACATTAACCACAGCTGGTCCGGGCTGAAGGTTGTCATCTCTGCTGGCGGCACCCAAGAGGAGTTGGATCCGGTTCGCTACTTAGGCAATCGTTCCTCCGGACGGCAGGGATTTGCGCTGGCAGAGGTGGCTGCGCACAAGGGTGCGGATGTCACGATTGTGGCTGGCAACACGACAAAGTTGCCGGTGCCTAGCGGGGCCACACTCCGGCACATCGTTTCTGCGCGAGATTTGGAAACCGTAATGCGCGAGGCATCCCGCGACGCCGATATCGTCATCATGGCAGCGGCGGTCGCGGACTACCGGCCAGCAAACGTAGCCGATTCCAAAATTAAGAAGGGCAAGATGGATGATGCGCTTGCTGCGCTGCAGATGGTAGAAAATCCAGACGTCTTGAAAGCTCTAGTTGCAGCGCGCCAGAAGGGTGATGTACCGCAAAAATGCGTCATCGTCGGTTTTGCGGCGGAGACCGGGGATGCTGATTCTTCGGCACTGGAGTATGCAGAAGAAAAGTTTGCGCGCAAAGGGTGCGATCTCCTGATGGCC
This sequence comes from Corynebacterium macginleyi, assembly GCF_003688935.1. Classification (GTDB taxonomy): domain Bacteria; phylum Actinomycetota; class Actinomycetes; order Mycobacteriales; family Mycobacteriaceae; genus Corynebacterium; species Corynebacterium macginleyi. Next base: position 52,363 of record NZ_REGE01000002.1, on the reverse strand, counting down.
AATGAAGTTGGCCGAGGCATGATATTCGGCCAAGAAAATAGTGAGGGCTGGATCTTGCAGCGATATGAGAAACCATTACGAGTAGAGCAAGGTTCTAAGCACGTGGTAGCGGCGCAGATTCTCGGGGTCGTGGAGAAAATGATTGAGCTGGGAAATTAGATATTGCGTTTATAGACCGCTTGGTCTAGAGTTGCCGTATGATGAGTAGGGGCGCAATGCCTCCGTATCGAATACGTAATAGTCAAAAGGAAGTTTTTGTGACTGATAACGCTGCAGTCGAGGCTCGTCTTTTTACGAGCGAGTCCGTTACTGAGGGGCATCCGGATAAAATCTGTGATGCCATCTCGGATGCCATCTTGGATGCACTTTTAGATGAGGATCCGAAGTCCCGCGTCGCCGTGGAAACAATGGTTACCACAGGTCAGGTGCACGTCGTGGGTGAAGTTCGCACCAACGCCTACGTGGAAATTCCGGCGCTGGTGCGCGAGACACTAAAGTCCATCGGTTTTATCTCTTCTGATGTGGGCTTTGATGGCAATACCTGTGGCGTCAACATCGCCATCGGTGAGCAGTCACAGGAAATTGGTGCAGGTGTGGATACCTCCACCGAGGCGCGTGATCAGGGCGCGGATTATGACGAAGAAAATGATACCGCTGGCGCGGGTGACCAGGGCCTGATGTTTGGCTACGCGTCGAATGAAACCGCGGAGTACATGCCATTGCCCATCGCCTTGGCGCACCGTCTATCCCGGCGCCTGGCCCAGGTGCGCAAAGAGGGCATCGTGGAACACCTGCGCCCGGACGGCAAGACTCAGGTAACTTTCGCATATAACGAAAACGATGAGCCGTTTCACCTTGATACAGTCATCATTTCCACCCAGCACGATCCAGAAGTTGATAGTCAGTGGCTCAGAACCCACCTGCGCAACGAGGTGCTGGAATGGGTCATTAAGGATGCTGGTCTAGATAAGTATTACACCGATGAGACCAACCTTTTGGTCAACCCCTCCGGCTCTTTCACCCTGGGGGGACCCATGGGCGATGCAGGCCTTACCGGACGCAAGATTATTGTGGATACCTACGGTGGCATGGCCCGCCACGGCGGCGGCGCCTTTTCCGGCAAGGACCCGAGCAAGGTGGACCGCTCTGCGGCATACGCCATGCGCTGGGTAGCCAAGAATATCGTCGCCGCCGGTCTGGCGGACCGCGCAGAAGTGCAGGTGGCTTATGCCATTGGTCGAGCTAAGCCAGTTGGCCTATATGTTGAGACTTTTGGTACTGCGAAGCAGAAGTTGACCGATGAGCAAATCCAGGCCGCCGTCAAAAAGGTGTTCGACCTTCGCCCCGCCGCCATCATCCGCGAGCTGGATCTGCTGCGGCCTATTTACGGGCAGACCTCCGCATATGGACACTTTGGTCGTACCGATGTTGACCTGCCCTGGGAGCGCCTGGATCGGGTGGAGGAATTGCGCGCTGCCGTCGGTCTGTAGAATACGAGCTTATGCCGAAGAAAACACCCGCTGCCCGGAAACCGGTCGCGCGGGTGTTGCCTCTTTTAGGAATTGCCCATCTCGATCGCGGCTTTGATTATCTGGTGGACGAGTCCGAATCTAACAGCGCCCAAGCCGGGGTGAAGGTGCGCATTCGGTTTAGTGGACGTTTGGTAGATGCGATCATCGTCGAGCGCAAGCATGATTCTGACTTTGGCGGGCAGCTGCGCTTTATTGAGCGAGTCATTTCGCCATTCCAGGTTTACCCACCGCAGCTGTCCCGGTTGGTGGAGGCCCTCGCGGATCGCTATGGCGGAACCTGCGCCGATATCATTCGTTCCGCCATTCCGCCGCGACATGCCAAGGCAGAAGAAGCAGATTTGGATACCCCGTGGGAGGAACTCGGCGCAACTAGTGAACCCGATTTATCCGGGTGGTCTGCCTATCAGCATGGTGAAACCTTCGTTGATTCCATTTTAGGTGGGAGACTAGCCCGCGCTGCGTGGCAAATCGCTCCTGGCGATGAGTGGGAAGATGCCCTAGCGGCCTTAGCCGCCAAGGTTGCCCTGGGCGGAGGAGGGGTCCTCATCGTCGTCCCTGACCAAAAGGTGGTTGACGCGCTCGACAACGCTTTGCGCGCTATTGTGGGGCCGAAACAAATTACGGTGCTTACTAACAGTATAGGCCCGCAGGCGCGCTATCGCCGCTATCTTTCCGCCTTAATGGGGCAAGCGCGGATAGTTATTGGTACGCGCTCGGTGTCGTTTACTCCCGTGGAGAACCTGCAGTTGGCCGTCATTTTTGATGACGGGAACGATAACTTGGTGGACAATATCAAGCCCTACGTCCATGCCCGAGAGGTGCTTACCACCCGTTCCGCCTTTGAAAATTGCAGCCTCATTGTGGCCAACCATTCGCGCACGGCAGAAACCCAATTACTGGTGGATTCGGGGTGGGCACACGACCTCGTACCGAGTGCTTCGACCATCGAGGCTCGGCGGCCGGTGATTTCCGCCATTGGTACTTATGGGCTGTCCATTTCCCGGGAGCTGGAGGGCGGTACCACCTCGGTGCAAGCACCAGCCTTCCAGGCAGCGCAGCAGGCCCTCGAACGTGGTGAACCAGTGCTTGTACAAGTCCCACGCAAGGGTTATGCGCCCATCGTGGCGTGCGGAAAGTGTCATTGTCCTGCACGGTGCCGGCACTGTAATGGGCCTTTAGGATTGCCCCCGAATTCTGAGCGATCAGGCGAGGAAGCCGTCATGCCCACGTGCCGCTGGTGTGGGCGCATAGCTGGCAATCACCGCTGTACCGAGTGCGGTTCGCCGCGCTTGCGCGCCATCGTATTAGGTTCTGAGCGTACCGCAGAAGAATTGGGGCGCGCCTTTCCCAATACGCCCGTCGTGGTCTCCGGCGGCAATAAAATAGTGGGCGCGATTGAACATACGCCAGCTTTAGTGATTGCTACCCCGGGAGCAGAGCCACGGGTGAAAGACGGTGCGTATGGCGCGGCGATCTTCTTGGACGCGGGCGCCTTATTAAACCGGCAAGACTTGCGCGCCACCGAGGACTGCCTGGCCAAATGGGCTCAGGCGGCCACCATGGTTAAGCCACATTTTAAGGGCGGGCGCGTCATTATTGCCGCGGATCCAAAACTTTCCGTCGTACGCCACCTCATGAGCTGGGATATGGCCGCTGCCGCGGCAGAAGAATTGCGCGCCCGGCGCGAGGTGCGCTTTCCACCGGCCGTGCACTTTGCCGCCATCGATGGAGCGGACGCGGCTTTGGATTCCTTCGCGCAAGTGGTGGATCTGCCAGAACACGCTGAGGTTCTCGGCCCGGTCCCGCTTCCACCAGGAGATAGTCTCCCCGGAGAATACGATATGGACCGCTTCGGCCCACCGCAACGCTTGGTGGTCCGCGCCCCTTTGGGGTCGCGGTCACAGCTGGGGCGCGCATTGCGCAGGGCTAATGCGGCGCGTAGCGCGCGAAAGGATGAATTGCCATTGCGCATCACAGTCGATCCTATTCACGTGGGTTAGAGGTTTGCATAGACTTAAGCGATCAGTTCTTAAATGAGAAAGGGAAGAATTAGTGGCGGTTTTAGATATCAGGCTATATGGCGATCCCGTTCTAAGTTCTCGGGCCGAAGAGATCACTGCCTTTGATTCCAACGTTCGCATGCTTGCGCAGAACATGCTGGAGACTATGGATGCTGCCGGTGGAGTGGGGCTGGCTGCGAACCAGGTGGGCATCCTCAAACGCATCTTTGTCTATGACTGTTCGCATACCCAGGCCGGACTACGCGGGACCCTCATTAATCCTAAGTGGATGCCTCTGGGAGAGGATATGCAGAACGGCTCGGAAGGGTGTCTATCCATTCCCGGGATTTACGCCGAAACATCGCGGCACAATCGGGTATATGTCTCTGGGCGCGATGTAGAAGGCAGACCGATGGGGATGGTGGCTTCGGGCCTTTTGGCCCGGTGCATTCAGCATGAAACCGATCATCTTGATGGGGTGCCGTTTTTGCGGCGGCTCGGTGATGCCGATCGCAAGGCTGCCATGCGCACAATCCGCGAAGCCGACTGGTTTAACTACCCGGGGTAGGCGAGCTTCGGCAATGCAGGCAGGGGCGTTGTACCCTAGAATTTTCACCCGAGACCTCGAGGAGAGTCATCCAGTATGCGGATTATTTTTGCCGGCACACCCGAGCCGGCGCTGGTGGCATTGGAGAAATTACTGGCTTCAAGCCACGAAGTGGTAGCGGTCATAACCCGGCCTGATGCCAAGAAGGGCAGGGGCCGTAGCCTCCACCCAAGCCCGGTGAAGGTACTGGCCCAAAAACACGGCATTGAGGTGCTAACCCCGGCCACCCTGCGCCCCGGTACAGAGGATGGCGATAACCTGCGCCAGCGCCTATCTGAGCTGCAGCCAGAGGCCATCCCGGTTGTGGCCTACGGCAATCTTATTAGCAAGGATCTTTTGAACGTGCCGAGGCATGGTTGGGTCAACCTGCATTTTTCCCTTTTGCCTGCCTGGCGCGGTGCGGCACCGGTGCAGGCAGCGATTGCGGCAGGCGATGATATTACCGGTGCCTCCACTTTTCGCATCGAAGAAGGCCTGGATACGGGCCCGGTCTTCGGCACGGTTACAGAGGGTATCATCGGTAAGGATACCGCGGATGACCTGCTCACCCGGCTAGCGTATTCCGGGGCGGATCTCCTGGTAGCTACCATGGATGGGTTGGCGGCCGGCACGCTGGATTCGCAGCCCCAAAGTGGGGAAGCTACCTATGCACCGAAGATATCGACTGCCGCAGCCCGCATCGACTGGGCGCAGCCGGCCTGTGCCGTTGACCGCCATATCCGCGCCCACACCCCGAGCCCGGGTGCATGGACGCTGCTTGAGGATGCCCGCCTGAAAATCGGCCCGGTGCTTCTCACCGAGGGCATCGACAAGCACCTGGCACCGGGCGAGGCGTTGATTAGCAAGGATGTGGTGTACATCGGAACTGCAACGCACCCGGTGCAGTTGGATAGGATTCAGCCACCGGGCAAAAAAATGATGAATGCGGCCGATTGGGCGCGTGGATTAGGAAAGAATGCAGAGGTGAGTTTCCAGTGACTGGTGGATTCCGCTCCCGCAGTAAGTCTGGCGATAAGGCGCCGGGCGCTAAACAGTATGGCAAGAACGGTGCACCCCAGGCAGGCAAGGCACACCGGGGGCGGGGCCAACGTGGGCCAGCCCAGGGCGGGCGCGGCGCGCAACGCCAGCGCAACCGGGCCAACCGTGATAACAGGAATGTGGGCGCACAGGGCGCAGCCGTGGGAAAGTCCCTCGTGCATGCTGCCATCGACCAGGGTGTGGATCCGGCCCGCGCCGTGGCCTTCGATGTGGTACGCCGGGTGAGCGAAGAAGATGCGTTTGCCAACCTCGTCTTGCCCAAGGCACTGCGCAAGCAAAAACTCAGCGGCCGGGATGCGGCATTTGCCACGGAAATCACCTATGGCACGCTGCGCACCTTGGGCGTGCTCGATGCGGTGATCGCGCAGTGTTCTACGCGCGAGTTAGACGCGATTTCGCCGGTGGTCATTGATGCCCTGCGCTTGGGTACCTACCAGGTGCTCTATACGCGCGTGGAAGCCCACGCGGCAGTAGATACCGCCGTTCGGCTCGTCGTCGCGGGCGGGGAAGAAAGAGCTAAAGGTTTTGCCAATGGCATTTTGCGCACCATTGCCCGGACACCGCCGAATGAGTGGCTAAAGCGACTAGCCCCTGAAGGAGAAATTGCAGGCTTGGCCTTTCGGCATGCGCATCCGACGTGGATTGCGCAATCTTTTGCCCGCGTATTGGACCCCGCGGAATTGTCAGCTGCCTTAGCGGCGGATTCTGAGCGCCCCACTGTGCATTTGGTAGCACGGCCAGGCGAAATTTCGGCCGAGGAATTGGCCTTGATCACCGGAAATGAGGAAGGTACCTATTCGCCCTATGCGGTCTATATGGACTCCGGGGACCCAGGGCAATTGGAACCGGTCCAGCGAGGAATGGCCGCGGTGCAGGATGAAGGCTCGCAGCTTATTGCCCGCGCTGTCTGCGAGGTACCCGTCAACGGTACCGACCAAGGCCGCTGGCTCGATCTGTGTGCGGGCCCGGGCGGCAAGGCGGCCCTGATGGGGGCCTTGGCGCGCATCGAGTCCGCGCACGTTGATGCCGTGGAAGTATCACCCCACCGCGCACAACTAATTGAAAAGACCGTGCAAGGGTTGCCGGTGACCGTCCACGTGGCCGATGGCCGTAACCCGCAAATAGGATCGGGATTCGACCGCATCTTGGTGGACGCGCCGTGTTCGGGGCTGGGCGCATTGCGGCGCCGCCCAGAGGCGCGGTGGCGAAAATCTGAATCCGATATTGCCGAGCTTTCGATATTGCAATTTGAGCTTGTCTCTTCTGCATTGCAGCTGGTACGGCCGGGCGGGGTCGTGGTGTATTCCACGTGTTCGCCGGACTTGCGTGAAACCCGCGCCATCGTGGACCGGGCGGTAGAAGAACTGGGTGCCCAGGAGCTAGATGCCCGGGAATTTATCCCAGACATGGGCAATGTAGGGAAAGAAAAATCCGTTCAAATGTGGCCGCACCGGCACGGCACCGACGCTATGTTCATGGCGGTATTGCGGCGCGGCGATGAAGAAGGGCGCTAGGATTAACAATATGCCTGCACCACTTATTTCTCCGTCAATTTTGGCTGCTGACTTCGCGCGCCTGGGTGAACAACTAGAGGCTATCTCCAACGCGGATTGGATCCATGTAGACATCATGGATGGGCACTTTGTCCCTAATCTTTCCTTTGGCCCGGATATTACGGCCACGGTGAAAAGGTCCACGGATAAGCCGCTCGATGTGCACCTGATGATTGAGGAGCCAGCGAAATGGGTAAAGACCTATATCGAGGCTGGCGCCACCACCGTCATTTTCCACGTGGAGGCGGTGGATGATGAAGTAGCTGCGGTCGACTTGGCCCGCCAGATCCGGGATTTGGGGGCGCGGGCGGCTTTTTCCATCAAACCGGATACGCCCATCGAGCCGTGGCTGGACAAACTGCATCACTTTGATGAGGTGTTGGTTATGTCTGTGGAACCAGGTTTTGGCGGCCAGAAGTTTATGCCCGCCATGCTGGATAAGGTCCGCGCCCTGCGTGAAAGCATTGACCGGCAGAATCTGGATACCATCATTGAAATCGACGGTGGCATCGATACGGAGACAATTGCCTTGGCTGCGGCGGCCGGATGCGATTGCTTCGTGGCGGGATCGGCTGTATTCAACAGCGATGATCCAGCGCAGGCGGTGGAGCAATTGCGCGCGCTTGCGGCGCGTTCATAATGGCCGGCGCAACGGATGCAACAACCGTGGCTGCGGCCTTGGTCCAGGCCATGCAGGCCGGTGCGGCGGTGCGCGGAACTACGAGCCCCAATCCGCCCGTGGGCGCGGTGATTTTATCCGCAACCGGTGCCGTTGTGGGGCGCGGCGCGACCCAGCCGGTAGGTAGCGCCCACGCGGAAGTTATGGCGCTGCGTGCGGCTGGCGAAAAGGCCCGCGGCGGCACGGCCGTGGTTACCTTGGAGCCGTGTGCACATTGGGGAAGGACAGGACCTTGTGCTGCAGCGCTTATCGATGCCGGAATTACCCGCGTGTTCTACCTGCATGCGGATCCTACGCCTGAAGCCGGTGGGGGCGCGCAGGCCTTGGCTGCCGCAGGCGTCGAGGTGGGCCAAATTAGCGCACCAGATGGTATTGAAGACGCCGTGCTTCCCTGGTGTCGCGCTGTAAAGCTGCAGCGCCCGCACGTTACTTTAAAATTTGCGCAGACGCTAGATGGGTTTACTGCTGCGGCCGATGGCACGAGCCAATGGATCACCGGCCCCAAAGCTCGCGAGCGGGTGCATGCCGATAGGGCGCGGCGCGATGCCATCATCATTGGCACCGGCACCGCGCTTGCTGATAATCCCTCGCTTACCGCGCGCTATGGTGATGGGAGTTTGCGCGAGCACCAGCCGCGCCGCGTAGTCATAGGTTCGCGCGACCTTCAGTCCGCGGGTGAGAAGACCTCTCACCTGCAGCAGCTGGGATTTGAACAATATGACAGTATTGAGCATGCGCTTAAGGAGCTATATGCCAGTGGTGCCCGTTACGTCTTGGTAGAAGGCGGGGCGGGTCTGGCCCAGAGCTTCATTGAGGCCGGTGCCGTGGACGCACTGGAGGCGTATATTTCCCCTATCTTGCTAGGCGAGGGGCGCGGAATTTTGGCGCATGCGGTGGCGCATACGCTTGCCGATGCCCCACGTTTTACCACCGTACGCAGCACCACCCTCGGGCCCGATGTCCTCGTCGAATACGAGGCGCGGAGCGAGTGTTAAGAGATTAGATACTTCAAAGAAAAGCACAAGGGGATTAATTGTTTACAGGGCTAGTACAAGAGCTAGGCACGGTAGCCGCACTAGAGCCGCAGGCGGATGCACTGCGGTTGAGCATCCGCGCGCCGCAGACCATCGATGACGCGCGTTTAGGCGATTCCATCGCCATCAATGGTGTATGCCTTACCATCGCGGAATTGGATGGGGATATTTTCTGCGCCGATGTGATGCAAGAATCGTTGAACAGGACGGGACTTGGCCAGCTGACAGAGGGCACTAGGGTAAATGTCGAGCCGGCATTACTACCCACCACGCGGCTGGGTGGACACATTATGCAAGGCCACGTCGATGGTACCGCGCGCTTGATCTCGCGCGCGCACTCAGAGCATTGGGATGTGCTGCGTTTTAGCTTGCCCGGCACTCTAGCCCAGTATGTGGTGGAAAAGGGCTCCATCGCGGTCGATGGCACGTCGTTGACGGTGAGCGCTGTAGGGGAGGATTGGTTCGAGGTCTCCCTCATTCCCACCACCTTGCGGGAGACGACGCTCGGCGAATTGCAGGTCGGTGATGTTGTCAACCTCGAGGTGGATGTGCTGGCGAAGTACGTAGAAAAGATGCTGCACCTCGAATCCGGAATTCCTCAAGCAAAGGACTAGACTGCTAGGTTATGTTCGCGACTGAAGAGAGCATCCAGTTTGATGCCATCGATCACGCCATTGCGGAGATTGCCGCCGGAAAGCCGGTCATCGTCATGGATGATGAGGGACGGGAAAATGAAGGGGACCTGATTTTTGCCGCAGAACTAGCAACCCCGGAACTGGTCGCGTTTATGGTGCGGTATTCCTCCGGATATATCTGCGCCTCGTTATTACCGGAAGATTGCCACCGGCTCGATTTGCCCCCGATGCTGGCGCAGAATCAAGATGTGCGCCAGACCGCCTACACAGTTACCGTGGATGCGGCGACGGGTTCTACCGGAATTTCTGCGGCCTCTCGCGCGGAAACCATTCGGCGCTTGGCTGATGCATCGACCCGGTCCAGCGACTTTACGCGACCCGGCCACGTGGTTCCCCTGCGCGCACGGTCCGGCGGAGTGCTGGAGCGTAACGGACACACCGAAGCGGCCGTCGATTTGGCGCGCCTTGCCGGTCTACGCCCCGCTGGCGTGTTGTGCGAAGTAGTGTCAGAAGAGGATCCGACGGATATGGCCCGCGGGCCAGAACTGCGCCGTTTTGCTGATCAGCATGGCCTCGCCTTAGTCTCTATCGCGCAGCTTATTGAATGGCGCCGCCACCATGAAGTGCAAACTCAGCGCGCGGTGGAAACCCGCCTGCCCACCGAGCATGGTGAATTTACCGCGATTGGTTACCGCCATGACATTGATAGCCAGGAGCATATTGCCTTAATAGCGGGTGATCCCGCGCAGCTTCGCGGAGCCCGCGATATTGTGGTGCGCGTCCACTCTGAGTGCCTTACCGGTGACGTCTTTGGGTCGCGCCGGTGCGACTGCGGCCCTCAATTGCAGGAATCCCTGCGCAGGGTGCAAGAAGCCGGTAGTGGGGTGGTGATTTACCTGCGTGGCCACGAAGGCCGCGGAATCGGGTTGGTGCACAAACTTCAAGCTTATCGGCTCCAGGATGAAGGGTGGGATACGGTAGACGCCAATCTGGAACAAGGGCTGCCAGAAGACGCCCGAGAGTATTCTGTGGCAGGCCAGATCCTGAGAGATCTGGGGGTGGAATCGGCACAGCTGTTGACCAATAACCCGCACAAAGGCGAAGGGCTCGCTGGATTTGGCATCGAAGTCAGCCAGCATACCCCACTTACCATCGCCGCTAACGCCGATAATATTCGGTATTTGCGGACCAAACGCGACCGCATGGGCCACAATCTTCCACAGGTGGCACAGTGGGATGCACAGCAGGAAGGAGAATGAGGCAAATGAGTAAAGAAGGCTTACCCGCTATCGCCCAGGTGGATGCGCGCGGCCTCCACGTTGCGGTGGTGACCGCAACGTGGAACGAGGAAGTTTGTAATCAGCTGCACCAGCAGGCGGTGGAGACGGCGCGTGCAAATGGGGCAGAGGTCACGGAGTTCCGAGTCGTGGGCTGCCTAGAATTGGGCGTAGTTGTCCAAGCAGCCGCGCGGAAGTTCGATGCCGTGGTTGCCTTAGGCTGCGTCATCCGCGGGGGCACTCCGCACTTCGATTATGTCTGTGATTCTGTTACCCAAGCCCTAACGCGTATCTCCCTTGATGAATCGACGCCAATCGGCAATGGGGTATTGACTGTCAATGACCAGCAGCAGGCCATCGAACGCGCGGGTTTTCCCGACTCCGCGGAAAACAAGGGTGCGGAGTCTATGATCGCAGCTTTAGACACCGCGTTGCAATTGCGTAAACTAGCTGTAGAAAATCAGTAACCAGGCCGATAGAAATCCTGATCGCTTACAGACAGGCAGGACTTTCAGAGGAGTAAGCACATGAATGAGGCCACAGGCTCGAATGAATCCCAACCGCGCCGGCCGCTAAGTGATGCGCAGGTATTGGCCTACACCAGTGCGGATCCCTTTGCACAGACCACGTTAAAGCCGTGGGAATATACAGCCAAGTCCCCGTTCTTGCGCAAAATCGCCATCGGCTGGGTCATTTTAGTCATGGCTATTCATATCTTTATGGGTATCACGCTCGATATTTCCTTTACCGGTGCGCACGTGACTACCATTGATAAATTCGCTTTCCCTGGTGTGGGCGTAGTGATTTCCATCTTATCGTGGATTGCGCTAAACCGGCCGCGGTTACAGGCCAACGAGGATGGGGTAGAGGTGCGCAATATCGTTGGCACACGTTTTTATCCGTGGCAGGTGGTGTACGGGCTATCCTTTCCCATCGGCCAGCGTATGGCCCTCCTGGAGTTGCCTGAATTTGAGGCTGTGCCGGTGTGGGCATTGCAGGCCGGCGATAAGGATACGGTGATAACAAAAGTCCGCGACTTCCGCGAACTGGAAGCTAAATACATGCCGCAGGATTAACCATTGGCAGATCCAACAACCTATCGCCCCGCTCCGGGAACTATTCCAACGGAGCCGGGTGTATATAAGTTTCGCGATGAGAACCGGCGTGTCATCTACGTCGGCAAAGCCAAAAACCTCCGAGCACGCCTGTCGAGCTATTTCCAAGACATCACGCAGCTGCACCCGCGCACGCGGCAAATGGTATTGACTGCTAACTCGGTGGAGTGGACGGTTGTTGCCAGCGAGGTTGAAGCGCTACAGCTGGAGTATACCTGGATCAAAAGGTTCGATCCCCGCTTCAACGTCATGTACCGAGACGACAAGACCTATCCTATGCTTGCCGTTTCGGTGGGCGAGGTCATCCCGCGCGCTTTTTTCTACCGCGGACCCCGGCGCAAAGGGGTGCGGTATTTCGGCCCCTATTCCCATGCGTGGGCGGTGCGGGAAAGCCTGGACCTCCTCACCCGCGTCTTTCCAATGCGCACCTGTTCTAAAGGCGTATATAACCGGCATGAGCGGCTGGGGCGCCCATGCCTTTTAGGCTACATCGGCAAGTGCGATGCCCCTTGCATCGGGCGGGTAAGCAAAGAAGAACACCGCGAGACCGTCAGCCAGTTAGTCTCGTTCATGAATGGCAACACCGCTGGGGTAAGGCGCAAGCTGGTCAAAGACATGGAGGCGGCCGCCGAAAACCTAGAATTTGAACGCGCGGCTAGGTTGCGCGATGACCTTGGGGCCATCGACAAGATTATGGAGCAACAAGCAGTTGTCCTTGCTGATGGGACCGATGCCGATGTGATTGCGTTTAGCTCCGATGAATTGGAAGCCGCCGTCCAAATTTTTCACGTACGCAGCGGCAGGATTCGTGGCCAGCGTGGGTGGGTCGTAGAACGCGCCGGTGATCAAGCAACGTCTGAGCCGATTGAGGAGGATCAGATCGATCCTGCCCTGCCCGCCCTAGTGCAAAATTTTCTCATTCAATTTTACTCGGATGCCGTGGAGCGAGAGGAGCAAGAAGCTCGCGAGGATGCGGCTTTAGCTGCGGATGTGCCGCGGCGTGGTGTGGACCAGGAATCGCACACGCAACAGCGGCATGTTCACGTCATACCGCGCGAGATCTTAGTGCAGGCGATGCCGGAGGAATCTGACCAAGTGGTAGCGCTCTTGGAAGAGTTGCGTGGCGCACGCGTAGATCTCCGCGTTCCTCACCGGGGTGATAAGCGCTCCCTAATGGATACTGTGGAAAAGAACGCCAAGGAGCAGCTGCGCCAGCATAAACTCAAGCGTGTCGGTGACCTTACCGCGCGTTCTGCGGCGCTGCAGGATATTCAGGATGCCTTGGAAATGGACCATGCGCCACTGCGCATCGAGTGCACCGATATTTCGCATATCCAAGGCACTGATGTTGTTGCCTCCCTAGTGGTTTTTGAAGATGGTATCCCGAAAAAATCCGATTATCGGCGATACCGCATCAAAGAGGCAGCCGGGGACGGGCATTCCAATGATGTTGGTTCCATTGCGGAGATTACGCGGCGCCGGTTTAAGCGGCATAACCAAGATAAATTGGCGAATCCGGATGAGGAAAAGGAAGAATCTTCCTTCGCAGAAGAAAAGGTGGCAGAGGAATCCACCGAGGCAGGGCGCCGCTTTGCCTATCCTCCGCAGCTCTTTATCGTTGACGGTGGTGCACCCCAGGTGGCGGCCGCGCAAGAGGTATTTGATGAACTGGGCATCGTTGATGTCACCCTCGTGGGCTTGGCCAAGCGTTTGGAAGAAATTTGGCTGCCAGGCGATGATGAACCAGTGATTTTGCCGCGCAATTCGCAGGCCCTATTCTTGCTCCAGCAAATTCGCGATGAGGCACACCGCTTTGCCATTACCTATCACCGGCAACAACGGTCTAAGCGGATGCGGTCCTCGGTGCTCGATGCAATTCCGGGACTTGGACCGCAACGCCGGACGGATTTGGTCAAGCACTTTGGTTCCGTTAAAAAACTCACGGCTGCCACGGTAGATGAGATTTGCGAGGTCAATGGATTCGGGCCGAAATTGGCACAAACCGTCTACGATAATTTGCACGACACTCCGTGAATAAGGAGCCCGCTGGCAGAAGTCTAGAATGGGAAAACGCTAGACTAGTGGGCATGACGCACTTCGACACTCCGCCCATCTTAATTACCGGTATGTCCGGCGGCGGGTTGAGCTCCGCTGCCAAGGTTTTTGAGGATAAAGGCTACTATGTGGCGCATAACATTCCGCCCCGGGCCATAGTGGATCTGTGGAAGCTGTGTAAGCAAGAAGAAACACCAGTCGAAAAAGTAGCGGCGGTAACCGACGTGCGATCCCGTATGTTCCCCGGCTCGCTCATGGAAACCATTGATGAGTTAACTGCACTGGATATGAAACCTACCGTACTCTTCCTTGATGCCCGCGATGATGTGCTCATCCGCCGCTTTGACTCCGTGCGGCGTACCCACCCTTTGCAGGGCGACGACACTTTGAAAGTGGGCATTCAACGCGAGCGCCAGGCGGTAGCGGAAATTCGGGGCCGTTCGGATATTATTATTGACTCTACCAACCTCTCGATCCATGATTTGCGCCGGGCGATCGAGGCCGCGTTTGGTGAATTTCAAAATACCAACCAGCACGTTACGGTGGAATCCTTCGGATTCAAGAATGGTTCCCCGCGCGATGCGGATATCGTTGTCGACGTACGCTTTTTGCCCAATCCTTATTGGATTCCGGAACTGCGCGGTTGCCGCGGCACCGATGCACCGGTGGCCGATTATGTCCTGTCACAACCAGCTGCACAAAACTTCGTGAACAATTTTGTTGCCATGTTTTCTACCATGCTGGAGGGATACCGGCACGAGGGCAAGAACTTCATCACTGTGGGCGTCGGTTGTACGGGCGGGCATCACCGCTCGGTTGCGGTAGCAGAAGACATTGCCAAACGCCTGCGCGCCAATGACACCCTCGACGTGAGCATTTTGCACCGCGATATCGCCCGCAACTAGGGCTAAGGAGAATCAAAAACTGTATGAAATATCCTTCTCATATGGTCTGCCTTGGCGGCGGCCATGGTCTTTATCAAACGCTTTTATCCGCTCGGCACAGCAATGCAGCAGATATTTCCGCTATCGTGACGGTTGCTGATGATGGCGGTTCCTCGGGGCGCTTGCGCCGGGAATTGGATATTATTCCACCTGGTGACCTTCGCATGGCTCTGGCGGCGCTGGCCGATGACAATCGAGTAGGCCACCTGTGGGGCAAAACCCTCCAGCATCGCTTCGGCGGTAATGGCGCCATGGCGGGGCACGCCGTGGGCAACCTCATGATTGCGGGTTTGACGGGGGTATTGGGTGATTACCAGGCCGCCCTGGACGCAGTCGCGGAACTTACCCACTCGCACGGTCGGGTCATCCCGGTGGTTCCGCATCCCTTAGAAATTGAGGCTGATGTTTCAGGACTGGACGATGACCCCCGGGTCATGCGCCAGGTGCGCGGCCAGGTAGCTGTGGCTTCGACGCCGGGACATGTGCGGCGCGTGCGGATTCTGCCTGAAGCCCCGCAAGCGAACCCAGCAGCGCTGGAGGCTATTAAGCAGGCTGACCTAATCACCATCGGTCCGGGCTCCTGGTTCAGCTCGGTATTGCCGCATACTTTGGTGCCGGAAATCGTTAGAGCCATATCTAAATCCACTGCATTGCGCGTCGTGATGCTCAACCTGACAGCCGAACCAGGAGAAACTCAAGGCTTTTCCGCGGAACGTCATGTTCACGTGCTGGCCCGTCACGCACCGGATCTGCGCATCGATCGCATAGTGGTGGACGCGGCAGCCCTGCCGAACGAAAGCGAACGGTTATATGTGCAGCGTGCCGCGCAAGCTTTGGGTGCACGCGCCGTGTTTGCGGATGTCAGTATTCAAGGTGACAATGGACAGCGACTAACGAAACACGATCCTGAAAAACTTTCATCTGTCATCGTGGATCTTTATAACGAGTACCGGCGGACCTAGCTAAGATCAGGCCATCGGGTATGCAATGCGCGGGGCACGGTAAAATTTGAGAATTCCGTTTCCTACGCAGTACTTGGTGGGCGTGGGACCGTGCATTGCACAGGCGTGATTCGTGATTGGGACAGAGAAATGGGGCGAACTAGGTGATCACACCGTTGACCGAGCAGGTCAAAGAAGAACTAGCGGCGGTTGACGTGACTCGTCAGTCTGCGCGCGCTGCAGAGCTAGCATCGATTTTGCGCTTTGCTGGAGAAGTAGACGTCTCTGGGGAGAGCATGAGCTACGAGCTCGAGCTGGATAACCAGTCTATTGCGCAGCGCATCATTGTGGCTTTGGACGAGCTTTATGGGATTGAAGCAGAAAGCCACGAGGTTGGTTCTGCGGGCACGGTGAAAAAATCGCGCGTTATCGTGCGTATTACCAAGGGCGCGAAGGAGCTTACTCGGCGACTGGGCCTGGTTACCCGTTCCGGTCATGCCGTGGTGGGGCTTCCTCCGCAGGTTATTTCCGGAACAGTGGCCGATAGTGAAGCAGCCTGGAGGGGTGCTTTTCTTGCCTACGGCAGCCTGACGGAACCAGGGCGTTCTTCCGCATTGGAGGTAACATGTCCCTGCCAAGAGGCTGCGTTAGCACTCGTTGGGTGCGCACGGCGGCTGGGGATTTCCGCGAAGACTAAAGAGACCCGGGGCGAAGATCGGGTTGTCGTCCGCGATGGTGATGCCATTGGTGCCCTGCTTACCCGAATGGGCGCTCAAGTTACCCGCCTGTCCTGGGAAAAGAAGCGGGTAAAGCGCGAAGCGCACGATACATCGCGCCGGTTGGATAACTTCGATGATGCGAACCTGCGCCGCTCGGCACGAGCCGCTGTGACCGCCGCAGCGCGCGTGGAGCGGGCGATGGAAATTCTGGGGGATGATGTTCCTGAGCATCTGGCGGATGCCGGCCGCTTGCGCGTGCAGCACCGCGAGGCCTCGTTGGAAGAGCTCGGCAGGTTAGCGGAACCTCCCATGACCAAAGACGCCGTGGCCGGACGTATCAGGCGGCTATTATCGATGGCAGATAAGCGGGCCGAAGAACTCGATATCCCTGATACCAATGAGTCTGTTTCGGACGATCTTTTTGGAGATTCTTAGCCGCTGGCTTAGACCGAATTCGGATATTTGCTCCACACCAGGTGGGAAGGAAAACTACTCAGTAGCTATCCTTCCCACCTGGTATGTTCAGCGGCGGCCAACACCTAGGGTAATGGGAGCTGGCTGCGGCTTAGGCGCTTATAACCGGTGGTGGCGACGCTTTATGGAACCAAGAAGCCCAAGGCGTTGGTCATCAAGAAGACGATGACACAGACAACGGCCAAGAACGCGATAGAGTAGCCCACGACGCTTTTCAGGATGACAGATTCTTTGCCTTCCATGGATACGGCGGTTGCCGCAATGGCCAGCGATTGTGGCGAAATCATCTTGCCCACAACACCACCGGAGGTATTTGCGGCCAGCATGAGGTCAGGGTTGACACCAATGCGGTCAGCAGCGGCGACCTGGAGATTGCCAAAAAGCGCGTTTGCGGAGGTATCGGAGCCGGTAACCGCGGTACCAATCCAGCCCAGCACGGGCGCGAATAGCGCGAAGATGGAGCCGGCGGAGGATACAAATTCACCGATAGCGATGGTCTGTCCGGAGTAATTCATCGTGTAAGCCAAAGCGAGAACCAGGACGATGGTCAGCCCGGAAAACTTCATGCGGTTGACAACTTCCCCAAAAGCCTGCACGGGTTTGGCTAAGCTGAGCTTGTACCGGCCGTTTTCATTCCAGAAGTGGTAAACAAAGGCCACAATAATGCCAGAGAGCAACAGCAAGGTACCGGGGTTGCCAAAGACATTGAAGCTAAAGCTGGTGTCCATAGCCTCACCGTTGGTGCCGATGACAGTGCCATTGAGCAGCGGCCACGCGAATTTCAGCTTCCAGAACCCAAAGATTGCCGGGACTGCGGTAGCAATGGCGAATACTGCGGTAACGACAGCATAGGGCAGCAGGGCCATCCAAATGCGGCGACCATTGAGATCGGAAGCGGTTTCCGCGGCGGGCAATTCCATCCGCTCACGCAGCTGGGTAACGCCCCGTGGTTTCCATACGCGGAGGAAGACGAAGGCAGCACCCAAGGATACGATGCAGGCAATAACGTTGGTGAGCTGGTAGGCAAAGAAGGTTGCGGTGAACCACTGTGCTCCCGCGAAGGAAATACCGATTACTGCGGCGGCGGGCGCTGTTTCCTTCACGCCCCGTATGCCGTCCAGGATAAACGCGATGAGGAATGGGACGGTCGCGGCGATGACCAAGACCTGCAGGGCAATGAGGCCGGCAATATCTTGGGTTTGCTCGGCGGTACGCCCACCGACCTCACCCGCGGTGGTAACCGGAATGCCCACTGCACCGAAGGCCACCGGCGCCGTATTAGCGATAAGAACCACCGTTGCTGCACGCAGCGGCTTGACGCCAAGCGCAATAATCATCGTGGCCGTGATGGCCACGGGAGCGCCGAAACCGGCGAGGGCTTCAAGGAGCCCACCGAAACAGAAGGCGATGAGCATCGATTGGATGCGAATATCGCCATCGCCTAAGAGGTCGAAGGTCTTGCGCAGATCTTCAAACCGGCCTGAGGCGACCGTGATTTCATAAAACCAAATTGCCGTAATAATGACCCATACAATGGGCATGAGGCCGAAGAGCCCGCCACGGACTGCGGAGGACAGTGCCATATCCACGGGCATCGCAAAGGCTACGATGGCGAGGATGATAGAGGTCGCGAGGGCGACGGCTCCAGATGTGTGTGCGCGGGCTTTGAAGCCCATCAACATGATGAAGAAGGCCACGAGGGGGAGAATTGCCACGAGCGCGGTGAGCCCAAGGCTGCCTCCCACAACAGAGGTATTTATCTCAAACATTGAGTATCCTCGATTCTAACGGGGGTACTATCGCAGTCGCATTCGGTCTGCGGGGACTTTAATTGTTGCCCACGCGTTTCAGGCGAGAGATTAGCGCCCGGCGAATGCCCGAGTGCTACCTGCAACACAGTGAGTTAGCGCAAGCATATCGCGTTACAAACCCTAGCGTGTGATTTGGGTCAAGATAATTTATTTCTTTGCTTCCATGGCGAGCGGTGTGCTGGCAAACGGGGAATGACTCCATTTAGTGATATATCGCACATCAATGACGTAAAGTACACATGAACAAACCTAAACGGGCTTGAGCAGCCAATTTTTTCAAAAGAAACAAAAACACTCGGAAAAATTGTACGCTTAAATCAGGAAACTTTCAGATGAAGCGCGGTCACACATGAATGTCACTGCACACTTTCTGCAGGCTCTGTAGAATCAGCATTGTTGGGCAAAGCCTCGGGGACCTTACACCCCCAGAGCAGTAAATTATCTGAAGGACCCGCGGTAGGCCCACAGTATTATTACTCGACTCTTAGAGGAGATTTACAGTGACTACCCGCGTAGGAATTAACGGCTTTGGCCGCATTGGCCGTAATTTCTTCCATGCTGTTAACCGGACCAGCAACGATCTGGAGATCGTCGCCGTCAACGACTTGACCGATAACCAGACGCTTTCTAACTTGTTGAAGTACGACTCCGTACTGGGCCGCTTCGATGGTGAGATTACCTACGACGATGACTCTATTACCGTCAACGGCAACCGCATCCAGGTCTTCAATGAGAAGGACCCGAAGAACTTGAAGTGGGGCGAGCTGGATGTGGATCTGGTTATCGAGTCCACCGGCTTTTTTACCAACGGTAACGATGCAAAGGCTCATATCGAGGCCGGCGCCAAGAAGGTCATCATTTCCGCTCCTGGTAAGGAAGTTGACGCTACCTTCGTCTACGGTGTTAACTCCGACACCTATGACCCAGCTAATCACAACGTTATTTCCGCAGCTTCCTGCACCACTAACTGCTTGGCTCCTATGGCTAAGGTGCTCAATGACAAGTTCGGTGTGGAAAAGGGCCTGATGACTACCGTTCACGCTTATACCGGTGATCAGCGTCTGCAGGATGCTCCTCACAAGGACCTGCGCCGCGCCCGCGCTGCAGCTGTCAACCTCGTACCTACCTCCACCGGAGCCGCAAAGGCCGTATCCCTCGTTCTTCCTGAGCTGGAAGGCAAGCTGGACGGCTACGCAATGCGTGTCCCTGTCATCACTGGTTCCGCCACCGACTTGACCTTCACCGCTTCCCGCGACGTCACCGTCGAGGAGATCAACGCCGCACTCAAGGAAGCAGCAGAAGGCGAGCTGAAGGACACCCTCGCATACACCGAGGATCCCTTGGTTTCTACCGATATCGTAACCTCTCCGAACGGCTGCATTTTCGACGCCGGCATGACCAAGGTTTCCAATGGCAACTTGGTTAAGGTTCTGGGTTGGTACGACAACGAGTGGGGCTACACCTCCCAGCTGGTCCGCCTGACCAACCTGGTTGCAGAAAAGCTATAAGTTTCTACGCTAGAGCAGCCTTTAATGCGATACCGGCCATAACTAACGCCCTGACGGCACGACGTTGTGGCCGGTATCGTTTTATATAGGAACCTCGATTGCAAAACATATCCTAAACAACCCATTTTAAAAGGAGTCATACATGGCTTTTAAGACCCTAGATGACCTGCTACAAGAAGGTGTAGAGGACCGTCATATTCTAGTTCGCTCTGACTTCAACGTGCCGTTGGACGATGATGGAAATATTACCGACCCGGGCCGCATTACCGCGTCCCTTCCTACCATTAAGGCGCTGGTCGAAGGTGGCGCGAAGGTCATCCTTTCCGCCCACCTCGGACGCCCCAAGGGCGAGGTAAATTCCAAATACTCCCTGGCTCCGGTTGCAGAAGCGCTATCCGAGGCCCTGGGCCAGTACGTCGCCTTGGCAAACGACGTGACTGGGGAGGACGCCCACGAGCGCGCCAACGGACTAAACAGTGGTGATGTCATGCTGGTCGAAAATGTCCGCTTTGACCCGCGTGAAACCTCCAAGGATGAGGCCGAGCGCGCCGGTTTTGCCGACGAGCTCGTCGCTCTCGCTGCCGATAATGGCGCATTCGTTTCCGACGGATTCGGCGTGGTTCACCGTGCACAGACATCGGTATATGACGTTGCCAAGCGCCTGCCCGCTTATGCCGGCAAGCTGGTAGAGAAGGAATTGGACGTACTGTCCACCGTGGCCAAGGATCCAGCCCACCCCTACGTCGTTGTTCTGGGTGGCGCAAAGGTCTCCGACAAGCTCGGCGTTATCGAAGCCCTGGCTGAAAAGGCCGATAAGATCATCATCGGCGGCGGTATGTGCTACACCCTGCTGGCCGCCAAGGGCTACAACGTTCAGGAGTCCTTGCTGCAAGAAGACCAAATCGAAAACTGCAAGAGCCTGCTAGAGCGCTTCGGTGATAAGATCGTCCTTCCTGTCGACCTCACCGCCGCGAGCGAGTTTGCCGCAGACGCTGAAACCAAGGTTGTTGAGCTCGATGGCATCCCTGAGGGCTGGATGTCGCTGGATATTGGCCCCGCATCCGTTCAGCAATTCGCTGACGTATTGGCTGACTCTAAGACCGTCTTCTGGAACGGTCCCATGGGTGTATTCGAAATGGAAGCCTTCTCCAAGGGGACTGCTGGAGTCGCTCAGGCAATCATCGATGCTACCTCCTCCAACGGTTGCTTCTCCGTCGTTGGTGGCGGCGACTCCGCAGCCTCCGTGCGCACCTTGGGCCTCGATGAGGATGGCTTCAGCCATATTTCCACCGGCGGCGGCGCATCCCTCGAATATTTAGAGGGCAAGCAGCTGCCGGGCGTTTCCGTACTTGAAGCTTAACCTGCCTAAACCTACCGCTTAGCGGCACCCAAAGAAAGGACTAATTATGGCACGAACACCACTTATTGCTGGCAACTGGAAGATGAACCTCGATCACATTGAGGCTATCGGTTCGGTTCAAAAGTTCGCATTCTCCCTACCGGAGGATTATTACGACAAGGTCGATGTA
This sequence comes from Corynebacterium macginleyi, assembly GCF_003688935.1. Lineage (GTDB taxonomy): Bacteria > Actinomycetota > Actinomycetes > Mycobacteriales > Mycobacteriaceae > Corynebacterium > Corynebacterium macginleyi. Next base: position 30,912 of record NZ_REGE01000002.1, on the reverse strand, counting down.
GCCTACATGGTGCCATTTACCGATATCCGTACGATTCAGACGCTCGTTGAGGGTGATCAGCTGAAGATCACCTACGGCGCGCAGGACATCTCCAAGCACGAGTCTGGCGCGTATACCGGTGAGGTATCTGGTCAGATGCTGAGCAAGCTGGGCTGCAGCTGGGTAGTCGTCGGCCATTCCGAGCGCCGCGAATACCATGGTGAAACCGACCAGCTAGTCGCTGCGAAGGCCGCAGCGGCCCTGGACAATGGCATCAGTCCAATCGTTTGTGTGGGTGAGCCGCTCGATGTTCGTGAAGCTGGCACCCACGTCGACTACGTGGTAAACCAAACCCGCGATTCTTTACAGGGGCTCAGTGCCGAGCAGCTTTCCAAGACTGTTATCGCCTACGAGCCCGTGTGGGCCATCGGTACCGGCAAGGTTGCTTCCGCCGATGATGCGCAGGAAGTATGCGCCGTCATCCGTGGCCTGGTCAAGGAACTCGCAGGTGATGAAGTCGCCGACGGCATCCGTATCTTGTACGGCGGTTCCGTGAAGGTTGACTCCGTTGCTGATATCGTCAGCAAGCCCGATGTCGATGGCGGTCTCATCGGTGGTGCTTCCTTGGTCGGGGAGGATTTTGCCAAGTTGGCCGCCAACGCCGCCAATGCCGTTAGTTAACATGCGTTAACAACCTTCACAAGGTGTCTGATTTTCCGCGGGTTGGGGTGTGTCCTGCCCGCGGAATCGTGTAGAGTAAGCCCTTGTGATTGCTTTGCGTAGGCAAAGCCGGTAAGTACCTCGCGCCGGTGGCTAGATTGCTTTCGTTATTACACCGAGAAAGCCACTGGGCGCATGTTGAGAAAAGGAAGAACCTCATGGTCTTAGCACTGGAAATCATTTTGCTCATTTCAGCTATTTTGATGACCATCTTTGTGCTTTTACACAAGGGTAAGGGCGGCGGCCTTTCTAGCCTTTTCGGCGGTGGCGTGCAATCGAACCTGTCTGGTTCGACCGTGGTGGAAAAGAACCTGGACCGTTATACCGTCGTCATGGTGATAACCTGGTTGGCGTGCATCGTAGGCCTCAACCTCATCCAGACTTTCGCCTCCTAGGACGCGCGTGGTAGCACCCCGTTAACTTACAGTGAGGGGACTCTGCCCCGGACGATAGCGTCGGCACTTTTTGGTCCTATGGCCTTCTCTCAGAGAAAGTATAGGACGAAAGTGCTGGCGTTTGTGTATTAAGTGAGGGTAGCGGTGAGGCTAAAGTTCCTGCGCGGCATTGTCTGCAAGGAAGAGGATCGTGTCCTTCCTCCCGCGCGCACCAGCGGCCGGGCACTCTTCTGCATCGACTCCGTCCACGATACTCTTTGCGGCAGCGGCCTTTTCCTCCCCAGCGACCAATAGCCAGACGCGCTCGGACCTATTGACCGCAGGTAACGTGAGGGTGATGCGCTCGCTCGGTGGTTTGGGAGAATCGTGGACTGGTACCGCGAGTTCCTTCCGCTCACGGACGGCAGGAGAGTGGGGGAACATAGAGTTAATGTGGCCTTCCGCGCCCATTCCCAAAAGGTGCAGGTCGAATCCTAAAGGTGCGAATTCTTTCAATTCTGGCTCGTAGGCATTGGCTGCAGCCTCCATGGAAACCGCACCGAGGTCGAATCCGTGGATATTCTCATCTGGGACATTGACGCGATCAAGCAGTGCGGAACGCGCTTGACCTTCATTGGACTCTGGGTCACTGACCGGAACATTGCGTTCATCGCCAAAGAAGATGTGCACGCGGGACCAATCGATGCGCAGGGCAGGGTAATTTTCGCCCTGCTGCTCGGCGGCGAAGTCAAGGCGCGCGAGCTCGTGCAGCAGACCAATTCCCGCGCCGCCGCCCGTTAGTACGATTCTTGCTACACCGTCCCCGTGGAGGCCACCGTTACCGGCCTGAATACTGGTAACGGTCTCAATAAATTTGAGTGCGGCTTGGGAAATAAGATCATCTACATCGCTGACGCGGTGAAGCGTTACCATTCTGTATCAGAATCCTTTGCAACGAATCGGTATAAAAAGTGCACTGTTAAAGCTTACTGTAGTCTACTGCTGCCAAAGCACGCAGCGCCTGAGCATAAGTTTTATCGGCATCGAGGTGCCGCAATTCCTCGGAGAGAATTTCGGTTTGCGTGCGTGGGCTCAAACTGACCAGCGAATCTGGTGTGCCAGGAACGCGCACTCGTACCGTGCGCTCATCAACGACATCCACATCCACGTGGGTCGATTCGCGGTTAAATCGCAGGTGGGTTACCGGAAAAAAGCCACTATTAGTTTCTTTCGCCGTGCGCTGTACCGGAACGTTGAGACGGTCAAGCAACCATCCCGCAGCGAAGTTAGGCGCAGGATGCCCGGCAGGTCCGGAGACCTCTACAGATTGCACTTTTTCATGGGGATGGTGATCGAGCGCGGAAGCGACAATCCCTCGCCATAAAGTGATGGAGGCCCAGGACATATCGGAATCGCCGGGAGAATAGCCACGGGAAAGCCTGCGCAGATCCTGCTCGTCTACGGTGCCCTTATGAGCCACATTAGTAATGCGGCGCTGAGCCAACTTGCCCACGGGGCTTTCCGAGGGCACCTCCGGGCACAGGTTTGGCCACCATGCGACAAGCGGGGTGTCGGGCAGCAAGAGCGGGGTGAGCACGGACTCGGCTTGATCTGCTAGCGCGCCGTGCAATTGCATCACGACAGTCTCGGACGCACCGGCCTCGCCACCGACCCGGAGCTCGGCATCGAGCTGGGTTTCGGAAGTCGGGTCGCCGGGGACCACGACAAGAACGCGGGACGGGTGCTCGTGAGAAGCATCGCGCACGGAGGCAAGGATTTGCTCCAAATCGTCGCTTTCCTGCACCTCCACTATTAGGGTGAGCACCCTGCCCGTGGTACGGGTGTAGTGTTCTTGGGCATCGACAAGCTTCTTAGCAATTTCACCAGTGGTGGTATGAGGCAATGGAATAATCATTGTGTACGTCCCTTCTACGGGCGGCGCCAAGAATGACCTTGGCGGCGCATCATCTTATCGGCGGAGGGGGGTCCCCATGTGCCCGCTTGATAATCTTCGGGCGCACCATTTTTATGCCAGTAATCGATGATCGGATCCAGAATCGACCACGATAGTTCGACTTCTTCATTGGTGGGAAACAGGGAGGATTCATCGAGGAGGGCGTCCAAAATGAGGCGCTCATATGCCTCGGGGGACTCCTCTGTGAAGGCCTCGGCATAGGTGAAGTCCATGTTGACATCGCGCACTTCCATGGTGGAACCTGGCACCTTCGAACCAAAGCGCATGGTCACGCCCTCATCTGGCTGCACGCGAATGACCACCGCGTTTTGGCCAAGGGCATCGGCTTCGCCATCGACAAAGGGTTGGTTCGGTGCGGCCTTGAAGACTAAGGCGATCTCGGTGACACGCCGCCCCAGCCGCTTGCCTGTGCGCAGGTAGAAAGGCACTCCTCCCCAACGCCGCGAATTAACTTTTAACGTACACGCTGCATAGGTCTCTGTAGTGGAGGCAGGATCGAAGCCATCCTCTTCGCGCAAGCCCTTTACGTATTCCGAGCCCTGCCAGCCGCCGGTATATTGGCCACGGGCGGTGGTTTTACTTAGCGGATAAACTGGCTGCGTGGCTCGCAGTACTTTAACTTTTTCAGCGCGTAGCGCCTCTGGTGCAAAGGAGGAAGGTTCCTCCATAGCTACGAGAGCGAGCAGCTGCAAAAGGTGATTTTGAATAACGTCGCGTGCCGCACCGATGCCGTCATAGTAACCAGCGCGGCCGCCGAGGCCGATATCTTCTGCCATGGTAATTTGCACGTGGTCGATATAGTGCGCGTTCCACATTGGCTCAAAAATCTGATTGGCAAACCGTAGCGCCATGATATTTTGCACGGTCTCTTTGCCCAAGTAGTGATCGATGCGGAATACGGCCGATTCGGGGAAGACCGCGTTGACGATTTCATTGAGCTCGCGGGCAGATTCCTGGTCGTGGCCAAAGGGCTTTTCAATGATGAAGCGCCGCCACGATCCCTCTGCGGAATTGGCCATGCCCACGCGCTCTAATTGGTGGCAGATATTGGAGAAAAACTCCGGTGGAACCGAAAGGTAGTAGGCCCAGTTGCCTCCCGTACCGCGAGCCTTATCCAGTTCGGCCAACCTCGCAGAAAGCCTGTCAAATCCCTCATCATCGAAGGAACCTTGTACGAATTCGATCCCTTGGGATAGGTGCTCCCACACGTCGTGGTTAAATCGGGTGCGAGCACCGGCTTCTACCGCGCTGCGGAAATAATCGCAGAAGTCCGCGGTATCCCAGTCCCTGCGGCCATAGCCAACGAGGGTAAAGCCAGCGGGCAGAAGACCACGGCTGGCGAGGTCATAAATGGCCGGCAGGAGCTTCTTGAAAGCTAGATCGCCGGTCACACCAAAGATGACCATGCCCGCAGGGCCGGCGATGCGTGGCAATCGTTTATCAGCGGCATTACGCAAGGGATTGACCCAAGGGGCTGAGTCCGTCACGGATTATCCTTCCTAGAGGCAAAAGCTTAGTGGTCTTCCGACCATTCGCGGCACAACGCCCCGCCAGCTTTCCGGCGGGGCTAGGACCACGGTCGTAGTTTACGCGAGTCGTTGTTTAAGGGAATCAAGAAGGTCATTCCACGCGGCGACGAACTTATCTACGCCCTCGCGCTCGAGGACCATGAAGACATCCTCTAGGTCAATGCCTACCGACTCGAGTTGGGAAAAGATTTTTTCGGATTTATCGGCGGCGGTTAGGGTATCGCCGTGGAGACCACCCTCCTGCAGGACCGCGTCAATGGTTTTTTCCGGCATGGTGTTTACCGTGTGTGGGCCAGCCAGCTCGGTTACGTATAGCGTCGCTGGATAGGCGGGGTTTTTCACGCCGGTAGAAGCCCACAGGGGACGTTGTACCGCTGCGCCTGGTGGGAGGTCATTGTCACCGAGTAATTCTTCCTGGAAGAGGGCATAGGCACGTTGCGCATTGGCGACACCGGCCTTGCCACGCAGAGAGAGTGCTTCTTCGGAACCGATTGCTTCCAAGCGCTTATCAACCTCTGTATCAAGGCGAGAGACGAAGAACGATGCGACCGAGTGGATCTTGGTGACGTCCTTGCCGTTGTCGGCCGCACGTTTGAGCCCTGCTTTGAACGCAGCGATGACTTCACGGTAGCGCGACACTGAGAAGATTAAGGTGACGTTGACGCTGATTCCTTCTGCTAAGGCATCTTCGATAGCGGGAAGTGAGCCCGGGGTGGCCGGTATCTTAATCATCGCATTAGGACGGTTTACCTGGCGCCACAGTTCGCGGGCCTGGTCCAGGGTTGCAGCTGCATCGTCGGAGATGCGCGGATCCACCTCGATGGATACGCGGCCATCTTGACCTTCGGTTTGAGTATAAACATCTGCAAAGAGGTCGCAGGCGTTTTGCACGTCCGTAATCGCCAGGGAGTAAACGACCTCATCCGCCGAAGCGTTCTTCTCCTTCAAGGCCGCTAAGTCCGCGTCATAGGCCGTCCCACTAGTCATGGCGGCGGCGAAGATGGCAGGGTTAGTCGTCACGCCCACAATGGACTTGGAGGAAATAATCTCTTTCAAGTTTCCGGATGTCAACCGTTGACGCGAAAGGTCATCGAGCCAGGTGGAAGTGCCTAATTGGGCAAGTTCAGAAATGTTGTTCATCGTCACTCCTTTATGCGTCGGTGTGGTGACTTAGTTCTGTGTTTCGGCGATGCTCGCGCGTGCGGCATCGGCGACCGCAGCGGCGGTGAAACCAAACTTTTCGAATAGTTCTTCGCCGGGGGCGGAGGCTCCGTAATGCTCTAGGGAGACGTTGCGACCGTAAGTCCCGGTGTACTTGTGCCACGGCATGGCGAGACCTGCCTCAACGGAAACCCGTGCCTTTACGCCGCTGGGAAGGACCGATTCGCGGTATTCTGCGTCTTGCTCGTCGAACCATTCCAAGCATGGCGCCGATACCACGCGAGCGGCCGTGTCCTCGTTTTCAAGCTGCTGGGCGGCCTCCACGGCAAGCTGTACTTCCGATCCGGTGGCTAGCAAGATGACATCGGGTTCATCCTTGGAACCTGCGACCAAGGTATAAGCGCCGCGGCGAACACCATCGTGTGCCTTTTCTTTGGTGCCTTTTAAAATCGGGAGGTTTTGGCGGCTCAGCGCAAGTCCCTTCGGGGCAGCCTTGTATTCCATAGCCGCAGCCCAAGCTTGTGCGGTCTCATTTGCATCGGCGGGGCGGATAACGGACAGGTTCGGAATGGCGCGCAAAGCCGTAAGGGTCTCCACCGGCTGGTGGGTAGGACCGTCTTCGCCCAGGCCAATAGAATCGTGCGTCCATACGTAGTAGGTATCGGTGGACATCAGGGAGCCGAGGCGCACAGCCGGGTACTGATACTCGGAGAAGATCAGGAAGGTTCCGCCATACACGCGGGTATTTCCGTGGAGGGCAATGCCGTTCATGATCGCCGACATTGCGTGTTCACGGATGCCGAAGTGGAGGTTGCGGCCATAAGGCTGCGCGGACCACTTATCGGTGGTGATGTCTTCAGGACCGAAGGAATCCGCGCCCTTAATCACGGTGTTATTGGATCCCGCCAGATCGGCCGAGCCGCCCCACATTTCCGGCAAGGCAGCGGCCAACGCCTGGATCGTTGCCTCAGAGGCTTTACGGGTGGCAATCGCGTCACCTGGCTCCCACACGGGAAGCTCGGCAGCAAAGTTCTCTGGCAGCTCGCGGGCGCACATGCGATCAAATAGCGCTTTATTCTCCGGGTTATCTGCTGCCCAAGCATTGAACTTCTCTTGCCACTGCCCGTGCTTTTCGGCGCCGCGCTCGCGCAGCCTGCGGGTATGAGCCAGCACCTCATCATCGATGTGGAAGGACTTTTCTGGGTCGAATCCGAGTACTTCCTTGGTGGCGGCAACTTCGTCATCGCCCAGCGCAGCGCCGTGAACACCGCCGGTGTTCATCTTGTTGGGGGCAGGATAACCAATTACTGTTTTAACGCGGATGAAGGAGGGGCGCTGGGTTTCCAGCTGGGCATTGCGCACTGCCTCTTCGATAGCAACGACGTCCTCGCCGGATTCAACGGTCTGGACGTGCCAGCCGTATGCCTCATAGCGAGCTGCGGCGTCCTCGTTGAAGGCGATATTGGTGTCGTCCTCGATGGAAATCCTGTTATCGTCCCAGAAGACAATGAGGTTACCCAGTTTCTGAGTACCTGCCAACGACGATGCCTCGGCGGTGACGCCTTCCTGCAAATCGCCATCGGAGGCAATGGCGTAGACATAGTGATCGAAAGGGGATTGGCCGGCCGGTGCCTTCGGATCAAAAAGGCCGCGCTCCTTGCGTGCAGCCATCGCCATACCGACGGCTGATGCTAAGCCTTGACCGAGCGGCCCGGTGGTAATTTCCACGCCGTCGGTGTGGTGTACCTCAGGGTGGCCAGGGGTAAGGGAGTCCCAAGTGCGCAGTTGTTGGAGATCTTCCATCTCCAATCCGAAACCGCCCATAAAGAGTTGAATGTACAAGGTCAGGGAGGAGTGGCCGACGGACAGGACAAAGCGGTCGCGGCCCACCCAATTGACGTCGTTGGGGTCGTGGTTGATGATCCGCTGGTAGAGCGTGTAGGCGAGGGGAGCCAGCGACATGGCCGTGCCTGGATGCCCGGAGCCGCAGTGTTGGACGGCATCGGCAGCAAGCACGCGCACAGTGTCGACAGCGCGAGTGTCGATCTCTGTCCAGTCGTCCGGATAACGGCGCTTGACCATAGCTTGCAGGTCTGGGGACAAATTACCTTTCGACATGGTATAAGACCTCGCTTAACTCTCGGCGTTAAATATTGAACTTCTCACAGTCTAGTTACTTTTTTGACGGCGGTGCGGAATTATTGAAAGCGGCGGCAGACCGGTAAGCTGGCATGGCTCAGCAGTGCACGGTACGGCATTAGTCACTCGCTGCATTTCCGCTGCATTGATGCACATCCATCTGTAGTGCATCTTATATGTAGGCCGTAGTGTGAATTAATTCTCTGGAACTTTTGTGCTGGAGTGTGCGACCACTTCACCGTGGGCTTACCGTACTGTGTAGCGTGTTTGCTGTAGATCAACGTCTGTTCAGATAGTGGAGGAATTCCTTGGAGACCGTCAAGGCCTATTTTGCGCTAACGAAGCCGAGGATCATTGAACTCCTCCTCGTGGCCGCAATTCCGGCGATGCTCCAAGCACAACGCAGCGTTGAGGCGGTTTCTGAGAATATTTGGCTCATCGCTTCCACCATTTTCGGCGGGTGGATGGGCGCTGCGGCCGCTCATACCTTCAATAACGTGGTCGATTATGAAATTGACAGAAAAATGCAACGCACCCGCGCGCGACCACTAGTTCGCGCCACGATTTCTAAGCGCAACGCTGCGATCTTCGCCTGGATTATGCTCGTGGTTTCGGTGCTGTGGTTGGGAATCCTCGCAAATTCCTGGTTGGCGGCGTTTTTCGTCATCCTGACGAACTTCTTCTATGTCTTTGTCTACACCAAGTTTTTGAAAATGCGCAATGCCCAAAACATTGTATGGGGCGGTTTAGCGGGGTGTATGCCGGCCATGGTGGGCTGGGCTGTAATTCGTGATAACGCGCCGGCAGGCGAGCCCGACCGCTGGTGGCAGGCAATAGTTCTATTCCTTATTATCTTTTTCTGGACCCCGCCACATACCTGGGCCCTGGCTATGAAATACAAGGAAGACTACCGCAAGGCCGGGGTCCCGATGCTGCCGGTTGTGGCACCGGAACTAGAAGTAACCCGCCAGATTGTCTGGTATTCCATCGCCATGGTTTTCGTTACGCTGCTTATCGTTCCCGCGGCATCGTGGATCTATCTCATTGCCGCCGTTACTTCCGGTGCGGTCTTCTTATGGTTAGCCATTCGCCTGCACCAAGGCGTACAGCAAGGCGCAAAGATCAAGCCCATGCGTCTGTTTATCTATTCAAATAACTACCTGTCGGTACTTTTCATCGGCCTATCTATCGATGCTGTGCTGGGCTGGGAGCCAATCGGCAGGATGCTCGGTTGGTCCGCAACCTTGTTTTAGAACCCAGTAGAGCGCTTATTTGACCTAGTCCGGGGTGACCCGCAGGACGATGGATCCAGTGGTGCTGCGCGATTGGAGGTCGCGGTGGGCCTGTGCCGCTTCTTCTAAAGGATAAGAGGCGGAAACATTGAGCTTGAGGTCTCCATCCATAATGGCTTGCACAACCGCTTGCGCGCGCATCTGGAATTCCCCTTCTTGCGCCGTCCACGCTCCGAGCGAAGGGCGGGTCAGGAAAATCGAGCCATGCTTATTAAGCAGCTGAGGATCGATGGGTTCTACTGGGCCGGAGGCGGCACCAAAGAGTGCGACTGTCCCGCGAGCGCGAACGGCCTCGAGCGATTCAAAAAAGGTGGATTGTCCCACGCCGTCATAGACCACATCGATGCCGCGGCCGCCAGTAAGTCGGCGAACCTGCTCGCCCCAGCCTTCGCGGTAGCGAAAGACGTGCTCGGCACCGCACGCATACGAAATCTTTTCCTTCTCATCGCTGGAGACTATCGTGTAGACCGTTGCACCCAGAGAAGACGCCATTTGGGTCAGGAGCTGACCGACGCCGCCCGCACCGGCGGTAATGAGGCAGGTGTCGCCTTCGCCCAGCTCGTACACGCCGTGGGACAAGAAGTGAGCGGTCATGCCTTGTAGCAACATGGAAGCCGCTATTTCGGTGGGGAAATCATCCGGCACAGCGACAAGACCATTCCGGGAAACGCAGACTTGCTCGGCATAAGATCCGAAGGCGTGGTGCCATGCCACTAGGGTGCCTTCTGCAATTTGTCCTTGCGGATCGTAGACGACGCGTCCCGTACCTTCGAATCCGGGAATAAAAGGCTTTTCGGCGCTATAGATGCCCTCGCGGTAGTAGGTATCGATGTAGTTCACGCCCGCGACGGTGACATCGACTAAGACTTCTTCCTCAGTGGGCGTTGGTGCAGGAACCTCCGTATAGCGCAGGACTTCCGGCCCGCCTGTTTCTGCGATCTGAATAGCGTGCATAAGGCCATGCTATCCCACACAGCCCGGTAGCTGCAGAAAAAGCTGTTGTCTAAAATTCAGACTGCAGCGCGTTCTTTTTCCAGTGTTTGCTGGCGCACGGCGTATTTATCGTCGCCGCTGGGAGAACCTGAGATCAGGTTGGATGTACCGCCGACGCGGTGGTGGCCGTGTGCCCACAGCAGGGCGGTAAAGCCGGTAACGACGGCGGACATACCGATGTGGAAGGGGACCGTCCACCGTGGTACACCCAGGTAGAACTGCAACACTCCAACGGCCCACTGGATAAGGATGCAGACGATAAGGACCCATCCAGCCTTCTTGGCCTCCCGTGGCGTGTGGTGCTTGTACAGCAGGAAGAGGGTGATGGCGGTAAATATGAGGTAGACGTACATGCACATGGCGTGGGCAATAGCCATGGATTCGGTATCCACATCCAAGCGGCCATCCATTCCTACGCCGGAGTCCCCGGAGTGCACGCCAGAACCAGTCACCATTGTTCCAGTGATGAGAACGATCGATAGTGCGATGGTCGCGATGACGGCGATGATACGAATTGCTTGCGGGAAACGCGGCTGCGTGGTCCCGTCATCGGGTTCCTTGATGCGGGCGTACAACATGCAGGCAAGCCATACCAGCACCATGGAGGGCAGGAAATGAAGTGCGACGGACCACCAGCGCAGATCCAGATGCACGGAAATGCCGCCTATAACGGCCTGCAGCACAATGCCGGCAACGTTGAGCCAGGCATAGACCTTGAGCTCACGACGGCGGCAGGCCATATACATGGCAATAACTGCCGCGCCAGCAGCGGCGGAATCAACAAAGGTGAGTAGGCGATTGCCAAACTCGATAATCTGGTGTAGCGCCGGTGCGGCGCCTTCTACCGGCACCAAGGAGCCAGGGTGGCATTGAGGCCAGGTGGGGCAGCCTAGGCCGGAACCGGTGACGCGGACAATGGAACCAGACACGGTGATGCCGCCTTGGCAGAAAATCAGGATCAGCGCGATGAGACGCTGTTGTTGCACGGTAGGGACGGCCTCTTTAAAAAAGCGTTTAGTTCTGGTCCAGTAATTCACAAGGTGCATCTTACTCGTGGGTGGGTAGCGAGCCGAAAACCTTCGCCCTTACTTAGCGGGGATTTGGGCATAATTCACATTTAGCCTTCGAAGCGGAACCAACGAACGGCTGCATACGACGCTACCGCTAGCCATGCTGTCAAGGAAATGAGTTCGATGCCGGGGAAGGTGGAATTAGAGGCATCGGCAAGTGCGCTCGCTAGTGCTACCGTCGGGACGATATTCAGCAGGCCATTATCGCCTAAGCCCTGGGAGTACAGGGCCCAGCCGACGATCGCCAGAAGGATGAACCAAATGAGGTTGGCCAACGCGAGTACCGCTTCAGAGCTAAGGGTTCCACCAAGCACCAACCCCATGGCGGTAAAAGTAGCCACACCAAAAATAAGCGAGACGATCGTGAGCAGAATTCCGGACCACCCCATCCGCAGTCCCAGGGCAAATGCTGTGGCACCGAGGACGAGTAGTTGGAATGCCACCATCGTCAGCACCCCAATGATCTTGCCGCCTATAATCGCCCATGCTGGCACGCCGGACGCGCCGGTGCGTTTCAGGGCCCCGTAGCGACGGTCGAAGGCCAGCGAAATGGCCTGCCCCGTAAAGCCTGCGGACGTCGTCGCCACAGCAAGCACCATGGGAAATACCTCGTGTAGCCCATGGCCGGTGGTCGCTTCGAGGCGGGAGGTCCCAATCAGTATGGCGAGCGGGATAATGATGCTGAGCAATTGTTGCTCGCCATGGCGCAGCATGAGCTTTGCCTCCATGCCGCCTTGGGCAAGGATGATGGCGCCCGCACTCGCCCGCTGGGGAGCCGGGCGGAAAGTGCCTGGGGAAGACGTTGCGCTCATAATCGGGGCCTGTTCCTTGAAATTTTTGACGTGATGAATCTGGATACTGGTGATTGTAGGGTGAAGGCAAGACACAAGAATTATTCAGCTGCGCAAATGTCTGCCTGTGAGATCGAGGAATACTTCCTCGAGGTTGCGGTGATGGGATTCTAAGCTTTGTAAAAGGACGCTTTGCCGGGCGAGCTCGGCGGCGAGGGCAGAAACCAGCTCCGGTGAATTGGGCTGGTTCACCCGGTAGTGCAGCGGGCGCGATGTGGTTGCGGGGATTCCAATTTGCTGCACTGCCTCGATATCGACTGGGGAATTGGTGCTAAAGCTAAAACCGGCCCTATCGCCCTGGGAGGTAAGTTCTTCGGGCGTGCCCTGTGCTACGAGCGCGCCGTGATCCATGATAGCGATGTGATCTGCCAGCGATTCAGCCTCATCCATGAGGTGAGTGGTCACTATAACGGTGACCCCGTCCCGCTTGAGGGCGCGGATTAAGTCCCAGACGGCGAGCCGCGATTGGGCATCCATGCCTGCAGTGGGCTCGTCGAGGAAGACTAGCTCGGGCCTGCCGATGACCGCGAGCGCGAGCGAAAGCCGTTGCTGTTGGCCGCCGGATAGTCGCCGGTAGGGCGTACGTGCAACGCCTTGTAAGCCGAGGGTTTCGAGCAACCAGTGCGGTGGCAGCGGATTGGTGTTGTACCGTGCGGTTAATTCCAGCATTTCTTGCACGCGAATGCCGGAGTAGGATCCACCGCCTTGCAGCATAATTCCCACTTTCTCGCGAACTCTATCCGGTGCGGTGCTGGGGTCAATCCCCAAGACCTTAATGGATCCGGCGGTGGGACGGATAAAGCCTTCGGACATTTCGATGGTGGTGGATTTACCCGCACCATTAGGGCCGAGCAGGCAGAATATTTCGCCATGTGCAACGCTCAGGCTGAGCCCATTGACGGCTGAGGTGGGGCCATATCTCTTTACCACGCCCTGCAAGGACAGGGCGGGGCTATCAGCTGGAATTGCATTCACGAATGCCTAGTTTAAGATACGGATTCCATTTCGGTACATTGCAACCCACCACAATCCGGCGATCACGGCGAATGCGCAGGCAGCAGCGATATAAATGGAAAGTACCGTCCCGGCAGGCAAGCCCAAGCCGCGCGGCAGGACGAAAAAGCTCATCGCTCCGGTATAGGCAACGACGCTAAACCGGAAGATGTGCCGGTTCGCCCACGCCGCCAACGGCAAGACCGCCCAGAGGATGTACCAGGGATGGACCACCGGGAAGAAGATAACAAGCACCAAGGTCGAGATTCCCAGCCCGCCCACGGGGTGGATATATCCGCGTAGCGTGGCAAAGAGCATGCGGACCATAAAGGCGAAGGCAACGAAGACACCGAAACTGCGAGTGATGGTCAGTATGGCGTCGGTATGATCCCCTAGCCCTAAAAACATGCCAAGGAAACCAGTGCCGACGCCTATTGCCGTGGACAGGGAAAGCCAGGAGCGGATCGTGGCGGCACCGCCTTGCCCGGTTACCCACCCGAGATTAATGCCCGTGATAACACTGATCACGGCAATCGTAACCACGAGTACTAATCCCTGTACGGCAATAGCAGTCAATACGGCCTTCCAACGCGCCACCTGCGCCTGTACGTGCAGATGGCGGGCATACGCCATGCCGGTAAAACCAAGTCCAATAAAGCCAGTAACCTTGACCATGCCGGCGCAAGATAGGAAAAAACCTGCGGTGAAAAGCAGCAGATAGGCTCCTTTTTTATCGTGCCCGAGCTTATCGATGCCCCTTAGCCCTAGCTCCATACCCAGCAAGGACAACCCAAGCATGAGGGATTCATTGTGGATCCCGCCGACGAGGTGGAGGATGGTCAGCGGATTTAAGATGCCGAGCCACAATGCGGAGGCGGGAGAGACGCGGCATCGCCGAGCAAGCTGCGTGATGGCCCAGCCGGCCACGATTATTCCCACGATAGAAAGCAATCGATGGGCGATTACGCCCAGGATAATGGAGTTTCCGGTGATGATACTAACAACGCCCGCCAGCCCCAAGGCCACCGGGCCATAAGGCGACGGTGAATTTGCCCAAATAAACGGCACGGACCGCGCAAGTTCGTTATCAGCGCCCAAGAGCTGAACCGGGCCAGCGGAATAGGGGTCCATCCCTTGCGCCACGATGGACCCATTGGCCAAATAAGAATAGATATCTTGAGTAAATAAAGGCGCTGTCAAGATGAGGGGGATGATCCACCCCGCCCAAGTGATCCATAACTGCCGTGGGGAGACGAGTCGACGGTAACGCGCGCTGGCAGCCTCGCCACGGCGCGCCTGGCGCAGCGGGGTGCCTACAAATGGGGCGAGGAAAATCCAGGCCGTAACTAAAAGCCCCACGCCTACCATGACTAGGGCGGACGAGGTCTGCAGCATGCGAGACATGAGGGAACCAAAGGGCACATCATCATAAGGATTGCCCACTACCGGCAATGCGCCGGCTCCCAGGGCTCCACCGGCAATCAGAAGGGATCCCACGGTCCCAGCCCACCGCAAGATAAAAAACGTGCGGGTTTCAGGCACCGTGGTGTGTAGTTGTTCCTCCGGCGTCTGGGGGATTAGATCGTAGCGGATATCACCGGCTTGTGCGCCGGTTGCTTCGGCGTGTAGCTGCGCGGAGCGGGAACCTGCGGTACCCCAGCGCGGCAATTCCGCCTTCACGCTATCGAGTGCTCCGCGTAGTTTCCCTATCATGGCATAAGACCTTACGCGAGGACCGCGGGGTGAGAAATTCACCCCCGCCGTCATGCCTGGATACGGCGTTGGTGGCATTCCGGAATGAATTAAGGAACACTAGTGTTGTCTAATGATGGAGGCGCAGTTATGGCGCTCCCGTGGCAACGGCAATTCCGGTGTCACGGAGTACGTAACTGCAGGCACACTGTATGTAGGGAAGGGAGGTTGTAGGGCATGGGCGATCCGCAGGGCGCGGCAGCAGCGCACATGGCGGTTAAGGAGTCACGATCCACCGACGGGGATACCCGCCGGCAGGTACTGCTTCTATTGCTAAGAGATGGCCCTGTAACCGCCTCTTACCTGGGTGAACGCCTTGGTCTTTCGACTGCTGGGATCCGTCGGCATTTAGACATTTTGGTGGAAGAACAACTAACGGAAGTTGTCGAGCGGCGTCCAGTATCTCGTTCGCGTATGCATTCCGGCTCGGGCCGTGGGCGACCGGCAAAGCACTTTCGTCTGACGGATCGGGGGCGTGCGCAATTTGGCCACGCCTACGATAAATTAGCTTCTGAAGCGCTCACCGCGCTGCGCTCTGCGGGCGGTTCAGAGGCTGTCAAGAGCTTCGCGAAGGCTCGGTTTGAGCGCATCATCGCCGAGGTGCGTCCCTCCGTGGACGCGGCAGAATCGGTTGAGGAAGTAGCGCGCAAACTAGCTGAAACCCTGGATAAGCACGGGTACGCCGCAACCATGGACCGTGCTGGACAGGGCGTGCAGATCTGTCAGCACCACTGCCCGGTTGCTCAGGTGGCTGCCGAGCATCCCGAACTATGCGAGGCAGAGCAGGAAGTCTTTTCCGCCCTCTTAGGCAAACACGTACAACCTTTGGCTTCGATCGCAGATGGCCACGGAATTTGTACTACAAATATCCCCTTGACACCTGTCAAAACTATTACCGAAAGGAGCGAATTATGACCCAGGCGCAATCGGTACCTGATAATAAGATGACCGATGACGAGATCATCGATTCTATAGGTGCGTATGAGTACGGCTGGCACGACTCGGACTCAGCCGGCGCTGCTGCCGCCCGTGGCCTGAACGAGGACATTGTCCGCGATATTTCCGCAAAGAAGGGCGAGCCAGAATGGATGCTCAACCAGCGTCTCAAGGCTCTGAGTATCTTCGATAAAAAACCCATTCCCACTTGGGGCGCGGATCTGTCAGGCATTGACTTTGACCAGATTAAGTATTACGTCAAGTCCACCGAGGAGCAGGCGCAAACCTGGGATGATCTCCCGGATGATATTAAGGCTACCTACGATAAGCTGGGCATTCCAGAGGCAGAAAAACAGCGCCTGGTTGCCGGCGTGGCCGCACAGTACGAGTCCGAGGTGGTTTACCACCAGATTCGTGAAGACCTCGAAAGACAGGGCGTTATCTTCGTTGATACCGATACGGCGCTGCGCGATTACCCGGAGCTTTTTAAAGAGTATTTCGGCACCGTCATTCCTGCCGGTGACAATAAGTTTTCCGCGCTCAACTCCGCCGTGTGGTCCGGTGGTTCCTTCATTTACGTCCCAAAGGGCGTGCACGTCGATATTCCACTGCAGGCCTACTTCCGTATTAATACCGAGAACATGGGCCAGTTCGAGCGCACCCTCATCATCGTAGATGAGGATGCTTACGTTCACTACGTGGAAGGCTGTACAGCTCCTATTTACAAGTCGGACTCCCTGCATTCCGCAGTAGTGGAGATCATCGTGAAGAAGGGTGGCCGCTGCCGCTATACCACGATTCAGAATTGGTCGAGCAACGTCTACAACTTGGTGACCAAACGTACCAAGGTCGAAGAAGGCGGCACCATGGAATGGGTCGATGGCAATATCGGATCCAAGGTCACTATGAAGTATCCAGCTGTATGGATGACCGGCCCGTATGCTAAGGGCGAAGTGCTCTCTGTTGCCTTTGCTGGTGAAAACCAGTTCCAGGACACTGGTGCGAAGATGACCCACATGGCGCCCTACACCTCCTCCAATATCGTCTCCAAGTCTGTTGCCCGCGCCGGCGGCCGCGCCGCCTACCGGGGATTGGTGCAGATTAACCAAAATGCGCACCACTCCACGTCCAACGTGGAATGTGATGCCTTGCTCGTGGATAATGTCTCGCGTTCGGATACCTACCCGTATAACGACATCCGCAATGAGTACGTCACGTTGGGCCACGAGGCGACCGTCTCGCAAGTTTCTGAAGAGCAGCTGTTCTACCTGATGTCGCGCGGCATTGCGGAAGAAGAAGCAATGGCAATGATCGTGCGTGGCTTCGTTGAGCCGATTGCTAAAGAGCTGCCGATGGAGTATGCCCTCGAGCTCAACCGTCTTATCGAACTGCAAATGGAAGGATCGGTCGGCTAAAGAAATGGTCGCTTCGAACGAATTCAATCCGGATAAGATTACCAAGGGTGACCTCTTTACTTCTACCAATGTGGAGGATTTCCCGGTACCGCACGGCCGCGACGAGGTATGGCGTTTTATTTCCCTGCGCAAGCTGCGGGGCTTGCATAACGGAGAATTTCTTCCGGCGGTTGCCCAGGCTGTTAAGGTAAGCCAGCACCCAGGCGTTTCCGCGGAAACTGTAGGCCGCGACGACGAGCGCCTTGGACGCGTGGGCAAGCCTTCTGACCGTGTGGCTGCCCAAGCATGGACTTCCATGCCGGAGGGGCAAGTGATAACCGTAGCCCCGGAGGTAGAGGTGGAGGATCCCATCACTGTTACCTACACGGGCAGGGGTGAGGGTGTGACCTCATTTGGCGCTACCTCCATTGAGGTTGGCCACCATGCACAGGCCACCGTGGTGCTCCAATACGTCGGTTCTGGCACACACGCGGATAACGTGGAATTCATACTTGGCGATGGCGCGCACCTGACCGTCATCGTGGACGTCGACTGGGAAAACGATGCGGTGCACTTGTCTAACCAGGTGGCACAGGTGGGGCGGGACGCTGTATTGCGCCACAACTCCGCCATCTTCGGCGGCGAGATCGTACGTATTGTCCCGCGGGTGAACTTCACTGCTCCCGGCGGCGATGCCGAGTTGCTGGGCGTGTATTTTGCCGATTCTGGTCAGTACTTCGAAAACCGCATGCTCGTGGATCACTCGGTTCCGAATTGCCGCTCCCACGTCCTCTACAAGGGTGCGTTGCAGGGTGAGAAGAAGAACGAGGCGCGTACCTGCTGGGTGGGAGACGTGCTTATCCGCTCTAACGCGCAGGGTACTGATACCTATGAGACGAATAATAACCTTATTCTCACGGACGGCGCGCGCGCTGATGCCATCCCGAATTTAGAGATCGAAACCGGTGAAATCACCGGCGCCGGCCACGCCGCTACGGTAGGCCGTTTCGACGATATTGAGCTGTTCTACCTGATGTCGCGCGGCATTCCGGAGGCAGAGGCACGACGCCTCATCATTCGGGGCTTCTTCAATGAGGTCATCCACCGCATTCCGGTGCAAACCTTGTCAGAGGAACTGGAAAACCGCATTTCCGAAGAACTGGAAAAGATCTCCGCTTAACGCATTTATAGAAGGAAAACCACAGAAACTATGTCTACTTTGGAAATTAAGAATCTCCATGCTCAGGTTCTGCCGAATGAAGAAGACGGCGAGCCCAAGGAAATCCTTAAGGGAGTCAACCTCACCATCAACTCCGGCGAAATTCACGCCATCATGGGCCCGAATGGCTCCGGAAAGTCTACTTTGTCTTATACCATAGCTGGCCACCCGAAGTATGAGGTCACCGAGGGCGAGGTGCTTCTCGATGGCGAAAACCTCCTCGACCTGCCAGTCGACGAGCGCGCTCGTGCCGGCCTGTTCCTGGCCATGCAGTACCCAACCGAGGTATCGGGTGTGAAGGTCTCGCAGTTCATGCGTTCTGCCGTGACCGCCATTCGCGGCGAGGCGCCGAAG
Source organism: Corynebacterium macginleyi (assembly GCF_003688935.1). Lineage (GTDB taxonomy): Bacteria > Actinomycetota > Actinomycetes > Mycobacteriales > Mycobacteriaceae > Corynebacterium > Corynebacterium macginleyi. Next base: position 12,181 of record NZ_REGE01000002.1, on the reverse strand, counting down.
CTGCGTGAGTGGAATAAGGAACTTACTGAGGCTCGCGAGAAGCTGAAGATTGATAAGTCCTTTATTTCGCGCTCCGTCAACGAGGGCTTTTCTGGTGGCGAGAAGAAGCGCCACGAGGTCATGCAGCTAGACATCCTAAAGCCCAAGTTCGCGGTGATGGATGAGACCGACTCCGGCTTGGACGTGGACGCGCTGCGCATCGTTTCTGATGGCATCAACCGATACCGGGAAGAAACCAACGGTGGCATCTTGATGATTACCCACTACAAGCGCATCCTCAACTACGTCCAGCCAGATTTCGTGCACGTGTTCGCAAACGGTCAGGTTGTCAAGACCGGCGGGGCCGAGTTGGCAGACCAGCTTGAATCTGACGGCTACGACCAGTTCCTGCAATAAAGACCGGCCTGGTGCTGGTTCTCCTCGATAAATCGAAGAAATTTTATGTCTGGATTTGATGTAAACGCAATTAGGGAGCAGTTCCCAATCCTGCAGCGCACCGTGCGCGGCGATAAGCCACTGGTGTACCTGGATTCGGGGGCTACCTCCCAGCGCCCACTACCGGTGTGGAAGGCAGAGGAGGAGTTCGTTCTCCATACCAACGCACCAGTCCACCGCGGCTCGTACCAGCTGGCTGAAGAGGCAGATAACGCCTATGAGTCGGCCCGGCAGGCCATTGCCGCCTTTGTTGGCGCAGACCGCGACGAGATCGTCTTTGCCAAAAATGCCACCGAGGCGCTCAATGAGGTCGCTTATACGCTATCTGATGAGCGCGCGGGTGAGCTTTACGTGGGAGAGGGCGATACCGTCGTCATCACGGAGCTCGAACACCACGCCAACCTCGTCCCGTGGCAAGAGCTCAGTAAGCGCACGGGCGCCACGGTGAAGTGGTATTCGCTGACTGATGATGGCCGCATCGACCTCGATTCGCTCGAGCTCGATGAAACGGTCAAGGTCGTAGCGTTTTCGCATCAGTCCAACGTGACCGGAGCGGTCGCTGACGTGGAGGAGATGGTGCGCCGTGCCCGCACGGTTGATGCCATGGTGGTGCTCGATGCCTGCCAATCAGTCCCACACATGCCGGTCGATTTTCACGCCTTGGATGTGGATTTCGCCGCATTCTCAGGTCACAAAATGTGTGGCCCCAATGGCGTGGGCGTTCTCTACGGCAAGGACGAACTGTTGCGCAAGCTTCCCCCGTTCCTCACGGGTGGTTCCATGATCGAGGTAGTGAAGATGGAAGAAACCACTTTCGCAGAACCTCCGACGCGATTTGAGGCGGGAACGCAGATGACCAGCCAGGTTGTCGGCCTGGGTGCAGCGGTGAAGTTTCTCGGGGAAGTGGGGATGGATAATATTCATGCCCACGAGCAGAGGCTCACTGCCTATTCCTTGCAACAGCTCCGCGAGATTCCTGGCCTGCGCATCATCGGTCCAGAAACTACTGAGAACCGCGGCGCGGCCATCTCCTTTACTGTGGAAGGCGTTCATCCTCACGATTTGGGGCAGGTTCTCGATGACCAAGGCGTATCTATCCGCGTTGGACACCATTGTGCGTGGCCGCTGCACCGAGCCTGCGGCGCGCAATCGACCGCGCGCGCTAGCTTTTACCTGTACAACACGGAAGCCGAAGTAGATAAGCTGGTAGAAGCCATCAAGGCTGCCCGCGATTTCTTTGGAGTTGCCTAATGAATCTTGATTCGATGTACCAAGACGTAATCTTGGATCACTATAAAAATCCGCAGCACGCGGGTTTGCGCGAGCCGTTCCAGGCAGAGGTTCACCATGTCAACCCTTCGTGTGGCGATGAGCTCACGTTGCGCGTCAATCTTTCAGCGGACGGTACGACCGTTGAGGATGTGTCCTACGACGCCGAAGGCTGTTCCATCTCGCAGGCCTCGACGTCTGTCATGGCAGAAGAGATTGTAGGCTTGCCTTTGGAGGAAGCCAATAAGAAGCTTGCCGAGTTTGAAAACATGATCACCTCGCGTGGCCAGCACGAAGGAGACGAGGACATCATCGGCGATGGTGTTGCTTTTGCAGGCGTTTCTCAGTATCCGGCACGAGTTAAATGCGCACTGCTAGGGTGGAAAGCTTTTCAGGCCGCTACCGCAGATGCGCTCAATGAAGTGGAGAAGTAAATGACCGATCCTGTAGACCCTTACCAGAATGAGAATTCGTCCTTCAGTGCCGGCGGTGAGCGGCCAGAACAGACGGAAGAACAGCTATCGAGGGCCTTTGACATCACCGAGTTTATGCGTGATGTCATCGACCCGGAGCTTGGAATCAACGTTGTTGACTTGGGCTTGGTCTATGACCTGTGGCTGGAGGAAGAAGACGGCAAAGAGCTCGCCATGATCAACATGACGTTAACCTCGCCGGCGTGCCCGTTGACTGACGTCATTGCGGAGCAGATTGAGGACATTGTTGCTGGCAACAAGCTTGCCGATGGCGTGCGTATCAACTGGGTGTGGATGCCGCCCTGGGGCCCACATATGATTTCAGAAGAAGGCCGTGAGCAGCTCCAAGCTCTAGGCTTCGCGGTTTAAATCCCACGAAATATCTGAGAGGAGGCGGTAATACCACTACCGCTTCTCCGTATGAATTAGTACCTTGGGCTTTGGTTGCTAGACTGACCTGTCGTGATTGTCACCAATGATTTTGAGGTACGGGTAGGCGCCCGCACGCTTCTCGCTGCCCCCGGCCAGCATCTCCGCGTCCAACCCGGTGACCGCATCGGGCTGGTGGGCCGCAATGGTGCGGGAAAGACGACGACCATGCGCATCTTGGCAGGAGAGAACGAGCCATATGGTGGTACGGTTTCGCGCTCTGGCCCGATTGGCTACCTTCCACAGGATTCGCGTGAAGGCAATATCGAACAAACTGCGCGCGAACGCGTGCTTTCTGCCCGCGGGTTGGATGATATAAAGCGGCGGATGGACAAGCAGCAAGAGCTAATGGAAGCGGCCGCGGATGAGAAAATCCGTGACAAGGCCATCCTTAAATATTCCCGTCTGGAAGAACAATTCGATTCCTTAGGTGGCTACGAGGCCGATTCGGAGTGTGCCCAAATCTGCGATAATTTAGGCTTGCCACAGCGCGTTTTGGATCAGCAACTCAAGACGCTTTCGGGTGGCCAGCGGCGCCGCGTGGAGCTAGCACAGATCCTTTTTGCAGCCAGCGAGGGCTCGGGTAAATCCCAGACAACGTTGCTTCTCGATGAGCCGACTAACCACCTGGATGCGGATTCTATTGTTTGGCTCCGCCAGTTTTTGTCCAAGCACGAGGGCGGGCTAGTCATGATTTCCCACGACGTGGAGTTGCTCGAGGCGGTCTGTAATAAGGTCTGGTTCCTTGATGCGGTCCGCGGCGAGGCGGACGTTTACAACATGGGATATAAGAAGTATCTCGATGCTCGTGCGACCGATGAGGCGCGTCGGCGCCGCGAGCGCGCGAATGCGGAAAAGAAGGCCTCCGCGCTGCAAAAGCAGGCCGCCAAATTGGGTGCTAAGGCCACCAAGGCCGCAGCTGCTAAGCAGATGCTGAACCGAGCTGAGCGCATGATGAATGATCTCGATGAGGTGCGCGTTGCGGATAAGGTAGCCAATATTAAGTTCCCCGAGCCCGCCGCGTGCGGTAAGACACCCATGCATGCCAAGGGACTGACCAAGATGTATGGCTCGTTGGAAGTGTTCGCAGGCGTAGACCTGGCCATCGATAAGGGCTCTAGGGTCGTCGTACTGGGATATAATGGTGCCGGTAAAACCACCTTGCTGAAGCTTTTGGCGGGGGAGGAGCGTACCGATGGTGAAGGTGGCATTGTCAGTGGCCACGGCTTGCGCATTGGCTATTTTGCCCAGGAGCACGACAATATCCACCCGGATAAGAGTGTGTGGGAAAACACCATCGAGGCCTGCCCCGATGCGGATCAGCAGGAGTTGCGCGGGCTGCTGGGTGCCTTTATGTTTTCTGGCGATAAACTGCAACAGCCAGCCGGAACGCTGTCTGGCGGTGAGAAAACGCGCCTGTCTCTGGCCACCTTGGTCTCCAGCCGCGCGAATGTGCTGCTTCTCGATGAGCCGACAAATAACCTCGACCCCGTCTCTCGCGAGCAGGTGCTCGATGCGCTCAATACGTACACGGGCGCGGTGGTGTTGGTAACCCACGACCCGGGGGCGGTGAAAGCACTCGATCCTGAACGCGTAATCATCATGCCGGACGGTGATGAAGATCTGTGGTCCGATGAATACATGGAGATCGTCGAGTTGGCTTAAACCTTATGATGATGCTCATTGAGAAGGTGGGGCCCGCCCCCGGAAAGTGGACACACCGGGGGCTTGGCTCATTTCCACTAGGCGTGGAAACCTCCACACCTAGTTGCGGAAGCCGTGCACCGGTGCGGGGATAAAGCCACCGCGGTTAATAAACTGCGAATTGCCCACCTTATTGACCGGCATAATGGGGGCGTAGCCCAAAAGTCCGCCGAAGCTGACCTCGTCGCCTACCTGAGCGCCAGGCACCGGAATGACGCGTACGGCGGTGGTCTTATGATTCATCACACCAATCGCGGCTTCATCCGCAATCATGCCGGAAATCGTGTTCGCTGCGGTATCGCCGGGTAGTGCAATCATGTCGAAGCCAACCGAACAGATCGCGGTCATGGCCTCCAACTTGTCCATGGAAATGGAGCCGGACTTCACTGCATCGATCATGCCCCTGTCCTCGGAGACGGGGATGAAGGAACCAGATAAACCGCCGACGCGCGAGCACGCCATCATGCCGCCCTTCTTTACGGCATCGTTAAGCAGCGCCAATGCTGCCGTCGTGCCGTGTGTTCCCACTTGGTCGAGGCCCATATGCTCCAAGATGTGTGCCACAGAATCGCCAAGTTCTGCCGTGGGAGCCAAAGAGAGATCGATAATGCCGAAGGGAACGCCGAGGCGCTCAGAGGCCATATTGCCCACGAGCTGACCAGCGCGGGTGATCTTGAAAGCGGCCTTCTTCACTTCCTCCGCAACTTGATCCAGGCTTGCGCCTTCCAAGGAACCGAGAGCGCGGTCGACTACGCCGGGGCCCGAGACACCGACGGAAACGACGCAGTCGGGCTCCTCGATGCCATGGAATGCCCCGGCCATAAATGGATTATCGCCCACAGAATTGGCAAAGACGACGAGCTTCGCACAGGCGATTGCGGATCTATCTTTGGTCAGCTCAGCGGCCTTCTTGATGACCTCGCCCATCTGCTTCGTCGCATCCATATTGATGCCGGCCCGAGAACTGGCGATATTGACTGAGGAACACACCACGTCCGTCTCAGCTAAGGCCTCCGGGATCGAGGCGATGAGTTTTTGTTCTGCCTTCGTCGCGCCCTTTTCCACTAGCGCGGAGTAGCCGCCGATGAAGTTAACACCTACCTCCTTAGCGGCCTTATCCAGCGCCCGCGCGGCATCGACGGGGTTGCCATCTACGCCCGCTACAACAAGGGAAATAGGGGTGACGGAGATGCGCTTGTTGACGATCGGGATGCCGAGCTCACCCTCGATGCCCTCGCATACCTCAACCAAGCGGAGTGCTTGCTGGGTGACGCGGTCGTAGATGGCCTTGCAGGTAGCCTCCATCGTCGAGCGTGTGCATCCTAACAGGGAAATCCCCATCGTCACAGTGCGGATATCGAGACGGTAATTTTCGATCATCTCGATGGTGTCCAAGATATTGGTGGTATTAAAACGGGTGCTCATGTTAAATCTCGTTCATAGCGGTAAACAGGTCTTCCGATTGAATGCGAATGGATTGTTGCTTTTCCTCCGCGACCGGGCGCATCCTTTCCTGAATGGTCTGGATGGATACGGACTCTGCGTTGAATTCGACGCGAAGGATCATGGTGAAGTAATCACCCATTATGGTCTGCGAGACATCGATGACGTTGACGTTGAGATCAGCAAGAGTGGTGGTCACTGCGGCAATGATTCCGGTGCTATCGGCACCGGTGACGGTCATAATGGCATACATAACCGATATTCTATCTGGTGCGGTGGGTAACGCCCTCAGCGCGGCCATAAGATGTGGTGGCTTCGCTGCGAAAAACCCGCTGCAGCATAAAAAATGCGCTGTTACCATGGGTCGATATGACCAATACCAAGAAAAAGGTTTTGTATATCGGCGGGCACGGTAAGGTAGGACTGCTGGCGGCTCCCAAATTAGCGGCGGCCGGTCATGAGGTTCACTCGCTTATCCGAAACCCAAACCAAAAGGCCGATATCGAGCAGGCCAACGCTACGCCGGTCATTGCAGATATTACTGAGCAATCCGTGGATCAGTGGGCGAAGCTATTCGCAGATTATGATGCAGTTATATGGGGTGCCGGAAACGGTGGCCGTGGCGGCGCAGAATTGACGTGGGCGGTTGACCGCGACGGCGCCCTGGCGGCCATCGAAGCTCTGGAAAAGCTGGGCAAGGATGTCCCGCAGTTCGTCATAATTTCTTATGTTGGCTCTCAGGTTGCGACGACCGATCCAGCTGATGAAAAGTGGTATGCCTACGTGGAGTCCAAGAAGGAAGTAGACAACCGCTTGGCAGATAGCCCCATCCCGCACATCATTTTGAAGCCTGCTGCCTTGACAGACGAGCCTGCGCAAGGACTTGAATTCGTTGAGGATAAGATGTTGCAGGAAACCCAGACTTCGTCCCGTGACTTGGTGGCAGACGTCATCGTAGAGGTATTGGGCCGGGAGGAGCTTCCGGCCTCCCCAGTCGTATTCGTCGACGGCCATCAGCCAGTAAGCTCCATTAAGTAATATTTAGCCAGGCTACCTATGAGTTTCTCGCGCCCAGCCGTATTACTTGACTGCGATCCAGGGATAGATGACTGCCTTGCCCTCCTATACTTGGCGGGGTTGCATCACGCAGACGAGATCGAATTAGTAGGTGTGAGCACAACCGCCGGAAACGCCGAGGTCCAGCAGACAGCCGCCAATGCACGGTGGATTCTGGATTTATGTGGGCTCCCGAAAATCCCCGTCGCACCCGGGCGGCCGCGTCCTCTCCAGGTCGAGCTGACCACAACCCCGGAAACCCACGGGGAGACCGGCTTGGGTTATCTTTGCGCACCCGACCACGATTTCGGCGATATTCACTGGCGGGACTTGTGGTCGGCCGCGATTGCCCACAATGCGCGGCTGCACCTCATCGTTTCCGGGCCGGTGACTAATTTGGCAGACTTCGAGCGGGAACATGGCGAAGCCGTTGCGCGGTGCGGCTCGATTACCATCATGGGCGGTGCCGTGAATTACCGCGGCAATACGACGCCGACCGCGGAGTGGAATTTCTGGGTGGATCCGCACGCAGCAGCTCACCATTTTCGAGCTTTAGCGGCACTACCCAGCACTCTCTGCTCGCTGGAGGTCACCGAGCAATTTCTCATCACACCCCAGCGGCTAGCAGAAATTAAGGGGCTGCTTGGTACACACCCGATGGCGGAAAAATTGCCGGAGATATTGCGGTTCTACTTTGAATTCCACGAAAAGCAAGGAGAAGGCTACCAAGCCCAGATTCATGACCTTTTAACCTGCATCATTGCGCTGCAGAAGATACCTTTTGAGACGGTAGAAACGACCATTGATGTGGAAGCGGACTCTGTGCAGATGCGTGGTACTAGCGTCGCAGACCTCTGCAATCATTGGGGCCGTCCAGCCAATGCCTCGCTGGTGACCAGCGCAGATATTCCAGCCGCCCACCGTGAATTCGATAGAGCGCTGCGCGTCTTGGGCGGGCGTGTTGCTCGAGGCGAATAAATCTTTTACCCTAATCCGCAGCGCATACGCCACATTTTCCTACGCTGAGGTGACATAGGCTGGGACCAAAAGAGCAATGTGCCCTCATTCCCCTTTACACATTGATGGATTAGGAATACCTCTATGCCTCAGCTTTCTCTTACCCCTGCTCGCCGCGGGATGGTCATCGCGGGCACCGCGATAGTCGTTGCCACCTGGATCTACTTGGTGTTTTTCCGCCCGGCCGATTGGGAGTCCGTAGCGGGCTCCGCCGAAGCATTGATCACCTTGGCCGGCTACCTCATCGGTGCGGTTCTATTGCTTGCCGGCACCGTGCCGTCCCTGCCGGCGCGTACCATCGCCATTATTCCCATCGCGTTGGTTCTTAATATCGTGGTGGGCCAAATCATCGGCTCGAGCGGCATTCCGCTATATATTGATTCTGTGGGAACCATCTTGGTGGCCGCGCTCGCGGGCCCCATTGCTGGGCTCGCTACCGGTACGCTGTCATCAGTGGTCTGGGGCCTGCTCAATCCGATGGCGCTCCCATTCGCTGCCGTTTCCGCGGCTACCGGTTTCCTTTCTGGCTGGGCTATCCAAAAGGGTGCGTTTACCAAGATCTGGAAGGTCATCGTCAGCGGTGCGATCATCGGCATCATCTGCGGCATGCTCGCCGCGCCTGTGGCCGCATTCGTCTACGGTGGTACGGCTGGTGTCGGTACCGGCGCGCTCACATCCCTTTTCCGCGAACTGGGTAACTCCTTGATTGCGTCCGTTACGATGCAGTCCCTTATCTCTGACCCATTGGATAAGGCCGTCGTATTCCTCATCGTGTGGGCTGCCGTCAAATCTTTGCCCAAGCGCACCCGGGAATCCTTGCAGCCCCGCTAATGCATCGCCTTCACCCGTCGACGGTTCTCGTTATAGCTGCCTGCGGTTGGCTACTTATTCTTGGGCTCAATAGCCCACTAGCTTCTGCAGTGGTAGCTGGCACAATGCTTGCCTATGGCGTGTGGGCTACGAGGTCTATAGCGATCGTTTTGGCATCTGGGGCGTTGAGCTTTCCGGTGGCTTTATCGATGTTGGTGATCCACGCCCCCTATGGCGATAACCAACTAATTCCGCTCATTACAAGCGATGGCCTGCTCATTGCCACCACACTAGCCCTGCGCTTTTTCGCGCTCATGGTGTGCTTCATCGTGGCGATGTCTGTGCTGCGAATTTCTGATATTGCGAAATGGCTCCAGGTCTCGCGTGCGGGACACAAGATTGCCTATATCGTTGGCGCGTCGCTGCAGTCGTTACCGCAGGGTGCGCAGGCATGGCAGACCGTTCGCGATGCCAACCAGCTGGCAGGAATCAAAGTAACGTGGCGCAATACCATTTCTCGGGTGGTTATTCCGGTGATTTCGCGCCTATTGATTCAAGGTACCGAGCGTGGCCATGCCCTTGCCGCCGTGGGATTTGATGAAGAGGGAACTAGGACCGTTTTGCGGCCGGTACCGGATTCTGTCGTGTCTCGCGTACTGCGCTATATCGTGGCCTTAGGAACCATAGGAGTCATGGTCTTTGTATGGATATAGATGATATTCAACTAGTTAAGGGGAGCATCGTCCAAGTACTTGTTCCTCCGGATGACATTGTGGAAAACGTGGCGCGAGAGCTGGGCGAAATATTCTCTACGTCCGCCATCATCGGTACAGACTCATCCGCCCAGATGAGTTATTTGCGCGATACCTGCATCGAAGAAGTAGTCCTAGGCCTGGAAAACCAGGGCGAGGACCCAGCGCGCATGCAGGCGCAGGGAGAGGAAATGCTTGCGGCGGTGGGCCTGAGCGATTATGCGGAGAAGAACCCCACCCAGCTCTCGGGCGGACAGACGCGGAGACTTGCCGCTGCGTGCGTCGCGATCCGCGAACCCGAGGTGCTGATTATTTGCGAGCCAAGCGCAGGGTTGGATCCCACATCACTGGCGATGATGGCGCAGTTATTGCATTCGCTGCACAATACCTGCGTTCTTGCTGTGTCATCGAAACATTGGCCCGAATTGGGTGGGGAAGTCGTAGGGGACATCCCTCAACCAGCCCCTATACACCTGCAATCGATTTCGGATCATGGGGCGCAAGAATACCTCGGGCCGCTTACTGCGCGCCGCGGACAAGAAAAGAAGCGCTGGTGGCAATCGGCGAAGCCTTCCGGCAATACCTTTAGCGTCGGACCGGTAACCATTCCCGTTCGCGGTGGAGGCGTGACCTGGTTACGCGGGGCAAACGGCACCGGAAAAACGTCACTCCTGCGCGCCGCCGCCGGCCTTGATGGGGCACAGCGCCCAGCAGAACCCAGGGGATTGGTCCTACAATCCCCTTATGACCAGGTAATATATTCCACCTTGGGGGATTTTGTTCCCAACACCGCGTTACGGGAGCTGCTGGAACTTGATGCCGATGAGCACCCATTGGATCTGTCCGCCTCACGGCTCAGGCTGGCCCAAACGGCACATGTGGTGGAGATGGGCCACGCCATCGTGCTCATGGATGAGCCCGATAGCTTGCTTTCGCTATCGGACCGAGCGCTAATGCATCAACTGATTCACAGCGCGCTGGAATCAGGAACAGCAATTGTCCTTACATGCCACGATCCAGGGTTCGTCGCAGAGATCGCGCAGTATGTCAGCGTACGGGAAGTGGAGCTTTCCAATACCGGCGGCTCGGCAGAGGGCACCGACTAACCGAGGCGGTGTTTAGCCGCCCCCTTCGCCTTCCAGTGAGAAAAGCGGAGTGACGAAAGCGGGGGTGTTCCTATATAGTCTGTCAGTCTCGCGGATGGGGTTGACGAGGCCGGATCCTTAACTCGTGATTTTTAGGTGTGTTGTTTTGCACGCGACTGGTAGCCGACTGGGATTTTTCCCAGTCGGCTTGTTTTGTTGTGAGGGGTTAGGCTGCTGTGGCTTCCTTTGCTGGGCGCGGGGTCGCGGTAATACTCGTGGTGGCGCATCAAGGCGTAGAGGACGTTGATTCGTCTGCGGGCGAGTGTTACAACCGCAGCGTTGCGACGCTTGTCTTCCTTGCGCTTCGGGGTCATAGAATTGCGAGCCTAACCCCCGACGTGTTCACTTTCCGGGGTCAGGTCCTTTCCCGACCCCTTCGACAAATACCTATAGTCCGACCGCACACACAAACAACTTGAAACGCTCTGGCGGAAAATATGTCGATGCAGGCTGCGTGCCAGGCAGTAGCCCCAAAGCTCGGGGTTTCATGGCACACGGCTCGTCAATGGACTTAAGCCTGCCCGCCGCGTGGGAAACACCCCAGAACCAGTGCCTGAAGATGTGGCTGCCGAAAACGCGAGGCTACGCCGTGAAAATCATCAGCTTCGCGACACTAATGAGCTACTGAAGGTTGCGTCAGCTTTTTTCGCCTCATGACCAGGCCCAAAATGTCGGAAATGATCCGGTTCATCGATAAATACCGGAATCGTTTCTCTGTCGAGTTCATCTGTAAGACGTTGAAGAATAACCGGGCTGGTGGGTTTATCACCTCGCGGGGTTATTGCCAGTCCAAGGCTCGCGGGTTAAGTACTCGTCGACTTCGGGTGTCAGGCCCCTGCCGCTAGGTGGTGAGATAGAATCTCACGTGACAAATCTTGACGGTATACAGGACGTTGACAAGCTTTATCTGTTTGGAAAGGATTACAATGCGTATGTTTTTTGCTTTAGACACTTTTTTCGTGGCCGATCAGTGTGTTGTGAAATCGGCATATAAAACGTATTCGCAAGTAGTGCGTAAAGCAGCGCGCCTGCCTGGAGTCGACGTACTTTTTATTTGCTCCGAACCAGTTGAAGTAGATTCCGAAGAGATGAAAAGAGATCTCATTACTCAGTTCAGGGTTGAAAGGCCCAACGAGGATTTTGAGAGTTTGCGGTTATACCTTTGTGAATCAATCGTTTCTGCTGAACAAGAGCTTTTTACAAAGGCTGAGGGGTCTTTAGCGTCATTTTTTCTAATGGATGAGGAATATGCAAAGGCTGATGTTTTTCCTAGTAGTGTTGGAGTAAGGGAGCTTATTTCTTCGCCGGTTTTTACAGGTAAATAGAGTGGAGAGTATCTAATGGTTTGTGTGTAGGTTCCCACGCGTAACCGGGTGCAGTTCACCAACGATGATTCCGCGTTAAAGACATTGCGGTTGATGAACTGCAATATTGAAGACAAACGAGCCTTAAAGAGAGCCAAGTGGGGTTACCCGCAAGTCGTGGACACGTTGTTAAGCTGCTTAGGGGTTAAGCAGCGGTTTTCTTATTACAATTTTGATCAGCGAGCTGGGCTTCGAAATCGACGGGGCTTACCATCCCGATGGACGAGTGGCGACGACGCCGGTTGTAGACAATCTCAATCCAGCGAGCCACCGCCGTCCGGGCT
>NZ_REGE01000019.1 GCF_003688935.1 Corynebacterium macginleyi | reverse complement strand
AGGCTCCACCAAAGCCTGGGATATCGAACCCCGGTCGAGGTGGAAACCGAATTTTGGAAGAAGACCCCGCAACAGGGAATAATAGAAATCAAGGCAAATGCCTAGGAACAAAACTCGGGGCACTTCAGTTACCGGTTTCACCGCCTTGCACGAGCTGGCGCAATGGGGTGCCGGTTTACAGGTCTTTGACTGGTCAGACTCGGTATGGCTATCCCTGGTGCTGTTTGTTGTCGCGATTGGCCTGCAATTTACTGGCCCCGGTTTCATTTCCCTGGACTTTGGTCGCTCTTGGGCGCGGCGCCCGCTGGGCACGTCGTGGGTCTTTGCGGTGGTTGGTATCGCCATCCTGGTTGCCGTGTGGTTCTTTGGCGCGGCAGTAAACCCCATTGCTTAGCTCATTACTCGCTAATACCTGAGTGTATCCCCGCCGCACTCAATGCGGTGGGGATTTTTGCAGCCTTGCTTTCCGTGATGGAAAGTGAAAGAATTGCCGGAAAGGAAAGTAAAGGATGATGGATTTTTGAGATGGCGGTAGAAAATGGAAGATGAGCTAAAGAAGTCGCTTGAGTTTAATGACAGCCTGCAGGATAACGGCGCCGAGCGTAAGCGGCTTGTGCAAAATATCCTCCTAGTGATCGCGTTGGCAGCGTCTTATCTGGGGGTGAGCCTATTATCCGAGTTATTGCACCCGGTAGCGGTTCTCATTTTCTACTTTGTCCTTGTAGGGCTCATGGTGTGGGCGCATCTTCATCACCAGAGCAAGGTGCGGCCCAGCTATCGCCAGGATCCGTATTCACAGCCCAAGGCTGATAAAAAATACTATGCGGGGATGGCAGTAATGCTTTTCCCGATCTTTGTCCCTAACCTGCTGCGCGAGCACGCGTGGGCAATGGTAATCTTCGTCGTGGTGTGGGCAGCAGCAATGGTCTGGGCGCTGCAATCTCGCGCCTTGGACCTTGCAGCGAGGCAAGGAGCGGGCCGTAGTGCTCAGTGATATTGACCCCGTTATCTATCCGCTCAATCGCTTTAAGATTTGCGCAGTGTTAAACGCGCGCGGAGCCGTTGAAGGGCAGGTGCGCCGCGAAATGCGCTTCGCGGCGCTGCGGGAAGAGGTGGGGCAATCGGCCGCCACCTTATCCAAGCAGTTATCTGCCCTGGAAAAGGAAGGATATATTAGCCGATTCCGGGAGTACGGATCTTCCCGCGATAAGGACACTGTCTGGGTCATGCTCACTGCTACTGGCAAGTCCGCATTCGACGCCCACCTCGCGGCCATTCAGGAGATGGCGCGTTAGTTAACATAGCCGTCTACCACGCGTACCGCGCCGCGATCTGCGGAGGTCGCCATCGCGGCGTAGGCGCGCAGCGCCTTGGTGATGGGACGGTTGCGGTTGACCGGCGTCCACGGCTTTTCGCGCTGCTCTTGCGCGGCGCGGCGGCGCTCCAGTACCTCATCATCCACGTCGAGTGTGAGCTCGCGCTCGTGGATATTGATGGAGATGGTATCGCCATTCTCAATGAGCCCGATGAGTCCCTGGTGGGCGGCCTCGGGAGAAATATGGCCGATGGAAAGGCCGGAGGTGCCGCCGGAGAAGCGGCCGTCGGTAATCAAGGCGCAGGCCTTGCCCAATCCGGCGCCCTTGAGGAAAGACGTCGGGTGCAGCATCTCTTGCATGCCGGGGCCACCGGACGGGCCCTCGTAGCGAATGACGACGACATCGCCAGGCTGGACTTCTTTATTCAAGATGATGGATACGGCCTGCTCTTGGGACTCCACCACGCGGGCTGGGCCGGAGAAGGTCCACAGCTCTTCCTCTACGCCGGCCGCTTTGACGATTGCCCCGTCAGGTGCCAAATTACCGCGCAGGACCACCAGGCCACCGTCGGAAGAAAAGGCGTGGTCTGCGTCGTGAATGCAGCCATTGACCGCGTCTGTATCCAGTTCGTCCCACCGGTTGGACTGGGAGAAAGGTTCGGTCGTGCGCACTCCGCCAGGCGCTGCGTAATACAGTTCGCGGGCCTGATCGGTCACGCGGGGATTGCGGATATCCCAATCATCGAGCCACTGCTCCGCATTGTCATAAAGGGCGGTGTGCACCTTGAGATTAAGGTGGCCCGCGCGGCGAAGTTCGCCCAGGATGGCCGGAATGCCGCCGGCGCGGTGGACGTCCTCGATGTGGTAGGTTCCGTTGGGCGCAACCTTGGACAAGCATGGGACACGGTAGGAAATGTCATTAATGTCATCGAGCGTGAAGTCCACTTCGCCCTCTTGTGCTGCGGCAAGGGTGTGCAGGATCGTGTTGGTGGACCCGCCCATAGCCATATCGAGGGCCATGGCATTGATAAAGGCTTCCTTGGTGGCGATATTGCGCGGCAGGACGGACTCGTCCTCATCGCCGTAGTAGCGGCGGCACATATCCACGATGATGGAGCCGGCCTTTACGAAGAGGCCACGGCGAGCACTGTGGGTGGCGAGCGTGGTGCCATTGCCCGGAAGTGCCAATCCGAGTGCCTCGGTCAAGCAATTCATAGAGTTGGCAGTAAACATGCCGGAGCAGGACCCGCAGGTAGGGCAGGCAGATTCTTCTATCTGGGCCAAGCCGGAATCGGAAACCCTATCGTTCGCCGATGCGGTGATAGCAGTAATCAAGTCAGTGGGCGCATGGGCGACGCCATCGACCACGACTGCTTTACCGGCTTCCATCGGCCCGCCCGAGACGAAGATCGTGGGGATATTCAATCGCATCGCGGCATTGAGCATGCCCGGGGTGATTTTATCGCAGTTAGAGATACAGACGAGGGCATCCGCAGTATGCGCATTGGCCATGTACTCAATGGCATCCGAGATAATCTCGCGCGAGGGCAATGAGTACAACATGCCGCTGTGACCCATTGCAATACCGTCGTCGACGGCAATGGTGTTGAACTCCTTGGGTACGCCTCCGGCTGCGCGGACGGCTTCGGCGACGATATCGCCGACGTTTTTTAGGTGCACGTGGCCGGGAACGAACTGCGTATAAGAGTTGGCGATGGCCACGATGGGTTTGCCGAAGTCGTTTTCTTTGGTACCGGTAGCGCGCCACAAGGCACGCGCACCGGCGGCTTGGCGTCCGACGGTAGTTACTTTAGAACGCAGTGGGATCATGGTTTAAGTCACCATTCTTTATAGATTTTGCCAAATGGGGGATAAAAGAGATTTAGTTTTCTTCCGAATCTTTGAGCTCGGGGTGCTTTTCCAAGTATGCAGCATATTCCTCTTTACTTAAGAGGATGTGTTGCCCGTCGCGGTGCACGATGACGACCTTGTCATCGGCTGCTATACGGCCTTGGGTGAGGGCATCGGGAATGCGCCCGCGGGATGCTTCTGCTAAGCGTGGCAGTGAATTGAAGGTTACGCCAGGCAGGTTATGTTTCGCACCATTTTTTGTCTGCGCAAAAGATCGGGCACGTTGGAAGCCAATGCCGGCGAAATCATCCCATGCGATAGAGACATTTTTCCGGAACACATAAGTAATGGAGATGCCTTTCTCAGTCACTCGTGTGCGGGCCTTGATGACCCACCATAGGCCGATAACGGGGATGATGAGCAGCCACCCCAGGTATTTGGGCGCCCATCCAATGCTCAATAAGGCGATCGTGGACAAAATTAAAATGCCCAAAATGTGGTCGCGAGACGGAGTGAAGACCGCTTCCTGGGTGGCGGACTGACGAGGCTGTTGGTCCTGTGCTGGTGGGGTCATAGTCAGTCAGCCTAATTGACCATGCGGTGGGGAAGCGAACCATCTTTTCGCTGCGTTTCAACAAATGAGAAAGATTTCCCAAAAGGGGGTAACTACTTCCAAATATAAATCTATCGGTATATAGTTGGAAATATGATCATCATTCGACTTCAGGTGGTACGCGCGCGGCGGTGACTGCGACGTTTCCTGAATGTCGACGCTTTCGCCCCCGCAGACCACCGGCCCGCGGGGGTTTAGTTGTCACTAGGGCGTTTTCGATGATCACTTTCCATGACAGACCAACCCAAGGAGCACATACACCGTGGTAACGACATCCTCGCCCACGCCTGCTTCCGCGGCCGCTGCGACTACCACTGCGTCCGTGGAGCGAATGAGTGGGGCTCATGCTATTGTCCGCACGCTGGAAGATCTGGGTATCGATCTCGTATTCGGTATTCCCGGCGGTGCCGTGCTTCCGCTTTACGATGCACTGCATGGTTCGACCAAGCTTCGCCATGTCTTAACTCGTCACGAACAAGGGGCGGGACATGCCGCCGAGGGCTATGCGCAGGCATCTGGAAAGGTGGGTGTCTGTATTGCTACCTCCGGTCCCGGTGCGACGAACCTGGTTACCGCGCTTGCTGATGCCAACCTGGACTCCGTTCCCATCGTCGCCATCACCGGTCAGGTGGGCAGCAGTCTTTTAGGAACAGATGCCTTCCAAGAGGCGGATATCCGCGGCATCACCATGCCGATTACCAAGCACAACTACATCGTGACAGATCCTGCGGATATCCCCTCCACCATTTCGGCTGCCTTTCACTTGGCCTCCACTGGTCGGCCCGGTCCGGTGCTCGTTGATATTCCGAAAGACGTGCAAAATAGCTTTTTAGACTATCACTTTCCAGAAGCGCTTGACCTACAAGGTTATAAGCCGGTTACCAAGCCTCACCACCGGCAGGTTGCCCAAGCTGTGGAATTGATGGCGAGTGCGGAAAAGCCGGTGCTCTACGTTGGCGGGGGAGTCATTAAAGCCAATGCTTCCCAGGAGCTGCTGGAGTTTGCAGAGCTCACGAGAATCCCGGTGGTTACCACCTTGATGGCCCTCGGCTCTTTCCCAGACTCTCACCCGCAGCACCTGGGAATGCCGGGTATGCACGGCACGGTCCCAGCGGTTGCGGCCCTGCAGCGCGCAGACCTGATCATCGCCATCGGCGCTCGCTTCGATGACCGTGTGACCGGTGATACCGCCACATTCGCACCCAATGCGAAAGTCATCCATGCCGATATCGATCCAGCGGAGATCGGCAAGATTCGCGAGGTTGCGGTCCCTATCGTTGGCGATGCACAAAAATGCTTAACCGCGCTGAGTAAGGAGTACCGCAAAAAGGCTATACAGCCCGCGCCCAACGTAAAACAGTGGCTCGATTACCTGCGTGGCATGCAAGAGCGGTTCCCGCGCGGTTACGAGCCCACCGATGATGGTCTCTTGAACCCGCAATTTGTTTTAGAAAAACTCAGTCACACTGTCGGGTCAGAAGCAATCTACTGTGCGGGTGTGGGCCAGCATCAGATGTGGTCCGCGCAGTTCTTGGACTTTGAACACCCGCGTTCGTGGATCAACTCCGGTGGCGCGGGGACCATGGGCTATGCCGTTCCTGCCGCCTTGGGTGCTAAAGCAGCGTGCCCGGATAAGGAAGTCTGGGCCATCGACGGCGATGGTTGCTTTCAGATGACGAACCAGGAGCTTACCACCGCTGCTGTGGAAGGTTTTCCGTTTAAGGTTGCCATAATTAATAATGGCAACCTCGGAATGGTCCGGCAGTGGCAGACCTTGTTTTATAATCAGCATTACTCACACACCAAGCTGCGTGAAGAAGACGCCTTCACCCCGGACTTCGTCCGTTTGGCTGAAGCCCTCGGATGCGAGGCTATCCGGGTGACAAGTGAAGAAGAGGTCGTTCCAGCCATTAAACGCGCACAGGCAATTAATGATAAGCCGGTCGTTATTGATTTCATCGTTGGCCAAGATGCGCAAGTCTGGCCGATGATCGGCGGCGGTGCCTCCAATGAGGAAATCCAGTACGCCCGCGGCCTGCGCCCGCTTTTTGATGAAGCGCAATCCGCTGCGGAAACTCCGGCCGAGATCGACCACACCATGCAGGAGGCATAAACTATGGCGCAGAATGATGTAAATCGGCATACCTTGTCGGTACTAGTTGAGGATATTGAAAGCATCCTCGCCCGCGTGGTGGGAATGTTCAGCCGCCGCGGCTACAGCCTGGTGTCCTTGGTTTCGGCGCACACGGAAACTCCCGGAATTAACCGGCTGACCATTGTTGTAGATGCCTCTGAAGTAATTATTGAGCAGGTAACAAAACAGCTCAATAAGCTCGTTCCGGTCATCAAGGTCGTGGAGCTCAAGGAGGATTCTACCGTTGCCCGCGCCATCATGTTGGTAAAGGTGTCGGCCGATAATTCCAACCGTGCCCAGGTGGTGGATGCGGTTAATATCTTCCGTGCTCGCGTGGTGGACGTAGCAAAGGAATCAGTCGTTGTGGAGGCAACCGGTACGCCAGGCAAGCTCGCGGCGTTGATTGAAGTCCTCGAGCCCTTTGGCATTCGCGAACTTGTGCAATCAGGCCATGTGGCCTTGGGGCGCGGTCCAAAGGCGACAGCTCCCAAAAAGAAATAAAAATCTCACGATGTGAACACCGTATCCCGCTCAGTGGTATATACTTGGCGTTTGGATGCTTATGACAGCTTCTCCTACTAAAGAATTGAGGATTTGAAATGGCTATTGATACCTACTACGACGACGATGCTGACTTGTCGATCATTCAGGGCCGCAAGGTAGCAGTTATAGGCTACGGCTCCCAGGGTCACGCGCACTCACAGAACCTGCGCGATTCCGGCGTCGAAGTTATTATCGGCTTGCGCGAGGGATCTAAGTCTGCAGCCAAGGCAGAAGAGGCCGGGTTTGAGGTCAAGTCCGTCGCGGAGGCATCCAAGTGGGCCGACGTTATTATGTTGCTGGCTCCGGATACCTCCCAGAAAGAGATCTTCGAACAGCACATCGCCCCAAACCTGGAGGACGGCAATGCATTGCTGTTCGGCCACGGCCTGAATATCCACTTCAAGCTGATTGAGCCGTCCCCGTCCGTCACCGTCGGCATGGTCGCACCAAAGGGCCCGGGCCATCTGGTCCGCCGCCAGTTTGTTGATGGCAAGGGCGTTCCTTGCTTGATCGCCACAGATCAGGACCCGCACAACGAGGGCCATGAACTGACCCTTTCTTATGCCGCTGCAATCGGTGGCGCTCGCGCCGGTGTTATCCCCACCACCTTCGAAGCAGAAACGGTCACCGACCTCTTTGGTGAGCAGGCCGTGCTCTGTGGCGGTGCTGAGTTCCTCATCCGCAGCGGTTTCGAGGTTCTTACCGAGGCTGGCTATGAGCCAGAGATGGCGTATTTCGAGGTCCTGCACGAGATGAAGCTCATTGTGGACCTCATGTTTGAGGGTGGCATTGCCAATATGAACTATTCGGTCTCTGATACCGCTGAGTTCGGCGGTTATATCTCCGGCCCACGCATTATCAACGCCGATACCAAGCAGCGCATGAAAGACGTTCTGTCTGATATTCAGGATGGCACCTTTACCAAGCGCTTGCTTGACAACGTTGAAGGTGGAAACAAGGAACTGGAGGATCTGCGCGATGAATTTGCGCAGCACGAGATCGAAAAAACTGGATCTAAGCTGCGCGATCTTATGAGTTGGGTGAAAAACCCTCTCAGCGAAACGGCTTAAAAACGGCCCGTATGCGCCCTCACTGACCAACTGTAAGGGCGCGGATCCCGCAAAATTCCCGCGAGAAATCGCCGCGTCAATCCACGCCGTTACACGGTCATTAGACCCCGTCAGTACATGCGTATACACCTTTAGCAGGGTGTCGACCGAGTGCCCCAGCTCCCGAGTGACATCCGCACTGGAACGGTCGCATTGAAAGGCCTTTGCGTGAGCAAGTGTCGCGGTGCATGGGAGTGCACAAACTTTTACTCTCATGCACCGCGGCACACTGCACTGCGACTGCGTTACAAGAATGAATAATCGGTGGCCTGGGCCGTGGCACGGACGAATGGTCGCCGTGGCCCCGCCCGCGGACAAACCTCCCAGCCACTGGGCCTAACGCTTTATCAATCGTCAGGCCACGCCTCAGTGGGGCTGTATTCACCTCCAGCCGGTCCTTCCCGAACATTATTTTTGTTGGTCAGGGTGGGGAGAGGCTTTAAGTGCCACTTTCGGGCCCTTGTGCTGGAGTTGAGAAGCCCCCCTCGTAGTTCAGCAGTGTCCTAGAGACTGAGCTGAATGAGGGGGTCTTTTCTGTGACTATTTTCCTTCCAAATTGAACGTATAGCGGTCAATTGTGATCTGCTTAAGTCCCTGTGGTACCTCATAGGCACCATAGATGCGCTTCTTTTCGCCATTGTTAATGGTGGTGGTCCAGGTTTCGTGACCGTCATCTGCATCACGGCAATCAACTGCTGGCAGTGCGGGTTGGGTGTACCCGTCTTCGTCGCTGAACTCAGGGTCTTCGAGTTGTACCGAGTCCTTGCCGCCGTCGCTAGCGACTTTTTTAGCGTCGACTTCCGCTGTGATCTGGAGGTACTGAGCGCCCTCTAGGTCATAAGGCTGATCGGCGTAATTGTGGGTGCCGTATTTGCATTCCTCGCCAAGGGTAATGTCGGTGACCTTGAAAGTCACGTCATCGGAGGCATTGGAACCGAGCTGGAGTTCTTCGCCAATTTCACGTTCTTCCTCTGCGCTTTCGGTCGGGGCTGCGGAGGTTGTCTCTGACGCCTTTGCCTCGGTGGAGGGGGTGTTGTCCGGCTCAGCATCATTGCTGCACGCGGTCAGTGCGAGGGGGATAGCCAGGATTGGAAGGAGCTTTTTCATGTTGCTTTCCTTTCGCATAGAGATTGCCAAGTTGTCAGGACTTTAACCGTCACCCCTAGTTCCTTTCGGTGGGTGACCCGGTGTGGTCCATAGGTCGATTCTACTGCCGCGCACTGATCGGGGGGAAATGAGTACGCGTGCTGCCGAGAAACGTCCTGCGCGGGGGTCGTGGAAATCAGACCGGCTGGGTGGGTCACCGTAGGGGGTGTGGCGGCCTGATGAGCCAGCGAGGCCAGTGCCGCTACAGCCGACCCTCAAAGGGTGACGAGGCTGGCCAAGGTAGGCACTATGCAGGGGGTCGAACTAAACACATTTCTTTTTCTCTAATGCCCAGAGGCCATAAACGGCGACCTGAAGGGCACAAGATGATGGGGCGGCCTATACAGAGAGGGTGATGTTCCTGTTTACTTGTTTGGCACACCTCGCGGACTGCTTCCGAATCCAATGTCTGGATTTTGGTGCCGAACTTTGTCACGATTACGAACAGCTCATCATCAGGCTCGGGAACTTCCGGTCTTTCTGAATCTTCTAAGGCGTGGAAACCTCTGGTGAGCTTGACGTCTGTTGGTGACGAGTCAGCTCCGTGATCACCTGGGACGTCGTGAAAATCACGGACCATACCGTAATCATCCACAGATTCATGCGGGCCAGACACTGCGGGCATCCACGCGGTGAGGGGGTGCCCGTCTAAGTGACTATTCTGCGGCACGGGTTAGCTGGTTCAACTCAACGAAAGCGTCTACAGAGCTGATATTGAAATCAAAGAGCATAGTGATTAGGTCTATCTTCGGATAGGCTGGTTTCTGCTGCTTTGCCGTCGCGGAATCCAACGCTAAGTCTGTGAGGTATCGAGCGGTCGTTGCGGGTAGTATTGCCCCTATGGGTTTTACGACGCCGAGCTATGACCTCAAGGACCTTTTTTCGCGGATCGACCGGGGCGATATACAGCTTCCTGACTTCCAGCGTAGCTATGCCTGGGATGAAGACCGCATCCGTGCACTTATTGTTACAGTGCTGCGTGGATATCCAATAGGTGCGTTGATGGCCCTGGATACCCGCAACGAAAAGATGCGTTTCCGCCCCCGAGCTTTGGCGGGTGCGCCAGAGGCCGGGGTCGAACCCGGATTGCTCCTTCTGGACGGACAACAACGCCTTACCAGCCTATACCACTGCTTTAATGGCGAGGGTTTTGTCAAGACTACAGACTTTCGAAAAAAGAAGGTTCACCGCCGCTTTTTTATCGATGTCCGCGCCGCGGTAAGCGGAGATTTGCTTGCCGATGATGCTATTTTCGCCGTAGACCACAATGGCGAGATCTGCTCGCACTTTGGCCCCAACATTGACGGTGCTATCACCTCCCGCCAGGATGGGCTGGATAATATGTGTATCCCCGTGGCTTCCTTATTGAGCGAAGAGGGCACCCGCATGCTTTTCGAGCTTGCCGCAACATACGAGCAGTACAGCGCCGAGCTTGCTGCGTTCAATAACCGCATCCTGCGCCCTTTGGCGGGCTATGACATTCCGATGATCCGGCTGTCCCGTGAAACGGAGCGCTCCGGAATCGGCTCTATTTTTGCTCAGGCGAATTCTGCTGGTCTGCAGATGGATGTCTTCGATTTGCTCACTGCCGTCTTTGCCTCCGAAGAACCGACATTTCACCTTGCTAACGATTGGCAGCAGGTGGAAAAGGATTTGCGGGAATCTCCCGCACTCGATGGCATAGGCCGGAATGAATTCCTTTCCGCGGTATCCCTCTTGGTAACAGGGGAGAAAGGTAGTGCCGGCGGCCAACGCGAAGACATCCTCAAGCTGTCCCTATCCGAGTACAAGGCGGCCGCTCACGACCTGCGCATTACCTTCCACGAAGTAGCCGAATTCTTGGCACAGCGCCGCATTTTAAGCCTCGATCAGGTCCCATATACGGAGCAGATCGTGCCTTTGGCCGTCATCATCGCGCGCCTGGCCAAACGGCCCGGAGCTCTTTCCAGCCAGCAGGCATGGGATCGCATCGACCAGTGGTTCTGGTGCGGTGTCTTCGGTGAGCTTTATGGTTCTTCTGCGGTCCCATTGCGCGCTGCCCGTGACGTGGATGAAGTGACCGAGTGGGTTGCTGGGGATACTGATGACATTCCCAAGACGATCTCGGATGCAGGATTCCGCGAATCCCGCCTGTTCTCGGTTGATGAAAATGATGGCGTATGGCACGGAATCTTTGCCCTGCTCATGGCCCGTGGTGCGAAAGATTGGCGGACGGGTAACGAATTTACTCGCCACACTTTTGAAGAACTCAAGCCAGGATTTTTCCCGGTATTCCCACTGAACTGGTGCCAGCGCCACGGGGTGGAACCGGTTTTAGCCCATTCGGTCATGAACTTCACCCCGATGGGAAAGCGAACCGAGGTCGTCCTCGACGGATTCGCGCCAAACCGCTACCTGCCACGTGTGCAATCCAAGTCCATCATGGAAGACGATGAATTTGATGCCGTCTTGGCATCGCACGATCTTGATGTCGCTAACTTACGGGAATCCAAAATTCACGAGTTTTTGACGGATCGCCGCCATCGCTTCGTGGATCTTGTGGAAGAAACCTTGGGGATTCCCGTCATTCGAGATGTCGATGAAGCAAACCTAACCGGGGGTGAAGAGGGGCCGCATGCATTCGGCCGCTAAGACTTATCGGGTGGCTGCAGCATTTATCGCTGCCTGTCTCGTGCTCGTTGGCTGTGGTGAAGTCTTGCAGCAGCCCAAATTAGTCAAGCGCGGACTCTCAGATGTCGCTGAGTCCGATGTTGATCTGGAACGCGCCAAGTCAGAAAATCACAACCGCCTTGTCGATCCTAAATTCGCTGGCAAGCTAGAAATCATCGACGATTCGAGTGGCATTGCCGCCGCCCGCACCTTCTTCGATGATTCAGAGTCGATGGTACTCTTTGCCCCCGATGATAAATCCAGGTTGCGCGCAGCAACGCTGGCGATTAACCAACACTTGCCGGCTGTAGAATTTGAACCCTCGCGGCGCGGTAAAATACTTAACCTGATAGGTGACTTGGAAGTAAAACGGCTCGTCATCGTGGGCGATATTCCGTGGACGCAATCCAGTGGCGAATTTACCGTTATCAAAGACCCGGGAACGCACCAAGCGCTAGGCGATTTTACAGCTTTTCAGTACGAGTCCAAGGTGGTCGCTTCGCCGGAACAGATAGTCAAAGACATCGCGCGGCTGGATAAAACGCCCTACGTTGAGTTACGTCCCGCCTGGATTGCTTATGAGGGTGAGGCCGACGACCAAGGGAAAAAAGTACCTTCGGTCCCGGCGCAGTCGCGGCGCGATGGCCAGATGGCACCCAATATTGTGGCAACCGCGGAAAGCCCGGTAGCCAATGTCATTACTGCGGCTGCGTACGGTGGCTCGGTATTGGTTATGCCGACGGCAGATCCACTGGAAGATAAGCGGGGTATGGCCATGGTGGCCGGGCTCGACGAGGGCTCATTGATCGCTTTGGGCCCGGAATTCGGTCAAGTGAAAGAATTTAAGGAAAAAATAAGGCAGGGCACACCAAACTGAACTACACTTCCTTCACACACGATGATTGTCGCGAAACGTGCAACGAAAATGAAACGAAGGATGATATGTCGAAGCCGGTAGTTCTTATCGCCGATAAATTAGCTCAATCCACAGTGGCGGCGCTGGGGGATTCCGTCGAGGTGCGCTGGGTAGATGGCCCGAATCGCAAGGAATTGCTTGCTGCGGTTCCAGAGGCAGATGCGATGTTAGTACGGTCTGCCACGACGGTCGATGCCGAGGTTTTAGAAGCCGCGCCGAAGCTCAAGATTGTAGGTCGAGCGGGCGTGGGCTTGGATAACGTGGATATCGAAACTGCCACCAACAAGGGTGTCATGGTGGTTAACGCTCCTACCTCTAATATCCACTCTGCTTGTGAGCAGGCAATTGCTTTGCTGTTGGCCACTGCCCGCCAGCTTCCTGCAGCGGATCGGTCCTTGCGCGAGGGTGAGTGGAAGCGCTCTTCCTTCAAAGGCGTGGAGATCTACGGCAAAACTATGGGCATTGTCGGCTTCGGCCACATCGGCCAGCTCTTTGCCCAGCGGCTAAGCGCTTTTGAAGCGAAGATTATTGCCCACGATCCCTATGCCAATCCGGCGCGTGCAGCAGCCCTTGGCGTGGAATTGGTCGGTCTGGAAGAATTGATGGCACGGGCGGATTTTGTGACCATTCACCTGCCTAAGACGCCGGAAACCGCTGGAATGTTCAATGCGGAGCTTCTGGCTAAGGCCAAGGAGGGCCAGATTTTGATCAACGCCGCTCGCGGCGGCCTCGTGGATGAGCAGGCTTTGGCAGATTCTATTACCGCAGGGCACCACCGCGGTGCGGGTTTTGACGTGTATTCCACGGAGCCGTGCACGGATTCCCCACTCTTTAAGCTGCCTCAGGTCACGGTATCGCCGCACCTAGGTGCGTCCACTGTGGAGGCGCAAGATCGCGCTGGTACTGATGTCGCCGCATCGGTGCTTAAAGCCCTGGCCGGCGAGTTTGTTCCTGATGCGGTTAACGTCTCCGGCGGCACGGTGGGAGAAGAGGTCGCCGGTTGGCTTGATTTGGCCCGCAAACTGGGGCTTACGGCTGGCCGCCTGCTTGACCAGGCTCCCGTCGCTGTGGAGGTTGAAGCCTGTGGCGAGCTGTCTACTGAGAATGTGGACGTGTTGGGTCTGTCCGCCGTCCGCGGCCTGTTTAGCGGTGTGACCTCAGAGCCGGTTACCTTTGTTAACGCGATGCAGATTGCCGAAAGCCGCGGGGTTGAAGTTTCGGTTTCTACCAATCCAGAGTCCAAGGGACACCGCTCGTCTTTGCAAGTTACGGTTATTAGCGCTGAGGGCGTGACCTCCTCACTAACCGGAGCGCTCATCGGTATCGACGGAACCGAAAAGTTTGTGCGTATCAATGATCGTGGCGTGGATATGCGGGCCGAGGGCCGCAACCTATTCCTCCGGTATGCTGATGCTCCAGGCGCGCTGGGTACCGTGGGTACCAAGCTAGGTGCAGCGGGTATCAATATCATCGCTGCGGCTTTGACGCAGGGCAAGCAGGAATCGGATGCTGTGCTTATCTTGCGTGTGGAGTCCGAGGTACCAGACTCTCTCATCGAGGAAATTAACTCGGCCCTTGGCGCTACGTGTCAACAATTCGACATGGATGAATAATTTCAGAGCGGGCTAGGCGGCTCGCCGAACCGCGTACTCGATCCCGTCTATTGCACAGATTTATCCTGCAATGGGCGGGTTTCTTTTGGTAGGCTGATTCTCAATCCACTATGTGAGAAAGGAATCCTATCCAATGAAATTGGCGGTTATTGGCGGAGATGGCATTGGTCCGGAAGTAACAGCGGAAGCCTTGAAGGTGCTGCGTCAGGTGCGAAGCGATATAGAGACCACTGATTATGATCTGGGTGCGCGGCGCTACCTGCGCAATGGCGAGCTCTTAACGGATGCAGACTTAGCTAGCTTGCGCGAACACGACGCCATTTTGCTGGGTGCCATTGGTGCCCCAGGTGAGGTTCCCCCTGGCGTCTTAGAGCGCGGCCTCTTATTGAAGATGCGTTTTGCTTTGGATCACCACGTGAACCTGCGCCCCTCCATCTTGTACCCTACGGCCCGCTCGCCGCTGGCTAATCCGGGCGATATTGACTTCGTCGTGGTACGGGAAGGCACTGAGGGTTTGTACTGCGGAAATGGTGGCACGCTGCGGGAAGGGACTCCGCACGAGGTAGCCAGTGAGGTGTCACAAAATACCCGTTTTGGGGTGGAGCGCGTGGTGCGAGATTCTTTCGAGCGGGCATCGCAGCGCCGTAATCGCCTGACCTTGGTGCATAAAACCAATGTCCTCGTCAACGCCGGCGATCTGTGGCACCGCACGGTAGAAGAAGTGGCTGCAGAATACCCGCAGGTGAAGGTGGATTATAATCACATCGATGCCGCGACCATTTACATGGTTACGGATCCCTCCCGGTACGATGTCATCGTCACAGATAACCTTTTCGGTGACATCTTAACGGATTTAGCCGGCGCAATCACCGGTGGAATAGGGCTGGCTGCTTCCGGCAATATCGATGCCTCGGGCAAGAATCCTTCCATGTTTGAGCCGGTTCACGGCTCGGCGCCAGATATTGCCGGAAAAGGCATCGCGGATCCAACCGCGGCTATCTTGTCGGCGGCAATGCTCTTGCGACATTTAGGCGATGAAGCCAATGCGCAGAAGATTGAAAAATCGGTCGCGGAGGATATCGCACAGCGCGGCGATGCCCCGATCAAAACGATTGAGGTAGGAGACCGCATCGCAAAGAGTCTCTTAACTTAAATATGCGGAATCTTGGGTGCTAATACGACGTCCGCATTCAGTGGTGGCGTCAGCTTGGGGGAGATGAATAATTGTGCAAATTAACACCGCAAACTATGCACACATGTAAGGGCTACCGTTTAGTAGGATGGCCGTTATGCGTTTAGGACGAATTGCACACCCAGAAGGAATATGCTTTGCCATCATTGACGGGCCACAAGACTCCCCGATAGAGGAACTTGTAGCTAAAGAAATCGCCGGCACGCCGTTTACCCCGCCGGAGCGCACCGGCCGCGAATGGAAGCTCGGTGAGGTGCGCCTCCTGGCACCGACCCTACCCACCAAAGTGGTAGCACTCGGCCGTAACTATGCCGATCACGTGGAGGAGGTATTTAAAAAATCCTCCGAACAGCTACCACCAACGATTTTCTTGAAACCATCAACCGCGGTCATTGGTCCCAATGAGGCCATCAAGATTCCCGATTATGCCACCAATGTGGAATTTGAGGGAGAGTTGGCCGTGGTTATTTCCAGGCCTTCGAAGAATATCAAGTCTGAAAACTGGAAGAACCACGTTCTGGGCTATACCATCTGTAACGATGTTTCCTCCCGCGACTTGCAGTTTAAGGATGGCCAGTGGGCGCGCGCTAAAGGTATTGATACTTTCTGCCCGCTGGGCCCGTGGATTGAAACGGACTTGGACAGCTTGAACCTCGACGATCAGAAGATCAATGCATACCTGACCCACGATGGTTTCCGGGAGCAGAAGCAGGATTCCAATACGGATCAGATGATTGTCAAGATGGGCGACATCTTAGAAGAGATTTCTGCCGCGTATACTTTGCTGCCGGGCGATGTTATCACTACCGGTTCACCTGCAGGGACCGCCCCGATGGTGCCGGGCGACACTATTGAAATTGAGATTCCAGGGGTTGGCACTTTGCGCAATTCCATCGCCAGGGCGCGGTAGTTTCACACCAAAGCAGCTACCGCTGGTGCGGCACTGCTACAAGCAAGTCGGCGCATCGGAGCATTCACATAAAGAAGGCCGCTGATATCTGCCGAGCGTGCACGAGACGGAGGAGCGCTATCGCTCCTTTGCGCGGGCGTGGCCAGGGAAACCGAAGGGCACTCCAGTGGAGTATGTTAGCAACCTCCCAATCTCTACTACACTCGATATTGGTTGCGGGTAAGGCGCGGATAACCAGAGGCTGCAGCAACGTGGCTGGCAGGTGCGTGGTATCGATCTTGCACCCATAGCCGTGGTGCGGATGAGGGGGTGCGGGCGTCGTGCTGAGGTTGCCCTGCCGGTGAACAGGCCCTTGCAGCAAAGAGGCGCTAAACCGCGCCACGCTTAAACGCTGAGCGCCCGGAGGATGGTTTGCAGTTTCGCAGTCGTTTCTTCCAGCTCGGCTTGGGCATTGGAGGCACCGACCACGCCGCCGCCGGCCCATGCGCGGGCGGAGAGTCCATCGCCTGCAACTTCCGCGCAACGAATGGCCACCATGTATTCCCCATCGCCGGAGTTATCGCACCAACCGATGGTGCCGGCATAGAAGCCGCGGTCGGTTTCGGCGGTCTCGATGAGCGCCCGCGCTGCTTCCGTCGGCGTGCCGCAGATGGCGGGGGTCGGGTGCACCGCTAACGCTAATTCCAGAGCGGTGAGGTTTTTATAACGTAAGGTGCCTGCGACCGGCGTGCCCAAGTGCCACATCTCATTGGTATGCAGTAGCTGCGGGGTATCAGGGATATCGAGGCTGCTGCACAGCGGCTCTAACACCCTGCGCAGGTGTTCAACCACAAAGGAATGCTCAAGCAGATCCTTGGCAGAATGCAAGAGGTCCTGGCCAGCGATATGGTCTGCTGACTTATTGGCTCGGCGTGGTGTGGAGCCAGCCAGTGGGAAGGCAGACACGGTTGAGCCTTGGCGCTTGATCAGCACCTCCGGCGAGGAACCGACCAGCATGGCCCCTGGGCGGCCCGCAGGGGAGAGGTCCGCAATGAAGCCGTCGCGGTTGACGGAAAGATCGATAAGGCGCGCGGCCACTAGCCGGGGATCGATGGGGGAGGAAAATTCGATATCGACCGCCCGCGCTAGAACTACCTTTTCCAGCTTGGAGGTTTCGATGGTGCCGATGGCCGCCTCTACGCGGCGTAGGTGTTCTTCGGGCTCTGGGTCAAAGCCCACGATGCAGGAATTGAGCGTTTGGTTGCGGTAGAACGCGTGTGGCTCGAGTGGGCCGTCTTCTCGGATGATTGACTCCGGAACGGTGAGGGCGGCGGGGGTATCGGAGTCAAAGGGGATGGCGCCTACGACCATGTCGGTGTTGCCTCGGCGCAAGGCATCAACCGCGGCTTCGGCACTGGTGAAGGTTGCCCGCGCACCTTGGGTACGGACAGACCCCGTTGCTCGGGAGAGCAAGAAATCGGGGGCGGTGCTTGGTCTGTCTTCGTGCATGGGGATCTAGCTTAGTGTCTCGTTGAAAGTCGGTAGAAATTACCCTCCGGCAAGTGTATGGGAATCCGCCGACGTAATTAATGCAGCTCCGTTATCAGAGTGGCTAAAGTCACCAAAGTCTTCCTTCGATTTGCCTATTTCTTGACCTCGCTCCTGGGGGTAGGTGCAGTCTTAGGTGTGCCGGCCACGGCGCAGGAAGCAAAAGGTGCAGGATCACCGGTAAAACCGACTCACCCGGCACCTGGACATTCGGATAATTACAGCATCGATCTTGCTCCGGCCATTGCACCGGGAACTGTGGAGTCGCTCGAGATAGAACACGAAGGAAAGCAGCGCCGATACCTCGTGCGTCTTTCGAATCACTACTCACCCGAAAAGCATGCCCGGTGCTTTTTGGATTTTGCGGTGAGGGAGATTCCCCGGAAAATTTCTCTAGTTACGCACGAACGGAAAACACTTCAGCCACCGATGAGGCCATCATCATTGACCCGGAGGGCTACGAACGCGCTTGGGAAGCAGCTCCATATGCCAAAACCCTTGGCGGCGAAGATATCCGCCTCATCAAGCGCATCTTGGATGCGGTGGATGCGGAACATTAAGTGGACCGTAACCGCGTTTTCGCCATCGGAATGTCCAATGGTGGGGGTTTTACCTCCGTATTGGGCTGTCCGCTCAAGATACGTCTGCTACGGTTGCCATGGTCTCTGGAGCTTTTTATAACCCCGTTGAAACCAACTGCGGCGATGCGCCAATGCATACACTCATCATGCACGGCACCCGCGATCAGATGATGACCTATGAAGGCGGCTTCCGGCACGAAGCTGGTTATCTTCCCGTGCACACCGTCTTGGGAGGGTATCGCAACCGCAATCGCTGCGATATGACCTTCCAAACCTAGGCGGATGTTGGAGGAGCCGAGCGCCTGGACTTCAACGGTTGCCACAAGAATGCGGAATTGATCAAGGTACCTGCTGAACACACGTGGTTTTGGCAGCCAGATACCCCGGACGCGGTGCGGGACTTCCTTACCACCAAGACATGCGTGTAGCCGCAGGCAGTACTTTTAGGTCTTCTAGTCCACGCGTGGGATCTGCGTTGTTGCATCATCTGCCTGCGGTGGCCCAGGCTGTTCTGGGTGCTCAGTCTGTTCTCCAGCTAGCTTTTTCTTGCGGAAGAACTGCACATATATCAACAGGCCAATTCCTAGCACGAGGGCGAATGCGCCAAGCCCTGCCAAGATGCCCGCCCAAAAGCTGCTCATGGCCAGTGAGGCGGTGTAGGCGGCACCGGCAAGCGCTTCATCATTCTCATTCTTGCCACCAACAGACGCGTTGGGTGCAGGAGCTGAACTGTGCTTTTCGGACTTCGCTTCTTTAGATTTGCTGTCCTTAGACTTGTTGCTCTTGGACTGCGGGGAGGACTTGCCCGCGGATTTCTGGCCAGAACTTCCGCCGGACGTGGAGTGCGCAGCCTTAGAACCGGAGTGAGAGCCGCTGCTTGCCGATGTTCCCTTCGATGAGCCCCCACCCGAATTGCGCGACGCAGCACCAGAGCCTGCCCCAGAACCGTGGGCTTGGTTAGTCTTGTTTTGGCCAGAACCGCGAGCAGAGCCCTTGGTGGAACCGGTCTGCGACCCAGGCTTGGAGCCTTGGTTGGCCCCTTGCTTCGAACCAGAATTTTTCTCCGCAGCCTTTCCACCGGAGCCTCCGGATCCGCTGGACTGGCCCTGCTTTGCAGGCGTATCGCCGGATTGATCCTTGCAGTCTTTCTCCTTCTTTTTATCGCCCGCGATGGCTTTATCTACTCCCTTGATGTCCTTGGCCGGCTGATTCGGGCGGGAGGTACCATCGGAAGGGACGCTTACCTCGGCATCATCGGACTCGTCGTAGTCCACGCCGCACAGCTCAGCTGCATCCGCGTCATCGCCCACGAGGAATCCGGCGTGCAGGTAGTGGCGGGAGCCATCGGGAAGCTCAAAGGTAAAGCTCACGGCGTAGGTGCCTGGCTTGGTAAAAGCGAAGGCAAGATGGGCGTGGAATTTGCCCGGATAGTTCCAGGCAGTGCCGTCCTTGGTGTCCATCCGAACCTTGAGATCGCCGATGCCCTCGTTTTGGAAGGCCACGATGCGCCCATCCTCTGGGCCAGACGCGATGGCCATGCTTAAGGTCGCGGTCTGCTTCGAGCCGAGGTATTCCTCGGAGAGTTCTTGGGTATTAAAGCCCAACCACGGAACATCCTCAATCTGGGTTTGCGGGAGCACCCATCCCTCGTCGGGCAGGGAAGGGATCTCGAGATCAGAAAGATGCTGCTTGTTTTTCTCCGCTACCTCTACCGCGAATTCTTCCGAGCGGTATTCCTCATCTTTTTGGTCGTCTTTGACCACAAAGCTGATATTCCCACCTTCATCCTTCATCGCCATGTCTTGGTGGCCTTCGGTGACGCGGACAAAGCCCTCGCCACTGCAGGTCTCTGCGGCATGCGCGGTGGCCATAATGGAAGAGGGTAGACCCACACCGGTGAGGGTTCCCACGCTGAGGAATCCGGCGGTGCCTAGGGCAAGAGCGGTACGGCACAAAGGTTTCATGATTCGATGGTTTCCTTTCGTGGGGTGTTCTCGGAGGCGTTGGCAGGCACGCGAGGAGAAGAGTGGCCCGGATTGCGGCGAGAGCGCAGGAAGGGGTGCAGGGCCCAGACAATGAGGAAGAGCACCGTGAGCGTGAGCACGATGGTGGCGCCCGCGGGAAGATCGATGGCCCAAGCTAAGTAGATGCCGAAGAAGCTGCAGACGGCGCCGATGATGGCCGAGAGGAACATCATCGTGGTGAGGTTGGCCGTCAGCAGGCGCGCCGTGGCCGCCGGGGTAATCAGCAGGGAAAGGACCAAAATATTGCCAATGGTGCTTACTGAAATGACTACCGCGGCGGTCGCACACAGGTAGAGGATAATATCCAGGGCAAAGACCGGCAGGCCCATGGCGCGTGCGGTCTCTCGGTCCAAGCAGGTGGTATTGAGCTGGGGGCTAAAAGCCACGACCACGGCTAGGACCACTAGGCCGACGCTCGCGGCGACGGTGATATCTGTGCGTGATACGCCCGTTAGTGACCCGAAGAGGAAGCTAGTCAGCGAGGCACTATAGCCGTCCGTGCGCGAGATGATCACCATGCCTAAGGCGAAGGCGGCGGCAAAAAAGATGCCGATGATGGAATCGGCGCGCACGTGGTTGCGTTGCGAAAACGCAGCGATAAGCACTGCGACGACCGCGCCGGCAACTGCCCCGCCCAAGAGGACTGAGGTCTGCAGGGCAAACGCGATGGCCAGGCCTGGGAACACGGCGTGCGAGACGGCATCGCCAATAAAGGCCATGCCACGTAGCACCACATAGCAGCCGACGACCCCACACACGATGGCGGCGATGAGCGAAATGCCTACCGCCCGGGCGAGGAAATCGAGGTGGGGATTGGTTAAATCCCTCAGGAAGTCGATAAATGAGATATCAATCATGCAGACACTCCAATTGCAGCGAGCAACGGGGACGAGGCACTGACGCCAAACGCGCGGGTCCACGGATCTTTCTCGGCCAAAAGCTCCGCGGCGGGACCGTCTGCAATGACCGTGCGATTAAATAGCACCAGGCGCTTGCAGGTGTGCGCCGCCTCAGACAAGTTATGGGTAGACATCACGATCGATTTTCCTTGCGCCGCAAGCTCGGCGAAAAGCTCCAAAAGGACCTCGGTATTCGGGGCATCGAGCCCGGTAAAAGGTTCATCGAGCAGCAAGACCTCCGGCTGAATGGCTAGGGCGCGGGCGAGCAGTACGCGCTGGCGCTGGCCACCAGAAAGCTCCTCGATGGGCCGGGAGGCAAATTCCTCCATATGCACCAAGCGCAGCGCCTCCGCAGCGGCGGCATGATCCTTTTTCTTAGGGCGCTTGAACCACCCGATGAGTCCGGTACGCCCGCTGAGCACGGTGCGGTACACGTTGATGGGAAAGCCCCATTCCACCTCGTGGCGTTGGGGAACATAGCCCACAGAGCCGGTGACGGTGCACGTGCCAGAGGAGGGGATTAGACCCAAAATGGCGCGCATCAGCGTGGTCTTGCCCGCGCCGTTGGGGCCTAAAAGCCCAATGAATTCACCGGTACCTACCTCGAGGTTGGCATCTTCGATCACGGTGCGGCCAGATAGCGCTACCTGCAATCCGCGCACCTGAATGCACGGCTTAGCCATGGCCATCGCCTCGCTTGCGGGATTTTACGAGCACGGCAACACCGGCGATCAGCACGATAATTCCGCCGCCGACCAAGACATAAATCCATAGCGGCAGGGAAGACCCCTCGGTCGTGGCGTCTGCTGGGTTCCACTCCGCATCCTGGGCGGCCTGGACATCGGCGCCATCGCCCACGGCGAAGGTCAGCACGCCATCGGTACTAAACTCCTCGCCGTTTGTGGTCTTACCCTTGATCCGGAGACCCACCTGGTGGGTGCCAGGTTCCGTAAAAGTCCAGTTGGCGTGAGTGTGTGTATTGAGGTCTACCCAGAACTCAGACTCGCCTTTTTCTGCCGTAGACCACAGCAGCTGAGGTGCTTCAAAGCCGCCGTTTTGCAAAAAGAGGGAAAAGTCCCCTGGGCCGGAGTGGCCGAGAAATTCCATGGTGACGCCGCGATCGGCGTTATCGACAAGCGAAGGCGCCTGGGTGTTCCACCCCAGCCAGGGAACGCCGACCTGCTCAGTCTGCGGGACAACCCAAACATCCTCGCCGGATTGGGCGCCCACAAAGCTAAAATCATCGGTATCCGGCAGCGTTTGCTGGGCCGCATCGCCCACCGAGAATACCAGGTCATCAAGGTGGCGCCACACCGGGGAATCGCCTGCATCATCGCGAGCCAATAGCTCGGCGTCAGAGCCATTGAGCAGCGTGCCGATATCAACGTGGCCCGCATCGATGACCTTTTCTTCGCCCTTGGGCGCGACGGTTTCATCCGCGCCGACCACTTGCGCGAGGTCGCCGGCCCATGCCGGCGTTGCGGATACGGCCAAGCCGGCGGTGACGATGCAGGCTGCCGTGCGAGTGGCCGCGCGGCTAACGGTCCGAGAGGAAAGGTTAAGCATGGTTATCTCCATTCGAAGGATGTAGGCAACGCTGCAGCGAGTCAGCATTGAATTTCATGAGATCGATATAAGTAGGCACGGCATCATCAAGCGTGTCGCCGTAAATGGGGCACAGCTCCACGTTTTGCTGCGCGGCTGCCTGCTTCAGTGTGCTGGCGCTGGCTTGTTCCACCGGCTCCACAAAGACTGCGGGAAGGCGCAGGTTCTCCAGAGTGCGGCGCAGGGCGATGACCTCCCGTGGCGAAGGCTCAACGGCGGGATTGGGCGTCACGAACCCCGCCACCGACAGGCCATAGCCTTGCTCTAAGTAGGCGTAGCCGTGGTGGGTGGTGACCAAGTGCCGATTGCTTTGCGGGATGGAAGAGATCGCGCGGTCCATGTACTCGTCAAGTTCGCGCAGTTCTGCGATATAAGCTTCGGCGCGGGCCCGGTAATTGGCGCCGTGTGACGGATCCGCATTCGCCATTTCTTCAGCAATGACATCGACATAGGCAATGGCATTGTCCACGTTGTGCCACAAGTGTGGATCCACCTCGCCGTGAATGTGTTTGCCCAAGACCGCCTGGGGGAGCAGGTATGTATCCGCACCGGGCGTGCCCAAGAAGCGGTATGCGGGATCCGGTGGAATGGGCTGCAAAACCGAAGAGGGGACCGCTACCGCGGTATGTGCGGGATCAAAATGCTGGTCTTGATCGCGCAGATCAATAGATCCCTTTGCCACGTCAGCGGCAATATCCACGTGGCCGGAATCAATGACCTCCTTATCCTCTGGTGGGTTTACACCTACCGCGACGGTTAGGTGTT
The DNA here is from genome assembly GCF_003688935.1 of Corynebacterium macginleyi. Lineage (GTDB taxonomy): Bacteria > Actinomycetota > Actinomycetes > Mycobacteriales > Mycobacteriaceae > Corynebacterium > Corynebacterium macginleyi. The sequence goes on along the minus strand of NZ_REGE01000019.1, from coordinate 9,518 downwards.
CTACCTCCGTGCCATCTGCCTGAAAGCCCAGCTTATAGATGCCCGGCTCCGAAAATCCCCACGAGAGGTGCGTGTGAGCATTTGCCGGGAGGGTGACCACATCATCGCCAGTATCGATGCCATCGGCGCTATTGAACAGCACTTCCGGCGTACCGAAGGTGGAGACCACGTAGGCTGCGACATCGCCTGGACCCTCGGCAGAGACCATGCGGAAATCCACACCGGAGTTGCGCTGCTCGGCACCGCTGATGCGCAGGCCCAACCAGATGGCATCCAGGGAGACATCTTCTACCAACGGCACGAGGGTAGCGCCGCGGGTGGAGGCGGAGTCAGCGACTTCGACCACGGACGCATCCGTGGACTCGTGCAGGGTATCTATCAGCGATTGCGGTTCCAAGAGGAATCCATTACTCAAGGCCAAATCCGCATTGGCCACGTTGCGCACCGTGCGCAACGTGGGCTCGAAGGTGTGCGGATCCTTTCCACTTGGGATAAGCCCGGTGACTGAGGCATCCTCGCCTGCGACGTGGCGAGCCATATCCGCCAGAATGGGCGTCGTGGCGACCACGCTGAAGCGATCTGAGGTATCCACCGCCGCCGAGGTCGTGCAGCCTGCCGCAAGGAGGGAGACGCTACAGAGCGCCCCGACGGTCTGTAGCCAGCGCGGTACGAAACGGTAGTGGGGTACTGGCATTAATTCTTTGCCCTCGCGACAGCGAGCCGTGCGATGCCCAGGCCAAGGAACAGCATGCCCAGACCGAGCACGCCAATACCGAGCGGCATGGTGGGGGTCCCAGTGTTGGCGAGAGCCGCATTGCCACCTTTTCCGGATGCGTTCGCACCGGAACCGGCGGCGCCATTCTGGCCAGCGCCGGAGCCATTAGAGCCCGCGCCGGCTGCAGCGCCAACACCACAGTCGCCGCCATCCGGGTTCACTTCCGCGCCCAGGTCAAAGTGACCGTTATCGAAGGCGCCATCTGGCTTGCCACCGCCGACAACAAAGTGCAGCGTTGCCTGTCCAGCTACTTGCTTGCCGGCAGCGGTCTGGGCCACCTGGCGGATCGTAACGTCATAGGTGCCCTGCTTTTCGAAGACCCAGTTAGGGTGCACGTGAGTATTTGGGGCGATATTGTAGCTGCCTTCCACAGCGCCGTTCGCGCCGCGGAACCATTCATCGCCGACGATCTTGCCCAGGCCACCCTGGCTGTAGACCATCATGGCGCCAGGGCCCTTCATATCGATGAGCTCCCAAGTAACGTCGCCTGGAATGTGTTCACGCATGGAGGGGCTTTGGGTATTTGCACCAAGCCACGGCACTCCATCGACCTGGGTAGAACCGATCATCCATGCTTGGCCGGCCGATACGGGGCCAACATTTTCTGGCAGTTCGACGCTGGAATTATCGGAGAGGTAAAAAGTTGCGCCATCGGCATCGCGCCACTGCGGTGGCGAGACCGTATCGTCTTTAATCTGAGGGATGATTCCCGGCCGGCACTGAGGATCCGTGGACTGTCCACCGCTTGCAACTTTGCTTTCTTGGACGCCCTCGGAATTGCTACGTCCAGCGTCATTGCCGGAGTTATCTGCATCGCCAGAACCGCCCGCAGAGCGGTGACCCGAGACTGCCTCTCCGCCCTCGCCCACCTGCCAGGTGTAGGTCACTGCGTTACTGGTTTGGCCATTAGAGGAGGCTTGAACGGTCATCTTATAGGTACCGGCCTCACTAAAGGACCAGTTGATGTGGCGGTGCGCAGGCTGCGGCTGGTTAATAACCTCGCCGCTGGTGAGCTCCATCGAACCGGAATTGGTCACGGCACCGACGTTGCCGAACCCAGAGGTTTCAAAGACATAGACTGAGCCTGGTCCGGAGATATTGGTGAATTCGAAATCAATGTTGGTAAATCCGCCATCGCGTGCTGGCTGAGTATCCCAGCCCGGCCAGATGATATTTGGGTCTTGGGTTTGGGGCAGGAAGTACGTGGATTCACCAATCTCGGGAACGCTCTCGGTGGCATCGGACCATGCCAATTCCACGACTTGGAGCAGCACGTCATCGCCCGGGCGCTGGACGTGTGAGCCAGTGACATCTTCCTGCATAGATAGGTGTAGCTGGCCATCAGGTGCCGTGACGTAGAACATGTCGATATGGCCAGAATCAAAGACCTCATCGAAGGCCAAGGCCGGTGTGACCGGAACGAAAAACGCGATGAGAGCAGTAATCACCGCCGCGATGATGCGGCTACCAGGCCGGTGAGCTCTGGTGCGCGAAATGGTGTTGGTATCCATGGTTGAATTTCCTTTAAATCGCCAAGGGGTGGGGTTCCCTGAGCCGTGGATTAGTAGTTAGATGCGCCAGCCAAAGCGCTCACGAATGAGATCTTGGTTGTCGCGGAAGAAGTTGTAGAAGGCCTTGAAGGTGATGCCGAGGACCGCAGGCAAGAGCAGGACCCAAGGATTAAACGATGACCCCGCAGGCGGAGACGGCTTAGATGGCTCGGGCGGCTTCGAAGGCTTAGACGGTTTCGAGGGGTCCGATGGTTTGGGTGGCTTTACCCAGTCCGAAGCCTTTTCTGACGGCGTCTCGGAAGGCTTCTCCGATGGGGCATTGGATGGCGCAGCCTTAGAACAAGACTTCACCGCGTCATCACCGATGGCAAAGGTCAACGTCTGTGGCTTAGATGCAAGTTCTTTGCCATCGTTGGTAGTTGCCGTATAAGTTGCCTCAAACGTGTAGATACCCGGCTTGCTAAAAGCCCAATGGGTATGCCTATGCGATGCGAAAGAGGTTTCGATGGTGTGATCGTTTTCCGCGGAATTGGCAAGGACATCGTACCCGACGCCCCTGGCCCTGTCGATATATGCGCCCCACTCACCGCCCTCGGGCGTGTGCGTGGGCTGGAGGTTCAAATTGACCGTGCCATCTTTTATTGTGGAGTAATCCAGTTTTTCGGTGTTATACCCCGGCCAGATGATGCCTTGGTGCTGCGTCTGCGGCAAGTGGTAGAAGCGGTCACCGATATTGCCAAGGAAATCGAATTTTTTATCACCCAGCTGCTTGGAGCGGGGAGTGAGCGCGTTTTTGTGCACGCCAAGTACCACGTCATCCAGCGAGCGGTCTATCGACTTCTTATCCACCTGTCCTGTGTCATCGCGCAAGACGGTGCGGAAACCATCCTCGGTAGGAAGCGCCTTGATATCGACGTGCCCGCGGTCGAGTACGTGCTTTTCGCTGCAGCGCTGAGCTTCCTTGTCCTGTGGCGGTTGAGATGGGGCGGGCATATCGCTGGGCGCAGTCTGTTCGCTTGGGGTAGCGGAGGCTTCATCTGCGCTGGTAGAAAGCTCGTCTTTTACTTCGTAGTTTTCATCGAATTTATAAGACTCGGTAAGCACCGTGCTGCCATGTCCTGCCTTAACGGTGGAATGCGGCAGCACCTTGACTTTGCCAAAATAACCAGGGAAGAGCTCACCATTAGTAAAAGTAGCTTCTCCGTGCCCCTTGGTAATCGGGGCCTCCACCGGCACTGTGGCTTCCTCGTCATTCTTGTCGGTGTAGAGACCACCAGTCATCACGCCGCTGAAGTTGTTATCCTCCATGTCGATGGTGACTTTGGTTCCTTCTTCACCCTGTTTGTGCATCCGCACCGTATAGCCTGTTTCTTGCAGCGTTACCTCTTCGGTGGGGGCCAACTGGCGTGGGTTCTCGGTTTCTTCCCATGCCTCTGCGGCAGCCGAAGAATCGGTGTGGAGAGAAGAGCCTGGGGTAAATTTCACCTGCTGCGAGATCCAGCGTGGCGCTTCGCCTTCTGGGGTAAAGACGGCCTGGATTATAGACTCTTCTGGGCCCATGTACTCTTCCCACTCGGCGTGACCGTCGGTGACGGGCAAATCGGTGAGGAAGTAGCCATCAATAAGCATCGTAAGCGTGCCGGATGCCCTGTTTTCCGCATCGAAGGAAATGGCGGTGAGCTTATCGTCGCCGTCCTTTTCCAGGTTTTGCTTTTTGTCCATGCTCAGGCTGTATCCAGCAGCTGCGGCATCGCCGGAGGAGGAGTTATCGAAGCGCTCCTTAAGGCTTGGAGTCTTTTCGTCCTTTGGCTTTTGCCCGCCTACTTGGTAGCTGGTGGTCTGCGGCTTACCAGCCACGAGTTGCCTATCCTCTGTGCGCGCAGTGGTGCGAAAGGTCAATCGGTATCGTCCAGGCTTGGTGAAGAGCGTGAAGTTGTGGGTGTGGCTACCACTTTCGAGAAATGCAGAGTGCGGAGAGCCCTCGAATGAGCCCAGCATGCGATTGAGATCGATGCCGTCTTTATCGTCTTTATTGGTAAAAAACTCCACGTCACCTGGACCATCCAGGCTTAAAAGATCGAGGAAGGCGATGTTGTTGCGAAAGTTTTTCGTGGGAAGCCCCTTCGAACCGAAACCGATCCAGATGGGTCCCTGATTAGCGGAGGCGTGCCACGGGGCCGTGTAGTACGTAGTACCTGTGGGACCAATGTAATCCTGCGTGCCGTTTTCTGGCAGGGAATACATAAAGTTCTGGTGGCGCTTACCGTCCTCGTCTTCGCGGGTATAGCCTTTGCCTATCCAGGCAACCGTGTCATCGATAAGCAGAGTTTGGCCGGAAAATTCGGACCGCAGCAGGAAGTTGTCTCCTTCCCAAAAACTTTTGGGGGAATCGACATGGGTTTGGGTTGCGATGTGTTTGCCATCGTCAGGGCCGGCGTAGGCGGTAGCCGGGGCGATCAGCGCGATCGTGCTGAGTGCGGCCATGAAGCGGATACGAGGAGAAGCCACCAGCGCGTTACCTTTCTGCAGTTGGCAGTAGTCTACCTCGAAACTATAGAAAACGATTCCCAATACTGTATAATCATTTGAAAACCATTCCCTTTTACCTGTGGGTTTATGGTACAACTCGTTATCATCTACCCCTTTTTGTGTGTAATAAAGTAAAGGGGGAGGCACTTTTGGGCGTTAGAGTGAGGTACTGGTTTGGACTGGTGCGGACTGCGTCCTGTGGCTCCACTACGATGGTGGCCATGACTGAAGTTCGCGTTAGATTTTGCCCTTCTCCCACTGGTACCCCGCACGTTGGTATGGTGCGCACGGCCCTGTTTAACTGGGCCTATGCCCGCCACACGGGCGGAAAGTTGATATTCCGAATCGAAGATACCGATGCGGCTCGTGACTCGGAAGAGTCCTATCAAGCCATCATTGATTCTTTGACCTGGCTCGGATTGAGCTGGGACGAGGGAGTCAATGTGGGCGGCCCGCATGAACCGTACCGGCAGTCTCAGCGGATGGACATTTACAAAGATGTGCTTAATAAGCTTATCGATGCCGGATATGTCTACCCCGCCTACTCCACCGCTGAGGAAGTAGAGGAGCGGCACAAGGCTGCCGGGCGCGATCCCAAGCTGGGTTATGATAACTACGACCGCGACTTGAGTCAGGAACAGATCGATGCCTTCGAGGCTGAAGGACGCAAGCCGGTATGGCGTTTGCGTATGCCTGATAAGGATTGGGCCTGGACCGACCTTGTGCGCGGCGAGATGGCCTTCAAGTCCGCAACGCAGCCTGACTACGTGGTGGCGCGTTCTAACGGCGCTCCGCTGTATACCCTGGTCAACCCAGTGGATGACGCGCTCATGCGCATTACTCACGTGTTGCGCGGCGAGGATCTGCTCTCGTCCACCCCGCGCCAGCTGGCCATGTATGAGGTGCTGAAAGAAATCGGCATCGCGGAATTTACCCCGGAGTTTGGTCACCTTCCCTTTGTGATGGGCGAAGGGAAGAAGAAGTTGTCCAAGCGTGATCCGCAGTCGAATCTTTTCAACCATCGCGATAGCGGCATCATCCCGGAGGGCATGCTCAACTACTTGTCGCTGTTGGGCTGGTCCCTGTCTGCGGATCAGGACATTTTCAGTATGGATGATCTCATTGAGAACTTCGATGTCAGCGATGTTTTGGGCAATCCCGCCCGCTTTGACCAGAAGAAACTCGAGGCTATAAACGCCGACCACATTCGCTTGCTCGAACCCGAGGAGTTTGCATTCCGTCTGCGCAATTATCTGACGGAATACACGGATTTCCCGGCGGATTATGATTGCGAAAAGTTCGCTTTCGCCGCCGACCTAGTGCAAACGCGCATTAAGACGCTTGCCGATGCTTACGGGCTACTCAGCTTCCTTATTGTTCCCGATTCCGAGTTCACCCTGGACGAGAAGGCGGCTAAGAAGAACCTGAAGGACGATGCCGTTCAGCCGCTTGAGGTAGGCCTTGACACCCTTGAAGCAGTAGAGGAGTGGAAGACTGAGGCTATTGAAACCGCGCTATCTAAGGCGCTCATTGAGGATCTAGAGCTCAAGCCGCGCAAGGCCTATGGCGCGCTGCGTGTAGCAATCTCCGGTTTGCAGGTTTCACCGCCACTCTTTGAGTCCATGGAGCTTCTGGGTAAAGAATCCACCTTGGCGCGCTTGCGCGCCGCTCGCGAGGTTACGCCGTACGTTCCTGCTGCCGAGTGATATCGGCATCGTCAGAAGTGTGGCGAGGATAGCTTGTTAAAGCGGCGGATGATTCTTGGCTTACACAGATGTCATTCGCCGCTTTATTTTATCCCGAAGAAACGTAAAAAATACCTTTTATGCTGGCGATTTGGTGTGTGGGGTAACGATCACTATAGTTGTTACACGTTGCAGCAAGGAATTCTAGCTTATTACAGCGCGGTTCTAAGCGTGTAATTAAATGGCCTATGGTGTAATTGGCAACACAGCGGTTTCTGGTACCGCCATTCTAGGTTCGAGTCCTGGTAGGCCAGCAGTGAAAATGCTTTAAAGCAGGCTCACGAGTTCTATGCCCCGTTCGTCTAGCGGCCTAGGACGCCGGCCTCTCACGCCGGTAACACGGGTTCAAATCCCGTACGGGGTACAAAGATAAAAATTCCTCCAACATAGTGGTTGGAGGAATTTTTGCATGTGCGAACGTGGCTCAATCGGAACCTAAGTGGGTCTTAACCGGGGGAATTTCCGGAGCGAATTCCCGTACTACCTGCTGATTTGTATTGTGTTTACCCATCGTTTACTGTTTAACAAGTCCGCAGCAAGCGAATCTAAGGTAAAACAGCTTTTTATTTGCCTGCTACGTGCGAACAAGCCCCGTTCGTCTAGCGGCCTAGGACGCCGGCCTCTCACGCCGGTAACACGGGTTCAAATCCCGTACGGGGTACAAATAAAATGATTTCTCTAGCCATAGCGGTTGGAGAAATTTTTCGTATGTGCACTCGCGGCTTAATCGGGGCCTGAGTGGGTCTTAACGGGTGGGATAAACGAGAAAACGTGTTGTTTTCCGGTGTTTCGTGTTGAAAGACATTTTGTGTTGGTGGACAGCGTGGTTTAGGGCACGTGACCTTTGCGTATTCCCATAGAGTGGTTGTAGGCACTGTCGAAAGTTGCTGGTGGACCGTATTCACGGCCGCCGGTGGCTTGTGTTTCTTGGCTGGCTAGCGTGTGCGCTTTAGCTCGTGGGTCTGCCCCCTGATGCGTCCACTTTCCTGGGTCAGCCTCTAGCGCGAGTGACAGTGGCTTTACAGGCATTCCATCGCCATCGCTGGCGGATTGGTGCCTGTAGTCCCGTTTTTCGTGCACGCCCCGCTACAGACGGGACATCGAGGATGATTCCTACTGATCCATTCATCGTGAAGCTCAGCGAGCGTGTCAAGTTGTTTGTGTGTGGGGTCGGATTATAGGTACCTGTCGAAGCGGTCAGGAAAGGCCACGGCCATGTGGTTGATGGCTTGTTTCCAGCCGGATACTCGCGCTCCTTCCACGAGCCTGCTGGCTGTAGCCGAGGCCCGTTTGCCTTGTTTCGCCCTCTTGGCAGCTCTTCTGTCTTCAATATTGCAAATCATCAACCACAGCGCCTTCATGCGGAATCATCATTAGTAAATTGGACCCGATTACGCGTGGCTTTGTAGCGCGGGTAACAGCCGAGGTTGAGGGTCGAGAGCTGGCTTCTTTTTGCAGCGGCATCATCGAGTATCTGTTCCTGTGGGCCATGAACGATGAGCGGTCGGCGATGGAAGGCCGCAAGGGGCTCAAAGAGCATGGGGTGCAAAGTCCCGAAGCCTTGTTGACGTTCCCGTACGACCCAGCTGGGGTTGCTGACGGCGAACTGGAATTGTGGCGATCGGAACTGGGGCGTAACTATCTGCATTGGCTGATTCAGAATGCTTTGGCAGCGGTGTGGGAGGGGGGATAGGTTGTCGGCATGGCAGGTGACGGGGTTCGCGGCGGTGAGGGGGTGGCTGACGGGCTTGATTGATCATGAATAATTGTGCGCACAGCTCGGCCCAAGCGTGCACCCGTTAATATATCTCCATGTCTGAAGAGTCTTTCCTGCTGAAGTACGACGGTGCACGTTTGCAGTCTGGGCCGATGTCGGTCGCAGAGATCGGTCCCGTCTTCCTGGCGTTGGACGAACTCGTTAAGGCTATCTACCGCAACGTTGATCCACTGTCCGCTGAAGTGCCTGAGCTGCAGATCGTTGGAGTCGAGCAAGGCTCGTATTCGGTCTTCTTTGATGTTGGAAGTCAGGCTCTCGATGGGGTTCTGAACTGGGCTTCGGACCCGAAAGCCAACACTGCACTCACCCTTGCGGGTGGTGTTGTGACTGTCAAAGAAATCATCGGATGGGCTATGAAGGCAATGTCAAACAAAGTCGCGATGCAGGAACAAACAGAAGTTCCCTATCCAGATCTTCTTGAGAACTTGCAACTTGAAAGGCTAACTGATGCGCTCTTAGCAAAGTCTCGGGGGCGCAAGAATGTTGCAGCGATCGTAAAGCCGGTTCTCGAACTAGGGATTGAAACAGTCGAACTGGCCAGTTCCCGCAGCGTTGAAGTGCACATCAACGAAGAAGAGGCACGGAGAATGGTCAACTACGCGGAGACGCTTTCAGAGCCAACAGTTCAAGTTGCGACCGTCTCGGCTCGCTTTGCCACGGCAAATCTCATTGAGCCTCTTAAGCGCAAATGGCGAATTGAGACTGAAGAGTTTGGAACGATATCCATTCGTCTGCTTGACGAAGAGTTTGCAGCTCTCGTTAGTTTGGGCGAAGCGAACCTTGCGCAGACGTATGACATGCGGATCCGTGTAGAGACTCAGGTCGGACCGGACGATGAAGAGAAGTCGAGCTATGAGCTGTTGACCGTATATACAGGTGATGGTGAAACTGGCGAACAGATGGAGTTGGAACTCTAGGCCCACGGTTAAGTGTAGGAGAGCCCTCTTTCTGATTGGCCTGAAAGATATCCCAAGTTTTTACACAACAACTAGTTCGCTTGGGAGTCACAGTTATGTTTGAATTGATTCATGAATCAGGAAATTGGCAACAATACTGAGGTTACCCTCGTTTAGTGGACACCCTATTAGTACGGATCTTGTGTCCGTAGGAGAGGATGTTCATTGTGAGTTCGTCAAGGAAGAAGTACACCCCGGAGTACCGGCGTGAAGCCGCGAATCTGG
>NZ_REGE01000018.1 GCF_003688935.1 Corynebacterium macginleyi | reverse complement strand
GGGAGGCTTGAGCGAGCAGATCATCCAAGTAGGTTGTCGGGTCGATAGAATGTGGTGCAGCGGTCATCGTCATATGCCTTTCGGTGAGATGTGGTAGTTGAGTCGAAAGGTTAACTGACGGTGACCGTCCCACTATTTCCGGGGCCCACCATCAGCAAGCGTTACACCACACTACTGGACGCAACCAATGGCTCGGCCACCGATTTCAACTTCGCCTTCATCGGTAGCTTCTACGTCGAGCCATTTAGTTTGGACTTGCTGGTCTATGAGCGCATCGAGCGGGGAATCACCCAAAGGCTGCGCGAGGAGCGTCTTATTGCGTAGTAAAATTCCTGCTTTGCGGCGCCGTTGAATCTCGCCATATTCGGTCATATTGAGCTCCCTCGCAGGAACCGGACAGAAATTGATGGCAATGATGTCAGGGTAGGTTCTCCGGTGGCTAGCTAGGCGCGAGGGAAAATTTACTGACTGGCCCACGTATTGCTCGCCGTTGGAAAATTCAAGCACATAAATACCGCACGGATTTTTCAGCGTCAAAATTGCCGAGGGAGCCACATCGGAGGTGTAGGCCCATCTTTTGAATCGGAGATTATTCATTGCCTTCCCACTTTATTCGTCTGGCTCAAGTTAACCAGGCTGTGGGCGTGGCTTCCTCGTAGGTTTGCGGAATCATTCGCGCGTGACGCCGGTCCTCTTACTAAAAGCAGAATCATAACCACGCGTTCCCAGAAACAAGGACTACCGTTGCCGGTATGAAGATCGTTGCCCGGTTGCTATCCGTCCCGCTTGCGCTTGTAGCTTTCCTCGCACTGTGGCTTGCAGTGGCGCCGTTTACGCCGCATATCTCGTATTGGGGCGCGGGTGCGCTCATCGGCCCGCAGTATGTCGGGCCGGTGATTATCTTTTCCCTTGTTCTCTTGACCCTGGCGGTACTAGGAAGGTTCGGATCCCGCAGTTTTTACGTGCCAGGCGTGTTCGCGGCGGTTGCGCTCCTTGCAGCCATAGCGCTTTTGGGGACGCAGATTAATGCTGCGAAGAAGCAGGGGGCCGACGTGGATATTAGTTCCGTGTTGAGCTGGGCCGGTGTGGAAAGCACCGACAAAGGCCCTGATCATACGGTGGCCTACGATTCCTTCCATGGCGAGGACTTAGATATGGATATTTATACGCCCAATGATGGCGGCACTCACCCGGTGATGATGTATGTCCACGGCGGCGGCTGGGACCAGATGAACAAGCGCTCCCAGGCGTTTAATATGCGGCAGATGGCGCAGCGCGGGTACCTCGTATTATCCGTCGACTACACGCTGTCCAGTTGGGAACAGCCCACGTGGAAGGTGGCAGCGGGGCAGGTGGGCTGCGCAATGAATTGGGTCAATGCTCACGCAGCGGATTATGACGGTGACCCGGAGCGCTTCTTTATGTACGGCGAATCTGCCGGCGGCCAGTTGGTGCTGAATGCGACTGCCGATGCCGCCGCGCACCCCAACCACCTACCTTCCGCCGATTGCCCCGGCACACCGGCGGTGCCCCGCGCCGTGTATGCGGATTCACCGGCCCTCGATGTCCGCCACATCTATGACTCCGACGATGCTTATGCCGCGCAAGGATCCCGTGATACCGTGCAGAAATACCTGGGTGGAACGCCGGAGGAATATCCCGACCGTGCAGATTTCGTTACCTCGGCTACGCACCTTACTTCGGACATGCCACCCATCAAGATTGTCCGCAGCGATAACGATCGCCTCGTCCCTCCGGAAAGCTATGACGATTTTCGCCGCATAGCCCAAGAAAAGAACATCGAACTGAGCGAGTACGTGCGCCCACACGCTGATCACGCATCCGCCCTCAGCGCCCATGGAGTCTGGAACCAGCACCTACTCCAGGCGATGCCCCAATTCTTCGCCGAGCACGATCCGCAAGGTTCTTAAGTACCCGAAGACTTTGGGATTATGCGTGGCTCAGGTGGCTGACCTTGAAATGCTCGGAAACGGTTTTGATGGCTCCGAAAGCAGCCCACGTGACGTGAAGGAGGAGTAGAACAAGCAGGGCTGCACTGACGGTATCCATCCATCCCAGGCCCCACGCCAGCGCCGCGGGTTGTGTGGACAGGGTATGAGTGCCCAGGCAGCAGGTGCCCACGGGGAAGGTACTGGCCCACCAGCTGGGGTTATAGGACATTGGAGTATTACCCAGGGCTGCACACCAATGTTTGGTGATGGCATAGAGCGATAGTGGTACGCCCAAGCCCAGCATCGCCACACCGTAGACCATGGCGCGGAAGTGCCATTGGTCACCGGCGAGTAGCTGTGCTGCGGCGGTCGATTGGCCGACTAAACCCATGGGAATCCACGCGGTAGCGGCGAAGTTAAGGGGGAGCTTGGGAAAAGTTCGCAGGTAAATCAGGGTGAACATCGGCATTCCTGCCACCCAAGCTAAGACGAAGCAGAACACGCCGACGCCGTGGACCAGCGAACCCCATTCACCAGCATGCGGTACTAATTGCGCCGACGAGGTTGCTGAAACCATAGGAGCCACCAGTGGCAACCCCCAAATAAAAGTGGGATTAGAGGGGTGGTCGGAGAAGAGAAATGTGAGATATTTTAAACAGGTAATGACGCTGAGAATGGTTCCTCCAGCCCAGCACACAGTGTGGATCAGCCAGGCGTCACAGATAAGTGAGTAGGCACTACCTATGGCCAGTATGCCCATGGAGGCCATGCCCCACGCAGGCATGTCTTCGAAGCGGAATCCCGGAGTGCGGTATTTAATGAATCCTGCCGTGAGCGCTAGGAAGACAAGACTTGCCACTCCGAGCATGATTTCGGCGGGGAGGCGACCCATTACCGGGCCGAAGTGGGTATCGATGAGGGATGAGGAGATGGACAGTCCCATGAGTGCGCCAGCCCAGCCAGGTCCTAAAGGTGGAATTTTCATGTCATTCCGAACTTTAAACATTTCCGGTTAGTCGCTTTCTCATGCTCGTGGGGACTGCACGATCCGAACAGGATTTCAATGAATAAATATACTCCTGCATGAGTCGGTGATAGATATCCGGCTTATCCCCGCTTCACCCCGCCATTTCCTAGCAATGCGGTTGACCCACTGGTGCAGGCTTTGAGAAACTGCGGTCAAGTCCGGTGGAGTGGTGTATCTGTCCTTTCTGAATCGGTGGATCGGGGGACAGTGTCAGGGTCGGTGTTGGGGTCGGGCCCGACCCCCGAAAAGTGGACACATTGGGGTCAGATCCCTGTGCCCCGTGCTCTAGCTTCGGCGTCATCAACCAGGTAGCCTTGTAGTCAACATGACCGGTTCCGCTGCCCGCCTCGGTGGGAGTCCAGGGCCGGTCTTCGTTTTCCGTATTAAACAGGGGTGCGCGTGGAGCAGGTGAATCAGTTCAAGACCTACGGTGAACATGTCGAATTGCCTCGTCAGCGTGGGATGCGAGTGAATGATCTCCAGCATGCTGAGACGCTGCTGGCGCGATTGAACTACTACCGCTTGTCCGGATACTGGTACCCGATGCGCCGTTTCTCCCAAGGCGATGGCACTGCCCGAGATGAATTCGTTGAGGGAGCATCGTTTGACCTAGTGGTAGCCCTCTATGGGTTTGATGAGCAATTGCGCCACAGCGTGTTCATCGAGCTTGATCGCGTGGAGTTGGCTATTCGAACCAAACTCGGTCACGAACTAGGTCGCCTTGACCCGCTGATCTATTTGGATCCCCAGCGTTTGAGCGCCCGGGCACGGTAGCGAAACAAAGACGGGCGTAGCGTGCACGAGGTGTGGCTGAGAAAGTACCAGTCGGCCTTTGAAAGCGTCGAAGGAGGACTTCGTCTCCCACCACAAATCCAAATATGGCGGGACTCTACCCATCTGGGCGGCTGTAGAAATCATGGATTGGGGGATGCTGTCGTACCTGTACGGCATGTCGCCCAATATTGTGCGCAAACGGATTGCCGAGCCCGGCGGCCTAACGGGTCCTCAGCTTGAATCATGGCTGAAATCCTTGAATATTCTGCGTAATTACGCAGCTCATCAAGCAAGGATATTCAACCGTGTTTACGACATCAAACCGAAACTGAACAATGGTGTCAGGCTGGCTCCGGTAGCTGAAAGAATGAATCGCGTGTTCGGGCAGCTCTCCCTTATCCAATACTTGCACCGCCAACTGGACTTGTCTCCAGCCGACCGGCTGCCGAAGCTGTTCCACACCTACCCGCACAATCCCATCGTGCCGTTTTCTCGCACAGGAGCACCTGACAGTTGGCGCGAGTTGCCTCTCTGGCGCGTCTAATCCTTGCGGTAGTAGTCGCATTCGTGCCCGTCGGCGTCGAGTGGCAGTCCTGCTGCCCAGTCGGGTGGGGTCGGGCCCTCCGTCTGGGAATACAGCGTTTAAGATTCACTGTGTCACACCTAGTCCTCAGTCGTTGGAGACCAAGACGAGGACGCTTCAACCAGTTTTCCACCTTGGTCAGATACCGCGTCAGTATCCCGAACAAGCCGCTTTTCATCCAGGATCTGAGGAGAAGGTTTCCGGGATGACCCCGTTGTGTCGATGTGTCCGCATGCTGTGGCGCTGATGATTGCGCTGCAGGAAAGGAAAATTGAAAGAACCTTCCTGGAAGTGGAAAGCCTAGAAGTCTTGCTATTCATACTGGACTGTCTTTTTCTTGAGATAAATGAAGTAATTGGCAGCTGTAACCGAAACTAACAAAGCTATTTCTGGTCAACGATAACTGGTTGCGGCGGGTTAGGAACAATTACGCGACTGATGAAACGGCAAAGTCTGGATACGACTGATTCAATCGGCCCCTTTTCCGCCATTGATAACCATGTGCTCGCGAGGATGAGTGCACCGAAAGCTTGGGCAAGAAACCAAATGACGGGAGCATCATGGATGGAGACATCAAAAAACGAGAACAGCACCAGGTGAATAGTGTACAACGTCAGTGTCATTGAACCTGCAGCTATGAGGGGGTCGAGTAGATGATTGAGCATTCGGCTTATCACAAGCATGGATCCGATTACCATAAGGGATAAGCCGGTGCAGGTAAGTAGGTTGCAAGGCGTGTTTGTGTGGGGCCCGTTAACGGTAAGCCACCACCACGTGTCAGTCGGCATGTGGCCGTCAGGGCCGTAATCAAGGACATTGGTGATATCTTCCACCTTGTAATCCTTGGTGTAGCAGAAGAGTTTAGCGAATCCACCGAGGAAATCGACGAGAAATGTCGATGCAAATATTGCTGTCAGAGTAAGCCCCGCTCCACAAACAATGAGACTTACTTGGGTTGACATCCACCGAAGGTTTAAACGACCGATTGCGATACCGACAAGAATATAAGTCATCCACGTTATAAGTGGATAGGTTCCTCCTTCAAATAAAGTTATGAGAGTGTCGCTTGTAAGTTGAAATAGGGAGGTGAAGTTTGGGTTGTAAGTCGTTGTGTAGTCGATGTGCGAATTGATGAAAAATGCTGCAGCTGGTCCCAGAAGCGCCCAGCCCAATGCCAAAGATAAGAGAGTGCGAATGCGCAATGAGACTAGAGGAATTGCAAATAAAAACATTAACCCGTAATAAGGAAGAATATTATATACAGGTAGACGCAATTCGTTGATAGACAGGCCTAGCAGCAGAATGAAGATTGCCCGTACCGCAAGCGTCACTCGACTGCGGAGGAGCCTGCGTCCCGTGTGTGGGTTATTTGCCCCTGTTAGAAGTGCAATAGCTACACCGGTCAGGACGGCAAATAGTGGAGCCGCGTGCCCGGCGCTGACTTGCCAAATGAGTGTCGGGCGACCCGTGTATTCGTTATACGCAGGGAGGATATGCACCGCAATCATGCCAAATAGTGCGACACCGCGAGCAGCATCGAGACCAGTAATTCTATTGGAGTTACGGACGGGGCCAAAAGCTAGCTCTCTATTCCAGCGCGTTTCGTTCGGATCCTCCGGCGGTGCGACAACGATGGGAGGTGCTGCTTTCTCTCCATCCCAGATGGGGCGGACAGGAGCTGGACCCGGTTTGGGATATGAGGCGACGGGATTTAGCTGTTCAGATTGGGAAACCTTGTCCATTTTTCTCTTTCAAAATGCTTATCTTAGCCGTGTACATTAGTAGGAATTTCAACGTGTGAAACCGGGTTGCCGGCCCAAATAGAGTCCGACGGGATGGCGTCTTGTCGCAAAATGAGCGAGCCAGGAAGCACGGTTGTTCGCGCACCCATTGACGAGCCGGGAAGCATAAAACTATTTGGGGCTAGCGTGGATCCTGATTCGGCTGTTACAGGTTCTAAGGCCATAACGCGGTCGTGGAAGAGGTGCGTCTGAAGGACTGTGCCGCGGTTGATCGTAGCTCGATCACCTATCTCAATAAGATCAAATTCGGGCAGCCACCATGTCTCGCACCACACACTTCGACCCACCGAACACCCCATTAGTCGAATCCAAAGGTTGTACATAGGCGAGCCCAAGGACATTCGGATAAGCGCGGGGACTGCAAGAATCTCGGTAAAGTTGTCAACGAGTTCACCCCGCCAGACGAAGGTTGAGAAGAGGGTGTGTTTCCCAGCTTTGAAACGTCCGATCAGGATCCATTTGGCAGCGATCGGCAGCAAGCTGGCGATTATGCCGGCCGTCAGGACGATGGGGAAGGACCAGAGCAGGACTCCCCCCAGGCCGGCTAGCCCCTTGCCGTATGCCATATAGACGACCGTTCCGGCCCAAACGATCATTAAGTCAAGATACGCAGTGATGACAATTGGCAGAAATCGCAGCGCTTCAACTAGCATTCGAGCAATTTCAAGTCCCATTGGTGGGTTATATGTCTGGCTTAGATTCGCATCTTCACGGGCGCGAGGAATCTCGCGTATTGAACGTCCCAGCCAGGATGTGCCGCGCCCCGGACGTTCAGGAGTGGAGCTAAGTACTGCAATCAGAGAATCTTCAGGTAAATCGTGGTCGTTGCCGACGATTCCCGAGTTTCCAACGAATGAACCATTACCGATAACCGTGGTTCCGATATGGATCCATCCGTTTCGGAACTGGGCTGACGCGCAGAGTGAGTGGTCTGCGAGGAAAGTACGATCACCAATGGAGGTGAGGTGCGGAATCGTTTCAACGGTGGAGATTTCCGTGTGTCTGCCGACGCGGGCGCCGAGCAGGCGAAGAAACGCTGGAGTCATCCACCCTGCGTACATAAAGTACGTGGATGTAAGCGTCTTTTGCAGTAGCGAGTGAGTTAGCCACACAGCCCATCCAGTTGCGGATTTCTCTGGGAAGTATCCTGGTTTGATAAGCATTGAACAAAACCGAACAGTGAAAATGACGAGGGCAAGCCACGTCACTACTGTCAGCAAAGTAAATACAGGAGTCCACAGTGCGAGAATGGGAAAGACTTCTTGGTACCGGATTCGTGTGATTACATGGGGAAGAACGACGGCCACACCTGGCAAAATAGAAATAATTGGCAACAAACTCATCCACAGTTGCCCTGTTAGATAAAGGAAATGCAATGGGAGTGTCTTTGTGCCACGAACTGCACCTGCTGCAACAGCTTCGCTTGGAGTTTGATTGGGCCATTTCAAACCAGCAGCACCAATGTGTACCAATGGGGAGCCAGAGTAGAGTTGGCCATTAGGAACTTCGCCGGACACGCACGAGCCAGGAAGAATTTCAGCGTCGTCACCGATTCGGGAGCCAGGAGTGATAAACGTCCGCAGACCGACGCGAACCCGGTTACCAATCACGGTTTTTCCGACATAAAACGTGTCACCGTCGATCCAGTTTCCTTCGATGTCAACTTCTTGCTCAAGAGCCGAGTCTTCACCGATAGACAACAGTCCCGTCACCGGTGGCATCGCTGACAATTTGGCTCTTTGGCCAACCTGGCAGCCAAATAATCGGTAAAGGAGTGGCGCGGTGGGAGCGCCCAACAAAGAGTCCAGGCGTAGGTAAGTCACGAACCGTGTTGCTGCCCAAACCCGCAGGTGCGTCCACCCACCGCGCCGATATTCTCCTGGCTTCACTCCCATTGTTAACACCCGCACGGCGATAGTGGCTTGGAGTATTTTTCCTGGCATCGAAAATAGCAGAGCCCCAGAAATCGCTATAGGTAGTAGTGGAAGGGACGGCACCCACCCAGCATCGAAGAAGAAACCGAGGGCCCAGACTACTAAGAGTGAACCAATGATGTATCGCAGAGTGTTAACTACGTAGATGCCACAAACAGTGAGGAATTGGAAAATACCAGCCCACCAGGGGATTGAGTCCGGGGTAGGGCGCTGCGTTCCAGGTCCTTCCAAGGTGTTAATGTGTGCCGCCATGCCACGTAGCGTCGGATTGTCGTAGAGATCTCCGATACCCAGGGCAGGATAGTAAGACCTTAGCTCAACGGCGAGCTTTGCGATGGCGACTGAGGATCCTCCGAGCTCAAAGAAGTTCGAGTCAGACTCAATAGCGATTGGTCCGAGTTGGTCCATCCATTTTTCGGCCAACCAATGAAGCTCAGTGGGGAGAGTCGATAGTGCTTCTCCAGATTCCGGCAAAGGCCAAGGAAGCGCTTTGCGGTCAACTTTTCCGGAGGTTTTCATAGGTAGCTCGTCGAGGACGCACAAGGTTGGAGCGATGCCCCCGGGCAACACCGCAGATAGATGATTGCGAGCTTCAGCTAAATTGATTTCCGTGTCGGTGACGATGTACCCAACTATGACATCGGAGCCTGCGGGAGTCTCTTGCTTGGCCGCTGCTGCTGCAGTGACTCCCGGCACACTCAGTAGCGCACGATCGAGTTCCCCCAATTCCATTCGCCGCCCACCAAATTTGATTTGATCATCTGCCCTGCCCGCGAAAATCAACCCTTCCCGGTCTGCTACCACCAAGTCCCCCGTGCGATAGGCACGTTCCCAGCCCAGTGATTCCAAAGGGGCGTAGGCCACCGCGTCTTTGGAGGGATCGAGATAGGAACCAAGACCTACGCCTGTCACGATGAGTTCACCGGTTTCCCCCCAGCGCACGGGCTCTTCAGTTTCTGGGTCGATGACCGCTAGCTGCCAGCCTGGCGTTGCCCGGCCAATTCTGACCGGCTGGTCATCTTCAAGGTGTTCCATGAGCTGACCTGTAGAGATGATTGTCGCCTCAGTGGGGCCGTACGTGTTCCATATTTCGCGGCCCGGAGCCACTAGGCGGTTAATAAGACTCTTCGGTAGCGCCTCTCCACCGAAGATAAGTAATCGTACTGCTGATAGCGACTCAGTGGGCCAGAACGAAGCCAGAGTGGGAACCGTTGATACAGCGGTGATTTCCTGGCTAGTTATCCATTCGCCGAGCGCATCGGCTGAGCGCACAATGTCGCGGGGAGCGGCGATAAGGGCGGCACCATAACGCCATGCCAGCCACATTTCTTCACAAGAAGCATCGAAGGCCACGGACAAACCTGCCATTACCCTGTCGCCAGGTTTCAGCGGTTCTTTGACCAGGTACATTCGCGATTCAGCGTCAACGAGTGCCGCAGCGGATCGGTGGGAAATAGCCACGCCCTTCGGTTTCCCTGTTGAACCTGAGGTGAAAATAATCCAGGCATGGTCACTCAAGTCGGGGCGAGCGGGCTCGATAGGTGCGTGATCGGAGCCTATTGGCTCAATGGTTAGACCTTTGCCGTATACAGCAGCTACCTGTGCCTCCTCCCATACCACGGTTGCGCGACTATCTGGGTCATCCCAGTCAACTGGCACGTATGCCGCACCCGCGCAGATCGTAGATAGGATTGCCACATATAGGTCTGTGGTACCCGACGGTACTCTGATACCGACCCTATCTCCCTTTCCGATACCGATTTCGGCTAAACGGGATACTTCGGCCTCAACACGTCGGGCAAGTTCTTGGTAAGTTAACTGCTCGTTAGACCCCACGAGGGCTAGTTCATCCGGATAAGCACCAACAGTGGCAGTGAATATTTCGTACAGCGTTCGAGGAGCTGGAGTTTGCTCTGCGCCGTAGACTGCATATATTTCGTGGTCCGTTCTCATGGACGGAAAAAGTGTATTCATAAATTTGAAGTGCCCGGAGCTTTGTTCCTAGGCATGTGCCTTGTGTCTTTTATTACCTGTGGCGGGATCTGCTTCCAAAGTCGGTTTCCACCTCGGTCGGGGTTAGGTATCCCAAGCCTTGGTGGAGCCTAGTGCACGACCCCCGATGTGTCCACTTTTCGGGGTCGGGCTCTTCATAGTTGCTGAGTTTTGCGGATTGCCTACCAGGGATATAGGGCACTGGCCAGGGATATTCAGTCCCCGCTACCTGCTAGCCTTGGGAGAAGTAGCACAGCTTGTACAGCTTGAGCTTGTGCACGTGGGGAAGGCACTTAGTGATGTAGTATCCAACGTCCAAAATTTCAGCCATGCTCTCCTCCTTTCAGCGTTGTGTTAAAGCGTTCGGCCTTATTTTGCAGTAGGAAAGAGCTTGTGCGCATCCGTTCCCGTGGCAACTGCGGCTGCAAGCAACATGCGGGCTTGGGGTGCGCGGAGGTTGCCGGAGGGGATAACGCCGGCATCGGCAAGCGTGGCACCGCCACCGGCGCCGCCGTAGATACCCTCGACAGGTCCGTGATCCACGCGGCTAGTGAGCACGACTGGGACGGACTTGGCGGCTTCCATGGCGGCGTTGGCCAAATCCGGGCCGATATTGCCCGAACCCATGCCCGCAATGACGATGGCCTGCGCGCCTTTGGCCAAAGATTGCTCTATGAGATCCGCTGGGGCGCCGGGGTAGGCGGTAATGATGTCCACGCGGACATCGCTCAGGGGAGCGTACTTCAGCGGCTCGGGGCGCTCAGGGAATTTCTCCTGGCTATTGGTCGCGAAACCATCGGCTTTTTCCGTATCCGATTTGAATGCGCCGCGGGCGGGGATAACCTTGCCACCAAAGGCAATAAATGCGCCGTGGCCGGCATAGTCCGGGTTGGTGACAGTTTCCACCGCGGCAGCGAGGTTTTCCGGGCCGTCTGGATCATCGTCATCGAACGGGCGCATCGCACCGGTGAGTACGACGGGTTTATCGCTGTTGTGGAAAGTATCGAGCGCAATGGCGGTTTCTTCCATCGAATCGGTGCCGTGGGTGACGATCACGCCATCCACATCATCGCGCTTTAGGTGCTCCTGTACGGCGGTAATGATTTTATCGGTATCAGCCAAGGTCATCGCAGAAGAATCCAGGTTGGCAATGTCTTGGACCTCAAGTTCCAGCTTGTCCCTGTCGAACTCGGAGTACAGCGGGTCTACCAGATCAGAGCCTTTAACGGTGGGCACCACCGCGCCCTTGTCATCGTGGGTGCTGGCGATGGTGCCGCCGGTAGAAAGCACCACCACGTGTCCCTCGATTTCGGAGCGCTGCGTGGCATGGGAGCCACTTGGCTTAGCGGAAGTGGTGGAAGAGCTTGTGGCGGAGCTGTTGGCGCTGGTAGCGGAATGAGAACTAGATGTAGTGGAAGATGCTTCTGAGGTCTTTTTCATGGAAGTAGAAGAAGATGTGGTCGTTGGTGTAGCAGAGGCCGTATCTTTATCTTCCCGGTTGGCCGGGTTCTGACAGGAGGCCAACAGCAATGCGGAGGCAACTAAAGCGGCGGAGTACTGCACCCTGTGGTGCAGGCGTGGGTAAGACATATCAACTCATTTCTCTAGCGTGGTCCCTATAACCAATGTAATAGCAGGCTGGTGCGCAAGCGCCGCGCATGAGAAATTGTGCTGAAAATTTAACCCACGTGCTGGTGGTGCGGCGCCACGATGAGCGGTTTCAAAGAATATTCGCCGCGCAGTTCACGCAGGATATTGGCGTGCTCAGCCAAGCGGAGGTCTTCTTCGGTCCGTGGGGTGAAGGTGCGCGCGGTCAGCGGCTGGCCGTCGCGGTCCAGGCCAATATAGGCCACGGTGGCATAAACAACAAGATAACGGTAGCTATGCTGTGGCTATGCCTAAACCCGTAGATCCTGCCGCCACGCGCGCGGCCGTCATCACCATCAAAGAGTGGATTCAGGACCCAGATGGGCACCAAAAGCCAGGCAGGGCTCTGCTTGCTGATGCCGTACGTCGCACCGCCCGCATCCTCGAAGCCGATGCGCCCGGGCACTCAGTGGAGTTGCGCGTACCCCCGTTTGTTGCGGTGCAGTGCATTCAAGGTCCCCGCCACACGCGCGGCACCCCACCCAATGTGGTGGAAATGGATGCGGAGACCTGGCTGCGTTTGGCCACCGGTGTCATGGACTGGGACGAAGCCATAAACACCGGTCGCGTCGATGCTTCCGGGGCGCGTGCAGGCGAGATTGCACAGTGGCTACCCATTATTCCGTTAGTTTTCGACGGTCCAACGCGCTAATATAAACGCCGTGGTAGAAGTACATACTCCTAGTATCACTGACCTTGACGATCATAACGAGGAGGAACCCCGCGAAGAGTGTGGCGTCTTTGGCGTCTGGGCTCCCGGGGAGGAAGTCTCGAAACTTACCTACTTTGGCCTTTTTGCTCTCCAGCACCGCGGGCAAGAAGCCGCGGGCATTGCGGTGGGCGATGATGACCGCATCGTTGTCTTTAAAGACATGGGCCTGGTGGCCAATATTTTCGATGAATCGATCCTTTCTTCCTTGACCGGCAACGTGGCGGTGGGCCACACACGCTATTCCACGGCCGGTGGCAAGGAATGGTCCAATGTGCAGCCGATGTTCTCCACTTCTTCTACGGGTGTGGACATTGCCTTGGGCCACAACGGCAATCTGGTCAATTACCTCGAGCTGCGGGCAGAGGCCGTCGAGCGCGGCTTGATTAAGCCGTATGAGGAATCGGTGTCTGACTCGATGTGTTTGTCCATGTTGCTTGCCGATGGCGTGGATGACACCACCTCTGTCTTTGACGCTGCCTGCGAACTTTTGCCGCGGGTCAAGGGCGCGTTCTGCTTGACCTTTACCGATGGCCACACCATGTATGCCGCGCGTGACCCACAGGGCGTGCGACCGTTGGTGCTCGGTCGGCTGGCCAAGGGGTGGGTCGTTGCCTCCGAAACATGTGCGCTAGATATCTGCGGTGCGCAATTTATTCGCGAGATTGAGCCGGGCGAGCTCGTGGCCATCGATGAGGCCGGCATCCGATCTGAACATTTCGCGCCCACCCAGCGCAGTGGCTGCGTCTTCGAATACGTCTACTTAGCCCGCCCGGATAGCGATATCAAGGGCCGCTCCGTCAACGCCTCCCGCGTAGACATCGGCCGCCGCTTGGCCCGCGAATACCCGGTCGAGGATGCCGACCTGGTGATCCCCGTGCCGGAATCCGGCAACCCGGCCGCGGTGGGATACGCCCGTGAATCCGGCATCACTTTCGCCCACGGCCTGGTGAAAAATGCGTATGTGGGTCGCACTTTTATCCAGCCCACGCAGACGCTGCGCCAGCTGGGCATTCGGCTAAAGCTCAACCCGCTGCGCGAGGTCATCGACGGCAAGAAGCTTGTCGTGGTAGATGATTCCATCGTGCGCGGCAATACCCAGCATGCACTCATCCGCATGTTGCGCGAGGCCGGCGCCGCCGAGGTCCACGTGCGCATCGCCTCCCCGCCGGTGAAGTGGCCATGCTTTTATGGCATCGATTTCGCCTCGCCCGGCGAGCTCATCGCCAATGCCAACCCGTCCGATGATCCGGACGAGATGTGCTCCACCATCTGCGAGACCATCGGCGCCGATTCCCTGGGTTTTGTATCCATCGATCAAATGGTCGCCGCCACCGAGCAGCCTCGCTCTGAGTTGTGTACCGCTTGCTTCTCGGGCGAGTACGCTTTAGGTCTTCCTACCGGAAACCCCCATGCCGATGCCGTGCGCACCCTGCTCGGAACCAAATAAAAACGTCTAAGGAACTTCTAAGAACATGAGTGACAACTCCTACGCCGCAGCCGGCGTGAATATCGAAGAAGGCGACCGCGCGGTAAGCCTGTTCGCCCCACATGCCAAGCGCGCCACCCGCCCGGAGGTTATGGGTGGCCTTGGCGGCTTTGCGGGGCTTTTCAAGCTGGGCGAATACAAAGAACCGATTCTCGCTGCTGGCTCCGATGGAGTTGGCACGAAGTTGGCCGTAGCGCAGGCTATGGATAAGCATGACTCCATTGGCATCGATCTCGTTGCCATGTGTGTCGATGACCTTGTTGTCTGCGGCGCCGAGCCGCTATTCCTGCAGGACTACATCGCTGTGGGCAAGGTCGTGCCGGAAAAGGTGGCCGAGATAGTCAAGGGTATCGCTGAGGGCTGTGTGCAGGCGGGTGCTGCGCTGCTCGGCGGTGAGACGGCCGAACACCCCGGCATGATGGGGGAGAGCGAATATGATGTTTCTGCCACCGCCGTCGGCGTGGTTGAGGCCGATGGAGTGCTGGGCCCGGAAAAGGTGCGCGAGGGCGATGTGCTCATTGCCATGGGCTCGTCCGGGTTGCACTCCAACGGCTACTCACTCGTGCGCCACGTCTTGCTGGAACAAGCGGGAATGCCACTAGACGGTTATGTGGAAGAGCTTGGCCGCCCGCTAGGCGAGGAGCTTTTGGAGCCCACCCGCATTTACGCCAAAGAGTGCCTGGCTCTGGCGCAGGAATGCTCCGTATCCACCTTCTGCCACGTCACCGGAGGCGGGTTGGCCGGCAACTTGGAGCGCGTTATCCCGGAGGGCCTGAGTGCCGAGGTCAACCGCTCCACGTGGAATCCGGGTCAGATCTTCAAACTCATCTCGTCCGTGGGCAAGGTAGAGCTGGCGGAGATGGAAAAAACCTTCAACATGGGCGTGGGCATGATTGCCGTGGTCAATCCGGAGGATCGCGACCGCGCCCTAGCCATGCTTACCGCCCGCCATATCGATGCGTGGGAGCTGGGCAGCGTCCGCGCAGCAGACGGTGAACAACCACGCGTTATCATGCACGGGGAACACTCCAACTTCTAGTACAGAGGTACAAGAGGAAGGCCTTAGGTTAAAAACCTAAGGCCTTTTTCACAACTACTCTAAGAGCGGAAGATTGGCGCTCTTCGAGCGGAAGATTAGCGCTCGTCCTCGTTGTCCATATCCCATCCGCCGACATACTCGGCGTAGGGATCATCCTCTTCGGCGTAGGGATCATCCTCTTCATAGTCGTGGGAGTCACCCTCTTGTTGAGCAGCGAGTTCCCGTTGAAGGGACTCGATATCCATATCGGGTGAGTTGTACTTGAGCTGGCGTGCAACTTTGGTCTGCTTTGCCTTAGCGCGTCCGCGTCCCATGTGCATGACCCCCTTGGGCTAGTAGGGCGCTCCAGGGATTCTTGGGCGCCCCATCGGCTTGTCAATGATGTATCTTCCTGTAAGACACAATAGCGTGTGTGATGAAAAAATTCCGCACCGGCCCCCGATGAGTGGAAAATCTACCGCCCGCGCAGCCGGTTTACCGCCGCGCGCCCGGCCTTGGGGCCCTCATCTTCGGGGATAGAGGACGGGTCAATCGACGCCGCGGTATCGCCGATCTCCACTGTGCCTGCATCTAAGGCAGAGCGCTTTACCAACCCCAAAGCGATGGGGCCGAAGTCGCAGTCATCAACGACGGTTCCGATGCGACCTACCTTACGCCCATTGAAAGTAATGTCATCGCCCACAGTGGGCCGCTCTGGCGCGGATCCGTCCAAGTGAAGGAGCACCAAAAGACGGGGGGAGCGGCCTAGGTTCTCCACGCGGGCTACGGTTTCCTGGCCGCGGTAGCAGCCTTTATTCAGGTGCACATGGGCGGGATTGGTTTCACTGCGGCTAATCCACTGCGGAACTTCGTGCGGGATGGACTTCTTATCTAAATCGGCAGCAAGCTCCGGCTCCCGGGCGCGCACGCGCTCGGCGGTAAAGGCCATAAGCCCGGCTAGTTGCGCACCCTCTGTCTCCAACATGGCCATGGTTTCCACCAACTTTGCGCGCGGAATGCCTAGGTCAACACGCTTAGTACCTAACCACTGCACTTCGCGGGAAAAGGTCACGGTGGGTGGGATAGGAATATTGGACTTACCCAGCATTGTGATGATTGCAATGTCGGCTTCTTCGATCGTGACCGCAGACCAAAAGACCATTTTGGTGAAAAAATCTCGGGCGGATTCGAACTGCGCGGCGGGGAGATCGAGGTAAAAATTATCGCCGACGCGGGTAATATCCATGTGATGGACAATGTGGCCCTGGGTATCCAGGTCGAGGGTGCCGGCGGAGAAACCAGAGGGGACATCATCAAGCTTTTGTGACAGCAGGTTATTAAGAAAACCTGGCGCATCAGCCCCGCTGACGCGCAGTACGCGGCGCTGCGAGCGGTCGATGGCGATAGTTCCCGTTTCGGCCGCACGCTGCTCCCCAAGGGGATTGCCGTAGTGCCAGGCCACACCTTGGGCATCGAGTACAGTTGCGTCCTGGTGCTCGGCGGCACCGGCGCGTTGCAGAAGTGGCGAAGAATAACTCACACCTACCGATGGTAGGGCATAATCGTGTGTATGAAACCCTCCCCGCGAAAAGAGTCAGTCATCTACGTCGTGGAACCCTTCGGTGGATCGGTACGCAAGCATTCTCCCTCCCTGCCGCTTGTCTATGCCGATGATGCCGCCGTGACCCGCGGGGATGGCATCTTTGAATCGCTGCTGGTCCGCGGCGGCAAGGCGGCCAACCTTACCCGCCACGCGCAGCGCTTTCGCGATTCGGCGCGGGCGCTCGACCTCCCGGAACCGCCGACGAATAAGTGGGAAGAGGCGACTCGGCTGGCGATTGCGGATTATTACGGTACCGATACTAATCTTCCGGATGCCAAATGCACGTGGACCTATACTCGTGGCCGGGCCGCCACCGGCGTGCCTAGCGCGTGGGTGACGGTGCAGCCGCTGGGTGATGTCCCCCTTCACCAACGCTCTACCGGTGTTACCGTCCTGACGACCCCGCGCCTGTGGCATGTGGCCGGAGAGCTACCGGCTAAGACGCTCAACTACGCCGCGACGATGGCGATGCTGCGCATAGCTAAAGACAAAGGGTATGACGACCTCATACTGACGGACCCGGATACCGGCGAAATCTTAGAAGGTGCTACCTCTACCGTGGTGGCGGTGCGAGGAAAAAAGCTGCGTACCGCCGCCGGCCGCGGCATTTTGCCTGGTACCACGCAGGCAGCGCTCTTTGACTACGCCCAAGAACACGGCTATCGCTGCAAGGCCAAGCCGTTGACGGTGGAGTACCTGGAAAAGTCCGATTCGGTGTGGTTGGTCTCTTCCGTACGTGTGGCGGTACGGGTGACTAAATTAAATGAGAAAACGCTAAAAGCCCCGGATAACGAGAAAGAAATCCGGGGCCTGATCGATGCTGCGCTAGGGGCTTAGGCAGTTCTTTACCCGGCGATGCGGGTAAGCTCAGCGGACATGTAGGGGCGCATCTCACCATCGACCATGCGCTCATCTACCCAGCCTAGGTTGTTATTGGGCATGAGACCGTACATGCGCTTGCCAGGGCCCAGGTTCTTTGGGCCGGTCTCCGTGACCATGGTGGAGGCGGATTCGAGCTGCCACGCGCGCTCGTTGAAGGGCTCGCCGTAAAAGATCTCCACGATGCCGGTAGAAGAGGTGTAGGTGACTTCGATTTCATCCTTGGCAGAGATACGCCAAAAACCGGTTTCGCGGGTAGATGGGCCTTGCGGCTTGCCCTCAGCATCGATCTTCCAGGTGCGCGAGCTAAAAGTTAGGTAATTCTCGCCGTCGTGGGCGATGACCAGCTGCTGGCCAAAGGTGTATTCGCTCCCGTCGGTGTCGTGGGCCTGGCCCTCGCCCTGCCAGACGCCTACAAGGGGGAGGAGTCCCAGCAGGCCATCGTGGAGCGATGGGCCCTGACGCAGGTTAGCGGTATCTGCGGGGATAGGGACATCGCCCAGCTCGATGGCAGGAATATTGTGGTTGGCCGCATCCTTCCACTGCTCGGCGGCCCGGTTGACCGCATCATTGCCGTTGAGCGCGCCGGAGGTGTTTTCCGGGTGGGACGCGGCGGCGGTTTCGACGTTAGGGGTAGTAGAGTTGCTGGTATTTTCGCTCATGTGCGTCCAGCCTAGTCGTGCCAGGGGTGCTTTAACTACTAGGCTGGGCCGTTGTGCGTGCGCTGATGATTTCCAACCCCAATTCGACTTCGCAATCCCACGGGATCTTTCGCGAAATCGTGCCCGTCCTGCGGGCCGTAGCAGGGATGCACCTGCTGGTGAAGTTTACCCACTATTCAGGGCATGCAGAAGACATTGTCCGCGGTCTGACCGTGGACGATTATGATGTCATCATTGCCGTAGGTGGTGATGGCACCGTCAATGAGATTGTCAATGGTCTGCTGGGACCGGCCGGTGGCGATACCCCCAGCCGACACGAGGTACCGGCGCTCGCCGTCATTCCCACCGGGTCTGCGAATGTCTTCGTCCGTGCCCTCGGCTTTCCTAGTACTCCAGTCGAGGCCACCCATGTTTTGGCCCGCTCGCTAGAGCACGATCTGCGCCGCACCATTTATCTCGGCACGTGGAATGAACGCTGGTTTGCCGTCAATGCCGGCTTCGGTATGGACGCGGATGTTCTCGCGCGCGTGGACCGCGCCCGCGAACAAGGCTTTTCCGCCACCCCGCTGCGCTATCTCAACGTGGCCATTCGGGCCTGGCTGCGGGCGCGCCGCAACCCGCCGCAGATTACGGTATGTGCGGAATCCCGCTGCAAGCATATGCTCCATAAGCAGGATATCCCGCTCCTGTTTACGTCTAATACCAACCCCTGGACCTTCTTGGGCCCCTTGCCGGTGGTGACCAACCCGCACAATTCCTTCGACGAGGGCCTGGCGCTTTTTGGGTTAGAAAAACTAAGCGGCATGCGCGGGGTCATCGGCCTGCTGCACCTGTTTGGCGCCGATAAGCAAGGCTTGCTCAAACGGCTGGTGAAGGAAAAGACCTTGGGTTTTGATGATGCCCAGCGTGTTGAGCTTGAGTGCCGTACCCCGCAGCGCTTCCAGGCCGATGGCGAATTCGAAGGAATCTTCCGCCACGTGACGCTGACCTCTGTGGCTGATGCCATCGAGGTCTACGCGCCGCAGGAGGGGCGGCAGGTGCTACAGCGCTCCGTGCAGGAAGTGCTGCGGGACTTTATTCGTCTTCGTTAGGATTTATCCTCGTTTGGTGCAGGGCCTACCTTATTGGCGGTATCGGCCGCTTTCTTTTCGGCCTCCTTGACGGCCCGTTGCTCCGAGCCCTCGATTTCTAGAGGGGATAGCTGGGCCATCTGGACCTTGATATTGCGGCGCTGAACCTCAAAGTAGATGGTGCCGCCCTGCAGCCTCACCATGGTCGCTTGCGCCGGCAGTGGGAGCTCGCGCGTAGTGAAGTTGAGGGAAAACGCCTCCTGCAGGCGCGGATCATCGGTGCCGTAGACCTCCATGCGGAACTCCGGGCCCACTAGGCGCAGCGTGACCAGGGCGGTGGACTTCTCCTTATCGCCCGGCAAGGTGCCGGTAAGCTCTGCCTTGGCAGAAACGCCGCCGGAAGGCGAAATATCATCCGGATTGGCAATAGAGAGATCGGTAATACCCAAAAGACGCCCCAGTGCCACGCCGTCCAGGGAAATGCCGCGCGAATAGGTAGATACGGGCGCGCCTTCGATATCGCCGCTTAGCACCTGCTCAGGGGTGACGGTGATATCGCGCAGCACGGTCGAGGCGTTGACCATGCCCAGCTTGGGAACCTCTACATCCAGCGCCTTGACCTGCAGATAGGGGATTTCCTTAGAGCCTGCCGCCCACAGGTACGGGGTCCCGCCAATATAAACCTGTGGGGAGTTTTCCAGCCTGGAGTTTTCCTTTACCTGCTGGGCAATCCTGTGCTCAGAATGCATGGCCACGCAGGCATCGGCGACCCAGGCGACAATGACCACGCCCGCCACGATGAGCGCGTGCACGATGCGCCGGTCGACTTTGACTACACTCACACCCTCAAATTTAGCCTACGTATTATGAGCACCATGAATATCACCGAAGAAAACCTCCCCGCCTCCCCAGAACTGGCGAGCTCCCTGGAAGAGCTCGCAGCACTTACAGAAAAGGCCGATGGTATCGCCCCGCTGTCGGAGCAATTCCTTAACGGCTTGCGCGATGAGCGCCTGCACCACGAGCACTTGGTGGCCTGGATCGACGGTAATCCGATTGGCGTATCGGGCCGCAAGGATTCCACTGCGGAGCTTTTTATCGCTCCAGATTATCGCGGCAAGGGTTATGGCACCGCGCTGTATGATGCCACCGCTCACGCCACCACTAACCTCGAAATTTGGGCGCATGGCAACGGCAAACCGGCACAGGCTCTGGCTAGCTCCCGGGCCCTTACTGTTACCCGCACCCTCGTGGTTATGAGCATCGATGGCAGCGACCTAGAAAGCGCTGCCCACGTAGGCGTGCTGCCGCTGCAGGCCGTCGATTACAGCGAGGCGGTGGACAAATGGGGCAAGGACACCGTGGATAAGGAATGGCTGCGCGTTAATAATGAGGCTTTTTCTTGGCACCCAGAGCAAGGCGGTTGGGATTTAGAGCGCCTGCATCGCGGCATGGAAGCTGACTGGCTCGATCCCCGAGACGTTTTGTTCTTTTGGGACGAGAACACGCAGGGGCACCCGGTCCTTGCCGGTTTCCACTGGGCCAAGTGGCACGAGGAGGAAGATCCCGGTTTCGGTGAAGTCTACGTCGTGGGCCTTGCAGAGGCGTATCGTGGCCGGAAATTGGGCGGACCGTTGCTGCAAATTGGGTTGCAACGCATGGTAGAAAAGGGAGCTCAGCGGGTTATTTTATACGTGGAAGCGGATAATGAGCCGGCACTGAAGGCCTACAAGCGGCTGGGCTTTTGCGTTGATGAAGAGCACGTTGTTTGGGGCCAGTGTGATTAAGCTCGCGTTAACTTTCTAGCTTGTTCATGAAGTGTTTACCTTAAGTAACCCTGCTAGTTAATTCCTTCGATTAGGTTCACTGGTTGTGAGAAAATCGCACCTGCGTATCTGCATCCCGCATCACGTTTAGCGGACGTGGGATGCAGGTGGCTGCCGCTAGGCAGTACATCCCCGTTGATGGGGAGGCGGTTTCCTCGGACAATCAATCTCTAATCTGCACCGGAAAGGGTTTTCCCGTGATTCGCAATTTTAAGCACTCTGCCGCTATCTTTGGCCTCCTGGCCGCCAGCTCTACTGCTCTCGTAGCTTGTTCTGAGGACACCGGCTCTGGCTCCTCGGGTTCCTCCGAGGGCAGCGGCGTCGCTGGCGAGATTGTTGGTGAGGGTGCCTCCTCCCAGCAGAACGCAATGTCGTACTTCGGCACCGCCTTCGCAGCGGATAACCCAGACGCAAACCTGTCCTACACCGCTTCCGGTTCGGGTAAGGGCGTTGAGGCTTTCATTAACGGTCAGGCACACTTCGCTGGGTCCGACTCCCCGCTCAAGGAAAGTGACGGCCAGATTGAGGCTGCCAAGGAGCGTTGCGATGGCAACGATGCATGGCACCTTCCTTCTACCATCGGCCCGGTCGCCATCGCTTATAACCTGGGGGACCAGGAAATCAGCCTCTCTACCGAAACTCTAGTCAAGATTTTCAAGGGAGAGATTAAGAAGTGGAACGACGCAGCGATCGCCGCTGATAATGATGGTGCAGACCTGCCGGACACTGACATTCATGTCATCTTCCGTTCTGATGAGTCTGGTACTTCCGATAACTTCCAGAAGTTCCTGAGCGCGTCTACCGGTAAATGGGATGGTGAAGGCAAGCAGTTCCCAGACTCCGTAGGTGAAGGCGCAAACGGTTCCTCTGGCGTAGCTGACCAGGTAGCAAACATCGAGGGTGCTATCACCTACGTTGAGGCCGGATTTGCTGACCAGAAGGAATCTGACGGCGTCAAGAAGGCAAAGATTGACTTTGGCAATGGCCCAGTCGAGCTGAATGACGAGACCGTCAACAAGGCTCTGGAGAACCTGGTATTCAAGGACACCGCTTCCGAGAACGACATGGTCGTTGACTCCAAGGCTCTCTTCGCTTCCGATGCAGAGGGCGCATATCCGCTGATCCTCACCACCTATAACATCGTCTGCTCCGCTGGCTACGATGAAGAGACCAGTAAACTGGTTAAGGGATTCTTCACTAGCGTGTTGGATCACCAGGATGACCAGTTGGCAGAGCAGGGTTTCATCCCAGTTAAGGGTGACCACCTTGACCGCCTGAAGAACGCTGTTGACGCGTTGCAGTAAGACGTGACCGCGTTTTACCTCGTGATTTAACGTTCCGCCCGCCCCCACTGCCTTCTTCGAGACGTGCTTTGGGGGCGCAGGCATGTACATCGCATGTCCCTTGCTTCCACTTAAAATAAGGATTAAAACGTCTCATGGCAGACAATAATCTCACCCAGGCATCGACTGCAGAGACGCTGCCCGTTTCTGGCATCGAACAGCCCCATACCCGTGGCGATAACGAGCATGACTTGGCTACCTCTAACTCCGGTAACTCCGTTAAGCGCCCCGGTGACCGCATTTTCGAATTCTTCTCCACTGCCTCTGCCACGCTCATCACCGTAATGATCGCGGCGATCGCCGTCTTCCTCATTTGGCGTGCCGTCCCTGCACTTAGCGTCAACGAGAATGGCCTGTTGGGCTTTTTCACCTACGGCGAGCGCTGGGAGACCACCAATACCTCCGCGATGAAGTTTGGTATCCCGACTATGTTCGGAACGACTATCCTCATCTCGGTCTTCGCGCTGCTTCTGGCTATGCCAGTCGCACTTGCGATTGCCATCTTCTTGTCCAACTACGCCCCGGCACGCTTGGTTAAGCCGCTGGGATTCTTGGTGGACATGCTGGCCGCCGTGCCATCCATCGTCTATGGCCTTTGGGGTTGGCAGGTCCTCGGCCCAGCTCTGTCCAGCTTCTACACTTGGATTGAATCGTGGGCCGGCGGTTTCTTCCTGTTTACCCTGTACGATAACTCGCCTGCCTTTGCTACCGGCCGCAACCTCTTTACCGGTGGCATCGTGCTCGCAGTGATGATTTTGCCGATTATCGCCGCTACCGCACGTGAGGTCTTCGTGCAAACGCCGCCGGGCCAGATCGAGTCAGCACTGGCTCTTGGCGCTACGCGCTGGGAAGTTATCCGTATGACCGTCCTGCCCTTCGGTATGTCCGGCTATGTCGCCGGCTCCATGCTGGGCTTGGGCCGTGCATTGGGTGAGACCATGGCTCTGTACATGGTGGTTTCGCCGTTGGTGGATTTCCGTTTCTCCCTTTTCGATGGCGGTACTACCTTCGCCACGGCCATCGCCCTCGCTGCCGCCGAGTTCGGTAATGAGACGCGCGCTGGTGCGTATATCGCCGCTGGTTTGATGCTGTTCTTGCTGACGTTCGTGGTCAATGCCATTGCCCGCGCGATCGTGAAGAACAAGTAAGGAAGGACAACAATGACTACTACGACAAATAACAAGCCCGCCTCCGCTGGTGGGGCAACCTTCCTGGAAATTTCTGGCGCGCGTAAGGCAGCCAATAGTGTTGCCACCGTCGTCGTATGGGGCGCCATGGCCTTGGCGATGCTCCCTTTGATCTGGGTACTCTGGGAGCTGATCTCGCGCGGCAGCGGCGTGATTTTCTCCGCTGACTGGTGGACGCTGTCCCAGCGCGGTGTGATGAATAGTGCAGAAGGCGGCGGTGCCGCTCACGCCATCGTCGGTACTTTTGTCCAAACCGCTTTGGCTTCCCTCCTGTCCATACCGATAGGCATCTTTACCGCCATCTATTTGGTGGAATATTCCAAGGGTGGCTGGCTCGGTCGCACCACCACCTTCATGGTAGATATCCTGTCCGGTGTGCCTTCCATCGTGGCGGCGCTGTTCATTTTCGCCATGTGGATCACGCTTTTCGGCTTTGGCCGTTCTGGCTTTGCCGTCGCCCTATCCTTGGTCCTGTTGATGATCCCCATCGTGGTACGCAATACCGAAGAGATGCTGCGAGTGGTTCCCATGGATCTGCGCGAGGCCTCCTATGCGCTGGGCGTGCCCAAGTGGAAGACCATTGCACGCATCGTGCTGCCAACGGCCCTATCGGGCATCGTCACCGGTATCATGCTGGCCATTGCTCGTGTGATGGGTGAATCTTCCCCGGTGCTCGTCTTGGTTGGTTCCTCTTCGGTGATTAACTGGGATGCGTTCAAAGGCTCGCAGTCTTCGCTGCCGCTGATGATGCTTGATATGTACAAGGCCGGTGCCCAGCCTGCCGTGCTGGATAAGCTGTGGGGCGCAGCGCTGACGCTGGTCATCCTCATAGCCATCCTCAACATTGCGGCGCGCGTAATTTCCGCGAAGTTCTCTGTCAAGAAATAGCCGCACACGATTCCGCCACTCACACACTTCCACAAGAGGAGAAAACTCCACAATGTCTAAGCTCGAGCTCAACGACGTCGATATTTTCTATGGTGATTTCCACGCCGTACAGAACGTCAATATGCAGATCCCAGCGCAAGCCGTTACTGCTTTCATCGGTCCGTCTGGCTGCGGTAAATCCACCGTGCTGCGCACTTTGAATCGCATGCACGAGGTTATCCCTGGTGCATCCGTCAAGGGCGAGATCCTGCTCGATGGCACCAATATCTACGGCCCCAAGGTAGATCCTGTGTCCGTGCGCAATACCATCGGCATGGTTTTCCAGAAGGCCAACCCATTTCCCACGATGTCCATTGAGGACAACGTAGTTGCCGGCCTGAAGCTGTCTGGCGAAAAAAATAAGAAGAAACTCAAGGAAGTCGCCGAACAGTCCCTGCGCGGCGCCAACCTCTGGGATGAGGTCAAGGACCGCCTGGATAAGCCGGGCGGCGGTCTTTCCGGTGGTCAACAGCAGCGCTTGTGCATCGCTCGCGCGATTGCAGTGGAACCGGAAGTATTGCTGATGGACGAGCCTTGTTCCGCGCTGGACCCGATTTCCACCCTGGCCGTGGAGGATCTCATCCATGAGTTAAAGGAAAACTTCACCATCGTCATCGTGACCCACAACATGCAGCAGGCCGCCCGCGTGTCCGATAAGACCGGATTCTTCTCGCTGGAAGCCACCGGCAAGCCGGGGCACCTCGTGGAGTTCGATGAAACCACCCGCATCTTTGAGAACCCTTCCCAGAAGGAGACCGAAGACTACATTTCTGGCCGCTTCGGATAAAAGTAGCGCCTGATTGTCCGAGAAGGGGAGGTGCCTCCAGCGCAGGGAGGTACCTCCCCATTATGGCATTTAAGCCGTTCGCGGTGGCCTCATATGTGTGTCTTAGCGGCGGAATTGGCGCTCTAATTCGCTCATGCGGGCCTCGAACTCGGCGTCTTTTTGATCCTCTTGGAGCTTCTTTTCAAACTCTTCCGGTAAAAGGCCGGTGGCAAAATAAATGATCCGCCCAGCCACGGAGACGCAGTGATCGGCGTACCGCTCGTAGTAGCGGGTAATCTGCGCCGTCTCTACGGCCTGGCGCACCGTTCCGTCCCATTCGCGCTGGGTGAGGATGCGCAGTAGGTGGTGGTTGATATCGTCCACTGCGTCATCGTCCGAACGGACGTTGACGGACAGCTCTGCATCCGGGGTGACCAAAATATCGTGCACTACCGCACCCATATCCTGGGTTAACCGGAACATTTCTTCCATGAAACCGAGGTATTTATTGGGTACGACGGCCTCTGGGTGGCGACGGCGGGCGGAGTCGGCAATGTGCTGAGCCAGCTGGCCCATGCGGAAGAGGTCTTCAATGATGTAGATGGAAGAGACCACCTGACGCAAATCCTGGGCCATGGGATTTTCCAGCGCCAAAAGCTTTACTGCGCGTTCGGAGCAGCGTGAGCGTATTTCATCGAGTTCCTCGGTGAGGCTAAGCGCTTCCTCCGCGGGTTCTAGGGCGCGATCGAGCAGCGCTCGGGAGGCCTTATCCATGATGGTGCGGACGATATCGCACATGACGATGAGGTCGTGCGAGAAGTTGTCCAGATGCTCACGGTAGGCAGTACGCATGCAGGAAATGATAGCTCACATACCGCGCAAATGCTCGCTGAGTCACACCTCCGCGTATCTAGCCGCCGGAATTATAAATATCCGCGCCGACCGGAACGAATTCATCCTCGGGGTCATCCAACCAGCCATCGGGAAGCGCGACCTTGGAGGGGGAGCCTTGGCGCCCGCGTGCACCTTCGGCGTCGGCAGCTACAGCAGCAGAATCCGCCCACGGTGCCAACAATTCGCGCAGGCGCTCTAGGGAATCGACCTTGGCCAGGCCAGCGCGCACTTGCCCGCCTACGGGGAACCCGCGCAGATACCAGCCAACGTGCTTGCGGATGTCCCGGGCCGCGTGCTCTTCGCCCTCATGCTTCGCTAGCAGTTCCGCATGACGCATAATGACCTGGGTGACCTGGCCCAAGGTAGGCTCGGCAGGGATGGACTCGCCGCGCAGGGCAGCGCCCAATGCTGCGAAAAGCCACGGTCGGCCCAGGCAGCCGCGGCCCACCTGCACACCGTCACAACCGGTGGCTTCCATCATGCGGCAGGCGTCATCGGCGCGGAAAATGTCGCCATTGCCCAGCACCGGAACACCGGTATTCGCGAGGTGCTCCTTAAGGCGGGCGATCTCATCCCACCGGGCCTCGCCGGAGTAACGCTGCGCGGCCGTTCGACCGTGCAAGGTCACGGCGGCCGCACCGCAGTCTGCGGCAATGCGCCCGGCATCGAGGTGGGTGTGGTGCTCATCGTCTATGCCCACGCGCATCTTCACCGTTACA
Source organism: Corynebacterium macginleyi (assembly GCF_003688935.1). Classification (GTDB taxonomy): domain Bacteria; phylum Actinomycetota; class Actinomycetes; order Mycobacteriales; family Mycobacteriaceae; genus Corynebacterium; species Corynebacterium macginleyi. The sequence goes on along the minus strand of NZ_REGE01000018.1, from coordinate 8,652 downwards.
GGAATATTCGTACCCTCAGTGGCCTTGACGGCAGCGGAGACGATATTGCCAAATAGGCGGCGCTTATAAGGAAGGGCAGAGCCGCCGCCCCGCCTGGTCACCTTGGGAACGGGGCAACCGAAATTCATATCGACGTGGTCAGCTAAGTTTTCATCGACGATGATCTTGACGGCCTTATAAGTATATTCCGGATCCACCGTATATATCTGTAGGGAACGCGGATCTTCATCGGGGGCAAAGGTGGTCATGTGCATGGTTTTCTCGTTACGCTCCACTAGGGCGCGCGCGGTGACCATCTCGCAGACGTACAAGCCCGACACCGTTCCGGTGCGGGCTAGTTCCTGCTCCCGACACAACGTGCGAAAGGCAACGTTGGTTACCCCCGCCATGGGGGCGAGGATGACGGGGGAGGAGAGGTCGTAATTTCCAATGCGCAAATTCACGCCCTAATTGTGCTTGTTAACGGCGGAATTTAGCAACTAGGGCACAGGTGGCGCTTACTGTGGGATCCCATTATTGGGGTTGAGATCACACAATGATGGTGGAAAAAACGTTAGTTTTCGCTACTGTGGTCTGTGTAACTAAATTGGGTTGGCCGTAGCCCCGGTCTACTCGCAGATAAAGGAGGATAACAGTTGTCCGATAGAATCGCATACGCCCCGTTTGAAAAGCTCGTAGTTTCTGCAGAAGAAGCCGCGAAGTACGTCAACAATGGTGACCGCGTAGGCATCTCCGGCTTCACCGGTGCCGGTTACCCTAAGGGTGTTCCTACCGCCATCGCAGATAAGGCGAAGGCGCTGCACGAAAAGGGCGAAGAGTTCAAGATTGACCTATTCTCTGGTGCCTCTACTGCCCCGGACTGCGATGGTGTTTTGGCAGAGGCAGAGGCGATTAACTTCCGCTCCCCCTATAACTCCGACCCCGTGCTGCGCAAGCAATTCAACGACGGTACCGCGCTCTACCAGGATATCCACCTGTCCCACCTAGGCCAGCAGGTAGAAGAAGGCTTCTACGGTGACTTCCATGTGGCTATCATCGAGGCCGTACGCATCACCGAGGAAGGCAATATCGTGCCGTCCTCCGCAGTGGGCAATAACCTCGAGTTCGTTGATGCTGCAGATAAGATCATTATCGAGATTAACGAGTGGCAGTCCGAGAACCTCGAGGGTATGCACGATATCTACCGTATCGAAAAGCTGCCTAACCGCCAGCCCATCCCCATTAACAAGCCGGGTGACCGCATCGGTACCACCTACATGGAGATACCTAAGGACAAGGTCGTGGCAGTCGTGAAGACCAACGCTCCCGACCGCAACGCTCCATTCCGAGCGCCGGACGAGATCTCTGAGAAGATTGCTGCTAACTTCATCGAATTCTTGGAAGGTGAGGTAGCTGCAGGCCGCCTCGAGTACGACAAATTCATCATGCAGTCCGGCGTGGGCAACGTGCCGAACGCCGTGATGGCTGGCCTTTTGGACTCCAAGTTCGAAAACATTCAGGCATACACCGAGGTTATCCAGGATGGCATGCTGGATCTTATCGATGCCGGCAAGATGACCGTGGCTTCTGCAACCTCCTTCGCGTTGTCGCCGGAGTACGCCGAAAAGATGAACGCCGAGGCCGATCGCTACCGCAAACACATCATTCTGCGCCCGCAGCAGATTTCTAACCACCCTGAGGTTATCCGCCGCGTCGGTCTGATCTCTTCCAACGGCATGATTGAGGGAGATATCTACGGCAACATCAACTCCACCAACGTGTCCGGTTCTCGTATTATGAACGGCACCGGAGGCTCTGGTGACTTCACCCGTAACGCCTACATTTCCACTTTCGTGTCCCCGTCCGTCGCGAAGGATGGTGCCATCTCCGCTCTGGTTCCGTTTGTGTCCCACACGGACCACACGGAGCACGACACCATGGTCATCATCACCGAGTACGGGGTGGCTGACCTGCGTGGCTTGGCTCCAAAGCAGCGTGTAGAGAAGATTATAGCCGTGGCTCATCCGGACTACCGTCCGCTGCTGGAGGAGTACTACGACCGTGCGAAGAAAAACAGGTTCCAGCACACCCCGCATGACTTGAAGACCGCTTTCGATTTCCAGGTTAACTTCCTAGAAAAGGGTGACATGCGCGGTTAATACTGACCGGGCTATTAAGGGGAGGGCGTTCCAGCTGGGAGGCCCTCCTTCCGTTTTGTGCGGGTATTGTTCAGCGAAGGACTCAGACGAATACACCCAATTAGGAGATCTAAAAGTCAACACGCTAATATAGAGCCTCGTTGGGCCTTTAGCTCAGTTGGTAGAGCTACGGACTTTTAATCCGCAGGTCGTGGGTTCGATCCCCACAGGGCCCACATCTGTCACCAGTCGCGACATACTTGACGGGTTAGTCGCGGCATCGTTGACAAACCGGCATCTCAGTTGTTTTTGTTCTGGGGTGCCGGTTTTTGCGTGTTGAACCAGCGGAGGGTATCGATGATGCCCCTGTGCCACCACATTCAGTCGTGCCCGCCGGAGGATGCCCCGTAATAATTTGGTGTGCGGGCGAGGGGACAGCGGAGAAGCGCAGCGTCCAGGGGAGGAGTTCCTTGATGAGGAGGGCATCGCCGCGCTCCTGTGCCTGCAGGATTTCGTTGCGGTGGGCGACATCAGCAGGCGCAGAGAAGAGAACTGCAGTAGGGGGAATATCCGCGCGAGCCTCGGCTGCGCGTAGCAGCACATCCAGATGCGCTGAGTGCCAGACCCCTCGGTAATTTTTCGGGATTTCGTAAGGGCTGCTGTGGCCGTGGGCGCAGCGCTGACCCTTGGCTTCGGTCAGGTGGCCTGCAGCTCCAGAGATTCCAGAACTTCTAACGATTCAAATTCCTCAGCCTCGTGGGATAACTTCTCCGGCCGTGATGAAGGGCTGTGGCCGCGCACTGTCGAGACCGATGGCGGGGTTTTGACGCTGGATTCGAAGCCCGAGCGCATCGTCTCGACCTCCACACCACCCTCACCGGCTTCCTGCTGGCTATTGACGCTCCCGTAGTCGCATCTGCCGCGACCGTTCCCTATAGTGCTGGCTTGTCGGATGGTCAGGGCTTCTGCGAGCAGCGGTCGAAGGAAGCCGAGGAGCAGGACCTCGCCAAGCTCTGGGAGAACGCCGAGCCGAAGATCGAAAACGTCGTGAACTACGCCCCCGACACCATTAAGCTCTCGTTGGAGAACATCCAGAAGGGGCTGCTGGGTAAGTTCTGGATCGTTATTGCTGCCGCCGATAAGAACAAGGAGTTCATCAAGGAAGATCCGGCCTTCAACTCCACCGAGGCGTATAAGAGCGACCAGGTGTACTACACCCCGGCGTCGACTTTCCGCCTAGATTGTTACTCCGCACAGATCTTTCTGGACTCCATTAAGGATAGCTTCACGAAGTAGTGAGCCTTTTTACAGAATCACCGGCTGCAGCGGTCATGAACAAGGTGCAGCATGGTACTTCGGGCGGAATGCTGGGTGCCTGCACAGTCACCCTGCTTTGCTGTTTCACTTCAAGACCACGGGCGACCACATTCTAACCATTGAGCCCGGCGCAGGAGGGGATATCACTTAGTGAAAACGCACTGGGCGATGGCACGGCCTACGGGCTGGCGGAGTACCTCGACCGCATTGGCATTGACGGGCTCGGCGGGAGCACTAACACCACGGAACCTGATGAGCGCGGTGGGCATGTCGCACACGGGGCGTGGTGGGCGCGCAGTGTGATGCAGCGGCGCACGGCTGCTCGTACCGCGAATGCCCGCAGTATAGGGATGATCTGTGATCTGTGTAACCGGGATGTTCCGCCACTGTTCTAGATAGTAGTTCTTGGTGTCCTGCCCATGACACACAAAACTCCTTGCAGTTTTCGCGTCCCGGCGCGATGAACTGCAAGGAGTAGAGGAGCTATATGGGGTGAAGGACCGCCCCTAGAACTTGGAGGAACCCTCCGCGATGGGGTTCACGATGGTATCCATGCTGGAGAGCCAGTCGGCACCCATAGAGGAGCCACCGTCAACAAAACCAGTTACCGGGGTGCACGGCACCTCGACGTTGCGACCCAGCTCATTAGCGGTCAGTGCGATCGCGCGCGGGGAGTACGTGATGCCCAGGTGCTCGGAGGCATCCAGAGAGCATCCGTCCTGCAGCACGTGGTTGGTAGCTTCAGGGGAGGTGAACTGGCTCGCGGCCAGCGGGGTCACGGCCTCATCGAAGCGGGTGGAGATGGAGGCGTAGCGCACGCCGGGAACCTCAATCCCGCCCTCGTTGAGCTGCGCCATGTAGTCGCTGTGCTGCAGCAACTGTCGGGTGCTGGGGCTTACGGCCAGGGTGATGAGGTTATCGCCGAAACCATTCAGGGCGTTGAGCTTTTCTAGAGCATAGGAAACTCCTAGCAGGGAAGTGCCGTGCAGCACGCCCGCGATGGATACGATGGTGCCGACGCCGTGTCCCTGCTCTTGCTTGGCGTAGGCGGTGGCGATGGTGGCACCAGCAGAGTGCCCCACGAGGTCGACCTCGGTGGCGCCGGTCTGTTCCTTCAGGCGGTTGATGTAGTCGGTGAACTGCGCTAAGGAGGTCTCGAAGGGAGCCATGGCGCGAGTGATGGGCACGCTACCGATGAGAGAGCTTCCATCCGGGGTGAGGGTGCCCGGCATCTTGCCCACGTTGAAGGCGTACACGCACTTGCCAAGCTCGGCTAGCTTCGAGGACATGCCCGCGTATGTCTGGTATGCATTCGAGTTCATGCCGTGCAGGAGCACGACGGGATTCTCTCCGGGGGCAGGGGTGCAGGCGATATTGGCGCTCGGGGGCGTGAGGTTCTCCGTTAGACCCTGCTTGGCCATGCCGTTGATGAAGTCCTTGGCGTAGGGGCCGTGCGGTCCCATATCCGTCCAGGGGAGGACAGGGCTTTCGGACGCCGCCGGGGCGGGCTTGCTGGAGAGGGCGGCATTGGCGGTCGAGATGGTGGCGGCAGAGACCGTGAGGCCGACGGCGGCAAAGAAAGCTGCGGTGGTGCGCAGAATGGAACGGCGCATGAGAGAATCCTTTCCTACAAAAACAGTGCCGCGTATTTCACGGCAAGGGGTTTGGCTGAACTGAGCCTTACGCTATCAAATATGTGCTCTGGACAACATTAATTTTAGATGTGACAAAAATCACTCCATTTCATAGGTGGAGATAATTCGGCTTATACGTGCTTCTTTGGGTTTTATTCGGTTCTTTATGAAAAGAAAAAACACCCCATATGGGTGGTATCTTTCATGGAAATGACTAATCGGCAAAGGCTCGCGAGTTGGGTCGTGCCACCGAGGGGGCGCCCGTTGCCGGATCGGGTACTACTAGGCACCACAGGTCAAAGACATCCTCCATGAGCTGGGCGGTGAGCGCGGTTGTCGCTACGCTCCCGACCATGGGCAGGGGCGGGTGCGCTGCACCCGAACGCCCTGCGTGGTAGCGGCCTCGTCGCCCAGCTCCATCGTGTGCAGGGAGGAGGCAAGCAGTGCAACCGCCACAAAGACGAACGCGCCCAGGATGAGCACCGGGATGAGTCCCTGCCACTTTATCCTGGTAATCGAGCTCGCCGCCCAAAAACGACAACCATGGCATCCTCTTCCAGCGCGCGGGTGATGGGGTAGGAGTTCAGCGATCCGAGGGCGGCGGACATAGCGATATCCACGATGATGAGTCGGAAGCTCTGTACGCCACGTCGCCATGCCAGCACATAGACCGCCAGGGCGGTGAGTGTGCCGCCGATGAGAGCGGCACCCGTCAGTCCCAGTAGCTCGTCGATCCGAGCGCCAGAACGGTGATTGTCACGGCGGTGTAGGAGCCGGCATCAAAGCCGATAATGTCCGGGCAACCCAGGGGATTGCGGGTAGTGATTGGAAGATTGCGCCGCCTATGCCCAGCAGAGCTCCAAAAATACCGCCGAGATCGCCATCGATGCCGAGCGCGTGAAGTACCTCTGGGGAGGAGAGGTGGTACTCCCCCGAGCGTGAGCGAGATTAAGGCCAAGGTGATGGCCGGGAGGAAAGCACTGCGCTGGTCGCGGCGAGCCGCACCGGGATGCGATGTGAAAACCAGCGCGAGTGCAGCGTAAGACTGCGATAGCCGGGGGATATCTGCTGAGGCTGTGTCTCTTTCACAGTCCACTCACTTTCCTTCTGCGTACGAGGGCGATGAGAACGTGCGCGCCGATGAGGGCGGTGATGATGCCGGCTTCGGCCTCGCCGGGGAGTGCGACGATGCGCCCCACAGTATCGGCGACGAGGATGAGCACGGGCGCTGCCAGGGCGGAGTAGCAATGAACCACAGCTAATCAGGGTCTACGAACCACCGCGCCACATGCGGAACCATCAGACCTACGAAGCTAATGCCACCGGTCAGTGTCGGGGCAGAACCCGCGAGCAGGGTGAGGGCAATGAGGCTAAGCACGCGGGTACGTCCCACCTTCGTGCCGAGCGATGCCGCGAGAACGTCGCCAAGCGCAATGGAGTTGAGGGATTACGACAGCGCCAGAGAGAGAAGCATGCCACCGTAAGGAACGGCAGGGCGCTGAGGATATCCCCGAGGGTCACATCCGTGGTGGAACCCACACCCCAGTGTCGAACCGCATCGAAGGTGGCGGGGCCGATGAGGGGGAGGAAGCTTGTGCGTCCCGTAAGTACCGCGCCCAGCGTCATACCTGCGAGGACGAGAGTGCCGGCGAAGCCCGCACCCGCATTGACGCCGAGAATGCCGGGGTCGGCCAGGAAGTAGGAGCCGTTGGCGAAGTTCATCGCGATGCTCACGAGCAGGAGAGCGAGGATGAGGAGCAGTCCCTCACGGCGGCGGGACCGCTGCTACTTGGTGACGTCCGCCTGCGCGGGTGTTGCATATGCTTCTGCTGTTGGGGGTGCGTGTGGTGGGGAAAAAGAGGTCATTCTGCTAGGCCTTAAAACTCGTAGCGGTTCCATCGAACGATGGGGTGAACCGAAAGTTAGGCGAGTGGTACCTAGTAATTATGCGGTAACGGTGGGAGTTATAGACCGTGTGGCTGCGCGCCGGGGACTGGGGTGGTCGTGCCGATAGCGGGGTTTTTGCCACGCAGATCACCAGGCAGTCGCAGGTGCAGGTGAACACGCCCACGCGGGGGTCTGCCGGGTCATTGCATCTGCATGCAATCCATGTCCGGAAAGTTATAAATTCGTGCGCCACAGGGCCCACATCAGGAACCGAGTGCGTACGGCTCTTATTCTAGTTTTTCACGAGCTTTTTAATAGCATGCATAGCCTCCGCTAGCTTCTCCTTAGCCACCTCGCCGTCCTCGGCTGCTGCACCGGCTACGCAGTGTTCTATGTGGTCCTCTAGAAGCGTCAGGGAGACGTTTTCCAGTGCGGAGGTCACCGCAGAGATTTGGGTGATGATATTGATGCAGTATTGGTCCTCATCGACCATGCGGTGAATACCGCGCGTCTGGCCTTCGATGCGTTTCAGACGCGCCAGATAACGTGCTTTACTCTTGCTGTCCGCGTTATAGCCGTGTACATCTGGCTCGTGGCAGGAACAGGTTTTGTGCTGTTCGTTCATGGGTAAAACTCCTTCTAACGGAGCGATTTTGTTTCTTAGCGTTGTCTCCAGTATATTTCTAGAAGTCGCCAAAAGCGACGGGCCCCCATCGTCTAGCGGCCTAGGACACTGCCCTTTCACGGCAGCGGCACGGGTTCGAATCCCGTTGGGGGTACCAACACTTTTGTGTTGGTTTAAAAAATTCATTTGGCCTTGTGGCGCAGTTGGTTAGCGCGCCGCCCTGTCACGGCGGAGGTCGCGGGTTCAAGTCCCGTCAAGGTCGCATTCTGTCATGAGTCGCGACATGCTTGACAGGTGAGTCGCGACATCGTTGACAAACCGGCATCTCAGTTTCTTTTTGTTTTGGGATGCCGGTTTCTTCTTATTCTGGGCCTAGGGGTGGGTCTCCTTGTTTCCAGTAGGGCTTTTGGTAGTTGCGGCTGGTGTCGATGTAGTGTTCGGTGATGACTTCGCCGGTTTCGGCTAGTGATGTGATGACGTGGTTGTCGGCGATGACCATGAGGATTTTCTTTCTCTTCCATTTGCGGCCGATGCCTAGGTGGAAGAGTTTGCCGGCGTAGCGCACGGTGGTTTTGCCTTCTGTCCCAGACGACGTCGTTTCTGGTGCGCCATTCTTGTGTCGGGTTGTGGGCTGGGCTGGCTTTTTCGCCGGTGGTATAGGCCTGGTGTGGGGTGCGTCGGCCTAGGGCTTTGTGGGGGCGTGTGGTGTTGTAGTAGTCGCGGAATTCGTCAAGGAGTTTCTGCAGTTCAGCAACGGTTTTAGCGGGTGGTCGGGCGTTGATCCATTTTTTGAGTGTTTGGTGGAAGCGCTCGATTTTTCCTTGAGTTTGGGGATGGCCTGGTCGGCCGTTTTTCTGTTGGATTTTGTTGGTGGTGAGGACTTTTTCAAAGGCGTTTCGCCCACCTTTGCGTCCTGCTAGGCGGGCGGTGAAGACGAGGCCGTTGGGTCAAGTCCCGTGTAGTGGTGTAGCCGTTTGTGCTTTCGGCTCGGTATTCAGTTCTGTGTTTGAGGTCAGGCGGTTAGCTGGTTGTGGTCACCATTGGCGTCTCCTGTGCGGTGCATGAGGTGTCT
>NZ_REGE01000017.1 GCF_003688935.1 Corynebacterium macginleyi | reverse complement strand
CCACCCTGCGGTGGGCACACTGGTGGAACACCAAATGTCTTCACGAGGCATTGGACTACGCCAACCAGCAGGAATTAGAAATCGAGTACTATCTCACCGAGCCCATCAACACTGGGCCGTAAAAGAAGCGGAACCAAACCCAGGACGCTTCAAGTGCGGCAGTATCGTTCGGGAATTGCCCCGGTTACGGGTAGCTTTACGCAGTTGGGCGTTGAGCGATTCGATCGAGTTGGTGGTGTAGAGTACTCGCCGCGCCGCTGGCGGGAACTGCAGAAACGGCACGAACCGCTCCCATGCGTCCCGCCAGACTTTGACCGACTGGGGGTATTTCCGGCCAAGTTCACTGGCCTCGAAGGCATCCAGGCTGGCACGTGCAGTGTCCTCGTTAGCGGCTGTGTAGACCTCACGCAGTGTGCGGGAGACTGATTTGCGGTCCTGGTAGGACACCCACCGGTTTACCGCCCGAATCAGGTGCACAATACAGGTCTGCACCATGGAATTCGGCCAGGTTGCCTCCACGGTTTCCGGCAGGCCTTTCAAGCCCGTCGCAGCACACGATGAACACGTCTTGGACACTGCGGTTGGCCAGATTCGCACACACCGATGCCTAAAATGCGGCGCCTTCATTGTCCGCGATCCACAATCCCAGGATGTGCTTGATGCCGTCCATGTCGATGCCAACCGCCATGTAGCAGGACTTGTTGACCACGCGGTGGCCATCGCGGATTTTAACGCGTAGCGCGTCGAGGAAGATCACCGGATAGAACTCGTCGAGCTGGCGGTTTTGCCAGATCATGACCTCTTCCAAGACCGCGTCGGTAATGGTGTTGATCGTATCCGGGCTCATATCCACACCAAGGGTGGTTGCGAGATGGTGGCACATATCGCGCACGGTCATCCCACCGGCGTACAGCGAGATAATCATGTCGTCGAGCTCTGTGAGCCGACGTGTGCCCTTGGGCATCATCCGGGGAGTAAACGTGCCGGCGCGATCCCTGGGCACGGTCACTTCCACCGCGCCGTAGCCAGAGTTGACGGTTTTGGTGTACGACCCGTTGCGGTGATTGCTGCTGTGTGCGGTTTCTACCTGGGCTTTGGCCTTGCGGTCGGAATGGCTATAGCCCAAATGCGCATCCATCTCTGCCTTAAGACCAGCGTTAATCGAAGCCTGCAACAGGCCTTTGACCAGCTCGCTGGCGTCATCGGTGGACGTCGACAGCTCGCCGATCAAGCTGGCGAGCTTAAGGATTTTCCATCAGCTTCTCACTGATGTCGTTGACCCTCGCCGGGTCATGGCCTTTCTTCGGTGACACAGTAGTCATTATCTGTGAAACTCCTTCTAGATCAGAGCCTCACACACAAACTTCCTGACACCCTCGGGCGCCGTGGCTATCTAGGACGCAAGGGTGGTGGAAGTATTTTCCACCATCCATTCCGATGACATAGTCGTAGACCATGTCAGACCTCCTAGCGAGTTGAATGAGTATGAGAATTCTTTCATCGCTGGTGGTCGGACATATTTCACGCTGGCATCCACATTACTTTGAGACCTCACACACTTGATGTAGGTCAGGTTCCTATTAGCAGTTTGGAGTATGTCACTGCCTTCGGCGGCATCACCCCCCGAATCATTATCAAACAGGGACGAAAACAAGCCATACCGAAACCAGCGACTAGTTCCACTGCCCCTTAAAAAGAAAAGCAAAGGAACACAGACAAACATAACCTGCCCCTGCATAGGGGCAGGTTACGAATCCTGGGTGACCTCAAGTGAAACTGCTAACAACGTAATAGCTTCTCTGCGGATGAACGAGTTAGGAAGCTGCGTCCTCCACGCGCCTCTTTAGGGCGCGGAACTGATCCCACACTTCCTCAGGCACGCGGGAGCCCAAGAAGTTCAGGTACTCGGCGTTGTCTTGCATATCGCCTTCCCATTCCTTCGGGTCAACGGCAAGGGCGGCGCGGACGTCGTCGACATCGAAGTCGATGCCTTCCAAGTCGATGTCCTCAGCACGGGCGGTGCGTCCGACCACCGTGTCCTGGGCGTCCACGTTGCCCTCAATGCGGTCGATGATCCACTTGAGAACGCGGGAGTTCTCGCCAAAGCCCGGCCACAAGAAGCGACCATCGTCGCCGCGGCGGAACCAGTTAACTAGGAAGATCGCTGGCATGCGGTCGCCACCCTTTTCACCCATGTCAATCCAGTGCTGCAGGTAATCACCGGCGTTGTAGCCCATGAACGGCAGCATGGCCATCGGGTCGTGACGCAGCGCGCCAACTTCGCCCTCTGCGGCTGCGGTCTGACCGGAGGACAGCAGTGCACCAATCATGGTGCCGTGATTCCAATCGAAGGACTGGGTAACCAGTGGAACCGTGGTCTTGCGGCGGCCACCGAAAAGGATGGCATCAATCTTGACGCCCTTCCAGTCATCATATTCCGGCGCGGCAGTCGGGCACTGGGAAATAGGCACGCAGTAGCGGGAGTTCGGGTGGGCAGCCTTGGTAGATGATGCCGGCGTCCAGTCCTCACCGGTCCAGGAGATGAGGTGTTCTGGTACTTCCTCGGTCATGTCCTCCCACCAGACATCGCCGTCATCAGTAAGCGCAACGTTGGTGAACAAGGTATTGCCCGGTTTCATGGTATCCATGGCGATCGGGTTGGAATCATAGTTGGTACCCGGAGCAACGCCAAAGAAACCGTTTTCTGGGTTCACAGCGTAAAGGCCGTCCTCGCGCAGGTGCATCCATGCGATATCATCGCCCACGACCTCAGCCTTCCAGCCCGGAATGGTGGGGGTGATCATGGCCAGGTTGGTCTTACCGCACTGGGACGGGAATGCGGCGGCAACGTGGTAATTCTTGCCCTCCGGATTGGTCAGCTTCAGGATGAGCATGTGCTCAGCCATCCAGCCTTCTTCCTTGGCCATGACAGAAGCAATGCGCAGAGCGTAGCATTTCTTGGCCAGGATGGCGTTGCCGCCGTAGCCGGAACCGTAGGACCAAATTTCCTTTGTCTCAGGGAACTGGGTGATGTACTTATTGTCGTTGCACGGCCAGGCAACGTCTTCTTCACCTGGCTGCAGCGGGGCGCCGACGGAGTGGAGGGCGTGGACGAAATCGCCGTTCGTACCGATCTTGTCCAGTGCTTCTGCACCCATGCGTGTCATGATGCGCATGGACAACACTACGTAAGCGGAATCGGTCAGCTGCACGCCGAGCTTAGGCTCCGGATCGTTGATCGGGCCCATGCAGAAGGGAACGACGTACATGGTCCGGCCCTTCATGGATCCGCGGAAGGCATTCGTCATTTCTTCCTTCATGGCCTTTGGTGGCGCCCAGTTATTCGTTGGGCCCGCATCTTCTTGCTTCGAGGTGCAGATGAAAGTACGGGATTCCACGCGGGCAACGTCCGCAGGGTTGGAACGCGCCAAGTAGGAATTCGGACGCTTTTCCTCATTCAGCTTGATGAGGGTGCCTTTTTCTACGAGCTCCGCAGCGAGACGGTCAGCCTCTTCCTGTGAGCCATCTACAAAAGCCACCTCGTCCGGTTGGAAAAGCTCAACGCTTTCATTAATCCAATCAATCAGTTCTTGATTATCTGTAGGCAGCGCTCCAACGAGGCCCTGGATGGTGGCGGTCATTAAAAATTCTCCTCATGAATAGGATGTGAAAATCGGGGCGTATCATGGCCCAATTTTGCCTTCCATTTCCAGATTAACCGGCAGAGCCAAAATATTTGACGCGTTTAGTGTCATTTTTCCCACTCCGGTTATATCCACCCCCACAGGCAGACGTTTACCGAGTACACAGCGAACAACCGCACCATCCAACGTGATGTTCTCCACACCATTTCGAGGGTATTAAAATTTCCTATTCTCCCGCTTTACACCACAAGGAACCACCCCCGGAGGATCGACCAGTCATTCCCTTCCCCTTGCCGGCAGAAGACATACCCGGCGCGGCATATTGCTTGACATGCCTGGACAGGGAAAAATGGGGCGCAATGAATAGCACAGATAATTCTCAAAACACCCCTGCCGGTGAAATGCCACCGGGGCGTCCGCCGCAAACAGACTTTAATACGGTCTTTGATAATGGCCTGGACTACCCGCGCCTAGGCAATGTCACCTTCCGCCGCGGCACGCTCACGGATAACCAGCACCAACTTTTTGAGCAGCGTTGGCCCGAGTTAGGCCGCGTCTTAAGCGATGAGCTCATCGATGTCAATGAGTGGTTCGGCCGCACCGGCACTAAGACCATCGTGGAAATCGGGTCCGGTACCGGTACGTCCACGGCGGCCATGGCACCGTTGGAGCAGGACACCAATATCATCGCTGTGGAACTCTATAAGCCCGGTCTAGCCAAGCTCATAGGCCAGATCGAGCGCGAGGGTATAGATAATATACGCATGATCCGCGGCGATGGCGTGGAGGTCATGGTGCGGATGTTTGCACCGGAATCGCTTGACGGCATCCGCGTGTTCTTCCCAGATCCTTGGCCCAAGGCGCGCCACCACAAGCGCCGCATCATCCAATCCGGCACGCTCAATCTCTTTGCCTCCCGGCTAAAGAAAGGCGGCGTCCTACACGTTGCTACTGACCACGCCGGCTATGCCGAATGGATCAATGAGCTCGTGCATGTCGAGCCCAGCCTGGAGTACAAGGGCTGGCCATGGCCGGGCTGCCCTCAATTGGTGGACCGGCAGATTATCACCAAATTTGAGGGCAAGGGCCTAGATAAAGAACACGTTATTACTGAATACCTGTGGGAGAAGAAGTAAATGAGCACCTACCTACTGGTGTGGGACGCGCCCAATATGGATATGGGGCTCGGGTCCCTACTGGGCGGGCGCCCCACCGCGGCGCATCGCCCGCGTTTTGATGTGATAGGACGGTGGCTGGTCTACCGCGCGATGGATGTCGATGCGGACCCCCAAGCTGCGGTTTTCACCAACGTCTCCCCCGATGGCGCCGATATTATTCGCCCCTGGGTAGAGGCCATCCGCAACGTGGGCTTTGGCGTCTTCGCCAAGCCGAAGATCCACGAAGATGACGACGTAGACCCAGATATGATCGACCACATTAAAAAACTGCGCGATGATCTCGCTGGCCTCGTGGTGGCCTCTGCCGATGGCCAAAACTTTCAGCCTCTATTAGAAGAGCTGGTTGAGGAGGGCCTGCCAGTCACCGTCCTAGGTTTCCGCGAACATGCCTCCTGGGCCGTGGGCCACTCCGAGATCAACTTCGTGGATCTAGAAGATATTGACGGCGTCTTCCGCGAGCCGCTGCCCCGTATTAACCTGGATAACCTGCCGGAGGGTGGTGCATGGCTCCAGCCATTCCGCCCGTTGGCTGCGCTACTGAATAATAGCTAGGAGGCTTACCCCACATGTTTGACAAATGGGGACGTTTTTCCTACTCGCACCGCAAGATCATTCCCATCGTCATCCTCGGGGCGATTCTTGCTCTCTTCTTAGGGTTTGGAACCCAGCTCGAGGACCGCATGAGCCAGGAGGGGTGGGAGGACCCGGACGCGGCATCGACACGTGCGGCGCAGATCGAACAGGAAACGTTCGGCCGCGATAATTCCGGCGACGTGATTTTGCTGTTTAGCTCGCCCGATGAGAACTTCGATGCCGCCAAGGAGCACTTGGCGCAGCTCCAAGAAAATTACCCGGATCAGATTGACTCTGTCACCAGCTATTTCCACAGCAGGAACCCTAACTTGATCAATGATGATCACTCGCTGGCCTTTGCCGCGATTGGGCTCAAGGGTGATAATGAACAAACCCTGAAAGACTTCCGCGTCATCGAGGACGCACTGACGGATACCTCCGCGCCGGTCGAAGTTGCCGGCGCCACAGCCGTGGCGGACGCCCTCGATGAAGGCATGGCAGAAGACATCGCGCGCGCGGAAAAGGCCGCGCTTCCGCTCGTCGGCCTGCTGCTCCTCGTGGTTTTCGGTTCCGTGGTAGCCGCGTTCATGCCGCTTATCGTCGGCGGCCTATCCATCCTGGGATCGCTGGGCATTTTGGCTATCCTGGCTGGTTTCCTGCAGGTCAATGTCTTTGCCCAGGCAGTAGTAACACTGCTGGGGCTGGGCCTGGCCATCGATTACGGCCTGTTTATGGTCTCCCGCTTCCGGGAAGAGCTGGACAAGGGAAGGTCCACCAAGGATGCCGTGGCCACCACCACCGCCACCGCAGGGCAGACCGTGGTCTTTTCCGCAGCGATGGTCGCCGTCGCCCTCTCCGGGCTCTTCCTTTTTCCCCAGGCCTTCTTAAAGTCCGTTGCCTACGGCTCGATTTCCGCCGTCGGCCTGGCGGCTCTGCTATCCGTTACCGTTTTGCCCGCCCTCTTTGGTTTGCTCGGTCCCAAGATCGATTTGTGGTCGGTGCGCCGCACCTCCCGCCGGGCCCGCACCCTTCAGGACACGTGGTGGTATAAACTCCCCCGCTGGGCCATCCGCCACGCCAAGGGCCTCACCCTGGCCATTTGTGGCCTCCTTATTGCGCTGGCGCTACCAGTCATGAGCATTACTTTCGGCGGCATCAATGAGACCTACCTGCCACCCAACCACGATACCCGCGTGGCGCAGGATACCTTCAACGAGGAGTTCCCGGCCTTCCGCACCGAGCCGGTCAAGCTCGTGGTGGAAAACGCCACCAACGAGCAGCTTGTCGATGTCGTCTTGCAAGTCCGCGGCCTAGCCGGCCTTACCGAACCGATGGGTCCATCGACCGCCACCAAAGACGGGACCACGGTCCTCTCGGCCGGCATTAAGGACCGCAAGGACTACGCACAGGTCGTTCACGAACTCGAGGACGTCACCGCGCCCGAGGGCGTCAACCTTTATGTCGGCGGCACGCCGGCCATGGAGGTGGAATCGCTCGATGCCCTGTTCCACAAACTGCCGTGGATGGCACTATACGTGCTACTTGCCACCTTCATCCTCATGGCACTGGTCTTTGGCTCCTTCGTGCTGCCGATTAAGGCCATTGCTATGACGCTGTTGACCTTGGGCGCCACCCTGGGCATCCTCACCCTCATGTTCGTCATCGGCGTGACCTCCGGTGCGCTGAACTTCTCACCTGGCCCGCTCATGAGCCCCATTCTGGTGCTCATCATCGCCATTATTTATGGTCTCTCCACCGACTACGAGGTCTTTTTGGTCTCCCGCATGGTGGAGGCGCGGCGGCGGGGCGAGTCCACGGACGAAGCTATCGCCGCAGGCACCGCGCATACTGGCGGCATCATTACGGCGGCGGCCCTCATCATGATCGTGGTGGCGGGCGCGTTCGGCTTTTCCGACATCGTGATGATGAAGTACATCGCCTACGGCATGATTTTTGCTCTGCTTATCGATGCCACCATTGTCCGCATGCTCCTTGTGCCAGCCGTCATGCACCTGCTGCGCGAGGATAACTGGTGGGCGCCTAGCTGGTTGCACCACATGACCACTAGGCTTTCTGGTGGTACCACCCGTCGTGGGAAAACTGTGCCTTTCAACGAATTAAAACGGCGCCTTGAAGGAGATAAATAGTTGAAAAATTGGCTGCGAGTTGTCGCCTCGCTCATCATCTTGGCCATCCTCATCTATGTCTTCCGCGATGAGCTGGACTTTTTGAGCGAAGGCTTCTCCCGGCTCTCCCACGCCCAGCCGGGGCCGGTAGCACTGGTAGTCATTGCCTCCATCCTTTCCGTCGTCGCCATGGGAAAGGTAATGCGCCTGCTCATTCGGGCCGGCGGCGTAAAGGTAGAGGCCACCGAAACCGCCGCACTTACTTTTGCATCCAATTCCTGGTCCACCACCATGCCCATCGGCCCGGCTTTTTCTGCAGTCTTGACCTTTCACGTACAGCGCACCTGGGGTGCCTCGGTGGTCCTGTGCGGCTGGTTCTTCGTACTCTCCTCCGCCATTTCTACCGTGTGGTTGGTCCTCATTGGGCTTGGCGGCGTACTCTTCCTCAACGCGGATATGGCCCTGTGGTCCCTCATCAGCACGCTAGCGATGATGCTGGTGCTCTCGGGCGGTCTCTTCTGGCTAAGCAACCACCCCGAGACGCTAGAGCGCTGGGTGAACAAGCAGCGGGTGGTGAGAGGATCCAAACGCGCAGCCCTCCTCGAGCATGTGGAGAGTCTTAAAGAAGTGCATCTAACCCGCCGGCAATTCGCCCGGGCATCGTTTTATTCCTTGGCCAACCGGTTAATTGATATGGTCTCGCTCTGGGGCTGCGTATGGGCTGTGACCGGCCAGATGCCCACGACCGATGCGGCCGATAACACCACTACCATCGCCGGCATTGCACTGGCCTATCTCACCGCCAAGCTGGCCGGCTCCGCCCAAGTCACCCCAGCGGGGCTTGGTACGGTGGAGGCGGCGATCATCGCCACGCTGGTGGCCACGGGCATGACCGCAGTCGATGCCACCAGCACGGCTATTATCTACCGCCTGATCTCTTTTGCCTTCATCACCGCTATTGGCTGGGCCATTTATTTCTGGCACTATGCACGCAAGGGCATTACCTACGCCGCGCTATCCCGTAAAGAAAAAGAAAAGGAAACCGCATGACTTCGACGCGAATCGCTCCGCTCATTGACATCATCGCCTTGGTGATTTTCGCCATCGCCGCCCGCCTCGCCCACGGCGGATTGAGCTTTTCCAGCTGGGTAGATGCCTTCTGGCCTTGGACGGTAGGTGCGCTCATCGGCTGGGTCATCATCCTCGCCACAAAGGTCCAGGGTAAGTGGAAAGAGGGCACTGTTGTCTGGCTGTCCGCCATCATCGGCGGAATGGCGCTGTGGATCCTGGTCAATGGCCGCCTGCCCCATTGGAGCTTCCTCGTTGTTGCGACCGCCATGTCCGCCGTATTTTTCTTTGGCTGGCGGCTAGTCGCCCCCAAGTAAATACGCCCATCCCATGGGAAAGACGCTTTCCCTAGGACACACATCGGTGAAATTCAACCTTCAGTTTTTGGCTTTGCGCTATCCGTCTCACCCTTTATAGAGGGTGACCAACTTGAGGTATAATTTTGATACCAAAAGGAAAGTAAAAGCAATTAGTGGATAATTGCGCGTATCTGAACACAGATTTTCGAAACCGGATACCCCTCAATTATCCCTACAAGAAGTTGAAAGGTTACCGTAATGAACGCTGCAACACGTAACTATCTAGCGCTTGTGGCCTCAGGGGTTCTCATCGCTGCCGCTAGCCCTGTCGCCGGGGCCATCGATTTGGTCGAATCGGCTCCACCAGCTAAAGAGAATTCAAAGGTTCCAGAATCCGCTTTTATTAACGAAGCTCTCAAAGGCTCAGTTCCCGCCAAGAGTTCACTAGAGGCGGCGTCCAGCGCCGAAGAACCCTCCGCACTACTGTCCCTTTCATCAGGACTGTTGGGTCCAGGTGACCATAATGGAGACCAATACGTCGCTTTCTATCATGATCCGGTAGACCTCGACTCCTCGGAGCCCGGACAGCTCTTCCGATCGGAATCTGTGCACAATCCCCTAAACCCACTTGGCATCAACAACCTTGGCCCTTTTAAGGCAGAACGCATACTCTATTCATCTACCAACCACTCTGGAGAAAAGATCCAAGTAAGCGGGATGGTCATTGAACCTAAAACCGAGTGGGACAAAGAGGGCCCACGCCCTGTCGTGGCATTTGCACCGGGTACAAAAGGTTTAGCGGACCATTGTTCCGCCTCCCGAAATATTGCAGACGGGGTAGGAGACTACGAGCAGTTCTTTTTCCATCGGTACCTTGAAAAGGGCTATGCCGTAGTACTTACCGACTATGAGGGGCTTGGCACCCCTGGCATGCACACGTACATGGATCGTGCATCCCAAGGACACGCGGTCCTCGATAGCATTCGAGCTGCGCAAAAACTGGATGGCTGGGACATTAACGGAAACAACCCAATATTCATCAATGGCTATTCCCAAGGCGGTGGAGCTGCTGCCGCTGCCGCCGAGCTCTATGATGACTATGCTCCGGAGCTCAACATCAAGCTTGCAACTATCGGTGCCGCCCCAACAGATCTAACGTTGTTGCCTTCTGTCCTCGATGGATCGTTATATTTCCTCTTCGGGGCGTATGCTCTTTTGGGTTTGAGCAACTCCTATGGCGAGGATCTGTACTCGCATATCAATGAGATGGGCGCACGAAAGCTACAAGATGCGACGAATACCTGCACCATGGGGCTTCTTAAAACCGCCGGCACTACCGTGGAGCGGATCAGCAACGATGGCAGGAACGTACACGACTTTATTGATAGTGAGCCTTTCAAATCGATACTGGCAAAGCAGCATATTGGCTACGATGCACCCGCTATTCCAGTCGTCATTACGCATAGCCGCGGTGACGACGTTATTCCGTTCTCAACCGCTGAAAAGCTCGTTAATGAGTGGACTGAGCGCGGCGCCGATGTCACTTTCATCCCAAATAACGCCCACACTCACCTGACCGGCACCAACCCCCACATCATCGAATCAGTAAAAGCCATTGACGCCGCCCTACGGCACGAAAAGGCAAGCCGGTAAGTACCCGCTACGCTATGGAAGGGCTCCGGGGGTTGCCCGGAAGGCTGACATCGCCCCCGGTGTACTTAAAGTCGGCTTTCGGCGCTTTTACAACAAAGGGCTAAGCGCTGTGTAGCGTTTTAAGACCCAAGAGAGCCAAGCCTAGATGAGGGCAAAAGAGCACGGAACCACGCCAAACAACGCAGAAATCAACGATGGCAAGGTCGTTACGCCAGGTTGACGATAAGGGTTAGTTTCCGGGAGGCGATTTTACTCACCGGTTATTCTTGATGACTGTTTTTGACGCCATTGACCAGTACTGCTCCAATCATGGTGAGCAGTATAAGGATGAAAAATCCGAGGATCGACTTGTTTGCGATGCCGACATAACCTGAAATTGCCAGCCCAAATAGAGTAACGACAATCGCATTGGGAGACATTTTATGCCTGTTCATCATTTTTCATTCACACTTTATCTTAACTGGGCCCTACCCCAACAAAACGGCTGAATCGGGAAATCCGGCGGCGTACCGACGTTGTAGGGGTCTTCCCTAATCGTAGGTCTGTAATCCGCCTAGTCGGCTTTATTCTAGCCAAACAACATGATGATTGATCCAGCACAAGCGCTACATGTCTGTCCTCGACTCAGAAAGGACAGACACACCACTTCCACGGACTCGACCGACCCTCTAACGGGGCAACTTCAACCACGCATTCTGCTGTTTAGGCTCGAAGGCTTAAATGTGTGAGAAAAGGTCTTTGCTTAGAACGGCGGGTTGAAAGGCAAGCCTGCTGTAATCTGGCTGTAGGCCCAATAAACGTAGCCGATGACTTCACCCATTAGGTCGAATGCGCTGGACAAAGCAAACAAGGTATTCTCCTTCAAGTTTCACGAGACTCTTATAAGAGAAATCGCGACGGCGTTAAACCGCGTTACATCGGTGCAATAGTATGCTTTTTGGGCAAGTCATGGACCGACTTCGTGGCCAATTGCCGCAGCGCCTGGCGCAGGGCAATGCGCGATTGATTCGGCTGGATCATCGCATCAAGGTAGCCGCGTTCAGCGGCAACGTAGGGTGACGTCATGGTTTCATCATAGAAATCCATGAACATCTTCTTGGTCATCTCGCGCTGCTCTGGGGTCTCGGCGGCCTCTAGCTGCTTGCCCGCAATCATAACCACTGCGGCAGCCGCGCCCATCACGGCGATCTGCGCAGTAGGCCACGCCAGGTTAATATCGCCGGTTAAGTTCTTCGACCCCATGACAGCATAGGCACCGCCATAGGCTTTGCGCACAATGAGCGAGACCTTTGGCACGGTCGCTTCCACGACCGCGAAGGCAAACTTCGCACCGCGGTGAATCAGGCCCACCTTCTCCTGCTCCACTCCCGGCAGGTAGCCCGGTGTATCAACGACGAAGACCAGTGGAACATTATAGGCATCGCAGATGCGGATAAAGCGCGCACCCTTATCGGCGGCATCAGCATCAATGCAACCGGCCAAGTGCATGGGATTATTGGCCACAAAACCCACCGTTTTGCCGTCGATGCGGCCAAAGGCAGTGATCATATTCGGGGCAAAGTTTTCTTGGATTTCAATGAGCTCATCGTCATCGCCAAGCTGGTTAAGCAGATCCATCATGTCGTAGCCGGCATTGGTATCATCCGGCATGAAGGAATCCAGGTCCTCGTCCTCGGTGATTTCGGTATCAGAAGGCGCAGGGAAAGTTGGCGACTCATCAAAACAGGTCAGCGGCAGATGATCCAAAATATCGCGCACCATGTCAAAGGCATCTTCCTCCGAATCCACTACGGCGGAGACGTTACCGTTGAGCTCCTGCTGGCGGGCGCTGCCAAGCTCAGCGGAGGTGACGTCTTCTCCGGTAACCTCGCGGATGACGTTAGGGCCGGTGACATACATTTCTGCTTCTTCATCCACCGCGATGACAAAGTCTGTGGTCACCGGCGCATAGACCGCACCGCCGGCGGATTTACCCATCATGATGGAAATCTGCGGGCTCCGGCCAGATAATGGCAATTGGCGACGAGCAATTTCGGAATACATGGCCAGCGAAGTCACCGCATCTTGAATGCGGGCACCGCCGGAATCTTGAATGCCGATGACCGGGCAGCCAATCTTGATGGCCATATCCATGATCTCGGTGACCTTCTTGCCAAAGGTCACGCCCACGGAACCACCGTAAACCGTCTTATCATGTGCATAAATGCACACGGGCCGACCGGATACGCGACCATAACCTGTGACCACGCCATCGGAATAGATGGCTTCCGGGTCTCCCGGAGTCTTGCCCAAGGAGCCGGTTTCGACGAAAGAACCTTCATCCACAAGCTCGTTGATGCGCTGGCGAGGGGTGGTACGGCCTGCCTCGTCGCGGCGCCTGCGGGATCGCTCGCTGCCTGGATCTTGCGCCTGTTCTAGGCGCTTGCGCAGGTCAGCGAGTTTCTCAGCGGTTGTTTGCTTGGCCGCCACGTATCTTCTCCTCGATCCAATCGTTCATATGCTTGCCCACGGTGCCAATGGCTGGCTCGTCCGGCACTGCCAAGTGATCACCGGGCAACTGCACAATTTCTAGATCCTTAACGATAACGCCCCAGCCGCCATCCGGATCAATCTCAGAGTAGCGCGGCTCCAGCTCGATCGCACCGTCGTGCATCCGCTCCGAGCGGAAGAGCAGCACCGGAACGCGGACATCGGCCCAGCGGTGAAAATCGATCTTAGCCAAGATCTGATTGTCCACGAAGGATGCGCGCTGGTGCTCTAAGATGCCGGCCGATAAGCCGTGTTCGGAGGCATCGGTCGTGGCCAAGAATTCCGCCAACATGGTCATCAGGGCATCCTCACCCGCGGTTTCCAGCAACTCATACGGCGGCTCGAAGTCCAGGCCATAGGTCTTCTTTGCAAAGGCAGCATAACGCTCCCATCGGGCGCGAGTTTCTTCCGGCGTATCCGGTGCCGGGTGGGAAGGTTGCGTGGTATCGAGCAAGGCAATGAACGCGACCTCGACGCTTTCCTCTCCCTGCTTGCTGCGCTGCGCCAGCTGGTAGGCCACCTCATACGCCAAGGCACCGCCAAAGGACCAACCACCAAGGACGACCTTGCGGCCACGTGCATAACGGACAATGTCCTTGATATAGGCGGCGGCTCGCTCTTCTAAGGAGCCTTCAATCCTTTCGACGCCATAGACCGCGACATCCGCTGGCAGCCGGCGAGTAAGCGGCTGATAAACCACCGTCGTCCCACCGGCTGGGTGGAACATGAACACGGCCGGCCCATCAGCCTCGCGCAGGACACGAATATTGCCTTCTACCTCGGTCTCCAGGCCCTCGCGGACCAGTTCAGACAAGGCCTCCAGTGCCTCGGCGTCGAGGACCTGCTGTGCGGTGACTTCGATGTGGGCACGGTCGCGTAAACGCTCGGCAATCTGCGCGGCCATTTCCTCAGAAATTTCTGGCAGCGGTGATGTCACACCCGCCGGGGCCTGGCCGGTGATTGTTGCCCATGTACCAAAGACCATGCGCTCAGCGGCATCGCGCGGGGCAACACCCACACCGTGCTCCACAGTTTGGGTGCTGTCTTCTGCGGTCGTGGACTCAGCCATTAGCGCAGCGTCGGCGGTGCTCTCACTGTTTTCGATACGGCCGCCAGCAACCGCCTCCTCGACCATGGTGATGACGTCTGCTAAGGAAGCATCACGAAGCGCCTGCACCTGCAGCGGTGGAATCTGGAAGTCATTTTCCACCCGGTTTTTAATGCGCATACCCATCAGGGAATCGAGGCCCAGGTCAATTAGTGGCAGCTCCCGCGGCAGATCCGAGACATCGTATCCCATGGATTCGGACACGATGAGGGCCAGGCGGTCCTCGACGGTTTCTTGCCGCGGATCCCAGCGAACTGCGTCCATATCTGCGTTATCTGCACTTGCTTCCGACGCAGCGATGGTCTCGGGCACCGCTGCGACCCCAGGGATCGTGCCCGCGCCCCAGTCCATGCCGGAGGCAAAGCCTTCCGCCATGAGCTCAGCCCGCGTGTCCTGCACGCTATAGACGGCGATGGACATGCCGCCGAGCGAGGTAGTGACAACGGTAGTAATTTCCCCGTATGGCGGGAGATCCCGGTACTCCTCTGCGGCCACAATGTGGGCCCCAGGCTGTACCGCTTCTGCGGCAGCCTCCACAAGAGCCAGCGTGGAAGGAGCCTGATCTGCGTTGGTGGAAAAGGCCACCTTGCCCTCCGGTAAAATCACCCGGGTACCGGGCAGGCCCGATACCCCCGCCGAAGGCCGCGCATTGGTCCAGAAGCGTTGGCGGTTGAACTGCGTATACGGAGCTTCCGCCTGCGCACCCGAGCCCCACACGGCAGAAAAATTCACCGGGGTTCCCGTCACGTAAAGCTTGCTCAACAGATCCAGCAAGGACTCGGTCGGATCCACTTTGCGCTTTAAGCTATACAACAATTGCGCATCTGCCTTGCCCACGGCAAACGCGGTAGACATCAGCCCCATGAGCGCCACCGGGTTGGGGGACATCTCCACCAGCTGGGTATGGCCTGCGGCAAAGGCTTGTTCCGTAGCATCCTGCAGATACACCGGGTAACGGGTCATGCGCAGCCAATAATCCTCATCGTGGACGATGGTGCCGGGGCGATACACCTCGCCTTTATCCACGGAGGAAAAGAGCGTCGTATGCAGCGGGCGGGCTTCCATGCCGGCAATGGCCGCTTCAAGCTCGCCCAAAATCGGATCGACGGCAGAAGTATGCCCCGCAGCCTTCACGTTGAGGGCGCGGGCAAATTTTCCTTCCCCCTCGAGCTGGCCCACCAAGTCCAGTACCGCCTGACGCTTCCCGCCGACGGTAGTCATACCCGGGCCGGTGTAGACGGCAGGTTCGATGGATTCATCGAGGGCGGCAATGTCTGCGGCGGACAACTCAACTACTGCCATGGCGCCTTGGTCGGCCTCGCTTAGCGATGCCTCTCCCTCACCCATCAAGCGTGCGCGGTGGCACGCAATGTTCATTGCGTCCCGTGCGGAAATACCGCCCGCAGCATAAGCCGCGGCAATCTCACCCATCGACATACCCATGACTCCCGCCGGGCGCACGCCGAAGGAAGCCAATAAGTCCGTCAGCGCGATCTGGATAGCCGTGATGGCAACTTGCGCGGTTTCCGTGTCATAGGTTTGGGAATCGTCCTCAACGATATCCAGGATCGACCAGCCGGACTCGAAATCAACG
The DNA here is from genome assembly GCF_003688935.1 of Corynebacterium macginleyi. Classification (GTDB taxonomy): domain Bacteria; phylum Actinomycetota; class Actinomycetes; order Mycobacteriales; family Mycobacteriaceae; genus Corynebacterium; species Corynebacterium macginleyi. Next base: position 21,783 of record NZ_REGE01000017.1, on the reverse strand, counting down.
ATGGTATCGAGTTCTTTCAGCCTGGCACTAAAAAGCGGCGAGAGAGCGATCATGTCTTTGGCCATCTTGCGGTGTTGGGAACCAAAGCCGGAATACACAAAGACCGGCCCCTGTACCTGCGGGGAATCCGCCGCGGCGATGCCGATCGAAACCTTGCCCTCGGCCACCTGGCGCAGGCGTTTAATGGCCTCCTCAGTGGAGCTGGCCATAACGACGGCACGCGAGCGCGAGTGGTTGCGGCGCGCGACCGTGCGCGCTACATCTACCAAGTCCGGTTGCTCTGCCTCGAGGAAATCTGCAAGCAGTCCTGCCGCCCGGGCGCGACGGGAGGGCAAGAGACCGGAGACCGGCAGCGCCACCATGTCGGTGGATAGCTGCGGCTCGTTGAGGCGGGGGGTGCCCTGATAATCGGTTAAGACGACGTGGGCATTCGTGCCACCAAAGCCAAAGCCTGATACGCCGGCTACCTTTTTCCCGGAGTATTCCGGCCACTCGCGCGGGTCTTCAACGACCTCGAGGCGCTCAGTGGCGAAATCAATGTAGCGATTCGGCCCAGCGTAGTTGATATTTGCCGGGATAATATCGTGCCGCATGGCTTCGATGACCTTAATGAGGCCCACGACCCCGGCCGCAGATTCGGAGTGGCCAATATTGGTTTTGGCGGAGCCCAAGAGGACGGGCGATTCGACCCCGCGCCCGGCACCGAGCACGCGGCCTAGCGCGCTGGCCTCGATGGGATCTCCCAAAATGGTGCCCGTTCCGTGGGCCTCCACATAATCCACGTCCTGAGGTGCCACGCCCGCATCCGCATAGGCGCGGCGCAGCACGTCTTCTTGGGCTTCCGGGTTAGGCGCGGTCAGGCCATTTGAATGGCCGTCGGAATTGACGGCAGAGCCCTTGAGGACGGCCCGGATATCATCGCCATCGGCCTCCGCGTCCTCCAAACGCTTGAGCACCAGCACGCCGGCAGCATCGGCACGCACGATGCCATCGGCGTCATCGGAAAAAGCATGAATGGCGCTGGTAGGAGAAGTCACGCCGAGCTCCGAAAAGGCGGTGGAGGCATGCGGGGCAGCCAAAATGTTCACGCCACCCGCCAGCGCTATATCGGCGGCGCCAGTGCGCAGATCCTTGATCGCATGGTCGACCGCAACCAGCGAAGACGAGCAGGCCGTATCCACATTGATGGACGGGCCGCGGAAATCCAGGGCATAAGAAATACGGTTGGCAACTACTGCTGAGGAATTACCAGTGAGCGCATAAGGGTGTATCTCCGTGGGATCGGCGGTAATCAGCATGCCGTAATCGTTATTGGTCGAGCCCATGTATACACCGGTGTGCGTACCGCGCAGCTCATTGGCGGGAAGGCCAGCGTTCTCTAGCGCATGCCATACCAACTCGAGCAGGATGCGCTGCTGCGGATCCATATTCGCGGCCTCGAGTGGCGATAGGCCGAAGAACTCCGCATCAAAAGAGGCAACATCTTCGATATAACCGCCATCGGTATTGTGCTGCGCAATTTTCTCGCTCATTACCGGATCAGCGCTGTATTCAGACCAGCGCCCCACCGGCAGTGGCCCCGTGCCCGCGCGCGACTCGGCGAGCATGTTCCAAAATTCCGGCACGTCATTGGCGCCCGGAAAACGGCCGGACAAACCGATCACCGCGATATCAGAACCCTGCGCGGCAGGGGTTCCGCGCTGCACACGCGGTGCATAGTCGTGCCTCCCTGCGGGCTCATTAAGCAGGCGATTAGCTAGCAGCTCGATCGTGGGGTACTCATACGCCACCGTGGCATCGAGCCGCGTGCCTAAAAGATTTTCTAATTCACCCGACAGCACTACGGCATCTCGCGAGGAAAGGCCATAATTTTCCAGTGGGGTGGAATCTAAAATCTCTGTCTCGGCAACGCCGGTGGCTTGGGATACCCAGCCACGCAGCCATGCACGAAGTTGATCGATGGTCATAAACCGTCTTTCCTAGTGGGTTAATAGAACGACAAATACCTATACCGTTCTATCTTGTCACTTTTTTAACTTCATGTCCGAATCCGGCTTTAAACTTGGTAGTCCCTTTTCGCCACGCGGCGGGCAATCTTATGCGAGGAAGTGCGCTTAATTTCTCCCGGCGCCTTCCACACAATATCGCTTGGGGTAATGCCGTGATTCTTCGTCACGGCTGTGCGAATTGCCTCGGCTGCGGCGGCGTCGCCGGAAGAATCCGCGTCATCCGCGCGTTCCACCAAGAGCACCAAGGACTCTGAAGTTTCACCCTCCACGGCAAAGGCGGCAATGGAATCTGGGCGCACGTGGGCGGATGCTTCCTGCACGGTGCCTTCAATATCTTGCGGGTAGTGGTTGCGCCCGGCAATGACAATGAGATCCTTCAGCCGCCCGGTGATATACAACTCGCCGTCGATGATGGTGGCTAGATCGCCTGTGGCCATCCACCAGTCATCTTCGGGCAGGCCATCCTGGATGCGCTCACCCAGCCTATTGCGGAAAGTAGCTGCGGTCTCGTCCGGGCGGTTGAGATAACCCGTTGCCATGTTTTGCCCATGCACCCAGATTTCGCCGATAGTTGCCTCCGGAACCTCGGCCTTGGTTTCAGGATCCACGATGGCCAAGTGCTGGAACGAGACGCCCTGGCCATTCGAGGTGAAGGCAACCGTTGCAGCGGATTTTTCTTCAATAACGGCGTGCCCTTCCGCCAATTTTTCGCGGTTAAAGTGAGAGATGAGGGGGCGTTTTTCACCCTGTGTGGTGGCGACGATGAGGGTTGCTTCCGCCAAACCATAGGAAGGACGCAGCACTGAGCGCTCGATGCTGAAGGTGTCAAGGAACTTCTGCACGGCCGGTTCCGTCACCGGCTCAGAACCAATGAGGATGCCAGCAACGTTGGAGAAATCAGCGTCCTTGCCGTAACGCGCGGCCAATTCTAAGGCGAAATTGGGCACCGCGCTATAGGTATGCTTCTCGTCACCCGGTTGGCGGCTGATGCGCTCCACCCACCGATTGGGATGCTGGATGAAGTCGCGCGGGGTCATCATGTCCAATTCAATGCCCAAAATCGTGGTGAATAGCGCCAAGATGATCCCCATATCGTGATGCATCGGCAGCCATGACACCACGCGCGCCGGAAATTGCAGGTTCACCGCCCGGAAGGTTTGCAACACGTTGACCAATACCGCGCGGTTGCTTAACTCCACGCCGGCAGGGGTGCGCGTAGAGCCGGAAGTGTACTGCAAGAAAGCGGTAGACTCCACGTCCTTGCCAGCCACTGGCTGCCACGACGCCGCTAAGGAATCAGGCAGCGCATTGATGGAGATAACGCGCGGGCGCTCGCGCTCAGTGGAGAAATAGGTGCGCACGGCAGCGGCGGAAACGCGGTTAGTCAACACGATAGCGGGCTTACAGTCAGCAAAAACCGCTGTGAGATGATGCGCGTGGCCTGGCTCATTTGGATCGTACAGCGGGACCGGAGTCATTCCCGCATACATCGCACCCAGGAAACCAAAGAGGTATTCGGGAGAGTTGCCCGCCAGAATGGCCACGCGGGTGCCTGGTTCTGCAACCTGTTGCAGGCGCGCCGCCACTGCTTTAATCCGGGTATTGATCTCTTGGCGGCTGAGCTCGCGGAAGGTATCTTCCTCACCGTAGAGCCACTGGCGCATTACTACCCGCGAGGTATCCGTGTCCGCCTGGTAGAGGGTCTCGGCCAGGCTCGCCAAGGTGAGCTCTGTGGGCAGCGCGATATTGCCTTCCGCGTCAACGTACTGCGCCATGAGTTGCTGTAAATCCATCGATTCTCCTTTGGTAAATGCTTTTGTCTTAAAAAATATCGATGTTATAGCGTTTCATGTTACACGGCATCAATGATGCGGTGTACCCACTCCAGAACCCACTGGTCTGCAGTAGTTCCATCAATCACGCCGTGGTTGCTGGCATACTGCGCGTGCACCCCATTGGCTGCAATCAAACCCTTGGCACGTTCCAAACCATTGCCCACGCCGGTCGGCGCATCACATATAGAGTCATCGGGGGCACAGATCTGGAATGTCCTATCCACCAGCTCACCGAAGCCGTGCGGCCGCGCCCCACGCATAGTCGCTCCGGGCACGATGGGTTGAATGAGTCCTGATACGGGCTCCAAGGCAATCTCTGCACCGACTCCGCCGAGCGGGTGCCCAGGATTGTGGCCCACACCATTTTCACGCCTGCCATCAGCAATCAACGCGACGCCCACGATACTTTCTGCGGGAATAACGCCTTCGCCACCTCCAATGTCATCCGCTACATCGCCGGCGATGACCGCGCCTTGGGAAAAACCACTCAGAATAAACTTGGTCTGTGGGCAGCTGTCGTGCATACTGCGCAGCTCCTCGTTCATCTTCGCGGTGCCCTCATTGCGGGAATCGTCGTAGCTCATTTCTTGTTGCGCATTAATATTTTTAAATTGCGCAGTATAAGGAAGGGTCCACACCTTTACCTCATTCCCGTAGGCCTCCTGCAGCGGCTGCGTAATAGACAGCATGAACGAACGCGGGTTAGCAGAAGGGTTCAGAGGATCATCATCGGCCGCAGATTCCCAAGTGCCCGGTGCGGAAATAAACTCCACGCTCGGACACCAGTCCGGCTGTGATTTTGCCGGTGGCGCCGCAGACTGATCTTCCTCAGGGGAACGAGGCCCAGCAGAGTCCGAGGTCGAGAAATAGTGCGCGGCACCCGCGCCGATAACAACAATTAGGACGAGGGCGGCAACGACAGTAATGATTTTTCGCATAAACTAGTTGTACCCGGCAAATCTCAAAGGAAGCTAGCAAAGGGCTGAGCGTGCGTTATCCTGGAGCAGCTTGGTGAGTTCCTCAAAGTCCATGTCAGAGCGTTGTTGCTCAATCAGTTGCCCTGCCACCGCAGGAATGGTGATCTCATCCTCACCGCAGGCCGCCTGGCCTGCTCCGAGAAGCTGATCTTCTACCCCATCGACCTTCACACCGGCGTTCTTCAACGAATCCAGGTACGCGGCCTCCTGCTTGGGCAGCTGCGCGGAGGGGATTTCGGAGATTTCGCGCGCCCCGCGATCTTCTGGGGATTTCGCGGAACCGGAACCAGACCCTTTCCTCGGCTCAGCAGCATCCTTGCCTCCGTTCCTGGATTCTGATGGCTCTTGCTCGGAGGAAGCGCCGCCGGATACAGACTCGCTACTGCGCGTCGTCGATACGTCAGAGGTCTTTTCGCGCGACAACGGTGCCACCGAGGTGTCAATGCCTGAATCACTATCCACGGTGGCAGAGCCACACCCTACTAAACCTAAGCATAAAACGGCTCCTACGAGGGCTAATTTACGCATGATTACTTCTTTTCAGTCTGTACGCGGCCCATGACTTCACTAATCGTTCCGTGCTGGAACTCCTGCTTCAATCCACCAGCGGCGATCTCGGAGTAATCAGAAGTGGGCCAGCCAAATTCGCCTAGCTCCCAGCCGTTTTTACCCCATTCATCCATGATGGCGCCCTTCAAGATGTAGTGTGCGCCGGATTCCGGGGACCAGTAAATGGAGCCTTTTTCAAAATCCTGGAGGAAACCATTGGCGTCCGAGGCCTTCTTTTCATCATCTATGGGAAAGCCCAGTGAGGATTCGACGCCGCCCATATCCTTGTATTTTTTGCCAATGGCACCCAAGGACGCATAGTTCTTGCCATCCGGATTCCGGGTTATAACGCCATTCTGAAATTCCTGGGTAAAGCCTTCGCCTACTTTCTTTATCGGGCCGGTCGGGAACTTCAGCTCGCCGCCTTCGTATCCCTTTTCGCCCCACTTTTTAAACATGTCGCCGGTGATTTCCCACGCCCCGGTCTCCGGGCTCCAGTAAATGGAACCTTTTTCGAAGTGCACGAAGCGTCCTTTGCCATCTGGTGTGCCAATTTCATCAGACTTTGGGAAGCCCAACCAAGAGGTGGGGCCACCGATTTCGGCATAACGGGCACCGATGCGTCCATACAAGACATGCGCACCGTGCTCCGGTGACCAGTATGCCGTACCGGTTTCAAAGTCCTGTGCCTTGCCTTGACCTGCAACGTCATATTCGTTATTCAAGCACAAACCTACCGTGCCGTCTTTGGTGGCCTCGGCAATATCACCTTCGGTCTTACAGTCCGCACCGCGGTCAGCCTTGTTGATATCGAGGGCATCAGCAATGTACGGCCAAGCATTTTGCATCTCGAATTGCCAATAGTCCCAGGCATGCACGCCGGAAGGACGAAATTGCACCACCGGTTGTACACCGGCACGCTTCGCGTAATCCACGAAGGTCTGGGTAGACATGCGGGAGATTACCTCGAGTCCCATGCCCGCCACGCTCGCCTTATTCTTGGCCACGGAGTTTTCTTGATCGAAATCATCCTTACCGTTACCGGCAGAGACATAGACCTGCATGTCCTTAAGGTTCTCGATACCCAACTTTGGGTCGTGGTCTATCCAGTCCTGCGATCCCGGTTCGCCCCACATCTTGCGGGAATCGTAACCGCCGGCATCGCGCTGCGCAGCTATAATAGCCTGCGGCATACCACGGGTAGTCGTATCAAGGTAGCCGGAGAACGAGCCCACGAAATCGAAGAGATGCGGGTTACGCTCACCCAGGTTAATAGCCGCAGTACCGCCCATAGAAAGCCCGGTTACCGCGCGCTTGTGGTTAGAGCGGTACTCTTTATCCAAAATCGGTACCAATTCCTTGGTCAGGAAGGTCTCCCACTTGTAATTCTTTCCCGCATCCGGCTCCTGCCAGTCGGAGTAGAAGGAAGATTCGCCACCCACCGGCATGATCAGGTTAACGTTGCGGTCGGCGTACTGGCTGAGGATATTGGTCTCGATGGTCCAACCGGACTCGTCGTCGCGGGCACGGAGGCCATCAAGCGCCCATACCTCTGGGAACTTCTTCTCAGGCTGCGAATACCAGTCCCGGGCCAACTGGATTTGTACCTTTTGCTCATGATCCGGCATCGCTGCAGACTGGATATAGACCATCAGGTGGCGGTTGGACAAATACTCCACACGGTTAATCTTTACACCGTCCGGCAAGCCTTCTACCTCGGGATATTCGGTTTCTACCGGGGTGCGCACAGGCGGATCCTTGGGCGCAAAGTGGTCCGACAGACTGCTCCCGTTGTCGGACTGGGCGGCGTTAATATCCCCGAGGAAGCTTTGGGCGGTGGCATGGGGCAGCAGGGCAAGTCCAACGGCAACGGCAGTCGGTACGGCTGCTACTGCAAGCCCCTTGCGGGCCTTGCTAGGGGAAGTGTTTTTGCGCATAGGTAAACGTCCTTGAAAATTTTCCGCAGCTACATTCCGAAGGTTCCCCTCCTCCGGACTGTGGCCTGCGGCGTGAGCTGTCTATTGTTCACTTAAGTTTAAGTTGACCTTGAGGCTTGAGATAGGCTGACACGCCGAGCAACCTTATCTAACCACGTATAACAGCGCCTGAGTTGCACGACTATGAATAGACCCGGTCAGTAACTAATACCCAACGGCCCAACGCCTCCTAGATTGTGCCGGACGTGTACATACGCAAAACGCCCCTCACCTGCGAGGTGAGGGACGGTACGCCAAGAAGTTCTACCAGGCGTTCATAACGTTGAGAACCTGCGGCTTTGATCTCTCTAGCTGGTGGCCAAACTGCAGCCAGTTATGCATCCCGAGTCCCGGGTAGTCCACGGTCGGGTTTAGACCCTGCAGGCGAGCTGCACCTTCCCACACGCGGGTAGTGAAAAGGGAAGCAACCTCGAGGGCAGCGCCGACGGCCTGGTGCTGCGGGAGGTAGTTCTGAAGGTCAGGCGCGCCCGGTATACCGGATGCAGCGGAGATATAAACATCGGTGTTGCGCAACTGCGGGATAAGCATCAGGGGGTCATTCGCAAAGCGCTTAGGGTTAAAGAGTGAACCATACATCGCATTAATATTGAACCCACCGGCATCGAGCATGGCAAAGCGCATGAAGGTCTGTGCGCCAAGAACCGTCGTAGTTAGGAAGCCAGAGAAAGAAAGCGCCTGCCGGAACTGGTGATTATGCTTTGCGGCCAAAGTCAAAGCCGCGCCAGCACCCATGGAAAGGCCCGCGATGGAGTTATTATTGCGGGCCACACCGAAGTGCTGTTCCAAGTAGAACGGCAGCTCAGCAGTAAGGAAGGTCTCCCACTTATAGTTCACAATGTCGTGCGGGTTGTACTTGGCCGGCGCTTGCCAGTCGGCATAGAAGGAAGACTTGCCGCCCACAGGCATGACGAGGGTGATGTTATGTTCTACGTAGGTCCTCGCGGCGTTAACGTCACTAACCCAGGCACTGGTGTGGTCAGTCGCGCGCAGTCCATCGAGTAGGTACAGGCCGGCGTTGCCGCCATTCTTTGCTGGCTGGATCTGTACGGGAATATTGCGCCCCATAGCCGGAGACCACACGTCACAACGCTGCACCCACCAGCCAACTGGGTCCCATTCACAGGTACCGGTGTTGTCCGGACGTAGCCAATCACGGTGAGCTGCGTGGGCCTGCTGCGTGCCGCCGGCCACTACGGCTAGACCAAGCGCTACGGCGACTGCCATGATCACCGATAGGGCACGTCCCCTCAGAGAGGCAATCATCTTTCTCCTTCACAAAGTACTAACTTGTTGTTCTTAGGCTTCATCGCTGGGAACATGTAAATCGTTAACACCCTTCAGCAAAAGCCTCACCACGATACAGTGTAGTGCACTCAGGTGTTTTCCTTCACCATGCTCCATTAGCCCAGGTAATCCTGGGGATCAGAAGAAAAGGTAAGAGACCTTCCCTCCGTCAGGGAAAATTTAATATTTTCCCAAAATCTGTTCCACGTTAGCGGTTTCCTGTATGAATCAAAGAGTTTCTGAAAATCGGCATCGGCAAGCGCAGCGCGTGCTTCTCGCGCTGCATCTTTATCCAGCCACGGCGGTATCGAGTCAATATCTACAGCAGAATCCGCTACTTGCCAGGCAATGTCGAGGTTTTTATCGTGGCCGATCCGCCCGTCTTCAATGCGTGGTTGGCGCGCAGCCAAGGGATTACTGAGCCCAATATCATCTAGCACGCGTACATCAAGCGGTGCATTCATTGAGGTCAGTCCTAAATTAAGCAAGTAGACAGTCGGGGGATCCGAACGTTCCGGGTCCCTGGGGGCCGTCATCCAAGAAGGCTGACCACTGTCCTTGATATACCGGAAGGTCATCGCATCGCCGGATTGTAAATCCCGCACAGCCTTTCCGTAGTCATCCATAATATCCATACCGAGGAAATCCTTCGCGGTACGCGGTGGTTCTTGCCGGTTGGTGGCATAAGTCCAAAAATCACGCTCATCCACAACAGATATTTCACCCTCATAGACGGATTGATCTACCGGGTGACCGCGCAGAACAATGACGAACGCCCACACCGCGCAGAATGCGGCAGCCCACCAGGCTCGCAGATTAACAACGAAGATGGGCAGTAGCGCGGCAAAAAGCGGAAGCAGCAGCATGCGCCCATGCATGAAATCACCTCCCACGCGCAACACATACAACGTATGCAGTAGTGCAGCACCTAGAAAAAGGTAGACCACCGTGTGCATGGAACGCAGCGCCGAGGAGCGCAAATCGGCCTTCCACAACGCCGCGCCTGCCAGCACGATCAGCGGGAGAAACAGCGCGTAGGGCCCCACGAAATCACCCACGTACGCAAAACCTTTACCCCACTCAGAATCGGCCGCAGACTTTGCGACGGCGGTATGAGGCGTAAGCAGGCCGTAATAACCCATGCGGAAGATTTCATACCCCAGTGGCACGGGCACGGCAACGGCGATGACCTTCCACGAACGCGCAGTCACGATGAGCACAATGCCCACTAAGCCGCCATACAGAGCAAGCTCGGGGCGAATGAGCCACGATAGTCCCGCCCAGAAGGCCAGCCAATATACAATTGAATCGGACCTTGCATGCCGCCGCGGCCGTGCCCATATGGTCAGCATCCACCACAATACGGCCAAGTAGAATAAGCACAGGCCCCATTCCAAGCCGGAAGTGAAAAAATCTCGGGCCGGCGGCAGCGCAATGTACACCAAGGCGCCGGCGGGAAGCACAATTCCGGAGTGCATGGTCACAGATGCCCACGTTCCCACCACCATCCCCGCGACCGCCAAGAAAAGGCCGAGGTAGATGGCGATGGACTCGAGTTCAGCACTACTTATCCACCGCACCACTAAGATGAGGTATTGCCATAGCGTGGAGGTATTGGCTTCGACGCGCTCGCCCACATTGAACACAGGCCCGTTGCCGGCCTCCAGGTTGCGGACGGTGCGCAAGACAATGAGACCATCATCAGAGATCCAGCGGCGGGCGAAACCACCCCAAGACGCCACAACACCGACGACAAGAACCGAGGCGAGAATACTCCAGCGCTCGAGGTCCTTGTTACCGGTGTTAAACACGGAAAACGATTGTATCAGTCCGTTTGGGATTTTCTACATCGAAAGAACACCGCTGCCTAGAGCAATGGAATGACGTAGACGGCCATGGCGATACAGGCCAGCCAGGCGATAGCAAGGACTTGCAGGGTGCGGTCCCCCAACGCGATTTCTTCCGGCGCGCCGCCCTGGCCGCGGTCCACGTCGGCAGCATAGCGCAAAATAGCGATGGTAAACGGCACCATGGAGATCTGGTACCAAACGCCACCGGAGACTGCGGCATTAGCCAGCTCAAAGCCCCACAGGGAGTAGGAGACCACCACGGCGGTGGCCGCCAGCGTCCACACAAAACGCAGGTAGGTTGGCGTATAGCCCTGTAAGGACTTGCGGATTTTTGCGCCAGTCTTTTCTACCAGAAGGATTTCCGCGTAGCGCTTACCGGATGCCATGAAGAGCGAACCAAAGGCAGCAACCAGCAAGAACCACTGCGAGAGCTCAATATCGGCGGCCACGCCGCCGGCCATGGTGCGCAGCATGAATCCGGAAGACACCAGCGCAATATCAATAACCGGAATGTGCTTCCAGCCAAAGCAATAGCCCAGCTGCAAGGCGATATAAACGGCCATGACCATGGCTAACGCTGGGCCCGCGGTGGCCAAGAAGGACAACCCAATGGACAGGCCAATGAGTACCAAGGCCATGGTATAAGCCACCTTGATAGGCAGCACGCCGGAGGCAATCGGCCGGAAGCGCTTGGTGGGGTGTTCCCGATCCTCGCGCCAATCCTTGGCATCATTGATCAGATAAATGGAAGAAGCGCCAAGGCAGAAGACAATGAAGGCCAAGAGGACATCCACAAGCACCCGCCCGTGAAAGAGCGCTTCCGCACCGGCCGCGGCGGGCGCGGCCAGGACGAGGATGTTTTTTACCCATTGCTTCGGGCGCAGGGCCTTAACCATGCCATCAACCAAATTCTTTGGCGGCTTGCGCATGCGGCCGGTATCAACACCTGCCGTATGCGGCTCAGAATAGAGAAAGTGCTGGTTCTCAGCCTCACTCATGCTTCTTTCTCCTTCGTCGTGGCCCAGGCGGTGGCAGCGCCAATAACTGCTCCCGCGACGGTATCGGTTGGATAGTGCACTCCGAGCACCATACGCGATGACATCATCACCGGCACTCCCACCAGCGGCACCCGAGAACCCGTCAGGCGGGACAAGCCCACCAAGAAGGCGGTGGTGGAGGTGGCATGTGAGGACGGGAAAGACAGGCGGGAGGGAGTTTTAACACCCACGCGCACGTAGGAATAATCGGGCCGTTTGCGCCGCACGATGCGTTTGAGTACCACGCTTGCCGCATGCGCGGTAAACGCCGCGGCACCGATTCGAACCCATTCCTCCCGACGCTGCTTGTCCAGGCCAGCCCCTAGAGCTGCGATGCCCATCCAGCCCAGGGCGTGCTCGCCCAAGTGGCTCAAACCCCGTGCGGTGGGCAGTACTCCCGGCGCGTCAAAAGCGGCGTTTTGGATGGACTCTAAAACGCGGGATTCTGCAATAGAGAGTTTATTGGGCATCAAACACCTTCTTCCAGGAGGATCGCGCGGTCAATTCCGGCAACGCGGCGCGGTATTGTGCCCGCAGTTCATCGAAGTTTTCTTCAATTTCCTTTAGCAGTCTGCGAGATTCGGCGATAAGATCCTTGGCTAAATCGCGGTCGCGCTTGCGGAAGGCCACGCCCGTGCCGCCAGCCGTTGACACAGTGGCGGAATCAAGGCGAGAAAGGGTAAACCAGTGTGCCTCTTCTGAGGTGAGATTCAACTGTGGTTTCGCGTGGTGCGCCGGATCCTCCTTGCTCAGCAGGTGCTTAAGGCTCTTGGCCATCCACGGCAACTTTTTAACCTTGCCCAAGCGTCCGCCGATATTGCGGGTAGGAACGCCCGGCGCACCAGTCGGTGCCGGCAGTTGGTCTGCGGATTCGATGACGACCGCATCCGAGTAGTTTTTGCGGATCTCCGCAATGCGCGGCAGCGATGTGTCCAAGATATCGAAAAGGTGATCCGGCCCAGCCAGGAAGTCCTTCATAGCCTCAATTTGGATGGCCATGGTGGAGTATTCCATGCACATGGTGTGCTTGAGCGTGGACTTAAAGATGGATTTGGTAATGCCCGCCACTGCGCCATCGTGGTACAACGAGGCCACGATCAGGCGGTTACGTAGGTGGAAATAGGCCTGCCAATCAATGGCATCATCCTTATCCGCCCAGGCCATGTGCCAGATGGCAGCGCCTGGCCATGTCACCGTAGGAAAACCATTGCGGGCGGCGCGCAGGGAGTATTCAGTATCGTCCCATTTGATAAATAGCGGCAGCGGCTGGCCGTTGGTCTCTGCCACCACGCGCGGGAAGAGGCACATCCACCAGCCGTTGTATTCTACGTCCACGCGGCGGTGCAGAGCGCGGGAATCGTACTTCTTTGGATCCAGGTGGGTCTCCCGCGTGCCGATGGCCCGCAGTGGGTACTTGGCAAAGTCGTGGTCGTACACCGCGTGCGGCGCGGCGCCCCACATAAAATCGGATCGGTTGACCTGCTCACCCGTGGTACGCAGCTGCGAGCGGTCCTGCAGGTTGAGCATCTGTCCGCCAACGATAATCGGCTTATCCGCATAGCGCGCGGCCTGCACCGCGCGCAGCACGGAGTCCGGCTCAATGGCGATGTCATCGTCCATATACAAGATGAAAGGCGAGTCCGTATTTTCCAACGCCTCATACATGATGCGGGAATAGCCGCCGGACCCGCCAAGGTTGCCCTGGCGGAATTCGCGAAAGCGACCGCCAAAGTGCGCTACCGCCTCATCATAGCCAGGCTCATCGGCCGGGTGCTGATTGCCTTGGTCGGGCATGAGGACGACGTCAATGATCTCATCCACGACAGGATCTTCTGCCAGCGCCTGCAGGGCAGCAACAGCATCCGTGGGACGGTTAAAAGTGGGAATGCCCACGGCGACGCGCTTTTCGGAGGGGGCGATCTTGCTGCCATCGGGAAGCGTCTGTGCCGCCGGGGCATGCGGGGAGCACCAGGCCGCATCCGTCAAGGTGGTTTCCTTTTCCGCGGTGATATCGAACCACAGCCAGCCGCCGTCCTCGAAGTTCTTCAACGGCAGTTCAAATTCGTGGTGGCCGGTGCTCACGAGGTGGTTGGCCACGGAAATGCGCTGGCCATCCTGCTTGGAGCGGTACAAAGAAATGTTGGCATGGCCCTCGATATCAAGGCTTAACACCACCGAGCGCAATTGCGACCAACGGCGCCAGTAAGAGGCCGGGAAGGCATTGAAGTAGGTTTCAAAGGAAGCTTCGGCACCGGCCGGGATGGTCACGGCGGTGCGGTGTGTCCAGCTCAAGCGCTCGCGGTTATGCTCCGCCTCGATGAGGTAGAGCATGCGTACATCACGGGGTTCGCCGCGCTTGGGCAGCAAGATTCGCTGCAGGGGCTCGTAGGCCGAGGTGTTGTTGGCAGTCACGATTACTTCGATTCTCTAAACGATTTAAACAGCGGTCAAGGACTTAGCGTAGTTGCTTTCGCGCGGCCGCTCGAGTTTACACGCGGACATTGGTGCCTGGCTCTGAGTTTCGCTCCATTTTCCCGGCAAAACAAAAAGGAAGGCCGAGGAATTCCTCCTCGGCCCAATGCTTTATGGTGCGGCTTACACGCTCACACGCTCGGTTACCGGGTCAATACCCAGCTTGTTCAGCATGTAGTACACGCGGGCTTCTAGGTCATCAGCAAGCTCGCGAGCCTGCTCGACGGTCTCAGCCGCGGCGATGTCCCAAATCTTGATGTCTTTGCCAGCCTCCTCGCGCTCGACCTCACGGCCCAAGTAGACGATGTAGTCCGGCATGGCCACGGTCCGCACCTCTTCGAGGTATTTCTTGGGCGCTTGGCCCATCCCACGCTCATTCATGACATGAGCCAAGTAATCATTGCCGTCATTTTCCGGGTGGGCGGCGGCGGTATCGACGTACAGCGCCTCCCCCGCGTGCTTTCTGGTGAGATCCGCGGCGGCCTTGGCTAGGGCATGGTTATTGCCCGCAGCAAAGCGAACGTGGATGCGGTGGGCGCCAAAGAACTCGCGCACCTCGCGTTCCACCAACACTGGAATGAACTCCGCGAGCTCGGCGGCGGCGGTGTGCTTGGCGATGACCTCGTCCAACTTCCCGTCGATTTCAGCGCGGGTATATGCGTGACCATACTTGATCTGCAGGTCCTGGCGGAGGTTTTCAAACTGGTTCATCGTTATCCCCTTTCCTGGATTCTTCCCCCGTTAGCCTTTTGTTAACTTACCGTTAACCTTACAGTGCCGTATGCCATCCGTCAATTGGTTGGTTATAACCCAGTAGTTAAGGCATGCATGCAGCAAGTTACACCTGGGGCGCGATGGGCTATAAACTCTGCCTTTGATGATCCTGCTCATTGATAATTACGACTCATATACCTATAACCTCGCTCACCTCATCGCAGAGGTCTCCGGAACCGAGCCCCTCGTCGTTCCCGCAGGCGAGGCCGCTGGTATTCCAGAGCGTGTGCGCGCCGGCGAGTTCAGCCACGTGGTTATCTCCCCTGGCCCAGGAACCCCGGAGGAAGAACGTGACTTTGGCATGTCCCGGCACGTTATCCAAGCGGCCGCCGCAGCGGGAATCCCTTTGCTCGGTGTCTGCCTTGGGCACCAGGGCTTGGCCCTGCTCGCCGGTGCCCGCGTAAGCCGTGCGCCCGAACCACGCCACGGCTTCGTGTCCACCATTAACCACTCCGGCAAAGGAATTTTTGCCACCATCCCGCAGGGCTTTAAGGCAGTGCGCTATCACTCCCTGCACATTGAGCCAGCCCGCGGCATCACCGTGCACGCCCGCAGTGAAGACGGCACCGTCCAGGCCCTCAAGGTCGATGGCCTGCCGCATTGGGGGGTGCAATTCCACCCGGAATCGGCGCTTACCCAGTATGGCACGACGATTCTACGCAATTTCCTCGGCGGTTTTCGTCTGCTCCACCGCGAGATCCCTGGCGCGATTGACTGCCCCCGGGTCTTCGCGGCGCTACAAGCAGACGGCAACGACGCCTTCTTCCTAGACTCTGCCGATCCGCGCGGGCGTTATAGCATTCTTGGCGATGCCACCGGCCCCCTCAGCCGTTCCTTCCGCTACCGGCTGGGCGATACCCCCGATATCCTCACCACGCTCGAGCGCGAACTATCCACGCAGCTCTGCGACGCGCCGGATCTCCCGTTTACCGGCGGGGTTATAGGTTATCTTGGCTATGAGTGCGCGCAGCTGACGCTACCCATCCAGTTGAGCCACCGCTCGCCTTATCCCGATGCCTACTTTATTCGGCCGCAATCCTTCCTCGTCTACGACCATCACCAGCAGGTGGCGCACCTCTGCTGTATGGATGGCGACGGTGCACAAGACTTGCTCGACCGACTAGAAGGCGCACTGAATGGCGTGCGGGCGGGAGACGAGGGGGTATCGGCCAGCGCGGGCGCCTGGCGGACCACCGACTACTTGGCCCGAATCCAGCGCGCCCAGGAGCTCTTACACGCCGGCGAAAGCTACGAGGTGTGCCTGACCGATACCTATACCGCGCAGGCAACAGGCGATATATATGCGGCGCTGCGCCGGTACAACCCGGCACCGTACGCGGCACATCTGGTCTTTGACGGGGTGGAAATCTGTAGTGCCTCCCCCGAGCGTTTCCTCAGCGTGCGCGATAACCGCGTCGAGGCCAAACCCATCAAGGGCACCATCCCCGCCCACCAGGACCCTACCCTGCTTCGCAATGATCCCAAGACCCGCGCCGAGAACCTCATGATCGTAGACCTTTTACGCAACGATTTATCCCGCGTGTGCGAGCCCGGCACCGTGCGCGTCCCGCGGCTAATGAATGTGGAAAGCTACGCCACCGTGCACCAGCTGGTCTCCACCATTACCGGCCAGTTACGTCCCGGCACGACCGCGCTCGATGCCATCCGCGCAACCTTCCCACCCGGCTCCATGACTGGCGCACCCAAGCTGCGCACCTGCGAGATCATCGATGCCCTCGAGGCCGGGCCCCGCGGCGTTTATTCCGGCATCGTGGGCTACCTCGGCTTTGCCGGCGAGGCGGAGTTCAGCGTGGTAATCCGCACCGCGGTGCGCGCAGGTTGCGAGGTTACCGTCGGCGCCGGCGGGGCCATCGTCCTCGATTCCGACCCAGCAGCCGAACTGGCCGAAAGAAACCTCAAAGCCCAATCGGTCCTTGGCGCGTGGTCATGAGCTCGTTTATCTGGCGCGACGGTGCCTTTATCCCCTGCAACCCACCGACTGATCCCTGCGCCGTGGCCGATTCCTGGCGGCATTCTGCAGGCTGCACGCACGGCCTTAACCTGCACCTGGAACGCTTTGAATCCGCCGCCGGTGCCTTGCCCGCTGGCTTCCTCCCTGCCCTGCTGAAACTGCTTTCAGCCGGCGAGCTCTTTCCCCGCATTTCCCTAATCGCCGGCGAGCTATACCTGGATATTCGGCCTGCCCCTGCGCCGCGTACTCACACCCGCCTTACCTACGCTCAGGCCCCCGATCCCCGCGTGCAGCCTCTACTTAAAGGCCCGGACTTGCCCGCCCTGGCCGCTTACCGCAGCCAGTATCAGGAAAACGACACCGATGACACTGCGATTGTCGATGCCCACGGCGCCATCGCAGAAACCACCACCGGCGCGCTCATCGCCTGGGACGGCGACACACTCCTGTTCCCTACTGGCGTGCGCCTGCCCAGCGTGACCCTGCGCCAGGTCCTGCACCGCTGTAAGGACTTGGGACTTTCCACCGCGCAGCGCCCATTGACCCCGGCGCTCGCTGCGGAATGCCCGCTGTGGTTTATGAACTCATTGCACGGCATCAGCCCGGTCAGCTACATCCACACACCGCACGGCGCCATCACTCCGCCACCGCACCCGGAGGCAGCAAGCTGGCAAAACTGGTGGTGGGAGGGTTTTAGCCCCGCGGGTACAGGCGAGCACTACGCATAACACTCAACACAACACTGCACATGTTGAGTGTTGTGTTGAGTGTTGGATGTTCAGCCGCCTGCCTATTTAACCAATCGATACCTCTGTTTAGGGCTGCGCAATGGTTCCGTACGCTCGATCCGTCCACTATCTACCAATTGGTTCAGGATTCTGCGCACCCCACCGACAGAAATCCCGGCAGCCGCTGCAAGCTCACGGCTATTCGCAGACTGTTGCTGGGCCAAATACTCCATAATCCGTTCACTAGAACCGCCGTATATAGATGCACTCCGTTCCGGCAAAGTCATTTCACGCCGTTGAAAAGTTAACGTAAACATGGTCAACGAATCCGCCGGCTTCGGCGGAGGAAGAAGCGTCTTTTGCAGCTGATCAAGAATCTCAATGTATCCAGTTCCACGGTTTTCCGCCACGTATCCAGACCCTCCGGAAATCGCCGTTACCTCCAATAGCTGAGACAGGTGCTGATTCCTCGCACTTGTCATGCCCGGATCCCCAAGGTTATTGACGTTCACCATCCCAAAAAGGCCACCCGGATTGATGATTTCTAGCCGGTCAGCGTACATATCAACCTGAACCTGTGTCCCTCTAGCCTGGGGAGAATAGTCCCTGTGCATGAGCGCATTAGCAACCGCTTCCCTAACCGCTACTGGGGGATAATCCGGCAAGTCTTCTCGGAACGGCCCATCGACGACGCCACCTACCCGCATATTTTTCTCAACCGCGAAAACCACCGCTGGCACCAATTCCGGAATCGGGCCTACAAAACTCGCGTTATCAACAAATCTTTGACCTTTGGTCGACGTCTTGTCCGTTCCCGCATAAGCAGTAAAAGTTACATTGAGGCGCGGGAAAAATTCTTGCGGATAAATGCCGGCTACTAATAAGCCAGCCAAGGTCGGATGAACTTCCCCATCCTCTCCCACGCCGGTGAGATGCAGGGCTTTCAATGCCCTTTCATCAGAGAACTTACCAAAAATCCCAGGCCGCAGGCCACGTTCGCGCTCTAGAATTTGCTGGACAATATCCCGATCGAGGTCTGCAATAGTAGCCGCCTCTACGACCTCCAGATCCCACGAGGGCTGGATCTTATTTTCTTCGAGGCGATCGATTTCATAGGGCTTCAAAAGCCGGTCTTCATCGTGCTCGCGAATGTAGCTCCCGTTATATTTAGATTGCGCAGTAACCCAGCACGGTTTATCAAAAGGCGCAAGCTCTGGAATTTCCGCAACTACTACCGGCGCGCCATCGACAGCACCAATTTCCACATCGGCACGGATAGCAGGAGTCAATTTCTCCGCGCATGCCTCCACGAGTGCTTTGGCTATGGACTCGGCTTGGAAGCCTTCGACGGGAAGAAACCCTGACTCCTCATCGAGGCCGAAGATGATCGTTCCACCTTTTCCGTTGGCAAAAGCAGACACCGACCGCGTTATCTTCTTGGGCAGGCCTCCGCCAGCTGCTTTTGCTTCAACCGTGCCGGTGTCTTTGCCTATGGCACGCAGATTGTGAACAATCTGCTCAATTTCTTCTAAGTCCATCGTTTCCCCCGTTTGCCTCTCACCTTCAGCCGAACACTACACATGACACTACACATAACACTCAACATGTGCAGTGTTGTGTTGAGTGTTCGTGTTGAGTGTTGGGTGTTGGGTGCTCACTCCGCGATTTCTATTAGCTCCGGCAAATCGCAGCCTTTAGCCTTGGCCTCGCAGCGCACACTTTAATTCGCTGGGGCCCGCCCCCCGAAAAGTGGACACATCGGGGTCAGGCCCGATAGTGTTATCCTTTGTCGCATATAACTTTGCTGTACATCAGAAAAGTTTAAGTGGGCAGTGTCATCCTTTAGCCCGTTCTCGTCTTTGACAAGAAAACCCCGTAACACCAGCTGGCGTTACGGGGTATGGTGTGGATTAGTGTGTGTTAATCCAGTCAACACCTACGTTGTAATCATTGATACCGTAGTTGATATGCGATATAAAGCCACGAGCGAGCACAGCGTAGTCAACTGGGTTATAGCGTACTAATTCACGAATAAGGCTCAGCGGCACTTTACCGTGGAGTATATCTATACCCATAGATGGTGGGACAATACCACGGTATTTATCAGGGAATGTACATATAGCATCAGCACTATGGCATACTTCGAGGACTTTGGTACCTTGAGTTCCGAAACCACCGGCTAGCTGTCCAAGAGAACCAGTGTTGTTATCTGGTTTCTGAGGATACTGTGCGGCACCATTACCGCCATGGTACGGGCTGGAGTATAGTACGGCAGATGCAAAACGCTGCGTATCTAGCACACCAAGACCGTGTGATGCATCGTTGATAATGCGTGCTGCAATATCAGCTCCGAGTGAATAGCCCACTAGGCTAATAGAGCTATGTGGGCATTCGCGCTGGATGCGACTGATGATGTCAGAAGCTCTTGCATATCCGTTATCAGAAGCGACAGGGTATGGCGATGCGGCAAAGCCGAATGATTGATAGGGCACATACGTAACATTACTGTCAGGCTGATTACCGAGACGGATGCCGACGAATGCGGTAATCATTCCTAGTGAGGCTTTATCTGGTGCTATAGCTGCAGTATTAGCACCTCCTGGAATAGCAACAATCTGTTTAGGTGCGCAGTGGTGAGTCAACGATGACGGCTGTGGGATATACGAGCTGATAGTAGCCTGAGCTGTATGGGGTGCAATAGTAGCAACCGCAGCGCTGAGACCTAGTGCACATAGTGCAGCAGCAATTTTAGTACCGATAGTAATGCGTTTATGTCGGAGCATGATTGTACATTCTATTTAGATCTGCGGGGTCCGACCCCGAAAAGTGGACACATCAGGGGCTAGCTATTCTGCTGTGGTCAGTATAGCCGAAGTCTCGGTTTCAAAATGAAGTGTTTTAGGTTTTGTTCCGTCTGAGTAGATGGGGAAATCTGGAACATGCCAAGAAAAATTTTGACCAGGATGCCAAGGACCGTGTGGTTCGTCTTGTAGAGGACCGCATCGTGGCGGAAAACATGTCGATGCACCCCGCGTGTCAAACAGTAGCTCTACAACTGGGGGTTTCATGGCACACGGCTCGTCAATGGACTTAAGCCTGCCCGCCGTGCAGGAAACCCCCCGGAACCAGTGCCTGAAGACATGGCCGCCGAAAACGCGAGGCTACGCCGTGAAAATCAAGACCTCCGCGACACTAATGAGTTGTTGGAGGCCGCGTCAGCTTTTTTCGCCTCACAACCAGGCCCACAACGTTAAGAAATGATCCGGTTCATCGATAAAAACCGGAATCGTTTCTCTGTCGAGTTCATCTGCACTGGAGTTGAAGAATAACCGGGCAGGCGGGTTATCACCTCGCGTGGTTATCGCCAGTCCAAAGCCCAAGGGCTTAAGCGCTTGTCGCCTTCGTAATGCTGTGCTGGTTGAACGTCTTGGTGCTGTTCGTCGGACCCGACCCCCGAAAAGTGGACACATCGGGGGTCGGGCCCGTCGGCGACTGAAATGACGATGCTCTAGCTGAAAACGTTAACGGCTCCTCAGAAGAGGCGAACTCATCCATACTCGCAGGTGAAATGACGTTGTCGACGTAGAAATCGCCACGGTCGAATGGGTGTCATGGTGGAACGAGGTAAGGCTCCACCAAAGCCTGGGATACCGAACCCCAGCCGAGGTGGAAACCGAATTGTGGAAGAAGACCCCGCAACAAGGAATAATAGAAATCAAGGCAAAAGCCCAGGAACAAAACCCGGGGCACTTCAAACATCGTATTCCCGTATGCAACTCGGCGCTAAGGACAGGTAAGAAAGTTTCGCTTTTCACTTTGAGTAGACATGGAAAATAACTTGATTATTGTTTTAATTGGTATCACCTTAATCATTTGGTGCGCGTTGTACAGATACAGAGCAACCACCGCTAAATGGGTCCTTATTGCAGCTCTCTTGAGTACCTGCCTAGCCTTCACCCTAGGGCTATCTGGAATTCTAGGTTTAGGTCATGGTTATATCGATTTGCTGTCTTTAGTAAACGTATTTTTAAACGCGTTTATATTGTTGGCCATAGGCCAGTCCCCCAATCGCGGTAAAACGACGCACATCAAGGATGTATAGATCAATGTCTCCCGATGGCGACATCAGCGCGCTTATCTTGCTAACTCACACCTAACACTGTGATGTCTAGTGACTTTTTGGACTCCGAGTCCATTGACTTTTTGGACTCGGAGTCCAGTTAGTTTTTTGACGCGGAGTCCAGGAAGTTTATGGACAGGATGTCTAACGACTTTTTGGACTCTGGCTTCTTGACAATG
>NZ_REGE01000016.1 GCF_003688935.1 Corynebacterium macginleyi | reverse complement strand
GCACCAGTACAAAAACTCAGTGGACTCCCCGTCCAAAAAGCGGGGAGACTCCACGTCCACAAAGTCCCTAGACTCCAAGTCCAAAAAGTAGCTAGACTCCAAGTCCAAAAACCTCATGGACATAACATTGTTTGACTAACACCTACATACGCCGCAAGGTGCTCCCCTGAGGTTTTCCGCAAACCGTGGACACGTAGTAGAGCTACCTCATGGTTAGGCAGCGATGTCTCCTTCGGTTTTGGCGTGGGTGATGTGATTCTCTAAATCGACGGAGCTGACCATCCCGAGTGGGGAATGTCGGCGTGGCCGGTTGTAGACCACTTCAATCCAATAAACAACAATCTTGCGTGCGGCATTACGGATTGGTCAGCGCTTCCGGTCGTAAAGCTTAAGTTTTCAGCGTCGGCCAGAACGAATCAGCCATCGCGTTGTCGAAGCACACGCCGGTACGCCCCACTGACTGAGCAATGCCCAGGTTGCGGCACATATCCCAGAGCTGCTCGCTGGTGAATTGGGTTCCGCGATCCGCGTGGAACTCCAGTCCATCAGCAACGTTACTTGGCGTTGTTGACTTACAATGAACATTCTCTCTAGCGGAGACACGATCCGCACCCATCGGGCATCCACCAAACGAGGGTAACCTCATTACACGTGGGCCGGATCACACGACGGCCGGATCGTTTCGTAGTAGCGGGTGTACTTAATGTTCAAGTGTTAAAGAGGACTAATGAACAGGCATAAAATATCTCCCAATGCGATTGTCGTTGCATTATTTGGGCTGGCAATTTCAGGCTATGTCGGCATCGCAAACAAGTCGATTGTCGGATTTTTCATCCTCATCCTGCTCACCATAGTCGGGGCAGTACTGGTCAACCGCGTCAAAAACAGTCATCAGGAATAACCGGTGAGTAAAATCGCCTCCTGGAAACTAACCCTTGTCGTCAACCTGACGCAATGATTTGCTATCGTTTATCCCTGCGCTGTGTAGAGCGGATTCGCGTGCTCTCCTGTTCCCACCTAGAGCTAGAGCTTGGTTCTCTTGGGGCTTAAAACGTTACACGGTACTTGGCCCACAGCGCTTCGCTCTCTGCCGCAAAAGCGCCGGAAATCGACTTTTGATCCGGCTCAACGATGAGGTAGATGCGCTCATTTCGGGCGCGTTAAACCAGCTGCGAAAAAAGTTTCATATGCCGGAAAGAGCTGACCTGCTCGATTTGTTCGAACTTATCTGTCGTATACATCAGCTCGAAAGTTCTTCCTCCAGCAGCGCAGGAGCGAGTGATAGATGTATTAGCTCTTGCCAAACAAGGGAATTGGTCTGAGTCATCTAAGCAGTTCCGCAGACAACCCCAACTTTTAGGGTTCGGACCCGGGGAGTAAATTCAGCCAGATTTGCATTTGGGTTTCGG
This sequence comes from Corynebacterium macginleyi, assembly GCF_003688935.1. Taxonomy (GTDB): domain Bacteria; phylum Actinomycetota; class Actinomycetes; order Mycobacteriales; family Mycobacteriaceae; genus Corynebacterium; species Corynebacterium macginleyi. The sequence goes on along the minus strand of NZ_REGE01000016.1, from coordinate 37,903 downwards.
AATAGTGCCTGGGTGATAGCTTTGCGATGTTGCGCTGTTGGGGTTGTGTGTAGACAGTCTTCGACTGCGGCGAGGAAGATGGACCTGACCCCCATACGTAACGCCGTATTAGCGCTTATGATTAGGTGGTATCAGATAACTTAAGGGCTGAGTAGGATACTTATGAAATATGGGATTTGGCCTCTTTGGCAAGTAATCACATCGTCTCTCTTGGGAGCTATCGTAGTCACCATTATATCGCTCCGGAGTGAGGAGGGAACCCTAGTGGAAGGGATTTTAATCTTCTGCCTTTCTTCGGTATTCCTCCTTATCGTGTTCTTTTCTTCAGCGAGGTTATTCAACGCGCTCTACCGACGTTGGCACTCGCCTAGTCAGGAGCAGACGTAAATTTAAAACGCCCATCAGTGCTGCAGCCCCACTTCAAGGGCTGTGCAACTGTTTCACCTCATGCACCTGAAGTACGTTGGGGTGAGATTCAAACCCACCGGCCTCGTTATTCGTATAACGCCAGTACAGATGAACTCAACTAATTAACGATTCAGGTATTGGTTCTGGGTGGTATCCTGGGCGGCGGACCGCCTTAAGTCCATTACCGGGGTGTGGGCCTTGATACTCCGAGCTTTGGGGCTACTGCCTGGCACGCGGGGTTCATCGACATGTTTTCCGCCACGATGCGGTCTTCCACGAGACGGACCACGCGGTCCTTTGCATCCTGGTCAAATTTTCTTGGCATGTTCCAGATTTCTCCTTCTGCTCAAACAGAACAAAACCGGGGACGCTTGAACCTTAAAGCAATTTGTGCGTAGTCAATGGAAGTCCTGAGATGAAATGGCGGAGCTTTCCGCTAAGTGGATCCGTGAATTCTAGGTCCGTAGCTGTTAAGTGCAAGGGTACGGACATGTCTTCGGCGTCCTCGGGAAGAATAGTGGGATAGACAGGATCGCCAAGGATCGGTATGCCAGCCTGCCACATGTGCAGCCGCAATTGATGGGTCTTCCCTGTTTGTGGTTTTAGGGTGTAGATGCCGAGGTCAGGAAGAGGCCCGTGAACCTTTTCATAAGAGGCCTTATCAATAGGTTCTACCGATTCTAGAGTGGTGAAAGCATTCGGTTCACCGTCTGCTATCCGGCCTTGGATTTCGCCGGGCGTCTTGGTTAGGTGGGAGGCCCATTGGAGGGGCGTCGGCAAGCGGCGGAATTCCGCGACCGCTTGGTAGGTCTTGTGGACTTTCTTTTCTGCAAAGAGGGATTGGTAGGCGCCGCGGACTTCCCGGTGCTTGGTAAATAGAAGCAGGCCCGAGGTGAGGCGGTCGAGGCGGTGTGCCGGCACTAGTTCATTGTTTCCGGTGGAACGGCGGAGGCGAACGGTGGCAGTCTCAACAATGTGGCGGGCGCGCGGCATGGTGGCCATGAAGGGAGGCTTATCGGCTACCAAGATGTTGTCGTCCTCATAGATAATGGGGATGTCATAAGGCACGGGTGTCTCTGGTGCGGGCATGCGGTAGAAGAAGACATCGACATCTTGTTCAAGCACTGCATCGGGGTTAAGGGGTGTTTGATCGCGTAGGACCACCTCACCTGCGGAAAATCGGTCACGCAGTGCCTGTTCATCATCATCGGGGTGCCGGTGGCGCTGGGAGGAGATGACTGCGTTGAGGAAATCCCAGGCGCTAAGGCCAGCCTCCGGCGTGCGTACGCGCGTAGGGTTGAGCCCATTTTTAATGGGTAACGGGAAGAATCCCTTCTTGTGGTGTACTAGTGTGTTTGGCATAGGTATCAATTCTCTCGCAGATTAGAGTATCGCGTTTTCTCCGATGGAATTGGTGCTGTGCTAGGAAACGTATTACGAATACTCCTCAGATTTTTTCTCCGTCCAATTCTAATCTTGCAACTGTCAACCATTAAGCCTAGTTCGTACTATAATTACGTTATAACCACCGAAAGGAAATATCATGGCAAAGGAAGACATTGTAGTAGTCGCCGTCGACGGTTCTGACGCCTCAAAAAACGCCGTCCGTTGGGCAGCAAATACGGCGATGAAGAGGGAAATACCCCTGCGTATCGCATCGAGCTACACCATACCGCAATTCCTGTACGCAGAGGGCATGGTCCCGCCAAAGGACCTTTATGATAACTTGCAGGAAGAAACCCTAGAAAAGATCGAGGAAGCCCGGGCGATAGCTCACGAGGTAGCACCAGAGCTTAAGATTGGACACACCATCGCAGAGGGCTCCCCAATTGATATGCTTCTGGAAATGTCTCATGACGTCACCATGGTTGTAATGGGCTCGCGCGGCATGGGTGGCCTGTCCGGCATGGTCATGGGCTCCGTTTCCGCCGCCGTTGTTTCCCATGCTGCTTGCCCGGTAGTTGTGGTGCGTGAAGATAATAATGTCACCGACTCCACCAAGTACGGCCCAGTTGTCGTTGGTGTGGACGGTTCCGAAGTCTCGCAGAAGGCCACCTCTTATGCTTTCCGCGAAGCTCAGGCTCGCGGTGCGACCCTCGTTGCCGTGCACACCTGGATGGATATGCAAATCCAGGCATCTCTCGCCGGTTTGTCCGCAGCTCAATCTGAGTGGGCAGAAATTGAAAAGGAACAGACTGAGGTACTGGAAGAAAACCTGAAAGAACCGCGCGAAGAGTTCCCAGATGTTGACGTGAAGAAGCAAATCACTCGTGACCGCCCTGTCCGTGCGCTGACGGAGGCCGCCGAAAGTGCTCAACTTCTCGTTGTCGGCTCCCACGGCCGCGGCGGGTTCAAGGGCATGGTCCTTGGCTCCACTTCTCGCGCCCTGCTGCAGTCGGCACCGTGTCCGATGATGGTGGTACGCCCGGACGATCAAGGCTAAATTTTTTCACTAGCCTAACTTCCTAGCGCTCTTCTCCCTGCTTTTAGCCAGGGGAGGAGCGCTTCTGGTGTCTAAGAGTCACTGCCCTATGCAAATGTATCGAATTTGTTATCCGCAACTAAGCCACGAGGGGTAGCATTGGGATGATTGGACACTTTTATATTTGGAGGAAATCATGGGACTAGGTTTAGGTCTATTCACCTCAATTTTTGTTGGTATCATCGCTGGTTGGCTAGCAGAAAAGATCATGAAGCGGGACCATGGGTTGTTTACCAACCTGGTGGTGGGCGTTGTCGGTGGCCTTATCGGCGGTATCATCATCCAGCTACTGAATATTGAGGCTAGCGGTGGGTGGATCTTCTCCATCTTCGCGGCCACCGCGGGTGCTTGCCTCCTGCTGTGGATTGTGGACAAAGTAAAGAAATAGTTCGCATGTAATTAGCATACATACCGGTTTGTCTATAAAGTGTAGATGAACCGGTTTTGCTGTTGTAGAGAGGAACCCATGGCAGAGAAGAAGTCGCGCCGCAATCGGCCCAGCCCGCGAAGTCGGCTGCTGGAATCTGCAACCAAGCTTTTTAAAATCGAGGGTATTCGCGTCATCGGTATTGACCGCATTTTGCGCGAAGCAGATGTGGCCAAAGCCTCCCTCTATTCTTTGTTTGGCTCCAAAGATGCCTTGGTTATCGCTTATGTGGAATCTTTGGATGAACAGTTCCGCCAAGACTGGGAGCAGCGGACAGCTAACATGCAGGACCCGGACCAAAAGATCCTGGCCTTTTTTGATAAATTCATCGAGGAAGAGCCGGAAGAGGGCTTTCGCGGATCGCACTTTTTAAATGCCGCAGGTGAGTACCCGCGGCCTGAAACGGAGTCAGAGCGCGGCATCGTCGCGGCCTGCATTAGGCATCGCGATTGGGTGCATTCCACCCTGACGGCTCTGTTGACAGAGCGCAACGGTTACCCCTCGGCCTCCCAAGCGAGTCAGCTGCTGATTTTCCTTGATGGCGGTCTGGCTGGATCGCGCCTGACGAAGGAAGCCGGGCCGCTATATACAGCCCGCGAGCTGGCTACTCAGATGCTGTCGGCCCCGCCTGCTGATTATTCGATTTAAGGTATTTGCGCGCCTCCAGGCGCAGCCGGCTGACCCGCTTTTTCTCTTCCTTGGTTAGAGTGGGTTGTTTTTCTTTATTACGCCAATTTTGAAGGCTCTCGCGGCGCATCGCATTCACTTCCTCTGTCAGTGGGTAGAACTCGCGCAGCACGATTTCGAAGATAATGGTTTGGATCAGGGTGATCCAATACGCACAGCCCCAATAAATAATGATTGCGACGGGAATAGGGCCATTATGAGCTAGGTGCCAGAGGAAAAATGGAACGAAGAGCAGCAAAAAGCCCATGAAAATGAATAAGCGGCGGTTCAGTTTTTGATCGAATTGCGTGGTGCGGAAGCCTCGGACTAGGGCGATTATGGAATTCGCCATAGTAAAGACGATGGCCGCAATGAGGACGGGATTAAGGAGGTCGCCGTGGTCGCGGGCAAAATCAGTAATTGGGGCGCCGTAGAAAGTGGTTTCACGAAAGGCTGCGACGTCGTCAGTATTGAGCATTCCCACAGTCTTTGAGTTCTGCTCGATTTTCGACATCCGCAGGATCACTTGGTATAAACCAATGAAAACCGGAATCATAATGAGCGGAGGGATGCAGCCAGCAGCAGGCTTGTAGTTATAGCTCTTCATGAGGTCCTGCTGATATTTAATCAGCGCGGCCATTTCCTCTGTGGTCCTGGCGCGGTTCATTTCTTTAGAGATATCGTTATTTTCCGGCCGGATGAGAGCGCCGATGCGGGCGGATCGCAGCGACATCCAGTTGAGGGGAATGACGATGCCCCTCACAGTGAGCACCAAAAGGAAAACGGAGACAAGCCAAGCAGCGGATTCATCAACGAAGCCGCTGATAAGCCAATGCCAGAATTTCATGATTCCGGAAACCGGGTACATGAAGAACTCGAACATGCTTTACCTTTCGATGTGGCGGTATATATTAGGGTGTTGAAGCATGACTAAAGTTCTTGGGGAACTCATGCTTACCATTGGCGTGGTTTTGCTCCTCTTTGCATTCTATGAAGCCTATTGGACTAATGTGGAATCAGGGCGGCTACAGGACGAGGCCAATGCGAAGCTGGAACAGCAGTGGCGCAACCCACGGGAGAAAATGGATCCAGTTTTGGGAGAGGCTTTCGCGCAGATGCGTATCCCTGCCTTTGGTTCGGATTATCACTTTGCCATCATCCAAGGCACCGATGACGATGATCTTTTGCGCGGCCCCGGCCACTATGAAGACACCCAAATGCCAGGTGAGATGGGTAATTTTGCGGTAGCTGGGCACCGCGTGGGCAAGGGCGCCCCATTTAATGACTTGGGTTCCTTACATACCTGCGATGACATCATCATCGAAACCCAAACGGAAAAGATTACCTACAAGGTGCTGCCCATTGATGGCGAGCATCCGGATTGCTTCGATGAAATACCAGAGGAATATAGCCATGTCGCGGGCAGGCATATTACCACGCCTGGCGATGTTTCAGTGATCGACCCCGTGCCGGGGACTGAAGCGGAACCCACGCGGGCAATGCTGACCCTGACCACTTGTCACCCACAATTTTCCAACGCCGAGCGTATGATCGTGCACGCGATGGAAGTTGGAAAGGAAGCTAGATAATGTATCGCGCTTTGTGGAATCTATTGCCGGGGCCGAAGCCGGCGAAGGCGCTGTTCGCCATCGCCATTGCGGTGGGAGTGTTCTTCCTCCTCATGGAGGTCGTCTTCCCTTGGGTTTCGCCGATGATGCCCTATAACGACGTCGCGGTTTAAAGCCCTAAGTTCGCAATGGCTTCCTGGGCAATCTGCTCGGACTTGAAGGTTTGTTGCTGATTGCTCCACACCAGCACCGCGTGGGTGTCCTTTTGCACGGCGTAGACGGCCTGCTCATTGACGATGCCCCGTCCGCCTTCCCAGCTTGCAAAGGAGGCGGGCTCGGTGGCATCGATTGGCGCGGCCCAATCCACCGCGGCGCGGGCGTCTTCTACGCTGGGCATATCGCGCACGATGATGGTAGCTTGCGGGTCATCCTGATAGGACCAAAAGACACACGCGGGGGTGGGAAAGCGCGTGTCGATGCCCTGCTTGGTAAGCCGCTCGCCGTTGGTATTTTCCAACCAGCCGGGATCGATATAGGGACAATCGCTCCACTCGTTGACCTCTGCGGTTTGTGCGATGTTGGCGGCGGCGCTTTCCGGTGCCACCTCGTGTTCCGGTTCGGTCTGGTCAGCTTGTTTGGTCTGGCATCCCGCGATCCCTATTGCGGTCAGGGCGAGAAGTACAAGTAGGCTTTTGCGCATGAGCTCCACATTAGATCGGGATTCCGATGCCCTGCGCACTGGCATTCATTTCTTGACAGCGGCCCTATTGGTGGTGGGCATATTTACCTCGGTAAAAATGCCGTTATCCCAGTCCCTCATTAACCTTTTGCTATTGGTGGGGTTCGCGGCCGTCTACTATGCGGGATCGATCTACGCGGAGCAGTGGCCGCGGCCCGTGCGGTACCTGTGGATAAGTATCCTGACGGTGCTCTGGGGGGCGGATCTATTTGTGGCTCCCGCCGCGATTTATTTGGTATTTGTCATGTACTTTGTGTACCTGACCGTACTCGATGTGGCCGCAGGCATTCTGTGCGTTATCGGCGCTACAGTGCTTACGATCGTGGTGCAGATACCGGGAGGCCTAACTTTTGGTGGGGTGATGGGCCCGGCAGTCTCGGCATTGGTCACAGTGGCCATTACATATGCCTTTCGCACCCTATCGCGCATGAACAGGGAACTAATAGAAACCCGTACGCAGTTGGCGGCTACGGAACGAGACGCCGGCATGGTGGCCGAGCGCCAGCGCATTGCCCACGAGATTCATGACACCTTAGCCCAAGGGCTTTCATCGATTCAGATGCTCCTTCATTCCGCGGACCGAGACCTTGATAAAGAAGACATACCTGCCGCCCGTCGGCGTATTGAGCTAGCGCGGCGGGCTGCGGCGGATAACCTGCATGAAGCACGCGCCATGATTGCGGCGCTGCAGCCGCCTACGCTGACGGAAACGTCCCTCGAGGCAGCGCTGACGCGCATGGCGGAAAACTTCGCCGCAACGGCGGGCTTTCAGGTAGAGGTGGAAAGCGAAGGGATGGAGCGACAGCTGCCGATGAAAACGGAGGCGGCGCTATTGCGTATTGCGCAGGGGGCGGTAGGCAACATCGTCAAGCACGCCCATGCCAGCCGCGCCCGGGTCACCGTCACGTATGAAGCCGACGAGGTGCGCGTGGACGTGGTGGATAACGGGCGCGGTTTTGAGCCCGAGACGGTGTCAAGCGCGCCGGCGGGCCTAGGACACATTGGCCTTTCTGCCATGCGGCGCCGCGCGCAGGAGCTAGGAGGCGAGGTGGTCATAGAATCCGCGCCGGGGGAGGGCACGGCTGTGTCAGTTAGTATGCCCCTGGATAAGGCGGTAGATTAAACTTTTGGTTGAGAAAAACATCGTTAGGAGGGATGTCGTGATTCGAGTCCTTTTGGCAGATGACCACGAGATCGTGCGACTGGGACTGCGTTCGGTGCTCGAAGGTGCAGCAGATATCGACGTCGTGGGCGAGGTGGCAACGGCGGAGGCGGCAGTGTCGGCGGCGCAAGCCGGCGGTATCGATGTCATCCTTATGGACCTACGCTTCGGGGCGGGTCTGGAAGGAACGCGCGTTATGGGAGGCGTCGAAGCTACCGCGCAGATTCGTTCCTCCATGAGCACTCCGCCCAAGGTGCTGGTCATTACTAATTACGACACTGATGCGGATATTCTCGGCGCCATCGAGGCAGGCGCGGTGGGCTATCTCTTAAAAGATGCCCCACCGCAGGACCTTTTGGATGCCGTTCGTTCAACGGCGGAGGGGGATTCGGCGCTTTCGCCCATCGTGGCGGATCGCCTCATGACGCGGGTCCGTACGCCCCGCACTTCGCTGACCCCGCGCGAGCTAGAAGTTTTGCAGCTAGTGGCGGCGGGAGCCTCGAACCGGCAAATTGGCCAGGATCTCATGCTGTCTGAGGCCACGGTGAAATCCCACCTCGTACACATTTATGACAAGTTGGGCGTGCGCTCTCGCACGTCCGCAGTGGCGGCCGCTAGGGAACAGGGCGTGCTTTAAATATCTAGTGGGCTGCGTTGTAGGCGTCAATAATGTTCTGGGGGATTTTGCCGCGGCGTGCTACCTCATGGCCTTGTTTTTGCGCCCACTCGCGAACCTTGCGGGGATCAACCTGTGGGGATTCGGCGTCGGGGGTAGCGTGTGCAGCTTCAACAAAGGGGGCGATTGCCTCATGGAAGCGGCGAGCATTCTCGCGGGATAGATCCATCAGGTAGCTGTGCCCATTGACACTGAAGCGAACGACCTCTAATTCACCCTCACCAATGAGCTCATTATCAAGGTCATCATAAAATTGTGTGATTTCCCGGCGTGCCATAGTACCTCCATAGTTTATCGAGCCGATATTTTATCTAATACCGGCATTCGGAATCTGAATTAACTTTAATTGAATTCTACCAGTATGCAAATTACTAGATAATTAAGGTTTAGTTAAAAGAGCTTATGTATAAAAATATCGCCGACACCTAAAAGGAAGGTGAACGGCGAGTGCAGGAGAGGGCAGAAATTATGCGTCCAAGCGTTTTTGCACCTCCGCAGTAACGGAATCGATCTCTGCGCTAATGGTCTTATGGGCGCGACGGCGCTGCTGCTCAGTCATAAATTCGGCGTTATCGATCGCAGCATCAACCTCGTCGAGGCGCTCGCGCACGTCCCGTTTGAAGCCGTTGGGCAGATCCACACCCTTGAGAGATTTGCGGATACCGGCGGTGCGGGCCTTGAGCGGCGCGCCGTAGCCTGAAAAAGAAGCCATTTCTGCCGGACTTACACCTGCTTTGTGGGCTTTGCGTTTTTCTTTCTCGGATTTAAGGCCGACAAGTGCGCGATAAACGAGGGGAAGCAAAAGTGGGGCAGCGGTGCGCATAGCGCCTGCATAGCGCTTCACCTTGCCGGCGTTAAAGTGGCCCTCGCGCAACTTCTCTAGTTCTTTTTTCGCCATTTTCATTTCGTGTTCCCGGCGCTTTTTGAGGCCCTTTTGTTCGGCCTTAACAAGGTTTTTTTCTTGCTTAGCAAGCAGCTTTTGTTGGCGGCGACGATCCTTCGACTGGGCCTTCACCTCAGCCTTGGCGCGCGCCTTCGCTGCCTTGGCCTGTGCGCGGGCTTCCTGGCGAGCTTTTTTCAATTTCTTGAGGATACTCATTATTTTCCCTTACGTTTGATCAATTCTGGATTCAACATTACCTTGCCGGTCTATTAAGCTCACCCGGTGTGGAGGATGTCGTTGTAGCTTCGGATCTCGTTGGGTGCCGCTATCGCTTGGTGCAGCGCCGCGCCCACCCGGAGATTCCGCGCACCCGATCCTCGATTGCTAGGGCCGAGCGCTATAGCGCCGCCGTGGACGCGGTCATGGAATTATTTCCGCGCAAAGCCCCTGGCCGTTTTCGGCGCATTGATTTAGGAGGCGATGATTGGGAACGGGCAATGGCCACGCTGGAGGCTATTGCTTCCGGCTATACCCATATCACCAATGCGGTCTTTGCCACCGACAAGTGGAAAGTTCACGTGGAATTGCTGTTGCGAGAGGGCAGCGTTTATACCCCCATTATCGTGAGTAATCACCGCATTGCGCGCAAACACCCAAAGAAAACCACGCTGGCCGTGCCCATCCATCGCCTTGGGTTGAGCGAGCCACTGGAGGTTGCGTATAAAACCCGTCACCATGCTGTTGATGGCTATCGTTTGGCGTTGGCCGCTCGAGCTCTGGAGGATATGGATCTGAACTCTGGGCGGGGTGGTGCCGTTGGTCAAGACCACCAGCAAGTCTTTTTTATGGAGACGGCGAAGTTTGACGTGCAGCGGGCCATGGATAAGCCGCTTCCTACCGCACCCGTGCGGGTGAAAGAGTGCGCGAGCTGCAGGTTCTGGCCCCTGTGTGAACAAAAGCTGACAGCGGCGGACGATATTTCCCTTTTCTTACCAGGCGATCGCGGCCGCCCCTTCCGCGAGCGCGGCATTACCACGGTGCAGGCGCTTATCGATGCCGATTTGGGCGAGCCCTCCCGCCTCGCGGCAGCGTGGCGCGCCGGCCGGACGCTGCTGCGCCGTGGGGATACGGTGGTACCGCGCGCAGATGTCGAGGTAGATGTGGACATGGAAGCCTACATGGACCAGGGCGCCTACTTGTGGGGCGTATGGTTCGAGGGTGCGTACCATCCCTTCGTGACCTGGGAGCCGCTGGGCGGGCGCGCGGAGGCGGAGAACTTCGCCGAATTTTGGCGGTGGTTGATGCAGCTGCGTGATAAAACACATGCGGAGGGCAAGACTTTTGCCGCCTATTGCTATTCCGCGCACGGCGAAAACCACTGGATGCGGCGCTCCGCTCAGCGCTTCCGAGAGGTAGATGAACGGGAAGTAGAAGAGTTTATCTCTTCCCCGGAGTGGGTGGATCTGTTTGCCCACGTGAAAAGATCCTTCGCCGGGCCCTTTGGGTTGGGGCTCAAAGTGGTGGCTCCCGTGGCGGGATTCCGGTGGCCGGAAGAAGACTTTGATGGCGAGGAATCCGTGAACGCACGCCGGAAAGCACTGGCGGGAGACATGAGCGTCCGGCAGCGCCTCTTGGACTATAACGCTGGCGATGTGCACGCCACCCGGATAGTGCGCGAGTGGATGACCGCCGGCGCGCCGGGAGTCTCGCAACTTTAGAGCGCCGCGAACAGCACGTAGATTATCGCCAGGATGGCGATGCCGATATTAATTTGGTTCCAGTCTGCGGTGGTTTTCGGCTCGGGACCCGCCGCCTTTTTCATTAACACTTGCTTTTGGGATTTGACCGCGCGGGCAACGAGTACGGGAAAGGCCGCCAGAGAGCCGATGCACAGTAACGAGGCCACCACCTTGAGCAAGGAGATATCCGTGCCCATCCAAATAAGCAGGCCACCATTGACGAATGTGGCGCGCAGCAGGCCCCAGCGATCAAGCTCCTGCAGCCCCGCGCGGACCGCGCTGGGGCCGCCGCCCATGGTAGTGGGAAGAAGATAGCTCATGACTCCGATGAGTAGCTGTGCCCCAAAGCCCACCACGAGGCCGAGCGTGGGAAGCCCAGGTTCTGTCACGAGGAAGTGCTGCGTGGTGTAGTACGCCAGGGATAGCACCAGCCAGAGCGCGGCCATCAGCACCGAGACGGAAGCAAAGTTAACGCGGTCGCGCGGAGCACGGGCGACGTCGAGGACATTGCCAAGCCAGTGCTGCAGGCTCAAGATCCAGCCGATGCAATAGATAATCAGCCCCAGCTGCGGGAAATCTAGAAACGCCCCGATAGTCGTTGCCACCACACCCACGGTAAGCAGTACGAAAGAGGAGGACATGTGATCATTGGTGCCCTGCGTGCGCCAGATGGTGGGAAAGAGGATGGTTAAAGAACCCGCCGCGGCAAGGCCAATGAAACCGCCTATATTGGTCGCGATATGGGCCAAGAGTAGCTGCGGGTTGCCCGGATGGATGGCTAAGATTGCGCCGAACACTGCACCCACCGGCAGGCACAGCGCGGACAGCACATAAGAGCCGACGATCGGGCGGAAACGCTTATTCTTTGCAGCGCGCCACTGGATAAAGAGCGCCACCGCGTGCCACAAAACGGCGAGTGCGATAAGCGTGGCACCGATTTGGGTCAGTATCCAGTGGCGATTCCAGAATTGCACGAGGATTTGGCCCGCCACGGTGATGATAATGCCGATATTGAGGATATAGATCCGCGCGAGCTGTTTGGGGCGGGTGGAATCCGGCAATTTTTGGTGTACGAATTTTTCCGTGAGGTGCTGCGACCATACGACGATACTGTTGGTGACGAGACCCAACGTAAAAAGGTGGATAAGTACCCAGCGATAATTAGGCACAAATATGTGCGCTGCGCCCACCAGGATGAATACCATCATCCAGATAGATACGGGGCGTGAGGCTTTGCGGTGCCAGGTGCGGCTCGACCACTTATCTTGAGTCATAAAACCGATTTTAGTCGGTTTTAACCTTGGTCCAAGTCAGCACCGTGAGCGCGAGCGCGAAGACGGTGAAGCAGGCCGATGAATTGGTGCGGGCATGAAAATGCCGCCTCTCCAGAAAAGGAAAGGCGGCAGAAGTAACTGAGTTATTATCTACTTCTTAGCTGCAGCGAAACGCTCTGCAACGTCGTCCCAGTTGAAGACGTTCCAAGCGGCCTTGACGTAATCAGCCTTCACGTTCTTGTATTGCAGGTAGAAAGCGTGCTCCCACATATCGAGCATGAGCAGCGGGGTGAAGTCAACGGAAACGTTGCCCTGCTGGTCGGTGAGCTGCTCGATGATCAGGCGGCCAGCGACATGGTCATAACCGAGAACTGCCCAGCCAGAACCTTGGAGGGAAGTAGCGGCGCCAGCGAAGTGTGCCTGGAATTTCTCAAAAGAACCGAAGTCGCGGTCGATAGCCTCTGCGAGCTCGCCGGTGGGCTGGCCGCCTCCGTTCGGTGACAGGTTCTTCCAGAAGATGGAGTGGTTGGTGTGACCACCCAGGTTGAAAGCCAAGTTCTTGGACAAAGCGCGGATGCGGTCTGGGTTAGCCTCGCCGTTGCGCTCTTCTTCCAGTGCCTCGAGAGCAGCGTTAGCACCTTTCACATAGGTTGCGTGGTGCTTGTCGTGGTGAAGCTCCATAATCTCTGCGGAGATGTGTGGTTCCAGTGCGTCGTATGCGTATGGGAGGTCAGGAAGTTCGTAAACAGCCATTTGGATAATCCTTTCTTCGGGTACGTGTCCCGATGATAGGCACGATCGAAAGATTTCGCCATGATTAATTCGAAATTCGCAATTACCGCAAATATTTAGTGGCTCGGGAATCGATTTATCCGGTACAACGTTAAGAAGGGAAAGGAGCTTTATCTGATGTGGATGTTTAAACCAGAGCCGAAGATGGTTTCTGCGGAAGATGCCTTGCCGGGCCGCAGTGAGCCGATATTGGACCCAGCCCCGCACGCGGTGCTCAATACCCCAATTACCGGACCATGGAAAGACGGCCAGAAGTCGATTTTGATTGCCCTGGGCTGTTTCTGGGGCGCGGAAAAGATGTTCTGGGAGACCGATGGTGTCGAGTCCACGTCCGTTGGCTACGCCGGTGGTACCACCCCGAACCCCACCTATTATGAGGTCTGCCGCGGGAAAACCAACCATGCAGAAACCGTGGAGGTTACCTATGACCCAGAGAAGATCTCCTTGCGCGAGCTCGTGGTGAAGGCTTTAGAAGCCCACGATCCTACGCAGGGCTTCCGGCAGGGAAATGATGTGGGCACGCAGTACCGTTCCGCTTTTTATACCCACACCGAGGAAGAGCGGGAGGAAATCCAAGCAATTGTGGATAGTTACGCCGACAAGCTGAAAGAATTCGGCTTTGGGGAAACAACGACTGAGGTTAAGCGGTTAGCTGATACAGATTCTGGCGAGTACTACCTTGCCGAAGATGAGCATCAGCAGTACCTGCACAAGGTGCCGAATGGGTACTGCCCGCACCACAGCACTGGTGTGAAGTGCGATTAGGCGTCGAGCCGGATAAAACCGGCGATTTTCCGGGCTAATTTAGGAGTGAGGTGCTGGCGCGATTGGGCGCCCAGGACCTCGTTCCAGTACCACAGCATCTCCTGAAAGTAGTTATGCCCGTGGCCACCCGGGACGTTCAGGGAATTGACTTGGTCCAGACCAATTTGCCACCAGGTAATAAACGGCGCCCAGCGAAGGTGGCGGAGCGTATCCGCTTGGAGCGTCTCCGGTTGGGGTTCGTGCATCCAGGCGGGGCGGCGGAAAATTAGGCGCAGGTCCCACCACACGATGGCATCGGAGGCATGCTGGGCGATGAGCACACGAGGTCGGCGCCAGTGGGAAGAAAAATCGTTGCCAAAGGCATCGTGCTGTAAGTGTTCCGGTCGGGCGACAAAACGGATGTTTTGACCGCTATCGATGACGGGGAGCCGCTCAAGCGAGCCGATATCACGGCGCAGGCGCTGGGTAAAGCGCGTCATCCGCGGTGGGCCAGAAAAAACCGCGCCGGTGCAGGCATCGAGAAGTTCGTCCTTATTCTGGAAGTTATCCATAATGGCATAAGCCCCCAGCGATTCTCCCGCCAGGTAAAGCTGCGGGCGGTCTTCTTCCGGGAGCTTGTTAATTTCTTTTTGCACCACGGACATGAGTTCGGCCGCGGCGCGCTTGGGCGTGTTTTTGTCAACGAGATAGGCAAAAACCGAAGGCAGGTAGGAATACTGCAGGGTGACGGTGACGCAATCACCGGCGGTTAAAAACTCATAGGCACTTGCGCTCCAGTTATTAATCCACCCCGACCCGGCAGGCATCTGAACGACGATGGTATTCCGTCGCATCGCGCCGGTGCGATGCAATTCGGAGCGCACCATCTTCGTCGCCTGGGCAAAGGAACGCCCTGGGATATAGCCGGCATAAATGCGGATGGGTTCTTTGGCGAGAATGCCGGTTATGGCGCGGATATCGCGGGCGCGCGGACCATTGGAGACAAAGCGCCGCCCCTGCTGGCCTAGTGCGGACCAAGATTCACGTGACCACGGGCTACCGGAGCGCTCCGGTTCCCAGGGCATCGACGTGCCGGGAAAAATTTGTTTATTTAGGCGCTGGGCCTTGTGGGAAAGCGAACGTATCCAGCGACGGAATACCACGCGGTCTGATAACCCTACCGCGGTCAAGGTTAGCCCTGCGGTAACGAAAGGCCAGGCCACGAGTGCGGGAACCCAGCGTCCCAATTGGTGCGATAATTTGGTCACGGTCAGCTGTACCGCCTCGCCCACCAATAGCAGGGCACCGTAACCGGCGGTGCCAGCGGCTAGGCCGATGGCCGCGGTAGCCGGCCCCCGAATCAGTTGCTTATTGACCAGACCCGCTTGTTTTTCCTGGTTGCGCAGCGACAACGCCGCATTGAAGGCCGTACCGGCACCAATAGCTAGGTGTAAAATTTGGCGGTGCCGCGGGCCAAGACGGTCTTGAGGGCGCTTGCCCAGCCGGTTGAGCACGAAACTTAACGAGGCCGCCCCGAGGTGCCCGATGGCTTGCCCGATAGATACATTGGCCGCCGATACCCACCACGGGCGGGGTAACAGGGACGGGGAGATAGCGGCCCACGTGGCCAGCTCAGCACCTAAGATTCCGGCCGACATATGAGGCGGTAACGTCTGCCGACTGGTCATGCGGACCACGGGCGTGAGATCCGCGACTACGCCAAGAGAGATTAGTGCAGCGCGGCTGAAGGCGCGTTTCATGGTTGACCATTATCCCAGAACGTAACTCGTTGTGCAGTGTGAACCATTGCGCATGCAAAATTTCGTTAGGCGTTGCACAATGGTGTCATGGTAAAGCATGTAGGAAATAAAGTCGTTCTTATTGGCGCGGGTGACGTGGGAGTCGCTTACGCTTATGCACTGGTCAACCAAAGCATTGTCGACCACCTAGCCATCATCGACATCGATGAGCGGAAGCTAGAAGGCAATATCATGGATCTCAACCACGGCGTGGTCTGGTCGCCACAGCGCACCCGTGTCACCAAGGGCACCTACGCAGATTGTGCGGACGCTGACATGGTCGTCATCTGCGCTGGCGCTGCCCAAAAGCCCGGCGAAACCCGTCTTGACTTGGTGGACAAAAACGTCAAGATCATGAACAGCATCGTCGCAGATGTCATCGCTAATGACTTCGACGGTATCTTCCTAGTTGCCTCCAACCCGGTCGATATCCTGACCTACGCGGTATGGAAGGCCTCCGGCTTTGACCATAAGCGGGTTATCGGTTCCGGTACGATTCTGGATTCCGCGCGCTTCCGCTACATGCTGGGTGAATTGGAAGGCGTGGCCCCAAAGTCCGTGCACGCCTACATCATTGGTGAACACGGCGATTCTGAGCTGCCTGCCATCTCTACCGCGAATGTCGCCGGTGTGCCCCTTTCACAGAAGCTGGAAAAAGATCCGGAATACGCCCAGCGCATTGAAAAGATCTTTGAAGAAACCCGCGATGCCGCCTATTCCATTATCGATGCAAAGGGATCAACCTCCTACGGCATTGGCATGGGGCTTGCGCGCATTACCGCCGCGATCATCCAGAACCAGGACGTCGCGCTTCCCGTCTCGGCCTACCTGCAGGGCGAGTACGGCGTGGAGGATCTCTACATTGGCACCGCGGCCATCGTGAACCGCACGGGCATCGTTCGCCCAGTAGAGCTACAGCTCAACGAGCACGAAAAGGAGCGCTTCGATATTTCTGCGAAGACACTCAATGACATTAAAGAAGAGTTCTTCGGCTAGTGCACATCGTTGCGCATAGGGGATACTCTGGGAAATACCCGGAGCTATCCCCCTTAGCTTTTGAAAAGGCCATGGAGCTTCCCATTCATGGTGTGGAGTGCGATGTGCGACTAAGCCGCGATGGCAAGGTGGTTATCCAGCATGATCCCACCTTGGAGCGAACGGCGGGGCGCGCCGGGAGGGTCTCGGCCATGGACTGGCGGGAGCTGAGCGAGGTCGACATCGGCAAGGGGCAGCGCATGATGCTTCTTGATGACCTCTTGGCCATGCTGGGGGATAAGCCCCACCACCTTTATATTGAAACCAAACATCCCTCCGGCCACGGTAGTGCCTTGGAAAAGCGGGTCATGGAACGGCTGCGTGCTGCGGGGCTCGATGAGGATCCGCGCATGCACGTTATCTCCTTTTCCCACAAAGCTATCCGGCGCATGAAGATTTTAGCGCCGCATATAGACCGCATTTACCTGCGCCGGGACTGGGAACGCCATGTTAATCGCTCGGATTTCATATGGTCGGAGCCGAGCGGCCTGGGGGTTTCCCTGCTGCGCGCCAAGATGCAAGCGGCGATTATCGGTGCGCAAGGGCTGCCTACGTATATGTGGACCGTTGATAAACCGGAGGACATGAAGTGGGCTTGGTCCAATGGCGTGGACATGCTTGCCACCAATCAGCCGGAGGTGGCCCTGCGCGCTATTGAGCTGTAGAAACAGGTATCTTGGATTTATGGCAAAGAAGAAAAAGAAACAAGAAGACCTGCCTGAGGGCATGTCCCGCCGCCAGGCGAAGCTTGCTGCCCGCGCCAAAGAGCGCGCCGCCCTGGAAAAGGATCCGCGCCCTTATAGTGGCCTTGCGGCTGAGGCTTCGCTCGTTGCCATGCAAGAGTTCGTGCCTTCCGCTGTGGCGAAGCTCGACGTGCAGGGCTGCGATAGGAACGTCTACGTCTCCACCGTCCTCCCGGGCGCCACCGCAGCGCTGATCCGCGAGGAGGAATTTGGCGGCGATGCTTTTGTGGCGCTGCAGGTGCAGTCCCATACTCACAACCCCGGCCGGGATTTGGCCTTCGCCCTGAACTGGGTCAAGAACAACGAGCCCGGCTCTACCTTAGAATCAACCGCGGCCGATGGCTCGCAGCCGGAGCTTAGTGAGCTTGTCGATGCCGCAGCCACCCTCGACATCGAAGTCCATCAGGACTTCAGCTGGTGGATTCCGGAAGGCGCACAGGTAAGCCCTGAAATATCGCAGTCCATGCGCGCCGCCAATGACTCTGTCATCGAATCCCACCAGGTGGGCAACGACATTACCGGCACCGCCTTTTGGGCCAATGCCGGCGGCGGCAAAGCGCACGTGCGCTGGGTGCGCCCGACCGGCGATGAGGCCGCATTCCTCGATGCTTTGGCGCGAGTCGCCGCGCGCGGCGAGCTGAACTTGGGCGAGGATACCAAGTTTGCCGGAGTATTCCGCACCCACGGCCTCATTGCTCCCGTCTTTGACGTGCAGCCAGAGGTTGATTACTCCTCTTACGAGGACCAGCTCGCGGGCGTAGATAAGGCCTTGGAAGAAGAAATCTCCAATGACGCGCAATTGAACGCAGAAGAGCGCAAGCAGCTAGAAAACATCAAGTCCCGCCAGGTGACGTTGCGCTAAGCGCAGCGCACCAAAGCGGCCCTTTCCTCCGCATCTTTGTGCTGGAAAGGGTCGCTTTTGCGCGTCTTGCCGCTGTGGCTACCTCGTATTTAGTAGTACAAGGGGAAGTGGGTTTATTGTATGGGGCTGATGTTTTTCCGACGGTAGCATTGTTAGTTTCCTGAATTCGCTGATGGTAGTTACCGCGATCGGCTTCTTGCAGGTGAGCACAGTCCATGAGCGCAACCGGTCAGGAGGGGGTATTCACCCACAAGTAAAGTGTCACAGTTTTCCCAGCCACTCAAACGGAACAAAAGCTGGGACACTTCAGTGCGGCAGAAGATTATGAACGCTACAGTTAAGTTCTACTTGGAACACATTCGCAAGAAATAAAAAGGACTACCGTATATGCATAGCTGGCCAATTTTTGTGCTATTCGTGCTAGGTTTTTCAATCTGTGCGGGTTTAGCAGCTATTCGCACGCCTGAGGAACCGAGACGATCACGCATCGCTGCTACTATGGCGGTCTTTTGGGCCATTCCGGCTCTTATTATTCTGGCCCTAATAGTCAAAGAAGGTTCCCAAGCCTCTTCAATCGGTGAGCTCATTGCTGTCACGGTTTATGCTTTTGCTGTATCTGTAACGGGGTCCTTACTCATCGAGAGACGTAAGAAGTGAAGTGCCCCGATTGCGTCCATTAGTGTGGTTTATCTACAACCCGGGTGAAGCTTGGCCTCGTTCCACCGAGGCACCCACATGAACGCCACGATTTCCGTCCAAGACCGTCATCCCGCTTCTAGGTACGGATGAGTTCAGTCTCGTAGGAACGGCTAACGGATTTTTGAAGTAGGGCACTGCCACAAGTGTGCCCGGTTATTTCATGGAGTCCCAGAGCTGTTGAGCGCCTTGCTCGTCCCAGAGCACGACATTGCCCACGACGGTGTCCTGGAACCCGCCAACGGGAACGGTCTCCGTAGCCACGCCGGACCCCATTGCAAGCGCCACGCGGGCAAGATGCCATACGTGATCGCCTTCGTCCACGATAAAGGAGGAGGCGGTGTGGTTAATCAGGGAAATAGACCGGAAGGGGTTAACTATAGTGGCCGGGGACGTGATCTTGTCGAGGAGCGCAGCGAAGAACTCGCGCTGGCGCTGTACTCGGTCGAGGTCGCCCATCGCGGTGGCGCGGGTGCGCACATAGCCCAGCGCATCGCTGCCCTCTAGCTTCTGGCACCCTTCTTGTAGATCGATGCCCGCTAGCGGGTCATTAATGGGCTCCGCTACGCAGATATCAACGCCGCCGACGGAATCAACCACATTGGCCAAACCACCCATGCCGATTTCGGCATAGTGGTCAATGCGCAGGCCAGTATTTCCTTCCACGGTTTGGGTGAGGAGCTTTGGCCCGCCGTAGGCAAAGGCCGCGTTGATCTTATCCATGCCGAAGCCGGGTACTTCTACGTAGCTATCGCGCGGAATCGAGACCAGTTGGGCCTGGCCGGAGCGCGGGATATGCAGGAGCATGATGGTATCGGTGCGTCCCTCGCCCACATCGCCACCGGTATTGAGCGCTTGTTGATCTTCTTCCGACAAGCCCTGGCGGGAATCGGATCCCACCAACAGCCAATTGGTGCCGGAAGTATTGGCTACCTGCTCATCAGGAAGGGCATCCACGCGGTTCAGCCGCGTATCGGCCCATAGTGCGAAGAGGAGGCTGCAGACCACGACGAAAAGGATAAAGACGCCCGCGCAGCCACCGAACTGCTTAACCGGATTGGTCTTTTTCCGGCGCCTGTGCGGCTTGGAATGGCGGCGTGGCGGCTGCTGCGATTGCTGCGGTTGGTAGCGCTGTTGCAGCTGCTGCGGTGATTGTGGCTGCGATTGCTGTGGCCGCTGTGCCGGCCGCTGTGGTGGTTGCTGCGCGGAATGCTGCTGGGCCCGGTACTGGCTGGGATAACGGGCAGGGGTTTCCTGGCGCGGGATGTGCTGTTGCGGCTCGGAACGATTCGTGCGCGGCCGACGGCGAATAGGCCGACCATAGCGGTCCTTGAGGGGACGGCCATCGGCCCCACGGACGAACTCACTGGATGAGCTATCGCCAGCGCGGCTCGCCTCCCGATGCGGATCTCGTCCTGATTCAGTCATGTGCTATACCTTACAAGGCGCCGGGCCATTCCCCCGCTTTCTCCGCGAGTAGGCCATTATTAAACCACGGAAAGGCCGAAGGAATAGCCGAGGAAAGCGATGGCATCGATAAGAAAGTGCGCGATGACAAGCGGCCACACCCGGCCGGTGCGGTGATAGTAGTAGCCGTAGATTGCGCCCATGATGATATTGCCAAAGCCAGCCGATACCCCCTGGTACAGGTGATATGAACCGCGCAGTATTGAGCTTGCCGCCAAGGCGGCCGGCAGCGACCAGCGCGCCTGGCGCAGCCTGGTCATCAGCCACATGACCACCACGGTTTCTTCCGCAAAGGCATTGGCGGCGGCCTTGATGAGGGACACTGGAATCTCTAACCACGCATTGTCGAAGTCGCCGGGAATGACCTCTTTGCTCCAGCCAATTTGTACCGCGATGGCGTATAAAACTAGACCCGGGATGCCAATGAGTGCGGCGAGCCCCGCGCCGTGCAACCAATCGCAGGCGCGGTAGGCGGCGGGCTTAATGTGGTCTTTCGCCAGCAGGAAAAGTGCTAGCGCACCATAGGCACAAAGGACCGCCGCCGAACACAATTGCAGGCCCAAATCCACCCACGCCAAGCTGGATTGGCTGGCGTTGAGCGTGACGGATTGTTCATGGAGCGGCTGCGGAGCCGCCAGCGAATTAATCAGGCGCAGCACCGCCCGGACCCCGGAAAGACCAAAGGTCAGGGTCAGGACGATGAGCAGCTCGGCGCGTAGATTCTTTGTCATGGGTGCAGGATGTGAGCGAGGCCTAAAAGTTGGGCATCGGAAAGCGTAATGCCTCCTAGATGCACACCGACGGGCGGGTGCGCCGGAATCGCCCACGGAACGGAGATGGCCGGCAATTGTGCCATGTTAAACAGCGAGGCCCACGGGGACCAACGCGTTTGGGCGGCGAAGTTTGCGTCGTGCGGAAGTGACATGAAATAACCCCGCAGTGGCGGATCCGCCGTAAGCATGGGCGTGACGATAGCGTTGACCTGCCACTGCTGTGCCAAGAGCTTCGGAAGGTCGCGGACATGGCGCTGCGCCGCGTTTAGCTCGCACGCAGAAACGGTGGCACCTTGCTGGGCCACCCAAGCCGCGTAGTCTTCTGCCTGCGGCAGAGCCGCAAAACGGGAGGTGAAGATCTTTCGAAAGTGCGCAAACGTGGCCCTCTCTTGGGGATACGGCGCAATGGCGATGACCTCGAATCCCGTGGCGCGCAGGCGATCCGCAGCCTCGCGCGCCGCCCGCAGGTGGTGGGCTTGCACTTGGGTCGCGGCAAAAAGGGGCTGCAATAACAGCCCGATGCGCGCACGCGGGGTGATCATGCGGTGGCCGTGCAGAAAGGCATTATCGGCCACCGTGCGGGTAATGAAACCCTCCGCGACAAGGTTGCTGCCTGCAGGCTTAAAGCCCACGACCCCGCAGGCCGCTGCGGGGACGCGAATGGAACCGCCGCCATCGCTGGCCTGCGCCGCGCGCACGAGACCCCGGGCTACTTGGACGGCCGCACCACCAGAAGATCCGCCCGGGGTGCGTCCTGGATAAAGGGGATTATCGGGGTGGGGAAGATCCACCGGTTCGGTATCGATGCGCAAGCCCAACTCCGGGGTGGAAGACTTGCCGATGAACGTGGCGCCCTGCTTTTCCACATCCGCGATGAACGGATCGCTGACCGTGGGATAATACGTGCGCTTGGCATTGCCTAAAGTGGTGGGCATGCCCGCGACATCGTTTAAGTCCTTGGCGGAAAGAACCCACCCGTGCAGCCGGCCCGTGCGGGCAGGCGCGCGCCGTAGATCTAGGTAGGTAAAACCATGCGCTGCGGGGCTCATGTTCTGCACATTCGCGCGGAGTCGTTCTATGGAAAAGTCCACGGCGCACCAGTCTAGTGGGCTAAGGTGACGGGCATGACTACCACCATCGCTTTTTTAGGCCCCGCTGGAACGTTTACGGAGGCGGCCGTGCACAAATTCGCCGCCGAGTGGGAAGCACGCGGGAAGACCGTGGAGACCCTCCCGGTGGATTCGCCATCAGCGGCGGTGGGGGCCGTTCGCGCCAGGCAGGCTGATTATGCCTGCGTTGCCATTGAAAATTCCGTGGACGGAGCGGTAACGACGACCTTTGACGCGCTGGTAGAAGGCGATCCCGTACAGATTTACCGCGAGGTAGATGTACCCGTTACTTTCAGCATCATGACTCGGCCGGGAACGGACAACATTAAGCGCCTAAGCACGCACCCGGTGGCCTTCCAGCAGATCCGCGGCTGGGTGGCACAGAACGCGCCGGGCGTTGAATTCGTGCCTGCAAGCTCCAATGCGGCGGCGGCTCGGGCTGTAGCGCGCGGCGAGGTCGATGCGGCGGCGGCGCCAGCGCGGGCGGCAGAAATCTTCGGCCTGGAAACTACGGCACGCGGTGTGGCCGATGTGCAGGGCGCGGCCACGCGCTTCGTCCTGGTGGGCCTGCCGGGCCGACCGACTCCGCGCACCGGCCAGGATCGCACCAGCGTTATTTTCACCCTGCCTAACCAGCCGGGAACCCTGGTAGGGGCCCTGCAAGACTTTGCCCACCGCGGGGTGGATCTCTCCCGGATTGAGTCGCGGCCGACGCGCCAGACCTTTGGCAACTACCGCTTCTACGTGGACTTGATTGGGCACATCGATGATCAGCCCGTTGCTGAAGCTCTGCGTGCGGTGTGGCTGCGGGCGGAGGAACTGTGTTTTTTGGGCTCGTGGCCTACCACGACGGCCGCCGGTCACCCGCCGCGGGACCTGGCAGAAGCGGATGCCTGGGTGGCGAGGGCGCGAATGGGTCAATAATCTGGACGCATGACTGGAAGAATCGTCCTGCTGCGCCATGGCCAAACCCATTCCAACGTCTCCCGGCTGCTTGATACGCGGCCGCCGGGGGCGGAGCTTACGGATCTTGGGCGTAACCAGGCCACGGAGGTAGGCCGGGAATTAGCAGACTTCGTGGGCGATCGGGAGGTCGAATTCAAATGCTCGATTGCACTGCGGGCGCAGCAAACCGCGACCTTGGCTGCGCGCGCTTTTGAACAGGAGCGGCACCTGCCGCGCTTTTCTATCCCCATCGATGTCATCTTGAATGTGCAGGAGATTTTCGCCGGTGATTGGGAGCTCGATGCCAGCGAGGCCGCCCACCGCAGCCACGATTCGGCCATGCGCGGCTGGTGTAATGGCGATAGCCAGGCTGCCATGGAAGGCGGCGAGCGGCTTCAAGACGTGCTCTCGCGTTTCCAGCCCGCGTTGGAAGAGATGGCGGCGCAGCTTGCCGATGACCGCGATGTCATCCTCGTCAGCCACGGCGCAGCCATCCGGGTGGTAACCAAGCACGCCACGGGCGTGGACGCGAACTTTGCCTATACCAGCTATATGCCCAATTGCCGTTTTACCGTGATGGAGCCACGCGGTAAGGAGTTCGGAGCGTGGACCCTCACCCGCTGGGCCGATATTGCGCTTTAGCCCCAGCCCAACTCGTGCAGTTCATGTTCTTCCAAACCAAAGTAATGGCCTAGCTCGTGGAAGACCGTGACCTTGACCTGCTCAGCCAAATCTTCCTCCGACGTGCTCCAGCGTTGTAGCGCACGGCGGTAAATAAAGATGGCATCGGGCAAGTACCCGGTGTGGTCGAAGGTGCGGTGGGGCAAAGCGACGCCCTCATAGAGCCCCAGCATAGTGGGAACATCGGGGTTTTCCTCTTCCACCATGATCACCAGGTTGCGCATCTTGCGCACGAATTGATCGGGCACCTGATCGAGGGCGTCGTTGACCATCTCCTCGAAGCGCTCTTCCGATACGGAATACATTTACGGTGTCGACCTTTTATCGCGAATCGGGTTGCGCGCGGGGCGTTCCTTCGGTGGGTTGCCATCGATGGATAGTGCCTGGCGGCCGCCGGTGGCGGTGCCGGTGACTGAGGAAAAGCCGCCATCATCGCGGGCGTGGACGATCGAGCAATTCACAGACTTGGTGCCGCCATTCCACGACTCTTCAGACACGGTGCCCCAGAACGGCTGCAGCGTGGATTGATAGAGTTGCTCTTCCCCACCCAGATAGTCTTCAGCTGCAGCAGTGCAGGAATCCGAGAGGAATTTATCCATCTCGTTGCCATCTGGGTAAGCGTTCTGGAACTTTTTGCCCAGATCGATGACGGATACCGTCTCTAGCTGGTGCGGTTGGCCGCAGTCGACGACGTGCGGTACCTGGTGATCATCGATGGCCAAGCATTCGCCCGGCTTAGCCAGATTGGCCTGCTCGGAAGCCTCGACATTGCCGGTGGTCAATTGTGGCACGCCGTGATCATCGGTGGTTTGTAGTCCACACAGCAAGGTGCGGTCACCTTTCTTCCACGCAGATTCCGGCGGGAGAATGGAGGCAATATCGTATTTGCCGTGCGGATCCCACTTGCTGTGCAGGTAGCTCACCGTGGCGGATTCGCAGAGCTCATCGCGCAGCTGGTGTTGGCGGATAAGCGTGGGCCGCGAGGCATCCGGGCCGAATTCACTGGTGGGGTAGACGCTGAGGTTCTCCACGGCGGAGACCTCAAAGCGGTGCTGTTCCGAGCATTCCACTTCCTTGAAGGAAGCAGCAGAGCCATCCTCGTTGATATCCCACGTCACGCAGGATCTAGCGGAAGCGGAGGTAAAAGGCTCCGTCTTCGCATCAGAGGATCTCGCGCCACCCGCGCTACCCTTAGTGGACCGCTCGGAAGCGGCCGTATTATCGCCTCCGGGAGATTCGTGGTTGCTAACAATGCCGTAGATACCCATGAAAACGGCCGCCGCGATTGCTGAGATCAAGGCAGTCTGGACGGCCACAGCGGAACGCCAGGCAGGTGATTTCTTCATAAGGCCCACCATCCTACCTTTTAAGCAGGGTCTTTTCTAGATTGAGGTATCCCGGGAAACGCGGGTGCTCAGGTGGTATCTATCGGTGCGGTAGACCGAGGAACACCATTCCACGGGCTTGTCACCGGAGCGGGAACAGCGCACGATGTGCAGCAGAGGGCAACCTACGGGGACATCGAGAAGCAGGGCAATTTCCTCATCGGCGGCAATGGCGGATACGGTCTGGTCCGCGTCCGTGATAGGTACGCCGAACGTTTTATCCAAAATCGAGTACACCGAATTATAGGTGTCATTTTCCAGCAGGCTTGGTGCAAAAGTGGAGTTGTACCAGCCGTCGTCGATTGAGTAGGGTTCGCCATCGCCCAAGCGCAGTCGGCGCAAATGAATCTGCTCCTCGGTGGCAGGGGTACCAAAGAAGTTGGCGGCCGCATCCGGTGCGCTACCACGGCCGCTGCGGAGAATCTTGGAAGAAGCCACCACATCCTGGGCGTTCATTTCATCAGAAAAAGAAGCTAAGTGCAGGCGCGAAACCAAGGGATTGGGGGCGACGAAGGTTCCCTTACCGCGCACGCGGCGCAATTTACCGGCGGCTACGAGATCCCCGATGGCCCGGCGTACCGTGATACGGGAGACGCCATAAGTTTCCTCCAGGATCCTCTCACCGGGAAGGATATCACCGGGGCTCAATGTGGTATTACATAATTCCTCCAGAATATCGTGCAATTGGGCATGCTTAGGGGTGGGGCCCTCGCTGATTGCGCGGGCCGGTAAATCTAGGTAGGGCATAATTTCATAGTAATTCTCTGGTTATTACCACCGCAAGGCAATGGCAGTGCGCTAGAATCAGTTCTGTGATTGATCTCAAGCTACTTCGTGAAAACCCAGACGTTGTCCGCGCCTCTCAGGTCACCCGTGGGGAAGACCCCTCGCTCGTGGATCAGCTCCTTGCTGCCGATGAGAAGCGTCGCCTTGCCATCCAGAAAGCTGATGAGGTACGTTCCCAGCAGAAATCCCTGGGCAAGCAGATTGGTCAGGCCTCCCCAGAAGAGCGTCCGGCGTTGCTGGAAGGTGCAGAAGAACTCAAGGCCAAGGTGAAGGAGGCGGAAGAGGTTCGATCCGCCGCTGAGGCCACGGTGGAAGAGCTGCAGTACAAGATCGATAACGTCGTTGAAGGGGCCCCTGCCGGCGGGGAAGACGACTTTGTTCTCGTGGAAGAAATAGGCGAGATCCCGCACTTTGATTTCGAACCCAAGGACCACCTTGAACTCGGCGAGTCCCTGGGATTAATTGACGTCAAGCGCGGTGCGAAAGTCAGCGGTGCCCGCTTTTACTACCTCACCGGCGATGGTGCATTCCTACAGCTGGGCATGCTCATGCTGGCGGCGCAGAAAGCACGGGAAGCCGGTTTCCAGTTGATGATTCCTCCCGTTTTGGTGCGCCCAGAGATCATGTCCGGTACAGGCTTTTTGGGCCAGCACTCCGATGAGGTTTACTACCTCCCGGCCGATGATCACTACCTCGTGGGCACCTCCGAAGTTGCGCTTGCCGGCTACCATAAGGATGAAATCATCGATCTGTCCAATGGCCCCTTGCAGTACGCCGGTTGGTCCTCCTGTTTCCGCCGGGAGGCCGGTTCTCACGGTAGGGACACCCGTGGCATCCTGCGCGTGCACCAATTCGACAAGCTGGAAATGTTTGTCTACTGCAAGCCGGAAGACGCCGAGGATATGCACCGCAAACTCCTCGATATGGAAAAGGAGATGCTGGCTGCGATGGAATTGCCGTACCGTACCATCGACATCGCCGGCGGTGACTTGGGCTCTTCGGCAGCCCGCAAATTTGATAACGAGGCGTGGGTGCCAACCCAGGGTAGGTACCGCGAGCTGACCTCCACCTCCAACTGCACTACCTTCCAGGCGCGCCGTTTGTCCATCCGTTACCGCGATGAGAACGGAAAGACACAAGTAGCAGCCACCTTGAACGGCAC
Organism: Corynebacterium macginleyi; assembly: GCF_003688935.1. Lineage (GTDB taxonomy): Bacteria > Actinomycetota > Actinomycetes > Mycobacteriales > Mycobacteriaceae > Corynebacterium > Corynebacterium macginleyi. The sequence continues at coordinate 10,900 of NZ_REGE01000016.1, read as the reverse complement.
CTTGGCAACCACCCGCTGGATCGTGGCGATTTTAGAAAATCACCAACAAGCCGATGGCTCCGTGATTGTTCCGAAGGCACTGCGCCCATTCGTGGGTAAGGATGTTCTCACACCGCAGTAGCCTGCGGAGCAAAACTAAAGGAGCGCCATGAACGCTGCGACGAATTTCTTTTACCGCCAGATAACCCACGTGGGGCGCTGCCTTACCTGGGCGCAAGGTCTGCAGATGCGCTTGTCGGGGGAGGAGAATATTCCCGCGGACGGCGGTGCCGTCCTCGTGTGTAATCACACCGGGTATATGGATTTTCTGTTCGGTGCCTTTATTCCCTATCGTAAGAAGCGTTTGGTGCGTTTTCTGGCCAAGGCCAGCATCTTTAGTGCCCCAGGTGTGGGCGCCCTAATGCGCGCTATGGGGCATGTGCCGGTAGACCGCATCGATGGCAAAGATTCCCTGTGCCAAGCCGTGGAGCTTGCCCAGGCTGGCGAGCTCGTCGGTGTGTTTTCTGAAGGTACGATTTCCCGGAGTTTTGAAATCCGCAGCATGAAAATCGGCGCCTCCCGCATCGCTTGTGAAGCGGGCGTACCGGTTATCCCGCAGGTAATATTTGGCTCGCAGCGCCTGTGGACGAAGGGCCACAAGAAGAAGTTGGGCCGCACCAAGACTCCGGTTTTTATTAGCGCGCTTGAACCCTACTACCCTACTGGGGATCCAGAAGCGGATACCGCAGAAATCCGCCGCCGCATGCAGGAAGCCTTAGAAGGGCTCTGGGAGGAGTACGAAGCGGAGTTTGGGCCCATGCCCGCAGGCGCATACTGGGTTCCCGCGCGTAAGGGTGGTTCCGCGCCGACCTTGGAAGAGGCCGAGGCACACGATGTGGAGGTAGAAACTGAGCGGCACCGAGTGCGTCGTTTGCGTGATGACTTGGTAGGACTCAAAGACCGCATTTCCGTCTCCACTGTCGAACTCGTACGCAACCACATGACCTCTGCTAAAGGGAAGGCAGAGCAGGAAGGTGAGGAGAAGCACGAAAAGAAGCACATTGCGGCGGATACCTTGGAGTGGGTCAAGACCAATCTCAACGCTGTGGTAGAAGAAGCAACCCGTGGCTTGGATGAAGGCAAGGATAAGATCGCCGATGTCATGGCTCAGTTGAAGACCGATGTGGCGCAGGCACAGGCGTCTATTGCCGCAAGTAGCAAGGATATCTGGGAAGGATCCGTCGTAGAGCAGGGATTGCTCGCCGCGGCTACCCAATCGCGCCTCATCGTCTCCCGTTTACCGCACCGGCTCAAGGCCCAGTTTTCTGCTATCCCACGCGTAGTGGTAGCACATCAAAGCACGCTGAACTGGGAAGACGATGCCCTGACCCCGCGGTTGAAAGCGGCGCTAGAAAGTATCTACCCTGCGGCAGAGGTGCTTATTTTGGTCTCCTGCGATTTAGATGTTGATGTACCGCAGGCGGTGTGGCATATCCAGATTGATGAAGACGCCGAAAATCCGATCCTTGACAAAGAAGCGATGAGGGTAACCTCGGCCACGGCCGCCGCTGGCGTGGACTGCATCTTGGATGATTTGGAAGCCGAGCCGAGCGAGGCATTGGTCTTTGGCAATGAGCCAGGGGACGAAGAATTTTTGAATCACATCCCGGTCGTTGCCCTCGAGACCGCGCCGATTGAGGTGGTCAAGGAGGCGCAGGCTGTAACGTATTCCGCTGAGCGCGCAGGTGTGTCCGAGGTTTTGGAAGCAATGGCCCGGTTGCAAAAAAATTAAGCGCGTGCAAACGTTGGAGTTGGCACCCCCGTGAGGGGGTGTTTTTCTTTTTGGCCAGCTAATGAAAAAGCGGAAATTGACTGCTTACGGGACCGGAATCTACGTGTGAGTAACCTCTAGTGAATGTTTAACTGGTGACCTCTACCATAAGAGATAGGAGATATTGGCTCTACTTTTTAGTAGTGTAATAGTCGCCGGAATGAATCATCCAAAATTTGCTTTAAGCTGTGCTTACGCCATCTCATGCATTGTTTGTCTGAGCAAGCACACATGAGCACTAAGGAAGGAGATGCGGTCTCTAATGACCCAGCAAAGCAATCAATCCTTTAACCCCGAGTATTTCGAAAATGTATGGAAAGGCTACGCGGATGAGGACTACGACGTCGTCATCATTGGCGGTGGCTCCGTGGGTGCCGGCGCGGCACTGGATGCAGCAACCCGCGGTTTAAAGACCGCAGTACTGGAGTCCCGCGACTTCGCTGCAGGTACTTCCTCCCGCTCCTCCAAGATGTTCCATGGTGGACTGCGCTACCTTGCAATGTTTGACTTCCGCCTCGTTGCAGAGTCTTTGAAAGAGCGGGAGCTCAACATGTCCACGTTGGCTCCCCACCTGGTTAAGCCGCTGAAGTTCATTTTCCCGCTCACCCACCACGTATGGGAGCGCGTCATGATGTTCGGCGGCTTTACCCTTTATGACCTCATGGGTGGTGCAAAGAGCGTGCCGATGCAAAAGCATCTCACCCGCAAGGGTGTCCTCAAGGTCACCCCTGGCCTGAAGGAAGATGCCATCGTCGGCGGTGTGCGTTACTACGATACTTTGGTGGATGATGCCCGCCACACCATGACCGTGCTGCGCAGCTCCGCCGAGTACGGAGCCGATGTGCGCACCAATACCGAGGTTATCGGTTTTGACAAGGACCGCGGTGGCCGCGTAGTGGGTGCCAAGGTTCGCGATACCGCCACCGGCCGTGAGGCCACTGTGCGCGGTAAGGTCTTCATTAACGCTACCGGTGTGTGGAATGACAAGATCCAGGAGCTGGCCGGCGTGGCCGGCAAGTTCACCGTCCATGCTTCCAAGGGTGTGCATATCGTTGTACCAAAGGATGCTTTGGATGCAGAAGCAGCGCTGTGCTTCGTGACTGAAAAGTCCGTCCTCTTCGTCATCCCATGGGGCGATTATTGGATCATCGGCACCACCGATACCGACTGGGAAAAGGGCCTGTCCCTTCCGGATCCAGCCCCCACCAAGGCGGATATTGACTACATCCTGGATGAAGTCAATCAGCGCGTGCGCCGTCAGATCACCCGCGTTGACATTGTCGGTGTCTACTCCGGCTTGCGGCCGCTGCTATCCGGTAAGTCCGACTCCACCACCAACCTGTCCCGTAACCATGCCGTGGCTCGCGTGGCCCCGGGTTTGGTTTCCGTTGCCGGTGGTAAGTACACCACCTACCGCGTCATCGGCAAGGATGCCGTTGACCTGGCCGTGGAAGAACTCAGTGGCAAGGTGCCAGAGTCCATTACCGAGCACACCCCGATCCTGGGTGCTGCTGGTTATCACGCGCTCGCTAACCAGGTTTCTGCCCTGGCCCGTCGCTATAACCTGAGCGAAGACTTCATCGAGCACCTGCTCGGCCGCTACGGCTCGCTCCTGGGCGAGGTTCTGGCTCCCGCGCAGGATGAGGAGTCCTTGTTGGAGCCTGTGCCTGGCGCTGAAACCTACCTCTGGGCTGAGGTGCGCTACGCCGTTACCCACGAGGGTGCGCTGCATTTGGAGGACATTTTGGCCCGTCGCCTCCGAGTTGCCATCGAGTTCGGTGACCGTGGCGTCAAGGCAGCTAAGGCGGTTGCAGACTTCGTTGCTCCGCTGCTGGGGTGGAGCGATGAAGACAAGCAGCGCGAGGTGGATGCCTTCACCAAGCACACCGAGGCAGAGCTGGCCGCTGAGGCGGCTGTGACCGACCGCGAAGCGAACGACATTCTGGTCCGCGCTGGCTCCGCTCGTCCGACCGAGACTGAAGGATAAGGGGAGACGCTAATGGCTGGATCTGATGTATTTGTGTGGGAGTTTATCGGCACCACACTGCTGCTACTTCTTGGTAACGGTGTGTGCGCGCTGGTAACCCTCCGCACTTCGGGTGCTCGTGGCTCCGACTGGCTTGTTATTGCTTTAGGTTGGGGCATGGCTGTGTTTGTCGGCGCCAGCGTCGCCGACCCCTCTGGTGGCCACATGAACCCTGCGGTAACGCTCATGCTCGCGGTCAATGGTTCGCTAGAGTGGAACCTGGTTCCGTTCTACGTACTGGGCCAAATCCTGGGTGCTATGTTCGGTGCGTTTTTGGCCTGGGCCGCATTCAAGCAGCTCTTCGATGCGAATAACTACGACGAAGAGGGCAATGTCACCGGAGCCAATTCTCAAACCGCGGGAATCTTCTTCACAGCGCCCGCACACTCACACAATGGTTGGAATACGGTAACCGAGTTCATCGCAACCTCCGTATTGTTGATGTTCATTGTCTTCGGTCCTGCCGGTGGTGAGTTGGGACCATTGAGCTACTTCGGCGTAGCGTTCGTCGTTGTCGCTGTCGGCCTGTCCCTAGGTACCCCTACGGGATACGCCATCAACCCGATTCGTGACTTGGGACCGCGTTTGATGTACGCCTTCGTCCTGCCTATTAAGGACAAGGGCAGCGCCAACTGGGGCTATGCATGGGTGCCGATCGTTGGCCCGCTGCTTTCGGCCGTCGCCGTTGGCCTATTGTCCATTGCGCTTTAATCCAACCTCTATATAGGAGAAATTACACACATGAGTGATAAGAAATACGTCGCAGCTATTGACCAGGGAACCACCTCAACTCGCTGCATCATCTTCAACCACGACGGTGACCAGGTATCTGTAGGTCAGCTCGAGCACAAGCAGATTTTTCCAGAGAAGGGTTGGGTAGAACACGACCCCCAGGAAATTTGGAGCAATACCCGCCGCGCCGTAGGGGAGGCGTTGGCCAATGGCGATATAACGGTAGAAGATATCGACTCCGTCGGTATCACCAACCAGCGCGAGACCACCGTGGTGTGGGACAAGAACACCGGTGAGCCCGTCTACAACGCCATTGTCTGGCAGGACACCCGCACCTCCGCCATCTGTAAGGAACTAGCGGGTGAAGAGGGACCGGATAAGTGGCGTCTGCGCACCGGCCTGTTGATCAACTCCTATCCGGCAGGCCCGAAGGTCAAGTGGATTCTTGACAATGTTGAGGGTGCCCGGGAACGCGCGGAAAAGGGCGATCTGCTCTTCGGCACCATTGACTCCTGGCTATTGTGGAACCTGACCGGCGGTGCTGAAGGAGACGGCGACAAAGAGGCGCTGCACGCAACGGACGTGACGAATGCTTCGCGTACGCTGCTCATGGACATCAAAAAGCTAGAGTGGGACGAAGAGCTGTGCAAGGAGATGGGCATCCCGATGTCCATGCTGCCGGAGATTCGCCCATCGCTGGGTGATTTCCGCACCGTCCGCGAGCGCGGTTCCCTCGCCGGTGTACCAATTCGCGCCATCTTGGGTGACCAGCAGTCCGCTATGTTCGGCCAGGGCTGCTTCCGCGCAGGTTCGGCCAAGAACACTTACGGCACTGGTCTCTTCTTGCTGCTGAATACCGGTACTACCCCGAAGTTCTCCGATAACGGCCTGTTGACCACCGTCTGCTTCCAACGCGAGGGCGAGCGCCCCGTATACGCATTGGAAGGCTCGGTATCCATGGGCGGCTCCCTGGTGCAGTGGCTGCGCGATAACTTGCAGCTCATCCCGAATTCCTCTGCCATCGAGAACTTGGCCCGTGAGGCTAAGGACAATGGCGGCGTTTATATCGTCCCGGCATTCTCCGGCCTCTTCGCCCCGCACTGGCGTTCCGATGCCCGCGGCGTCATCGTGGGCCTGACCCGCTTTGCCAACCGCGGACACCTGGCGCGCGCGGTTCTTGAAGCAACCGCTTACCAGACCCGTGACGTGGCAGACGCCATGGTGGCGGACTCCGGCGTGGAGGTCACCGAGTTGCGCGTGGATGGTGGCATGACCACCAACGAGCTGCTCATGCAGTTCCAGGCTGATATCTTGGGTGTGGAGGTACACCGCCCGAAGAATGTTGAGACCACCGCAACCGGCGCCGCTGTTGCTGCCGGTTTAGATAATGGCTTCTGGGACGATCTCAGTATCCTAGATTCCCAGCGTGGTGATCTCACCGTATTCAAGCCCAAGATGGAGCAAGAAGAGGTGGACTACCTCTACGGTGAATGGAAGCGCGCTATTAAGCGTTCTTTGAACTGGGAAGACTCCGAAGAAGATGAGTTGAGCTTCTAAGTCCTGAAGTAAACTTGCGGGTATGGATACTTTCCCTACCCGCGCCCCTCGGCTCATCGCGAGCGATATTGATGGCACCCTGCTGGACCGCAATCATCGCGTCCCGCGTCGCAACCGCGACGCAGTGGCGCGGGCGGTGCAGCAGGGTGCTTATTTTGCTTTATCCACCGGCAGACCTTTCCGCTGGATAGAGCCGGTATTGGAACAGCTCCCGGTGCGCCCGGTGTGTGTTACTTCAAATGGGGCGGTGCTTTATGATTCGGCGGAAGACCGCGTGTTGTCCGCGCACGAGCTTTACCCGGCCGCGCTAGAGGAGGTGGTGACGGTAGCGCAGCGCGTCCTTGGCGCCGTTGGTTTTGGCGCAGAGCGGGCGGGCGGCTCGCTTGCCGATGCCCCCGAGGAGCTCTTCGTGGTCGACCCTCACTACTCAGAAAACGCCTTATTTGAGGGCTTCGGTGTCGTCAGCGTGGGTGAGCTGGTGGCGCAGCCCGTGGTCAAGCTACTTATCCGCAATACGGATTACCGTGCACCGGAACTCTACGATTTGATTGCTCCCCATATTGATCCGGAGCTGGCGCATATTACCTACTCCATGCAGGAGGGTGTGTTAGAAGTCGGGGCCCCTCATGTCACTAAACGCCGAGGCGTGGAGTGGTTGGCAAAACAGCATGGGATAGCGCGGGAAGAAACCATTGCTTTTGGCGATATGCCCAACGATATTGAGATGCTCGCGTGGGCCGGTTGCGGGGTGGCAATGGAAAATGCACTCGCGGCGGTGAAGGCAGCCGCCGATGCGGTCACCACGGCCAACCACCAGGCGGGTGTAGCAAAGGTATTGGAGCGCTGGTTCTAACATCGCTCCGCGCGGGTTAGTCGGTGTAGATGTCTACCTTTTCGGTATCCGTGTTGTAGACAATCTCGCCGCCCTGGAACTGGACGAGGATTTCTTTGCCGTTCTTTATCTCATTTGTGGTGGGCAGGCCGAGTTTGGAGAAGTTATTGTTCTCTGCCCACTTCTTAGCAATCTCCCCGGTCAGCGCCTTTGCACCTGTGTCCTCGGAGGAGAGTACTACACCGTTTTGGAAGAGCTGGTAGGTAATCTTGCCGGAATCGGTGGTATCTGGTCCACCGACGGCGAGTCCTAAGACTGGGCCAAAGGCGTTCAGGACGGCTGTCCAGGATTCCCTGAGGCCTTTGTCACCAGAAAGCTGCACAACCTTGCTGACGATATTCGGAATATCGCCGGCGGTCAGATGACCCGCAATCTTCTTATCAGCATCCGGCTGCGTCACACGGTCATTGGCAACCAGGACTCCGAATACGGCAGCGGCGATGTTAGCCAAGGCCTGGATGGTCGATACCGGAGCATCCACCCCTCCGATAGAGGAGGTGGTTTCTCCTGAGGCGGAATGACCGCTCTTACTCGTTGGTGAGGTCTTATCCCAGTTCATTGCAGCAGAGTTCCCGCCAGCTTTGACTGCGTCGTACTTCTTCTTGGTGTTATCGCGGATCTGCTTCCAGTGCTGCGTGGTGTAGCGACCCGGGCACTGGGTGTAGTGGAAATCATTGTGCCCGCTGAAGGCAGGCACGGTTGCCTGCGCGCCGGCTGCATAGCGGGATCCGCCAAAGCCGTCGGAGGTCAGGGTAGCAGTACCCGAGGGATCGACGTTAGAGATGGCTGACTTCCATCCGGCAATCTCTGCCACCGAGTTCAGCATCTTCTGTGACGGCTCTTCAATGTCGTAGTTCCCGATCATGGAAATACCCCAGTTGTGGGAGTTGAAGCCACCAACGTGCGCGCCTTGGACAGCCTTGTCGAGTCCCCCGTAGCGGCCTTCGTAGATGGTGCCGAACTTATCCACGAGCACGTTGTATCCAATATCGCACCAGCCCAGGTTCTGTGCGTGGTACACGTAGGCCGCGCGAACCTGCGCGGCGGCCTGCGCCGGGGTGTACTCATTGGAACCCGCGGTGTGGTGCAGCGTCATCGCCTTGATGCCGTCATCGTAGGTGGGTTGCTGGCAGCGTTTGGATTCATCTGCGCCCCACCCAGAGCGCGAGACTACCTTTGGCATGCCATCGGTGGCGGCAGTGGGTTCAATGACTTGGCCCTCTTGGGCATTGCCATCCATAAAGACGGCATTCAGATCCGACACGGTCGTGCGGCCGGTGTTGTTCTCATCAGCTACAGGGGCGATAGCGCCGACGTTATAAGGCAGGGGGGCGGCGCGGTTGGTATCCGCAGCGTCGGCTGCTTTATCGAGTAATTCTGCATTGTCATCCAGGTTGGAACCGGTTACGAGGTCCACATTGGCCATGAACACCTGTACATCGTTGGTATCGCCTACATAAATAAGCTCGGTGCCGTTTTTGCCCTCGTTGTAGTTCATGGCGTCCATATCAAACCACTCGCTCCACGAGCCGTCTTTCTGCTTGGAACGGACGAAAGAATGCACGTCCCGTTTGCCTTCCCAGGTTACGGCAAACATATTGAACGGTTCGTCGCGGTGGAAGTGTTTGACGGCGCGTGGTCCGTCGCCATCGCCCTGTGCTGCCACGGCGGGATCATCCACCACGACGGATTCGGCGTCGCTAAAGTTTGCAGAGGCATTTTTAACCTCGATAGGTGCGGCGGAATGGGAGTCCTGGGTTTTGAGGACCTGTTGGCCGCCGAATGCGGACACCGCGACGATGGCAATGGAGGAAACCGTCGCGATGACGGGTGTGGTCCACGGTGATCTCGTGGGGACTAGTCGACGTCGTTGTTTCACTCTATTCTCCCTGGGTTGAGTTGATGCCGATGTAGTTGTAAAAACGGTTGCCAATAGTTAACAGTTGATAGCGATGCTACGAGTGTTGCAACTGTGAATCTTGTTGCGACACGCCGATGTCCGGTGTTCCTCGCTGGAGTGCAATAAAGTGGAAACTATGACTTCTTATGACCTCATCGTTGTTGGTTCCGGATTTTTTGGCCTGACCGTTGCGGAAAGGGCAGCTAGCCAGCTGGGAAAGAAGGTGCTCATCATCGAGCGACGCGACCACCTGGGCGGCAATGCCTACTCCGAGGCAGATCCCACCACCGGAATCGAGGTGCACAAATACGGCGCGCACCTCTTCCACACCTCCAATAAGCGCGTGTGGGAGTACTGCAACCAGTTCACCGATTTCACCGACTACCAGCACCGCGTCTTTGCCATGCACGATGGCACCGCCTACCAATTCCCCATGGGGCTGGGGCTTATTAACCAGTTCTTCGGTCGCTACTACTCGCCCGATGAGGCTCGCGAGTTAATCAAAAACCAGGCCGGCGAGTTCTCAGTGGATGAGGCCAAGAATCTAGAAGAGAAGGCCATCGCCCTTATCGGCCGCCCGCTTTATGAGGCTTTTATCCGTGATTACACCGCTAAGCAGTGGCAAACCGACCCAAAGGACCTGCCAGCCAGCAATATCACCCGCCTGCCAGTGCGCTACACATTCAATAACCGCTACTTCAACGACACCTACGAAGGCTTGCCCGTTGACGGCTATGCGGCGTGGTTAGAAAACATGGCGGATCATGAAAACATCACGGTCCGCCTGGAGACCGATTGGTTCGATGTCCGGGAGGATCTGCGCGCTAAATCCCCTGATGCTCCCGTTATCTACACCGGTCCGCTGGATCGTTATTTCGACTTCGCCGAAGGCGAGCTAGGTTGGCGCACCCTGGACTTCGACCTCGAGGTACTCGACACCGGCGATTTCCAAGGCACGCCGGTGATGAACTACAACGATGCCGACGTGGACTTCACCCGCATTCACGAGTTCCGTCATTTCCACCCAGAGCGCAAGGACCGTTACCCTTCCGATAAGACAGTTATTATGAAGGAATATTCGCGCTTTGCCGATAAAGGCGATGAGCCGTATTACCCCATTAACACCCCGGAGGATCGCTCCAAGCTGGAGGCGTATCGCAAATTGGCCGCTCAAGAAGCCAAGGAGAACAAGGTGCTGTTCGGCGGCCGCTTGGGTACCTACCAGTACTTAGATATGCACATGGCGATCGGCGCCGCGTTGTCCCTATTTGATAATAAGCTCGTGCCCTTCTGGAACGAGGGTAAGGCCATAGAGCAAGCGCGCGGCCACTAAGAGCTGCTAATCTGTTCTACGCGAGCTATGCTTGGTTACCTCACAGGTTAGGAGGTGACGGCATGGCACAACGCAAGAAATACACCAAGCTTGGGCACGCGGACCGCAGCATGTGGAAGATGTCCCCAGAGCGGCTTCAGGAGCATTTGAAGCTGCGCAGCCGCGCAACACGAATTCCCAATAAGAAAAAGCAGCAAGCAAAGAAGGCCTGCCGGAACACCCGGCGGGCCTTTCCGCTGCATAACGCCCCGAACATGAGTGCTCGTATTGCTCAATAGGTCCAGCACAGGAACGCATTTTCATGGCGTTTATTCAGCCTGAAGCCCAAATAAGGGTTAAGGGTTTCAAGGGGATGCGGACATTTTCAGGAATCTTCAGAGCAGCAGCTTGCGTCGGCGTTAATTGATGCTTAATCCGCTGAACTCAAGGGGCCCGACCTCCGATCTGTCCACTTTCCGGGGGTCGGGCCCTATTCTTTCAGAGAATTTTCTTGGTCTGGCGGCAACAGGTGTTAGGTGTGAGTTGTTATGTCCATGAGGTTTTTGGACTTGGAGTCTAGCTACTTTTTGGACTTGGAGTCTAGGGACTTTGTGGACGTGGAGTCTCCCCGCTTTTTGGACGGGGAGTCCACTGAGTTTTTGTACTGGTGC
>NZ_REGE01000015.1 GCF_003688935.1 Corynebacterium macginleyi | reverse complement strand
GGGAGGCTTGAGCGAGCAGATCATCCAAGTAGGTTGTCGGGTCGATAGAATGTGGTGCAGCGGTCATCGTCATATGCCTTTCGGTGAGATGTGGTAGTTGAGTCGAAAGGTTAACTGACGGTGACCGTCCCACTATTTCCGGGGCCCACCATCAGCAAGCGTTACACCACACTACTGGACGCAACCCACGAAGAAAACTGGGCGTGGCTTGTCGTTTGATTGGCTGATTTTTGACGAGTGTTTTGACCTGCCTAATGAGGTCTATGCTGCGATGAATAACACCACGAAGGCGCGGCCGAACGCGCAGAAGGTGTTTATTTCGTCGCCGGTGAATATTCATGAGCATTTTCATGGTGCGATTTTTTCCGCTAAGCGCTGGGCCGCGCTCGATGGTGCCGACGGCATTCTTTTCAAGGAGTGGTGCCGCGAGGAAGACGATGACCCATTCGAGGAAGTAACGTGGGCTAAGGCGAATCCATCATTGGTGAATGAGCCGCGGCCGGGTGTGCAGCTGGACGAGGTGCGTTCTGAAGCTAATTCGGCGCGTAGCTCGGAAGCTCTGCTGGAGCCGTTCCTTGTGGAGACGCTGGGTCAGGGTTATTGGGTGCCGCGTGATGGTGACTTGGTTGATGATTTTGTTCCGGTGATTGATTATGAGGCGTGGTTGGTGGCGTCTGCCATGATGCCGTCGTCGTTGGGTGAGTCTTGCCTTGCTGTGGATGTGACGCCGGACGGTGAAGCTGTCGGTGTGGTGTCTGCCGCCCAATGGGGCGACAAGGTTTTCTTGTCGCTGGCCCCTTATGAGGATTTTGACCGTGGCCTTGTTGTGGACAAGGTGGGGAGCACCGTTGAGTTGAATGACCCTGCTGCGGTGGTGCTCGACCCGTCGGGGCAGTGTTCCACGTTGGTGGACCCCTTGCGCGGTATTGGTGTTGCGCCGGAGACGCTGGGCGGCGCCCAAGTGTCGAAAGCTTACGAGTTGTTTTTGCGCATGTGGGCTGAGAAACGTATTGCGCATGATGGGGCGCAGCGGTGGTTGGATGCGCTTGGTGTGGCTCAGGAACGGTCGAAGAACGGTCGGTTCCGAAGTCTGGACCGTTATGCCGGTGATGTGACCGTCCTGGTTGCCGCCACGTTGGCTGTGTGGGGATTGCAGGAATACGGGGTTGGTGAGTTCGACGGCGAAGTGAAACGCCGCACGCACTATGTCAGCTCGGCCCGGGGCGTGAAACGCGGTCGTCGAGTTGCTGAAATGAGTTTCTAAGGAGGTGGCCGCTGTGGCTGGATTTAAGGCGCGTGAGGTAGGCCATGCGCGGGCCGCCCGTAACCACGCCCTGTCGGAAGATAACTGGGAACTGCGCTTCCCGCATTCCGCTCGTGTGTTTGCGAAGATGGGGCGTGAGGACGCGCAGGTCACATCGGTGTTGCGTGCAGTGACTCTGCCGATTCGGCGTGCCACGTGGTTCGTGGAGCCGAACGGCGCGCCCGATGACATCGTTGCCGCCGTCTGTGAGGACTTGCGGCTGCGGGCTAAGGGCGAGGACCCTAATAAGCCGTTTGCGCCGCGTACCGGGCGGGTGTCGTGGGAAAAGCACCTGGAACAGGCGCTGAAAGCGATGCAGTTTGGGCACATGTTTTTTGAGCAGGTGTACGAACCTGGCGCGGATGGTCGCGAACACCTCGTGAAGTTGGCCCCGCGGTGGCCGGGGACGATTGATGCAATCAACGTCGATGACGACGGTGGGTTGATGTCAATCCGTCAGACCGCTGCTGCCGGTACCCGACGTGGCGACGAGGTGCGTGAAATTCCCGTAGACCGGCTCGTAGCTTATGTTTTTGATGACGAGGGGTCGCAGTGGACTGGTAAGTCTGTGTTGCGTCCGGCGTATAAGCATTGGAAGCTGCGGGACTCACTGCTGCGGCTGGAGCTTAGTACTTTGGACCGTAATGGCATGGGTGTGCCGGTGTATACGGGTTCTGAAGTGGCGATGGACCCGGATAAGGATTTGGCTGATGGTCAGGGAATTGTTGAGGGTTTTCGTGCTGGGGAGCATGCTGGTGCGTCGATTCCTGCCGGCGCGAAACTGCAATTGTTGGGTACTTCGGGGCAGTTGGTTTCGCCGCGTGAGGCGATTAATTACCACGACAGCATGATTGCTAAGAGTGTGCTTGCTCACTTCCTGAATCTGGAGGGCAAGGGCGGGTCGTATGCGCTGGCTGAAACACAATCGGACTTGTTTATTCAGTCTTTGCAGACCACCGCGGAGTGGTTGGCTGATATAGCCACGCAGCATGTGGTGGAGGACCTGGTGCGAGTGGCGTTCCCGGACCACACTGGTTTGGCACCGCGTGTGACTTTTGACCCGATTGCGTCGAAGAAGGAAATCAGTGCGGCGGACCTTGCCGGGTTGAAGAACGCCGGGTTGATTCTGGGTGATAAGGACCTGGAGGAGGATTTGCGGCGTCGGTACACGCTGCCGCCGAAGCAGAAATTATCGGACGCTTTGGAGTCCAAGAAGCAACGTCAACGCCTCGAGGAAGAAATGGGTGTCACGTTGAGTTCTCAAGATGAGATACCGACTCATGTTGGGCCTGTGGACGAACTTAAGGAGTGACCTTGAACGAGATTCTTATCTATGGAGATATCGGGTTTGAAGTTCAAGCGAAAGACATTGTTAACCAGCTAAACAACGCGAATGGCCCTGTGACTGTCCGCGTCGATTCTTTTGGCGGCGATGTCTACGCAGGAATTTCAATCCTTAACGCGCTACGTCGATACCCGGATGAAGTGACGGTGTATGTGGACGGTATGGCCGCGTCTGCGGCGTCGTTTATTGCCGTTGGTGGTGCTGACCGTCTAATTATGTCGCCTAACTCGAGCTTGCTTATTCACGGGGCATGGTCGCAGGGGGTGGGTAACTCTGAGGAGATGGCGCAGCTATCCGCAGACCTGAATCAGATTACAGACAACCTCGCCACCATTTACGCCGAGAAAACAGGGCAGGAGCCTGAATATTGGCGTGAGCTAATGAAGCAGGACACGACCTTTACTGCTGAGCAGGCGGTTGAGGCTGGTCTGGCTGATGCTGTTGACGAGCTGGAGAAGTCGGCGCGTGCCGAGAAGCGTCACGCGGTAATGGCGGCGCAGCGGTCGCGGTTCGCTAAGCATGTTGGCGGCCGTGGTGTTCCTGAGATTGAAACCCGGGCTGCGGCTCCGCCGCCGCCTGTCACCCGGTCGGAATCGGGGGACGACAACACAACGCCCAGTGATGGGCAGAAAGGGGATACCGTGGGTATTCTGAATCAGCTTGCCCAGGAGCTGGGTAAGACACCGGAGGATGTGCAGGCTGCACTCTCCGGCTTTTTTAATGAGGAAGTAACCGTCACCGCCAAGGTTGACCTGACCTACCCGGAGGACACTAGCGTCGTGCCTACTGGTGAGGTTGAGGTCGGGCCGAGTGAGGAGGTTCCTGCAGGCTTGGTCTTTTCGTTGGGTGATACACCGGAGGGCTGGTCTGGTGAGCTCAATGAGGAATCTGGTGTGCTGAAGATAACCGCCCCGTCCGGTGTGGAACCAGGCGCGGAGGTTGCGTTCACTGTCACCGCTGAGAGTGATGGTGAGGTGACTGAGTTTACGATTCCGGTGACGGTAAAGGCTGCGGCTGAGTCTCAGAACACTGACGCCGCCCCGGAGGTGACGCCAGCGCCTGCCGCGACTGCGGAGGACACTGTCACCTTGGATGCTGAGACCTACAACGAGCTCAAGGCCGCCGCCCAGCATGGTTGGAAGGCTATGGAGGAGCAGAAGGAAGCAAAACTTGTGGCGGAGGTGGACGGCTGGATTAAAGAAGGTCGTATTTCTGCCGCTCGTCGTGGCAAGGCTATTGCTGCGATGAAGCGTGACCCTGATGCCGCTCGTGACATCTACGGCTCGAACCCCGCCGGAACTATCCCGCGGGTGGAGATTGGCTACGGCAAGGACGTTGAACCTGATGCGTCTAAGGCTGTCCGTAGCAAGGCTGACCAACTGGGTTTTTTGGCCCGCACGAATTTTCACTAAGGAGTAATTAACTATGTCGAATCCAACTTTTCGTTCAGGCCCGATTAGCTTCAAGGCCGAGGAAGACGTCACCAAGTTCCGCCTAGTGCAGGTGGGCGAAAAGGGTGTGAAGCACGCTGTGGCTGCTGGCCCGGTGTTTGGCGCGGTCACTGAGAACGCGTCCGCCCCAGTAGAGGAACAGCCTTCTAATACGTTGGCGTTGGGCGCGCCGGGCACCGTTGCTGTGCACATCGGCCCGGCAACGGTGCCGCTGGAGGTTGCTGGCACGGCTGAGGACATTAAGCAGGGTGCGCCGGTGTATGCCGCCGCTGACGGCAAGGTGTCCGGCTCTGGCTCGCTGCTGGTGGGTGTTGCTGCGCGTAATGGTGCGGGCAAGACCGTAAAGACGACCCTGGTGACCCCGGCAGTAGCTGCGCCTGCGGCTGCGGGCATGTCCGAGGGCTAAGAAAAGTACCTGAACTTTAAGGAGAAAACATAATGGCAGAACTCATTACGAGTGCCTACGACGGGCCTAAGCTGACCGTGAACGAAATGTTGGAGGACCCAACTTTTATTCCTCAGCGCGTTGTTGACGGCATGCAGGGACAGTTCCTGGAGGACCTGTTCTTCCGCCAGGCTGAAAGCAACAAGGGCGTGGTCGCGTTCCGCGAGGCCGCCGGCCAGTACCTCGCGGACAATGCAGAGGAAATCGCCGAATTTGGCGAAATCCCCGTGTCCGCCCCGGAGCTTGGGCAGCTACGTGCCGCCTACGGCATCAAGTCCGGTGAAGCTATCCGCATCTCGTACGAGATGAAGAACGAGAACAAGGTTGACCAGGTCAACCGCCATATCCGGGCGTTGGAAAAGACCATGATTCGTCATGGTATCCAGGCCACCCTGGGGGTGTTTAAGTCCGCTAAGGTGCAGGAGCTGCAGGTATCGTCCCCGTGGACCGGAGGCGACCCCGTTAAGGACGTGTTCGATGCGGTCGAGATGGTGCAGTCCGCGCACGAGGATGGCGACCTGAACCGTCAGTTCGACTATGAGCCGAACACTATTTTGCTGCATCCTGCTTCTTACACGAAGCTGGTTCGCAACGAGCAGATGCAGAAGTACTACATCGGCAACGCCGCGCTAGACAACCCCATCTTCCTGGACCAGAATGGTGATTCCATCTTTGGCGGTCTGCGAAACACGGAGCTTTTCGGCACCCTGCGTGTGGCCACATCGCGGCTGATTGAGCAGGGCACCGCCTACGTCTTCGAGGCTCAGGGTGTGGGTTTCAAGTCCGATACGATGCCGCTGACCGCGACCCCGATGTATTCCGAGGGTGGCGACACTCAGCTGGGCGGGCCGACGATGTCGTGGCGCTCTGACCTGGTGCGCAAGCGTGCCATCGCGGTGGATAACCCGAAGGCCATCGTCAAGCTCACTGGTATTGCCTAATGGTCACAGTCACGCTCGCGAAGTACTGGAACCCGGAGGACATTTTGTTGCCTCCGGGTTCTGTCGTTGAGGTAGATGATGCGACTGCCGGGTGGCTGGATAGTTGCGGCGCTGTGCGTCATGAGACTGACCACACTGCCAAGAAACCGGAGAGTAAGCCCGCCCTGGTAGAGCAGGAGGTTGAAAAGCCCGCTGCCGCGCCAAAGGGTGGTGATGTGCCGCGCCCAGCTAAGGCCGCGCCGATAGATGACTGGCGGAAATACGCCGAAGCCCAAGGCATTGTCACTAAGGGTTTGTCGAAGAAAGAACTCATTGGGGCAACCCAATAAAGAAGTGGAGGTTAGCCGTGCTGAACATCAATGCTGCCTATGTGGCAGACCGCCTACCACGTGAGCTAACCGACGCTGAAACAAAGCGCCTGCAGGTACTCATTGATGATGCCGTTGAGCTCATTGATGTGGCTTTCATGCGGGCGGGCCGTGACTTTGATGCGGAGCTGGTGACAGTGCCGTGGCTGGAGTCGGCGGCGCGCCGGGCTGTGCTTGAAATGGTGTCTGCCGCCACCTTGGTGGGTGGGAATGCTGGCATGCGGTCTATTTCGTCTACGACGGGGCCACAGTCGGATTCGGTGACGTTTGCTGACGTGGATTCCGTCTCGTGGGGTGGGGTGCGGCTAACCGACGACCTTTTGAAGCTTCTTGGGTTGTGGCGTGAGGGGGCGCGTGGTCGTTTCCCGCAACCGCGCCGGTGGCCGGAAAGGTGGTCATAATGATTCGTCCTGACCAGGCTGGTGAGCCCATCACCGTTAAAGGCGAGGTGGTGGGCCGTGACCATCGTGGCAGGCCGCAGTACGCGCCGGGGCGTGTAATTGAGCATTGTGTGGTGTCGCCGGCGGGGGACCAGGTCGTTCGCGGTGATGGTTTCGTGCATGGTGACATTACGAAACTGCAGGTGATAGCTCCTGCAGGCACGGTCGTGGCTGATGGGGATACGGTCACGATTCGTGGTGAAGATTACATAGTGCAGCAGCGTCAGTCTTTTGATTATTCGGTGGGGCGTCGCCCCGTGGTGGGGTGGCATCAGCCGAAAGTTGTGTTCGTTGTCGAGCGGGGGGAGGTGTCCGGCAATGTCGCTTGATTATCACAAGTTGTTCAAGGAATTGGCGGCTACTCCGCAGGTTCGGGACGCGTCGCGTAAGAAAGCGGAGCAGGTGAAGCGGTTTATTGAGGCTCGCTGGCCCGAGGTCAATGAGCTGTCTGCTCGCGATAAAGCATTTTTGCGTGGTGGCGGCGATGCGGTGAAAGTTACCCTCGCGACTCGCAATACTTTGCGCCCTACGCACATTGTGATGGTGCGGCACCCGGGTGCGGTTGCGAAGCAAGCTAAGGACGGCTTTTTGACCAAGGCGGTGAAGGATGCGTCCTGATTTTGGGATAACTCCGGACCCGCCTGCATTGGTGCGCAAGCATGTTGCGAAACTCTTTTCTGAAGAGGATGCGGATATGCTGCACCTGCACTTCCTGCCGGATGGGTATAACTGCCACACGGACGGTTTGGCCGTCGTGGTTGGTGGGGATACGGCAGAGGTGGACGGGGTGGCGCATTCACGTGACCTCGTCAAAATCAGCGTGTATGGGCCTGACCACGAGATGGTGCGCCGTCTTGGTCGCAACTTGTACACCGCTTTGACCCAAGGAATGACGGGTATTGGGCTGGGTGTGTCCCGGTCTGGCTCGCGGTTTTTTGGGTCTGGCCCGTCGTATCAGCCGACGGGGTTTGTGGCGACGATGTCTTTGTCGGTCGGTATCGCGAAGATGTTTTTTACCCCGTCGGCGCAGTAATCACACATTTTATCTAGTGGCCGCCTTGTACGGGGTGGTCATAATTTCTATTTATGTCCTTTGAAAGGGGATACTAATGGCTAAGAATCGTAGTGTTGGCCTTGACCTGCGCGTCTTGGAAGACCGCGAAGTACTCGTCAACTTTTCCGACACTCCAATCATCGACAAGAAGACCGGTGCTTTCGTTGGTGAGTGGGAATCCCTCGGCCTGGAGCCTACCGACTCCCAGCACTCCCACACCCGTGAGGTCTCGTCCAACACCACGAACCTGACCGGTGGTCAGTCTTCTACTTCCTACACTTCCGGCGCTATTACCGCCGCGGTGGATGGTATCGCTGGCTCGCCGGTGATGCGTTACATCGAAAACCCGGGCGCGGTTGTGCAGGACGGCACCACCTACGGCAAGCACTCTGACCAGGTCGCAAAGGCATACGTGGCTTTCGTGCATAAGTTCACCTCTGGTCTGGTGCGTATTTGGGTGTCTCGTGAAAAGGCTGACCTGGTGGTCAATGAGCGTGCGACCGCTAAGGACCCGCAGGCTCGCCCGGTTCAGATTACGTTCAACAACGGTGACGATGAGCGCTACTACGAGGAGCGTTTCTACATCGTCGGAGAGGATGGCTCCGTGGTCCGCGTGGAGGAGAAGGTCTTTAAGGACGTCGCTGACGTCAAGGCTCAGATTGAAGCCGGTACGGCGTTCCACCCGCAGGCTTCTTCCAGTGGCCTGACCGCAATGGTCGTGGCCGAGGACAAGTCCGACCACGTCAACTTGTATGAGTACAAGAACCCGGAGACTGATGAGGTTGCTGAGGGGTCTTCTGAGGGTGTTCGCCCGAGTGACGAGCCTCGCGGCCCGGGCGCTGGTTCTGAGGAAGAGGAAGCTGGCGGCTTGCCTGGGTCTGAGGAGGAGTCCGGCGACTCTGCAGGTAGCGAGCAGCTGTAGTGGGTTGATGGGCCCTGCGTCTTTTGTGGTGATTCCGCGCAGGGCCCTACACCAGACTTTAGGTCGAGGAATCACCACCACTTTTATAGTCCCCGTAAAGCGCGGGGCTTTATTCAATTCCATAGGAGGAATCACCATGACCACGGCAAAGAAAAACACCACCAAGAAGACCAGCGACGAGATTGAGGTCCTTGACAAAGCACCCGAAGTTAACTGGAGCGTCGAGAACCGTATCTACACCGAAAAGGGGGTAGAGCTTACCAACGGCGTGAAAGTCGATGTTAGCGTCTTCTTAGATAATGATGACCTGCCTGCATCTTTCGCTGCGCTAGTTGCTGAAGGCAACGTTGGCGGAATGCTTATGGCGAAATTGCCCGATCCGACTCGTACGCTCTTGGATTGGGTTGGTGCGACACAAAAAGACTTGCGTGAGGTCATCGCCCCGGTTATTCAGCGTGCAGATGACCTGCCCGAGTCTGAGAAGTACAAGAAGTAATGTCCGTCCGGCTGATTTTGGACGATGAGCCGGGCAGCTGGGTGGAGTTCACGTGCGGTCGCCGGTGCTTTAGGGCGCGGCGTGACCCCATGTGGCTCGGCCCCGACGACCTACCCGAGTTGCTGGTCAACCCGCGCCTACTGTGGCGGCTGATGGATGATGACTCGCGGATAAAGTCCATGACCACGGCGATGGTCAACGGTGGGCTCAATGACCAACTTGCCGCGTACCTGGAGGCGGTGGGGCTGAGTATTTTCAAGCTAGCACTGGCCACTCACGCCCTCGAAGATGCCGACCTACTCGAAGTAGACCTGCTGCGTATCGGGGTGGATATTCGTGACTGGCTCGCCCCTGAAGGTCCCCTGTCTACGCGCCGTGTAGTGGCGCTGTATCAGGATTTGCTGGACCGGCCGGAAACACGTGTGGGTGCGAAGCGTTTCGACGTGCAACCGATTGACAAAGCAGGCCTTGCGGCCGTTCTTTTCCACACCAGTTTCATGGACCAGGGGTTTGAGCATTCGTTTATTAAGTCGCCTACTGATTTGGAGCAAGAGGCTGAGCAGGCGCGTATTGCCGCGCAAAAGCGTGAGCGCATGAGCCAAGACCGCCGGCGCGTGTTGTCGGATGGTCGTGGCCGGTCGTTTGAGTCTTCGCAGTCGGAGTCGCTGCGGATGCTGGAGGAATTAAATCGCACGTAGGTGGGGGAAATTGAGGTTTTTGAAATGGCTGCTGGATTCGTATCCGTCCCCGTCGTGCCAACTTTCAAAGGGATGTCCAAGGAGTTTTCTGAGCGCCTGGAGAAGCCCGCGAAAAAGTCGGGCGAGGCCGCTGGTAAGGCCATCAGTGACGGGTTGGGCAGCAGTGTTGAAAACCTTGAACGTCAGGTGCGGGCGTCGTCGTCGAAGTTGCAGGACTTGGACCGTGCTTATGAGAAGTCTGCGGCGAAGCAGGCGGCGCAGAAAGAAAAGGTGGAGGCCGCTACTCTTAAGCTGCAGGATGCGGAAGAAAAGTACCAGAATGCTCTGGAGAGCGGCGACAAGGGTCTTGCTGAGCTCGCCAAGGTCAAGGAGGCGAAAGCACGCCTTATTGGTGAGACGGAAAAGCTAGAGCAAGCTGAGATTAATACTCGCGTTGCTGAGGAGAAGCACAAGAATCAGCTTGATGATTTGAACGCAACCTTGGGCAAGCTGGGTGATGCCCAAAAAGAGAATGCTCATGGTGCGAAGGAATCGGCTGGCGCGATGCGTGAGGCTGGTGACGCGGCTGATGATGCGGCGGCGAAGTCTGAGCGGCTGGAGAATTGGCAGCTTAAGGCAGCAGCGGGTTTTACCGCCTTAGCTGGTGGCGCTGCCGTCGTCGGTAAGGCCCTGTTCGATATGGGCTCCCAGTTTGATGACGCTTACGATAGCATCCGCGTAGGCACGGGTGCATCTGGTCAGGCTTTCGATGACCTGAAAGAATCGATGCGCAATGTCGCCACGGAGTCTATTGGTGTGGGCTCTGATATGGGCGCTATTGGTAGCACTCTGGCGGACTTGAATACGCGCCTGGGGTTGACCGGTGAGCCGCTGGAAAAGATGACGTCCCAATTCCTGCAGCTGCAGAATTTAGGTGTCGATGCAGACATCAACGAAGTGTCTAAAGCGATGAGCGGTTTCGGCGTTGAGGCTAAGGACATGCCGGGCGCTTTGGATGAACTTTTCCAGATTTCTCAGGCCACGGGCTTGACTATTACTGATTTGTCGAAGTCTGCGGTGAAGGCTGGCCCGGCGCTGCGCGGTTTCGGGTTTTCCATGGCTGATTCTGCTGCCTTGGTTGGTCAGATGGATAAGGCCGGTTTGGATGCGGATAAGACGTTGCAGTCGATGCAGCGTGCTTTGGCGGGGTTCGCGGCTGAGGGTCGTGACGCGCCGGAGGCGTTGAAAGAGACTATTGGGTCTATTGAAGATTTCATTAAAGCTGGTGATGAAGCAGCGGCCATTAATATGGCTGCGGGTATTTTCGGCACTCGCGGCGCTACCCAATTTGTCGATGCGGTGAAAACTGGCACTTTGTCCGTGGAAGATTTCATGGGTGCCACGGGTGCAACGTCGGACACAATTGCTGATATGGCTGAACAAACCGCTGATTTTGCCGAGAGGTGGGACCAGTTCAAGACCCGGGTTATGGTTGCTTTGGAGCCAGTCGCGACAGAGCTATACAAAAGTCTTGTGCCCGCGTTGGATTTTGCTGCGGAAAAATTCGAATCCCTGGCTAAGTGGGTTACCGATAGTCTCATCCCCGCGTTTAAAGACTTTGGCGAGTGGGTGCAGAAAAACAGTGACTGGCTGATTCCTTTAAGTGTTGCTTTGGGCACTTTTGCTGGCTCTATTACTGCGGCGGTCGTTGCGGTGAAAGCCTGGAATGGGGCGCTGGGCCTGTATAAAAAGGTGACGGAGCTGGCCACGGTTGAGACGAAGCTTTTTAACAAGGCTTTGAAGACAAACGTTATTTTCGTGGTGATTTCTGCGGTTGCTGCCCTGGTGGCGGGCCTGACGTGGTTTTTTACGAAGACTGAGACCGGTAAGAAAATCTGGGCTCAATTCATGGATGTGCTCAAGTCCGGCTGGGACACGGTCAAGGAAAAAATGTCCGGCTTCTTTTCCTGGGCTAAGGACCTATGGGATAGCGCGGTTCAGAAATTCGGTGAGGCGCGTGAGGCCATGGCACCTATCATCGATGCAGTTCAGGAAGTCGCCCGGGTCATCGTTGAAAAAGTTGTCGGCGCTTTCACCTGGTGGGCTGAGACCGTGGTCAGTGTATTTGCTGCGGTGTGGGGCAAGATTTTCGAGTTCTTGGGCTATATCAAGGATAAGTTTTGGCCCATAATCCAAACGGTTTTCACCAAAGTTGGCGGGCTGCTCTCTAACTTTGGGGATAGTTTGTCGTGGGCGTGGGGGAACATCATCCGGCCGGTGTTCCAGGCGCTCGCGGATTTTGCCACCAATGTGCTGTGGCCTGGGCTGCAGCAGGTATTTACCAGGATTGGTGATGCCTGGAAGGCCTTGTCGGATACGTTTTCTGCCTTGTGGTCCTGGATTCGTGATAGTGTGCTGCGGCCCATGGCCGACTTTTTCCAGAACACCCTGTGGCCTGCTATCCAGAACGTTTTGGGTTGGATTGGCGAAAAATGGCAGTGGATGTCGGATAGGCTTTCAGCTGTCGTAAATTGGATTTACGACAACGTCATCATGTTCTACGTTAATGCCCTCAAAACGCTGTGGGACAACGTCCAGCAGGTCATCAACTGGATTGCGGACAAGTGGCAGTGGATGGCGGACCGGCTGTCCGACGTGTGGAACTGGATTTACCAGAACGTCATTTTGCGCGCTATCGACGGGTACAAGAACCTTTGGAAGAATTTCCTGGACGTTGTGACGTGGATTTCTGAGAAGTGGGACTGGATGGGCGCCCAGCTGCATAAGGGCTGGGCGTGGATTAACGACCGTGTTTTCACCCCGTTTAAGGACGGGTTGACGCAGCTCAAGTCGTTCTTCGGGACTGTTGTTGACGGCATCCGCAGCGTATGGGATGGGTTGAAGTCCGTGCTGGCGAAGCCGATCAACTTCATGATTAACACCGTCTACAACGACGGCATCGCTAAGGCGTGGGACACTATCGCTGGATTCTTGCCGTTGGAGCCGAAAACAGCAAAACGCCTGTCCCCAATTGGTGGATACGCTACTGGTGGCGCTATCCGCGGTAAGGGCACCGGCACGTCGGATGACATTTTGGCGTGGCTGTCGAATGGTGAGCATGTATGGACGGCGCAAGATGTGCGTGACATCGGCGGACAGTCCGCCATGTATGCCATGCGTGACGCGCTGAAACATGGGCGTGGATTCACCTTCGACGGGAAAAACTTGGCGCTGTTGCCACGCGTGGATTCTCGTGTGGGTGACTTAGCAGGTGCCGCGCCGGGGCTGTTCCCGCAGGGTGCGTTTAAGGACGGCGGCGAGGTCCGCCCGATGTGGGAGCTGCAGCTGGAGAAGGGGCATCTTTGGGCGAAGTCTCGGCATGGTCGCCCGTATGTCCTGGGTGGTTCCGCTGACGGTGGCGGTGGTACTGACTGCTCCGGCTTCATGTCGGGCATTGCCGACGTGATGGGTGGCGGTAGTGGTGCTCGTCAATGGGCAACGATGGCGTTCAACGGCGGCGGAAACTCGCAGTACCCGGCTGGCCCGCAGGGTTTCGTTGCTGGGCTTAAAGGCAACACGTTTTCTATTGGTGTGACCAATGGCGGTGCGGCCGGCGGCCATACCGCAGGAACTTTGGGCGCTACGTCGCGGGTTGGTGCGGTAAACGTCGAATCTGGCGGCTCCCCTTCGCTGGTGAAGTACGGAGCGGGTGCCGCTGGTGCTAATGACTCGTATTTTACGACGCATTATCACCTGCCCATTGGCCCGGGGGGCGCTTTCGAGATTGGTAAGGGCAGTGGTGGCCCGTCGCCGGACATGATGCGCGCCTACGTTTCCAACAAGGTTGAGGGTGCTATTGACAAAATCATGGGTCCGATTGCCGCTCGACTGCCCTCTGGCCCGCCTAGCTGGAAGGAAATCCCCCGCGGGGTCTACGACAAGGGCAAAAAGTCCATGGCTGATAAGACTGCAGACATTGTCACTAATCTTGGGGACCGCTTATCCACCGTGTTTACCGCCGCAAAAGAAGTCGGCGACATCGTACGCGATGGTGCCCGGGGTGTAATGGATTTGGCAGGTCGTGCCATTGGTCTGCACGATAGTGGTGGCTGGCTGCAGAACGGTAATCTGGCGTTAAATCTGTCGGGTAAGCCGGAGCCGGTTTTGACTAATGCGCAGTGGGCTTCGGTGTCCGAGATGGTCAAGTCCCTTGGGGATTTGGTGCCTGCGATTAAGAAGCAGACTGAGGCTATTGCTCAGGCCACTGATAGTGCTCAGGACTGGTTTATGAAGGTCGGCGATTACAACAGTGTTGAGGGCATTAATGCCCGCCAGGGTGTGCGCCGTCTCCTAGACCTTGGTCTAGACCTGCCGGGCACGGAGGTAATCACGCAGGTACTCGATGCGGAAGATACTCTGTGGGATTCTCGTGCTCGCGCTATCGGGCATGTGCAGAATCTGGCCGATAAAGAAAAAGCTTTGCAGGAGGCGCGGCAGGCTGCTGCAGAGCTGGCTAATCGGCCTGCTGGCGTGTCTGCGGACGACCAAAAGAAAATTGATGATGCGCAGAAGGCGCTCGATGAGGCGAAGGCTGAGAAAGCTAAGGCTGATTCTGATGATGCTCGTGCAAAGGCCGCTGACAAGGTTACCGAGGCTGAAGAGAAGCTGAAGCAAGTCCGTGAGGGGGTGGATAAGAATTCGGAGGAGAATGCTCAGAAGCATGCCGAGGAGGTCATTAGGGCTAATGATGCTGTGGCTAAGGCTGAGCAGGAGCTGGTTGCTGCTCGCAAGCAGCAGGCCATGGACTTGGATAACATCGTTTTGGTATCGCAGGCGCAGGTCAGTGGTTTGCTGCCGATGGTGGAGAAGTTTGCAAACCAGCTCGTGACTTTGGGGGTCCCTGCTGCCGCTGTTGGTGCTGGACTCGCACCGCTTACGGGTGGTTTGTCAGCTATGGCGGCGTTTGTTGGCCCAGCTGGAATTACTTTGGGTATGGCGCTTGACCTACTCAAGGCGGGTATCGCCATTATTAAAAAGATTGTGGCTGCGGTGAAGGAAATAATCGAGAAGGTTCGAAAGGCCCGCCTTGATGCGCTTAAGGCTTTGGCTGATGGTTGGGCGGTGATTGCGGATTATGCGAAGCTCACCATGGAGCTAGAGACCAATGCGGCTAAATTGCAGCAGGCGCTTGTGCGCGGTGCGAATGCTCAGCGGGAAGCCGAGTACAACCTAATGCTGGCTCAGCATGACCGTTACATTGCGGAAGCTGAGGGTGCGTTGAAGGTGGCTGAGGCGCGTTTGGCTTTGGATGCTGAGATTAAGCGCGGTGCGACCATCGCTCAGCTGAAACTGATGGGCTTGCATGAGGACTGGGACTCGTATTTGGCATATCAGGCGATGAAGTCGCAGGGTGTGTTGGAGCAATGGTCTGATGCGGCTATTAGTGCGCTGTACACCTATGAGAAAGCGCGTGCCGAAGCGCTTAAGGGTGAGGTCACTGCTCGTCTGGAGCACATTAAGGCCGAAGCTGCTTTGGCTGCTGCGGCGCGCCAAAACCTGCGAAATCAGCAGGACTTGTTGGCGGCGCACGAGCGGCTGATTCGCATGTCTGCGAAAGTCGCCGGTGTCGACCTGGTGGAGGCTACCGGTACCGCGCAGGTGGCGAAGCTTATGTCTGAAATGGCGCAGCTTACTCAAGCGATGAATAAAAACACGCTGGGTAAATGGGGTGCTCGCTTAGGTGCCCAGGGCTCATTCGCTAATGAGTATCGTGGCCAGAAAGCTAAGCTGGAGGGCCTACGAGAAGCTTTGGACGCGGTGGTCAAGGAAACCGGGGTCACTATTGACCGTGGTGAATTGGACCGCACGCTAAAGCTCATGGCTAGGGCTGCCTACCGTGGTGGTACCCCGATGGATGTGCTGCGTGCGCGGATGCCGCAGCTGGCGGATGCGGAGACGGCGCTGCGGGTTAATGAGGCGCTAAAGCCGATTTATGATGCGCGAGACCAAAAGAAGCAGTTGGAGCGGCAAGT
The DNA here is from genome assembly GCF_003688935.1 of Corynebacterium macginleyi. Classification (GTDB taxonomy): domain Bacteria; phylum Actinomycetota; class Actinomycetes; order Mycobacteriales; family Mycobacteriaceae; genus Corynebacterium; species Corynebacterium macginleyi. The sequence goes on along the minus strand of NZ_REGE01000015.1, from coordinate 29,480 downwards.
CGAGGACTTTAAGTCTGAGATGGACTTGTATGAGAAATCTAATCCGCTTGAGCGCACTATTAAGGGTCTTGAGTACACGATTAAGTCGCTGGAGCAGTCGGCTGGGGCTTTCGCTAAGGGCAATGAGGGGTTGCGTGGCGAGTATCTGCGGGCTGCTCAGGCTAATAGTGATGCTGCGGCCGCAGCCGGTGTTAATTGGAAGTTGGACAAGAAGTATGCCAACCAGGGTGTGCGTGACCAGATTCGCCGGGAGACCACGATTCACCTGGACGGGTCGAAGATGTACACCGCAGACCAGATTGACCAGCTTTTGGCTGAGGTCACGGCTGGTACGAGCGCGGCTTACCGTATGGTGCGCTCGGCTAGTGAGGTGGCGACGGCTCGTCGAAAGGAGCGTGTCTAAACAATGCTGAATGTGGTGCTGATTACCGCTCTGGGTGACGAGTGGAGGCTTACCGGGACTGACCGGGAGTCTGAGGTGCTTGCGCCGTACGGCATGCTGGAGGAGCTGAAAGCGAATGCGTCTAGGTCTGATATTGCGGTGCCTGGTGGTGCTGGGGTTTTGCCGGGGGCGCGTCGTTTTGGGCCGATTCAGGCGGAGCTGGAGTTTTATTTGAAGGCTCGTGAGGGTCGTGACCTGGAGGACGTGTACCGGCGTTTGCGCCAAGGGTGGGCGGCGGCAACATGGTTGAATCCGTGCGTGCTCAGCATTGAGTCAGATAACCCACTGTCGCCGCTTACGTTTGAGCTCGTCGTAGACGGGGCGTTGCCGGGTGTGCCGGTGGACATGAGGCGGCGTTCCGCTGAGGTTTTGTCGGTTCCGGTGGTGTGCGTGGATGGTGTTGCGAAATCGTCACTAATGGCAGGTACAGGTAACGTCACAGTGACGAATCATGGTGATGTTCCAGTATGGCCGATAATCCGCTATAAGGGTGCCGGTGGGGCAGTAACAACCCCATCGTCGGCGACGTTCACGCTTCCGGCCGTGGAGTCGGAAGCAGTGGTGGATTTGAATCCGATGAACCTTCGCCTGGACGGAGCTTTCCCCGAAAGCGTCCCACCCGGCGGGCAGGGCGTATGGAAGCTACCCGCGGGCGCTCAGCTTGAGTGGTCGATTGGTGTGGCTGACCCGTGGAGCTAGACAAAAAAAGGGGCCTAAAGCATGTGGAGGTGCGGCCCCGCCTCCCCCTATTTTTTCTAACTGAATTTTTGTGAGGTGTGAGCATGACCGATTGGGACTCGTGGCAAAAGACCGTCAACCATACAGTGCGGACGCAGGGCCGGTGGTATGGGATTGGTGATGCTAATGGCGCGCCGCTTTTTACATTGCCGATGCCGTCGGAGCATGACACGCCGGAGCAGTGGATGGATGCGGCTGATTTGCAGATGACATTCCCTGCACGTGACCAGTATGGGAGGCCCAACCGCGTTACGGAGCTTTTGCTGACCTCGGCGATTGAGCATTTTGACCCGTCCGGCCAGTTGCCTACCGCCGAGGGTGACTACATGCTGCTGGTGGCATTCCCCGGCAAGAATGGCACGGTGGTGCGCCGGGGTGGGGCGATTGTGCACGCCGTCGGAAACGACCCCACGAATGACGGCACGCCGTCAGAAATTACGATTAACGCCCTAAACCTTATGGATGTGTGGCACACGGTACCGGCTGTGTCGTGGCCTGCGGCGTGGTGGAAAGCTGAGCCATACGAGACAGAATCCGATGAATCTGGCCTGGAATATAAGAAGCCCAGGTACATGGCACGCGTCGAGTTGGCGACGCGGCCGATGTTTGTGTGGAAAAACGGGCCTGCCGCTTTCGTCATCCGCCGCCTGGCCCAAGAATCCCTAGACGCGACAATGCGTACCCAAGCAGACCCTGATGGGACGAAATGGGTTGATGACCCTTACCACGTGGTTGAGGTGCCGGAGCTGGATACGTCGGCGGAAATCAGTCTGGAAGCTCGCGACGGTTTCTTGTGGGAGACGGTGAGTAAGCAGGCTGAGAACGCTGGTGTCATTCTTGGCGCGTATTTGTGGTGGCCTGGTGATGCGCCGGTGCGGTGCTGGAATCAGGCCACGTCGGATATGGCTCCGCGAGATGTGGACATCACCCCGTCTCAGGGCGAGTCTTCTCGTACTTTGTCGTATCGGAGTTTTGAGCATGCGATGACCGTGATGACAGTAAAGGAGGTGGCATAGGTGCCCATACCGTATTTTGTGGCTGATTCTGCTCAAGTAACTGTGTTGCGCTCGCTCGCCTCGACGGCGTTCGGGAAATATAACCTCACGTTGCCTGAGGGCGTGGACCTGGAGGACGTGTACGAGGTGGCAGCGCCGGGCAATGAGCTTGCTTACGTGTCCTCATTGGACCCGCGTAAAAGGGTCGGCGGGATGTTTCGCCGGTTCGTACGCGCTGACGTGGACATCACCGCCAAGGGTGAGGGCACCACGCCGACGTCGAACGTGGAACGAGTCCTGGACGAAGCAGCGCAACGCACCTCGGGTGATTTCTTCCTCGAGTCGGACATTAGCCTGGCTGGTCTCGGCCCGTGGCGTCCTTTTGAGGATTTCGTCGTGGGCGATTTGGCGAATGTGGATATATGGGGGCGTGTGGTGCCGCTGCGCGTGACACGCATTGAACCGAAGCGCACGGAACACTCGGATACTGATTGGGCTGTGCACGTCGGCGGGCAGCTGGTGTCTGATGCTGATGCGCGCCTGGCTGAGAACGCGGATATTTATAAGGCCGTGGTGGACGACCGGCGTGACTTAGCCGGGCTGGATGCAAAGATTCAGGCTGAGACAAGTAATCGTAAGCAGGCGATTAGTGCTGAGTCATCAGCGCGGCGTGCTGATGTGGAGTCGGTGCGTAGTGTGTTGACTGGTGGGGGTGAGCAGCAACGGGATTTGCTGGCGTCGCTGGAGGGGTTGAATCGGCAGCTTCGGCGTAATGGTGAGGACCCTGCCCCGGGTCTTATTCCGGCGTATTTGCAGATGAATACGCAGTTGTGGCGTGTGCAGCAGGAAACAAATGAGGCATTGCGTCGCTCTGATGAGGCTTTGCGTGAGGGGCAGAAGGCGAATACGAATTTGATTCGTACGAATTCTGCTCGTCAGCAGGAGATACAGCAGAATCAGGCGCGGCTTAATGCTCAATCGCAGCGGTTGAGTGGTGTTATTGCGGATGTGCAGCGACGGCAGCCGCAGTTTATTGCTTTTGGGAGTAGGGGTGGGGTGAACGCGTTGGGCACTATTCAGGTTCGGCGCGGCAATATTTATTTCGACAAGTTGGGTTCGTGGTCGGGGACGGTGGCGATTTTTGCGTGGGTTGAGGCGTTGATTTCGTATCCGGTTTCGGCTCAGATTTCTCTTGGTGTGCAGGAGACGGGGAAGGAGTTTCGTGTGGGTGTTTTTGAGTCGGTGAAGGCTGGTTTGGCGATTATTGTCCCGGATTAAGGAGGGTTTATGGCTACTGTGAGTGGAAGTTTGTTGTTTGTGTCGTCGCGTGCGGCGCAGGTTAGTGAGGTGTGGGTGCATGCCCGTGAGGTGCGTACTCATGCGGGTGGTGTGGTGACGACGGGGAATGACCGTTTCCCTGTTAATGATGGAGAGGTAACGTTTACGGCGTTGCCTGGGCCTGCGGTACTTGCGTTGATTTCGCAGGGTAGGGCTGTGGATACGATTCCTATCGTCGTTGGTGAGGGCGATGAGCAGTCTTTGCGGCATGTGGTGCGTGCTGGTCAGGTGGTGGATGAGGCGTCGGCGCGTGAGATTGAACGGTTGTCTGCGGAGATGATGGGGGCTTTGGATTCGGCGCGGTCGGAGGCTGAGGCTGCGCGGGGTCATGCCAGTACGGCTGGTGAGCAGGCGGTGGTGGCGCGGGGGCAGGCTGAGGCTGCTGCGTCGTCGGCTGAGGAGGCTAAGGGTCATGCGTCGTCGGCGGAGGGTCATGCGTCTCGGGCGCGGTCTTCTGCTGAGGGGGCGGGGCGTGCTGCTGACCGTGCGGAAGGCGCTCGAGGAGAAGTCGGTTCGGCTCGTGATGCCGCTGTTGAGGCCCGCGATGCTGCACAGGGGCATGCGAGTACGGCTCAGGGTCATGCTAATGCGGCTGCTGCGTCGGCTCGTGAGGCTGAGGGTGCTGTCGGGCGTGCTGATGCGGCTGCTCGGCAGGTGAGGGAAATAGCTACCTCGACTCGGTGGGATGGTGACCGAGTTACGGTGAATGGTAAGCAGTCTCCACCACTGACTGGGCCACGGGGTGAGCGTGGCCCGCAGGGCCCGCCGGGTGAGGTGGATAATATTGACCTCAGCCAGTACGCGAGGCTAGACCAGCTGTCTGATGTGGTGCGCAGCGGGGAGTTGGAGAAGCGGTTTAAAGCCTACCGGCCAGAGACTACGAGCGAGATAGGTGGTAAGGACCACATTGGGGTGCCTATTGCTGCTGGTAAACACGGTCTGCTTTCTATCAGAACAGGCACCATCATCATGTCTCGGGGCGGAAAGATAAGCCTGAATGACCCGAGTTGTATCTGGGCACCTAACCGCCCTAGGGACTATTCAGATGTGACCAATAAGCGGTACGTGGATGAGAAGACTGACCTGAGTAGGGTGGCACCAGCTAATCACACGCACAGGGTAACGGATATTTCGGGGCTGTCAGAGTACGTAAGTTCAGCGACGCATAAGCTCAAGGTGCTGAAAAACTATTCATTTCCCGAGCAGAAGATTAATTTCCGAAAATATTCTAATGGCATGGTGCGAGTGCATTTATACGGGGCGCGACAAGGTGCTGAAATCACTGTTCCAGCAGATTGCGCACCTGAATTGGGTCTTTTTTACGGTGTGGTGCTAGATACTGCTGGTAATAAAGCAGGGATTTTCACTATCAAGACAACCAAGGCTGTAGTAGAGCGCATATCTGACACTGCTATTGGAACCTTCGTTTATCCAGCTTCCTAAATGTAAGGAGAAATTATGAGTATTCAAGAATTGAAATCCGCTGTCAAAAGTCTCAGCGCCCATGATTGGGATGAATTTTTAGACTGGATTTTTGATGATGAGGTCAAGCGTCGTCAAGCATTGCCTGCGGTGGAGGAAGCGCAGGTGGAGATGGTGAAGGATTTGGCGGCGCAGGGCGAGATTACGCGCCCGGACGTAGCAACGGAGGAGGCCGCGATTAATGGTGATGGCATCATTCCCGCGTGGCATAGTCCACAGGGGAAGAAGCATAAGGCGTATTTTCTGGGCGAGGCGGTGATGGATGAGGGCCGTATTTACATCAATCGTCGGGACGGGCTGAATTACGCTAAGCCGAGTGCGCCGGATTCTGGGTGGGAGGTCTACAATCCACCGAAAGAAGACGAGCAGGCGGAGGCCCCGACCGGCGGCCGGGTGGAAGAATCACCGGCACCAAGCACCCCGGCATGGCGTGAACCGGCCAATAAGGCTGAGCTTTATCCGGCGGGCGCTATCGTCACCCACAAAGGCAAGCAGTGGCGCTCCACCACCGACGGCAACCGCGCCGAACCCGGAACCGACAACAGCTGGGAAGAAACCGGGGAGGAAGCTTAGCGGCGCAGCTGTGCCGGTGAGCCCGGCCGGGCCGCATGCCAGAGCTTAATATCCTCAGCAAGCCACAGTGCGCTACGGCCATCGAGCATGGCCACAGGGGCGGGTGTGCGTTTATTCGCGTAGTAACTCGCCCACGTACGTGGGGTGATACCGCAGTGCGCTGCGCACTCTGTAGCGCGCCACAGTTCTTTTCCTGTGTCCGCGTCAATGATTTTAGGCTGCATTTTTCCGCCATTTCTGTACGAGCTGGACGGTCTCAATTGTGAGCGTAACCACAGTGGCGGCCATGATTATCCATAATATTGGGGTGCTTTCTTGGGTGAGTGTGATAAGCACGGCTAGCACTATTAGTGCGCTTGAAATTTTAGACATGATGTGACCTTTCGAGGGTGTGGTATTTTGAGGGGGTGCACCCCAGGAGCTGAGTAGTAAGGATATTCAGCTCCCGAGGTGCCTAGCTATCTAGTTCCAGCTTTTTCATCTCAATCTTGTGATTTGAAATTAGTTTTGCTGTCTCTATTGATAGCCGCCAGATGATTGCTATGGCGATAAGCCACTCCATCTTTCACCTCCTCTTTTCAGTTATTGTAAGTGCCTTGCGGCCTTACACTTAATATTGTACTGTAATAATACAGCATTAGCAAGCTGCAAACACATTAAATTCGCGGAATTTTCCAGCCCAAAACACGCCCCAGCCCGCCACAACGGCCGGGCTATTTTTATGTCAAAAGCAGGTGAAAAAATGAAAGATTATTACCAGGTCCTACCGGACAAAATACGACTACTGCAAAAACACTTCACGCCCGGCCGTGGAGGCCACCGCATCAAATACATCACACGTCACCACCTCGCCATGGTCGGCGACACAGACGCCGCATGGAATGTCTGGCAGTCACGCGCCGCGTCAGCATCCTATGTAGTATCGCCCATCGGTGAGGTCGGCCAGGTCGTCTACGACCGTGATACCCCGTGGTCCAACGCTAATCTAACCTCGAATCGCGAGACCATCACAATCGAGCATTCCAACAGTGCAATCAACGGCTACCCAATTTCAGATACCACCATTCTGGTGGGAGCACGCCTAGCCGCCTCGCTCTGCCTTTTCTACAATCTCGGTCGCCCGCTTTTCGGTGTCAATATCCGCGACCACCGCGAATTTACCTCCACGAGCTGCCCACACCACCTGGCGGCCGGAGGGAAATATCACGACCGCTGGATGGCAGAAGCCCAACGCTTCTACGACCTACTAGCGGCAGGCAAGGTCAACCCAGACGGCTCATTGAAAACACCCCAACCTCGAAAGGAACCAGCTGACGTGCTGACGATTAAATATTTCACTGATTTCATCACGGGCTTTCTCGGCCCGGTCATCTCGGACGTAAAAGACATCCGGCAGCAAATTACCGGCGGGCGGGACAGCGGCCAATACAACGGCTGGTCCATCAGCCAGCTGGTGAAAAACTACCAGTCCAAACCCGGCGACCAGGGCACCATGCCCGAAATGCTGGCCGTGATGCTGACCGAGCTGGAGAAAATACGCACCGACCTCGACGACATCAAAAAGAACGGAGCACAAAAATAATGTCCACCGAAATTCAAGACTCAGTAGCAAACGCGCTGCGTAGCCAACCATGGTTTATACGCCGCAAAGACACCATCGCCGCCGTGGCCGGCACAATCCTCCAGCTGGTTAACCTGCTGGTTGTCATCACAGCAGATGCGCCGCAATGGGTTAACGCCGTCATTGCCATCACCGTCGGTATCGCACAGACCTTGGTGCACGCGACAACGCCGGGTGCGATTACTCCATCTATGGCAACCCGGTTGGAAAAAGCCGCTCTCGAGCCCGCCCCTGTTACGGCGGAGACCACCGCCTACTCGGCAGGCGAGGAAGCAGCACGCCGAGCCGGTGAAGCCGTCCCCAACCACCAGGACCCCGAACACGCACAAGGCACGCACCCGCCAGCACATAGTCACGGTCGCGGCGAATAAGGAGGTGGCCAATAATGGGCACAACCACTCTTGACTGTGCGTTCGCCCCACTACACCGCAACCTACCCCGGCTTATCGCAGGGGTATGGTGCACATGGTCCTGGTCCATGGTGCTCGCCTACATCGGCGGCGCACCACGCCAGCTCATATCACTGGAACAGTCCATCCCCCTCCAATTGTGGACACTATGGTTTATTGCCGCTGTATTCCTCACCCTCGGCACCGTGCTACCCCTGCGAGGGAGGTATCAGCGGGTATCGAGACTTGCGAGGGTAAACGGGCTGACGCTAGTGACTGTGATGCTCATGCTGTGGAGCGTGGCGTTTTTCACCGCTGACATGTCCCGTGGCTGGGTAAGCGCAAAAAATTACCTCCTGCTGGCTTTTTCAGCGTTTTCACCTCGTATTTCATAGCCCGCGATAAACCATCTTCGGTGCATCACCTGATAGAGGGGAGGCCTATTGAATGACGTCAATCCCGACCGAAATATGGGTTGGCCTTATCACCCTCGGCGGCGTTATCATCACGGTCATCATCAATCGTCAATCGTCCCGTGATGAAACGAAAGTAAAAACCGTCACCACGCATATTCAATCCCTGGACAAGCAGGTTACGGAGCTTCGCGGCGTAGTCGATAAGCATGACCGGCAGATTGAGTATCTCAAGCAATACAATTGGGAGCTTAAGCGAGAATTGGGTCATGCTACTGACCATGCGCTTGCCGTTGCGAGTTGGAACCGAGAAGGCCGTGTCGGTGACGTGCCGGCGGCCAGCCGGATTGATTATTGGAAAAAGATTTTAGATAAGCCGATGATGCCAGACGACTAGCCAGGCCCCCGCCCCAACGTAGGGTGGGGGCCTTTTTCGTCGTTTATAGGGCGTGGGAGGCTACTACGTCCCAGAAGTCGGCGTCCGGGTCGATGTAGAACTGTGGGTTGGCTTCGGTGCCACTGGAGATAATCAGCTCGTCGATGATTTCGTGCTGGACTGCATCGTTGAAACGTTCATAGGTTTTCATTTTCGGACTTCTTTCCGTTTTTGCGGCCTCTTCCAGGAGGTTTTCTCCTTGCCGTCTGATTCTATTATATGTCGTAATTTACGACATTGCAAGTCGGTTTTACATCTTTTTCCACCGCGCCACGGTCGATTGGGTGCGTTCTACAGCCTGGGCGATGCGGTATTGGGTGATACCGTCGGCGAGTGCGGTGCGGGTGGCGGCGGCACGCCTGGCTTTCAGCTCCTCTAGTGTGGCTTCCAATCGGGTGATTTCTTTGTCCAGGCGCAGAATCTCGGCTAGGCGGTCGCACATTCCGCACCTCGCATGTTCTTGAGCTGGACAATCATCTTGCGGCACACGCGGTAAAGCTCGGCATTGTCGAGCATGTCCGCGGGGAAAAGGGTGAGTGCTTGGTCTGCTGCAATTACCGCGTCGTCTTGTACGCGGCGCTCGAAAGCAGTCGGGGCATTGTCGTTGCGGTTGAGGAGTTCTTCGGCGCGTTCTTCGACCGCCTGCCATAGCTCCATGTCAATGGCTGCTTCGTAGCCTTTGCTGTCGAGGGCGTCGGTGTAGTTGGCGATGATGGTGTTGACCTGCGCGGCGCGGAAGCGGAGGTAGTAGGCAACGGCGCGGTGTGCAGCAGCATTAAGGGCGGCAGGCTCGAAGTTCTCTTCGTTGTCCAGGCCTGCAGCAGTGTTGGCTTCGATACGCTCGGCGAGCTGGGCGCGATTGTCCTCAATCCACGCATTCAGCTCGGCCATGATGCCGCTACCGACGAGGGTGAAAGTCTGGTCCAGGTTGGTGGCTAGGGCTGGGTGGCGACCGTCTTTCAGGGTGTCGATAAGGGCGCTGGCTTCGGCGGTGGTGAGCTCGTCCAGGCCACAAGAAGCGGCGTGGTTGTGCTGCTCGACGAGGGTGTCAATCCATGCGGAGACCTGCCCGGTGGGGAGGATGTCGCCGTCGAATGCAGCGGCGTTGACAATGAAGGTGACGTTGTCGTTGAGTTGCTGACGGGTGCGGCGGGTGATTGGGGTGAAGTTTTCGCGGAGGGTGGTGATGAATTTTGCTTGTGCTGGGGTGGTCATTGTTTTTCCTTCCTCTTGCTTACACCCTTAATACTACACAACACGTAGTACTATGTCAAGCGTAGCAATAGGGAAAAGAAAAACCCCGCTAACGCGGGGAAAACAAGAGAAACATTAGCATATAAGCACTAACATCGGCTCAACCCCGCTAACGCGGGGACACCACACAATCTATACCGCTACGGCGCAGGAAGCAATTCATAGTCAAAATCGCACTGTTCTAAAGCCATACAAATATGCCCAAGCAACGCCGCATGCTCGTTGGCACTCATACCCTGCCGCTCGAAAGCAGTCGCATCATCACGGTAAGAAATAAGCCGGATTGGCTCACCGCGCTCGGCCAGGTCGATAACATCGCCCACCCGGTCGGCTACCAGCGCCCACTTATCCAGCAGCCACGCCTGAACATCGGCCGGAGGTTCTTGTGAGACCTCCCAGCGCTGTGCGGTGCGCAAGGCAACCTCGCTGGCGCTAGCCACATCTTGCGCGGTTAAACCTAGCGAGTTGCGCAGGACACGAAATTCAGCAGGGGTCAATTAAGCAGCCTCCTTAACGGCCTGGCCAACCCAATTCCACATGAAGTCATTCGAAAAAGTTATACCCTTTTCGCTCGTGATACGTGCCACGATTGTGCGGTCGTCATAATCTCGCAGGGTGAGTGTGTGTAGACCATCTCGAACGAGAGAAATAAGGCGGTAGGTGAATACGCCGTCAACAATGACGTCAGCGGCCATTCCGGTGCGATTGGGAGTTGAGTTAGCGATAGTAAAGGACATTTTCGGACTTCTTTCCGTTTTTGCGGCCTCTTCCAGGAGGTTTTCTCCTTGCCGTCTGACTCTATTATATGTCGTAATTTACGACATTGCAAGTCGGGGAGCGGGGTGAATCTGTCCCGCAAAATCCCGCAAAAATCCCGCAATTCGCCCCAGATCCACTGTAATTCCTGGAATTTTCGGACGTATCGAAACGCTGTGACCAGGACAAACACACAAACCGCAGGCCATAAAACCGCCGCTACATCATGTCACGCGTAGAGGAGACAACGGTGGAAAGATCCGGAGTTCGGGTGACCAATCCGGCGCGGACGTGCTTGGATATCGCTAGGTTACATGGGTTTACGGAAGGGCTTGTAGCGGTTGATTCCGCGTTGCGTGCGGGCTTGGTTTCGATAGAAGAGCTGAAGGAAACTCGGGCAGCAATGGCGCGGATGAAGGGACCAATCCCTATGACAATGGCAATAAAGCATGCATGTGCCGGTTCCGAGTCCCCGTATGAGTCGCTTTTGCGGGCGTTAATTATTGAAAAGATTCCCGCGGCCAGTGTGTACCCACAATTTCGCGTATTGGGAAAGTACCGGGCTGACTTATGCATCGATGGGTGGCTCATTATCGAGGTTGATGGGGATACCAAGTATGACGGTACTTATGGAAAGCCACCGGAAACAGTGGTGAAAGAACAGATGCGCAGGCAAAGAGAAATCGAAAACCAGCACTTTACGGTCTTAAGATTTGGCCCAAAAGAGCTGGTCAATGACTCAAATCGGGTAGTGGAGACGATAGTTGAGTGCCTGGGACGAAGGGCAGGGAAAGTAGCGTAGATCACCCCCGAATCACCCCTAGCTATTGATGTTGTTGAACAACATCAGTACTAGCAATTATGATGATGCGAATCACATTTGGCAGAGACCGGTGTCACGAAAGGTGAAAATAGTGAGTGCTGAAAAACAGGCATCCGCCCCGACACAGGCGGAGGCGAAGACCCCGCCCAAAGGTATCGGCGCCTTGGCGGGTGCCATGTTCCTCATGGCTACCTCGGCCATCGGTCCGGGATTTTTGACCCAGACTTCGGTCTTTACCGTCCAGATGGGCGCCTCTTTTGCCTTCGCAATTGCGCTGTCTATCTTGGTGGACATCGCCATTCAGCTCAATGTGTGGCGTGTGCTCTGCGTATCGGGAATGCGCGCCAATACTCTGGGCAATACCGTCTTTCCCGGCTTGGGCTGGGTGCTCGCTGGTTTCGTCTTCTTCGGCGGAGCGATCTTTAATATCGGCAATATCGCCGGCGCAGGTTTAGGATTGAATGCGATGTTGGGCATCGATGCGCGGATTGGCGGCGTCATTGCGGCGGCGATTGCGGTGTTCATCTTCCTTTCTCGTCGCGCCGGAATGGCGCTTGACCGCCTCGTGGCTGTCCTGGGCGCGGTGATGATTTTGCTTATGCTTTATGTGGCTATCGTCAGCCAACCGCCGGTGGGAGAGGCGCTTAAGAATACCGTTGCGCCGGGCGAAATCGATTTCTTTGTCATTACTACCATTATTGGCGGCACTGTGGGCGGCTATATCACTTTTGCCGGCGCGCACAGGCTAATCGATGCGGGCTTTTCTGGCGTTGAAAGAGTCAAGGATATTACCCGAACCTCCGTCAGCGGCATCATCGTTACTGGAATTATGCGCATGCTGCTTTTCTTGGCGGTGCTGGGCGTGGTGGCTACCGGCGTCACGCTTGCAGAAGATAATACGGCCGCCGATGCCTTCTACCGTGCCGCCGGTGAATTTGGTCTCCGCGCATTCGGTGTTGTTCTCTTTGCCGCGGGCCTGTCTTCCGTCATTGGTGCCGCATATACTTCGGTATCTTTTGTGACCACCCAGGGAACCTCGGCCCGTACGCGTAATATTTTCACCGTCATCTTTATTGCGGTCTGCACGATTATTTTTGTAATAATCAATTCCGCGCCACAAAAGCTCTTGATTTTCGCCGGTGCGATTAACGGGCTCATCCTTCCCATTGGTTTCGCACTGGTGATGTGGGTAGCCTGGCGCCGCAATGACTTGCTGCAAGGTTATAAGTACCCAAAGTGGCTGCTTATCCTTGGTGGTCTGGCGTGGTTACTTACCATTTTCATCGGCCTTCGAGCAGTCTCCGGGATCACCGCAATCTGGGCATAAAGCACACCCCAGAAGAGGTGCGTGAGTTCACGCGCACCCATGAGAAGAGGCTTACCGCTGGGCATGCACGGAGATCTACAGGGGCCAACCTGCTGTCGTTGCCCAGCGCAACCCCCAAGCCGGTCCCCATTGTCGGCGTTCTTAAGGCTGGCTAGTACACATCGGATCTGCCTGCCCGTCTTTTGGGCGTGTGGGGTCACTTCGTAGGCCATCGTGATGGAATTAAAGCTAGAGTTGGCCGTCACACATACGCCTGGCAAGCGTGGGCGAACAATGCCCGGGATGCGGAGTATTTTATCCCTTAGGCTTTTGACCTTGCCACTGGATTTTAGTCCGTGACGGCCAAGATCTTATCGCAGGTTTTTAAGAGGCTATCGCGCAAGTGCGTGGTGGCCTCTTCGCGTTTTCCCTCCGCGATGAGCGTGGCCACATCAACGTTGCCTTGAATGTGCTCGGCGTGCAGCTGTGGGTAGCGGGGGATGACCAGGAGGAAGGTGAGCCGCATGCGTGCGAGCAGGTTGCTCATCTGCTCATCCAGGGTGGGGGAATTAAGTCCGGCTACCAGCGCTTGGTGGAAGCGCTGGTTAATGGAGGAGACTTCCTGGTGGTCATTGTGACTTGCGTAGTCAAAGGCGGAGGAGGCGAGGGAGATGAGCGAGGGGGCATCACTAAACGCGCCCCACCGCGCGGCAGCCGGCTCGATGGCGGCGCGGGCGGCGAATAAATCGCGGATATAGGCGGCATCCGGGGTGGCGATAAAAACGCCGCGGTGGGGGATGCGTTCAACCAGACGCTCGGCTGCGAGCGTGGTGAAGGCCTCGCGGAGGGTATTGCGGGAGCAACCGAATTGCTCGGCCACCTTTACCTCGCTGAGCTGCTCGCCGGGCTGAAAATTGCCGGCCGACATCTCTTGGCGCAAAGCGGTGGCGACGGACTGGGAAAGCATGCCCCTCACCTTACTGAATGGGTGAGGCGTCAATGGTCATTCCGTATGACTTAAAGATCTAAAAGTTCTAAAGGGGTGGTGAAGTTCTAAAAGATCTAAACTGAAGTCATAGTTCTAAAAGATATAAACGGAAGGTCTGTCAGAGTGATTCCGGATAAGAACCCTTTTCGCCCCAGTTTTGGTGCGTCGCCGGTGCAGCTGGCCGGGCGCGAATTTGAAATCAGCTCGTTTAACTATGGGCTCGTGGGTGGCGTGGGCAGCATGCAGCGCGCCTTGCTGGTAAGCGGTACGCGCGGGGTGGGCAAAACCGTGCTGCTTAATGAGTTTGAAGAATCCGCACACCGCTTAGGGTGGGTTGTCATCCGTGCCTATGCGGATGCCCAGATGGTAGCGCAGCTGCGCGATTCCACGATTCCGGAAGCCATAGAGGAGCTGGACTATACGGAGAAGAAGGGCCGCAAGATCACGGGATTCTCTGTGGCGGGCGTGGGATCTGTGACGACGCAGCTAACCCACAACCAGGCCCAGCCCAGCTTGGTGTCGCGGCTGCGCAGCCTCCTCAAGGCCGCGCGTGCGCATGATGCTGGCGTCTTGTTGACGGTCGACGAGGTGCAAGCAGCTTCCGTGGATGAGCTTGCGCAGCTTGCCACCGCCATCCAGGATCTCATTCGGGACGAATACGATATCGCCTTCGCCGCCGCGGGATTAACCTTTGGGGTAGAAGAACTATTGGAGCACGAGGGTACAACCTTTTTGCGCCGCGCTCAAAGGTTGGATTTGGGTCTGCTTGATGATGCCACCGTCGCCGAGACCCTCCACAGCACCGCCACCGCGGCTGGGCGCGGTTTCGCCGAGCGCGCTTTGGAAGAGGCAACCGCATTGGTGCAGGGCTATCCGTACCTCTTGCAGCTGGTCGGTGCTTTGGCGTGGACCTGTGCGGTACTCGAAGGGACGGAGACCATAGAAGAGCGCCACGTGTCCTCGATTGCGCGCGAGATTCCAGCGCATATGGGCAACCAGGTGCACAAGATTGCGTTGAAGAATGTTCCTGACGCCCAGCGCGCTTTTCTCAACGCCATGGCGGAGCTGGAGACCGACCACGGTACTGATATTCCCACCGGTGCCATCGCCACGAGCCTGGGCAAGAGTCCCAATGCCATTTCCATGGCCCGCAAGCTGCTTTTTGAGCGCGATCTCATCGCCAGCCGCCGCTACGGAACCGTGCATTTTCTCTTGCCCTACCTGGGCGAGTATCTGCGCGGCCAGGCGCCCAGGTAGGTGTGCGGGCCCACCGGCAGGCAGCACGCGCTAGTCGATGGTCGCAAGCACCGTCGCAGAATCCAGGCGGTCGCCCTCCTGAGCGATTATCGTGATGGTGCCGCCGCGCGGGGCCTTGATAGCAGATTCCATCTTCATAGCCTCGACCGTGGCGATGGAATCACCCTCGGAAACGCTATCGCCATCGGATACATTCCAGGCCACGAGATTGGCTTCGAAGGGGGAGGTGACCGCATTATCATCGGTGGCCTGCGCCCCGGCCGTCGAGGGAGCGGTGGCACCAGAACCACCCGTGGCGCCCGCGCCAGCGCCGGGACCGGCACCAACGAGGAAATCCATGGGCACGCCGATATTGACGAGCTTGCCGTTTATTTCCACCGCGACCGTACGGCGCTTGGTATAGATTGCCTCGACCTTGTCCACCTGATTGGCGGCAGAGGGCCGGTAGTTGTGATCGAGCCAGTCAGTAAAGACACCGATTTCGCTAGCACCGGCATCGGCATCGGCGGAAGAAGCGGTGCCAATGAGGGCAGGCTCGTCCATCATGTCGCGGTGGAAGGGCAGCACGGTGCGCACACCAGAGACATCGAACTCGCGCAGCGCCTGGCGCGAACGGGCGAGGGCTATCTCGCGCGTGGGTCCCCACACGATGAGCTTGGCGATGAGCGAGTCATAGTACGGCGGGATGATAGAACCCGAACGAACAGCCGAATCGACGCGGATACCCGGACCGGTGGGCGGCTCGAAGGACACAATGGTGCCAGGGCAGGGGGCGAAACCGTTGAGGATGTCCTCGGCATTGATGCGGAATTCGAAGGCGTGGCCGGTGGGGACCGGATCCTCTGAAATGGACAACGGCTCGCCGGCGGCGATGCGGAACTGCTCGGCGATGATATCGGTGCCGGTAACTACCTCGGTCACCGGGTGCTCGACCTGCACGCGGGTATTGACCTCTAAGAAAGAGATGGTGCCGTCCTCGGAGACGATGTATTCCACGGTGCCCGCGCCGGTGTAGCCCACGTGGGAACAAATGGAACGAGCACCTTCGATGATGCCGGTGCGTTGGGCAGCGGAAAGCGCGGGCGCAGGGGCCTCCTCGATGAGCTTTTGGAAGCGGCGCTGGGTGGAGCAATCGCGGGTCCCCAGCACGCGCACGTTGCCGTGGTTATCTGCCAAGACTTGCGCCTCTACGTGGCGCGGGTGGGTCAGGAACTTCTCGACGTAGCACTCGGCGCGGCCGAAGGCCTCCATTGCCTCGCGCCCGGCGGAGTTGAATGCGCCCTCGATCTCTTCCATGGAATCTACGACCTTAAGGCCGCGTCCACCGCCGCCGTAGGCAGCCTTGATGGCAATTGGTAGGCCGTGTTCCTCGGCGAAGGCGCGGGCCTCTTGCCAATCATCAATCGGATCGGAAGTACCCGGGGCCAGGGGCGCGCCAACCTCTTCGGCAACGCGTCGAGCGGCAATCTTATCGCCCAAAAGCTCAATGGACTCCGGCGACGGTCCGATCCAAATCATGCCGGCATCGGTGACGGTGCGGGCGAAGTCGGCGTTTTCGGAAAGGAAACCGTAGCCCGGGTGGATGGCATCGGCATCAGCCCGCACGGCGATATCCAACAGCGCCGGGATATTCATATAGGTATCGGCGGCGGTATTGCCGGGCAGCGCATAGGCTTCATCCGCAACCTGGGTGTGTAGGGCGCCGGCGTCGGCCTCAGAATAAATTGCTATGGACTTAATGCCCAAGTCTCGAGCCACGCGGGCGATGCGCACGGCGATTTCGCCGCGGTTTGCAATAAGAACAGTTTTAATCTGCATATTATTCTCCGGTATGTGAAGCGTGGGGTGTCATCAGTGGGGTTTCACTAGGCGGAAGGTCAAGCGCGCGCCGGGTGGAAGTTGCGCGGCGATGTCAATATCTTCCTCCAATACGGTGGCAATGACGGGGTAGCCGCCGGTGACAGCGTGGTCGCGCATGAAGACCACCGGCTTACCATTTGGCGGGACCTGGATGGAGCCTGCAACCATGCCCTCGGAGGGGAGCTCGCCGTCTTTGACGCGCTGTACGGTGATGTCCCCGCCTGCAGAGGCTTCGGAAGCCGCTGCGCGTTCTCGGGCACCGGAAAGCCGCAGCCCAACGCGGTTGGAATCAGAGGATACGACCCATTCGGTATCGAGGAAGGTAGCGATATTATCGCCAAACCAGTCATCCCGCGGGCCCAACACGCAGCGCAGTGTTGCGCGCGTTTTGCCAGCGGAGTCGACAGATACGCGAAGCGGATTGACCAATTGCGCATCCGTCATGCCGGTTGAGCGTGGTAGCACGCCGATGATATCGCCGGTGCTGACGGGATCGGGGCCGAGGCCAGAAAGGATGTCGGTGGCAGAAGACCCGAGCTCAGACTCGGCGACGATACCACCGCGAATGGCCACGTAATTGCGCATTCCTACCGTCGCGGCACCGACGCTCACGGTTTGGCCCGCGGTAACGAGCACCGGGCGGGCGAGGTGCACGGGCATATCGCCCAAGCGAACGCAGGCGGTGGCGCCGGTAACGCAGATGACGGTATCGGTCAGCGCGCGCAGCTTAATGCCGCCGATATTTTCGAGCACCGTCGCACCCCGCGGATTGCCCACGGCAACATTCGCGGTCGCTGCGGCGGCTTGGTCGGCGGCACCGGAGGGCGTTACGCCGAGGTCACCGACACCGGGACGGCCCAAGTCCTGATATAGGGTGAGCAGCCCGGCATCGAGGACCTCCATGCGCGGCAGACGGGCCGGCGAGCGCTTGAATTCCGCGCTGCGATCCACCAAGTCTGGCAGCTCTTCCACGGCGCGGTAGCGCACGCGGTCACCGGGTTGCACCAGCGCCGGCGGGTTCGTATGCGAGTCCCACATTGGGGTATTGGTGGTGCCAAGTAGCTGCCAGCCACCTGGCGAAACGCGCGGGTAGACCGCGGAAAACTCGCCCGCGATGCCCACGGCGCCAGCCGGAACGGCCGTGCGCGGATCGCGGCGGCGGGGCACGGCCTTGGCCTGAGCAGGATCGGAGGGCGCGCAGTAGGTAAATCCGGGTGCAAAACCGCCAAAGGCGGCGGTCCATTCGGCAGAGGTGTGCCAATCAATCAATGCCTCGCGCGACATGCCGAGGAGATCGGCGGCGGTGTCGATATCCTCGCCATCATAAAGCACATCGATATCGACAGTGCGTTGCTCTTTCGCGGTGGCTGCGGCAGGGGAGAAGTCCGCCAAAAACTCTGCGGCCGCGCGTGCGGAATTCGGCGCCTCAAAGGTAATGAGCAACGTGGTGGCAGCGGCGATGCAATCCACCTGGTTCTTCAGCGGTTTAGCGGATAGCGCCGTATGCCAGGCCATGACCTGCTCGAGCGCGTCCAAATCGATGAGCAGGGCGCGGGTACCAACGAAATGAATATGCGGCATTAGATAAAGCTCCGAATGTCGATTCCTTCCGCGTTGAGGCGCTCAACCACACCGCGTAGCAATTTCACGGACCCTGGCGAGTCACCGTGGGTGCATACGGACTGGGCATCGACATTGAGCGTGGTGCCATCGATGGCAGTAATGGATCCGGTCTGGGCGACTTCCAGCACGCGCTTGGCGACATCCCCTTCATCCCTCAACACCGCATTGTCCTGCGTGCGGGAGACCAACGTGCCATCTGGGTTGTAGTTGCGGTCTGCGAACGCCTCGCGGATGACGGTTAAGCCTTGCGACTTCGCAATATCGACCGCTAGTCCGCCCGGCAGCAGCATCACGGGTAGATCCCCGAAGGCCTTAATGCCCGCGATAACGCCCTTGGCCTGTGCCTCGTGTGTGACGATGGTGTTGTACATCGCGCCGTGCGGCTTCACGTAAGACACTCGCGTGCCATTAGCGCGCGCTAGCGCATCGAGCGCACCAATTTGGTAGGTGACCTCATCCGCCAGCTCTGCCGGGTTGTAGTCGATGAAGCGGCGGCCAAAGCCCGCTGGATCGTTATAGCCCACATGCGCACCCACCGTTACTCCCGCACGCGCTGCAGCCTTAAGGGTCTGGGCAATGGAGTGCGGATCACCGGCGTGGAAGCCGGTGGCGACATTGGCGGAAGAGACCATCTCCAGCATTGCGGCATCATCGGCTACTGGGTTGCCGGCGGTGGTTTCACCCAAGTCCGCGTTAAGATCGATGTGGAGTGAAGCCATGCAACACCATCCTTAATTGTTGAACAATAAGTGTGGATCCAAGTGTAACCCGTGCCACTGCCTTTTGTGAAGGCGGTTACTTTTTGGTGAAGAGATATCGATGGAGCAGCTCCGGTCCAGGCAGGTTGAGGGGAGGACAGAATACTAAGATTCCACGGCGGCTTGTGGTTCGGCCCGCAGGATCGAGGAGACAATCTCTTCTGCTGCTTCGCGGGAGTTGGCTTCGTGCAGCTGGGCTCGAAAATCTTGTCTCATGATGGCGCGGGCGAGGGTAGAAAGCAGCTTCAAGTGCTGTTTCCCAGCGTTATCGGGAACGGCGATAAGAAACGCTAAGGTCGTGGGTTCTTCTTCAGCTCCCCAGGTGATACCGCCTTTAGGAAGCCGGGCGAAGGCCAACGTCGGTGTGGTAACCCCAGCGCAGCGAGCGTGAGGGATGGCCACTCCGTGTCCCACGCCGGTGGAGTGTTGGGCCTCGCGGGCAAGGGCGGCATCGGTAACCGCGGTGGCGTCGTTAATGCGGCCATCGTCTGCGGCGAGAGAGACTAATGACCTGATGACGGCCTCAGAGTCAGTGCCGAGCGGTTCATCGAGGCTAATGGTGGAGGTGCTGAGAAGCGGAAGGACGGCCGGTGACTCCGTCTCCTTGTCCGATTCGGGGGAGCGTTGCGTCAGGCGAATGAGCAGGAGCATGAGCGCGGCACACACGGCGATGCCGCTGAGCATGGACAGGAAGAACCACGCCACGTGATCCACCGCGCCGAGGACGGCGACGATGGGCCCGCCATGCATGACATGATCTTGGACGCCGCACGCGCCGGCCATGGCACCGGCGACGGCACCACCCACGACATTGGCCGGGATGACCTGCAGGGGACGCGCCGCAGCCAGGGGAATGGCACCTTCGGTAATGCCGAAAAATCCCATAAATAGCGCGGCGATACCGGAATCCTTTTCTGCTTTATTGAACCAATTGCGGCGCAGGAGGGTGGCCACACCCACGGCGAGCGGCGGAACCGCAATCGCGGTCGCGGCCATGCCCATCGGTGCTGCATTTCCCGCCGCAATCATGCCGCCGCCAAATAGGAAGGCAGTCTTATTGAATGGCCCGCCCATATCGAAAGCGATCATCGCGCCGATGATGAGTCCTAACACGATTGCAGACGAGCCTTGCAGACCACCGAGGTATTCGGTCATGGCCCCGAAGGCGGTGGCAATTGGCGCGCCGATGAAATAAATGAAGGTCAGGCCCACTATTATCGTGGTGAAAATGGGGATGACGATAATCGGCCAGATCGGCGCGACGAATTTGTGCACCGGAATCTTCTTAATCGCAAGTGCGACGTAGCCGGAGAGAATACCGGTGACGATACCACCCAAGAATCCAGCTCCGGCTTCGGATCCATACAGCGAGCCGGTCGTGGCGATGAGCCCGGTGACCAGGCCCGGCGCTAGCCCCGGCCTATCTGCGATGCCAACGGCAATGTAGCCAGATAAGACCGGCACCATGAGCGAAAAAGCCAGGCTACCGAGCTCATTGAGGGTATTCCAGAAGCTATCTTCAGGAATGGACAGACCTTCCGGCGTAGGCGTGCCGCCCAAAGACAGCGCCACGGCGATGAGCAATCCGCCGGTGACCACAAAGGGAATCATGTGGGAAACACCGTTCATCAGCGCTTTGTACATGGTCTGCCCGATACTGCTCAGCCCTGCGTCTTCCGCGGGATTGCCCGCCCCGCTTTCTAATGCTTCCTTATCCTCCCCCTTCCACGGTGCGGCCTCCAATGACTTGGTCAACAGCTGTTCGGGGTGCTTGATGGCCTCGTCTACGCCGGTGGATACCAGACGTTTACCCTGGAAGCGGTCCTTCGCAATGACGGTGTCGGCACCGATAACAATGGCATCGGCTTGTTCAATGTCGTGTGTGCTGAAGTTGCCTTCCACACCAATGGAACCGTGTGTTTCAATTTTGATGCGGTAGCCCAGCTTTTTAGCGGCGGCCTCTAAGTTCTCAGCGGCCATATAAGTATGGGCGATACCCGTCGGGCACGCCGTTATGGCGAGAATGAAGGGCGAAGAATCTGATGTTTTCATACTCATATTAAAGGCATCCGTTTAAGCGAGCACAAGCATGTCGGCGGGTTTTGTGCAGGGCCCGGCGTGCAGGACGCCATGGACAAGGCCCCTTGCGCAGTGTCCTATGAGGTCCTATGCGCAACGTCCTCTGCGCATTGTCCGATGTGCAACCTCCTCTGCGTCAATTGAAGGCGCGTTGCGATTTTTGAAGGACGAATTTGCTCAAACTGTGCGTAGGACCTATAGCATCGTGGAGATCACACAGGCCTCGACCGGCGGTACCCTAGAACCAGAACCAGAACGGGAAACAGAGTGAAACCGCCGCCCACTTGGGGAACATTAGTGAATCATGCCCGTTTGAACCGAAGAAAGCCGCATCGTGAGTTCAGCATCGCCGGATAATATCCTGCTCTACCTACCTGAAAGGCAGGAGGAGCACATCCGAGAGATATTTGCAGGTTTGGCCGAGCGCGGATTCCCCGTGCAATACCAGCGCCCGCATATTACGGTGACCTTCGCGCCGGAGATGGATCCCCACGTTGTTGAGCTTGCCGGGGAGCTCTTACCGGCGGTCATTCCGGCGATGTTTCGGCGCGTGGGAAACGTCATCTTTGGCACGAAACGGAAACGAACCGTGGCTTGGTTATTAGAGACCAGCGATGAACTCGACATGGCAGCGCGGAAGATTAGCGCCGCCAATCCCGAGGGCCGCGGTCCGCGCTGGACGCCGCACTTGACGATGGGCCTGCGTTTACCGCGCGAGGATGTGGCTGGCTATTTAACCGCAATGGATGAGCTGACGTCCTCGCACTTCAAAGAACTTACCGCAGTAGAAGCTGCATATTGGCGCCCGCGCACGCAAGAAAAGACCGTGCTAGCGCGAGGCTAACCAGCGCGAAATCGATTTAACGTATTGCGTATATACATCTAATACTCGCGGGATTGAATTGGAGACGATTCCCAAATCCACTTCAACGTATTGGTGAGTAATGACATTGCGCAAAGCTGCACTCTTATAGAAATCCTGCTCCAAGTCGGCGGGTAGAATGCCCGCGCGGATGAGATCTTCGAAACCGCGACGGCTACTAGAGTCCGCAACGTTTAAGGTCGTTGCCGCAATGTGCTGGTTAATATCCGTGGCAAGATCGATTACTTGCTGCAGCATGAAAAACACGGCATACATTTGTGAAAGGTCAGAGCGCAGTTCTTTCGCATCTGAATCCCGGTATTTTTCAAGCTCGCCAAGTATGCGCCGGAGGGAGACAAGCCTTTTGCGGATAGTGTCTGTTTGGAAATCCCGTGGACTCATGACATTAAGCTCCTGAGCTCGAAATCGCGACGGTACGCCGTATTGATGTACTCCCGTGCCGCCATCATTTGCAGCGTTCCATACTTGGAATTGGACGGATCGACCAAGAGCTCGCACTTTTGTAGAGCTTCATTTTGCGCCACCGTGTCTGCGGTATCCAGGCACATGAGATCGATGCCGTCGCCATAGCGGGCGTAAAACGCTGTGGCAACGTCGAGCACGTTGGGACGCGCAGCTTTCGCGCGCGAGAAATCGACCGAATAGGCAAGGTCAACATCATTAGCATTGGTGGCATCTACGTGCGCGCTACCAAAAAGAACCAGCAGGTCAATGCCGGTATCCAAGCAGAATGACTCCAAGGAGCCGTCATCGGCCTCAGCGCGCAACCGCGCGGCAAGCTGTGCTGGAGTGCTCATAACCATCACCTTACCAACGACGTCAGCAGGCAGAGACGCGCAAAATTTCGGTGTGCTTAAAGCAGTGCCTGAATTTCGCGGGCGGCGCGTAAAACGGTGAGGTCCTGGCCCGGCTTGTCGATGACTTGCACCGCATCACCCACTCCCGTGGTGTCCCTCGTGCGCAGTGGGATAGTGATCGCCGGCCAACTCAACACATTGAAAGGCTCGGTCCAGCGGCGCAGGCTGGCGGCGGAGTCGGCAGTGCTGCCGTGCGCAACTCCTCTACCTGCTGCGCTGCAGCGTCGTAGTCTGCCTGAGAAATATCCTGCCCCGCCGAGGACGCGCTCCAAGATGACATCCTGGTACTTATCCCGCTGGTCAAGATAGGGCTGGTGGACGTCATAAGCCTCCTTGAGGCGCATTGGAGCGTAGAGCTTCACGGTGGTAGCGAGGGGGATTCGAGTTGGCAGTAATCGACGCGCACCACGGCTGCGAACGTGGAATCCTGCAGCGCAGACAGCAGACCAGCGAAGCGCTCACCTTTGGTTTGCAACGCAGAGACATCGATGGTGGATGATATCTTGGCCGGAACCGGCGTTATCGGAACCCACCGTGAGATCGAGCGCCTCGCACGCAATCAGCGCCGCCGACCCAGAGCTGGATCCGCCGCCGCAGACCTGTGGATCGCGAGGATTGATTCCGCGGCCATAGCGGAGGCGTCACCCAAGATGCCATAGGAAAACTCCTGGAGGTTGGCCTTGGCAACGGGAATCGCGCCGGCATCCATTAGCCGCTGTGCCACCGTGGCATTCATGGTCGGAGCCGGTCCCATATCCACGTTGGTGCCACAGGTCGTTGGCACCCCGGCGATATCCACGATGTCTTTAAAAGCAACAGGCGATCCGCGCAGCGTAAGTACAGTATCTACGGCATCCTCATCAAAAGGAATGGTGGAAATCACCGCGTTAAAATCTTGCTGTGCCTGGGTCAGGCGGTCAGAAATTGAAGGCATGGCGGGGCGAATTCCTTTCCACGACGGTTTATACCGTTTACGGGGTGAGTTGCTGCTTTCCAGGGTACAGCTGGTGAGCACAGAGGAATTGAAGCTGCGCCGCACGATGAGACCGTGGCAGTCTTCACCGACCAAAAGTAGGCTCGAGACATGACGCAAAAAATTATTCTGGACTGCGATCCCGGCCACGATGATGCGGTGGCTTTGCTCCTGGCCATGGGCAACCCCAACATTGATTTGCTGGGCATTACCACCGTCGGCGGCAACCAGACCTTGGACAAGGTCGCCCGCAATGCCCTGGTGGTCAAGGAGATCGCCGGCCACCCAGAGATTCCGGTCTACGCCGGCTGCGATCGCCCGCTCGTGCGCCCCGTAGAAGTCGCCGAGGCCATCCACGGCTCCACCGGCATGGATGTTAATGGCGTCGAGCTTCCGGAGCCTAGCACCGCGCTTGCCGATGCCCACGCCATCGACTTCATCATCGACACCATCATGTCCCACGAACCCGGCACCATTACCTTGGTTCCAACGGGTCCGTTGACCAATATCGCTATGGCCGCGCGCAAAGAACCGCGCATCGTAGAGCGTGTCAAAGAGGTTGTGCTTATGGGCGGCGGCTACCACGAGGGCAATTGGTCCCCAGTCGCCGAATTCAATATAAAGATCGATCCTGAGGCGGCACATATCGTTTTCGAAGAACCCTGGCCGGTCACGATGGTGGGCCTAGACCTGACCCACCAGGCACTGGCCACTGCCGAGGTCGAAGCCGAAATTAAGGCGTTGAATACGCCCGTCTCAGACTTTGTTGTCGGCCTCTTCGGCTTCTTCCGTGAGGCGTATCAGCAAAACCAAGGATTTACGGATCCTCCGGTTCACGATCCGTGCACGGTGGCTTACCTCATCGATCCGAGCATCGTGCGAACACGCAAGGCACCCGTGCATGTCGAGCTCGCCGGCGTACTTACCACCGGCATGACCGTGACTGACCTGCGGGAACCCGCTGATGACAGCTGCCATACCCAGGTCGCTACCAAGCTGGACCATGCGGGCTTCTGGAAATTGGTAACCGAGGCCCTTAAAAATCTTGCTTAGTATGTCCTCCGGAGTCATTTTCAATTGGCACTTGAGTGAGGAATCGGGACTCGTAAGAACCCCTTCTCTTAAAGAATTTTTCTCGGAGCATATTTAAGGTATGTAAGTTTTTACGAGCTCTTCTGACTTAGTACTGCACTGCTATGGTGTAGAACCAAGCAAATTTGCATCATAAGTATAGCGTGCAAGTGAAATCCGATAAGGCTTTGACAAGGATGTCCCCGAACGTTGAATTTGATGGGCAAGACGCTCCAGCTTTGCGTTAACCTTTCCTTCTGACCAGCCAAGCGAGTGTGCAAGAGTCTTCACCATGGGTATGGCGGAGTCATCTGATCCGGGATATCGATACAATTTTTCGGTGAGCACTTTAAGCAACTGGCGTTGCTCAAAATTCAATTTGAGTCCAGATACGGTTTCGGGGCTGTCGAAGAATGCTGTGTCTACCTCGGGGCGTGAGCATTTTGGTTCAGTGAGCGTAAAAGAAATTTCGTATTCCATTTGGGGCGTGGAAAAGACAACTAGATTTAATCCTCTTGGTAGTGGACAGCTAGCTCCACTTCTAAGTAAGATTTCGCTTTTGGGTTCAAGCGAAGAAGATTTATTTTGAGTTTTACGCTTCCTTATTGAAGACATTTGTACTAGACGTACAGATATCGAAGAGCCCCTATTTTCGACCAGCCATTTTGCTCCGTCCCACCAAACCTGAAGCAAAATTCGGTGTAGGTACGGATCATCGGAGCCGATCCTGAAATCGCCTTCTCTGCCAACGGTGATCGTGCTGGGAGGGAATAATCCGAGTGTCCTACCGTCTGCATCCCGCATCACCAATTGAGTCAGCATATAGGCATATTAACAGATTCTTCTGCGGCTTGAGCGCCCCATACTTTAATCAAGTAGTTTTCAGTGAGATCCAAAGGGGCAATGAATACCTCAGAGTCGCTGACTTTGGAAAACTTGATTTTGCATTTGCCGTTCGAAAGCGTACGAATGTCTTCCTCTGGCATGAAGTCGGACCAACTTCCGGTTGATGATAATTTGGCAATCGCATATCCTTCATTCGAGTTGCCGCATTCTACCAGTTGGCTAATTTTGTCAGTGCTGCTCCCAGTTTTACAAGGGTGATCTCTCCATCCCTTATTTCCAACCAATTGTGGAAACTCTGCAGCAATGTCTGGGTACTGGGAATCATTGCTTGATCGCAACCAGGATGCACCTGCAAAAAGACTAGCGACCAGAGTGCTGCCAGCTCCAATTAGAGCGATAATTTTCTTTAAAGATGTGTGAGCCCGCACTGGAGTGTCCACACTTGAAGAATTCATGTGAACTGATTCAGGAAGAGTTTCATCGTTAACGGACAGGGCGGATGCGTTTTCGCTACGCTGTGCAGGGGAGATGGGGGAGGCAGCATCAAGAAAATCGGAGCAGGTTGCGAACCTCCTAGCAGGTACGTTGGATAGCTCTTGTTGAAGGGCCGCCACAAGGCGCCTGCGATCATCTATTTGCATCGGCGGAAATTGAGACTCAGAAACGTCTATGGCACCGGTTGCTGGATCAATGAAGTTTTTTGGTGAAGTTAGCGTTAATAATTCTAGTAAGATTAGGGCAAAACTATAGCCGTCGGACTTAGCGGATCCTGACATTCCAGTGCCGTTGGGTGTAGCTCCATCTGAGCTCCCGAGTTCAGGGGCCATATATTTTGGTGTCCCAACATAAAATCCCGTTTGAGTTATGGAAGTAATATCGTGGCTTATACTGATTCCAAAATCGGTTAGCATCGCACCCGGGTACCCAGAACTTTCATTGGGGATGAGGATATTAGCGGGCTTGATGTCTCGATGAATTACGGAGTTTTTGCCGCGATGGTGTAGGTAGTCTAGAGCCTTCGCAATGGGCCAGAGTAGATCGAGACTTTCCTCCAACGTAAATTTTATGCCTTGGCTTTTGCGCTCCGTAATCAAATGGCGAAGATCTGTCCCTTCGACATAGTCCATAAAGAAGTAAGGGACACCTTCTGGGAAAACACCACAGTGATTAACTCGAACGATATTTGGGTGGCGCAAACTTCCGAGCATCCGTATCTCGCGGATGAACCGCTGTCTCAATTCAGCTGAGCTTTTTAGGTCATCGACCGCTAGGATCTTGATGGCTTCTAGTCGGTCGAGAGAACGCCGATTGACCAAATATACAGTACCCATGCCTCCATTCCCCAAAGGGCGCAAGACATGTGTATCTTCTTTGAAGTCGAGGTGATCAATAAATGATTGCTTCAAGTCACGGCGGTCGTCGTTCACGGATTGCTCAATTGCTTCTTAGAGGAAATTGCGAACCCAATCACCTCTCGGATGTAATTTAGAAAGTTTGCGCTCTATCTTGATTGGCTTCGGCTGTGATCCTACATGAGTTGGAAGGATTCTTCGCAGACCTTCCAATTTTCAGCTTCTTTTACTAACTTTACTTCACCGGTGTCGAATAACTCTGCAAATTCATCTCCGTTCGAGGTGACGTAGGCTTCGTCGTCCGTCGAGGAATCAGATTTTTTAACATCCTTGATGGCGTTGTCGTTCTTTTCCTGAAGCTCATCGCGTTTGTTTTCGCTCGGGATTTCGGACGGCTGAGATGTTTGGACAAATAACGCCGCTGCTTGTGCGCTCGTTGATGAGCGCTCAGCTGCACAAAGAAAATCTGCTTGGAATTCGTTGTATCGATCGGCCCAATCGTGCGCAGCTTCTACCGCCTTCTTACTATCACCTTCCTGGTGGTTTTCCGCAATCTACAGCAGCTCGATAAAGATATCCATACGTTCGCTGGCCGCGTTTTGGAAGGCCTTTTCTGGACTGTGCGATGCCGAGCATCCTGTTGTCGCCATTGCAACGGCTAATAGAGCACTTCCGATCCCGATTGCTTTTCGCATCTTCTTCTCCGTTCTTAAGCAGGTATTCAAACGCCCGATTTTCCGTAGCTATATGAAAAAGGAAGTTTGAAGTTGATTAAATGAAACGAACTACTCAGCTCTTGAGCAGGCAAGGTTGAGATTAGTTTCATCGATCGAGGATGTCTTTCGAAGTGTGGAGTACTCGACGCTTAGCTTCAGTAGTCCAGTAGATGCACGATAGTTTGATGCTGGACCTTCGAATACCTTCATCGAGGTCACATCCAAGAGTCTAAAGCGAAGAATTCAGGTTAGGACAGTTTGCCATCGAGAAGAAGAGAGTTAGGACAGTTTGCCATCGAGAAGAAGAGATCTGAAATTTCAAAAACCGGTGTCTGTCTTTTTGCCGAGGACAATCGCAACGGCGGAATGCTTCCCTGTAGTAACGCTTTGGTAGCAGGGAAGTAGAAATACGGATTCTTAGTTGCGGTACGCCACGTGTTCGAAAGCTGTAAGATACTGTCGTGTCGTCAGCTTGCTAGTAGGTCATTTGCCATCGCTTACAGGCTGGGGTACTAGATTTCGCATCTGACGCTTGATTCAATGGAATTTTGTTCTACGGCGTATAACTAGAATTTAATTTGTCGAATCGTCGAGCCTGCCCTGAAAAAATCTTGGTGTATAAAAAGATCCATCAAAGGTAAAGGAAAATTAAGTGTATAATAGAAAATCAATTTTTGGGTCTACGACTTCCGCTTTTTTAGCACTGTTGCTTCTGGCGGGATGCTCACAAAGTGATCAATCTGATTCAGGGAGTCCTTTCGAAGAGATATCCCCTGAAACTACTATTTCTACCGAACGATCTGCCTCTGCGCCCCAGTCTGAGACATCGAAAGCTGAGAGTGCGGAGGCTGAGGAGCCGGATAGGTCCAGTGAATCGGCGAAAAGTGCAGAAATAGAAAATGACACTCTTGCATTTTCCAACAATAAACCAGGGGAAGGTGAACTAACTGATCGGACCCAGACATGGGAAGACGTGGAAAAATACGGGTTTTCAAAGATTCAATTGACATTTTTCAAAGAACCGATGACGGGCCCGTTTATTTTTCCAGTAGGTGAAGCACCATACATGTCGGTTAGTGGTCCAGTACCCAGTGTTGCACCGATTTACCTCAAACTGCGGACTTGGGGCCTAGATGGAGATGAAATTGCTGCTGGAGATGAAGGCTGTGTATTAAGAACGTCAGCGAAAGTACCGGGCGAGCAAAACGAGCATGTAGACACAATGGATCTCGAATACCGAGGTTATGTTTCAAACCCAGACGCTCCGCGTGCTAGCAGCAATGGAGAAGACCCATCCCTATGCTCTGGAGCCGTGAAAGTTTACGTGACTGGCTCTGACGAAAGTATGAATTTCCAGTTCAGCATCGCAAGGAAAGGATACCCGCTTCTGAACATTAACCAAGAAATAAGGGCTGCAGAATAGGGCCTAGTTACCGAAAAGTAGACCTCTCACCACGGTGGCTTACTGGGGTTACCCGCAAGTCGTGGACACGTTGTTAAGCTGCTTAGGGGTTAAGCAGCGGTTTTCTTATTACAATTTTGATCAGCGAGCTGGGCTTCGAAATCGACGGGGCTTACCATCCCGATGGACGAGTGGCGACGACGCCGGTTGTAGACAATCTCAATCCAGCGAGCCACCGCCTTCCGGGCT
>NZ_REGE01000014.1 GCF_003688935.1 Corynebacterium macginleyi | reverse complement strand
TTATAACACGCGCCGGCGGCACTCCTGGTGCAACCTTGTAGCCCCTGATGTCTTTGAAGCCGAGACTTCAGCTACATGGACCACAGCAGCATAGCTAGCCCCCGATGTGTCCACTTTTCGGGGGTCGGGCCCTCCTTTGCGGCCGGGCGTATCCAATGAGGGTTAAACGCCGACATTAACACCAAACTGTGTTGTTTAGCCCCCTAGACGGGGGCAAGTTACGAATCCTGGGTTGCCTCAAGCGGAACTGCTCACAACCTAATTGGAAGCGGCTGACTCGTGGCGTCTACTGCGCTTTCGCGCGTTGGACTCCAGCCCAGTATGAGTCTCTAGTCTAGGCTCGTCCTACTTGGCCGTGGTCTTGCCCACGGAGTGGAGGTCTTGGCATGCCTCAATGACGCGCTCGGACATACCCTGCTCTGCCTTCTTCAGGTAGGAGCGTGGGTCGTAGACCTTCTTGTTGCCTACCTCGCCGTCAATCTTGAACACACCGTCGTAGTTTTCCATCATGTGGCGAGCCACTGGGTTAGTAAACGCGTACTGGGTATCGGTGTCCACGTTCATCTTGATGACGCCGTAACGCAGTGCCTCTTCAATCTTTTCTTTCTCGGAGCCGGAACCGCCGTGGAAGACGAAGTCAAAGACGTATTCGCTCTCGCTGAGGCCCAGCTTCTTCTGTGCCACCTTCTGGCCCTCTAGCAGAACTTCGGGGCGCAGCTTCACGTTACCCGGCTTGTATACTCCGTGGACGTTGCCAAAAGTAGCGGCCAAAAGATAGCGGCCGTTCTCGCCGGTGCCCAGGGCATCGATGGTCTTTTCAAAGTCTTCCGGAGTCGTGTACAAGTTAGCGCCGGCCTTAGCCTCGACGCCGTCTTCTTCACCGCCGACAACACCGATCTCTGCCTCGAGAATGATGTGCGCCTTCTTGGCCTTTTCCAGAAGCTCCTGGGCAATGACCAAGTTTTCATCGATGGGAATAGCAGAGCCGTCCCACATGTGGGACTGGAAGAGGGGATTCTCGCCGCGGTCAACGCGCTCCTGGGAGATGGCCAGCAGCGGACGAACATAATCGTCCAGAACTTCCTTCTGGCAGTGGTCGGTGTGCAGTGCGATATTGACGCCGTAGTGCTTCGCAGCCTCGTGCGCGAATGCGGCTAGAGCGAGAGCACCTTTCACCTTGTTCTTGACTGCGAGGCCAGAGCCGAACTCTGCGCCACCGGTGGAGAATTGGATGATGCCGTCAGACTCTGCCTCAGCAAAGCCCTTCAGTGCTGCGTTGATCGTTTCAGACGAGGTGCAGTTGATCGCCGGTAGGGCGAAGCCGTTCTGCTTCGCGCTGTCCAGCATCTGGTTATACGCCTCAGGAGTTGCAATTGGCATAAAATTCCATCCTTAAAGTGGGATTGCGGTCAAACACGTTCCAACACCCAATTATGCCCACATTTCCGGAATCCTGTCGTAAATTTTGTGTGACATTTCCCGTCTTTACAGTCGCACTCTCAACACTGCCGCACCCCGTACGACAAACCCCGCACGAGGTGCTCAACAGCACGGTTAAGCGCGACCCTGCTGTTTATGCAGGTAGTGGGTCACCCGCGCACACGCCTCCAAAAGCATCCAGCCAGACAGCTGCACGGATAGGTCGCGCTCATCCACGCGAATGATGCCCATTTTCTCACCGACGGTCGTGTGCCCAAAGCCGTAGTTATGCGGTAGGCGGGCATCAGCAGTCCAATCAGAACCAAAGATTGGCAGGCCATCAACCTCAAGCCGGTGTTCCCACACGGATTCAGCGGAGGCTGTCACCATACGGGTCGCCAACTTTTTGGTGGCCCGGTTCGCGGGCGAGTCCCCAGGCAACCGCACGGCAACATCAGCAAGGTAGCGCATCAGGATCCCCTTGAACAGGCCGCCATCACCATCACCGGTTTCCCAGTCCACGACGCCGGAGGGAGTCGCCATCCCGGAGGCAATAGCTTGCACCAGGCCCCGGATTTTGATGATGTAGCTCATCATCTCAGATGCCAGTTCGGCCTCATAAACGCTATCGATCTGCTCCAGCTTGCCTATGCTGGACTCTTCCCGCATCGCCAACACAATCTCCAGACATGCCCCCAACATCACGCCTTGGCAATACGGGTGAACTTGCTTGACTATCTCAGGGCCATCCATGCGCATGCGCACGCCATCCATGATGAAGCCATCTTCATTGACCAAATTGTCGTAGACCCAGTCAACGATGCGGCGGGCTGTGGTGATATTTCCCATCCGCGCAAGCATGATAGCCCCCGGCCCGTTGGCTGGCACGTTCATGAAGTTCTCGCCATCGCGCCACGGCAATATGCCCAGTGAGTCATCGAGGCCTTCGTAAATATTGCGCTGCAAAGATGCCAATGCCTTAGGCGGTTTCATCTTCTTCACCTCGGCCACACGTCCCAGGGCGAGCGCAAGCCAGGCTTTGTCGTCGAAGTACTTATTATTGGTCAGCTGTGTCAGGTTTCGAATGCGGATCCCACGCGTGGTGTCAAGGATGCGCTGACGGCCGGCTTTGGTATTCTTCCGCTGTACCGCATCAACGAGACAATCAAGGTAGTGCGCCTGCCACCAGTAGTGCCAGTGCACGAGGAGTTTTTCTTTCGTGGTGGGCGGCCAGCTGACTATGGCGAGGTTAGTTCGCGGTAGGCCCCATACGGAATGCCCATGGCGCTCATCAATGGCGGTTTCCGCGAGTTCGGCGCGGTGGGCCCATTTTTCTTCCACTTTTCTTTATCACTCCTGTAGCAAGGTTTATTAAGTGTAGTGTAGCGCTCTCTTACCAGGAATTGTTCAGATCGGCGTGCTGCCGGATCCACGTATGCATGGCTATACCCGCGGCCACGCCGGCGTTGATGGAGCGCGTGGAGCCAAATTGCGCTATGGAGCAGGTCATTAAGGCAGCGTCTTGCGCGGCGGCGCTTACGCCGGGGCCTTCTTGCCCGAAGAGCAGCAGACTGCGTTCCGGTAGTTCGGCGGTTTCGAGGGGCACGCACCCGGGGGTGTTATCAATAGCTACGACGGTCAGGTTTTCCTCGGCCGCCCAGGCAATGAGTTTATTGACGCTCTCATGATGCCGCAGATGCTGATACCTATCTGTCACCATGGCGCCGCGACGATTCCACCGGCGCCGCCCAACAATGTGGACGGTATCGACGGCGAAGGCGTTGGCGGTGCGCACGACGGTGCCGATATTGGCGTCATTTTCAAAGTTCTCGATGGCAATATGCAGGCTATGCCGACGCTTATCGATGTCCCCCTTAATCGCCTCCCTCCGCCAATACCGATACGCGTCGACGACATTGCGCCGGTCACCCTCCCGCAGGAGCTCCGGATCGTATTTTTCCGCCTCTGGTCCCTGCGGCCAGGGCCCTTTCCAGGGCCCCACCCCGTGGCGGCCCTCATTCCATTCGGTCGGCCCCTTCGCCACCGCGGGCTCTTCGTGCTGCGCGGCTGGCTCCGCCTGGTGTGCCTGGTCCATCTCGTTACGCGAGTCCGAGATCATCCAAGCCAAGCAGGAAACGGTACTCCAGGCCCTCGGCGGAGATAACATCCTCGGCGCCGGTCGCGCGGTCAACGACAGTAGCCACGCCAACTACCTCTGCTCCGGCTTCCCGCAGCGCGGCGACAGCCGTGAGCGGCGAGTTGCCCGTCGTGGTGGTGTCTTCAACCACCAGCACCTTCTTACCGCTTACATCTGCTCCCTCTATGCGACGCTGCATGCCGTGCCTTTTGGATTCTTTGCGTACGACGAAGGCGTCAATATCACGGCCATTAGCATGCATGATAGAGGTCGCTACCGGATCGGCACCAAGGGTGAGTCCTCCCACGGCCGCATAATCCCAATCGGCGGTAAGCTCGCGAAGCAAAGAGCCAATGAGGCGGGAAGCTTCGTGCTGCAAAGTCGCACGGCGCAAATCCACGTAGTAATCGGCCTCTGCGCCCGAGGACAAAGTCACTTTACCGTGCACAACGGCAAGCTCTTTGACCAATTCCGCAAGACGCTTCTTCTTGTCTTCTTGCAGGTGCACTTCAGTCATCGCATTGCTCCTTCTATCGGGTACTTCTGTAGAGTCTTCGGCCTATGAGGAAAGCCCTGGCTATATGGGCCAACGCACCATTCTAGGCTACTCCCCCTCCTGTGACCCCGAGTCATCCCGGCGGTCTTTACCCCGTGCAGCGATCTGGCCAGTATCGTCCGGGGAGGCAGCATCGAGGCCGCCGTCAGATAAGCTACCGTGAGATTTATCAGAAGCATTGCCAAAGATAGAAGCCTCACCTAATTGCCGTCGCGGCAGGCGGGCGGTGCCTGAATCGGGGGTGGGGCGCTCATTGCCATCAGCAATAGCACCGACCTCGTCCGCCCCAATCGCCGTGTGCTCAACCATGCCGCGGGTCTGCGAGTACGTGCGCGACGGCATGTCCAGTGGTTCTTCCGGCCGCTGAATAACCGGCCGGGAAAATTCCGGCTCCCCCACCGGCCCTGTTCCCCCCAGCGCTTCGATCATCGGCGCGGCGGGAATGTCCCTGGCTGGATCCAGGTCCTCCAGGTCAAGGCCGCGTAGAGAGGAAGAACGGGGTGGAAGGACCCGGGAGGAATCAGCTAGCAACGCCAGGGGCGGGAGCATGGCCTCCCAATCCGCAGTGCGCGAATGCTTGGTGGTTTGTGCCAACACCCACTCGGTCTCTAACCACAGCGCCGAGACCACCTCTGGCATGCGCTGCAGCGCGATACGCACGCGATCATCGACCATCCGTTCCGTCACGCCGCGATCGGAGGAATAAACATCGAATCCCTCGATGCGCATGGCCAATAACAGGTCCTCGGACATCGCGGATTTCTGGCTGTCACAGCGCTGAAAATCCATGACCACATCTGATGCAGCCCCCGTACGCATTGCCATCACATTGACACCGTCGATATCCATCAGCAGCATTTCATGGCCGTATGCATTGCCGGCAACGATATTTTTCGGTGCGGCGCCGGAGGAGGCGACGCCCCGTGTCCATTCATCGACCAGATAGTGATCCGACTTCATATACTCAAAGCCCCGGGTTTCGGCCCAGTGCTTGCGCTCCCGACGAAGCGCACCCGGAATTAGCGGCCGCGGTCTGCCTACCGGCTTAGATTTCGTGTCTGTATCTAAGTGCGGAGCACAATCCTGGCCAGCTTCCCCGGTCGTGGCGGCGGTGTTTTTCTCAACGTCCGTGCCCGAAGGAGCCTGGGACTCGCTAGCGCGAGTGTGGTCGGCTACAGCCTCGGTATGGGCTCTATCAGCGTTGGCTCCATCGCCGCCGCTCCGCTCTGAATCGCTTGCAGTGCGATGATGTTCGTCTGAAGAGTTAGCGGAGGAAGAATCGGATTCAATATCGGGAGACGGCGAGTACTTCACCGCAAAACCAGAGTGGCCTTCAGCACGGTCTCCACCGTCAGCACCGGCTTGACCTTCAAGACCTGCACCCGCTTCGGTACCTGCGTGCGAAGGCGCGGCCCGCTCTTCCCGGTTGCCCCCATCTTCCCGGATTCGTGGGGTCGTCCCGCCCGGAGATTGTTCTGGCAGCGAACTATCGGATTCGCCCACGCCGGAGTCTTGCCGCTGGGTATCCGGACCGTACTGGGAGGTGGTGTCCTGCTGGGATGCGGTGTCTCGCCGGGCAGCGGAGGCGCGCTGCGTGCGGTCATAATACAGCAAAAAGCCACCGGCGATGCCGAGTACAAGCGCAAAAATCAGGAGTAAAGAAGCCATAATGTCCCGATAATAATAGGTACCGGCACCCCACGGTGCCGGTACCAGTCAGAGTCGGAGCGATTATGAGCGATTATTCGCTAATCGTGGTCCTGTCCCCGCGTTCCACCGGGTTGGCCGGGTCTGCTGACCACTGCGACCAACCACCAACATAGTGGCGCAGGCCGGTGAATCCGGCATTTTCCATCGCGGCGATTGCCAGCGCAGAGTGATTACCCGAACCGGAATAGATAATTGCATCCTGGGTGTTTTCCCGGGTCAATCCGGCAGCGGTCAACACGGCACGGATTTCATCGGGGGACTTCAAGGTGCGCACCCCATCGTTGTGGAAGAGGAGCTCAGGAATGTTGACCGCACCGGGGATGTGGCCCGCCTTCAAATCTAGGTTCTCGCGGCGGCCGGCAAAGCGGTTGCTTGAACGCGTATCGATGAGCACACCATCATGCGCGCGGACGTCATCGATCGTGGCGGTAGGCATCTGGCCGACAGTGACCTCAAACTTCGAGCCAACCGCGATAGTGCCTGGGCCCGTGAGGGTTTGAAAACCGTGCCCAAGCCAATTTTCCAGACCGCCATCGAGGATACGCACGTCCGTCAGGCCTGCCCACCGCAGCGTCCACCACGCGCGGCCAGCAAAAAGCCCGCGGCCCTCGTCATAGATCACCACTGGGCGGTTTTCCTCTATACCCCAAGAACGGATCCAGGCCTGCAGCTTGTCTTCATCAGGTAGCGGGTTGCGCCCATTACGCGAACCGGGAAGGCCAACAAAGGCCGCGCCGGCATCACCAAAAAGCGCGGTGGGAATGTGCTGGGAAGCAAAATCGATGAAGCTCTGACCCGTTTTGGGCTGCCAGTGGGTGCCCAGGAGGGTGAAACGATCGCCGTGGTAGATGGATTCTTTGAGTTCCTGCGGGGAAACTAAAATGCTCATGCCTTCCAGTCTAAAGGCATGAGCATTATTTTTCGCCCGGTAAATTAGCGAGCAGAGATATCCAGCTCCGCACCGCCATCGGCGACGTCGACGTGGACGGTATCACCATCGACAATATCACCGGCCAAAAGCTTTTTCGCCAGCTTGTCACCGATGGCCTGCTGGATGGTCCGGCGCAGCGGGCGGGCGCCATAAGCAGGGTCGTAGCCACGATCGGCCAACCAAGACTTGGCAGAATCGGATACCTGCAGAGTTAAACGGCGAGCCTCTAGACGCTCGGAAAGCCCGCGCAGCTGGATGTCCACGATGCCACGCAGCAGCTCCTCCGATAACGACTCGAACATCACCACATCATCAAGACGGTTGATGAACTCGGGCTTAAAGGCCCTCTTCACCGCCTCCATGGTCTCTTCCTTCGTGCCGCCGGCCCCCAGGTTGGAGGTCAAGATGATGACGGTATTGCGGAAATCGACGGTGCGACCCTGGCCATCAGTCAGCCGCCCCTCGTCCAAGACCTGGAGGAGCACGTCGAAGACATCCGGGTGGGCCTTTTCCACTTCATCAAAAAGCACGAGCGTATAAGGCCGACGCCGCACAGCCTCGGTGAGCTGGCCACCGGCTTCGTGACCCACATATCCCGGAGGGGCACCGACGAGCCGGGAGACGGAGTGCTTCTCGCCGTACTCGGACATATCGATGCGCACCATGGCGGATTCATCATCAAAGAGGAAGTCCGCCAGTGCCTTGGCCAACTCCGTCTTACCCACGCCGGTGGGGCCCAGGAAGAGGAAGGAGCCGGTCGGGCGGTTGGGGTCAGCCACGCC
Organism: Corynebacterium macginleyi; assembly: GCF_003688935.1. Lineage (GTDB taxonomy): Bacteria > Actinomycetota > Actinomycetes > Mycobacteriales > Mycobacteriaceae > Corynebacterium > Corynebacterium macginleyi. Next base: position 39,622 of record NZ_REGE01000014.1, on the reverse strand, counting down.
CGCGCGGGAGCGACGCACGGCATCGGAGACGGCGGTCACGGCCTCATGTTGGCCAACGACCCGCTTGCCCAATACCGATTCCATGTGCAGCAGCTTCTCGGTCTCGCCCTGCAGCATCTTGCCGGCGGGAATGCCAGTCCACGCGGAGACAACCTCAGCGATGGTATCCGGACTGACCTCCTCATCCAGCATGGTATTGCGCTGGGCGGCGGCCTTTTCTTCGGCTGCAACCAGTTCCTTTTCCAGCGGCGGGATCTTGCCGTAGTTGATCTCAGAGGCTAGGGCGAGATCACCATCACGCTCGGCAATTTCTGCTTGGCGGCGGAGATCATCCAGCTCCTCCTTAATATCCTGCACGTCATCGATGGACTTCTTCTCATTGGCCCAGCGCGCCTTGAGCTCACCCAGCTTTTCGCGCTGATCCGCAAGCTCGCCCTGCAAGACGGTCAGGCGATCTTTGGAGGCGGCATCGGATTCCTTCTTCAGCGCGAGCTCTTCAATCTCCATGCGGCGAACGATGCGCTCGAGCTCATCGATTTCCTGCGGCGAGGAGTCGATTTCCATGCGCAGGCGGGATCCAGCCTCATCGACGAGGTCGATGGCCTTATCCGGCAGAAAGCGGTTGGTAATGTAGCGATTCGATAGCTCCGCTGCCGCTACCAAAGCGGAGTCCATGATGCGCACGCCGTGGTGCACCTCGTAGCGCTCCTTGAGCCCACGCAAAATACCGATGGTGTCTTCCACGGATGGCTCTGCCGCATAGACCTGCTGGAAACGGCGCTCAAGAGCGGCATCTTTTTCGATGTACTTGCGGTACTCATCCAGCGTGGTGGCACCGACGAGACGCAGCTCGCCGCGAGCCAGCATGGGCTTAATCATGTTGCCGGCGTCCATGGAACCTTCGCCGGTAGCACCGGCGCCGACGATGGTGTGCAGCTCGTCGATGAAGGTGATGATTTCTCCCTCAGACTGCTTGATTTCATCCAGGACTGCCTTGAGGCGCTCTTCAAATTCGCCCCGAAACTTCGCACCAGCGACCATGGAGCCAAGGTCCAGGCTAATAAGCGTCTTACCCTTGAGGGACTCAGGGACATCACCAGCCACGATGCGGCGGGCTAGGCCCTCGACGATAGCTGTCTTGCCCACGCCCGGCTCACCAATGAGCACCGGGTTATTCTTCGTTCTGCGTGACAGCACCTGGACAACGCGGCGGATTTCCTGATCACGTCCGATAACCGGGTCAATCTTGCCTTCCCGCGCCCGTGCAGTGAGGTCGGTGGCATACTTTTCAAGGGCTTGGAACTGGTCCTCCGGGTTCTCCGAGGTCACTTTGGCCGCTCCGCGCACAGACGGGAAAGCGCCCTTGATGGCGTCGTAGGTGGCACCGCGTCCGGTAAGCAATTCGGCAGCGTCGGTCTTTGAACCGGCGATGGCAGCGAGGAGGACTTCGGTGGATACGAACTCATCCCCAAGCTCGCCCGCTAGTTCCTGCGACTTGGTCAGTACATTGAGACCATCCCGGTTGAATTGCGGGTTGGACATATTAGCGCCCTCGGCGCTGGGATAGGAATTAACCAGCTCGCGCGCTTCTTTCAGCACGGTATCCGGATCTACGCCGGTAGCCTTGAGTACCGGCGCGGCAATGCCGCCTTCCTGCCCAAGAATGGCCGCCAGCAGGTGCGCTGGCCTAATGTCCGGGTTGCCATTCGCGGAAGCGGTTTGCAGAGCTTCCTGCAATGCCTCTTGTGTTTTAGTGGTGGGGTTAAAAGAACTCATGTGTACGTTTCTCCTTCTAAGATTTATTCATCCATTTTAAGGATTCACTTGGTATAACGCCCTCAAAGTTGAGCCTATTCCACTCAACCCAAGTTTTTTTGAGTATACCCGGCTCAACTTCCCGGAGGTAGAGCCTTAGCACCACTTTGCCGCAATGCCGCACAATCCCCCATTGACATTCGGCCGGAGCGGACTGAGGTGCACGACAAAGCCGGGCTCCCCAATCTTTGTTGTGGGAGCCCGGCTTGTGCAGAGTGGAGTGGTGAAGGCTAGGTTTTTTGTTTCTGGCCCACGTGGCCAATGCCCTCCTTGAAAATCGTGCCGCGCGGCGGAAGCAAGCCCATAAATTTAAACGCCAGGTACACGCCGATGGAAATGGCCAACGAGACAGCACCGAACGCACCGGTAAATCCGTACATCACAGCCATTGGCGCGATGATAGTCCACGAAATCTCAAACGGACCGAAGCCGATATACGCCATGCCGTATTCAGATAGCGTGCCGGATTTCAGCTTCGGGTCAACGATCTTGAGCACGGCAATGCCGGTAGCCACGGTGGCCGTCGCCCAGCCCCAGCCGAAGATGCCACGCTCGATCCAGCGCTCGCCAAAGAACTCGGCAGGGAACCACATCAGGAAGAAGGTACAGAAGATGGTGCCCAGAACGAATAGGACAAGCAACGCCTGCCAGTAGGAAGCGATAGCGGCAGGCACAATGGCAGCCACGCCAAAGGCAATGAGATAGTCGGTAGCAGCACCGGAGATGGAGGATACAGAATCCTTATCCAGATAGTCTTCGGCACCAACAAAATTCATAATGGCGCGGAAGATGAGGCCGATAACCATGGACATCGCAAAGAGCGGGATCGACACATTGTCCCACATGCCAGAAATGCCCTTATTGACGCCGTAAGCCGTCACGACAGTCAGGACGATAAAACCAAAGTGCAGCGCGAGCGGCTCAATGGAAGAAGGGTTGGTGGTGGCGCGGCCAAGCGAAGGCCGCTCATCCAGGTTCTTGATATAGCCGCGACGAATTTCTTCCGGCAGCTCCTTAGGCACATAGGACACCTTGCCCTTGCGGATGCCCCAGTTACCAGCCATAACGCCACCAATAATTGCAGCCAGCGTGCCAACGGTCGCGGAGGTAAAGCCCAAAGACGCTGCCGCCTCAGCACCGACGCCCTCCAGCGCCCCACCCACAGCGGCGGCTGTGCCGAAGCCGCCGGTAAAGCCCACCGGCAGCATCATGCCGAACCAGTTGGGGGTATCAAAGACCGGGGCGAAAAAGAGCAAGCCCAGCACGATAAAAAGGCCCCACTGGCCGGTGAACATCATGGTGGAATAGCCCCACATATTGCGCGAACCCTTGCCCATGTTGCCGCCGACTTCCATGGAGTAGGCCATAGACGCAAAGACCACGGCAATGAGGATGGAGGTGTAGTCACCAAGGTTATCGGAGAAGTTGATCCACCCCAGCACGTTAGGCCCAACGAGCAGGCCGAGCAGGCCAGCGGTAATGGGGGCGGGCAGCAATAAGTCCTGGAAGATAAACTTCACGTTGTGGCGCAAAATATTGCCGATGACCATGAGTAAGGAAATCCAACCCACGTCCAGCATGAGCGTATAAGCGGAAAAATCTTCCATGGGAACCCTTTCTAGCTGTGTAGTTATGGCAGGCCGCTCACGTGCAGAGAGCATGCAGATAAAAAGTACATTACCCATCATGGAGTGAGCCACAACATACGATGGATTTTTCACCCCCGATGCAACCCGAGGGTGAAACGCTACCTCAACACCATCATCGGCGCGGGTCCGCGGCGTGCGCAATCCGCGCGCCGTGCGAGGCTATCAAGGTACTGGGTCGATGATGCAGCAGGGATAGAGTCGGCCACGCTCCCCGTCAACGGAAAGGCACAGGCCGTAAGTACACAGTAGAGACGGGCAAGCACACTAGGATGAAAAAGCATGTGGGAATTGGGCGAGCACTTCCGGAAGTACGCAGACGACTACCGCGACGCGGTGCATGAGCAGTTTTTCCTCACAGTGCCGGAGGCGCGGCAAGTCTTCTCCCTCTCTATGCAGGACACCCACCGGTCCATGGTGCACGCACTGGCGTGGGTCATTGAACACGCAGAACCCAGCACTAGCGGCGCCGGATCAGGGACCAGGGTTGGGGCCACCGTTCCTGCGGCCGTGCGGGAAAAAATCATGCAGCTCGGCCGCGATCACCGCAGACACGGCTTCCCGGCTGAGGTCTATGAGCGGTTCGAGGAAGCGCTCATTGCGAGCCTGCGGGCTTTGTCGCTTACGAGGTACCAATACGACTTTGCCTGCGCCGTCATCCACCAGGTGTGCGAGGACATGGCCGCCGCGGCGCGCGAGGCCGACCTGGCTGGGGAGGCACCGGCGTATTCGGGTCACGTCGTTGCGGTGGATCGTCCGACTCGCGATACCGCAGTCATTCGCGTTGAGGCGGGAATGCCCGCCGCGTTTGAACCGGGACAGTATTTCCCCGTCACCACCCAGTACCTTCCCGGGCAATGGCGCATGCTCACCCCCGCCCAGCCGAGCGATGCCACCGGCCAGTTGGTCTTCCACATCGCCGCGGTAGGCGAGGCTTCACGGTCGCTTGCACATACCAAGCCGGGCGATTGGTGGACTTTGGGTCGGCCCACCGGGTCCATCTGGCAAGACCTGCGCGAGCTGCGAGGCGGCACATTGGTCATCGTGGCCTATGGCACGGGCTGGGCGGCGGCACGGTGTTTGACGCTGGCGGCCCGCCAGGCAGTAGATGCTGGCGAGGAGGGTCTTGCAAAAGATCTGTCCCTGCAGATTTTTGCCGTTGCCGATAGCCCCGGCGCGCACTATGACACGCACTTCCAACAGAACCTGCAAGCCTTCTACCCCGATCTCAGCCTGCGCCGCATCATCCGGCAAGAAAACGACCCATGGCTGCTAGGGGCACAGCCGCTTGCCGATGCCGCCATCCATACCCTCTCCCCTGACCCGACCGATGTAGTAGTCAACGAGGTTGAGTTATCCACAGGCACGCCCACCTATTTTGCTCTCTTCGGCAGCGCCGAGGAGGTGGCGGAAGCGAGGAGGGGTCTGGAGAAAAAGGGCATAGACAAGCAGTGGATTTTTAGCCACAGCTGGAGCCGCGACCGAGAGTGGCTGCCGGAGGATTATGCGGCACAGTCTTAATGGCCCAGCTCTAGCACCGGCAGGTACCGGCGCGTCTTCGCTACTTCTTGTGGATCAATGTCGGCATAGAGAATCTCATCGTCGTAACCGGCCTCTGCCACGCGCACACCATTAGGATCGACAATGGTGGAGTGCCCAATCCCGGTCGGACCCGAAGTGGATCCGGCCTCCGCATTACCGCCCGGCCGGGATTGGCCAGCAGCAAGGATATAGCTAGTGGAATCCAGTGCTCGCGCCGCGGTAAGCAGGCGCCACTGCTCCAGCTTGCCAGGACCATCCGCCCAGCTCGTGGGCACGACAATGAGCTGCGCCCCCTCGCGCGCAAGGTCTTTGAACTGCTCAGGGAAGCGAATGTCGTAGCACACTACGACGCCGACGGTGAGGTCATCGACATCAAAAGTCACCAAGGATTCCCCGGGCTGCACCGTATCGGATTCGCAGTAGTCAAAGGCATCATAGGTGTGGATTTTCTCGTAGCCGCCCAGCACGCCCGGGCCTGCGATGAGCGCAGTATTGAAGACGCGGTTGATGGTCTTGTCTTCGCGCTCGATAGTATCGGCTGGGCAAAACATGCCGACGACGACGGTCACCCCTAGTTCCTCCGCCGCTTGCTGAATCGCGGTAGCGAACGGACCTTCGAGGTTCTGCGCCTGCTCATCCAGGCGGCCCGAGCGGAAATTCTGCGAGGTGGCCTCAGGCAGCACGATAAGGCGCGCGCCCGCCGCTGCGGCCGCGCGAATGTTATCCAGTGCGAGTTCTTGGTTGTCCTCGATTCTGCCGGTGGACGTCAATTGCACTGCTGCTACTTTCATAAGCCCCAACTTAGTGCAGCATCACCTAGTTATCCACAGGTTGGAATTTTTACGCTCGCGGCTCAACCCCACAGCGACCACGCTGGGGGCTATGACTTTCCTAGACATTCCTGAACACCTTTCCGCACATGTGCATACCTTGAGGGCGCGGCCGGTGGCGGCGTTGCCGGGGGCATCATTAAGCGTGGCCTCCCGAACGTCTATTGCCCTGCAACGCGCGGTGGCGCAGTGGTCTACCACGCAGCGGCGTAGCGATGCCACCATCTCCGAGCGCCTGCGTAGCCTCCACGACTTTATCGACCGCAGCCACGCGCTCGATTCCTCGCTCGCCGCGAGTTTGGAGCGACCGCGATGAATTTATCAACTGCTCTTCGCCACAGCGCCGCCCAACTCGCGGCGGATCACTCTGGCCTGCATACTCACTATGCCGACTCGCACAACGATTGGCGGTCTATACCGCTGGGTGGGCCCGCAGGCGTAGCTGCGCGGTCCGGGTTGGCCGAGGCTACGGAGTGGCTACGTAGCCCCCTAGAGGAGATGAAACAGGTCATTGAGGTGCTTAACCACCATGCGGATCTACAGGCCTGGCGCGAAGGGGTGGAGGCACGCATCATTTCCTTTTTGGGCAAACTCGATGAGTTTTCTGTTCCAGCCGCGCTGGCCGGTGGTGTGCTGCTGCGCGAGGTTCGCGAGCTGGGGGATGCCCTCGATTGGCTCTGCGCCCGAGAAATCGATGCTCTGTGCACGCCCACCGGGGTACAACCGCCGCAGCGGCTGGAGGATTTTGGCGATCTTCCCCTCGATACCATCCATGAGATTAACCTTGCCCAGGCCAGCGACCGCGTGGTGCAGCTGGCCGCGGATAATCCGGATATGCGCATCGTAGAAACGAGCCCCGGCCGGCTGGTGGCGCTGGTGGATCCGGAGAGCTTTCGCACCGAACCTGCCTGCGTAACCACGTTTGTCGAAGGAGTGCATTCCTCCGACCCCAGTACCTGGCAGCGCGCCATCGACCGTGGACGCGCTATTGCCTCCGCGAGCGGTGGCCCGGCCGCCGTCTGGTTGGGATACCAGGCTCCGTCGAGCCTGCCGCGGGCCGTACACGCCGATCCCGCGCGGGCAGCGGGGCAGGAGTTAGTGCGGTTTCAGCGGGGAATCGGTGCGCGGTATCCTGGCGCAAAGCGGACGGTGGTGGGCTATTCCTATGGCTCCGTTGTAACTGGATACGCGGCGCGCGAGGAGAACATCGCCTCCGATATCGTGCTGGTGGGAAGCCCCGGCACCAGCGCCCGGCATGCCAGCGAGCTGCACGGCACCGTGTGGGCGGCGACCAACGACAATGACCCCATCGCTATCGCGACGGGGCCACTGGGCGGCATCCACGGCCCGGATCCCACCACCCAGTCCTTTGGTGCTACTGCCCTCCCCGGCGCGGATGGCCTGCCCGGAGATCACAGCTCTTATTGGGAAGACCCTCAGTTCCTGCGCGGGCTAGGCAAGGTGGCTTCCCACAATTCCAGGCCGGAATAGCGCCTGGCTTGGCAGCACCGGACTAGGCAGCGCCACCCCTGACAAGGGCGGTTGTGGGGTCAGAATAGGCCTGCAGGGGTATCCGAGTACGAGACCAGCATGTTCTTCGTTTCCTGGTAGTGGCTGAGCATCATCAAGTGATTTTCCCGTCCCAGGCCGGACTCCTTATAGCCACCGAAGGCACGGTGCGCCGGGTAGTCGTGGTAGTGGTTGACCCACACGCGGCCGGCCTGAATATCGCGCCCGGCGCGGTAGCAAATGTTTTGCTGGCGCGACCACACGCCAGCACCTAAACCAAAGTTGGTGGTATTTGCGATCTCGATGGCCTCCTCGTAGTCCTTGAAGGTCGCTACGGAAAGCACCGGGCCGAAGATTTCCTCCTGGAAGATACGCATCTCATTGCTGCCCTTAAACACGGTGGGCTCAATGTAATAGCCGTTTTCGAGTCCTTCGAGCTTATTCACGTGGCCACCGATGAGCGTTTCCGCGCCTTCTGCCGGGCCGATCGTGAGGTATTCGGCGATCTTGTCCATCTGTTCCCGGGAGGCCTGGGCGCCCATCATGGTTTCGGTATCCAACGGATGGCCAATCTTAATCTTTTTAACGCGTTGGATGGCGAGCTCTAGAAACTTATCGGCAATATCCTCATGGACCAAGGCGCGCGACGGGCACGTGCAGACCTCACCTTGGTTCAGGGCAAACATGACGAATCCCTCAACACACTTATCCAGGTAAGAGTCATCTTCATCCATGATGTCTTTGAAGAAAATGGACGGCGACTTGCCGCCCAGCTCCAGGGTGACCGGGATGACCTTATCCGCAGCGGCTTTATTGATGAGCTTGCCTACCGGGGTGGATCCGGTAAACGCGATTTTGGCTATGCGGTCCGATCCTGTCAATGCTGCTCCAGCTTCCTCGCCCACGCCGTTAACAATATTGAGTACGCCGTCCGGGAGGAGGTCACCGATGATCTCCATGAGCAAGAGGATGGATGCGGGTGTCTGCTCTGCAGGTTTGAGCACGATGCAGTTTCCTGCGGCTAGCGCCGGTGCAATCTTCCACGCGGCCATGAGCAGCGGGAAATTCCAGGGGATGATTTGCCCGACAACGCCGAGCGGCTCGTGGAAGTGGTAGGCCACGGTGTCTTCGCTGATCTGGGATAGGCGGCCCTCCTGTGCGCGGATCGCACCCGCGAAGTAGCGGAAGTGATCAACGGCAAGCGGTATATCGGCAGCCAAGGTTTCGCGGACGGCCTTGCCGTTTTCCCAGGTCTCCGCCACAGCGATCTTTTCTAGGTTTTCTTCAATGCGGTCCGCGATACGATGCAGCAAAAGGGCGCGCTCTGCGGGAGTGGTCTTGCCAAAGGTAGTAAAGGCCTTTTCGGCGGCATCGATAGCGGCGTTGATATCGGCTTGCTTGCCGCGGGCCACCTGACAAAATACTTCGCCGGTCACGGGGCTGATGTTGTCCATGTATTCGCCATCGACTGGCGGAACCCACTTACCGCCGATGTAATTGTCATAGCGGCTGCGGTAGTTGACAATAGCCCCTTCGGTGCCGGGTTCCGCGTACAAAGTCATGATGGTGTTGTCCTCTCGTGTAGAAATATCATGTACAACCCTTGCCAGGTATGCCACACGTCACTATGGGAGTTTTACTATGTCATACCTCACTGGCTTTCCGCCATGGTAGTTCACTTTTTCACATTTCGCACCACATAGGGGTGGGAAATAAACATTTCTTCACGGTGCTAAGTCCGGATAAACCGGTGGGCCGCGCCCCGGTGGCTCAGGCCTTTGAGGCAGAGATAAACCCTCCATACCCTTAGCGGCACTACGCCGTTGCACAGGTATGGAGGGTGTAAGTTGAGGTTTCTCGTTCGCAGAACAAATCATATGGATTAACCACCGTGGTTTCGGCGATTCCTCTTGCGGTCGCGCGCTGTGCGCGGGCTCCACATCACCACGGAGGTAGACCGCGGGACGTGGACGAGCTCACTGCTGCGTTGGGAACGCCCGGGGGTGTGTGGGCTCTGCGCGTGGGGATTCTGCACCTGCGCGTGGGGGTTCTGCACCCCCACGCGCTGCCCGGCGGCGAGCTGATCGCGCAGGACACGGACTTCTTCGGCCAGCGCGTCGCGCTCGGCCTCAAGCTGGTCGCGTTCTTCAGTTAACTCGATGATGGATTTGATGCCGGCCAGGTTGACACCGTCGTCTTGCGAAAGTGCTTGAATCTTGCGGAGCAATTCAATATCGCGATCCGAATAACGGCGGCCTCCGCCCCGGGTGCGGGCTGGTGAGACCAAACCCATGCGGTCATAGGTACGCAGGGTTTGGGCATGCATCCCGGACAGCTCGGCCGCCACGGAAATGACGTAGACGGCGGTGCCGGAGCCTTGAGCTTTTCCAGTACTCATTGTGCGGTGCACCTCCTGCCTTAATTACTCTGCGCGCCGGCCCAGCCCGCGCGGGGATTAAAGCCGGAGTCTTTTTCGGCTTGCGCATAGGTGCGCAGGGCGCTGGACGCTGCAGCATCGAGCTTGGAAGGCACAGTAATGTGCACGCTCACCAAGAGGTCACCGGCCTTGCCCCCACGCTTGGCAATGCCGCGCCCACGTACACGCAAGGTGCGGCCATCTGGGGTACCGGCAGGGATCTTTACACGAACCGGGCTGTCCAAGGTGGGAACCGTTACGGTATCACCCAAGGCGAGCTCGGCAAACGAGACGGGGACGGTGATGTGAATATCATCGCCGTCGCGGGTAAAGACCTGGTCCGGCGTGACAGTGACCGCAACAAAGAGGTCACCAGCTGGGGTACCATTCGGGCCGGCCTCGCCTTGACCGGCGATGCGAACCTTTTGGCCGTCGATAACCCCAGCGGGGATGCGGACCGTAATATTACGGGTGCGGTGCACCGTTCCGGTGCCGTTGCAGTCCGCACACGGATCTGGGATGCGGCGGCCTGTACTATCGCACTCCTTGCACGGGGCGGAAAAGCCGAAAGCACCGCGGTTTTCTGAGGTATATCCGGTGCCATTGCAGGTACCGCACGTAGAGGTCTTGCCAGAGGAAGAACCCGAGCCATGGCACGTGGTACATGGCGCGTTCCCGCTTAAGGCCAGCGGGATGGTGGTCCCCTTAGCGGCCTCACGGAAATCGAGGGTTATTTCCGTTTCGACGTCGACCCCCCGCGACGGTTTAGCTGCGTGGCCAGCACTACCGCTGCGGTTGAAAACGCTACCGAAGATATCCCCCAAACCGCCGCCTTGAGACGCTCCTCCAGTGGCTCCTCCGAAGAGGTCCGAGAGGTCGAAGTCTTGCGCACCTTGTCCACCCATGTTCGGGGATCGAAACCCGCCGGGAAAGCCGGCGCCCCCATTCCGTCCGAAGCCGCCGCCAGTACGCAGCATGGCTTTGAACTGGTCGTATTCCTTGCGAGTGGAGGCATCAGAAAGCACATCGTAGGCCTCCGCAACCCGCTTGAACCGGTCCGCTGCCGCGGGATCATCAGGGTGGGTATCAGGGTGGTTATCGCGGGCAAGCTTGCGGTACGCGCGCTTGATTTCGCTGTGGTCTGCGGACGAGGAGACCCCCAGATCCGCATAATAATCTTTGTCTGCCCATTCGGGTTTAGCGCTCACTGGGCATCTCCTCCTTTCAAGAAGATTCGATTGTAGTTAGTAAAAAAGGCGCCAGGGGAAGGTGAATCAGTCAGTTCCCAAGGCGCCCTTGTCCCGGATTAATCGGCTTGTTCGGTGCCTTCCGAACTGCCGGAATCCTCACCGGGGTCCGCGATAATAACCAGCGCGTTGCGCACCAGCCTCTCACCTATGCGGTAGCCCTGGCGCAGCACGGTGCCAAGCACCTGCTCATCGCCGGAGGACAAATCCTGCACGGCCTCGTGCATCTCTGGGTCGAAGGGCTCGCCCTCCTGCCCAAAGGCGGTGAGGTTATGCTGCTCGAGGGCCTTGCGGAGCTTATCCGCAACCGCCTTGAGCGGGCCCTCCAAATCACCGTGCTGCTTGGCTAAATCGAGGTCATCAAGAACCGGCAGCAAATCACTTATGACCTTTGCCTTCGCGGTCTCGATAACGGATTGGCGGTCACGCTCAGTGCGGCGGCGGTAATTGGTGTATTCCGCATTCAAACGCTGGAGGTCTTCCGTGCGTTCTGCCAGCTGAGCTTCCACATCGTTAGCGGCAGCACCGGCGGAGATAGGCTCATCGCCCTCTGCCTCAGCTTCAACCTCACCGACGTTGACATCAGCCAGCGCGTCCTCAAGGTCAGCATCAAGGGTGGGATCCAACTGGGCTTCTTCGGCGGCATCGACCTGCGCGTCGTTGACAGCCTGTGCTTCCTCAGCCTCTTCGGCAGCAGCCTCAGCGCGGTCAGCCGAGGTAGCCTCCGGATCCGTGTATTTCGGGTCGCCTGGGTTTTGCGGCATTCCGCTGTCCTGAGTCATTACTTGTTGCCATCCTTGTTGTCGTCAGAGTTCTGCTCATCTTCGTCCACAACTTCAGCGTCGACCACGTTTGGGTCGCCCTGTGCAGTGCCGCCATCGGCAGCACCCTCAGCGGCGGCCTCTGCAGCCTGTGCCTCGTAGATCTGCTTGCCCATCTCTTGGGATTCGGTGGACAGCTTCTCTACGGCGGACTTGATGGCTTCGAGGTCATCGCCCTTGAGGGCCTCATCTACGGCGTCAGCAGCCTCGGTGACCTTGGTCTTGATGTCCTCAGAGACCTTATCCTCGTTGTCTTCCAAGAACTTGCGGGTCTGGTAGGAAGTGGACTCTGCACTATTGCGCAGCTCCTGCTCCTCGCGACGCTTCTTATCTTCCTCAGCGTGCTGCTCGGCATCCTTGACCATGCGGTCGATCTCTTCCTGGGAAAGGCCAGAGCCGTCCTGGATCTTAATGGTGTTTTCCTTACCGGTGCCCTTATCCTTGGCGGTCACGTGAACAATGCCGTTGGCGTCGATGTCGAAGGTGACCTCAATCTGGGGAACGCCGCGAGGTGCTGGTGCGATGCCGCCAAGCTCGAAGGAGCCCAACAGCTTATTGGCCGTAGCCATCTCGCGCTCACCCTGGAAGACCTGAATCTGCACAGAGGGCTGGTTATCTTCTGCAGTGGTGAAGGTTTCGGACTTCTTGGTGGGGATGGTGGTGTTGCGCTCGATGAGCTTAGTCATCACGCCGCCCTTGGTTTCAATGCCGAGGGAGAGCGGGGTGACATCAAGAAGCAGCACGTCCTTAACCTCACCGCGCAGCACACCTGCCTGGAGAGCAGCGCCGACCGCAACGACCTCATCCGGGTTGACGCCCTTATTCGGGTCCTTACCGGTCAGCTCCTTGACTAGCTCAGATACGGCCGGCATACGGGTGGAACCGCCGACCAGCACAACATGGTCGATATCGCCGACGGAGAGGTCCGCATCTTTGATGACCTGGTTGAACGGAGCCTTGGTGCGGTCCAGCAGATCCTGAGTAATCTTCTGGAATTCGGTGCGGTTTAAGGTCTCGTCCAAAAACAGTGGGTTCTTGTCGGAGTCAACGGTGATGTAGGGCAGATTGATATTGGCCTGCTGGGAGGAGGACAGCTCAATCTTTGCCTTTTCTGCAGCCTCGCGCAGACGCTGCACGGCGCGCTTATCCTTGGTTAGGTCAACACCCTGGGAGCTCTTAAAGCGATCTACCAACCAGTCAACAATGCGCTGGTCCCAGTCATCACCGCCCAAGCTGTTGTCACCTGCGGTAGCCATAACTTCAACGACGCCATCGCCGATTTCCAGCAGGGACACGTCGAAGGTGCCGCCGCCTAAGTCGAAGACCAGGATGGTCTGCTCTTGCTCGCCCTTTTCTAGGCCGTACGCAAGTGCAGCTGCGGTGGGCTCGTTAACAATGCGCAGGACGTTCAGGCCAGCAATCTGGCCAGCTTCCTTGGTGGCCTGGCGCTGCGCGTCCTCGAAGTATGCAGGGACGGTAATAACGGCGTCCGTAACATCTTCACCCAAGTAGGACTCTGCATCGCGCTTCAGCTTCATCAGCGTACGAGCGGAAATCTCCTGAGAGGTGTACTTCTTGTCATCGATGTTGACGGTCCAGTCAGTACCAATGTGACGCTTAACGGAGCGGATGGTGCGGTCCACGTTGGTCACGGCCTGGTTTTTGGCGGACTGACCAACCAAGATTTCGCCATTTTTAGCAAATGCCACCACAGAAGGCGTGGTGCGAGAGCCTTCAGAGTTAGCGATAACGGTGGACTCGCCACCTTCCAGTACGGAAACGACGGAATTCGTCGTACCAAGATCAATACCTACTGCGCGTCCCATGATTCATTCTCCTTCTTGTCGAATGCAGTTAATAAAGTTGATTGTCAGTGACTCAACTTCTCGTTGAGTCTGTGAGTTACTCTAACAGAAGTTACAAACTCGTTCATAAAATCTTGAGCCTGTGTCACTCAATCTTTATAACTTTCCACACTCACATCTTATTCCCGCCGGTACAAACTTCCTCAAAAAATTGTCTATTTTCCCAGCTCTTAGCCTCCAAGCCGGACCTCCCTCTTCCGCCCCACAAGAGCTAGTATTTTTCACAGCACACCCTGCCGGCACCACACGCTCACCCTGCCGGCACCACACGCTAATTAAAGAGTCATGACAAAGTGGCCAAAAGTTACCCCACAAAGGATCCAAAAGAGGCTTGGCAGGAGTAGCCAACTCGCACATACTGAAAACCACAGCAGCCACTGGTTGCTACCCAGAGAGATTGATTTGTAGTGTCACTCAGCCAACCCGAAAGGAAATGCCAATGATCGGTACCCTCGTAAACCTCAGCTCCTCCCTCGACTTCGAGGCAATCTTCAAGGCCATCAAGGGCGTTGCTCACCTGTCCTCCGAGTCGAACTCCGACTCCGCAGGCCTGTCCTCCGTATTCGACGGCCTGTCCTCCAAGGGCGGCGCTGACGCTGCTACCGACTCCGTAGCTACCGCTACCGAGACCGCAGCTGACGCTACCGAGACCGCAGCTGAGGCCACCGAGACCGCAGCTGAGGCTTAAGTAAACCTTCGCGTTTACACTCCTTCATGAAGACCGACTAAACCCCCGCACTTTATCCACGCAGGTTTTAAGCCTCGCACCGGAAGGTGCGGGGTTTAGTTGTTTTTCATTTATTGGTTTCCCGCTTTGAGGCCTTAAGCTAGGTGCACAACACCCCAAGCCCTCTCAAAACTATTCAGTACTATTCAGTCTGAGCACCACAGAAGCGCATACGACCGTGACTTTTACTCCTACCCCGCCGCATCCATTGCGTCACCGCCTTCGCGCGGCGATGACCCTACAGCGCACAGCAGCGCTGGTCGCCATCACGTGCTTAGCACTGACACTGTTCGCCGCATTTCTCACCCCTCCTCAACACCAACTTTCAGCGGCAATTATCGGGGTACTTTTGTCAGTGATCATTACCGCTGCCTATCGGTATCCAAAGACAATGGCGGTGGGTTTTCTAACAATTTGGATGAGTGCCATTCTTACCGTAGGAATTCCCTACGCCAGTTGCGTTTTCTTAGCCCCGGTATTCCTTGCCGTATTCGCTTTTCACAGCACCAAGTGGCAGTCGATTCTTCTCTGCGCGGCATTTTGGCTAGTAGGACTGGTAGATCCTGGTACGTTGCGACTGGTCTTCGCTCCAACACCTGCACTGGTCTGGGGAATTTTCTTGGTCATTAGCACCTTCATCGGCAGCTCACTCGCCCATTCCGCACGGCGCTATAAAACAGCCATGGTGGAGTGGAATAACGATGTCAAACGCCGACAGTCCGACCTAGCCGAAACCCTGCATAACTCCGTAATTTCCAGCCTGACCGTTAATACCATGCAACTAGAAGCGCTCAGTTTAGAATACGCCAGCACACCGGAACTTAGCCGCCGCCTCGATGAATTAAGCGATGCAATGCGCTCGTCGATGTCTGAAATACGCGCTTTAACTAAAGTCTTGCGCTCCAATATTGACGGAATCGATGACGAATTGAGTTTTAAACACGGGCCACGCCCTATCAGCCTTGCACAAGTGTTGGCTTGGGAAGAAAGTCAGTTGTCTAAGCTCAACCGCACTCCAATTATTAAGGTAAGCGGGGGAGATTTTTGCCCTCAGCTTCGTCCTTCTGTACTCGACTCAGTGGTAGCCATCACCAGGGAGGCCTGTCTCAACGCCGTCAAGTATTCGCCGCCTGGGGCGAAAATTACCGTATCGGCCCAACCGCACATGGGATGGACGCTGATGAGCATTCGCAACCCTATTGCCAAGCCAACGAGCACCACACCGGAGACTTCCTCCGGCATTGGTATTAATTCGATGACGCGCCTCGCGGCGACTATCGATGCCCGGCTTGAGGCCGGCCGCGTCGATGATCATTGGGAGCTCACGCTCGCACTGCCCCCGTCTGCGCATGAACAGCGTTAGTTGAGCCACCTCCGGTGGCAGTGCCACTATTCCTCTACTACACTTGCGTCTTATTCTCATAGTTCCGCTTTAATAAAGGAGTCGTGCCATGCAAACTGCCCTCGCTAGCGTCCTCGCACCTTTAATGCTGTCCACTTCTCTCTTTGGCGCAGACCTCACCCCCGGTGATCTTCCACAAAACACTAAGTACAAGACCTCGGCAGAACTCGTCTTTGGCTGCCCAGCTCCATGGTGCTTCAAGTAAAAACTTCACTGCTCTTAGTTGATGATGATCCACTGGTCATCGAGGCACTCGGCCACTATTTCGCTGCGGCCGAAGATATGGAAATCGTCGCCGTCGCAGACAATGGGAAAACCGCTCTACAGCAGCTAGAACAACACGATGTCGATGCCGTCATTGCCGATATCCATATGCCGGAGATGGACGGCACAGCGCTGCTGCGTGAGCTTAATGAGCTGCCCGATCCGCCAGTATTCATTGCCATGACCGCAATGGATAATGATGACACCCTAAGAGAAGTCCTATCTAACAAGGCGGCGGCCTATATTCTCAAAAGCTCGAAGCCGGCCTATATTGTGGATACGGTGCGCGAGGCAGTCCGCGGCGGCACGGTCGTAGCGCCCCAATCATTGACGCGTTTATTCCAACAGATGCCGGGGTGGAGCGAAAACGCTGCTCAATCCCCGTCGGCAATGTCCGCCTCTGAGCACCATATTTCGCCCGCCCAAGCGCAAATTCTCGATTTGGTGTGCGAGGGAAAATCCAACGAGGAGATAGCACACAGCACCCACTATGCTCCGGGAACGGTAAAAAAGTACGTTTCTAGCCTGTTGACCGAGTTTCACGCCAAGTCTCGTCTCGAGCTAGCAGTCAAGGCGCTCAAAGCGGGATACGGCACCTAGTTGCCTACCCGCGATTAGCACCTGCCCCTAAAAGGGTCTCACCCCCTTAAAACCCCACATGCTGGGGTTTTATTTTTCGCCCTTTTACCCCCACCGCACATTTTTCTAACGAGACTAGCATCACTATATCGACCACTCTATAATCAATTTCTCATACAAACACATAACATTTATCGGACATCGTGCGGCTGCATACAGCCGGACCTGCCCGAAAATCTCCATGCTAGGAACGGAACATGAAACCACCACGTGGCTTTGCTTTCCTTCCCCTAGCTCCACATCGCCACAGTGTAGAAAGCAGGTGAGTGTTGAACACAGACTTCGCACGCGTCCGCCCCCATAGCGACAGGCCCCCGGTCACCACTAGTGATCGCACGATGGTTTATTGATTCGCTTAGTTGTCCTTGCACCACCGAGGAGCGGCGCGCGCATTCCACGTGTTCCACTCATTGCCACACATGCGGCGCCACTACGCCGCGCCTAATTTCCCATTTCCATAGATTTACCAGTCACTTTCTGCCACCGGCGCTAAAAACACAGCACACAGGCCACACTGCGGTGTGGGTTGGTCACCAACCTGGAAGTACACGTTTTGAAAAAAAGAGGTTGAATTCCGCATGACTTCTCCTGCATACACCCGCACGCCACTATCTGATGATGTTGAGGCCGTACTGCCCGCTGCCATTAAGCGCGCACAGGGATGGCTCGCTTCCACTGCAGATGAAAAGGACAAGGCCACCGAGCAGCTCGCGGAGCTGTTGCGCGATGACAACGGCGTGAAGTTCACCATGGATTTCGTTGACCGCGTCATGCGCCCGGAAGATGACAAGGTCGCGGCGAAGGCACTGAAGGATATTTCTTCCCAGTACGATCCTTCCTTCTTGGGCAGCCTCAATGGCGCACTGGTTGGCGCCGGCGGCTTCTTCGGCCCCATCTTGCCTAACCTAGTCATGCCGGTAGCGCGCCTGTACATGCGCAAGATGGTCGGCCACTTGGTGCTGGATGCAGAATCGGATGCACTCAATGACACATTGGAGAAGGCCGCCGCCTCCGGTGAGCAGTTGAACCTCAACCTCTTGGGTGAGGCCGTGCTCGGTGAAGAAGAAGCAAAATCTCGCACGCGCCGCACGCTCGAGCTCATTAAAAACCCGCGTGTGACCTACGTATCCGTCAAGGCATCCTCAATGGTGGCGCAGCTCAATCACTGGGACATTGGCAGTTCCGTGGAACGCCTGAAGAACCGCCTGCGCCCGCTCTACCAGGAAGCCGCACGCCGCGACCCGCAGGTCTTTATCAACATGGACATGGAGGAATACCACGACCTCCACCTGACGCTGCGTCTGTTCAAGAGCCTGATGAGCGAGCCGGAGTTCAAGAACCTGGAATCCGGCATCGTTTTGCAGGCCTACCTGCCCGATACCTTCGATGCCCTACAAGACATCGCGGAATTTGCCAAGCAGCGCGTGGCAGAGGGCGGCGCCAAGGTCAAGGTGCGCATTGTTAAGGGCGCTAATTTGTCCATGGAGACCACCGAAAGCGAAGTCCACGACTGGCCGCTGGCTACCTACACCAACAAGCTAGACGTTGATGCTAACTACTACCGCCTGCTGGACTTCATCCTGCAAGAAGAATACGCGGATTGCATCCGTATCGGTGTGGCCAGCCACAACCTGTACACCGCTGCTCTGGCCTACGAGCTGGGCGTAAAGCGCGGCGTGCTGCACATGCTGGATTCTGAGATGCTACAGGGCATGTCCCCGGCGCAGCAGGCAGCGGTGCGCACGGTCTACGAGGGCCGCCAGATTCTCTACACCCCGGTGGTGCACGCGGATGACTTCGACGTCGCCGTGTCCTACCTGGTACGCCGACTAGAGGAGAACTCCGCCCCGCAGAACTTCCTTTATGCTCTTTTCGCCCCGGGCGAAGAAGCGCTGGCCAGCCAGGAAGAAACATTCCGCAAAGCCGTGGCGCAGCGCTGGGATACCTTTGCTGGCTCACGCCGCACCCAAAACCGGCTCGAGGATTCCGGGCGCCAGGCACCAGATTCCGGACGCTTCAGGAACGAGCCCGATACGGACCCGGCGCTTGCCCCGAACCGTACCTGGGCCAAGCGTGCACTGGCGAATGACCCGGGTGAGCACGGAGTCTCGGAGGTCACCGACCCATCCGCTGTTGACAGCTACGTCACCCGTGCCAAAAAGTTGGGCGCTGAATGGGGCAAGCGCCCCGCCGCAGAGCGCGCCGCAGCCCTCGAAGCTGTAGCGGACCAGCTAGCCTCGCAGCGTGGAGACTTCATCTCCGTGGCAGCCTACGAGGCCAATAAGACGGTCACCCAGACCGACCCGGAGGTCTCTGAAGCGATTGACTTCTGTACCTACTACGGACAGTCAGCCCGCTTCTTGGAAGAGGCACACTCCGAATTCCACCCGCACACCGTCACCGTGGTAACCCCACCGTGGAACTTCCCCATCGCCATTCCTACCGGCGGCATTGCGGCCTCCTTGGCGGCGGGCTCGGCGGTCATCGTCAAGCCTGCTCCCCAGGTCGTCCACTGCGGCAAGATGGTGGTCGAGGCTTTCCGCACCGCCCTCGAAGCAGAAGGCTTGGATCCGGATCTGGTGCAGCTGGTGCTTACTGATGAAGCCGATGCCGGCAAAGCCCTGCTCTCCCACGATGACGTGGACAACATCATTTTAACCGGTGCATCCGATACCGGCGCGCTCTTTCGCTCTTGGAAGCCCAAGATGAACATTATGGCGGAGACCTCCGGTAAGAACGCGCTGGTCATCACCCCAGCCGCCGACCCGGACCTTGCCATCCAAGACCTGTACAACTCCGCCTTCGGCCACTCCGGCCAGAAGTGTTCGGCTGCCTCGCTGGTGATTTTCGTGGGTGCGGCGGGCAAGTCTGAGCGCCTGCGCGAGCAGCTGCTGGATGCCGTCAAGACCTTAAAGCCTGGTCCGGGCTATGACATCACCACCACGATGAATGGCCTGGCTGAAAAGCCCAGTGAGAAGCTGCTGCGCGGCCTAACCCAGTTGGAGCCGGGCGAGAAGTGGCTGCTGAAGCCGGAGAAGCTCAACGAGGAAGGCACCCTGTGGTCCCCGGGCATTCGCGATAATGTCCAGCCCGGCTCTTGGTACCACAAGAATGAGTGCTTCGGTCCCATTCTCGGCATCATGTACGCCGATACCTTGGAAGAAGCCATCGCCTGGCAAAACAGCACCGGCTATGGCCTGACTGGCGGCATCCACTCGCTTGATGATGCCGAGATTCAGTACTGGATCGACAACGTAGAGGTAGGCAACGCCTACGTCAACCGCGGCATCACCGGCGCTATCGTCCAGCGCCAGTCCTTCGGCGGCTGGAAGAAGTCCGTCATGGGCCCAGGTGCCAAGGCCGGCGGCCCAAATTACGTGGCTCAGATGGGTACCTGGACCGATGGCGAGCTCAAGCCGCGCGACGTGGATATCGCTCCAGCTAGCGTGAAGATTCTGCAACGCCTGCGCGATGAGCTTTCTGATGAACTCAGCAAGGACGATCTACAATGGCTCTGGCGCGCTGCCGAGCTGGACCGAATTGCGTGGCTCGAAGAATTCGGCCGCACTCACGACCGCACCGCGCTGGTATCTGAGGCCAACCGTTTCCGCTACCGCCCGCTGCTGACTAAGCTCCGCGTCCGCGTGGGCGAGGACTACAAGCTGCGCGATGTCGCACGTCAGGTGCTGGCTGCCGGGATTACCGGCACCGAAACTGAAATCTCCGCCAGCCCAGAGGTTGCCGCCCAACTGCAGAATCTAGGCTTTGACGTGGAGTCTATTTCTGAAGGTTCCTTCGCCGCCGCCGTAGCCAATGACGAATCCTCCCGCGTGCGTGCCCTGGGCACCGTGCCTGATTCCGTCTACGAAGCAGCGGTGCGCTCCAACTCCGTAGTGCTGGACCAGCCCGTACTTGCGGATGGCCGTCGTGAACTCCTGCCCTACCTCCTTGAGCAGGCGGTCTCCGTGACCATGCACCGCTTCGGCATTATCCGCAACGTGGGTAACCTGCGCGACTAATGTTCCAGTCCCCGCCTCCCGCGGGACAGTGAACCAACGCCCCACCTTCTTCCCTTTCCGCTGGGATTTGGGTGGGGCACCGCTTTTTCTCGGCTTTTCCTGTGTTATCGCTTAGTGGCTTCGTGTGGCATAGTAGACGAATGACTAAGCCAGATAACCACTCCCCTCATGGCACCGGGCAGTCCTCGGCCCAGGAACAGGCACCTCGCGGACAGTACCCGTCGGCGCTTGAACACAACGCTGCGAACCGCAAGACCGATGCGAGTGATCCCCATACCACGCCGCTGGTCTCCCCCGATGAATCCCAATTGGGAGCGGAGGCAGCCACCGCCGATCCCGCCAATCGCGATAAAAAATCCACCGTGCTGGCACAAGACTTCCGCAGCATGGCCAAGATTTCGGTGTGCTTTATGCTTATCGCCGCAGGGCTAGGCCTCGCGGGTTTCCTACTGCGCTTCATGTGGGTGGGCTTGCTGCCCGTTATCCTCGCAATCTTGATCTCGACGGTGCTTTATCCAGTCAGCGCCTGGCTGCGCTCTAAGGGTTTTCCCCGCACCCTGGCAGCGATCACAACTCTTCTGGGTTTGGTGGTTGTTTTCGGCGGTTTGTTTGCCGCCATGGCACCCATGGTGACCGCGCAGTCCACGGTTCTTATCAATGAAGCCGAAACCGGCATTATGCAGCTGACCAAGATGGTC
Organism: Corynebacterium macginleyi; assembly: GCF_003688935.1. Classification (GTDB taxonomy): domain Bacteria; phylum Actinomycetota; class Actinomycetes; order Mycobacteriales; family Mycobacteriaceae; genus Corynebacterium; species Corynebacterium macginleyi. The sequence continues at coordinate 18,182 of NZ_REGE01000014.1, read as the reverse complement.
AATGATTCCCCACTGGATATTGAGGTAGACCAGCTGCAATCGGTCTTCCAGGACATCGTCAGCTTTGCCAAAGGCCAGGCCTCTACCATCGCCACCGGCGTTGTCTCTGGTTTTTCCATGGCCAGCTCCATTGCGGTAGCAACCGTCATCATGCTCTTTATCACCTTCTTTATCATTAAAGACGGCGATAAGTTCCTGCCTTGGCTGCGCAAATACACCGGCAACTCCGCCGCTTGGCACATCACGGAGCTCACCTCCCGCATATGGAAAACACTGTCTGGCTTCGTTCAGGCCCAGGCCATAGTCGCGCTTGTTGATGCCGTCTTTATCGGCCTCGGACTCTGGGCACTCCAGGTTCCATTAGCTCTGGTCATCGCCGTTATTACCTTCTTCGCAGGCTTTATCCCCATCATTGGTGCAGTCACCGCCGGCGCCCTGGCCGTCATTATGGCCTTGGTATCCAACGGCCTGACCAATGCTCTGCTCGCGCTGTTGCTTATCATCATTGTCCAGCAGGTAGAAAGCAACGTCCTCCAACCCATCCTGCAGTCCAAGGCCATGGGCCTGCACGCGGCCATCGTCTTGCTATCCGTCACCGTGGGTTCCTCCCTGGCCGGCATCATTGGCGCTTTCCTTGCCGTGCCAGTCGCCGCGACCATTACTGTTATCCTGCGCTATCACGCAGAAATGGCTGCTCTGCGCGCCGGGGAAGTCGCTCCCGAGGATATCGAAGTCGTTACCGGTTCCAAGGCAGCGTCCAAGGACAACAAAGATGACAAAGACGACGACGTAGACAACACAGACCCCGAAACCGAGCGCCCCAACGAAGAAGGCACCAGCAACAGCAGCTCCCTCGAAGAGTCTCCGCGCGACAAGGTAAAGCAGCTTTTCACCGCCATGAGTCCGCTAACTTAAGTTAACTTATAGAGCCTTCCCATGGCTGCGCCGTGCGAAGCGGCGAGAAAGGCAGCGGTGACAGCCGTTAGCGCAAGAAGCCTAAATCGGCTGCTGCCGCGGCTAGCTGGCGGGCACTGCGTTCCAAGACACCGGCCCAGGTGCCCATCGATTCCTCGTTAGCGGAATCGGACACTTGTTTCAGCAGTGTGCAAGGCACGCCAAAGCGCTGGCAGGTGGCCGCAATAGAATAGCCTTCCATATCGCACAGCTGCGATTTTTTCACCAGCTCATTGCGCAATGCGGTAGTAGAAACAAACGTGTCGCCGGTGGCCAGCCCGCGTGCCGGAAGTTTCCCGGAGGTTTCCAGCTCGATGAATTCAGGTAAGAGGTAACGGCTGATATCGGTCAGCACTTCTAGCTTGAAATCGTGCTTGGTTACTTTATTGATTTCAAAGACGCCATCCATGCCATCGACAAGCGCACCTGCCGTACCAATATTGACCACGCGTTCAGGCATTGCATCGTGAGCGCGGGCCTCAGCCAATACCTCGGTCAGGGAAATCGCAGCTGGAACCGTGCCGATACCGGTAATAAGAAGCGCTTCGTTGTCTGGAATATGTGCGGCTTCCGCATCCACAGCGGCGACGAAAAGGGTACGCCCATTGAGATTCTCCATGCCCGCGAGGATACCTGCTCGCCCTCGTCAAAGTTTAACGTGCGGTTCTTTTGCCGCAGGCGAATTGTAATATCGGGCCTGACCCCGGGAAGTAGAGAAGTCGAGGGGCAGGTCATACTAGACTCGACTGCCAGCTAGGTAACTAGCTACTTGGGGTAAACTGCTACCCTTGGCGCTCACACTTTTAAGCGCCAAGTCAGCGATTTTAGTCTAAATGCCGTTAAGAGTGTCGCCGCCTAGATAGAGGCCGCTAAGTCTTTAAATTCTTTTTGCTGCTCGGAATCAAGTTCTTCAATTTCCCATTTCTTGGCAGCGTCCAGCGCTTCAACGACTTGCGCCATCTCAACACTGTCATGAAGTTCATTCATGTCCAGTTGCCAAAACGTCTTAGCGTCATGCGTCGAAACAATGAGTACACAGAGCTTAATGCCGACGGGGTTGTGAACTGGCAAGCAAACCGGAACAACTACATGCTCCGCGCCAGTTTTGAAGTGACGGCTAGACGCTTCCCGAATATCAGAGGCCAACGTGTCACCGAGTGCTGGAATGATAACCGGCATGGTCTCAACCCCGAGACTTTTCATTAGGCGGACACGCTCACCATCCTTATTGAGGACAGAGCGGAACAACTGTGCAACCGCTATACGTGCACGATAGCGCCGCTTATGTTGCTCGTTCATGGTTTCCCTGCCTCCCAACGGTCTAGGTAATCAAACGGGTCATACAACATAAGATTGTAGTACTTGGGGTTACCCTCGTTTGGTGGATACCCAAGTAGTGCGGATCGTGTGCCCCCAAGCGGGGATGTTCATTGTGAATCAACACCGCCAGTAATATGCGCCAGAGTATCGACGTCACGCCGGAAACCTAGTGATCGAATCATCCCCAATCGCTCATGTAGCCCAGGAAAATTGGTGGCGCACCAGGCCTTTGCGGCATGGCGCATGCCTAACGCAAGCGGTGGCCAATGAAGCCGGCGGCCAGAGTATTGCCGGAGGATTGGTCAATGAGTAGGAAGTTCCCCACGGCGCCACGGGCGGCGTAATCCTCGACGGGCAGTTCGGCTTGGGTCTGGATGGTGATGTGGGCGATATCGTTCATGGCGACGGCCTCGGGTTCGTCCACGTCGGATACGCCATCGAGATCCAAGGTGCGGGCAAGAGCAGCAATGCGGGCTTTGACCAGGGAGGAACCGTAGCGCAGCTTGAGCATCTGGCCGGGTGTCAGGTCTTTTTCGGTAAGCCCTACCACCGTAGCGTTGAATTCCTGGGTGGCCGCGGGGCGCTGGGGGCCGGCGAGGAGATCGCCGCGGGTGAGATCGATGGCATCGGCAAGCAGCAGCGTGACCGAATCGCCGGCGGCGGCCGAGGAGGCTGAGCCATCGGCGGTGTCAATTTGGGTAATGGTGCTGGTGCGGCCCTCGGGCAGGTACACCGTGTCGCCCACGGAGATGGAACCGGCCTTCACGCGGCCGGCGTAGCCGCGGTAATCGGTGGCATGCTCGCGGATGACGTACTGGATGGGAAAACGAAAGTCCAGCTCATCAGCCCGGCCAGTGGCAACGGGAATGGTCTCCAACACCTCAAGGACGGTAGGACCGGTGTACCAGCCCATGGTGGTGGTGCGCTCGACCACGTTATCGCCCTGGAGCGCAGAAATGGGCACGACGGTGGTATCTGTAATCCCCAAACGTGCGGCGATCTGGTTGAACTCGGCCTCTATATCGCGAAAGACCTGCTCGTCATAGTCCACCAGGTCGATCTTGTTCACCGCGAGGACCACATGGCGCACGCCGAGGAGAGCGGCCACGTTGAGGTGGCGGCGGGTTTGTTCGACCACGCCATGGCGGGCATCGATAAGAAGCACCACTACCTGGGAGGTGGACATGCCAGTAACCGTATTGCGGGTGTACTGCACGTGACCGGGAGTATCGGCAAGGATGAAGGTGCGCTTATCCGTAGCGAAATAGCGATAAGCCACGTCGATGGTAATACCTTGCTCGCGCTCGGCGCGCAAGCCATCAACAAGCAGGGAAAGGTCCATGCCATCGAAGCCGCGATCGGAGGAAGTGCGTTCCATGGACTCGACCTGATCCGCGAGCACGGACTTGGTGTCATAGAGCAGGCGGCCCACGAAGGTAGACTTGCCGTCGTCGACGGAGCCGGCAGTGCACAAGCGCAGGGTATCGCGCTGTTTGAGGGCGCCGACATTCGGCGCAAGGGTAGTCGTCATCAGAAGTAGCCTTCCTTCTTACGGTCCTCCATGGCGGATTCAGAAAGTTTGTCATCGGCACGGGTAGCGCCGCGCTCTGAAAGGGTGGAAACGGATATCTCCGCAAGCACCTCGTCCGGGGTAGAAGCAGTAGAATCCACGGCTCCTGTACAAGACATATCGCCCACGGTGCGGTAGCGCACGGTGCGGGTTTCTAGCTCCTCGCCGTCGGCCGGTCCACCCCAATCGCCGGGTGCTAGCCACATACCGTTGCGCTTAAAGACCTCGCGTTGGTGGGAATAATAAATAGACGGCAGCGCAAGCCCGCGCGCGCCGATGTATTCCCAAATATCGGATTCGGTCCAATTGGAGATGGGAAAGACACGCACATTTTCGCCGACCATCTTGCCGCCGTTGTACAGATCCCACAGCTCGGGACGCTGGCGGCGCGGGTCCCAGCCACCGAAGGCATCACGGATGGAAAAGATACGCTCCTTGGCGCGGGCGCGCTCCTCATCGCGACGGGCCCCGCCCAGCACGGCGTCATACTCGCGCTTGGCAATTGTCTCCACTAGCGGCACCGATTGCAGCGGGTTGCGCGTTCCATCGGGCCGTTCCTGCAGCTCGCCGCTATCGATCCAGTCTTGGACGTGGGCGACGTGCAGGCGGGCACCAGTTTCTTCTACGAGGCGGTCACGAAAATCGATGACCTCGGGGAAGTTATGCCCAGTATCGACATGGAGGAGCTCAAAGGGCACCGTGGCCGGGGCAAAGGCGCGGCGGGCTAGCTCGAAGACGACGACGGAGTCCTTGCCGCCCGAAAAGAGGAGGCCTACCTTATCGAATTGCCCGGCTACCTCGCGCAGGATGTGGATCGATTCGTTTTCTAAATCTTGTAAGTGTGGGGAAAGTGTGCTCATTATTCGTGTAACCCGCATTCTATCTTGCCATCCGCAAATACTCGCCCGGAGCGGGCATCCTCACCGTCGCCGACTGGGAAGGTCAGCGGCGCGCAGCCGATGGACCGGTATCCCTGCAGAGTTAGCGGGTGAATGATGAGGTCATTGTCCCTGATATAGCGGTCAGTATCGTCCAAGCTCCAGGTAATAATAGGAGAAATCTTTAACCGCCCGGTGCGGTCCAGGCTGAGCGCTGGGGCGGTGGCACGGTGCTCGGAATCGGCCCGGCGCAGCCCAGTGACCCATCCGGCATAAGGATCCATCGCCATATTGAGCGGCTCAACCTTGCGCATGCGGTTATAGGCCGCAGTATCGCGAGAGTACAGGCGAGGGCCGTATACCTCGTCTTGTTCTTCCGGACTCAACAGCGGCAGCACTCGCACCAAGGGCAGCTCTGAGTAGCGCTTTTCTACCTCATCAGCCACCTGGAGGGTTTCCGGAAAGTGCCACCCGGTATCGATAAAAAGCAGGTCCGCATCGAGCCCGGCGCGGTGGGCGAGCTCAGCCAGGACTGTGTTCTCCATGGACATGGTCACCGCCAAGCGGCCAGGGGCGTGTTCGGCGGCCCATTCGGTGATGGTTTCAGCGCAGGCGCCATAAAGCTTATCTGCCCACTGCTCCACCAATCGCTGGTTGCGCGCGGCTACCTCGGCGTGCAGCGGCGCAGTATCGCGTGTGCCTTCCGGGGAGATGCTCGGGTCGCGATAAGTCTTAGCACCGTCCAGCAGGTTCGTTATTGGGTTCATGCCGTCACACATTAGGCAAAACACCATGGCGGCGCAGGAGATGAGGTTCGAAAAGCCGCTGAGCTTGGCAGGAACTGCGAATAAAAAGTTTCCAATCCGTACCAAGCGGACTAGATTTACAGACAAGACAGTCTATTGCGGGCGTACACGACCCGCATAAGGAGGCACTTTCATGCAGCGTATAGCCATCATTGGGGAGGGTCCGGCAGCCCTATCCACCGCCGAGAGGCTTATCAGCGCTGGCATGTGTGTGGACCTCATTACCCAGAGCACCGCACCATTCGGTCTACTCCGCCGCTTCGCGGGTTTGGTAGGCGCGCTTGGTGAGGCCGTCTCTGCCGCCCACTGCGGCCCCGGAACCACTCCCCGGCTCCGGCTTATAGGAAACGTCCGTGTGGGCACCGAAGGCGATATCACGCATGACGAGATCCATCGCCTTTCTTCCGCTGGTGACCGCGAGATGCTCGTACTCGAGCTCAAGGCCCGCGGCGTGGCAGTTACCACCTGGGAAGGACTGTGCGCTCCACTGGAGGATTTCGAGGACTGGCGCAGCGTCATAGCTCGCGCGCAGCTAGCACACGTGGGAATTTAACTCGCCCTAGGCATCTTCGCGTTTGACCCTATTCAAATCCTCTAAGGCCAGTAAATCTAAAGCCAGCAGAATATCCTCTACTGCATTGATCTGCGCTTCGACATTGCACAAACCATCTGCTTGCAGCGAAGATAGGCGGCCGGTCCGCTGAAGGTGGTCAAGTCCGATGGAGTGGTGGTTCTCCGTTTGTGATGGTGAGGGCTATGCATGGGCGTAGATGGAGAGGTTTATTGATGTTTGGATTGTCAGCGCATGGTCTTAGTGGTTAGTGTGTAGTCATTACTTCTCGCCGTTGCCCTCAGGAGGATTGGCGAGGTTTTTAGAGTTAGGTTCCCATTCATGAGCACGGAGTAGCGGGCTGCCACTGCGCCAACAGCGGCAATCCCCTCCGCACCGTCGCTCCAACGTTCTAGGCAAAAGGCGTTGCGTCCCACGAAGGTGGCCTTAACACTGTAGGCCTTGAGGACAACCTGCTTTGACTATTGGCTCCACGCGACGGAATCGGCAGTATCGCTTAGCTGGTTTGCATCAATACCCACGTTGACATCGTGCGTCACCACAGAGCCGTCCACCTCGGTAGCGCCTACCAACCGGCTATCAGATTCCGCACTGCCCTCAGCATCTAGGTGCCCCATGGTGATTTTGAGAAAGCTACCGGAAAGCACCAGGTTGGCAGTCACCCCGCCTTGACCTATAGCGAATCCACTAACGCTAAAGGCGGCAAGGCCTGTGGTTACTGATATTGGCTCTATTCCACCATGCTGTACAGCGCTTTTAGATGGATTAGGTGGCCAAGTGCTTCATTGTGGCAGTCTACTGTCACCCCAGCGTGATACCGCGCTGAATGCAGACTCTGGGATTTTCGCCCAAGGCTTTAAAGTAGATAGCAACGTGGAGCATCAGTAAAAAGGAGCACGCATGACCACCGTATTCGGTTGGACAGCTATAGCCGCATCGATTCCGGTGTGGCTATACTTTTTCACCCGCGTATGGGCCCTCTTCAAGTTCATCCGTTCGGGCGGACCCACCCAGCTTAGGCGTACCGATAGCCCAGACAAACGCCTGTGGCGCGTCATTGCTGAGGTCTTTGGCCATTCTCACTTCAAGGGTAAACCGTTAGTCAATGCTGCCCACTGGCTGGTGATGGTGGGGTTCCTTTTTGGCATCTTGGTGTGGTTCGAGGCCTATATCCAAACCTTCGCACCTGGCCAGGGTTGGCCGTGGCTCAGCCATTGGCCGGTGTATCACTTCATTGAAGAGGTTTTAGGCATCGCGACGGTCCTCGGCATCGGCTTCCTTATTAGTGTGCGCCTCAAACTCGGCGATACTGAGCGCAGCAGCCGCTTCTTTAACTCCCAGACTGCCTCGGCGCGCTGGGTCGAGTTTATTGTCTTTTCTGAAGGACTCGGCATGATCTTGGTGAAATCCACCACGATCGCCACCTTAGGTGACGGTTCCGCTTGGGCAGATTTTTTGAGCATCCACTTGGCTAAGCTCTTCCCCGAATCACCGACGCTGGTAAGCGTCTTCGCCCTCTTCAAGCTGCTTTCTGGGCTGCTATTTATCGCCTTTATCTCCCGCAAGTTCCAGTGGGGTGTCATGTGGCACCGCTTCACCAGCTTTTTCAATATCTTCTTCCAGCGCAATGCCACTGGTGAGAAGGCACTGCAATCCTTGCCCACCCCGGACTTGGAGAAAGACATCACGCCGGGCAGCTGGAAGATGCTGCTGGATTCCACCTCGTGTACCGAATGTGGCCGCTGCCAAGAACTATGCCCTGCCTGGAATACCGAGAAACCGCTGAGCCCCAAAAAGTTCATGATGGACCTGCGTCAGGGCGCCCTGGATAATTACAACCCACACGAGGGGCTAGACGTACTATCAATGGCCGGCGTCATCGATGATGATGTGCTGTGGTCCTGCACCAACTGCGGTGCCTGCGTGGATCAGTGTCCTACCGATATCGAGCACATCGATCACATTGCGAACCTGCGCCGCTTCAAAGTACTCGCGGAATCGGACTTTCCCTCCGAGCTCACCGGGCTGTTCAAAAATATGGAAACCAAGGGCAACCCGTGGGGCCGGAATAATTCTGAGCGCCGTGCGTGGATCGACGAGGCCCGCGCCGACGACATCGACGTCCCCATCATTGGTGAAGACGAGGCCGATTTCTCCGAAATGGAATACCTGCTCTGGGTGGGCTGCGCTGGTGCCTATGATGACGATGGCCGCCGCACGACCCGCGCCGTAGTGGACCTGCTCCATACCGCGGGCGTGAGATTCGGCGTCCTCTCCACGGGCGAGACCTGTACGGGCGACCCTGCCCGACGCGCCGGCAACGAGTTCCTGTTCCAGATGATGGCGCAGCAAAACGTAGAAACCCTCAACAATGCCTTCGACGGCGTGCCGAAGGGCCAGCGCAAAATCATCACCACCTGCCCACACTGCTTTAACACCATCCGCAACGAATACCCAGACTTTGACGGACACTTCGACGTCTTCCACCACACCCAACTGCTCAACCGCTTGGTCCGCGAGGGCTTGCTCAAGCCGGTGCCGCGCACCCCCGAAAATCGAAAGCCCATTACCTATCACGATCCTTGCTTCCTCGGCCGCCACAATAAGGTCTTCGATCCCCCGCGCGAGCTGCTCGAGGCCACCGGTGTGGAGCTGCGCGAGATGGACAAAAACCGCGACGAGGCCTTTTGTTGTGGTGCCGGCGGTGCCCGCATGTTCATGGAAGAAAAGCTCGGCACCCGCATCAATGACTTCCGCACCGAGCAAGCCCTAGAGACCGGTGCCGAGGAAATCGCCACCGGCTGCCCCTTCTGTAACGTCATGATGACCGGCGGCGTGAAGTCTCTGTCGGGAGATTCCACCCCCACCACGAAAGTCAATGACGTAGCGGTTATGCTGCGCAACTCCATTTCCTTGGATGACAAAGGCACCCTTCCGGCCCCCCGCCCCAAGACCTTCTTGGGCACCCCAGTACGCCACCACATGGCTTCATCTACCAACTCCACACCACCAGCCGCACCTTCTGCTTCGGCGCCACCCGCCGTTTCCACCGCGCCCTCCGCTCCAGTGGCACCCTCCGCTCCCACAGCGCCCTCCGTTCCAGCGGCACCCCTAGTCCCTGGTGGTGCTGTCCCCTCTGTACCACAGGCTCCTGCGGCGCCCAGCGCGCCACCCCCACCGACCGCTCCCACGCCGCCTGCGGCCCCCAAGGCCTCTGCCACTCCACAGCCGCCGAAGGCGCCGCACGCTGCCAAGGCTCCAGAGACTCCAGGAGTGCCAAAGCCACCGCATGCTGACAACAAACCCAAAGCAGCGGCACCTCCCGCGCCGCCTGCTCCCCCAGCGCCAAAGGCAGCGCCCACACCTCCTGCTCCGCCCACACCTCCTGCTCCGCCCGCGCCGCCCGCATCATCCGCGCCTCCCGGGCCTCCAGGGCCGCCTTCACCTCCCGCTCCACCTGCACCGCCTGCACCGCCTGCACCGCCTGCACCAAAAGCGCCGTCGGCAAGCGCAGGGGCTCCCAAGCCACCCAAGCCACCGGAACCACCGAGGCCACCCATGCCACCGAAGCGCACGGATACCGAGTAGGCATACGCAGCGGTGAGTGCGTACGCTGAGATCCATGCATTTAGATGAAGGATGGGCCGCGGATACTATTGTTCTCGCCGCGGGTGCGACGGAAAACACCACTAGCCTCGTTTCCTTTGCCTGGATCATGCTTGCGGCACTGTTGGCACCCTTGGTGTCGTTCATGTTGGGCAAGCGGTTGCCAGCCGTTGCCCTTCTGATCATCGGTGGCATGGTCATTGGCCCTTCGCTTTTAGATGTCGCCCATGAGGATGCCGGCATCAGCATGCTAAAAGAGCTGGGTGTCGGCGCGCTTTTCTTACTCGCCGGTTTTGAAATCGAAATTTCTACGTTGAAAACCAAAGAGGCAGGGACAGCCTTATCCACTTGGCTTATCTGTGTTGTGGCCTGTGGCGTGGGTGCGTACTTCTTGGTTGATAATGTCCCAGGTGCCATCGTGGTGGCATTGGCGCTAACGTCCACGGCATTGGGCACGCTCCAGCCCATGTTGAAACAGGACCGCGTGCTCGAGACCAAAGTGGGCAAATCGGTCATGATTCACGGCGCTATTGGTGAGGTCGCCCCCATTACCGCGATGGCGCTGCTACTGAGCACGCGCTCCACGTGGACCACACTGCTGATTATGCTCGCGTTTATCGGCATCGCCATAGCCGTGGCCATCATGCCGGCTGCCATTGCAACGACGATTCCGTGGGTTAAAGCGGCGTTTATCTCCGGTGCGGGGTCTACCAACCAGACCATTTTGCGCCTTATCATTTTGATCCTCGCCACCCTCATGGCCGTCACGGCAGTCTTTGAGCTAGACATCGTGCTGGGCGCCTTCGCCGCCGGCATCATCTTGAATCGCATTATCCCGGATGAATTCCATCGCCGCTTGGAGCACCGCCTCGATGTGGTCTTCCACTCCATGCTCATCCCGGTTTTCTTCGTAGTCTCCGGCATGTCGATTAGCTGGGATACCATCGCTAATAACCCGGGGAAGGTACTGGGCATCCCGGCGCTGATTCTTGTCACCCGCGGCCTTCCGGTATTTCTGCGCGAGAATGTGGGGCATACCGGTTCTGAAATCGAGACGGTGCGCGAACGCCTCCAAGTCAGTTTGTACACTGCAACCGGCCTGCCCATCATCGTCGCCGTGACGTCGCTGGCGGTTGATTCCGAATTGATGAAGCAAGAAACCGCCTCGATCTTCGTCGCCGGAGGCGCGTTAACCGTTGCCATCTTCCCGTTGCTAGCGAACTTGTTTGGAAAGAAAGATTCCAAGAAGACTGATGAATCCGATCCAAAAAAGAAAACCGAATCTACTCAGGGCGATAAGGCAGAAAAATCTCCAGAGCTCTAACTTATACGCTCCGCACTGAAAGCTATGCCCTGCCACCGCGGCAGGGCACATTCTTTGGGAATCAGCGTGTCTATTATGGGGGCTGTGACTAAAAGCTACGGACCCTCCCCCTATGACCGGGCGCTGCGTTTATCCGATTCAGAGCGCAACGATGCCCTGACCGACCTGGCCCGCGCAGTGGGCGAAGGCCGCTTATCCATGACTGAGTTTGAGGAACGCTCCACTAGCCTCATGGAGGCCAAAACTCACAAAGACTTGGCACCGATCTTCAAAGATATCCCTGCGACTGCATCCCAAGAGGTAAAGATCTACTCCCAAGGCGATGTGGACCGGGCCTTTAACGCTGCAAAGAAGCCCCGCATCGCTACTGCCTTGGCCAGTTCGGTGGCCCTACTGGTGACATCGCCTACTCTTGTCATGCTCAGCGCCACCATGAATGAACCATGGTTGCTGGTGGGTGGTGCCGTAGCCACAGCACTCATTCCCATCGTGTGGATCCTGTTGTACGTGGCCAAAGTGGGCCCACGATCGTGGCATGCCCCCTCGGTGCAGCAAATTGAGCGCCAACAGCAGCGCGAAATCCGTGCACTGGCGGCACACGAGCGGGCGCACCAGAAAGAACTAGAGAAGAAGATGTGGGCCGAACGCCGCCAGCAGGCCGGTGAAATTACTGGCCAGGCTTTAGAACTGGCGAAGAAGCACATCAACAAGTGGAGTGAAAAATAGCGCTGCGGCGCGCTGCGATATTTCTTAGCGCTGTGAAAGATGGCACAATATGGCCATGACTTCTCCCAAACCCCGCATCTTTGACCAGTCCGAAAAATTAAAGGGCATCGCCTACGATATTCGCGGTGAGGTCTCAGCGGAAGCGGAGAGGATGGAGATGGATGGACACACCATCCTCAAACTCAATACCGGCAACCCCGCCGTCTTTGGCTTCGATGCACCCGATGTCATCATGCGCGATATGATCAGCGCCTTGCCCACCTCACAGGGCTATTCCACCTCTAAAGGCATTACCTCGGCCCGGCGGTCCATCGTCACGCGCTATGAGCTCGAGGATTTCCCGCATTTTGATATTAACGATGTCTTCTTGGGCAATGGCGTATCAGAACTTATCACCATGACCGCCCAGGCGCTGCTCAATAATGGTGATGAAATCCTTATCCCAGCACCCGATTACCCGCTGTGGACAGCGGCAACCTCGCTGGCCGGTGGCACCCCCGTGCACTACCTGTGCGATGAGGAAGACGAGTGGAACCCGTCCATCGAGGATATTAGGTCCAAGGTCACCGAAAAGACCAAGGCCATCGTGGTTATCAATCCAAATAACCCTACCGGCGCGGTGTACTCGCGTGAGGTCCTGCAACAAATCGTGGACGTAGCCAGAGAGCACAGCCTACTCATATTGGCTGATGAGATTTATGATCGCATCCTTTATGATGATGCGAAACATATTTCTATCGCCTCGCTAGCTCCCGATCTCTTAACCTTTACCTTTAATGGCCTGTCCAAGGCTTACCGCGTCTGTGGGTACCGCGCGGGCTGGCTGGTCATTACGGGCCCGAAGGATCATGCACACGGGCTCATCGAGGGCATCGAATTGCTGGCCGGTACCCGTCTGTGTCCGAATGTTCCCGCCCAACATGCCATCCAGGTAGCACTGGGAGGGCGCCAGTCCATTTATGAGCTCACTGGGGCCGGGGGACGATTGCTGCGCCAGCGCAATATCGCTTATGAAAAGATCAATGAGATCCCGGGAGTCTCCACAGTAAAACCTCAGGGCGCGCTGTATCTCTTCCCGCGCTTGGATCCCAATGTCTATGAGATTCACGATGATTCCAAGCTCATGTTGGATATTCTCAAGGCGGAGAAGATCCTCATGGTCCAAGGCACCGGTTTCAACTGGCCGCACCCTGACCACTTCCGCGTGGTCACGCTGCCGTGGGCTTCGCAGCTGGAAAACGCCATCGAGCGCTTAGGAAATTTCTTGGTGAGCTACCGCCAATAGCACCCCAGCAGGCGGTTGGTAATTACAGCGATAATCGTTGAGAATACATCGTATGGGACGACATTCCTCGGATTCTAATTCCACGTCGGGCTCGGCTGCGCAGCCTCGGCAATTGCAGCGTCAAGCAGAGCCCAGCGGGCAGGGGCAGGGCCGGTCGTTTTTGGAACGCCTCAATCCAGCTCAGCTGGTGCAGGCGGTGTCCGGCCACCCGTGGCGCATGGGCTTAGTAACCGCCATTGGTGCAGCCCTTATCGCCATGCTGGTCAGCCTCGTTTTACTATGGCCCTCGAGCGCCGCCTCTGATCACACCTCGGAGGAATTCGAAACCACTTATGCGCTCAACCACCCGCAGGCCGAGGGGGTCGTGGAGAAAACCGACCACTCGGCATGCCAATCGGAGCTGACCGGCCTGGTCTTCGATACCCCGCCACCGATTCCGGAAAAGGAAGAAGTCAACTGCAACCGAGCGCTGGTGAGGATCACCTCCGACGAAGACGAGGGAAAAATGACCCAATTGGTCACCTACGGCAACGCGGGCGACCCACAATTGCAGCCGGGCGATAACATCGTGCTGTCCAGAGCCACCGATCCTGCCGGGGGCGTGTCGTACACCTTCGCCGATTATCAGCGCAGCAGTAGCCTGCTCCTCTGGGGAGTGGTCATCGCGATTGTCATCATCGCTTTCGCAGCGTGGCACGGAGTGCGCGCGATCATTGGTTTGGGATTGAGCCTTGGCATCGTCTTTAGCTTCCTCATCCCAGCGCTCATCGCGGGCACCAATCCCCTCTGGGTGGCGCTCGCCGCCTGTACCGCCATCATTCTCCTTGCCGTGCCGCTTGTCCACGGCGTGAATTGGAAGTCCGCCTCCGCGGTGGGTGGCTCACTAACGGCGCTCGCCATCGCCGCGTTCCTGGCATGGGCAGCCATCGATAGTTCGCAACTACAAGGCTATAGCTCCGAAGATAACCTCAAGCTGCTGCTGTATATGCCCCATGTTTCCATCGTCGGCGTACTGCTGTGCGGTTTCGTCGTGGGTGCGTTGGGCAGCCTTGCCGATGTCGCCATCGCCCAAGCCTCCACCATCACCGAGCTGCACGATTCCGATCCCGCGGCCACGCCGGTAGAGCTATTCATATCCGCCATGAAGGTCGGCCGCGACCACATTGCCTCGATGGTCTATACCCTCATTTTGACCTATACCGGCGCCGCATTACCGCTACTCCTGCTCATTACCGCCGCCGAACGCCCCGCGGGACAAATCCTCAGCAGTGATCTCGTTGCCACCGAGCTTTTGCGCTCCGGCGTCGGCGCCATGGCGCTGACCCTCGCAGTCCCGATTACAACGCTGATTGCCGCCTTTACAGTCCCGTCACGCCGCAGCTAAAGCGTGCGACCCAGCGCCTGTATCTTCCACCCGGCGTTGGACCACGCCGCAACATCGAGCACATTGCGGCCATCGATAATGTGCTTATTATCCACGAGCTCGCTGACCTCCTTCGGGTCCAGTTCTTTAAATTGCTGCCATTCGGTGGCCAGAATGACCAATTCCGCCTCCTGCAAGGCGGATTCCGGGTCGGTGGCATAGTTCAAGGTGGGGAAAACCTTTTTAGCGTTCTCCATGCCCTCAGGGTCATAGACAGTCACCGCCGCACCCGCCAGGGACAAAGAACCAGCCACCGATAGCGCCGGCGAATCCCGCACATCATCTGAGTTTGGCTTAAAGGCACAGCCCAGCACGGTGACTCGGTGACCTAACAACGAGCCATTGAAGGCCTCTTTCGCCATATTCACCATGCGGTCGCGCCGGCGCATATTAATCGCATCCACCTCGCGCAAGAAAGTGAGCGCTTGATCGGCGCCGAGCTCACCGGCGCGCGCCATAAAGGCGCGGATATCCTTGGGCAAACAACCACCGCCAAAACCTAGGCCCGCACCGAGGAACTTGCGGCCTATACGCTTGTCTATGCCAATGGCATCCGCCAACGCCACCACATCAGCACCTGCGATCTCACAAATCTCAGAGACTGCATTGATAAAGGAAATCTTGGTGGCCAAAAAAGCATTGGCGGAAACTTTCACCAGTTCCGCAGTCTGCAAGTCGGTCACGATGAAAGGCGTGTCCTGCGCTAGCTGTTGCGCGTAAATCTCGCGGGCAAGCCCCTCCGCGCGGGATTCTGATTCGCGGATACCAATGACGATGCGGTCCGGGGTGATGGTGTCATGCACCGCATAACCCTCGCGCAAAAATTCCGGGTTCCACGCGATTTCCACGCAGGTTCCCTCCGGTGCCAGCCTATCCGCAAGTTCTTGGAGTTCCGCCGCCGTACCTACCGGAACGGTGGACTTGCCGAAGATGACGTGTTCTCCGCGCAGCTTGGGCACCAGGTCCGTGATAACAGCCTTAACATAGGTCAGATCCGCTGCATAAGAACCGCGGCGCTGCGGGGTTCCCACGCCGAGAAAGTGCACGTTGGCAAACTGCGCGGCCTCATCATAATTCGTGCTAAAACCTAAGTGCCCAGCACCAATATTGCGCTCGAGCACATCCGGTAGCCCCGGCTCGAAAAAGGGAACCTTGCCCGATTGCAAGACGGAGATTTTATCCTCGTCTACATCAACGCCTAAAACTTCATGCCCCAATTCCGCCATGCAGGCGGCGTGGGTAGCACCCAGGTAACCGGTGCCAATAACAGTCATCCGCATAAAACCTCATCCTAGAGATTTTATGTAAATACCAGATTAATCCCTGCGGAAGTTCAGGTAAGACTTTGATGGCGTGGGACCACGCTGACCTTGGTACTTCGATCCCAATGCGCCCGTGCCATAGGGGCTTTCCGCCGGCGAGGTCATCTTAAAGATAGCCAACTGGCCCACCTTCATTCCCGGCCACAGAGCAATGGGCAGGTTCGCGGTATTGGAAAGTTCCAAGGTGATGTGCCCAGAAAATCCGGGATCGATAAAACCCGCAGTGGAGTGGGTTAAAAGGCCCAGCCGCCCCAGCGAGGACTTGCCCTCCAACCGACCGGCCAAGTCAGCCGGCAGGGTGAATTTCTCCAGCGTGGCACCAAGGACAAACTCACCGGGGTGGAGAATAAAGGATTGTTCCTCTTCTACTTCCACCAGGGTGGTGAGCTCCGGCATCTCCGCCTTGGGGTCAATGTGCGTATAACGGGAGTTATTAAATACCCGGAAATATTTATCCAAGCGCACGTCAACGGAAGAAGGCTGGATAAGCTCACCATCAAAGGGCTCGATGCCCAGCTCTCCGGAATCAATGGCGGAACGAATATCACGATCTGAAAGAAGCACGGACCCGATTCTACTCAATCGCCTCCTTAAGGTGTATAGTAGGGAAAGCGCATTCAGCGCAGTGCCGACGTAGTTTAATGGTAGAACTGCAGCTTCCCAAGCTGCTGGCGCGGGTTCGATTCCCGTCGTCGGCTCCACACCAAAAATAGCCCACCACCTGCATTAATAGTGTTGCAGGGGTGGGCTGTACTCATCCGGTACTGAGGCGGGTGTAGCTGTAATTGTAGCTATTTCACTTGGGTATGGACTACAAACCCGGGCTAAACGACAAAACGTGTTGTTTTTCGGCGTGTCGTGTTAAACGACATTTTGTGTTGGTGGACTGCGTGGTTTAGGGCACATGGCCTTTGCGCATTCCCATAGAGTGGTTATAGGCACTGTCGAAAGTTGCTGGTGGACCGTATTCACAGCCGCTGGTGGCTTGTGTTGCTTGGCTGGCTAGGGTGTGTGCTTTGGCACGTGGGTCTGCCTCTGATGCGTTCACTTTCTTGGGTCAGCCTCTAGCGCGAGTGACAGTAGTTACAGGCGCTCTATTGCCATTGCTAGCGGATTGGTGCTTGTAGTCCCGCTTTTCGTGCAGGCCCCGCTACAGACGGGGCATCGAGGATGATTCTTACTCATCCATTCATCGTGAACCTCGGCGCATAGCACATCAGCACGTCCTCGGCGGTATTTCAGGTCCGAGGCTGCGTTATCCCTCCTGATAAGTGAAATAATCCTAATACCAGCACGCCAGACGGGCTAAACATATAACTTCACCAACACATCCTGTCGTTTAGGCCACAAACCCTCCATCCTGCTGGGGTGTGACTTGGCAATACCAGTCAGCGCGAAGCGATGCGCCAAATTTGTTATCCGAGTCAACATACCCACGGATTTGCCAGTATGAAGTGCCCCGGGTTTTGTTCCTAGGCATTTGCCTTGATTTGCATTATTCCCTGTTGCGGGGTCTTCTTCCACAATTCGGTTTCCACCTCGACCGGGGTTCGGTACCCCAGGCTTTGGTTGAGCCTTGCCTCGTTCCACCATGACACCCACTCAAACGTGGCGATTTCTACCTCGACAACATCATCCCACCTGCGGGTATGGATCAGTTCGTTCTTGTGAGGGTCCGTTAACGTTTTCAGCCAGAGCATTATCATAGGAGTCACCAACACTTCCGGTGGAAGCTGTAATACCGTGCTGGGAAAGGCGCTCGTTGTAGACAACGCTGACATACTGCGAGCGGGCCCGACCCCCGAAAAGTGGACACATCGGGGGTCGGGCCCTCAATCCACGGGTGCGGCTGAATATTCTGATTCCACACGACACGTCCGAATACCCAGCCTAGTGTGTTCAGGAGACTGACATGGTAGCGGTGTGGTGAGTATCTGGTAGCACCTGAGCGAGTATCCAGTAGCGGATGGGCCTGCGCCCACCGGGGCGAGACTTCCCGCGGTCCGCCCTTCGTCAACGCCGCGACCTGCTAGGCAGTAGTCAGGCCGAGGCTTCGCGGTGCATGCCTCGCCCAGTAAATCGCATGGTGCGAGCACCCTAGCTAATCTTCACTAGCGGTAAGAACGCTGCCGTATTAGCAGCGCTATCACCGCACGGTAATCCGTCGTAACCGGAGCCCTTCCGGTACGTGCCGCACCCGAGGGTTGCACCTACCGGAAGGAGAGCCCCTAGCGTTGTGAACTGCTACCGGATACACACTCAAGCGCTACTGAGGTTACCCTCGTTTAGTGGACACCCTATTAGTACGGATCTTGTGTCCGTAGGAGAGGATGTTCATTGTGAGTTCGTCAAGGAAGAAGTACACCCCGGAGTACCGGCGTGAAGCCGCGAATCTGG
>NZ_REGE01000013.1 GCF_003688935.1 Corynebacterium macginleyi | reverse complement strand
AGGCATTACCGCTGCAAGCACTCAA
Source organism: Corynebacterium macginleyi (assembly GCF_003688935.1). Classification (GTDB taxonomy): domain Bacteria; phylum Actinomycetota; class Actinomycetes; order Mycobacteriales; family Mycobacteriaceae; genus Corynebacterium; species Corynebacterium macginleyi. The sequence goes on along the minus strand of NZ_REGE01000013.1, from coordinate 53,114 downwards.
CCAAGCGACCCACGAGTGCTAGGGAAACAACAGGTCTCATTCACCATTCGGATCATGTTTTAGAGTGCGTCAGTGTTGTCTACAACCAGCGCCTTTTCCAGCACGGGATTGCCGCTTCCACTGAGACTGTCGGCGACTGAAATGACAATGCACTGGCTGAAAACGTTAACGGCTCTTACAAGAGGTGAGCTGATCCATACTCGCAGGTGGAATGACGTTGTCGAGGTAGAAATCGCCACGTTTGAGTGGGTGTCATGGTGGAACGAGGTAAGGCTCCACCAAAGCCTGGGGTACCGAACCCCGGTCGAGGTGGAAACCGAATTGTGGAAGAAGAACCCGCAACAGGGAATAATAGAAATCAAGGCACATGCCTAGGAACAAAACCCGGGGCACTCCACAATCCGATCAGCTGCCGTCAGGAAGTCTTCCGGTAGTGCCTGCGCTACAACATGCGCCGGCGGCACTCCTAGTGCAATCTTGTGGCTCCTGATGTTTCTAAAGCCAAGACTTCAGCTACTCTGACTAGTGCAGCATAGCTAACCCCGACGGGTCCACTTTCCGAGGGTAGGACGATTACGAGGATCACAATGCCGTTAAAAGCTCGCGACTTTATTCCACCACTAGTCTTTCTAGGATTAGCACTCTACTTTGCAATCGAGTGGCAGGTAATTGCAACGGTTATCATTGTTTGGTTTGGCCTAGTGTTCATTGAATATTTGGTCTCCAGAAAAAGCCCAAGCAGCAACAATAAACCTTGAATTCTAGGGGTCGTTGCAACGCCCAACTGAAGAGAAAGTGTTGCAACGACCCTCTCAACGCAAGATTAGCTGTTAAGCACCTGTAGTTTGTGCTGTCAGGAGCAAACTACAGGAATTGCCACGATTCCCGCAGGCGCTCGAACCACCACTCGCGGCGATCGGCCGGGGCGGCTAGGTCAGACAGGCGGTTAGGTTCTGGGGCGAGGATCTCGGCGCGCAGGTGACCGTCGTGTAGCTGGCGGGGCGCGGTGACGTCTTCTTCGAAAAGGCTGCCCGTGGCCAGGCCCGCTGCGGCCGGGGTGACGTCAATGTCCTCATCGTCATACATTTGCGGCAGCGCCGCCACCGCCGCCAAGCCCATATTGATGCCGATGGAGGTATCCAGCGCTGAGGCTACCGTAATATCCATGTGCCGTTCGCGCAGGTGCTGTGCCACTTCGAGGACGCGGCGCACCCCGCCCAGCGGCGCGGGTTTGACCACCGCTACATCGGCCGCCTGCAGATCCGCCACGCGGTACGGATCCTCCACCTTGCGAATGGATTCATCCGCGGCCACGCGCACAAAAAGTCCGTTGCGCATAAGCTGCCTGCGCACCGCCACCAGTTCTTCCACACTCGCGCAGGGTTGTTCCATATAGTCCAGCGGCATGAGCGCCTGGGCGGCTTCTACCGCTTCGGCCACGCTCCAGCCGCCATTGGCATCCACGCGCAACACCGGGATAACACCGCGGGCGCTTACGTAATCGCGGACGGCGTGGACGCGCGCAATATCATCAGCAAGCGTTTGGCCTTTCTCCGCCACCTTAATCTTGAACGTCCGGCAGCCAGGGTAGCGATCCACAATCGTGGAGACCTCACTTGCGGGAACGGCGGGAATGGTGGCATTGACCTCTACCCACTCGCGAACGGGCTGTGGAAAGCCCTCGTACGCAGCCTCCAGTCCGGCGCGCAGCCACGCGGCCGATTCCGCAGGCCCATATTCCAAAAACGGCGCAAATTCACCCCAACCGGCAGGCCCATCAATAAGCAACGCCTCCCGCGTGGTAATGCCGCGAAACTTCACGGCCAGCGGGAGGGAAACTACGTGGGCGCGATCAAGAACGTCATCGATGTTCATGGGTTTATAGTACTCATCTTATTTATGAGTGGTACATTAAATCTGTAAGTGGTTATAACCAGATTGCAAGTTTTGCGATGCTTTACCTCTTGATAGCCTCGGCAGCGCTTGCGGCCGTGGTCTACCTTATCTACAAAAAAGTCCACGCCGCGGCGGCAATTTTCTCAGTAGGTGTCGCCCTCCTAATGATCGCCGCAGTCACTGGCCGCGCCGAATTTAAAACCGTCGAGATCGACACTACCGGTAATTCTTTCTATGACCAGCTCTTGGTAGTAGACGCCCTTTTCAAAGAACGCTTTTCCGGCATCGGCATGGCCATCATGGTGCTATTTGGTTTCGTCTCCTATATGCACCACATCGGGGCCGATGCCAAAGCAGTGGTGATTCTCTCTTCCCCTCTCAAGCGCTTTAAAGGTTCCTATTGGTTGGTCCCAATCGGCTTCCTCATCGGTAGCCTTCTATCGCTGGTGGTTCCTTCCGCCTCTGCACTTTCGTTGTTGTTGGTCGCAACGCTGCTGCCAGCTCTTATCGCCGCAGGGCTTACTCCCCTGACCGTCGCTGCAATTGTCGTAACGTCGTCCACTATCATGCCTACTCCCCTGGAAGCGGGACTTATTCAAGGTGCGGGGCTTACAAATATGCAGGTAACGGAATTCGTCTTCGGCTCAGTCGCGTATGCGGCCCTACCAACCTTGGTGATAACCGCCTTTGTACACATGTGGTGGCAACGGCGCTGCGATAAAAAAGAGGCCGATACCGCAGGGTTTGCAGATGGTGAGAACGCGTCCTTGGCAGATACCGAAGAATCCATTACCCGTGCTTCTTCCCTCCCCGGCTATTACGCAGTTCTTCCGTTACTGCCGCTCTTGCTCATCGTGATATCGGCTATCTTGAAGCAGCTTGGCGTCCTTTCTTTCGAGGCGGGAATATTGCCGGTTACTGTGGCGTCATTATTTATTGCGATGGCTATCGAGTCCATTCGCAAGCGCACCGTTACTGGTGCCATTGATTCCGCTGCCATCTTCTTTAAAGGCATGGGCGAGGGTGCGGCTGGGGTCGTCGCGCTCCTCGTGGCGGCCGCCGTCTTGGTAGAAGGCATCACACAGATGGGCGTCATAGAGATGCTTATTAACGTGGCACAGGATTCTTCGGGTGCCGCCATCACGCTCGTGCTTATCTTTGTCGCCGCCACGGCAGTCATGGCCGCACTCACCGGTTCCGGCACCGCACCCTACTTTGCCTTCGCGGAGGCAGTACCCGATTTGGCTGCGCAGACCTCGATCCACGCTCCACAGATGCTCACTGCTACCTGGGGAACCTCCAACCTCATGCGCCAGGTTTCACCGGTTAATGCTGCGGTACTCATCGTGTCCGGGGCCATTAACGTCAACCCCATCCGGCTGGTCAAGCGCACTGCGGTTCCGATGATCGTCGCGACCGTACTCAACACGCTCTTTGCCTTCTTGTTCATCGGGTAGTCCCAAACCCATTGACCCCAGCTCTCCACCCCGGCTACTGTGGTCCCTAACTATCCTGAAGGAGGAACCATGCTATTAGCAGAGGCATTAGCAGAGCGCGCGCAGGCGCAGGATCGGCTCAATGAGCTGCGTGATCGCCTGCTCTCCGTAGTCCGCGTGCAGGAGGGCGATACCCCGGATGAGGACCCAGCCGAGCTTTTGCGCGAGCTAGAGGGTATTACCGGGCGCATCGATAAGCTGGTGCAGGCCATTAATGCCACGAACGTGGCCACCGAATTTGATGGTGAGAAGAACTTGATGCAGGCACTTGCGCTTCGTGATGGCCTCCTGCGCACCCGCCGCATCTACCACGACCTCGCCCAGGCCGCGGGCGCGCGCCAGGACCGCTACTCTCGCTCGGAGATTAAGTTCGTGGCCACGCTTCCGGTAGCAGAGCTACGCAAGCGGGTCGATGACCTGTCCAAGCAGTACCGGGAACTTGATACCCGCATCCAGCAGTTGAACTGGAATACGGAACTGATAACTCCATAGCGAAAATTTTAGTCATGCCACGCCGCGCGCGTGGCGGTAGCCTTTACGCACTAGCAGCGAGTATGCCCCCGCCTTCGAGGGGAAATCGAAGACACTAGGCACCCTTTTGGCGTTAAAGGGTCGAGGGAGTTCAAGTCTTCCCACAGTATTGATGACCGCGCCGGCATAGGGTACACGGGTACATTGCGGGGATAACCCCCTCGCAGTTAGCGAGTATTGATTATTACCAGCATGCTGGGCAGTGCGTAGAGGTGAGGGTTGGGAATGGGGACTAAACTTTTTCGCGCCCACTATGCTGGGCGCTATGAGCGAGCAAAAGAAATACAGCACCGATAATCCATTCCGCAAGGAATTATGGTGCCCGATTGAAGGCTTTGAAAATCTCACGGACGTCACCTACCACCGCCTGGCGGCGGACGGTCGGAAGAATGGGATTGTACGCATCGCCATCGACAGGCCCGAGGTGCGCAATGCCTTCCGGCCGCACACCGTGGATGAGCTGTATCGCACCTTGGATCACGCTCGCCGCACCCCGGATGTAGGCACGGTCTTGCTTACCGGCAATGGGCCCTCGCAAAAGGATGGAGGCTGGGCGTTTTGTTCCGGCGGTGACCAGCGCATTCGCGGCCGGTCGGGGTATCGCTACGCCACCGAGCACATACGCAATGACGCTACGGCGGATGAATCCAGCGTCGATGAGGCCCGCGCCAAGGTCGAAGGCGGCCGCCTGCACATTTTGGAGGTCCAGCGCCTTATCCGCACCATGCCCAAGATTGTGATCGCCGCGGTCAACGGTTGGGCGGCCGGCGGCGGGCACTCGCTGCATGTGGTCTGCGATATGACTGTGGCCTCCCGCCAGGAGGCGCGCTTTAAGCAGACGGACGCGGACGTCGGCTCCTTCGATGCAGGCTATGGCTCGGCTTACCTGGCTAAAATGGTGGGCCAGAAATTCGCCCGCGAGATCTTCTTTTTGGGCCGGACCTACGATGCGCAGCGCATGTATGAGATGGGCGCGGTCAATGAGGTCGCAGACCACGGCGAGCTCGAGGACGCCGCCATCCGCATGGGCCAGGAAATCAACATGAAATCCCCCACCGCCCAGCGCATGCTGAAGTTCGCATTCAACCTTACCGATGATGGCCTAATGGGCCAGCAGGTCTTCGCCGGCGAGGCCACCCGCCTTGCTTATATGACTGATGAGGCCGTTGAGGGCAAGCAGTCCTTCCTGGACAAGCGCGAACCCAACTGGGACGAGTTCCCCTATTACTACTAAGGAGTGCCTCACACTGTGCTCATCGTCTTTTGTGTCCTGCTCGCGGTCCTCGCCGTCGCGGGCGTTCTCGGCTCGCGCGCATGGTTGCTACGCCGCATCAAAGAGGCTGCAGCCAATAACGAGCGGCCCTGCGATCACGAGGACACCTACCGCTGATTCCTGCATCGACTCACCCCGGAAGCAACCGGGGTTTATCCCAAGGTGGCCTTAAGATCTAGTGCCGTGACTATCCTCGCCCCCTTGCCCGTCGATCCGCACGACCCCGCGGCAATCTTGCCGGATCTCGAATCTGCCATTGCAGGTCAATCCTGCTTTTTGCCGGTGCCGCTTGCCGATGCCACCCGTACCACCCTCCTGCGCAATTCCCAACGCGCCGGTGAGCCCATCGCCGATGACATCGCCCTCGTGGTTTCAACCTCCGGATCCACCGGCACCCCAAAGGGCGCGCAATTAACACCGGCTAACCTGGTGACCAGCGCCGATGCCACCCACCAGGTCCTCGGCGGCCCCGGCCAATGGCTCTTGGCGATGCCCGCCCACCACATCGCCGGCATCCAGGTCCTCGTCCGCTCCCTGGTGGCCGGGGTGGATCCGCTTTGCCTCGATCTCAGCGCGGGCTTCGATATCTCTGCTTTCGCTCGCGCCGCCGCGGAGCTCTCTCGCACCGGCGACCGCACCTATACCGCCCTTACCCCGCTGCAGCTGGCCAAGGCCATGGACTTCCCAGAGGGCATCGACGCGCTCCGCAGCTTCACTGCCATCTTGGTGGGCGGTGCCGCCATCCACCCGCGCCTGCACGTCGCGGCCACAGATCGAGGCATCAATATCACCACTACCTACGGTTCCTCCGAGACCGCCGGCGGCTGCGTGTACAACGGCCGCCCGCTGCCCGGGACGACCGCCCGCGTCCAGGATGGCCGCGTCCTACTCGGCGGGCCCACTATCGCGCAGGGCTACCGCAATGCCCCTAACCACGAGGCATTTCCCGGGAACGGGTGGTTTGCTACATCCGATGCCGGCGTCATAGAGGACGGCATCCTTACCGTCACCGGGCGCTTAGATAATGTCATCGACTCCGGTGGGCTAAAGCTGCACCCAGAAGTCTTGGAACGCGAGATCTTGCGCGTGCCTGGCGTTACAGAGGCGTGCGTCGTCGGCATCCCGCACCCACGGCTGGGCCAGGCCATCGTGGCCGCCTATACCGGTCAGGTCGAGTTTGGCGGTGTCTTTGAAGCTCTCGAAGACACCGATCTCCCCCGCTGGCAGCTGCCTAAGGACTTAAAGCACCTCGCGGAATTTCCCACTACCGGCCCGGGCAAGGTCGACCGACACGCTGTTGCCGCCCTCTTTAACGCCTAACCCAGCCGGAGGGTCCGGCTTCCTGATTGCTACACGCCGTATCCGCAGTGGCACAATGGTGGCTATGACTTCGCCGAAATCAGCCGGTAATTATTCCGCTACCGCACAGGATTGGTTCACTGGTGCTCGCCCGCATACATGGGCCAATGCCGTCGCACCCGTTATCGCCGGTACGGGTGCGGCCTTCGGCATTAATGGGGGGCATATCGGTCGCGCGGTACTCGCGCTCATCGTGGCGTGGGCACTTATCATCGGCGTAAACTATGCCAATGATTACTCCGATGGCATCCGCGGTACCGATGATGACCGCACCGGCCCGCAGCGGCTGACCGGTAGCGGCCTCGCGCAACCGCACCACGTAAAACACGCCGCGTTCGGATGCTTCGCCGTCGCCGGCCTGGCCGGAATCATCCTGTCCCTGGCAGCCGGTGCCTGGTGGCTTATCCTCATCGGCGCGCTGTGCATCGCCGGCGCGTGGTTTTATACCGGCGGCAAAAACCCTTACGGTTACCGCGGACTGGGTGAGGTCGCCGTCTTTGTCTTCTTCGGACTCGTTGCCGTGCTCGGCACCGAATTTACCCAGGCTGGCCGCATTTCCTGGACCGGCCTGGCCATGGCGATTGGCATCGGCGCCATGAGCTCCGGGGTGAACCTAGTCAATAATATCCGCGATATTCCCTCCGATGCCGAGGCTGGTAAGGTGACCCTCGCGGTGCGCTTGGGCGATAAGAACGCACGCCTGCTCTTTACCGGCCTGTTGCTGCTACCCTTCGTACTTACCATCGCGGTTGCGTTCGACAGCTGGCTGGCGCTTGTCGGCCTGGTCTACTTCCCGTTTGCACTGCGCACCGTGCGCACCGTCAATCGCGGCGCCACCGGGCCCGAGCTCATCCCCGTCCTGGGGCTAACCGGGCGCACCATGCTCATTTGGGCAGTGATCGAGGCCATCGCCGTCGCTGCGGTCTAGGCCCAAGCCGCCGCGCCTAAGCCGCCGCGCCTAGGCCTCCGTGTCTAGGCCTCCGCGCCTAGCCCTGCGCGCGGCCTTCCAATTCGGCTTGCACCCAGCGCTTGTGTGCCTTCCGCTGCGCAGAGTACTCTGCCAGTGTCTGCGTGGCCTCAACGCGCCAATTTTTAAAGATCAGCATAGACAGCGGTAGGGCGACAAAAAGCGCCAAAAGCGCTGCCAAAAGGATGGGGATGGGGACACCGATCAGTACCGCCAGCAACTCGATAATCACAGTGAGCGCTATGAAAAGAACCACTCGCGCGAGTCCATATTTCCATAGCGCCTTCCGCGAACGACGGCGCAGTTCGAGGTCCGGTTTTGGTGGCTCAGGGTTGTGCATCATGGGGGTCGATTGTACGCCGCACAGGTAGAATAATCTGCATGGGTCGACTAATCCTCCTACTGCTTTTTGTACTCGCCGCCTACTTGGTGTGGAAGGCCTTCGGGCCATCCTCCTGGAAATCCCGCCAGGTTGAAGAACAACCGCGTGCCATCAAGGGCCCCGATGATGACGAGGAGTTCCTGTGGAACCTGGAAAAGGAGCGCTTCAAACAGCGCCGCAAGCAGGAGGCCGAGGAAGAAAAACGCCGCCAGCGTCGCACCCGCGACACCGACGGCAATGATGGCACTAACAACGCCAAGGACCAGGACTAATCCTTTGGCACGAACCGCATCTCTAAACCCAGCGCTTCTGCCACGGCGGTAACCTTTTCCCACCGCACACCTGCTCCCCCATGCTCAATAGTGTGGAGGGTGGAGCGGGAGATCTGGGCGGCATCGGCAAGCTGCTGCTGGACTATGCCCAACTCACGCCGCCGCTGCGCGATCTGCGCACCCAAGGCCAAAATGAGCTCATTATCGCCGGCGGGCTTGCCCTGCTTATTGCGTGGGCTATGGTGGGTGGCCATTTAGTTCAACCCCGCATAGGAGTGCAGACCGGAGACCACCATATTGATGAAGAACAGGTTGAATACCATCACCGCCATCGCCAAGACGTTAATCCACGGCGCCGCCTTGCGAAACGCCGGGGTCGCACGCGCGTGCAGATAAGCAGCATAAAGAATCCAAGTGGCAAAGGACACGGTTTCCTTCGGATCCCAACCCCAGGGACGGCCCCACGCAGATTCGGCCCAGATCGCGCCCAGGATAATTCCCAGGCCCAGCGTCGGCAGGGTGATAACGCCCAAACGATACGCCAAGCGGTCAATCTTTACCGCAGACGGCAGCGGATAAGCCAACGCGCCGAAGAACCCGCGCTCCGCGTGCTTTGGCTGCCACTGGCGAAGTAGGCTCAACAACGAGGCGATGCCGGAAATAATGCCGATGGATGCACCCAAGGACACCACCGTGACGTGGATGGGCAACCAGTGCGATTGCAGCGCTGGCACCACCGGTGCGGAATCCGCATAGAGCTTGGTCGAGCCGTAAAACATCAGTGCCAACACCGGGGTAAGGATCCACGGCCAAACGGTGCGCCATTCCTTTCGCTGCATGGCAATATTGCCCACCAGCAGCACGCCGAAGCACACCATCAATACGTACTCATAGAGGTTGCCAAAAGGGAAACGGCCCGTGGCCAGCCCGCGCAACACAATGGCAGCGGCATGCAACGCAATGGCCACCCACATCAGCGAGCTGGTCATGCCGCCGAGCTTATCTAGCTTGCGTTCCCTGTCCGCGACTTCTTCCGGGTCCAAGGTTGCGGCCGCGGCGGAGACCTCAGCCTCATAATCGGTGTTGGCAGCTGTCGTATCCGTTCCAGCTTTAACATCCACGCCGCCATCAGCCCCAGTGCCGACCAATACCTTGGACGCCGCCGAGGAGTTGACTCGCCGCGCCTCGATGAGACTGCGCATGCGACCGTAGTACAACAGCGACATGAATAGCGCGATGCAATACACCACGAATGCGGTCTGCACCGCGATATCTGAGAAGTTCGACAGATTCTGATCGATCTGCAAGAGAGTCCACCTAACCTTCACACGTGCGGGATCGTGCTGATTACCTTACTCATACAAGCAGCCGGATCCAACTATAGTTGGATCAATTATCAGTATAGAGTTTGTCTTCTTCCACCTCATCTGGATCCGGAAGCTCCAAGAGCGCACGGTGCAGCTTGTTGAATTCCTCGGACCAGCCGGCACGATCGGTGCGGGCAAGACCACCCATCTCGATATTGGTTCCGCCAGCGGAATCCGGCCGCAAGCGAATGTAGACGCGGCGGCGCTTAATCATCAACGAAGCCACGAGGGACACCAGCATGACCAAAGCGGATGCCAGTACCCACTTTTGGAATGGGTCATAGGAGACTTGGTAATTAGCAAATTCATTGGCCCCTTCAAAGGTGATCTTGGTGCCATCATCCAACGTCACGTCATCGCCCTGGCTCAAGTTCACACGGTCGATCTTCTGCAGCTGCCCCGAGTGCACGAGACTGGAATCCAGCGAGAAGAGCGACTGTGGCGTTCCGGTATCGAGGCCAGCATCACCGCGGTAAATATCGACCGCTAGCGCCGGATCATTAAGGCCCGGGTGGGAGGACTGCAAAAGCTTGCCGTTCTCGCCACTCCACTCCGCCGTCGGGGCGAATAGACCCTGGATGGCCAGCTGGTTTTGGCGGCGCTCAAAAAGATCCGGGTACATACCCGCCGGCGGGTCAAAGCGCAACACGCCCGAGGACAGAAAGAAAGTCGTGTCAGTGGGCTGGAATTGGATGGTCTGCGTGCGTTTTTCACCATTAGGCCACTCCACCGTCACCGTCGGCGCGTAGCCGTGACCTTGCAGGTAGACCCGGTTATGTGCCAGGCGCAGTGGGTGGTTGACCTTGAGCTCATAGTCCTTCCACTCGGAAGAATCTTTATAAATATCGTCTCCCTCCGCGTAAGAGACGTTGGAGGTAAACATCTCCGCCTGTCCATTAGGCAGGTACTTCGCGGTAAAGTTGTGCGCGATCATGCAGAAGGGATGGAGCCCGGTACCATCGAAAAGCGGCCCTGCGCGGAAAGAGTCAAAGTTCGAGGTGGAGGTATTGCAGAACTCCGCGGACTGCTCCAGCGAGATATTTCCGCCGCGCGAGCCGGACTCGGTGACGACGATAACCTGGCCCTCATAGTTAACCAGGCGGCCGGCGGCCACGGTGACCAAAATCGCCACCAGCGCGACGTGAAAAATGAGGTTGGCCAGCTCGCGGCCGTAGCCGCGCTCGGCGGAAAAGGTGTGCGCCCCGGCGCGGTCTTTATCCGGGGTGTATTCCGCCACGCGCCACTTTTTCAGGCTTTTGTGGATCTCCGCGCTGAGCTCTTCTTCGCTCTTATCCGAATGCCCCTCAGCACTCAGCGGCAAGCGGTGCAAGTACTTCGGTGCGCGCGTGGGTTGTGTGCGCCACGCCTTGTAGTGGTCGATAGAGCGCGGAATGATGCAGCCAATAAGCGAAACCGCCAAGAGCAGGAAGATAGCCTGGAACCAGACGGAGGAAAAGACATCAAAAAGCTGTAGCTTATCGTAAATTTCCGCTACGGTGCCATTGGATTCGATGAACTTCTGCACGTTCTGCTCGTTGAGGTCGCGCTGCGGCAGGAGGGAACCTGGAATAGCTGCGAGCGCCAGCAGAAATAGCAGGGCCAGCGCGGTGCGCATGCTGGTGAGCCAGCGCCAGGCTTTGCGGATATAAAACACGTCTCTCCTAGATAAGGGTTGCACCGTAGTCCACGGTCCATTTCTGAATAAAGGAAATAAACTCGCCCCACAGGCCAGTAAGCAGGGCAAGGCCCACGAGGATCATCGCCACGCCACCAATCTTTTGAATGGTGCGCGAGTGCTTGCGCGCCCACGAAATGGTGCGCATCGCCCGCGCGGACCCCAACGCCACCAGCAGGAACGGCAGTCCAAGACCTAGGCAATAGCCCATAATGAGCAGGACACCGCGGGCGGCGGTTATGCCTTCGGTGCCCACGGAAATGGAAATTATCGCCGCCAGTGTGGGTCCCAGGCACGGCGTCCAGCCCAGCGCGAAAACGCCACCCAGAAGCGGCGCCCCCAACCACGTGGTCCAGCGCTTAGGTGCGAAGCGGGTGTCTTTCTGCAGCGCCGGAATCGCGCCCAAGAAGACCATGCCCATCACGATAGTGACGCCACCGCCCACACGCATCAGCGTATCCGCGTTGAGCGTGAGCGCGGAAATCGCACCAAAGACCGAGACCGTCGCCAGCAAAAAGACCACGGTAAAGCCCAAAATGAACAGCGCTGCCGCCAGCACGACGGCCCATTGCCTGCGCTTGCCGATGCCCACCCCCAGCTTCTCGTCATAGCTCACCTCACCACCAACGACGCTGGCGAGGTAGGAGATATAGCCGGGCACTAAGGGGATTACGCAGGGACTGGCAAAGCTGACAAGACCCGCCAAAGCCGCGGCGAGAATGCCGAGGATCAACGGGCCGGAGGTGGCAGCCTCAGCAAACGAACCGCCGATATTTGCTGCGTAATCCATTTATTCCTTTTCTAACTTATCCACAACATCCATCACGTCATCGGTAGTGATAGACCGCAAGAAAACGGTAGCCGGACGGTGCTGCTTATCCAAGACGATCGTGGTCGGCACCACGGATGTAGGCACGCCGCCTAGCGCCGCGGCCGTCTTAAACGGCGGGTCATAGATGGAGGGGTACTCCAAGCCGTTATCATCCAAGAAGTCATTGGATACCTGCGGGTTATAGTCGCGCACATTGATGCCTAATACGGTACCCATGTCTCGTTTTTGCAGCTCAGCGTGTACCGCCTGCAGGTCATCGGCCTCGGCGCGGCACGGCGCGCACCACTGGCCCCAGGAGTTCAAGACCACGACTTCGCCCTCGTAATCGTCCAAGGAAATGGTCTTATCCGTATCGCGGACATCCGCGCCGCTGAAGCTGCGAAGCGGTTTCCTATCGGCTTCCTCGTAGTGGATTTCCCGCTCCCCGCCCGGGGAGATGAATTTGAACTCGCCGCCGGTAGCCACCGCATTTTGCGCGTTCTCGGCGTCCTGCGTGCAGGCGGAAAGAGTCAAGGCGGTTACAGAAAGCGCGGTTGCCACAACGCGCGTTGCTGCACGGGTGCGTGTGCGTGCCATTAAATTTCCTGCGCCGGCGAGGAATAGAAGATATCCGTAATCTGGTTATCCGCAAAGAGCAGCGAAGTTACCGAGGCCAAAGCGCACTCGCGGTTCCACGGCGCATGCGGCAGGCGCTGGCCTAGCACCGTGCGCTGCACCATAACGATGGGCAGCTGGTGGCTTACCAGCACGGCCTCGTGGCCTTCTGCCGCGGTACGCGCACGGTCGACCGCACCGAGCATGCGCTCAGCGATACCCTCATAAGCCTCACCCCACGATGGCTCCAGCGGGTTGACCAGGTTGGGCCAGTGCCGCGGGTTCCACAGCGCCGAGCGCAGACCCTTGATGTGCAAGCCCTCGAATTGGTTGCCGGACTCAATGAGTGCCTTATCGACGTCGACATTCAGGCCCGTCACCTGCGCAATCGGACGCGCGGTTTCCTGCGTGCGCTGCAGCGGCGAGGCCGCCAAATAGGTCACATCATGATCGCGGAAGCTTTCCGCTGTCCGCGCAGCCATGGAATGGCCGCGCGAGGATAGATGGTAGCCGGGAGTACGGCCGTATAGGATCTTATCCGGGTTATATACCTCGCCATGGCGCACGAGGTGCACGATAGTTCGTGTCATGTTTCTCCTTTTTGTGCCGGCTTTTTGTGCCGGCCTTTTGTTCAGGCCGTATTGTCGGGGCCTAATTATCCGGGGCTTATTGTCGGGGCCTAGTTATCCGGGCCGAGTTATCCGAGCCTTATTACTCAGGCCTTATTGTCCGGGCACCGCAGCAGCCGCGGCCCGGGCGGCGGGCTTGAGGGCAGCATCGATGCGCTCAAAGTCGGCATCGCCAAGAGCATCAGAGACGAACCACGTCTCAAACGCACTCGGTGCCACGTAAATCCCATTGTCAAGCAACGCGTGGAAGAACGGCGCAAAGCGGAAGGTCTCCGCTGCCTGCATATCCGCGAAGTCGCGGCCCTCGCCTTCGGCGAAGCGGATAGAGAACATGGACGCCGCGCGCTGAATATGGTGTGCCACGCCCTCAGCCGCCAGGGCGGCGGAAATCATCGCGCCGAGCTGGTCGGCCTTTTCTTCCAGGCGGGAGTAGAGGGACTCATCAGCAAGCTGCAGTGACTTCAGGCCCGAGGCCATCGCAACCGGGTTACCAGACAGGGTGCCCGCCTGGTAAACCGGACCATGCGGCGCCAAGTGGTCCATGACCTCGGCGCGACCACCAAAGGCCGCGGCTGGCAAGCCACCGGAGACCACCTTGCCAAAAGTCACCAGGTCTGCCGCCACGCCATCAACGCCGTACCAGCCCTTATAAGAAGTGCGGAAACCGGTCATGACTTCATCAAGGATGAGCAGGGCTCCATCGGCATGCGCGATCTCTTTCAGCGCCGCATTAAAGCCCTCGTGCGGGGGAACGGTGCCCATATTGCCGGCGGCCGCCTCCGCGATGATGCAGGCAATCTGGCCCTCATTCGCTGCAAAGGCCTCGCGCACCGCAGCCAAATCATTATAAGGAACGACGATGGTGTCCTTCACCGTCGCCTCCGTCACACCCGGCGAATCCGGCAGGCCGAACGTCGCCACGCCCGAGCCTGCCGATGTCAACAGCGCATCCACGTGCCCGTGGTAGCAACCCTCGAACTTCAGCACCTTCGCGCGCCCCGTGTAGCCGCGAGCCAAGCGTACCGCCGACATGGTCGCCTCCGTGCCGGAGTTAACCATGCGCACCTTATCAGCTGCGGTGCGCTTGACAATTTCCTCCGCCAGCAGCGCCTCACCCTCTGTCGGCGCACCAAAACTCAGCCCACCACTGGCCGCCTGCTGCACGGCCTCCACGATTTCCGGGTGCGCATTGCCGTGAATCATCGGGCCATAAGAGCTCACCAGGTCGACGTACTCATTGCCGTCGACATCCCACAGGCGCGATCCTTCACCCCGCTCAATCACGCGGGCCTGGCCGCCCACGGAGTTGAAAGCGCGCACCGGCGAGTTCACCCCGCCCGGAATAAGTTTGGAGGAACGCTCGAACCACTGTTGCGACTGGGAAGTATCAGGCATGTCTGTCATTCTAGCGATTCGCGCGCCATACAAAAGTGTGACTGCGTATGCCGGTGTAATTCACAGCAACCCACTAACCTTCCGCGAAGTTCCGTGACACGTCCCGGAAACGGCAATCTCGCGGAGATGGCACACTGGGAAAGCATGAAGATTGCATTTTTGGGAACTGGCCGCATGGGCACCGAACTCGCACGCCACCTACTGTCTAACCACGAGGTGACGGTGTGGAACCGCACCGCCACACGTGCGCAACCGCTCGTGGATGAGGGCGCGGCGCGCGCCGATACTCCCGCCGCCGCCATCGAGGGCGCCGAGGTCATCATCACCTCCCTCTTCGGCCCCGACCAGATTCGAGAAGTGGTTATAGAGCCGCAGCTCATTCCCGAGGGCATTACCTGGATCGACACCACGACGGTCTCACCTAACGATGCCCGTGAGTTTGCCGCCGCCGTTGACTCCTACGTCCATTCCCCCGTCATAGGATCGCTGGGACCGGCACGCGAAGGCACTTTAGGCGTTTATGTCGGCACGCCCGACGATGACCGTCGCGAGGTTGCCCTCGGCCTTGCCGAGTCCTGGGCCGGAGAAGGAAAGCTGATTGGGGTGGAAACGGCGGCGACGGCGGCCATCGGCAAGCTGCTGGCCAACCTTGCCCTAGCGGTGACCGCTGAAGGTCTACTCGAAGCCCTGCAACTCGGCGAATCCGAGGGGCTCGATTCCAAGGTCATCCTGCAGATGCTCGACCACACCGGCCTATCGTTCATGTCCACTATGAAGGGCCCATTCATCACCGGCGAACGCAATACTGAGCCAGGCGATTTCACCGTCGACGCCCTGGCCAAGGACGCCAAACTCATAGAGAGGACCTCCAACAAACCGCTGCCCGCCGTATCCGCCGCCATCGAGCGTTTCGCCGAGATGCAGGACATGGGGCATGGGAACCAGGACTTCTCATCCATCTTCGTCTTCCGCAATAAAGGCTAGTTATTCACATGTCGCGTCAATTAATCGCGGCTTTGTAGCGGTTTGGGGGCGAGTTATCCACAGGCTCCACCCACGCGCCGCATTTTAGTTGCGCTATCGCCCTAAGCTGCTTGGTGTGACAGCACTTCAGGCATACCTCGCGGCTCTGGCGCCCGGCATAGACATAGTCGCCGGGTGCATAGGCATGTCCGCCCGCGAGCTGCGCGCGGCCGGTGCGCCAAATCGGACGGCGCGTACGCTACTCACGCTTGCCGATGCCTTCTTCTCCCCCACCTCCTTTTCCCGGCAACAACGCCGCGCCGTAGCCGCTGCCCGCGAACGCGCCCACGCGCTGCCGACACTCGAGGTCATCGAACGCTATGCCACGCGCGCCAAAACTAAGCGCCAGGAGTGGCAGCTGCGGGTAGAGCTATGCCGCACCGCTGCGGATACCGATGAGATGGAAAAGCTCGCACGTAAGAAATTACGCGAAATTAATCCGCCCACCCCGCCCCGCCCCGCCCCGGCGTGCGTATCCACCGCCGCAAGGACGCACCGTGGACGCTCGCGATTACTGGACCCTCAGCGCTCATCGCGGATTTGGAGTCCAACCTGGACGAGGATGCTCCCTTAGATTCCGTCGCAGGGCTTTTCTCCGGCTCCGTCGCTCCGCGCCCCACGGTGACGACCAATGCAATCATCACCCTCGACGAGCTCGATCGCATCATCGACGGCGACGGCGAAGAAATCACCATTCAACTAACCAATGGGGCGCGGCTTACCGGCGCCGAACTGGTGTCGCGCACGCTTGCAGAGCGCGGCCTTATCACCCTCGTGCATCCCTTCGAAGGCGCGGTGAATCTCTACCGCACCGAGCGCATGGCTAACGAAAAACAGCGGCTCATGGCCGCCGCCGAAAATCCCATCTGCCCGTGGCCGCGGTGCAACTATCCCGCGGATAAGTGTCAAATCCACCACCTGGAAGCCTGGCGGCACGGTGGCGATACCAATATGGCCAACCTCGCGGCCTGCTGCCCGTACCACAACGGAGTCAACGACGATGACCCGAATGCGCCGCCGCGCCGCGGTCGCCTCACCCGCAGACGCGGAAAGGTGGTGTGGCAACCACCCTGGGCTGATGCCGTGCCCGACCCTAGCGGCAGCACCTAAGGTCAGCACACCTGCACGGTATAGCCCGCGTGAGCCTGTTCAGGCAGCAGTCGCCCTGCTGCCTGTTTAAGCATGCCCAAAACCGCCCTGCTTCATATTCGGCCCACGCCACAATTGAGCCGCGCGCAACTACTGATGATGCTTAAGCACCAGCGGCATCAATTGCAGGCGATACTAACTTCCGGCAGTGCCAGTGGGAACCGGTGCTACGCGCTGTGCCTAGCAGCGGTTGCCAGCAGTGTGACCTAGCTGCGGTTGCCAGCAGTGTGACCTAGCTGCGCGGCTTAGCTGCGTCGGCTAGCTGCTAGCGATACGAGCGGCGGCAGCTCGCGCATCCGCAATGACCGCGGGGACACCCACGCCGCCGGCCCAGGCACCCGTTACGTCGACACCTGGGGATTGGGACAAAGCATCACGCACTGCTGCCACGGTTTCGAGATGGGTGGCATCAAAGCGCGGCAAGCCGCCGAACCAACGCTGAGTAAAAATTTCGGTAACGCCAGTAGCGCGGCCATCGAAGCCAGTCAGGTGCTGCAGTTCATCGAGGGCGTAGTCCACGAGGGTGTCTTCTGCAGCGCTGACGATGGCGTCATCGCCAAATCGGCCGAACGAAGCGCGCACCAATGCCCCGCCGCGCTGCGCAAGGTGCGGCCACTTGCGCGATGACAGCGTGAATGCTTTTGCGTGTACATCATCTTGGTCAGTGGCGACGAGGATACCGGAGTTTTGGGGGAGCGCGGTACCGGAGGGATCGATGTCGGACTCGAATTTAAGGCCCACAACTGCCGATGCCGCCAGCTTCACCCCCTTCAACCGCGTCGCCGCCTCCGCTGTCACTTTGGACAGCAGGCGCGCGGCTGTGGGCGCCGGAGTAGCTACCAGCACGCGGTCGAAGAGCGCAGAATCGCCCGGCGCGCCGGCTAGGCGGAACTTGTCGCCTTCGCGCACGATCTCAGAAATGAACGTATCAACGAAAATCTTGGCGTGGGATTTTTCGGCCAGGGTCTCGTAGAGCTCAGCGTAACCGCCGGAGAAGGTCTGGAATACGGGTCCACCAGCGTTGGGGTTATCCCCACGGTTTTCCTCAAGAGAGCGCACGGCCGCAGAGAGGGTGACGGGGCCGGAGGTAGCAAGGGCATCGAGGGCATCGGCCAGCATGGGGATGGTGGCGCGCAGGCCTAGATCATCGGCTGTGCACGAGTACACCCCACCCAGCAGCGCAGAAACCACGCGGTCTACCAGGTCGCCGCCGTATTGTCGACGCACCAACTCACCGACCGAGACATCACCGCCTACGGTCCACTCAAAGGGCTGCTCGTTGTCGATACGCCGCGCCGTGTCCTGCGAAACCAAGTGCGCAACTGGCGCAGAATGAGACGGAATGCCCATCACCCCGCCCTGCGGCAGCGCTTTGAGCTCCCCGCTGTACACCAACGAGCGCAACCCTGACGGATCAACCAAACTGCCGGCTAAGCCGAGGGTATGGAAGAAATCCACGGCATCGCGCCGCCGGGCGAGGAAAGCCTCGGCACCCATGTCGGTAGGGCCGTCATTAAACGGCACGGAATACAGCTTTCCGCCAATGCGCCCGGCGGCCTCGAAAACCTCGACGTCGTGTAGGCGCAGTTCATAAGCAGCGGTAAGGCCGGCGAGGCCGGCACCAATGATGGCAATACGCATTTAGCCCTCCTCGTGAATGATGGATACGGCGCGGGTAATAGCCTCCGGGTCGGTAGTGGGCAGCACCCCGTGTCCTAAATTCCAGATATGGGAATCAATATCGCCGCGCTGCCGGGCGCGTTCCACCTCGTCACGAATGGTACATACGGCCTGGCGCACGGCATCATCGCCGGCGAAAAGCAGCGCCGGATCGAGGTTGCCCTGCAAGACGCGGGAGCTCACGCGTCGCGCGGCAGCGTCCATAGTCACACGGTAATCCACGCCCATGACCTCCGAGCCGGCTTCGGACATCGCCGGCAGCAACTCGCTGGTGCCCACGCCGAAGTGGATCCGGGGAATATCGACGCTGGCCAGGATTTCCTGCGAATATGGCAGCACGAACTCGCGGTAGTCACGCTCGTTGAGGTAGCCGGCCCAGGAATCGAAAAGCTGCATCGCGTCAATGCCAGCATCGACCTGCACTCGCAGGAAATTGACAAGGGTAGGCACCAGCCGTCGCATAAGCATATGCCACGTCTCGGGCTCAGCGTGCATGAGCGCCTTGGTGCGCTCGTGGTTCTTGGACGGCCCGCCCTCAATCAGATAACTGGCCAGGGTAAATGGCGCGCCAACAAAACCGATGAGCGCTTGGGTCTCAGTAAGCTCGTCGAGGATTCCAGCGATGCCTTGGGCGACTTCGGGCACATCGGCGTCAAGAATAGGCAGCTTGCTAATGTCCCCCTTGTCCCTCACCGCTTTCTCCATCACTGGCCCGCGTCCAGGCACGATATCGACCTTGACGCCGGCGGCCTTGAGTGGGACCACGATATCGGAAAAGAGGATGGCCGCGTCCACGTCATGACGACGCACCGGCTGCAGGGTGATTTCTGCTAGGAGTTCCGGCATGAAGCAGGAATCCAGCATGCTTATGCCCTCACGGGCGGCACGGTACTCTGGCAGAGATCGGCCAGCTTGACGCATCAACCACACCGGCGGGCGGGAGGGGGTGCGGCCGAGCGCGGCGTCAATAATAGGGGCGCGGTTAAGTCGAGACATACCCCTCATTATGAATCACAAGTTGGAGCGGGGGCTAATTTGCCGCGCCGTTGGTCGTGCGTTCCTCGCCCCGTCAGTTGCGCCCGTGCAGGCTGCGGTGGGCAATGAACCGGTTGGACTGGGGCCGAAAGAGTAGTACTACCGCAATAAGCAGCGTCACAGCGATGAACAGAAGGCCGAGCCCGCCAATGCCAAGCGCCAGGGCCGCAATATTGAAAAAGAGGGTAATTGCGATGACAACGGAAATAATGCGGCGCGCCCACTTCGATCCAGTGGCAAGTTGAGCGGAAAAGAGCGCCAGTATTATCGCGCCGATGATATTGAATGCCGAGACAAATAGGCGGTTCGACCGCACATATTCGGCGATGCGCGAATCCGAAGGCTCTACCTGTACGCCACCTCCACCGAAGATGCCGACCATGCCGCTGACCAGCATGATGACGGCAGCGACGACGAGCACCCAATATGCCCACCGGAGTGGGTGCGGCCAGGTAGATAAGTCTTGGTCCTGGGTGATGTTATGTACAGGGCGGTTGTAGTCGCGGGGACCAGGGCGATAATTTTTATCCGCAGCACCGCCGCCTGCGTCGTGACCGCCATCGCGTCGGCCGTGGCCGGGAAACATGCTGTTCATCGGTTGTCCTTGTGATCAGCATCATCGTCGCCCTCGTTGTGGACGCTGTCCACCCGCGGGCGCTGATTTCGACTGTTCGTATCCTTGCGGCCCTTTTGCTTGATGTCCCTCTCTTTGGCTTCCTGCTTTTCGCGCTTCTCGCGCTTTTTATCCCGGCGCGCCTGTTCGAGTTCTTTTTCCAACTCGCGCATTTGCTCAAGCTCGCCGGTGTAGTCGAGGGTATCGGGCTTTACGGAGAAGATAAGCCCCAATACGGCGGCGACGCCGACGACGATTTGCACCATGCCGTCGGCAACAAAGAGCCAGTCGGGAACATCGGCGCCGGCGGGGGTAACCATGAAGGTCAGTAGGATGCGGAAACCAAAGTAAATGGAAAAGGCGAACCAGATACGCCGTGAGGTGCCTGCGCGTTTTGATGGCCCCGCCAGCGATTTCAGCAAAAAGAGCAGCAGGACCAGCACGCCGATAGCAAAGGCAGCCGACAGCACCACAGACCCATAGGCGACCATTTCAATAAAGGAGTCCGAAACTTCTTCGCCGTCTCCGCCACCCGAGGCACTTTCGATCATCTGCTTGGCCTGCGCCATGAGCACATCGTGGTTGAGGAGAGTCAGCACCACGTTGAGGATCTGGTGGACGGTCTCGCCGGCGACGACGCCAAGCCAGAGCCACAGCATGTAGATCACGGTATCGGGGCGCTTGGAGCCGGCCTGCGAGTTCTTGCCACGCGGTTCGCCGGGCTGCGGCGAAGCAGACTGCGGCGAAGCAGGCTGCGGCGACCCGGGTCGCGGCGACGGAAGAGAAGAAGGCTGTGTCACAAGAATCCTTTATTTGAGCAGGCGTGCGGCTTCGGTAGCGAAATACGTCAGGATCTGGTCGGCGCCGGCGCGCTTGAGGGCGGTGAGCGATTCGAGCATTATCGCCTCACCATCGACCCAGCCGTGGGCGTCGCCGGCCTTGATCATCGCGTACTCGCCAGAGACCTGGTAGACCGCGACGGGCACCGAAGAAGTCTCGGCGATTGCGGACAGGACATCCAAATATGGCAAGCCAGGCTTCACCATGACGAAGTCGGCACCTTCCTCGATATCAAGCTCGGCCTCCAGCAGAGACTCCCGGAAGTTGCGCGGATCCTGCTGGTAAGCGCGGCGGTCACCCTCTAGGGAAGAACCGACGGCCTCGCGGAAGGGACCGAAAAAGGCGGAGGCGTACTTCGCGGAGTAAGCCATGATGGATACATCATTACGCCCAGCTTTATCGAGTTCTGCGCGGATGGCGGCAACCTGGCCATCCATCATGCCGGACGGCGAAACGATCTGCGCGCCGGCTTCTGCCTGGGAGCGGGCCATTTTTTGATAGAGCTGGATGGATTCATCGTTAAGCACACGGCCCTGGGAATCAAGGACGCCGCAGTGTCCATGCGAGGTGAATTCATCGAGGCAGGTATCGGCCATGATGATGAGATCATCACCGAATTCTTCGCGCAGGGCGGCGATGCCACGGTTTAAAATACCGTCTGGATTCCAGGCCGCGGAACCGGTGGCATCCTTATCCTTTTCCAGCGGAACGCCGAAAAGGTCGACACAGGTAACCCCGGCTTCGAGGGCCTCTTCCGTCGCGCGGCGCAGCGAGTCAAAGGTGTGCTGATAAACACCGGGCATTGAAGAAATCTCGTTCGGCTCAACGAGACCGTCTGCGATAAACATCGGCAGGATCAAATCCGAGGGGCGCAGCGTGGTTTCGGCCACAAGGTTGCGCATCAGCGGCGTGACGCGCAGACGGCGGGGGCGACGGGCAGGGAAAGAGCTCATTGGGTACTCCTTAGAGCAAGACTAAAAACTTACGCCTTCTCGACCTTAGTAGTCTTCTTGCGCGCGCGGCGCTTCTTGCGGGGCGCGGGCAGGTTACCGGCGGCACGGAGGGCGGCAACGTGGTCGGCGAGGGCATCGACAAGCGCGGGCACATCCGCAACCTCAGGCACGACATCGACGCGCAAGCCGAGCTCTTTGGCAGCTGCGCTTGCCGATGGCCCAATGCACGCAATGATCGTCCGCTGGTGCGGCTTACCCGCAATACCTACCAGGTTGCGCACGGTGGAACCGGAGGTGAAGGCCGCGGCGTCGAAGCCGCCGGTCTTAATCATGTCGCGTATTTCGGCCGAGGGCGGGGCGGCACGTACGGTGCGGTAGGCCACGACGTCATCGACTTCCCACTGGAGGGCCTGGAGACCGTCAACTAGTGTGTCGGCGGCGATATCTGTGCGCGGGAGGAGCACGCGGCTGACCGCGTCGATGTCTTCGACATAATTAGGAAAAACCTCGAGCAGGCCCTCGGCGTTTTGCTTCTTCTTGTGTGGCAAAAGCTCCGGCACCATGCCCTTGGCGCGGATAGCATTGGCGGTCTTGGTGCCCACCGCAGCAAGATGCACGCCGGCGAAATCGCGCGCGTCCAGGCCGAGCTGGGAAATCTTATCCCACACGGCGGTAACGGCGTTGACGGAAGTAAAGACGATCCACTTGTAGCGGCCCTCGACGATGCCCTTGACGGCGCGGTCCATCTGCGCCGGGTTGCGCGGCGGCTCGATAGAAATAGTTGGCACGTTCTGTGGGATGGCGCCGTAGCCGGCCAGGCGGGCAGACATCGCTCCTGCTTGTTCCTTGGTGCGCGGAACTAGCACGCGCCAACCATAGAGCGGGCGATTTTCCCACCATGAGTACTTGGTACGGTCATCGATGTTGCGGCCCAGCGTGACCACCAGCGGACCGGATAAATCCGCATCCAGCTTGGCAATGGTCCCGAGCGTCGTCTCATAGGTGCGCTGCAGACGCGTGGTGCCATGGGCGGTCACAAACGCCTCGGTTTCTGCTGGCATACCGCGCTGCTGTAGCTCGGCGGAAATATCCGCGAGGTCATCCTTGGTGGCCTGCAATACGATAGGCTGGGTGGCGTTAGCGAGCGCGTCCCATTCGGCACCGTCGGTGACATCGGCTTCCGTGTACGTTGACCCCAGCGCCAGCCCGGCGAAAGAAGGCACGGTCGAGGGCAGAGACATCCCCGGCACTACCTGGAATTCTAGGCCCGCAGAGGCCACGGCGTTGATCTCGGCCTTAGTGGTTTCGCGGTTGAGTGGATTGCCGGTCACGAGGCGGATGACGTCTTCGCCATCGGCCTCAACGAGGCACTCGCGCAACTGGCCTACGATGTCCTCCCCCGGTGCATAGACCACCGCCGCGGTCGGTGTCGGCGGGCGGGGCGGCCTGCGGCGCGCGCCTTTTGCCTTGGCATCGGCGCACATTTGCGCGTATTCCTCTTCTGCAGCATCCAGTAGCTCGTGCGGGACGGGCAGCGCGGTGGCGATGGCATCGCGCACGCCTTGCATAACCTGTGGGTCAGCCACAGCGATAGCGTTATTGGCCAGAACTTCGCGGGCGCGAACGGTCAGCAGGTCTGGGTTTCCTGGACCTGCGCCCACGAAAACGATCTTGCCCAACTGGGTGTCTGACACAGCATTGCTCATAAAGTTCTTTTCTAGATCTGGGCCCGCGGCACCGCACACGGACATGATCGCCTGCAGTGTTTCTCCCCGCGCCGTCGGTGGGTATCAAGGTCATGACGGCCGAAATCCCAGGCGCGACGTCCTGGGATGCCCTTAAAGGGGGCCGGTTATCATTGCAAAAAATGATCTATGGTATCTACACCATAAGTTATTAGCGCTTAAAGTAGAAATTACTGGCCTAATAAATCGGCCGCGCCTTGGGCGAAAAGCTCGTCAGAGACCTGTGCACCCAACTCCATCGCTTCCTCCGCGGTAACAACGGCGGTACCGACGGCGGTGCCTGCGGCCGTGGCGGTCAATTGGCGGGAACCATCGAGCGCAAAGACGCCGCCACGCACCGTCAGTTGATCGCCGTTCCAGCGAGAAGTAGCGGCCACGGGGGCAGTGCAGCCGGCCTCGAGCCGGGCGAGGACCGCACGCTCGGCGAGTGCGGCGGCGGTAGCGCGTTCATCAACAAGCGCGTCTAGTGCCGCGGCCGCCTCGGTGCCGGCGACGGCCTCGATGGCCAGCGCACCCTGGGCTGGGGCGGGCATGAATAATTCCGGATCGAAGATATCACTGACTCGGCCCTCATAGCCGCCGCGCAGCAGGCCAGCATAAGCCAGCACCACAGCATCGAGTTCACCATCAGTTACCTTCGACATGCGGGTATCGATATTGCCGCGCAACGGACGAATCTCCAAGTCCGGACGCAAAGCGGCCAGCTGGGAGATGCGGCGCGGCGCCGAGGTCCCTACCCGCGCGCCTTCTGGCAGCTGCATCAGCGACAACCCATCGCGGGCGACCAGCGCCTCGCGGCTGTCTTGACGCTGGGGGATGACCAGGCGAAAGCGCTCATCAGCGGCCGTGGGCAGATCCTTAAAAGAGTGCACGGCGATATCGCACTCACCGCGGTACAGCGCCTCCCGCAGCGCTTGGGTGAATACGCCCACGCCAATGCGCTCGACCGGCGCCATATTGATATCGCCTGCGGTAGTGACGATGTGGAGTTCGGAAGAAAATCCGGCATCGATAAGCCAGTCGCGGACGTGTCCTGCCTGGGTTGTGGCGAGCTTGGAGCCACGGGTACCAATCTGGAACATTTACGCCTCCTCATTCAGCGTGGGCAATTCATTGACGGTCACGGCAACGCCAGATCCTTCTAGCTGCAATCCGAAGAGTTCCTGCAGGGCATTTTCTCTGCTAAAGCTGCTATCCGATGCCGCGAGCTTCTTCGCCCGCACCGTTGGTTCATGCAGTAGTTTGTCGGCGACGCGCTTGAGAGCACCCTGGACATCAGCAAGCTGCTTTCCTTCTAGCTCCGGGTGTTTTTGCTGCAGGCGGGCAGCCTCGCACTCCACGAGGTCTGCCGCGCGGCGGTGCAGAGCGCTCACCGCCGGTGCCACATCGCGCACGCGCTGCTCGGAGGTATAGGCGGCAAGCTCCTCGTCTACGATGCTGCGGGCCTGCTCGTGTGGGCTTGTTCCGGCTGCAACATCGGTACCGGCCGCTGACAGGGATTTGCTGAGGCGCTCGATATTCACCAGGTCCACGTCATCGATTTTCGTTGCTGCATCATCGATATCGCGCGGGAGGGAGAGATCAATGAGCATCAGTGGGTGCGCGGGCGGGATATCGGCCGCGGTGACGGTAAAACCCTCGGCCCCGGTGGCGGAGATGGCAAGGTCGACATCGGCAAGCGCGACGGCGCGATCCTGAAAATCCACTACGCGGGTGCGCACCCCGGCTTCCTCGGCGTGACCGGCAAGGCGCTCGGCGCGCTCGCGAGTACGGTTAGCAATCACCAGCTCGCCAATGCCCAGCCGGCCCGCATGGGTGGCCGCAAGCGACGCCATCGCCCCGGCCCCGAGAACGAGCGCGGACTTGCCCCGCAGATCCTCCGCATCGAGGCGCTGCAGCGCTTGGTCAAAGGCGAAGGTCACCATCGAAACGCCTGCCTTATCGATTTCCGTTTCCGAGTGCACGCGTTTACCGGCCCGCAGCGCGGACTGCGCCAAGGCGTGGATGCGCGGGCCGACTGTGCCCTGCACGGAGGCGGACTGGTAGGCAGAACGCACCTGGCCGATAATCTGCTGCTCGCCCACCACCATCGAATCCAAACCGGAGGTAACGGACATGAGGTGCTCTGCGGCGGCGTCAGCATAGCGCACGTAGAGGTAATTGCGCAGCTCTTCCTCATCGACCTGGGAGACGTTCGTGAGCACCCGAATGACGTCCTGCACACCGGTGTGGAAAGAATTGGTCACCGTATAGACCTCAAGGCGGTTGCACGTGGAAATGATCATCGCCTCAGTAAGGGAGTCGGCGGCAACCAACTGCCCGCAGGCGGAATGCTGCACCACATCGTCCATGCTCAACTTTTCCAGCAACGCCACGGGTGCCGATTGGTGGGACATCCCCACAACAAGCACGCTCATGCCCCACACTCCTCAACCTTTTGATTGAACGCAATGGTTCCAAAGACTACCCCGCATGGGCGCGGAACCCGAATCGTCAGCGCAGCTCGGCAGCCAGCTCTTCATTATCGACTTCCCAGCAGGCAAATTCTTCCCCGTCAATCACTACAACGGGAACGCGGTCACCAAATTCCACCTCGAGCTCGCGGTTGTCTTCCACGTTGCGCACTTCCAGCCTGGCACCGGCCTCTTGGATAACGGGGGTAATTTGCTCTTTTACCCGGTTACAGGAACCGCAGGTAGGGCGCACCATGAGCTCGACTACATGCTGGGACATAGGGCGGGATTCTCCTCATAAGGACACCGACGGTGGAAACGCTTACTGTGCAACGCTTACTATGGACATAGTAATCCACCCCGCGTTTGCGAAAGCTGTTTATTCCACTCGTGTCCGTTTCACCTCCCCCCGGATTTCCCGAATCTCCCCGCGACTTTTTGGCCAATTGGACGGCCTCGCGCGGC
The DNA here is from genome assembly GCF_003688935.1 of Corynebacterium macginleyi. GTDB lineage: Bacteria > Actinomycetota > Actinomycetes > Mycobacteriales > Mycobacteriaceae > Corynebacterium > Corynebacterium macginleyi. The sequence continues at coordinate 26,490 of NZ_REGE01000013.1, read as the reverse complement.
AATCTGCGCAATTTCTTAGAAAACCAGGCGCTGGCCCCCTTGGGCGAAGAAGAACAGCGCGCTGCAGGTGAGGCGGCCGCTACCGCCGCCTTGGAAGAATTCGGGCTCGAGCTCGAGGACTTCGCCTCCGGCATCGCCTCCGTCTCCGGCTCTTATAATGCCGCAGGCTCCAAGCGCATCACAGACCAGGACCCGGATGTTCCCATCGATGCCGGCGCCGCCGCCTTTTTTGACGTTGATAATACCCTCGTGCAAGGTTCCTCCTTGGTGGAATTTGGCTTTGGGCTCGCCCGGCGGCGCTATATTCGCATCTCTGAGATACTCCCAGTTGCCTGGAAGCAGCTTAAATTCCGTCTCTCTGGCGCGGAGAATGCCAAGGACGTTGCCGCGGGGCGCGCGCAGGCCTTGGAGTTTGTTAAAGGCCGCAACGTAGACGAGCTGATTGACCTCTGCGAGGAAATCGTCGATGCCTCACTGGCGCGCCGCGCGTACCCCGGCACGACGCAGCTCGCAGAAATGCACCTGGCCGCCGGCCAACAGGTATGGCTGGTCACCGCTACCCCAGTCCAGCTCGCACAGGTATTAGCGCGCCGCTTCGGCTTTACCGGCGCCCTGGGCACCGTCGCGGAGGTAGAAGACGGCAAATTCACCGGCCGTCTGGTGGGCGATATCCTTCACGGCCCAGGTAAGAAACACGCCGTGGCGGCCCTCGCCACCATCGAGGGCCTCGATTTGGACAGGTGCACCGCCTACTCGGATTCTGCAAACGATATCCCCATGCTCACCATGGTAGGAACCCCCGTGGCCATCAACCCTGACCGCAAACTGCGCAACATCGCAGAGGAGCGCGGCTGGATCGTCCGCGATTACCGCTCCATCCACCGTGCCATCCGCACCTACGGCCTGCCAGCCCTGGTTACGGCCGCCTTCTCCTATGGCGGCTGGCGCTACTTCCGAAAATAGAAATACAGCCAGCACTGCCATTTCTAAACGGGCCCACGGCAAATTGCTTTCTCAAGCCCATCGGTGTGGCTATTGCTACCCCATCGCCGCGAAGTTCAACACGAGCACAACCGCACTAAGGATTGTCATCCCGAGGCAATTTACCCAAAACTCCTTCCCCACGAAATTCGCCTTGATATGAGCGATAATGGCGAAAATAAAGTAAGCAAGTACGCCGACGGATACAGTGGTTAAAATCGAAGGATTATTCACAACGGCTCCGACGATCTAGCCAAGCGCAGCGAGTGCCTTAATTCCGATAAGCGCCCACCACCAATCTTGCGGAAAATTGACTCCGCTAAGGCAGCGACTAATGAACTTGGGCGGCTTCACAGAAAGCACGGCATCGCCGATCAAAACGATGGCTAGTAGATACGTACCGAATACAGATAATGACCCCACTCAGCAACCTCCCTAGAAACAGATGCTCAGCACATGAAGCATCGCATGACCCATTTATTGGGTTGAATTGATTCTACAGCTCAAAAAATCGAGTGTATGTGGAGATGTGCAGCGGAGGAACGACCCCTCTGAACTCAAGCTTAATCCGAAAACAGAAAACCTCCGCCGCCGCGCTAAGGCGCGGTGCGGAGGAACCCTGGGCTGCTAGGTTTACTTACCCAACTTACGACGCTGCACGCGGGTGCGGCGCAGCATCTTGCGGTGCTTCTTCTTGGACATGCGCTTGCGGCGCTTCTTGATGACAGAACCCATAACAGGCGTCCTCACTTTCTTTTAGTACGTACTGTGAACCTGTCGGCGCCTAAAACGGCAAAGGTGCACTCTTTGCCACCTTGGCCGCACATATGCGGGCCATCACGGCGTGCCGACACGAATGCGGTTCATCTTACCTAGTCCCCAGCGCGTCTCCAAAGTCACCCCAGCGGCAGTACACGGAAACGAAGCGAATGGCACCATGGCGCGCGCGTTAAAAGGCGAGCCCACGGCAATTACACACGCAGTAGAACGAGACAGCGCCCACCACCGCTGACCAAGATGGCCAACAGAAGTGGGCGCTGCCTTAAAGGCGCGAGAACCTACGCTCCGTAAACGGATGCCTCGAGGTACTCGTTAACAGCGGACTCGTGAACGCGGAAAGAACGTCCGACGCGCACTGCCGGCATTTCGCCTGCATGAACCAAACGGTAGACAGTCATCTTGGAGACGCGCATAATTTCGGCGACCTCCGCTATCGTCAGAAAGGTTCCTTTTTCTTCATTTGCCATAATTATCTAACCCTTCAGCTCGTTACGCGCTGTAGGCTTCCCCTCCCACAGGACTTCACGCACGTGCTCGTTCTAGCCTATCGTGAAACATGTGACTAATGCGACCCAAGTGCCAAATTTTTTCACAGCAGTTGTTCAGTTCACCGTGAAAAGCGCTGCGTAACAACCACCTCAGGGGTCCCGCGCAGAGGGTAACTACACCCCACCACGGGGCTACACCCCACCACCGGGAACGGGGCCGCGTTAGGTTGGCTCCTAACCAAGCTCCTTGGCCTTCTCGGAGCATGCCTCAGCGGCGCGGTAGAAGGCGCCACGCAGCCCAGACTCCTCTAGCTCCCGCACGGCTGCAGCAGTAGTGCCGCCGGGCGAGGTCACGCCTGCACGCAGCTGCGTGGCCGAGCGACCGGACTTTGCCAGCATATCTCCAGCACCCGCAGCCGCCTGGGCGGCGAGCTTTTCGGCGATATCGCGGGGAAGGCCGAGCTGCACACCGGCATCAACAAGCGCCTCTGCCACGAGAAAAAAGTATGCCGGCGAGGAACCCGCCAAAGCGGTCGCGGCATCGATATTTTTCTCCGGAATGACAGCGACCTCACCCACGGCCTCAAGCAGCTCCGTTACGCTCCGCATCTGGGCCTTGGTCACGTGTTCGCCGGCAGCGCAGGTGCACATTCCGCGGCGCACGAGCATCGGCGTATTGGGCATAACGCGCACAATCGGCACGCCCTGGCCCGCAGCGGACTGCAGCGCCTCCAGTGTCAACCCCGCGGCCATAGAAACCACCACGGCATCTTTGGCAGGGTTAATCTCACTCAGCAGGTCCAGGATGGCATAAGGCTTGACAGACGCGAAAATATAATCCGCGCCATCGACGGCCGCGGCATTATCCGTCGTGACGTTAACGCCGTACCTGCTCTTGAGTTCTTCACCGCGGGAGGCAGTGCGGTTGGTCACAGTGATATCAGAGGCATTAAAACCCGATTCCACGAGCCCCGAGGTCAACGCCTCACCAATCTGTCCTCCACCTAAGATTGCAATCTTTGTCATAGCCCCCACCATGCCAAAAATAACGACACCCGGCTACCTCCACCGCGGAAGCAGTCGGGTGATTCTCAGCGAGTCGCCGGTTTTAAAGCATGACCAAAAGAAGTGGCCCAAAAGTCAATATAAGGCCGGTCATGCCTGCTAGGAACATGGAAAAGCCATCGTGAGCGGAGCGCAGCGCATGCGTAACACCCACCATAATTGCGGTAACGCAGAGCGCCAGGATGGCTACGACGATGCGCGGGAAGTTATCCCACAGCACTTCAAAGCCCTTAAAGATGATAATCGCTAGGACGATGCCCACAACCACCATCATGAGGATGGACATGGGGTTGAGCTTCTCGTTCTCTTCGGTGATTTCTTCGTCCTGTACCTGGGGCAGCTCGCCGGTATCGTCGGATTTCTGCACAGCCGCCGCAGGCTGGTGCCCAGGGGCAGCGGACTTACCCTCAATGTCAGCGTCCCGAACGTCCTTGGGCTCGCCCTTCGAGGATGGCGACTTGTCAATCCGCTGAATCACCGCAGTGTCATCCGCGGAAGGCTGCTGGAACGTCTTCTCGGTGGCCTCAGTGCCCGCCATATCATCCGGCTCCGACTGTGCGGGCTTGCTGGCAGCGAGCTTAGCCTCGGCGGACTTGGCCTCGGCAGCCTTGGAACCGGCCGACTTCGCCGTGGAATCGCTCGCCCGCTGCGTCTTGTCCTCCGCTGCCTGCTCATCCTTAGACTTCGGTACACGTATAACCGGTGCGCCATCGTCAATGGATACGTTGGTGTGCTTCGCCTCAGGCGGAGTGGACTTTACTTTCTTTAGGCTTCCGGTGAGCTCGGCAACGGATACGCCGCCCTCCTCGACGCTCCGCCGACGGCGGCGGGAGGTCTTCCCGCTCTCATCCGTATGATCCTTCTTATTGCGAGCCAGCAGCTCGGCCACGGTCAACTGTTTTTCGTCAGCCATGATCTCTTCCTATTCCAATCCCTTGTCGGTCCGGCGCAAAATAACACCTTCACGCAGCGCCCACGGGCAGATTTCTAGCTTTTCAATTCCCAGAGCTCGCATGCTTGCCTCAGCAACCAAAGCGCCGGCGACGATTTGGTGCGATCGGTTCGAACTTACACCCTCCAGGTCCGCTCTGTCGGCTGCAGTCATGCGCGTGATGAATGAAATCAACTGGCGGAGACCCGGCGCGGTCAATGTTCGTTTGACATATGGCCCTGCAGACGAGGGTTGCGCGCCCGTCAGCCGCGACAGGGTACGGAAGGTTTTCGAGGTACCCACGGCAAGGCCGACAGGCCCCCTCGCCTTCATCTGCGTAGTGGCATCCTCTAGCTCTGCATCGATAAAATCGCGCAGCGCACTGACCTTCTTTTTCTCCGGCGGATCGGTATCGAACCAGTTGTGAGTAAGCCGCCCTGCGCCCAGATCGAGCGAGAAAGCCAGGTCGGGGTGTTCATCGGTACCGGTGGATAGTTCCAGGGAGCCACCGCCGATGTCTAGGTTAGTAATGCGTCCGGCGGACCAGCCGTACCAGCGGCGGACGGCGAGGAAGGTAAGCTGCGCTTCTTCCACACCAGAGAGTATCTGCAGGCGCACGCCGGTCTGCTTTTCCACCTCATCGAGTACTGCTTCAGAGTTAGGGGCAGAGCGAACCGCGGAAGTTGCGAAAGCAATAAATTCGGCACACCCGAGTTTTTCACCCAGCTCGCTTGCCTCACCGACGGCGCTAATGAGCTTTTTCAGGCCTTTTTCGTGGATGTTTCCCTTCTTATCCAGCTGTTCTACCAGACGCAGTGGGGTCTTCCAATCGCTCATCGGAGTAGGCCGTCCCCCCATTGCGGCATCGACCGCAACGAGGTGGACGGTATTACTTCCAACGTCTAATACACCTAATCGCACACCAATAGCGTAGTAGGTCTACCGTGGTTAGGTGTGAATCGCCCTAAATCTGACACCGTTTACCTAGGTTTTCCCGCGAGCTCGCCAGCGGCGGCATCGATTAAAGCCGGGTGCGAAGAGGCCCCAGATTTTCCACGGGAGTGGTTCGAATTTACTAACCCAAACGACCCTTACCACGTCTTTTCAATCGATCTCACGTGGGTGGAATCGCACTACAGCTGCCAATTTGGCACGCCGGCATGCCGGGGCATAGATAAGAACCAGCCCGATGTAGGCTGCTGCGTGCACGGTGCCTATATGGCCGATGAACAAGACCGCGACCAGCTTTATGATGCCGTCGCCCGCATGCCTGCGCGCTACTGGCAGCTACGCCCGGCGGGGGTAGATGAGTTCCTTGCGCAAGGAAATACCGATGAACTAGAGCCGTGGTTAGAATGGGACGAGCTCGATGGTGAGGACGGCGAGCCCGAACCCGCACTGAAAACGCCCATTGTTGATGGAGCCTGCATTTTTGCCAATCGTGCCGACTGGGACACGGGCAGCGGCTGCGCACTGCACCAATGGGCCGTCGACAGCGACGAGGAGCTTACCGTAGTCAAGCCGGAGGTGTGCTGGCAGCTTCCACTACGGCGCTACGAGGACTACGAAGAGCGCCCCGATGGGCAGGAGATTTTACGCACCACCATCGGCGAATATGACCGCCGTGGCTGGGGCAATGGCGGCGAGGACTTTGATTGGTACTGCTCTACCGATAGCACCTGCCACGCTAATCCGCTGCCGATCTGGCAATCACACGAAGACGAGCTCGTCGCACTCATGGGACGCGAAAGCTACGATATTTTGGCACAACAATGTAAGGCCCGCGCGCAAGCCGCCGAGCACGGTGTACAACTGACCCAACACCCAGCCAGCATTAAGGCCGGCTGGCACTAAAGCTCGAATTTATAGCCGAGCCCGCGCACGGTCACCAGGTGCTGGGGGCGGGAGGGGTGTTCTTCAATCTTGGTGCGCAGGCGCTTAATGTGCACATCTAGTGTCTTGGTATCGCCTACGTAATCGGCACCCCAGATGCGATCAATAAGCTGGCCGCGGGTCAGCACGCGCCCGGCATTGCGTAGGAGGTATTCCAGCAGGTCAAATTCTTTGAGCGGCATGGGTACCGGCTCATCCGCCACGGTGACGATGTGGCGCTCCACATCCATCTTCACGCGGCCGCCGCACAGGATCTGCTCGTCTTCAACCTTTGCGCTCTCCGCTGCGTCCGCGTGAAAGGACTGTTCGTTGCCGCGACGCAGCACGGCCCGTATGCGTGCGATGAGCTCGCGGGAGGAATACGGTTTGGTGACGTAATCGTCCGCGCCTAGCTCAAGCCCCACCACCTTATCGATTTCCGCGTCGCGTGCGGTGACCATAATGACTGGAACGGATGAGGTAGCGCGCAGCTGCTTGCACACGTCGGTGCCAGACATGCCGGGCAGCATGAGGTCGAGCAGCACGATGTCGATGTCATTATCGGCGAATTTCTCCAGCGCTGATGGACCATCGAGGGCGATAATTGGGTCGAATCCCTCCTTGCGGAGCAAGAATGCCAGCGGATCAGCCAGCGACTCTTCATCTTCCACGATGAGAATGGTGGTCATTGTGCTTTATCCTTTCGACGTGCTGCAACGCGTGCTACCGCACGCTGAAGCCCGGGAGCCGCCGCATCGACGGATTCCTTATCTTCATTATCCTGCAAGTCAGCCTCGTGCGCTGGCTTCTTTTCCTTGTATATGGGCAACTCGATGGTAAAAGTAGAGCCCGTGCCCGGGCGCGACCACAACTTGATATTGCCCCCGTGGTTGGCCACGACGTGTTTGACAATTGCTAATCCTAGGCCAGTGCCTCCCGTCTGCCGCGACCGGGCTTGGTCTACGCGGAAAAAGCGCTCGAAGACGCGCTTTTGATGCTCCGGCGGGATGCCAATGCCGCGGTCCGTCACCCGGATCAGCACGACATCATCTCCCACCACTTTCTGCGAGATAGAGACCGGCAATTCCTCCGGAGAATAATTAATCGCATTGGAAATCAGGTTGGACAACGCGGTTACCAAGAGGGAGCGGTCACCTTTGACCTGCACACCTTCAGAGGGCCCCTGGGTGAGCGTAATAGAGCGTGCGTCCGCAGCGAGCTGGTTACGCGACATTGCCTCGTCGATGACATCGTCGACGTAGAGCGGTTCCATCTCTGGCAGCGCTTCGGCGCCCTGCAGCTTGGACAAGGAGATGAGTTCACTGACCATGTCCGCCATGCGGTTGGCCTCTTTTTGTACCTTGGTGGCGAAGTACTTCACGTGCTCCGGATCCGCAGGGTCTTGAAGCAGGGCCTCGGACAGCAGTGCGATGCCCCCCACCGGGTTTTTCAGCTCGTGGGAGACATTGGCCACGAAATCGCGGCGCGCGGATTCCATGCGCACGTTTTCGCTCTCATCGGTGCCATAGATAATGATGAAGCGGCCATCATTTAGCGTCAGCGGCTTGACAACGGCCTTGACCTGCGTGACTCGGTGGCCAGTGCGGCGTTTGGGTATGGCCAGGTCCACGGTCCGGGTTTCCTTATCCTCGAAGACCTTTTCTGCGGTCTTCCAGATTTCCGGGTTGACCGCACGATCGTGAACCACGGACATCTCGTGTGCCGCAGGATTGGACAGGATGATGTCCTGGTTCCTATCAAGCACCGTCAGCGCCGTGGGGGCGCCTTGCACCGCAAGATGTAGACCTTGACTCACCGTGGTGACCTGGTTTGCCTGGGCATCGCTGGCACGCTGGCGGCGGGCCATGTGCTTGCGCACCCGCGAAATTAATGGCAACGCCACCGCGCTGGCGAGCATGCCCGCGAGAAAGACCAAAATTACTTCCACGTCTTTAAGACTAACCATTAGAAAGCCCCCAGGAAGTATCTCCCCGGGGACTTAATATATAGCGATGGGTTACTTACCACCCTGCGCGGCGACGGCAGCGGCCCCAGCCTCGGCGGCCTCTGGGTCTAGGTACGTGCCGCCCTCATTGACCACGGAGCCATCCTCCGCAATCTCATAAACCAGCGGAATACCGGTCGGGATATTCAGCCCGGCGATGTCATCATCGGAAATGCCATCGAGATGTTTGACCAAGGCACGCAGGGAATTGCCGTGCGCTGCGATCATGACGGACTCGCCCTTCTTGGCCCGCGGCAGGATCTCTTCCTCGAAGTAGGGAACAAAGCGCTCGACAACGTCCTTTAGACACTCCGTCTGTGGAACCTTGCTCACATCCGCGTAGCGGGGATCGTCGGCCTGGGAGTACTCGGCGCCATCGGCAAGCTCGGGCGGGCGCGTGTCATAGGAACGGCGCCAGGCCATGAACTGGTCCTCGCCGTATTTTTCCTTGGTTTCTGCCTTGTTCAGCCCCTGCAAGGCACCGTAGTGGCGCTCATTGAGGCGCCAGTCGCGGATGACCGGGATCCAGTGGCGGTCGGCCGCATTCAGAGCGATATTGGCGGTGCGGATGGCACGGCGCAGCAAGGAGGTGTACAGCACGTTGGGCAGGATGCCTTCTTGTGCGAGTAGCTCGCCGCCGCGCTTGGCCTCTGCTTCACCCTTTTCTGTCAGATCAACATCAACCCAACCGGTAAATTGGTTGGATTCATTCCAAGTGGATTGGCCGTGACGAAGAAGAATCAGTTTTCCGTTAGTCATGCCTCCAGCATGCCACGAAACTGACCGGCGCGTCAGTGAGGCTAGTCTCCCTTCGCGCGACGTTGATAGCAGTCAGGCACTGGGATCTGCTGGGTGTCGGCATAAATCTTCCTCAGTGCCCGGGCCGTATTAGTCCAGCTAAAGCGAGCGGCATGCGCGACAGCAGCCTCTCCCATGGCGATGCGCCGGGCGTCATCAGCAAGTAGCTCGCTCAGCGAATCTGCCCACTCCTGCGGCGAATGGGACGGCACCAGTAGGCCGGTTTGACCATCGAGAACGGCGATGGGCAGCCCACCCACGGCTGCGGCGACGACCGGCGTCCCCGAGGCCTGGGCCTCGAGCGCCACCAGTCCAAAGGATTCGTTGTAGCTGGGCACCGCAACAATATCCGCAGCGCGGTACACCCCCACCAGCTCTTCGGGAGGCCGGGGGCCGAGAAAGCGCACGCGCTTGTAAACGCCCAACTCCCGGGCCAGTTCTCTATAAGCCTCCGGCGAGGCATTTGCCCCAGATGGCCCGCCACAGATGAGGACCTGAAAATCGCGGGTGGGTTCCCGGCGATAGAGCTCGGCGGCAGCGCGGATGAGTACCTCCGGCCCCTTGAATTTCTGCAAGCGGCCAACAAAAGCCACGACCTTGGTGTGCAGCGGGATACCCAGCTCGCGGCGGGAGCGCTCAGTGTTGCGGTCGGTACCGTGGGTGAAAAGGCCCACGTCAGCACCCGGCGAGACCACGCGGATAATGTCACGCTCGGCATCATAATGCTCGGCAAGATCGCGGGCTTCCTGATCGGTATTGACCACGAGGACATCAGCATTATCCACCAATTGCTGCTCGCAGATGCGCCGCGCCTCCGATTCCACGGTGTCTTCGGCGGTGCGGTGGGCGTTTTTAACCGCGGCCAGAGTGTGGGCCGTGTGGACTAGGGGAATGCCCCAGAGATCGCGCAACAGCCACCCCACCTGGCCGGAGAGCCAGTAGTGGGAGTGAATGAGGTCATATTTTTTGCCCTGCCGCCTGGCAAATTGCACCATCCCGCCGGAAAAGGCTGCGAGCTGGGTGGGCAGATCTTCCTTTTCTAGACCCTCAAAGGGGCCGGCCACAATATTAATCACCCGCAAGTTGGAGGCCACGTCCATGATTTCTTTGTGGCTGGGGCGCGTAGCGCGGGTAAAGACATCTACCTCAACGCCAAGTTTGGCTAATTGGCAGGCAACATTTAAAACGTAAACATTCATTCCGCCGGCATCTCCGGAGCCAGGCTGCTCAATAGGGGAGGTATGCATAGAAATCATGGCGATGCGCATGTTGCTCCATTTTAGCGACGCTATACTGGCCCCTGCCAGCAACCTACGCTACCGAAAGGCCACGCATTGTCCGCTTATGAATCAAAGGCATGGCTCCAGTATTACCCAGAATGGACGCCGCATAGCCTCGACTATGGCAACACCACCCTGTTGGACTTGTATGACAATAATCTCGAGGTCAATGGCGATAGGTCAGCCACGTATTTCTTCGGACGCACCCAAAACTATTCCGAGCTGGACCGCCAAGTGCGCGCCGCCGCAGCCGGTCTGAAGGCCTTTGGCGTGCGCCCCGGTGACCGAGTAGCCATCGTCGCCCCCAATAACCCGCAGTACATCGCGGCCTTTTATGCCATTTTGAAGTTGGGCGCCCAGGTGGTGCTGCACAACCCGCTCTACACCGCCCACGAACTGGAGGGCCTGTTCCAAGACCACGGAGCGCGCATCGCCATCGCTTGGGACAAAGCCGCACCCACTCTGGAGAAGTTGCGGGCTACCACCAATCTGGAAACGGTCGTGTCCATCAACATGATCAACGCCATGCCCGCCCTGCAGCGCGCCGCGCTGCGCCTGCCGCTTCCCCCGCTCAAGGCCAAGCGCGAGCAGCTTTCTACCCCCGCCCCAAATACCGTGCCGTGGGAGGCGCTGATTGGCGATGCGATCGGCGGCAACGGCAGCGATATTAAGACACCGGAGGACATTGATAAGGACACCATCGCGCTGGTGATGTACACCTCTGGTACCACTGGTGCCCCCAAGGGGGCGATGCTCTCGCACGGCAACCTCGTATCCAACCTGCTCCATGGCAAGGCCTGGGTTCCGGGCTTGGGTGATAAACCGGAGCGCATGCTTGCCGCTTTGCCTTTCTTTCACGCCTATGGCCTGACCATGAACGTCACCTTGGCCCAGCTCATCGGCGGCGAATTGGTCATCCTACCCATGCCGCAGATCCCGCTCATTATGCAGCTAATGAAGAAGCACACCCCGACCTGGGTCCCGGGCGTTCCTACTCTGTACGAGCGCATAGTCAAGGCCGCCGAGAAGCAAGAGGTTCCCATCAAGGGCGTGCGCGCGGCCTTCTCTGGCGCATCCACCCTGCCTTCAGAGACCGTCACTAGGTGGGAACACGCCACCAGCGGTCTGCTCGTGGAGGGCTATGGCCTTACCGAGTGCTCACCCATCATCGTGGCAAACCCCATGAGTACTGACCGCCGCCCGGGCTACGTGGGCATCCCCTTCCCGGATACCGAGGTGCGCATCGCCAACCCCGATAACCTGGATGAGACCCAGCCGGACGGCGTCGAGGGCGAGGTGCTGGCCCGCGGCCCCCAGGTTTTCAAGGGCTATCTCAATAACCCGGAAGCCACCGACGCCGCCTTCCACGGTGACTGGTTCCGCACCGGTGACATGGGCATCATGGAGGAAGACGGCTTCATCCGCCTGGTCAGCCGCATCAAGGAAATCATCATCACCGGCGGTTTCAACGTCTACCCCGGCGAAGTCGAACAAATCCTGTGCGAGCACCCCAGCATCGACGAAGCTGCCGTGGTGGGCCGGCCGCGCGACGATGGCTCTGAAGACGTTGTGGCCTGCCTCGACCTTGCTGATGGCGCCGCACTCGATCCCGAGGGCCTTAAGGACTACTGCCGCGAGCGCTTAACCCGCTACAAGGTACCGCGCACCTTCTACCACTTTGAGGAGCTAGCCAAGGACCAGATGGGTAAAATTCGGCGCCGCGAGGTGCAAGAAGACCTCATTAACCGCCTCGAGGCGGAAAAGGACTCCTAAAGTTCACGCCACCATGCTGCGCATCATCGATACCCCCATCGGCCCCCTATTGCTCACCGCGGACGCAGACGGGCTGTCCCGCGTCGATTTCGGTGTGCTCAGGGCGGGCTGCACCGAAGCTAGCAAAGTTCACGGAGAGGTCACCAGCGCGGAAAATGGGGGCATCAACAAGCGCAGTGCAGCTATCTTAGACGCGACGCATGAGCAGTTGGCGGAATATTTCGCCGGGTGCCGCCGTGAGTTCGAACTGCCGCTTAACCCGGCGCCGACAACCGAGTTTCGCGCCCAAATTCACGCGCAGCTCGACACCATTGGCTACGGCATGGTCTCAAGCTATGGCGAACTCGCGGCCGCCGTAGGGCGCCCCACTGCTAGCCGGGCGGTTGGCAGCGCCTGCGGCGCCAATCCCCTGCCGATTATTCGGCCCTGCCACCGCGTACTGCGCAGCGATGGATCGCTCGGCGGCTATGCCGGAGGTCTGGACATCAAGCGTTTTTTGCTGGCACTCGAAGAAAACTAGAGGAGTTCCGCACGTTCCGGATATACTCTCCCCTAATATTATTTTTGTTCACCAAACGAAAGGGAAGAGTGTGTCTGCATATGAATCCCGGGCCTGGATTAAGCACTACAGCGACTGGACCCCCGCCACGCTTGATTACGGCGATAAAACCATCGTTGACTACTACGTCAATAACCTCCGCATCAATGCGAATAAATCCGCTACCTACTTCTTTGGCAATACGCAAAACTACGCGGAATTAGACGCACAGGTGCGCGCCGCTGCCGCAGGACTTAAGGCCTTTGGCATCCGTCCTGGTGATCGGGTCGCCATCGTCATGCCCAACTGCCCCCAACACGTGGTGGCGTTTTATGCCATCCAGCTGCTCGGCGCCACCGCAGTAGAACACAACCCGCTCTACACCGCCCACGAGCTCGAGGGGCTTTTCCAGGATCACGGCGCGCGCGTGGTCATCGCCTGGGATAAAACCGCGCCCACCTTGGAGAAAATTCGCGCCACCACCCCGCTAGAGACCATCGTGTCCGTCAATATGATCGATGCAATGCCGCCGCTCAAGCGCCTCGCGCTCCGGATTCCCCTGCCCCCGCTGGCCGCCAAACGCGAGCAGCTGACCGGAGCGGCTCCTAACACCGTGGCCTGGTCCACCCTGATCGGCTCCGCCATCGGCGGTGACGGCAAGGACCTCGAGATTGCCCAGGTCACACAGAAAGATATCGCGCTCATCCTCTATACCTCCGGCACCACCGGCAAACCCAAGGGCGCGCTGCTTTCGCACGGCAACCTCATTGCCAACTGCGTACAGGGCGAAGCCTGGCTGACAAATATGGACGCCGGCGAACAGCGCTTCCTCGCCGCCTTACCACTCTTTCATGCCTACGGCATGACCACGCTCTGCGTACTCAGCATCTACTTCGGCGCCGAGCTCATCCTGGTCCCTTCCCCGCACATGCCGCTCATCATAGACACCATCAAGAAGCACACCCCCACCTGGCTACCAGGCGTACCCACGCTATACGAGAAAATCATGGACGCCGCCGAGGAAAAGGGGGTGGATCTCGCCGGGATAAGCAATGCCTTTTCCGGCGCCGCTACCCTGCCGGTTGATGTCATGGAGCGCTGGGAATTTATGACCGGCGGCCGCCTTGTCGAGGGCTTTGGCATGACGGAGACCTCCCCGGTCCTCGTTGGCAACCCCATGAACGGCAACCGCCGCCCCGGATATATAGGCCTGCCCTTTCCCGATGTCGAGGTGCGCATTGGCAACCCAGATAACCTCGATGAAACCCAGCCGGATGGCGAGCCGGGCGAGATGCTGGCCCGCGGACCGCAGGTCTTCCAAGGCTATTTCAATAACGAGAAAGCCACCGAGGAGTGCTTCCACAATGGGTGGTTCCGCACCGGCGATATGGCCATCATGGACGAAGACGGCTGGGTCCGGCTGGTTAGCCGCATCAAGGAAATCATTATCACCGGCGGATTTAACGTGTACCCAGCAGAGGTCGAAGAAGTAGTGCGCAAGCACCCAGACGTCAAAGACGTCGCGGTGGTGGGCCGTCCGCGCAAGGATGGCTCCGAGGATGTCGTTGCCTGCGTCGTCCTGCGCGATGGCGCAGTGCTGGACCCAGACGGCCTCAAGTCCTTCTGCCGCCAGCGCCTGACCCGCTACAAGGTCCCGCGCACCTTCTACCACTTTAAGGAGCTAGCCTCGGACCAGTTGGGCAAGGTCCGCCGCCGCATGGTGCAGGAGGATCTGCTCGACCTCATAAAGCAGAAGGCTTAATATTAACCACCATGTCAGACCACGAATACGACGCCACGCTGACGGATTTCCTCGCCACCGCAGTAGCCAACTTTCCCCACCGTCCCGCCACCTTTTTCGAGGGCGAGACCCTGAGCTACAAGGAGCTTGATACCCGCATCGCCGCTGCCGCCGGCGGCCTGCAGGAAATGGGAATCCGCCCCGGCGACCGTGTAGCGCTGGTCTTGCCCAACTGCCCGCAGCATGTCATTGCGTTTTTTGCAGTACTGCGTCTGGGCGCAGTCGTCGTCGAACATAACCCGCACTACACCGCTCACGAACTGGCCCCGCTCTTTGCCCACCACGGCGCCCGCATCGCCCTGGTCTGGGATCAGGTCACCGCCGTGGTCAACGGCTTGGCCAGCACGGTAATCCCCGTGTCCTTGGCGGTCCCCCTTCCCCTTTCCGGAGCCCCAGTGCCCCACCGCCAGGCCATGCTTGCCGATGCCGCCCTTATTCTCTACACCTCCGGCACCACAGGCCAGCCCAAGGGGGTGGTACTCACGCACCGCAACCTCGCCGCCAACTGCCTGCAATTGGAAGCCCAGGCCGATCTGCGCCCCGGACACGAGCGCTTCCTCGCCACGCTCCCGATGTTCCATTCCTATGGATTGACCATGAGTGTCTTGCTCGCCGTGCGCTGCGCCGCCGAAATCATCCTGCTACCTTCCCCCCGCCCCGCGGCCGTCGTCAGCGCCTTGACACAGCACCGCCCGACATGGATGCCGGGTGTCCCAACCATTTATGAGCGCGCAATGAGCGAACCGGCAACTGGATCTGAGGCCGGAGCCACTGCTAAACCAGCCGCCGAGCAAACCGCGGACTTAGGTGGGGTGCGCTACGCCATTTCCGGGGCAGCATCGCTGCCTGCACGCATCATCGAGCCCTGGCAAGACCGAACCGGTGGCATGCTCGTCGAGGGCTACGGACTCACCGAGGCGTCCCCCGTGCTGACCATTAACCCGCTCAATGAAGAGCGGCGCGTGGGGACCATCGGCAAACCACTGAGCAATACCGAATTGCGCATTGGGGATCCCACTGACCTAGACCGCAGCCTCCCCGATGGCACGCCCGGCGAAATCCTCGCCCGCGGACCCCAGGTTTTTGCGGGCTACCTCGATAATCCCACCGCCACCCGGGAGGCTTTCCACGGCGATTGGCTGCGCACCGGCGATCTGGGTGTGCGCGAGGCCGATGGCCATTTTCGGCTGGTGGGCAGGATTAAAGAAGTCATTATCACCGGTGGGTTTAACGTCTACCCCAGCGAAGTGGAACACGCATTGTTGAGCCACCCGATGGTGAGCCAAGCCGCGGTGGCGGGCGTGCCGCGCGCCGATGGTTCCGAAGACGTCGCCGCCTGCCTGGTGCTCCACCCCGGCACGACCTTCGACGCGACAGCGCTGCGCGAGCACTGCCGCGGCCTCTTAGCTCGCTATAAGGTCCCGCGCCATTTTGTGATACGCAAAGAATTACCTACCGACCAATTGGGCAAGCTCCGCCGCCACGAGGTGCGAGAAATCTTGCTGGCGGATGTATCCCGCTAATTCGCGGCACGCATTCGGTTGAAGAATCTATTCTGTGAAGTAACACCCGCCGCGATTAGGCTGAGGAGTATGACTGAACAAACCGAAGAGAAAATTAACGTCAAGTCCTTCGAGCTCGATCACCGCCTCGTTAGCGCGCCTTATATCCGCGTGGCTGACCGCACCGATTTGGGCGGCGGCGTGGAAATTATCAAGTATGACCTACGCTTCTGCCAGCCTAATAAGGAGCACTTAGACACCGAAACGCTGCACTCCGTAGAACACATGATGGCCAACTTTATGCGCAACTACACCGATAAGCTCATCGGCTTTGCCCCTATGGGTTGCCGCACGGGCTTCTACGCCATCACCAATGGCATGGAGCAGGATGAATTGCTGCACGCCGTCGAGGGTGCGCTCAACGATATCCTCACTGCCACCGAGGTTCCCGCCGCCAACGAAAAGCAGTGCGGTTGGGGCGCTCACCACAGCTTGCAGGGTGCCCAAGATGCGACTCGCAAGTTCTTGGACGCCAAGGCGGTCTGGCTCAAGGTCATGGCCGCCTAAGAATGCGCCGTCCATAGTGCCTGGCATTGCGCCGGGCGGCGCACAAGGGCGACTTTATGGCGCTCACGCCGAGAGGCGCGGCCTAATCCTCGTCCAAAGATACGCCCACCCACACCGGCTCGGGCACAAGCTCAACACCGAAGGCCTCGCGAACACCATCGCGGATAATACGAGCCAGCGCGACGATATCTGCGGCGGTAGCGGTGCCACGGTTGGTCAATGCCAGGGTGTGCTTGGTCGATAGCGTTGCCGGACCGGAGCCAGGGTAGCCCTTTGTAAAACCGGCATTATCGATAAGCCAGGCGGCCGAAAGCTTCTCGTAAGAAGACGACTCACCCTGCGCTGGAGCAGCGGCGGCGTGGCGGGGCATGCGGTCGGCGGGGGCATCACCAAGCGTGGCACGCACCCTGTCCTGGATGACATCAGCAACGCTGGATTCAACCACGGGGTTGGTAAAAAAGGACCCGGCGGACCACGTGTCGTGGTCGGCAGCATCGAGCACCATGCCCTTACCGCGGCGCAGCGCGAGGACCTCTTCGCGCACCTGCGCGACGGGTCGGCGCTCGCCGGGATTATCAGTAAGTTGGCCAAAACGCAAGGGTCGAGACATCCCATCCGGAGTCAATTGCAGTTCGACCTCAAGCACCACCGCGCGACCGGTAAATTTCAGGTTGGAATAGCGGTAGGCCAAATCAAGATCGGATACCGGAACCCACTCATCGGTATCTGTACGCAGGTTATACAGGCGCACGCGGGTCAAAACCTCAGCGATTTCGGCACCATAGGCACCCACGTTTTGCACGGGCACGGCGCCCACCGAGCCAGGGATTCCGGAAAGGCACTCGATACCGCCCAAGGACTTCCCCACGGATTCTTCTACGACCTCATCCCATACCGCACCGGCTTGGGCGCGCACGAGGCCAGTTTCGGTATCCATATCCACTGCGGCAAAGTCGAGAACAACGGCAACCACGTCGACCTCACCATCTGCGACCAGCAGATTGGAACCGCCGCCGACCACAATGAAAGGAATACTTTCTTTCTCGAGGTACCGCAATGCAGCAACCGCTGATCCAGGCAGCGAACAACGCAACGTTACCCGTGGCTTTCCCCCCACGCGCAAGGTGGTGAGATCAGCAAAGCTCGCCGTGGGATCCACGTCAACGCCGTCGATTGCTGTGAGTTGTTGCGTAAAAAATTTATCAAGCACGTATACCAAGGTAGTCTGTTGAGCATGTCAACTCGTAGTGAAAACACCGTAACCATCAATCAGCCCATCGACATGGTTCACAAGGCGCTGCTGACCCAGGAGTACTGGGAGTACATTGTAGAAAATCTCTCTCCAGAGGCAGGCGAGGTCCACGATTTCTCCGATAACGTAGCAACACTCTACGAAGTCCTGCCGACAAGCCTCTTGCCGGAAGCCGTGCGCGCCATGGTCTCGCAGGACCTCAAGGTCAAGCGCGTGGTCACCGTGGGTGAGCTCAACGGCCAGGCCGCTGACGTCAACTACACCGCAGACGTCAAGGGCACCCCGGTCGACTTCAAGGGGGATATTTCCCTGGCCGGCGAGGGTGAGACGACCACACTGACCTACACCAATGAGATCTCCGTCAAGATCCCGATGATGGGCGCGGCCATCGAGCCAAAGGTGGGCGAATCCCTCGCCGAGCTCTTTGATAACGAGGGCAAGCTGACCGAACAGTGGATCTCTGAAAACGCCTAGAGCACTCCGACCTCAGAATCGCCCTCACACCCATATGGCCGACCACGCTCATAACCTGCGCGCCAGCGCAGCAGCGGGTCGGCCTTTTGGCGTTATTACCCGTGGCACCACCAACTACAACCGCCTGCGGCGCTGCGATAGGTGGATGGTGGCCCACCCGGAGATTTCAGCGCTGCTGCGCCACGTGCCCACCCCGCTCGCCCTCGACGTGGGCTATGGCGCTTCCCATACCACCACGGTGGAGTGGGCGCGATGGCTGCGGCGCATCAATCCGCGCGTGGATGTGCGCGGGCTGGAAATACACCCGGACCGGGTGCTGCCGCCGCGCGATGGCGTGCGCTTTGAACTGGGCGGATTTGAGCTCGCGGGATATCGGCCCCAGGTGGTGCGCGCCTTTAATGTCTTGCGTCAGTACGACGTAGACCAGGTTGCTAAGGCCTGGCGCACCGTGTGCTCGCACCTGGCCCCCGGCGGTTTCTTCGTCGAGGGCACCTGCGATGAGCTGGGCCGTCGCGCGGCGTGGATCCTGCTCGATCAGCATGGCCCGAAAACATTGACGCTCGCGTGGGATCCCTTCGACGTGGCTCGCCCCTCCGATGTGGCCGAGCGCCTGCCCAAGGTGCTCATCCACCGCAATGTCCCCGGCGAGCCCATCCACGAGCTCCTGCAGGCCGCAGATAGGGCGTGGGATCGCGCTGCTGGATGGGCGCCGCATGGCCCGCGGGTGCGGTGGCGCATGGCACAGGCCTTGCTTGCTGGTGCCCCCTTTAACCTCCAGCCTCCCCGCCGCCGGCTGCGCGATAATACGCTCACTGTGAGCTGGGCGAGCATCGCACCCCGCTAATATCCAGCACACGTTGCCACCGGCCGCCTCATGCGCCACACTG
This sequence comes from Corynebacterium macginleyi, assembly GCF_003688935.1. GTDB lineage: Bacteria > Actinomycetota > Actinomycetes > Mycobacteriales > Mycobacteriaceae > Corynebacterium > Corynebacterium macginleyi. The sequence goes on along the minus strand of NZ_REGE01000013.1, from coordinate 7,496 downwards.
GTAGTCATGGCTGGAAAGAAATCGGGCGGATCGCTCGCTTGGAAAATTGTCTTAGGCGTCCTCGTAGCGCTGCTTGTTATCATCCTCATCGCCGAGTTTGGCCTGCGCTGGTTCATCGGTCATCAAATGACCGAAGAGTTTAAAAATAGCGCCAAAGAACAAGGCATCGCGGTCACGGAGGATCCCTCGATAAGCTTCGGCGGTAGTCCCTTGCTTTTTGGACTGCTACGGGGCTCGATTTCCCAGGTGGATATGACAACGCCATCGACGCTGCAGATCGAAGGCTCCCACATCAAGGGACAACCCGCCGCTGAAATTCACGCAAAAGATCTGTCCACAGATTCGAGTAACCCCGTGGCCGGCTTCCTCCGCGCTACCACCACCGTTCCGGATGAGTACCTGCTGGCCAGCTTCCAAAAAGGAATCGCAGACCAATCCGGCAGTGAAATCATCGGGAATATGGTGGTCACTGAAATCACCGCAAATGACCAAGGCGACGAGCTGGAAGTGAAATTCGGCGGCGGCGTGGCCAGCCTGTCGCTCAAACCCAGCGCCCATGACGGCAAGCTGGAGATCACTACCACCAAGGCTGCCATCTTTGGCCTCTCGCTGCCCGAGCAAGCCACCAGCGCCATTTCTGATGCCCTACAGGACGGCCTGTCTAAACAACTCGTTGCCCATCACATGCAGGTCGAATCCGTGGACGTGGGCGATGGCCAGCTCACGCTGACCGTCACCGGCACCGATGTCCCGGTGAATGATTTGGAACACTTCTCGGGCGACAGCAACGAGCAGAAGAAAGACGCCTAGAAACGACGGCCTAGGGACGGAACTATCCTAGGCTGAGCCGACTTAGACTGAGCCAACTTAGGCAGTGGGAAATTCTACGATCGGCAGCGAGCTTTTTAGCTCGCTGCCTTTTTCTATGACGAGCCTTTGAAAACCAGCCTGAGCGGCGGCGGTTTCCGCGAGGGTCCGTGCTGGTTCCGTTTCTGGCAGGATGAGGCCTACGCGAGCCGGTTCTGGGCAGGCCTCGCGGATAGTTATGAGCTCGGAGAGGATAGGGGAGCCATCGACAAGCGTGGCGTCAACGCTGACCCACACCTCGTCCGCGCCGGATTGGATGGCCAAGCGGGCCTCAGAGGCCTTGATGAGCGAGTGGTGCCGGCCGGTGGGATAGCCCGCCACGGCAATGATCCCCGTCGGTTCAGCTGCTGCTGCCACCGTCACGTGGTGCGGCGAGACCACAACATGCTGCCCGGCGGCCTGCTCCCTGACCTCAGCGGCTGCAGCGTGCAAAAGATTTTTCATGTTTAGTAGCTGTAGTCGCCGTTGATAATGGCCTTGAGCTGCGGTCGCACGTCAAACCAGTAGACGCCGGTAATGACCGTGCCAATCCATGCCAGAAACTGCAGGCCGGTAGCCATCGCAACCGCCGATCCCGCAAGCAGACCTACCCATACCCATTTACCCTTGCGGTCGCCGGCCCGAAATGCGTCCTCGCGCGTAGATGCCGCGAGTACCGCCCCGATGATGGCAGCGATGGTCAGGGCCTGGAATAAGTAGATGGGAAACTTAAAGGCAATATCAAGTAATACGTACATGCAGATTAATTCGTGGTTTCGTCGGTATCGATAACTTCGCCATCGATAATATTATCGTCCTTGTCCGCAGCAGCGGAATTACCATTCTGGGGCGCGTTGTTCTTCTCATTCATGCGCTTTTGGGCGTAGTCATACGCATCCTTGACGCCCCCGCGGGTTTTCCGGTAGGCATCCGCAAACTTGTCCTTCGTCTCAGAGAAAGCCTCCGACTCGCGGGTTTCTTCCGCCGCCTTCTTAATGGACGCACCCCACCGCTTAGCGGTGTTGGTGGCCTTATCCAGCATGCCGTCATTGTCCCCCTGGGAAGCCTGCGCATCCGCGCCCTGTGCACGTGCGCCCTGCAACCCCTGGTTATCCCGCTCTTCCTGCAAGCGTCCGCCGAAGTCCTTAGCGGTGTTGAGTGCGGACGCGCCAGCTTCCTTCAGGGAATCAAAAAGCTTCTTCTTCTCAGTCATAGGACCCTCCGTGTGATGCTTTTATTACGGCGCATTAGGCACCGAAAATGAGATGATTGACAGCATATATAACCAATCCTGCCAGGGAACCGACGATCGTGCCGTTAAGGCGAATAAATTGCAGATCTTTGCCCACCATCAGCTCGATATTCTGGGAGGCTTCCTGCGCATCCCAACGCTTGATGGTCTCCGGGATAATCGCGATAACCTCCGGGGCGAACTTCTCCACCGCGTAGCGTGCGGCCTTGTCTACGAGTTCATTGGCCTGGGCCAAGAACTCGGAATCCTCCAGCAAACGGTGCGCTAATTCCTTCACCTTAGCCGTCATCTTTTGCCGCAGGAAAGACTCCGGGTCATTGAACTGTTCAATCAGCGCGGTGGACACCGTGCGCCACATCGCCGCAGGTGCCTGCTGCATTTGATCAGAAGCAAGCATCTCTTGCTTGATGTTCTCAATGCGCTCGCGCATATCCGCATCCCACTGTAGATCCGCAGCCAGCTTGGATAGGTTGCGGCGGATGGCCAGGCGGGCCTCGTGGTTGCCATCGCGACGGACTTCCTCGGCGAAATGAACAAGCTCGCTATAGACCTTGTCCCCCACCATCTCACGCGCAAAGCGCGGCGCCCACCCAGGCATGCGCTCATCGATTGCTGTTACTACCGTCGATTCCATGCCAAGAATCTCCTTGTGCGCCCACTCAATGAGGTCATCCTCCAGCGGGCGCGCCTTGCCATCCGCAATATAGCCCTCCAGCAACCGACCCAACGGCGGCCCCCACTCCGGCTCCGCCAAGCGGTCCATGACCTGGGTGCGGATGAGATGCTCCGCCTCAGCCGGGTCAAGGTCCTCGACCACGCTGGCGGCGCGCTGACCAATCCATTCGGAGACTTCCTCCGCCTTGCCGGGTTCTGCCCCCTGGCGCGCCAGCCACAGCGGCAGCTCCGCATCCCGTACCTTGGCGCTTAGCGCATCCGCGGTAAGAAAGTTCTCCTCCACGAAGTCTTTCAGCGCATCGCCCACGCGGTCCTTGTTATTTGGAATCAGCGCCGTGTGCGGAATAGGCAAGCCCATCGGCCTACGGAAGAGTGCGGTCACCGCAAACCAGTCCGCCAGGCCACCGACCATGCCGGCTTCGGCCGCTGCACGCACGTAGCCCACCCACACCGGCGCCCCGCTTTCCGATGCCTGCCACCACGAGCACCCCAAAAAGATCACTGCCGCCAGCAGTAGCAGCGACAACGCAATCGCCTTCCACCGCCGCAAGTCCGCCTGGCGTGCCTCCTGGTTGCCGGCCTGGGGCACACCGGTGCCTGACGATGCCGGCTTCTTCGCCGTATCAACCTCTGCGTCCGAGCGGTGCGTCATGTGTTCTCCTAGGGGATTAGATGAGATTTCGTGGTGGACAGCAAATCCATTGCTCAACATTAGTGCGCATAGCGGGCGTATTCGAAAGGACCCGACCCCCATGTGGTGGACACCTGATATCCAGCCCAGTCGAGTTAGCAAGATTGGTAATCTACCACCATGTCAAGGTACTGAGAACAGTTCACACGCGATGCCGTTATTGGTGCAAGAATCACAACCATCTTTGATGATGAGCTTGGTCTTTAACGATGCTCAAACGGATCGCTGCGAGCCTTAAGGAGGACACGGCGTTTACCCCGGTCAACCACAAGAAAGTTGCACGAATTATCAAAAGCCATGGGCCTGAAGGGCTTTACCAAGCGCCGCCGATGCATCACTACCAGGCGTCAGCCTGGCCACCGCGTCATGCCGGATTTGCTAGGCCGTAAATTCACAGCCAGCGCACCGAACCGTGTCTATGTCGGCGACATGTATCTACCTGCCGTGCAAGGGAGGCAAAAACATGTATGTGGCCACAGTCATTGACACTTCACTCGCGTACACGTACAGGATATGGCATTCGCAGACCACATGCGGGTCTCACTGGTCATCGATGCTTTAGCTCACGCACATGGTGTGCGTGGCAGCCTTGACGGGGCCATTTAACATTGACGATCACGGCAGTGTGTACACCTCACAAACGTTTAGGAACTATTGCTCGTCGTTGGGTGTGCGCCAGTCCATGACAGCGGTAGGAACGAGTGCGGATAACGCCCTAGCAGAATCCTTTAACGCCACCTTAAAGCGGGAAGTCTTGCGTGATAAGAAGATCTTTGACGATCCGATGACCTGCCGGCAGGACGTCTTCCGGTGGTGCATGCGCTACAACACGCGCCGGCGGCACTCCTGGTGCAATCTTATAGCCCCCGATGTGTCCACATTTTCGGAGGTCGGGCCCGCGAGAAGATTTCTGAGGTCTATGACGTCGATAATTTTGCTGTGACCGGAGAGTCCTCCGACAATTTCACTGCCGCACTAACTGGACGAACGACAGGTCAATCTGTTTTAGTCAACAGCGAGACAGCGACAACGCAAGCGATTCCCGCAATAATCGTGCTAGGAATTTTACCTCGAATTGGGCTTCGTGCGGTTATCAACCAATTCAGTAAGGCTCAGGTCAAGAAGGCGGCAAAATTTTTTCTTTTGCGACAAAACGCCAACAAATGGGGACACATCATGGCCCCGAAACATTGCTGGAGCAAGATCGGGGCTAAATCTAAGGAATAGATTGCGGATATGCTAAGGCGTGCTACGACTTAATGGCACCACAGTGATCATGGTTCACAGGCACGGAAAGCTGGATGATCTTATCAGGGGACGAACGATAACCGTAACCTATAATAGAAATGGCGGTCAAATCAGCGACGGTTGGAGCAACAAGATTGGAGGACAGTGCTTATGAATAATTCTGATTTTGAGAGCGCAATAGACGCGCTCGAACGGGGGGACTTCGACGCAGCCATCCGCACTTTTGATAGGTTCTCGGCTGCGGAATGGGGAAGCGAACTATACGAATGGAAACAGGAAAATGCGTTACGTGTAAGTGAGTTCATCCAACAAATCGTGCGTGTCCTTCCATTAAACACTGAATTTGATAAAGTGCAAGCACTAGCGGAGAACTACGTTCTTGCCTTAGTTGACCTACCCCATTCAATTGACCTAGCAGCAGAAGCTTTAGTTACATTTTGGAATCGGAATCCAAGTGGAGATCACGAAAAGCTAAAGGAGTATCTTGAATTGTTGTCTCAGCATCCTGACGCTGAACACGTTGTAGAGCTTTCAGCTCAGGCCATAGAAATCCACTCCTAGTTGCAGGTATCCATGTGAGCCAACGATCTGGGGTTGCCCGCAAATCGTGGACACGTAGTGGAGCTACCTAGTGGTTAGGCAGCTATTTCTTTTCTGCTGGTGGTTAGGCTGGTGTGGTTCTCGAAGTCGACGGGGCTTACCATCCCCAGTGAGGAATGCCGACGCCGACGGTTGTAGACCACCTCAATCCAGTAAGCCACAGCCTTGCGTGCGGCATCACGGGTTGGCCAGCGCTTCCGGTCGTAGAACTTAAGTCTTAAGCGTCGACCAGAACGATTCGGCCATCGCGTTATCGAAGCACACTCCGGTACGCCCCACGGATTGAGCGATGTCCAGGTTGCGGCACACCTCCCAGAGCTGCTCGCTGGTAAATTGCGTCCCCCGGTCAGCGTGAAACACCAGCCCGTCAACAACGTCACCACGGAAGTGTATGTGCCATCCGTAGGGCCCGCTCAACCAGGAATGTATCTTGAACGCTATCCATAGCCTGGCCCAGTACCCTGCGGGAATGACCGTCGCGGACTGCACACAAGTACAACCAGCCTTCACCGGTGCGCAGGTAGGTAATATCCGACATCCATACTCGGTTGAGCTCACCAGCATCACACATGCGCTTGACCAGGTCATCAAGAGCAGATTTACGCTTGGCTTGGATTGTTGTCACCGGCACAAAAGCACGCGGTGAAATTCCTTCAATGCCCATCAGACGCATCCGCTTAGCCACAGTCTTGCGATTCACACTGATCTGGTAGCGCTCGGTAAGTTCTGCGGTGATCCGCGGGGCACCATAGACCTCGTCGGAGTCTTTTTCAGATCTGGTGAATCTTGCGATCAACATCATCATAAAAAGATGTCCGATCATCTTTTCCGGATAAGCGTTGCTGCTGCATATGAAACCATGTGTAGTATCCAGACCGGGACACCTTCACAAGGCGTGCCATGCGCTTGATACTGTAGTTAGCCTTGCTCTGGCCACATCAATTCGAACTTTTCTTCTCGCGTTGCTGTGCGGCGAAAAAGGCTGTCGCTTGTGACAAAAACTCATTATCCATCTTGGCTTCTGCCAACTCACAGCGCAGACGAGCATTTTCAGCACGAAGATCCGCCTGGCTTAGCCCATCGGAGGATCCTTAGGCGTTCACGCTCATTTTTCACCCATCGGCCTAAAAGACCAGGTGCGACACCAATTTCTTTCGCTACATGAGCAATTGGGCGCTGCGGGTCAAGTCCGTTTGAGTGGTGTTTTTACCTTTCGATAGAGCATGCAGTGTGATGGTGTCAGGGGCCAGCACGTGCTCGGTGCTTTAACTGGTTCATGCGACCTCCTTGGTGGTGTCAGCGTCTATGACGTTGGCGGTAATCAATGCTTTGGTCTGTTCCAGGCTGGTTAGTGACATGTAGCGGTTTTGCTGGATCCAGTCATCGTGTTGTTCTGCTAGGACAGCACCAACAAGGCGCACGACAGCGTCACGATTGGGGAAGATGCCTACAACATCCGTACGCCTGCGGATTTCACGATTGAGCCGTTCAGTAGGGGTATTCGACCAGACTTTCTTCCAGACGGATTTCGGGGCGTTGGTAAAAGCTAAGAGCTCGTCGAGGGCTTCTTCCAGGTAGCTGGCAACGTGGGGGAAGAGAGTGTCTAATGGTTTGTGTGTAGGTTCCCAATCTACATAAGGAGATAAGCCAGAATGACTAGTGTGGCACGACGAGACCCGGCTGATAAGGCCACAATTTGATGCGATTGAAAAGAAGCTTCTTGCTAACCCTGAGATGGCGAAACTTATTGACGAGCTAGGCACGTCCACCACGGATGCCAATGATTTGGTTCGCGGTATGTTGCAAGCTTCAATTACCCGCGGTCTGAACGCGGAAATGGATACCCACCTGGGCTATGCATCCGGTGATAGCCCAGCTAAAGCTACTGTTGGAAGAAGATAACTACCGCAATGGGACGTATCCGAAAACCGTAGATTCTCACTTTGGGCCAGTAAGCATTGATGTTCCACGAGATAGAAACGGCACGTTTTCCCCCTACTATGGTGCCCAAAGGCTTAAGGCGGCTGACAGATGTTGACGACATGATTGTCAGCTTATATGCCGGCGGAATGACCATTCGGGATATCCAGCATCATATGGCAACAGCGATGCGGGTAGATATCTCTCATGAAACAATGTCCGCGGTCACTGATGCCGTCCTCGATGAAGTCACGGTCTGGCACA
>NZ_REGE01000012.1 GCF_003688935.1 Corynebacterium macginleyi | reverse complement strand
CGGCACACACCAACCAACAAACCAACAACAGGCTCGCCGGCCAACAGACCAATCAACACACAACCATGCACACAAAAACAAAAAATAAGTACATTGGCACACTATTGAGTTCTCAAACATCACCACCAACCACCAAGAAAATTAACCAAAAATTAACCTCTCAACGGCGACCCGTACCAACCTACCCAACAACCTGAAACAAATCAAATCCCTGAACCAGACCAGTACAAAAATCACTAAAAAGTAACCAACCAGCTACCTCCCGGCGACTCAGATAAACCTACACCCCACCCAAAGAAACACACAAATCCCCTGGCAAAAGCGTAAAAACGAAATTGCCAAGGGATCAGTTAAGAACCGAAGCGACGCCACTAAGAAGGATTTATAACCCGTGCCCCGGCAAAGCGCTTCTTGCCCTTACGCAATACCAGCCACGAGCCATGCAGCAGGTCTTGGGAAGAAGGGGACCACTCGATGTCTTCAATGCGGTAGTTGTTCACGTATGCGCCGCCCTCTTTCACGGTGCGGCGCGCGGCACCCTTAGATTTTTCCAGTCCAGCCGCGACCAATAAGTCCACAATTGTGGCCTCCGGGCTAGCCTGAGCAATCTCGGTCTCTTGCAATGCCGAAGACAATGTGGCTTCGTCCAAGTCCTGTAGCTCCGCCCTACCGAACAGGGCCTGGGAAGCTAGCTCCACCGCTTCAGTGGCCTGCGCGCCGTGGACCAAGGTGGTCATCTCCCGGGCCAGAACACGTTGTGCCTCGCGCTTGTGGGGTTCCTGCTCCACCTGGTGCTCAAGTGCCTCGATCTCGTCCTGGGTAAGGAAGGTAAACCAACGCAGGTAATCGATAACCACCTTGTCGCCAGCATTAATGAAGTACTGGTACCAGGAGTACGGGCTGGTCAGTTGCGGATCTAGCCAGAGCTTGCCACCGCCGGTGGATTTGCCAAACTTATTACCCTCGGCATCCGTCACCAGCGGCACCGTTAGGCCGTGCACCTTCGCACCGTTGACGCGCCGGTTCAGATCCACACCGGAAACGATGTTGCCCCACTGGTCACCGCCACCGATCTGCAATACGCAGTCATACTCGTTGTGCAGGTGGACAAAGTCGTTGGCCTGCAACAACATGTAGGAAAACTCCGTGTAGGAAATACCGTCGGATTCCAAACGACGCTTAACCGTGTCACGATCCAACATGGTGTTGAGCGAGAAGTTCTTTCCAATATCGCGTAGGTATTCGATAACGTTGATCTGGGTAGTCCAGTCAGCGTTGTTCACCATCACCGCTGGCGTTACAACGTCACCTGCATCGGTGAAGTCGACGAAAGACTCAAGTTGAGTCTTGATTGACTGCATATTCTCTGCGATTTGCTCTTCCGAGAGCATGGAACGCTCGCCGACATCGCGCGGATCGCCGATCATTCCCGTCGCACCGCCGGCCAACGCGATCGGGCGGTGTCCAAATTGCTGAAAGCGCTTCAACATAATGAGCGGCACCAAGTGGCCGGCGTGCAGCGAGCTGCCCGTCGGATCGAAACCGCAGTACAAACTAATCGGTTTCTTAACGGCCTCCTTCAGAGTCTCCAAATCCGTCGACTGGTTGATTAACCCGCGCCATTGCAGTTCGTCGATGATATTCGTGTTTTCGTTCATACGTAGGTGCTCCCCTGTCCCCTTTTATTTGTTTTCTTTACAGAGCGCGGGGCTCTATTTACCTGGACCCCATGGGCCAGTCTGTGGCTTCATCGACCAGCAGGACTGGGATTCCGTCCTGCACCGGATAAGCCTTGTTTAGCCTAGGGTTCACCAAATAGTCACCGTGATCCTCTAGCGGTTGCCTGTCGATCGGACACACGAGAATATCTAGGAGCTTGCGATCAATCATACCGCTAAGTCTAGCCCGCGCCCCGGACATCCCATCCAATGACTCCCTAGTGCTGTCTACCGTATCTTCTCTTTTCCTATCGACGCCTCTTGGTCAACCATTCGGTCAAACACTTCACGCTGGGGCGCGGTGCGATACAGTGGGTAGCACTACCGAACACGGGCGCTCGAGGTATCGAGCTGAGATCGCGCTGTCACACCCGCGCGAGTACCGCTAGAACCTGCCTGGTTAGAACCAGCGAAGGAAGATTGAGGAGAGTCAGTTATGACGGATACGTCTATCCAGCACACCCGTACCACCCTTCCGAACGACGAATATGGTGCGGAAATCCACCCGAAGCACAGCTTCGCCCCCATCGAGAAGCAAGTGGAATCCTTCGGCAAGACTTTCACCCTGCAGGTGCCGGAGACCGAGGTTCAGCTGGATAATTCCCCGACCGGACCAAACGCACCGCAGAGGCTTTACCGCACCCGCGGCCCGTGGGCTGAACCCACCAAAGGCCTAAAGGCTCTGCGCAGCGAGTGGATCGAAGCTCGTCGCGATGTAGAGTCCTATGAGGGTCGGCGTCGTAACTTATTGGACGATGGTAACCGTGCCCTCAAACGGGGCGAGGCCAGCGACGAGTGGAAGGGTGTTAGCCGCCAGACACTGCGGGCCAAGCAAGGCAAGCGCGTAACCCAAATGCACTACGCCCGCCAGGGTGTTATCACTCCAGAGATGGAATACGTCGCACTGCGCGAGCACTGCGATGTGGAAAAGGTGCGCGAGCAGGTCGCTTCCGGCAAGGCGATCATCCCGAGCAACATCAACCACCCAGAGTCCGAGCCGATGATCATCGGCAATGCCTTTTACACCAAAATCAACGCCAATATTGGTAACTCCGCCGTGACCTCCTCGATCCGCGAAGAGGTAGACAAGCTACGCTGGGCTACCCGCTGGGGCGCAGATACCGTGATGGACCTTTCCACGGGCAACGACATTCACACCACCCGCGAGTGGATCATGCGCAACTCTCCGGTGCCGATCGGTACCGTGCCGATCTACCAGGCACTCGAGAAGGTCAACGGTGTGGCTGAAGACCTTACCTGGGAGATCTTCCGCGATACCGTCATCGAGCAATGCGAGCAGGGGGTGGACTACATGACGATCCATGCCGGCGTGCGTCTGCCATTCGTGCCGTTGACCACCAAGCGCGTAACGGGCATCGTCTCGCGCGGCGGTTCCATCATGGCCGGCTGGTGCCTAGCCCACCACAAAGAGTCCTTCTTGTACGAGAACTTTGACGAGCTCTGTGAGATCTTCGCCCAATACGACGTCGCGTTCTCGCTGGGAGACGGCCTGCGCCCGGGTTCTATCGCCGATGCCAACGACGCAGCTCAATTCGCCGAGCTAAAGACCATCGGCGAGCTGACCCACCGCGCTTGGCAACACGACGTACAGGTCATGGTCGAAGGTCCAGGCCACGTACCACTACACATGGTGCAGGTTAACAACGAAAAAGAGCAGGAGTGGTGCGGCGGTGCACCGTTCTACACCCTGGGACCGCTAGTTACCGATATTGCTCCCGGCTACGACCACATCACCTCCGCCATCGGTGCAGCCAATATTGCCATGGGTGGTACCGCAATGCTGTGCTACGTCACCCCCAAAGAGCACCTTGGACTGCCTAACAAGGAGGACGTGAAGACCGGTGTTATCACCTACAAGGTTTCCGCTCACGCCGCAGATATCGCCAAGGGTCATCCCGGGGCCCACGAGTGGGACGATGCAATGAGCAAGGCGCGCTTTGAATTCCGCTGGCACGACCAGTTCGCCCTGTCCTTGGACCCGCATACCGCCCAGTCCTACCACGACGAAACCCTGCCCGCGGAACCCGCGAAGACCGCCCATTTCTGCTCGATGTGCGGACCCAAGTTCTGTTCCATGCGTATCAGCCAAGACATCCGCGACGCCTTTGGCGAGCAGATTGATAAGGCTCTGGCCCCTGACCAGAAGAACTCCCTAGTCGAAGACCTCGGTCTGCCAGGCTTTGGCCGCCACAGTGTCGATGGAGGGGGCGTCACTGATGTGAAAGGAGAAGAAGAAATGGCCGAAGAATTCCGCCGCGCGGGATCCAAGCTATATCTAAACCACAAAAAGGCCAAGGCCGTAGCCGAAGACCTCGAGAAGGAAGCGGCGGCGTACAGTGAGCGCTAATCGCCAGCCCGCTACGCAGGGCAGCCTACTGGACTTGCGGTGCTATCACGTTACGGGCACAACGCTGAAAAAGGTCGTGCAGGTTGCCGCGGCAGCAGCAGCCGGTGGTGCGGGCGTCATTCAAGTTCGCAGTAAGCCCATCGGTGTGCGCGATCTAACCGCCTTAGCTATCGACGTAGCCGCGGCAGTCGGGGAAACCAATCCGGCAACGAGGGTGCTTATTGATGACCGAGTAGACGTAGCCGCTGCCCTGATGGGCGAACACCATATCCATGGCGTGCACATCGGGCAAGACGACTTAGACCCGCGCCTGGCGCGGCGAATCCTTGGCGAGGATGCGATTATCGGGCTGACCACCGGTACCCTAAAACTAGTGCGGGAGGCTAACGAGTACGCCGATGTGATCGACTATATCGGCGCTGGCCCGTTCCGCCCCACGCCGACAAAAAGCTCCGGCCGAACCCCGCTGGGGTTAGAAGGCTATCCCCCACTCGTGGCAACTTCGGCTGTTCCTGTGGTCGCCATTGGAGACGTGCAGGCCACTGACGCCGAATCGCTGGCCGAAACCGGTGTGGCAGGTGTCGCGATCGTGCGTGCTTTTATAGACTCCGAAGACCCGGCTGCGCTGGCCACCACAATTGTTGATGCTTTTGATCGGGCGAACCCTAATGCATCCACTGGCTCACATGAATAGCACTAGTCAGAATATACGGGCAGAGCACGCCATCATTGGTGCGGGAATCATCGGGTTGGCCACCGCATTCGAGCTGGTCGATGCTGGCGTTGTCCCGCAAAAAATTGTGGTGGTCGATCCCCAGCCCATTAGCGGTGCCACATTCGTGGCCGGTGGCATGCTAGCTCCGGTTGCAGAAGTGCAATACGGACAAGAACCGCTGTACCCACTAATGGTGGCTTCGTCCGAAATGTTCCCCAGCCTGCTGGCTAGGCTGGGGGCGAAAACCACCGCACCGACTGGACACCGTAGCGAATCCACACTGATGGTAGGCGCCGACCGCGCCGATGGCACACACATCCGCGAATTGCTGGTGCTGCAGCAAAAGCACGGCCTGAAGGCCCACGCACTGCCACTACGACAAGCCAGAGGCCTTGAACCGGGGCTAAGTCCCCAGCTGGCTGCCGCGGTGGAAATCCCGGGCGATCATCAGATCAACCCGCGTATGTTCAGTGCATGCCTTGTGGAATACCTGCAGCACGCCGGCGTCCGCTTTGTAGCCACGGCAGCAACGCGCATAGACGGGCACACTGTGCAGCTTGCCGATGCCCGAGTGGCCACCGCCGATATAATCTATCTCTGCAACGGGCTAGGTGCCAAGGATGTGGACGGCTGGTTCGAGAGTACCCATCCCCTGGCGCTACGGCCGGTGTTCGGCGACATGCTGCGGCTACGGGTGCCAGAAGAATTAGTACGTACCAGCGGCGAACCGCTGACCCGGGTGGTGCGCGCATTCGTGGAGGACCGGCCAGTCTACGTCATTCCCCGCACCGATGGCACCATCGCCGTCGGGGCGACCAGCCGCGAAGATAACCGCACGGGGCCTGCCGTAGACGGTGTGCACACGCTTCTTCGAGATGCCATCCGCGTGCTTCCAGGGCTGGAAGAATGCGAATTCATCGAAGCGGTGGTAGGAGCCCGTCCCGGTACCCCTGATGACCTGCCCTACCTGGGCAAAGTACGCGAAGAGCTAGTGGTCTCCACCGGCTACTTCCGCCACGGGATCCTACTGTCTGCCCTGAGCGCTAAGGTAGGTGCTCAATTGGGGTTGGGCACATCCCTGGCAGCCGGGATAGACATCTCGGCCTGCGATCCGCTACGCCACTGCCCGTAAAGCCCACCCGGTAGTGACCAAGAAAGGAAAAACATCATGGAATACACACTAAATGGAGAACCCCGCAGCAGCGATGGGCCAATCGCCGTGGGCGCCGTTGTGGAAGCAGAGACTGGCAATGCCTCACCGAAGGGCGTGGCTGTGGCTGTCAACGGCGACGTGGTCCCCGCCAGCAACTGGTCTTATAAGGTCACTGAGGGCGATGAACTGGACATCCTTGTCGCCGTGCAGGGCGGTTAGGACTTCAAATATGCTTTCCATCGCAGATAAACAATTCGATTCGCACCTAGTAATGGGAACCGGCGGCGCCAGCAGCCAGGCCATGTTGGAACAATCCCTGGTTGCCAGCGGTACACAGCTCACCACCGTGGCCATGCGTAGGCACAATGCTACGAATAGCGGTGGGGAATCTATCTTCGAGCTATTACAGCGGTTAAACATTGACGTGCTGCCCAATACTGCAGGGTGCCGCACCGCGCGCGATACCGTCACCACCGCCAAGCTAGCCCGCGAGGCGCTAGGCACCAATTGGGTGAAGGTGGAGATTATCGCGGATGACCGCACTCTTCTTCCTGACGTAGTAGAGCTCGTGGATGCGTGCGAGAGGCTCGTTGCCGCAGGATTCGTGGTGCTGGCATACACCAGTGACGATCCGGTCATCGCCAAGCGGCTGGAAGACGTGGGCGTGGACGCGGTAATGCCCTTGGGCTCGCCCATCGGGACGGGCCTAGGAATCTTAAACCCACACAACATTGAGCTAATCTGTTCGCGTACCCACGTTCCTGTTCTACTGGATGCCGGCGTGGGGACGGCCTCCGATGCTGCACTGGCCATGGAGCTGGGCTGCGATGGCGTGCTTCTAGCCAGTGCTATCAATAGGTGCCAAGATCCTTTAGCAATGGCCACTGCAATGAAAAACGCCGTGGAAAGTGGCCGGTTGGCCCGGCAGGCTGGGCGTATTCCGAAACGGCAGCACGCCCTGGCCTCGTCATCGTTCGAAGGGTTGGCTAGTTGGGAACACACGGTGCTGTAATGAGCCAATTGTCCCGCGAGGAGTTGCATAGAGTAGCCCGCCAAACCCTGCTGCCTGGATTCGGCATCACCCAACAAGAGGCGCTGCACGCCACACACGTCTTCGTCATCGGCGCTGGTGGATTGGGCTGCCCGCTGATGCAACAGCTAGCTGCCGCCGGGGTAGGCGAGATCTCTGTGATCGACGACGACACAGTGGATCTAACCAATATCCACCGCCAGATTCTATTTGGTGTCCACGATGTGGGGCGACCCAAAGTGGACGTCGCCGCCGAAAGGCTCCAGCAGCTGCAACCAGGCATTGTCGTGCATGCAATTCGCGACCGCCTCACTGCTGGCAATGCGGTGGACTACCTCCGTGGAGTGGACATCCTGGTGGATGGTTCCGACACGTTTGCCACGAAGTTCTTAGCAGCCGATGCTGCAGAGATTACAGGCACCCCACTCGTGTGGGGATCGGTGCTGCGTTTCCGGGGCGACTGTGCGTTGTGGTGGTCTGGGCCAGGCGCGGAGTCGGGAGTGGGCATGCGCGACCTCTATCCCCTGCAACCCGACCCCGATTCCGTGCCAGATTGCGCCACTGCCGGTGTGCTGGGCGTGACCACCAGTGTGATCGCGGGTCTGATGTCCACCGAGCTGATCCAGTTCGCAACTGGCATGAACCGCGACCGGGTAGGCCTGTTGAGTATCTACGATGCCCTGACTGCCTCCATTAATCACTTCCGGGTGCCCCGCGACCCAGCACGCGAGCTAACCACCCAGCTACTGCAAGACTATGGTCGCGCAGCCTGTACCGTTGCGCAGGCCGATAAAACCGCTGCAGCCGCGATGTTCGATGAACTCCGGGACGGCGCCGCGGCCATCGACGTGCGAGAGCCTGGGGAGGCCGCCATTGATGATTTCTTCTTTGACGACACCGCGAAGCGTTACCTCTTGCCGTATTCCACGTGGCAGGAAGATCCAGAGTTAGCGCGCTCATTGCTCGATTCCTTGCAGGCCGAAGGGCTACGCAACGCATGGGTGTACTGCGCCACTGGTAAGCGATCGGCCAGCTTTATCTCGACTTTCGCCAAAGACGCTGAACTGCGTGGCATTAAGATGCACAACATTGTAGGCGGCATCACGAACCAGCCCGCAGCGTTTCACGGCAATACCGGAGCAATAGCTAGGGCATAGCATCCAGTCTTCTATAGGTTCATCGGATCAAGATTCTTGGGGATTACCTCAGGGGGTAGTAGGAGAATTTTATCCCCTCTACCCCACCGGTGATTTAAAGCAAGGACGGAACGTTAGCAACCAAAGAAAACAGATCCTTGGGATCGTCCGGGTTGGCAATGATATCGATCTCTGACTCCAAGTCGGTACCCTTGACTGAATCCCGCAGGTACCGCAGGGCGGAGAAGTCATTGATGGCGAATCCGACATCGTCAAATAGTGTAATCTGCTCATCGTCGTCCCGGCCAGTGGCTTGACCGGTGAGGACCTGATAGAACTCGACCACTGGGAAGTCTTCCGGTTTCTGCTGGATTTCACCCTCGATGCGGGTTTGCTCTGGGAATTCTACAAAGACCTTGGACTTGTCCAAAATGGAGCTTTCCAGCTCGGTCTTGCCCGGGCAGTCACCACCAACTGCATTGAGGTGGACGCCGGGGGCAACATGGCGATCAGCAAGGATCTGGTTCTGCGCCTTATCTGCGGTACAGGTGGTAATGATGTCTGCGCCCAGCACTGCCTCGTCCACACTGGAGCAAGCAGTGATGTTAAAGCCTAGTGGCTCCAAGTTACGCTTGAACTTTTCTACGGCTGCAGGGTCAATATCGTAAATGGTGATGTCCTCTATGCCCATGACGCCGCGGAAGCCTAGAGCCTGAAACTCAGATTGCGAGCCAGCGCCAATCATCGCCATGCGCTTGGAATCCTTGCGCGCCAGGTGCTTTCCCACCATGGCCGAAGTGGCTGCGGTACGCAGCGCGGTGAGTAGGGTCATTTCGGCTTCGAAGGTGGGGTAACCATTGTCAACGTCAGCGATCACACCAAATGCAGTAACAGTCTGGAATCCGCGTGCAGGGTTGGATGGATGACCATTGACATATTTAAAGGTGTACTCCTTGCCATTGGAGGTAGGCATCAGCTCGATAACGCCGAAGGGGGTATGGGAGGCAACGCGCGGAATTTTGTCAAAGCGCTCCCATTCGCGGTAGTCCGCCTCGAGGTAATCTACCATTCCAATAATGATGTTCTCTACACCTTCGCGCTGAATCCAGCGCGCCATATTTTCGACGTCTACAAACTTAACAGCATGGTTCATAAGAATTCCTTTCTTAGTTCTTAGAGTGAAGATCTGTCTGGGGTGCAGCTGGGAAACTAGAGGTTGGCAGATGCTTTGCCTTTCTCTCTTCCGCAATAGCGCGGATCCGCTCACGCCACGCGTACCACATTGCCACAAAGACCGGAGCCAGGAGCAAGGTCGATGCAAGCGCATAGCTACCGATCGGATAATCAAGGGCCATCAAGACAATAACAAGGCCAATGAAAATCAGTACTGCCCAGTCGCCGCCTTCTCCGAAGGGAGAACGGTACCCCGGACGAGTATAACGGCCACTCTTGGATAGATGGATGAACCTGAGGTGAGAGAGTGCAACCGCCGCCCACGAGGCTAGGGTGCCCAACGCTGCCAGGTTGAGGACGATTTCGAAAGCCATCTCAGGCACAAGATAGTTAAGGAAAACACCGGCCAACCCCACGAGAGCTGCCATCACAATGCCACCGTACGGCACGCCCGACTTGGACATACGGGCACCAAACTTAGGGCCGGAGCCAGAGGTAGACATGTTGTACATAATGCGGCCAGTAGAATAGAGGCCAGCATTCAACGAGGAAATCGCGGCCGTAATGACCACCAACTGGAAGATCGGAGCGGCTACACCAACGCCAAGAGATTCAAAGAAGGTCACGAAGGGCGAAACCTCTGCCACGTAGTTGGTGTACGGCAGAACCAAAGTCAATAGCAACACGGAACCGAAGTAGAAGATCAAAATGCGCAGAAGCACGTTGTTCACCGCGCGCGGAATGTGCTTTTCTACATCCTTGGTTTCACCCGAGGTCGTACCCACCAACTCGATGCCAGCATAAGCAAAGACAACACCTTGGATAACAATTACAGCCGGCAGCAAACCATTAGGAAGCCAGCCACCGCTACTGGAAATCAGAGTGAAACCGGCAGGATCCCCACTCGGATGACCAAAGATAAGGACTCCGATGGCCACAAACATAAAGATAATTAGAGCGACAATCTTAATCAGGGAGAACCAATATTCCAGCTCACCGAAGATCTTCACCGAAAGCATATTGAATACCAAGATGCTACAGATGACGAGGAGGGCAAGCGTCCACTGCGGCACCGAGTCGAGCCACGTAGTGTACTGGCTAAACCACTTGATATAGAGGGCCACCGCTGTACCATCCGCGACCAGAGTCATGGCCCAGTTTCCCCAATACAACCAGCCGGTGACAAACGCAGCCTTCTCGCCATAAAACTCTCGAGCGTAGGACACGAACGAGCCGGAGCTAGGCCGGTAAACGATGAGCTCCCCCAGAGAGCGCAGGATGATGTATCCGAAGAACCCACAGATGAGGTAGAGCACCGCTAGAAAGGGGCCGGCGGTTTGCAGGCGGCTACCAGTGCCCAAAAGGAGACCGGTACCAATCGCGGAACCAATGGCAATCATCTGCAGCTGGCGATTTCCCATCCCCTTTTGCAAGCCATGATCTTCCGACGCGAAAACCGCCTTCTCATTCTCGTGCGGCCCAGTACTAGACGGTGGAGAATTTTCAGCCATTTAAAGTTCGTCCTTTCATTGCCTGTGATACGTGTACTAAGTCTCATTGCCTGGAAAAACACTAACACAACACAATGTAAGCCATGTCACCAGTGCCCCCAATTTGTTGAACAACACGGTTGACAGGTTAGAAGAGCGTTGATCTCCTACCCCCGTCGGCGGACTCACAAGAACGGCATAGCCATACACCACGAGTTAGAAAGAGTTTTTAGGCGTTTATCGCAACGGCTTTTGCGCCCACTGACGAGCTGCGGCGGCACGTTCGCGGACGGTTTCGCGCTGTTCAGCAACGCGGACGCCAGCAGTTCCACCCTTGGTTGTGCGAGAAGCGACCGCACCGTCAATAGTGAGAACCTCGCGTACTTCTGGAGTCAGCCGCTTGTCAACGCCACTAAGTTCCTCATCGGCGAGCTCCACCAGCCCCACCCCACGCTCTTCGGCGATGCGCACACAAGCGCCGGAGGCCTCGTGTGCCTCGCGGAAAGGAACGCCCTGGCGCACCATCCACTCGGCCAGGTCGGTGGCTAAAGTAAATCCGCGTGGAGCTAACTCGCGCATCCTGTCTTCATTAAAAGACAAGCTGGAGACGAGCCCGGTCATCGACGGCAGCAACAAATTCAGCTGCGCCACCGAGTCCACGATGGGCTCTTTGTCCTCTTGCAAGTCGCGGTTATACGCCAACGGCTGCGCTTTGAACGTCGATAGCAACCCGGTGAGGTTGCCAATCAGGCGCCCAGCCTTGCCGCGGGTAAGCTCAGGGATATCCGGGTTCTTTTTCTGCGGCATGATAGATGAGCCAGTGGACCACGCATCATCCAAGGTGACGTAGCCGTATTCCGGAGTGCACCAGTAAATGATCTCTTCTGCAAGCCGCGACATATCTACGGCGATCTGCGCCAAGACAAAAGCCGTTTCGGAGGCGAAATCGCGAGACGCGGTGCCATCCAAGGAATTTTCCACAGCGGAATCGAACCCGAGTTCTGCGGCGATGGCCTCCGGGTCAAGCTGCAAAGAAGAACCCGCGAGCGCGCCCGAGCCATACGGCGAGATGGACAGCCGCTTATCTAAATCTTGCAAACGTTGAATATCGCGGAGCAGCGGCTGGGCATGCCCCAGCAGTTCGTGCGCAAGCAAGATGGGTTGAGCGGCCTGGGAGTGCGTTTTGCCCGGCATGATGGCCTCAGGATGGGCAGCGGCTTGATCCGCTAGGGCATCGACTAGCTCGGAGACCTGCAGGGCAATATCGCGAATGGCATCGCGCACCCACATGCGAAAGAGAGTGGCGACCTGGTCATTGCGGGACCGTCCAGCCCGCAGACGGCCACCTACCTCTGGTCCGACGATCTCGATCAGGCCACGCTCCATAGCACCGTGCACATCCTCATCGGTCGGTGCTGGCACAAAATCCCCTGAGGCAACCTTTTCCCCGAGTTCAGTAAGCCCGGAAAGCATTGTCTCTAAGTCGGCATCGGAAAGCAGCTGCGCCTTGTGCAACACTTTGGCGTGTGCCTTCGAAGCAAGCACGTCGTAAGGGGCTAGCACCCAGTCAAAGTGGGTAGAAACCGAAAGGGCGAACATCGCCTCTGCAGGACCGCCGGAGAACCGTCCGCCCCACAGTGCGCCTTCGTTAGTCTTATGTGGTTTCATCGGTGCCTATTTTTCTGCACTGGTGGGGAAACCACCCTCGCGGTCTCGCTGATTAGAAATCTGGGTGGACAAGCCGTGCAACTGGACAAAACCCTTTGCAGCGGTCTGGTCAAAGGTATCGCCGGTGTCATAGGTCGCCAGATCGAAGGAGTACAGCGACTGGCTGGAACGGCGGCCAGTCACGGTAGCGGTACCTGCGTGTAGGCTCAAGCGAATGTCACCAGTTACGTTCTGCTGAGATTCCTCGATAAAGGCATCCAGGGAGCGCTTGAGCGGCGAGTGCCATAGGCCATCGTAGACCTCCTCGGACCACCGCGCATCTGTCAGGCGCTTGTACCGCGCCAGCTCGCGCTCCACGGTGACATCTTCCAGCGCCTGATGAGCCTGAATAAGCACCATGGCACCCGGCGCCTCGTAAACTTCGCGGGACTTAATTCCCACCAACCGGTCCTCCACCATATCCAAGCGCCCAATACCCTGCGCGCCGGCGCGGCGGTTGACTTCTTCGATGACCTGCAGCGGGGTCAGCTTCTTGCCATCGACGGCGACCGGAACACCCTGCTCAAAGGAAATAATTATTTCGTCTGGGGCATTGCCCAGGCCAGGATCTTCCGTATACGCGTAGAGATCCTTTGTCGGTGGGTTCCACAGATCTTCCAGGAAGCCGGTTTCTACCGCCCGGCCCCACAAGTTTTGGTCGATGGAAAAAGGCGAGGCCGCCGACTGCTCAATAGGAAGGTTAATTTCTTCCGCAAAATCGATAGCCTTATCGCGGGTCCACGCATAATCGCGCGCCGGGGCGACGATCTCCAGCGATGGATCCTGTGCGCGGAAGGAAACCTCGAAACGTACCTGGTCATTACCCTTACCGGTACACCCGTGGGAAACATGCGTTCCGCCAAACTCCTGCGCGGCCTTGACGAGGTGCTTGGTAATAAGCGGGCGGGAAATGGCCGATACCAGCGGGTACTGCTTCATATACATGCCATTCGCCTTGATGGTGGGCACGCAATATTGCTCCGCAAACTCATCTTTGGCGTCGATAACAATGGACTCCACCGCACCGCAATCGAGCGCGCGTTGGCGTACGGACTCCATGTCCTCGCCACCTTGACCAAGGTCGAGAGAAACAGCAACGACGTCGCCGCCGGTCATTTTGGCCAGGTAAGGAATGGCTACCGAGGTATCAAGGCCACCGGAATAGGCCAGGACCACACGTGCAGACATACTAAGACTCCTTGATTATGTGAAAAAAATTCGGTTGCCTAAATAATATACGATTGAGTTAGAGAATGCCACTACTCAAATCTTCTGTGCCTTGAGCATCTCCGCTAATTCCGCACCGGATACGCCCTCGCGTGCCAGCACAAAGATGGTGTCGTCACCGGCGATGCACCCAACCACATCGTGCAGGCCCACACGGTCAATAAAGCTGGCGAGATATTGCGCTGCCCCAGCTGGCGTCCGCAGCATCGCAATATTCATAGAGGAATCGTGAGAAACCACCAATTCATCCAACATCCGCCGTAGCTTCTCACGTGGTCCGCCTACCTGATCTTCGAACTGTTCCAACTCGCCCGCGACCATATAGTAAGAACGTCCACCATCTCGCTTGATCTTCTTCGCGCCCAGCTCATCAAGATCTCGCGACAGCGTGGCCTGTGTAATATCTATGCCTTCTGTCAACAAAAGCTCCAGTAGTTGTACCTGGCTCGTGACACGACTGCGATCTAAAATCTCCAAGATTTTTGCCTGTCGGGCATTTCGAGTACTCGGGATGCTCATGATTGACTGTTCTCCTTATTGATATCAAGCAACCACACCAGCAGTGCCTTTTGGGCATGCAAGCGGTTTTCCGCTTCGTCAAAGACTCGGGACTGTGGGCCATCGATAACATCTGCGGTGACCTCGTTGCCACGATAGGCCGGTAGGCAGTGCAGAAAAATTGCGTCCTTCTTAGCCATTGCCATCACCTGCTGAGACACCTGATAAGGCAGGAACGGGGTACGCCTGTCTTGCCCATCGTTTTCTTGGCCCATAGATACCCAGGTATCTGTAATAACTACATCGGCACCGGCAACTTCCGCCACATCATCAGTAACCGTGACATTACCGCGCTGCCGTGCGCGCTCGACAAATTCGGGACGAGGCTGGAAGCCTTCCGGGGAAATGATCGAAATATCCATGCCGGCGGTAGCAAAGCCAATCATGTAGGAATTGGCCATATTATTATTACCGTCCCCAAGATAAACCGCCTTGCGGCCGGTAAGTTCACCAAGGTTTTCGCGGCAGGTCAACAGGTCAGCCAGGATTTGGCACGGATGCAAGTCATCAGAAAGCGCATTGACCAGCGGAACCGTTGCCGTCTGCGCCATCTGTTCCAAGTTGTCGTGGGCGTAGGTGCGCCAGACGATGGCCTCCACATAACGCGATAAGACCGAACCCGTATCCTGGTAGGACTCGCCCTTGCTCATATGAGTGCCGGATGAGTCAACGGTAATGGCGCTGCCACCCATGTGTGCAATTCCGGTTTCAAAGGAAAAGCGAGTGCGCGTGGATGGTTTATCAAAGAGGACGGCTACTGTCTTGGGACCCTCCAGCGGTCGCCGCGCGAACGGATCGGCTTTTAATTGGACCGCCAGATCGAGGACTTGCTTTTGTTCCTTTGGGCTAAGGTCATCATCGGCTAAAAAATGGCGCAAGCTCATACTAATTCCTTCACAATAGTGCGTAGTTTTTCTAGGGCAACATCAATCTCTTGCTGCGAAATAATCAATGGAGGGGTCAGGCGCAGGACGTTTTCGCTCGGGGCGTTGAGGATAATGCCCAGTTCAAATCCGCCCATAACGGCCTGGCGAGCTACCGGTGCACTCAATACAACACCCAGCATAAGGCCGCGACCGCGCACTTGCCTGACCCCGGGAATGTTGTTGAGTTCTCGCGCTAAATACTCACCTTTGGTGGAGACTTCGCGTAAAAAACTCTCATCGAGGGTGTCGAGAACAACATTGGCCGCGGCGCACGCCACGGGGTTCCCGCCGAAGGTGGTGCCATGGGACCCTGGCTGGAATAGGTCCTTGGCCCGCCCGCGGGTGATGGTCGCGCCGATGGGCAATCCGCTGCCGAGTCCTTTGGCCATCGTGATAACATCGGGCGAAATTCCTTCCAGCTCGTGGGCAAAAAACTGCCCCGTGCGCCCCGCCCCGGACTGGATCTCATCAACAATGAGCAAGATCCCATATTCATCGCATAAATCAGAAATGGCCTGCATGAAACCGGCAGGAGCGGGAATAACTCCGGTCTCGCCTTGAATCGGCTCGAAAATAATGGCGGCGGTATCCGCGGCGTCTTGCTCCACCAATTGGCGCAGGTAATCTATATTGCCGTGTGGATAAAACTCCACGCCGCTAGGCAGTGGGCGAAATGCATCTTGCTTTTCGGGCTGCCCAGTCATGGCCAAAGAGCCCATCGTCCGCCCATGAAAACCATGGTTCGCAGCGAGGATGCGACGCCTACCGGTAAGCCGCGCGAGCTTGAACGCCGCCTCGTTTGCCTCTGAGCCGGAGTTACAGAAAAAGACCCGCGCGTCGCTATCACCCACACGCTCAATCAGCTTTGCCCCGGCGTCGAGTACGGGTTGGGTGGCAAAAAGGTTGGACGTATGCACCAGGGTGTGGCTTTGCTGGGCAACGGCGTTTGCTACCTCCGCATTACCATAGCCTAAGGAATTGACGGCGATGCCGGCCAATAGATCGATATAAGTTTTGCCGTCCTCACCGGTCAGGGTAGCCCCCTGGCCTGACACGAGGCCGAGTGGAGGCTGGCCGTAGGTATTGGCCAGTGTTTTTGACCACCGGCGAGTTAAAGTTTCTTGAGCGTGCATCAGATATCGTCCTTCCTGAACACTGTGCCCTCGGGATAATCGTGCTTTTCGAAGTCATTCGGCAGCACCATCGTCCCAATGCCGCCCGGAGTCAAAAGCTCAAGGAGTACAGAATGGTCTATACGGCCGTCGATGACGTGCGCAGCGGATACCCCACCCTGCACGGCCTTAAGGCAGGATTCCATTTTGGGAATCATTCCGGAGCTCAGACCGCCCAGCAGCCCGGATAGCTGATCGATTGCGATTTTCGAGACTAGAGAACCTTTATCCGGCCATTCGGTATATAGACCTTCCACGTTAGTCAAGATAACCAGGCGTTCTGCTCCAAGCGCGCTCGCCAGCGCACCCGCAGCGCTATCGGCGTTAATGTTATAGACCTCGCCGTCGGATCCTGGCGCAATGGTTGAGACCACCGGAATGCGGCCAGCCTCAATGATGTCATTAACGGCTTCTGGGTTGACCTCCACGATATCGCCCACCATGCCGATATCGGTTGCCTCTCCCTCCACGTCCACGAGGCGCTTAGTAGCCCGGAAAAGCCCAGCGTCTTCACCACTTGTTCCCACGGCGTAGGGCCCGTGCGAGTTAATGAGGTTTACCAATCCACGGCCGACTTGACCAAAAAGGACCATGCGCACCACGTCCATGATTTCGGGCGAAGTGACGCGAAAACCGCCTTTAAATTCGCCTTCCATACCAAGCTTTTCCAGCATGGAATTGATCTGCGGGCCGCCGCCATGGACTACAACGGGCTTTGCGCCGATGGTGCGTAGAAACACCATATCCGCCGCAAAGGCTTTCTTGAGCTCCTCATCCACCATGGCGTTGCCGCCATACTTGACAACCACGATCCTATCGCGGAAGTGCTGCAACCACGGCAGGGCTTCCGCCAGCACCGTAGCGCGCTCCTGATTATTCAGTCCGTGAAACATTTTCTCCTCCTAGGAGCTATATGCCGAGTTGATCTCCACGTAGGAGTAGGACAAGTCTGTAGTACGAACGAACGCCGTGCCTGTGCCGCCGGTACCGAGATCCACGCGGACATCAATATCCGCCCCACTCAAGTCCACATCGCGGGCTCCGGGCACGCCCGTCGACTGCACGCATACGGGCTGATCATTGAAATAAACGGAGATATTGTCCGGGTCCATGTCTGCATCCGCCATGCCGACGGCCGCCAGTACCCTGCCCCAGTTGGGATCGGAGCCAAACATGGCGCACTTGAATAAATTATCCCGGCCCAGCGTGCGAGCGGCATGGAGCGCCTGTTCATCAGATCCCGTACCTGCAACGGATATCTTTACGCGCTTTGTCACTCCCTCAGCATCAGCCTGGAGCTGATCTGCAATATCCGCGCAAACCTCTAGGATTGCCTGAGCTAACTCTTCTTCGCTGGGCTGCACGCCGGAGGCCCCCGACGACATAATAATCACCGTGTCATTGGTAGAGGTCGAACCATCCACGTCCAAGGTATTAAAAGTCTGTATGCAGGCCTTTTCCAGCGATCTTTGTAAGATCGCTGCGTTAGCGATGGCATCAGTAGTAATGCAGACCAACATCGTGGCTAGCGATGGCGCCATCATACCGACACCCTTGCCCATAGCGCCCACGGACCATCCATCGCCTGCATAAACGGATTCCTTCGGGATGGTGTCCGTGGTCATGATCGCAGTGGCAGCGTTATTGCCATGCTGTCGGGTCGCACCGATGTGGTTCACGACGTCCGCAATGCCCGTAAGTACATTGTCCATAGGCAACGGCTCACCGATGAGCCCAGTAGAACAGATCG
This sequence comes from Corynebacterium macginleyi, assembly GCF_003688935.1. Classification (GTDB taxonomy): domain Bacteria; phylum Actinomycetota; class Actinomycetes; order Mycobacteriales; family Mycobacteriaceae; genus Corynebacterium; species Corynebacterium macginleyi. The sequence goes on along the minus strand of NZ_REGE01000012.1, from coordinate 52,842 downwards.
CAATATCATTCACCGCGATATCCGTGCCATGAGATACGGCGTCTACCATCGCGCGCGCATCGGCATCACCTTGCGCGCCATTGCATGCATTGGCATTTCCGGAGTTGATGGCTACAGCACGCAACTGGCCATCCGCTACCGCCTTGCGGGAGACCCTAACGGGGGAAGCCACCACGCGGTTGCGCGTGAATACCGCCGCCGCGTCCGAGCGCGGTCCCTCGTTTAGAATCAAAGCTAAATCCAACGCGCCGGAGGGCTTGATCCCGGCTGCCACGGCCCCGGCGCTAAATCCGGCAGGTCCGGTGATTCCTTGTATAGACATAAAATTCTCCTCTACAGAATGCGTAGTCCTAGGGGGCGACTGCGGCTAGGGGCAATCCCAAAGTTTCCGTCCATCCCACCGAGAGGTTCATGCATTGCACGGCGGCACCGGCGGTACCCTTGCATAAATTATCTAGGGCCGCAGTAATGATGAGGCGGTGGGAATTTTCGTCAACATGGGCCTGAATATGCACCATGTTCGTGCCCACGACGTTCTGAGTTTCCGGTTGCTGGCCTTCTGGTAGCACGAGGCAGAAGGGCTCATCGGCATAGAATTCCGCAAATGCGGTGCGCACCTGCTGCTTTCCAATGCCCCCTTTCAGCCCCGCCGTAATCGTTGCCAGAATTCCACGGGGCATGGGCGCAAGCACCGGGGTGAAACTCACGGAAACCTCATCATGGGAAAATGGTTGGAGATTCTGCACGATTTCCGGAGTATGCCTATGAGTGCCACCTGGCTTATAAGCCTTGACATTGCCCATAGTTTCTGCACCCAATTGCGCGACCGCCGCCTTCTTTCCAGCCCCGGAGACTCCGGTAACAGCAATCACCGAAAGGCCGGACTCCACTAGCTCACACGCAATGGCGGGCAGCGCTCCCAAGGTAATGGCCGTAGGAAAACAGCCGGGCACGGCTACTCGGTTCGCACCCTTAAGCTTCGACCTATGTCCTGGGATTTCCGGCATACCGTAGGGCCACTGCCCTGCATAGTTTCCGCCGTAATAGGCTGCCCAATCACTCTCCTTGCCCAGGCGAAAGTCGGCGGCGCAATCAATGATGGTGACCTGATCACCCAATTGCTCCGCAAGACCGGCCGAATGCCCGTGCGGCAAGGCTAGGAAGACGACGTCATGTTTAGCTAATTCTGCCGGAGTGGTTTCTGAGATCACGCGGCCCGACAACGGTGGGAGATGTGGCATAATTTCCGCAACACGCAGGCCTACTTGGGAATTTCCCGTCAGGGCACCAATGCGCAGGTCCCCGGAGTGATAGGCCGGATGTGAGAGCAGCAAGCGCAGTATCTCTCCGCCAGCGTACCCTGTGGCCCCTGCCACTGCTACTGAATTCGTCATACCCGAAACTATAGCAAGAAATACGTTGCACTGTATGTTATTCAGTGAATTGGGTTACTTTTCCCAGTTCAGAGGTTATGAAAGTAATTAATAAACTGCATGAAAAAAGTATCACGGCAAAGACCCAGGACCCACATGACTTAGTGCCACTGCATTCTGGTTCTTCGCCGTGTAAAGCAGAAAGTTGGACTACTATGCCTTCCCTATGCGCGCATTTCCGCACCGAATCGCTGCTTGGCCAACTCGGCGGCTGACGTCCTGTGCTCGTTGACCTCCTCATCGGTCAGAGTACGGTCCGCGGCGCGGAATTGCAGCTGAAAGGCTAAGGACTTTTTACCTTCGCCCACTTGCTCACCGCGGAAGATATCAAATAAGTCAACCGATTCGATGAGATCGCCCGCCCCCTCTTGCACCGTGGCGCGCACCTTTTCCGCTGGGATATCCTCATCAACTACCAGCGCAATGTCCTGGTGCAAGGCTGGGAATGCGGACAGAACCGGCGCCGGGAAGCGCTCAGTGAGGGGCAATGCGGTGATATTAAGCTCCATTGCGCACGTGCGCGGCGGCAAGTTTTGCGCCTCGAGCACCTGCGGGTGCAATTCTCCTGCATAGCCAACGATGTCAGCGGTTCCTGCCACCTTGATTGCAGCACACCGGCCTGGATGCCACGGCAGGTGTTGTACCGCTTCAACCTCGATATCCAGGCCCGCGGCGCGGGTAACCAGCCGTGCAGATTCAATGGCATCTGCGTAGGCATAGTCGCGGCCTTCACCCCACGGGCCCTCGTATTCCAATTTGCCCGTGGCTACCGTCGCTACATGCAACGGCTGATCCGGAAGGGTGCACAGGAGTTCTTCCACCACTTCATCGGCGGGCCGCTGCGCCACAGAGGGCATAGGCGAAGATTCTGCGCGCTTAAATGCCACCTGCTGGAGGCCATAGAGCGCTAAATCCTTGCGTCCACGAGCTACATTGCGGCCCAAAGCTTCAAGCATTGCGGGGAGCAACGTCGTGGCCAAGATGGCTTTGTCAGACTCCAATGGGTTCTGCACTGCCACGGTATTGCGGCGGGCATCATGAGCCGCAAGACCCCACACATCAAAGGTGTCGTTTGCGATAAATGGCGAAGGCAAAACCTCGGCATAGCCCGCATATGCCAAACCGTGACCGATGGCGCGGCGGCGCTTTTGCGCTGGGGTCAAACCGCGACCGCCTGCCGGTGTAGGTAGAACGGTGGGGATATCTTCCAAGCCTTCAAGGCGCAAGACCTCCTCGATGAGGTCAACGTCCATGGAAATATCGGTGCGCCAGGTCGCGGGCGTGACTTTGAGAACCGAATCCGATTCTGCTTCGACCGAGCAACCGACCTCTTCTAGGCGGGAGATAACGGTCTCGCGGGAGTACGCCACGCCGGCGTATTCGCTCGGCTTTTCTGCACGTAGACGAATGGCCTGCGGCTGAGCTACCTCTCCGACGAGAGTGCGGCCCTTTTCAACCGTTCCACCCGCGATGGAGTGCAACAATGCACACGCGATATCGAGTGCCACCTCGACGATGGCTGGGTCGACACCGCGCTCGAATCGGCGCGATGCCTCAGACGAAAGCTTGTGCCGACGAGAAGTACGGGCCACGGTGATGGGATCCCAAATTGCGGACTCAAAGTAGACATCGGTGGTCTGCTCAGAAATCTCTGAGCTCGTACCGCCCATGACACCGGCTAAGGATTGGATGCCGTTATCATCACAGATGACCACATCCTCACCGGACAGTTCGCGCGTGAAGTGATCGAGAGTTTCAAACTTCTCGCCCTCGTGGGCATTGCGCACGGTAAGATCGCCCGTTATTTTATCGGCATCAAAGGCATGCATCGGGGCACCCAATAGCATCATGACGTAATTGGTTACATCCGTTGCCACATTGACGCTGCGCTGGCCGCACAGCATGAGTTCGCGCTCCATCCAAAATGGGGTGCGTGCCTGCGGATCAATACCGCTTACCTTACGCACGCCAAAACGCTGCGCCTTGGTTTCCTCGCGCAGGTCGATGTTGAGAAGGGAGCCTTGGGCCTCTGGCACAGAAGAGGTATCGATTCCGGCTACCGCTGGATCGTCGGCGACGTCCTTAAATTTCAGATCAAAGGCGGAGGCAATCTCGCGGCTTAAGCCGCGCGCGGATAGTGCGTAACCGCGGTCTGGGGTGATATTGACATCAAAATCGGTATCTGACAGGCCGATGACGGGACGGGCATCTTCGCCCACCATGTCCGCGACCTCCTTACCAAGCACGATGATGCCATTTGCCTGCGCGCCAAGGCCCAGCTCAGCAGCGGAGCACATCATGCCGTTGGAAATGTGATCATAAGTTTCGCGGGCCGCGATGGTGAATCCGCCGGGTAGCTGTGCGCCGGGTAGGGAGACTACGACAAAGTCATGCAGGCGGAAGTTACGCGCGCCGCAGATAATGCCCTGCAGCTCACCGGTGCCATTGGCCTGACCGACATCGACCTGGCAATAGCGAATGGGTTTTTTGAACTGCGTAAGCTCTTCGATTTCGACAACCTGGCCGATAACCAACGGGCCGGTGGTCTCAGGGATCGGCTCATATCCTTCAGTTTCAAAGCCGACACGGACGAAACCAGAATCCATATCTGCGGCAGACACGCTCCAATTCGGATTGGAAGCGGCAAGGATACGGGTAACCCAGTCTTGGGAAATAAGCATGATGTATCTATCCTTTCTGGGTTTTAAGCCTGTATGCCAAAGGGCAGGGTGAAGCGGACATCGCCTTCAACCATGTCGCGCATATCGGTCAGTCCATTGCGGAATTGCAGGGTGCGCTCTAGGCCCATGCCGAAGGCAAAACCTGAATATTCTTCCGGGTCAATACCAACCGCCCGTAGCACGTTGGGGTTAACCATTCCGCAACCACCCCATTCAATCCAGCCGGCGCCGCCTTTTTTATTGGGGAACCAGACATCCACCTCAGCGGAAGGTTCCGTAAATGGGAAGTAATTTACGCGCATGCGCGTAGTGGTTTCCGGGCCGAAGAGCACCTTGGCTAGGTGCTCGAGCGTGCCGCGCAGGTGAGCCATGGTCAGCCCCTTGTCCACGGCAAGGCCTTCTACCTGGTGGAAGACTGGAGTGTGGGTAGCATCCAGCTCGTCCGTACGGAAAACGCGGCCTGGGCAGGCGATGTAGAGGGGCACATCGCGCTCGAGCATCGTGCGGACCTGCACCGGCGAGGTGTGCGTGCGCAGGACCTGCTTTGAGTCCTGCTTACCCACGTGGAATGTATCCTGCAGGGTCCGCGCAGGGTGATCCGGCTTGAAGTTCAGGGCGTCAAAATTAAAGTACTCAGCCTCGATTTCTGGGCCATCGGCTATCTCCCACCCCATGCCAACGAAAATATCGGCAATGCGCTCCGATAGGGAGGTAATGGGATGTAGTGCACCCGTTTGCGCCCTGGTGGTGGGAATAGTCACGTCAACGGTTTCAGCCTGCAGCTGGGCTTCGCGGGCTTGCTGCTCCAATTTCTCTTTGACCTGAGCAAAACGCTTTTCCATCGTGCCACGGGCCATGTTGACGGCTTTGCCGGCAGATTTGCGTTGATCCTTGGGGATTCGGCCTAGGGATTGGCGGGCTTGCGGAATATACCCGTTATCGCCGAGGTGCTCGCGGCGGGCAGCGGCGAGTTCATCTAACGTCTCTGCTTCTTCGAAGGCTGCGATAGCCTTATCGGCCGCGACCCCGAGGGCCTGTTCGGTCAATTCGATCTGCGGTGTATCGGACACGTACTTCGTACCTTCTTTTCGCGCGAAAACTAACGCGTGCAATCTTACTCTGTCACCGGGACACGGACAGCCCCAGGGACCCTCTTTTCATTCGCTACCACGGTGTGAAGGTCAATATGGCCTATTTCGCCTCCTGTGCTTTCGCGGATTCATACAAACAAATGCTGGCCGCAGTGGCAAGATTCAGTGACTCCGCGCGCCCCCGTAGCGGAATGCGTACCCGCATATCGGCCTCTTCGAGCAGTTCGCCCAGGCCATGGGCTTCATTGCCAAAGAGCCAAGCGGTGGGTTGGGACAGATCGGCATCAGCAAGCTTTACTTCCCCATCCGCAGCCGTAGCGACAATTTGCATACCAGACTTGCGCACTTGGCCGAGTACGTCCTTGATATTTACATCGCGTGCGACGGGGACGTGGAATAGTGAGCCGACTGACGCGCGGATAACCTTACAACCAAGGGGATCCACAGTCTCGCCGGCAAAGATCACGCCGTCGGCGCCCATCGCATCCGAAGTCCTAATCACTGTGCCCGCATTTCCGGGTTCCGAGGTAAGCACCGGGACCGAAATCAGATTCGGCCTTCCGGCGAGAATCTTTCCTGCAGACCACAAGACAGACGAGTTGCACAGGGCAAAAATTCCCGGCGTCGTGGCGGTATCGGCCAAATGCTTTGCGGCTTTATCAGTAATGGGGTGCACGTAAACATCCATATGCCCAGCAGCCGTGATGATCTCCGCGAAGCGCTCTGCGGCCCTCTGCGTCACAAATACATCCGTGGCCGCACCGGTGGACACCGCTGCGTCGACGGCGTTGTCGCCCTCAATAATAAACTGCTTCGCCTTCTTCCGGCTAGCAGCCCGGTGCAATTTCGCCGCGTTGACGATGCGCGGAGTGCGTTCGGTAAAGGCGGACTCAAAGTCTAAATTCATAGGCCCTACCCTACCTTGGCCCCAATACTGCTAGTTTTGCACCTTAGGAATGACATGGCCCTGCCGACAATCCGGCAGGGCCATGGCGCTATTGCTGTGTATAACCACCGGATTGCAAATCCGGGGATTAATAGGGCTGATTCTGGCCGAGGACTTGGCTGGAGCCACAAAACCCACCCCACACCGGAGATTAACCGATAATGGGGTGGGCAAAGCAGCTATGAAGCCGAAAAGCTTAGGCAGCCTTCGGTGCGTTAACGTCCTCGGGCAGGGCAGCCTTGGCGGCCTCGCACAAAGCAGAGAAGGCCTCGAAGTCATTGACGGCAAGCTCAGCGAGAATCTTGCGGTCAACCTCGATCTCAGCCAAGCGCAGGCCGTGGATGAGGCGGTTGTAGGTGATATCGTTCATGCGAGCAGCAGCGTTGATACGCTGGATCCACAGCTTACGGAACTCAGACTTACGCGCGCGACGGTCGCGGTAAGCGTAGGTCATAGAGTGCAGCCACTGTTCCTTGGCCTTACGGTACAGGCGGGAACGCTGACCGCGGTAGCCTTTGGCGGACTTCAGGATCGCGCGGCGCTTCTTCTTTGCGTTAACTGAGCGCTTTACTCGTGCCACAGTGTTACTTCCTTAAATTCTGATTGAGATGGTGGGCGTGGGTTGATTGGGCGCTTTTAGGCGCGGCCGAGAAGGCGCTTGACGCGCTTGGTGTCTGCCTGGGAGACGGATTCAGTGCCCTTGAGGCGACGGGTGCGCTTGGATGGCTTGCCTTCCAGCAAGTGGCGGCGGTTGGCCTGCTCGCGGCGTAACTTGCCGGAACCGGTCACCTTGATACGCTTTGCGGTGCCCTTGTGGGTCTTCTGCTTCATGAGTATTAAGTCCTTAAATCCTACGTGGAATATGGTTTACTTTTTGCCCTTACGAACCGGACCCAAAACCATGGTCATGTTGCGACCATCCTGCTTGGGGCGGGACTCAACTACGCCAACCTCGGCGACGTCATCGGCCAACCGCTCCAAGAGCCGGAAACCCAGTTCCGGTCGCGATTGTTCGCGGCCACGGAACATGATGGTCACCTTGACTTTGGATCCCTTTTCCAGGAAGCGAACTACGTTACTCTTCTTGGTCTCATAATCGTGATCGTCAATCTTCGGGCGGAACTTCTGTTCCTTCACCACGGTCTGCTGCTGGTTCTTACGAGATTCGCGAGCCTTCTGGGCCTGCTCATACTTGAACTTGCCGTAGTCCATGATTTTGGCAACTGGGGGCTTAGCCTTCGGAGCTACCTCGACCAAATCCAGGTCAGCTTCATAGGCAAGCTTGCGGGCATCATCGGTGCGGACGATACCCACCTGTTCACCACCCGGGCCAACAAGACGGACCTCGGGTACTCGGATACGCTCATTAATGCGAGCTTCAGCGCTGATTGTGGTTCTCCTCGATTAGGGGGTTACGGGTAATGAGTTCACCTACCATGGACCACAAGCGGATAACCCGGTCTGCCATAGACAGCCGGGATAACTCGCAGAGCCAGACACTATTGTCCGGCAACCTTTACCGTTATCCAACAAAAAATTTGCGGCATCGGGTGGGAGAATCTCCGCTTGCAACCCAGGTTCCTACAAAAGGTACCTTAGGCGGTAGTGAGATTCATGCTAACAGCCGATACCGCTTAAAGCAAACCGTCCCAAGTTAAGGGTCTGTGCAGGTGGCCGACCACTTCCAAAGGAGGTTTCGATCCGGGCTTGCCTGGAAGCTTGTCCGCTACAGGTTCATTGTTTATATACTGCCCCATTTTAGAGGCAGTTTTTAATAGACCTATTCCCTTAGTTTTCTAAGAAAGAATTTCTTTGAGGTAAACGCCAGTATAGGAGCCTTCTGTCTGTGCGACCTTTTCCGGTGTTCCCTGCGCTACCACGGTGCCACCGCCGGCACCGCCTTCTGGCCCCATATCCACAATCCAATCCGCTGCTTTAATCACGTCAAGGTTGTGCTCGATAATAAGCACGGAATTACCCTTATCTACCAAACCTTGAATCACCAGCATTAAACGGCGAATGTCCTCAAAATGCAGCCCGGTCGTCGGCTCATCCAGAATATAAATGGTGCGGCCGTTGGTCCGCTTCTGCAGCTCCGATGCGAGCTTCACGCGCTGTGCCTCACCGCCGGATAAGGTAGTGGCGGCTTGGCCGAGGCGGACATAACCCAAACCGACATCGACAAGCGTGGCCAAGTAACGGTGGATGGAGGTAATAGGCTCGAAAAATTCCGCGGCTTCGGAGATGGGCATGTCCAACACTTCCGAAATGTTTTTGCCCTTGTAGTGGACCTCCAAAGTCTCGCGGTTATAACGCGCGCCCTCGCAGACCTCACACGGAACATAGACATCCGGTAGGAAATTCATCTCGATCTTAATGGTGCCATCGCCCTGGCAGGCATCGCACCGTCCACCTTTGACGTTGAACGAAAACCGGCCGGCCTTGTAGCCGCGCACTTTGGCCTCTTGGGTCTCTGCAAAGAGGTTGCGAATTTTATCAAAGACGCCAGTATAGGTAGCCGGGTTGGACCGCGGGGTTCGGCCGATCGGACTTTGATCCACTTGCACCAATTTATCCAGGTGCTCGATGCCTTCCACGCGCTTAGCGCGTCCAGGAACCTGTCGGGCACGGTTGAGGTTATTTGCCAAGGTCTTGGCTAGGATTTCATTGACCACGGTGGACTTGCCGGACCCCGACACACCGGTAATGCACACCAGCACGCCAAGTGGAATTTCGACGTTGATGCCCTTGAGGTTGTTCTCTCGTGCCCCTACTACCTTCAGAGTGCGGTCTTTATCGATTTCGCGGCGGCGATCCGGAACGGCCAGCACCTTGGAACCGGACAGATACTGCCCCGTTAAGGAATCCTTTACATTTTCAACACCAGCAGGCTCGCCTTGATAAACCACTTCACCACCATATTCGCCAGCGCGCGGGCCCACATCTACCAGCCAATCGGACGAGCGGATGGTGTCTTCATCGTGTTCGACCACAATGAGTGTATTGCCAATATCGCGCAAGCGCTGCAAGGTTGAAATCAGGCGATGATTATCCCGCTGGTGCAAACCGATGGACGGCTCGTCTAAGACGTAGAGCACTCCGGCGAGCCCGGAACCGATCTGTGTGGCCAGACGGATGCGCTGGGCCTCGCCACCGGATAGGGTCGAGGCACCGCGGTCCAGTGTGAGATAGTTTAGCCCCACGTCCAATAAGAAGCGCAGGCGCGCCTGCGTCTCCTTCAGCACCGCCCCGGCAATAATCTCCTCGCGGTGGCCTAAGCACAGCGTATCCAAAAACTCCGAAGCATCTTCAATGGACAGCGCGCTGAGCCCCGCGATGGATTGTTCACCGTGCGAAGCTGACGCCAAGCGCACGGCCAGGATTTCCGGCTTCAGGCGCGTTCCCTTACACGTGCGACACGGCACCGGGCGGGTGTATTGCAGCAGGCGATCCTTTTGGGACTGCGAATCCGTAGTATCCAATTTGCGGTGGAGAAAACCAACGGCTCCCTCAAAGGGAGCGGTCCAATTGCGCTGGCGGCCATAGCGGTTTTTATAGCGCACCCGGACCTCGGTTTCGGTACCGTAAATCAGCGCTTCACGCTGCTCCTTCGTCAGCTTGCTGACGGGGGTCTGCGGTTCAAACCCCAGGGCCTTGCCCAAGCCTTCCACGAGTTTGGCGAAGTAGCGGGAATTTGGGCTGGAATGCCACGGTTGCACTGCATCGACTGCAGGGGCATCCGGATCCGGAATGAGCAGGTCAACATCCACTTCGAGCTTGGTTCCCAAGCCGTCGCAAGCCGGGCAAGAGCCAAAAGGCGCATTAAACGAAAAGGCACGCGGCTCATATTCCTCGATGGTGAGGGCATGGCCTTTGGGGCAGGCCGCTTTTTCGGAATAGGTATGTGTGAGCTCTTCTTTATCAACGAACTCGATGGTGACTAAGCCATCGGCAAGCCGCAATGCCGTTTCCACGGAATCGGTCAGGCGCTGCTTCTGCGACGCCTTGACCTGCAAACGGTCCACCACCACCTCAATGGTGTGCTTAACCTGTTTCTTTAGCTTCGGCGGATTACTTAATTGATGGGTCTCACCATCCACGCGCACCCGGGAGTAGCCCTGCGCCGAGAGATCTTGAAAGAGGTCGACAAACTCGCCCTTGCGCTTGCGCACCACCGGAGCAAGCACCTGGAACTTCAGCTTTTCTTCCTGCTCCAGAACGGCATCAACAATTTGTTGCGGGGTCTGGCGCTCAATAACGGCATCACACTTGGGGCAGTGCGGGGTGCCGGCGCGGGAGAAGAGCAAGCGGAGGTAATCATAAATCTCCGTAATCGTGCCCACGGTAGAGCGCGGGTTGTGGTTGGTGGATTTCTGATCGATGGACACGGCCGGCGACAGGCCGCCAATGTATTCCACGTTGGGTTTATCCATCTGCCCCAAGAACATCCGGGCATAAGAACTCAACGATTCCACGTAGCGGCGTTGGCCTTCTGCGAAAATGGTATCGAAGGCTAGCGAGGACTTACCCGAGCCGGAAAGCCCAGTAAAGACGACCATTTTATCGCGCGGAATATCGATATCCACGCCTTTGAGATTGTGTTCCCTTGCGCCCCGCACAATCAATCGTTCCGCCACTGAGCTCCAGCCTCCAGATCCTAGATTTTATTCTCCCCTCGAATGTACCCGTAAGCTGGAAGGTATGACTAACGAGCTACAACTTCACCAAATTTCCGTTTCAGAGATGGACAATAACTGCTACCTGCTGACAGCGGGCGATGAAGGCTTGCTTGTCGATGCTGCTGATGATGCCCCCGCCATCCTTGACATGGCTCACGAAGCGGGCGTTGACATCACCGCCGTTCTCACCACGCACCGCCACTGGGATCATGTGCGCGCTTTGGGCGAGATCTTGCAAACCACCAAAGCAAAGCACTACGCCTCCTTTATTGATTCGCCCGCCATTCCAGAAGATGTGGACGTCGAACTGCGTGAGGGCGATTCCATCGAGTTTGCCGGCATGAAGTTGCCGGTCATCATCCTGCGCGGCCATACCCCCGGCGGCGTCGCGCTCGTGGCTACCGTTGACGGTGTCACCAACCTCTTCGTAGGAGATTCCGTTTTCCCCGGCGGACTGGGACGAACAACCTCCGAAGGGGACTTCGTGCGACTGTATAAAGACGTCACCCAGCGCATCTTCGAGGATTTCCCGGATGACGCCATCATTCGCCCCGGGCATGGCAAATCCACCACCTTGGGGGAAGAACGCCCCAAGTTGGGTGATTGGTGGGAGCGCCGTTGGTGATCTAAGCGGTCATTTCCGCGTATACTGGTCAATCACACGTTTGGTCTAGAAAAACGAGCTAAGGAGCTTAAAGGACTATGATTCGCAAGTTTGCCCGCCCCATGCTGGCATCAGTATTCGTGTGGGAAGGGGTAGACGACCTGCGCAATGCCTCGGAGCACACTAAGGAAACCGAAGGCTTCCTCAAGACCCTGCGCAAGTTTGTCCCCGCCGGTTATAAAAACCTCATTCCCAACGATCCGGAGCTAACTACCCGCGCCCTTGGCGGCGCAAAGATAGGTGCAGGAACCACCTTGGCTCTGGGCAAGGCACCGCGCACCTCCGCAGCCGTGCTGGCTGCCGCTACCCTGCCCAACCTGGTGAGCAAAAATAACTTCTGGACCGCAGATAATAAGAAGGAAAAGGAACGCCGTCGCAACGGCTTCATTACCAACACTGCCCTGCTCGGCGCGCTCTTTATCACCACCCAGGACACCGAGGGCAAGCCTTCTCTGCGCTGGCGCGCCCAGAAAGTCGGAGAACGAACCAATAAGAAAATCCAGCAGGCACTGCCTACTAAGTCTGAATCTCAGGAAAAGCGCGAGGAGCTGTCTGCTCGCGCCAACGAATTATCCACTAAGGCCGGCAGCTGGATCAACGAAACATCCCGGAAGGCCCACGCCTATGTAGATGACAACAAAGGTGATTGGCAATCCACCGGTCGGGGTATTCTCGATACCGCCAAATCCTACGTCGATGATGCCAAGTCTTACGTCGATGACAACAAGCAAGACTGGCTGAAGTCCGCTGAATCCAATGCGAAGACCGCCCGCAAAGGTGCAGTCAAGGCTGCGAACAAGGCACAAAAGCGCGCTGATAAAGCCGCTTCGAAACTCAACAGGGCGGATTCCAAGCGCGCCGCTAGCAAAGCTTCCAAGCAGGCAGACAAGCTGCAAAAGAAGGCTAATAAGAAGATAGAAACCGCTATTAAGAAGGTTGAAAAGCGCGCTAAGTAAATCGACTCAACACGCTCAACGGCCCAGCCTCTTACGCTGGGCCGTTGTTCTTTGTCGCGGCAAGGTCTAAACTCGAACTTCCCCTTCAGCGCACGCGAATGCGTGCCCTCCCGTATTTTTCATGTTTCATTCTGAGGAGTCTCGTGAACTTCGCACCGAAGAAATCTCCAGCCACGCATTCTCCTGCTGCTGCATCCTCAACCAGTTCAGGAGACCACACGGAAAACGCTGGAATTTCGACCATCGAAGCAGAACAAAACTATGTCGATGGCCTTTTCAACCGCCTCGATGACGAAGTGGCCGCAGCAAACGCACGCTTGAACGAGGTCCAGGCCGAGGTCGACCCGGCGACTCCCGATGCCGATGCCCTCGTGCGCCGCGAAACGGAATACCACGGCCTCCAGGCTAAATTAGACCGCCTCAACGTCGCACAGATGGGGCTTGTTTTCGGCCGCATCGATATCGATGCGGCCGGCGATAACCCCACCGAAGAAGGACTCGATCGCCGCTATATTGGCCGCATGGGTTTGGATGCGCGCGAAGACAACTACCGCACGCTCCTTTTGGATTGGCGTGCACCCATGGCCCGCCCCTTCTACCTCGCCACCACGGCCCAGCCCGAAGGTGTACACACGCGCCGCCAGATCCGCATGACCGGCCGCACGGTCACGGAGGTCAACGACGAAGCATTGGACGGCCCGGGGGTGCGCGAGGAGGAAGCAGGCGTGGCGAGCGAATCCGCCCTGTATTTTGCGATCCAACGCGCCCGCACGGGACACATGTCCTCCATCGTGGAAACAATCCAGCGCGAGCAAGACGAGATCATCCGAGATAATACCCGCGGCGTCATGGTCGTCGAAGGCGGCCCCGGCACCGGCAAAACCGCCGTCGCCCTGCACCGCGTAGCTTACTTGCTCTATACCCATCGCGAGCTGCTATCTTCCACCGGTGTGCTTATCGTTGGACCTAATACCAACTTTTTGGACTATATTTCTCGCGTCCTGCCAGAGCTCGGTGAGACCGGCGTTGTGCTGTCTACCATCGGTGATTTATTTCCCGGCATCACCCCCATCCATACCGAGGGACTTCTGGGCCGCGAAATTAAAGGCAGTGAGGCCATGGCAGAAATCCTTAATGCTGCAGTAAAAGATTATCAGCAGGTGCCGAATGTACCCCGGGACATTACCGTGGATGGCTTGCCACTGACCATCACCCCATCAATGGTGAAAAGAGCGCGCACTCGCGCCCGCCGCGCCCGCAAGCCGCATAACCAAGCGCGCGAGGCGTTCATCGAGCACTTCGTTGAGGATTTGGCCCAAGAGATGGCCAACAAGGTGGGAACGGATCCGTTGGGCGGGGAAAACCTCTTGAGCCGCGCGGATGTGGATCAATTCCACGATGATCTTGCCAATGATGAATCTGTTATCAACTGCATCGATGTTTTTTGGCCCGAGCTTGATCCGTCCGAAGTTCTCGCCGCATTGTTGTCTTCCCGTGAACTCATCGCCTCGGCTGCCCGTGGCTACGATGAGGAGACCCAGGCCGCCTTGTACCGTCCCGATGGCTACGCCTGGACCGCTTCCGATACTGCTCTTTTGGATGAGTTGGCCGTCCTCGTAGGCCTGCCCAATCCCGAGGAGAAGAAAGCAGCCAAAGAGGCCGAATGGCGCGCACAGATCGCGGATGCAGAAGATGCGTTGGATATCCTTTCTTCCTCTGAATCGACCGATAACGACGATGATATGTTCGAGGCGGAAATTCTTTCCGCACACGACGTGATTGATGCGGAAACCCTGGCGCAGCGCCAGAAGGTGCAGGATACGCGCACCACCGCAGAGCGCGCACGGGAAGATCACACCTGGGCTTTTGGACACATTATCGTGGATGAGGCCCAGGAGCTTACCCCAATGGAATGGCGAATGCTCTTCCGCCGCTGCCCGTCGCGATGGATGACGCTGGTGGGCGATACCTCGCAGACGAGCTCTCCCGCCGGCGTGGATGACTGGGGCGAGGCCTTGGAGCCTTTCGTCGCGCAGCGCTTCCGCCACCACCTCCTCACCGTCAACTACCGCACCCCTGAACCTATTACCGAGCTTGCCAACGGCCTTTTGGCATCCATCGATCCGGACGCTATTCCTGCATTTGCCATTCGCGATGGCGTGCCGGTGCGCCGGCTTGAGGATGCGGGGTATACCCCCGGCATTTTTACCGAGGAGGACGGCCGACTCACTGCGGTTATTGATGCCACGAACGCCGAATCCGTCAAGGGGCTCGAATTCGATAACGTCGTTGTTCTCAACCCCCTCGAGATTGTCGCGACCTCCCCGCAGGGGCTACAGAATCTATACGTCTGTATCACCCGGGCTACGCAAACGCTGACTCTAGTAGGAGATACGGGCGATCTGATCTAGCTCCGCAAGGATCACACAACCCACCGCGCGATTCCGGTGAGGAACTCGCTGCGGTGGGTTAAGAAAAACTCGATTAATTGACGGTGTGAACGATCATAACGTCGCAGTCGGATTGACGCGCTACATCTGCTGGCACCGAGCCGAGCAGACGGCCGGTCAGCGAATTAATGCCGCGGTTACCGACGATGAGCAGGTCTGCATCGTTGTCATTGACGATAGACATCAAGGCTTGCACCGGCGTTCCAGGGCGGACTGCAGTTTCCACTTTGGAAACCCCATGCTTTTCCGCTTTCTCTTTGCCTGCCTGCAGGTTAGCTTGGGCTTTCTCGTCACCAAGAATAGTGACGGAATCCTGGCGCAAGGTTTTCGAGGCTTGCTCTTGATTCTCGTAGTAAGCACAGCCGATGATCAGCGTGGCATCGAATGCAGCGGCAATTTTGGCTGCTCGCTCCACGGCAAGGAGAGAGGACTTGGAACCGTCAGTACCGACAACAATCGTGCTGTAATCGCTCATGATGACCTTTCTTTGTGGGTGTGTAACCGAACTTTTCTACTGTGCCTACTTGGCGGTATTTCAAGTGTAACAATGAGAAATGATTAGCGTTTTTCACTGGTGTTAACCACTACGACATCCACCTTGGATTTGTGAGTAAGCTCCGTTGGAACTGAGCCGAAAACGCGACCGCGCACGGAATTAATGCCGCGGTTGCCCACGACCAAAAGCTCCACATCGTATTTATCCGTAGCCTCAATCAAGGCATTTACTGGGTCACCGGAGGTGGTGATGACTTCAATATTGTCCGCGCCTTCGGACTCGGCTATCCGCTGCGCATTCGTCAAGTAGGTATCAGCCATTTCCTCACTGACAACAGGTAACCTGGATCCCTCACCGCTGGGGGCACCGAGCATGGAACCCGAATGGTTATAGGCAGCAGAGATGATGATGAGTTTGGCATCGTATGCCCGAGCCATTGATGCCGCCGAACGCACTGCGCGCAGGGAAGTTTCAGAGCCATCGGTACCGACGGCGATGGTGTGATACGTAAGCATGATTCTCCTTGCTGGTGAATTACTAGGTCGGCACATTGAACCGGTTTATTAACTCGGCACCAGTATAGTCAGGGCGCAAAATCAACAAGCCTCCCGGTTGTAGATTTGCGCCCTTTTAGGGGGGAAGAACATCACTGGAATACTGGGCACACTGTTATATTCCGGCGTCCTTCAGCCCGCGCAGTTCCTTTTTCAAATCCGCAATCTCATCGCGCAGCCGACCTGCCAGCTCAAATTTCAGCTCGCGCGCGGCAGCGCCCATCTGTGCCTGCAGGTCACTAATGAGCGCTTCGACCTCACCGGTGGCCATAGTGGAAACATCGCGCTTTTCCACCATCGCTGAAGGGTCCAACTCAGCTGGCTCTCCCCCGTTGTTTTCATAGACCTGATCCAAGATATCGGCGATCTTCTTGCGCAGCGGCTGCGGATCCACGCCGTGTTCCTTGTTATAGGCAATCTGTTTCTCGCGGCGACGCTCCGTTTCATCAATGGCTTCTCGCATCGAATCGGTTACTTTATCGGCGTACATAATAACCTCGCCGGAAACATTACGCGCAGCGCGACCAATGGTCTGGATGAGCGAGGTGGTAGAGCGCAAGAACCCCTCCTTATCCGCATCGAGGATGGCGACCAGCGAAACCTCGGGCAGATCCAAGCCCTCACGCAAGAGGTTAATGCCGACGAGCACATCGAATTCACCCAACCGCAATTGGCGTAGGAGTTCCACGCGCTGCAGCGTATCGATATCCGAATGCAGGTAACGGACCTTAATCCCCTGCTCCAACAGGTAATCTGTGAGATCCTCTGCCATGCGCTTAGTCAAGGTAGTGACCAATACGCGCTCCTTAGCTGCAATGCGCCCGCGGATCTCGTCAATGAGGTCATCAATCTGGCCCTTGGTTGGTTTTACCGACACCTTGGGATCTACCAAGCCAGTCGGGCGAATGACCTGCTCGACAAACTCGCCGCCGGAGGAAGTCAGCTCAAAATCTCCCGGGGTCGCGGACATATAGACGGTTTGGCCGACGCGCTCTTCAAACTCATCAAAGGTCAGTGGCCGGTTATCCACTGCGGAGGGAAGGCGGAAGCCAAATTCCACCAAGTTTCGCTTGCGCGACATATCGCCCTCGTACATGCCGCCAATCTGCGGCACGGTCACATGGGACTCGTCGATGATAGTAAGAAAGTCCTCTGGAAAATAATCCAAGAGCGTAGCTGGCGCGGACCCGGCAGGGCGGCCATCCACGTGACGAGAGTAGTTCTCAATACCGGAGCAGAACCCCACCTGCTCGATCATCTCCAGGTCATATTCCGTGCGCATGCGCAACCGTTGTGCTTCAAGCAGCTTACCGCGGTTTTCAAGTTCCTCTAGGCGCTCAGCCAATTCTTCCTTGATATCGGCCACGGCCTTTTCCATGCGCTCTGGACCGGCCACATAGTGCGTCGCGGGGAAAATTCGCACTTCATCGACCTGCTCGATCACATCACCTGTCACTGGGTGGATATAGTACAGGGAATCGATATCATCGCCGAAGAACTCGATGCGAACCGCGCGTTCCTCATAGGCCGGGATGATATCGACCGTATCTCCCTTGACACGGAAGGTACCACGGGTAAAGCCCACATCGTTGCGCTCGTACTGAATATCCACCAGCAGCCTGAGGAAGCGATCCCTATCAAGCTCCTCATCAATGGCGATAATGACAGAACGGTCCAAATAGGATTGCGGTGTACCCAGACCGTAAATGCACGAGACCGAAGAAACTACCACGACATCGCGCCGCGAGAGCAATCCGGAAGTCGCTGAGTGGCGCAGGCGCTCGACATCTTCATTGATAGACGAGTCTTTTTCAATATAGGTATCAGTCTGCGCGATATAAGCTTCTGGCTGGTAGTAGTCATAATAGGAGACAAAGTATTCCACCGCGTTATTGGGCAATAATTGGCGCAGTTCATTGGCCAGCTGTGCGGCCAAGGTTTTATTGGGTGCCATGACTAGCGTGGGCCGCTGCTGCTTTTCAATCAGCCACGCAGCCGTCGCGGATTTACCGGTACCCGTAGCACCCATGAGGACAACGTCTCGTTCGTTACGGTTGAGACGCTCATCAAGTTCCTTGATAGCCGCGGGCTGGTCACCCGCGGGTTCGTACTCAGAAACGACCTGAAATCTACCGGGGGTGCGTTCAACCTCACCTACCACGCGGTGTTCAGAATTGGGAATAAGGGGATGTTCAGCAGCGAAAGCCATACCCGCTATTTTACTGCGTGTACGCGCCTGCTAGCCATTTCACGGCAGTGCGGCTTGGGCTGTGTGCAGCCATTGGTCGAGTTGCCCCGTCGGTTCCCACAACGCGTAAACCGATGAAGAATCAGAGCACATCGCCTGGTTGATACGTCGGCGCAGCCACGCCTTGGATTGCGGGGTGTACAAAGAAGCCAAATCCCGCGGGGCTACACCTTCCGGCAGGCGATCGGCAGGTAGCTTCGTCAGCGCACCTAATGCGATGACTGCTTCAGCTTCATCAGAATCGAGCACTCCCGTGCTGCACGATCTCTGAAAATGCCGGAGATCAAAGGAACCATCCCGCAGGCTAGCGAGTATGTCCCGCGCCGCGTGATTATCAAATGGTCCAGTTCCCCAAGTTCCCACGTTCCAACAGAGTAGGGGTCAAAAGTAAACGTTAAAAGGAAAATACATTAACGCTACTTACCTAAAAGGTTAAGGTTAAGAGGACACCGCTTCGATGTCGTCGCAGACCGCAGCGGCGCGTTCAGCCAGTTGTTTCAGAGTGCCGTTGTTGTCTATGACATGGGTTGCTGCCGCTAGGCGCTCGTGATCTGAGATCTGAGCGTTAATCCTTTTGCGCGCGTCTACTTCATCGAGTCCGCGGAATTCCACGAGTCGACGCACGCGTTCTTCTGGATTCACATCAACGACGATGACAAAATCCATGTCCCCTTCCAGTCCATTATCTACAAGCAGCGGCATATCATAGACCGTAAAATCAACAGCTTCTTCGCGCGCGGCGACAAATTGTCGCTGGGTCTCTTCTTGGATGCGCGGGTGGGTAATCGAATTCAAAAGTTGCGTGCGTTCCGTATCCACGAATGCTCGGTGGGCAAGTTCCTTGCGGTTAAGGCTGCCATCTTCCTGCAGAATATCCTGGCCAAATTCCTGAGCTAGCTCTGCTAATGCTGGTTGGCCTGGCTCGACGATATCCCGCGCAATGCGGTCTGCGTCTACGACGCGCCAGCCGCGCTGGGCGCACATTCGCGCTACCGTAGATTTCCCACTGCCGATTCCCCCGGTTAATCCGATTAGCACCATAAGTGAACAGACTACGCGAAAAGGAGCCCGGCTTAAATGCCTGGACTCCTTGCTGCCGAAATTAAGGGTACTGACTAGGACTCAAGTTCTTCTTCTGGCTTTGGATGAACCTGCAAAAGTCCGTCACTTAGAGTAACCGTGCCGGTAGCGCCACTAACGGAACCGAATTTCTTGGCGTTGGTGACCACGACCGGGGTAATCAGGTTATAGCCCTTGGACTTAATGAGGTCTGTATCAAAGCTGATGAGTTTATCGCCAGCAGAAACGCGCTGCTTCTTTTCCACATGGACATCGAATCCCTCACCGGCCAATTCCACCGTATCTAGGCCAACGTGGATGAGTAGCTGGACCCCGTTATCCAGGTTCAGCCCGATCGCGTGGCCAGATTTTTGGACAGTGAGCACGGTGCCATCGGCAGGCGCATAAACGATATTGCCAGTTGGCTTGACTGCAGCGCCAGGTCCAAGCTTCGCGCCGGCGAAGATAGGATCCGGCACCTCAGATAGGTCCACGGCCTCACCCTCCAAGGGAGTATCCAACACGATGGTTGCCTGTTCTGCTTCCTTGGTAGCGATTCCGGTGGCAGGCACAACCCCAACAGCCGCTGTTTTTTCAGAAGCATGCGCTCCATGACCAGAGGATCCAATGAGGTGTGACTCAGAGCGGCTAGCCACGTCTTCGATGCTCTCATGATTTTCCCGGGCAATGCGCTCGAGATCGGCCTGCTTTTCCTCAGCGGTGCGGTAGCCAAACAGCAACGTGAGGAAGAAGGAGGTGAAAAATGCCACGGCGATGCCGATGATGTAACCCAGCTGTGGAGACATGGCCGGGGTGGTCAAGATGGAAGTAAAGACGAAGGCATTAGCGCGGACATCGAAAAGCCCCATCACTGCACCACCCACGGCACAACCAGGCAGCAAGCGGTAGTAGGTGCGGCGGAAGCGGAGCAAGATACCGTAGAGGGACGGCTCCGAAATACCGCCGAGCATACCGGCTGCGAAGGCACCGACGGATACCTGGCGCATGGAGTTGTTCTTTTCCTTCATGGAGATAACCATCACGGCGCCGGTCACACCGAAGCACGCGAAGTTCCACGCGCCCATGGGGCCCTGGATGAAGTCATAGCCATAGGTCGTAATGTTCTGAATCATGATTACGTTGAGCGGCCAGTGCAGGCCCATCGGAACCAGGAATGGGTACAGCAACGGAATGACGATGGCCAGGATGAACGGCGAGAAGCCATTAATTTGGAACAGTACCCACGAGATGCCGTTACCCACACCGATGCCGAATGGTCCGAGCAGGAAGGCCGTTGCCGGAATCATAATCATCAGCGAGAAGAACGGCACGAAGACCATGTGTACCGCGCTCGGGATGATCTTCTTCAAGCCCTTCTCTACCCAGAACAGGCCGATCGCGGCCAAGATCGGTGGGAATACTTGGGAGCCGTAGGAGTTAACCACCAGCGGCAGGCCGAATACGTTGACGGTATCGCCCTGTTCACCTAGGGACATGAATTCTGGCGTCAGCAGAGCGGCCGGAATGGCGGCCGAAACCCACACATTGGCGCCCAGCTTCTGCGCGGCGGTGGCACCCACCATCACCGGCAGGAAGTAGAAGACCGATTGGAACATCGCGTGGGCCAAGCGGAAGCCCTCGGGCTGCTCCTCCATCGGCGCGCGGAAATCCTGGATGCCGACGGTATCCGCCAGAACCAACAGTGTGATGATGAGGGACGCACCTAGCAGCGCCCACAGAATCGGGCGGAACGTATCAGAAAGGAACTCGAAGCAGTAGTCGACCCAATCATATTTTCCACGCACGGCATCGTAATTTTTCTTGGCTGAGGAGGATTCCTCATCTGGCGGACTTACCCCGGGATTCTTGATGATTTCGCTGTAGTAGTTGGCTACGCCACCACCCATAACCACTTGGTAGCCACGCGTACCCTGCGTGACAGAACCGAGAATGGCCGTATCACTTTCCAGCTTTTCCTGATCTACTTTCCCTACATCCACGAGTTGAAAACGCAAGCGCGTAGCGCAGTGCGTCAGCGACGTGATGTTTTCGGCGCCGCCAAGGCTCTCAATGATGTGTGTGGAAGTGTCTTTCACAGATGCCACTTCATACTCCTTGCATAAAGACAAAACGATAGTCAGCACTTAACTGGCTATTACGTCACATTGGGATTATAAGTGAGAGGCAACACAAACAAAAGCCCACTTGAGTGGTTTTTAGTGGGGATAGTGATCTTTTTACAGACAAAAACGTTTTACCGCAGGTCAAGTCACGGGTTTTTAAAGAATGAGCGAGCGGTCATTTGTGCCACTGTCATAAAACTCACAAAGCCGCGTCCTGTCTCCCTGGGGGAGAAGGACGCGGCTAGTGCAGCTGGGTGAAGCTAGGGGGCTATCTCACCCCACACTCCAAACTTGTCTTAGTTGCCGGCAAGCTTGTCGCGGAGTGCGGCAAGTTGCTCGTCAGAAGCCAAGGATCCGCCGGACTCTGCCTGAGTCTCCGATGCCGGAGCTGCATCGGTGGAGTCAGAAGAGTAGTTGGAGGATGCATCAGCGGACTCTGCAGCTTCTGCGGCTGCAGCGCGATTGCGCTCGATCTGAGCGGTGTGCAGGTTGAAACGGCGCTCGGACTCTGCGTAGCGTGCCTCCCAAGCCTGACGCTGCTCGTCGAAGCCTTCCTTCCACTCGTTGGTCTCTGGGTCGAAGCCTTCTGGGAAGACGTAGTTGCCCTGCTCGTCGTAGGAGTCAGCCATGCCGTACTTGGACGGATCGAACTCATCGGAGTAATCCTCATCAGCCTGCTTGACGGACAAGGAGATACGACGACGTTCGAGGTCGATATCGATAACCTTGACCATAACTTCCTGGCCAACGGTAACAACCTGGTCCGGAACCTCGACGTGGCGCTGAGCCAACTCGGAGATGTGAACCAAGCCCTCGATGCCTTCCTCGACGCGAACAAACGCGCCGAACGGAACCAGCTTGGTGACCTTGCCCGGCACGATCTGACCCACAGCATGGGTGCGGGCGAAGACGCGCCATGGGTCTTCCTGGGTTGCCTTCAGGGACAGGGAGACGCGCTCGCGGTCCAGATCGACGTCTAGAACCTCAACGGTTACCTCGTCACCAACGGTGACAACCTCGGATGGGTGGTCGATGTGCTTCCAGGACAGCTCGGAAACGTGAACCAGGCCGTCTACGCCGCCCAGATCGACGAAAGCACCGAAGTTGACGATGGAAGAGACAACACCCTTGCGGACCTGGCCCTTCTGCAGCTGGTGCAGGAACTCGGAGCGAACCTCGGACTGGGTCTGCTCCAGGTGTGCGCGGCGAGACAGGACGACATTGTTGCGCTGTTTGTCCAGCTCGATGATCTTAGCTTCCAGCTCCTGGCCAATATAAGGCTCTAGGTCGCGGACGCGACGCATCTCAACGAGGGAAGCAGGCAGGAAGCCGCGCAGCCCAATGTCTAGGATTAGGCCACCCTTGACAACCTCGATGACGGTACCAGTAACCGGCTCCTCCTTGGCCTGGAGCTCCTCGATGGCGCCCCAAGCACGCTCATACTGTGCGCGCTTCTTGGATAGAAGCAGGCGGCCTTCCTTATCCTCTTTGGTCAGGACAAGTGCGTCCACCTCATCGCCGACCTTGACAACTTCGTCAGGGTTGACGTCGTGCTTGATGGACAGCTCGCGGGAAGGGATAACGCCTTCCGTCTTGTATCCGATGTCCAGCAGTACCTCATCATGGTCAACCTTGACGACAGTACCCTCGACAATGTCACCGTCATTGAAGTACTTGATGGTGGCGTCTACAGCTGCGAGGAAGTCCTCGGCGGTTCCGATATCGTTGATCGCAACCTGAGGGGTAGTAGAAGATGGCATATTGTAAAAATGCTCCGAATAAATGTAGGAAATCGTTCGTGGACAACTGCGTGTCTCTCGAATTCAAAGCCCCTCTGCGCTGCACAAATACAGGAGATAGAGGTGACATCCGATCCCGCCGCGTGGTTGCCCTAAGCTTTCCTACAATAGCCTACAGCAACCCGTGGCATAGACATGCCTGTAAGAGCTTACATCTGTCCAGCTCATACGGCAAATACAGCCCGTCGGCCAGGCCAGTAACCCGTCCCAAGCACTTCGTCTTCTACGGCAATTAATCCTGTTCGAATGGTGATGCGGCCGTCTCCCATCCCAAGCTCGTCGCGGAACTTTCCTCTAATAATACCGCCCGGAAATGCCCCACCAGGCCGATGCGCTGGCACTGCACTACGCCACTGATCTCTTTGACGTGGCATTTTCTGCGTTCGGCGCATTCCCCTTCCTCACCGATTGCGATACCGCGCTTGCCTGGATCACGATTTTCATGTGCCACACATGCAACTAGCATGGGGAACATGATCACCGAAAGACTGAAAATTGTCCTGCGCCGCGCTGTGGCATGGTGGACTGATGCCTTCCTCGTCGCCGCCATTATCACCGTGGTGCGGTGGCTGATTAATGCTCTTGCCGGTAACCCCCTGACCGGCCACCCCCAAGAAATCTACGAGGCGGTCGCTCTCGCCGTGGTCTTTTATATCTACCGCGTGGGGGTGGAAACGAAGAAGTCTACCTCCCTGGGCAAATGGTCGATGCAGCTAGAAATCATCCCGGCCCGCTCGCCGTTTGTCACCGCGTGCCTGCGAAATTCGTGGCTGTTGCTCACACCGCTGACGCTTACTGGCTGGAACATCGACAGCATTATCGTTGCGCTTCTAGGCCTTTCTGTTTTAGCCATCGGCCAAACACCCTTTGACCTCTTGGCTGGCTGCCTGGTGGAAAAGCGACCTCAGGAAGATGGGCCCGCGCCAGGAAAATAGACACGTTGGGGGTCAGGACGTACATATAACGCCTTAAGCCTTCGCGCATCCGGGTATCGAATACTAGACGTGCGAGAAAACCTCCAAGATTTCGTCCGCACCCCCTTTTTGCTACTAAACCCGCCTCTTGTATTACTACTCTCCAAATCCGCAAGCGCCAGCTACTGCCCCGACCACAGTCCCGCACGCAACCCAATTCATTCTTTCAGAAGTCTTCTATTTAGTGGGCATATTTTCTTGAATCCACTCATTATATGCTTCTTCATCCATCTCTAGTTAAACATTTTGTTGCTAAACAATCCCCTGAGATGATGAAACAGGTACGCTAATGGCAGCAGAGGCCGCACCGACCGTTACGGACAAGCTCAAAAATAAAGACGTTGCAATTGCCACCAAACGGCTCTTAGCGTTGCCAATAGTCATCCAGATTTCCTGAAAAGATTTCCAGAATGAATAAGACCATGATTCTCGCAATAGCTCTATTTGCCGCAATTACATTTTTCTCTTTTGCTGGCCAAGCGGAAGCTGCAGGAATTGTAGCCATTATCTCCCTGGTGACGATGGTTTTCATCCAGGTCTTTACCCTAATAAGAAAGGACGAATGACCGCCTGGGCCTGACCCCCGGAAACTAGACACTTTGGGCGTCAAGCCTACGTCCTTGGAAAGATAGGTAAGAGTTGATTCGAAAAGTACTCACGGTCGTCGCCTCATTATGCAGCGGCGCGAGACTTACCCCAGGTCACAGGCACACTACGTGTTATTTTTAACCCCTCACGTTTCTGCGGGGCATCGAGTGAAGGTCTTTGACGCTGCGTAAGCCGAAACCACAGACGGACTCCCCCGCACCTTTCCACCGCTGAGCTGTCAGCCCTTGAGCTGCGAGGCGTATGCGAGCACGCTCATGACGAATAAGCCGTATCACTGGATTAATGCGCCGCCGCATCCCAATCGGTACCAGCACCGGCAGAGACCTCAAGCGGCACGTTCAGCTCGATGGCAGAATCCATCTCGCGCTCGAGAATCTCTCGAACCTGATCCGACTCGCCGGGGGCAACCTCTACCACCAGTTCATCGTGAACCTGGAGCAATACACGAGATTTCAGGTCTCGCAACGCACGATCCACGCGAATCATCGCGACCTTAATGATATCCGCGGCCGTTCCCTGGATCGGGGCGTTGAGCGCAGCGCGTTCCGCGTTTTCGCGGGCCAACCGGTTATCGGAGTTAAGCTCTGGCAAGTAGCGGCGGCGGCCAAAGAGCGTGGCCGTATAACCATCCTTACGGGCTTTTTCGACGACGTCATCAAGGTATTTCTTTACGCCACCAAAGCGCTCAAAGTAACTTTCCATAATCGACTTGGCTTCGCCCGCCGGGATTCCCAGCTGCTGCGATAATCCAAATGCGGACAGGCCATAGACCAAGCCATAAGACATGGCCTTTACGCGGCGACGCAACTCAGGGGTCACCTGGTCAACGGGCACATCGAAGACCCTAGAACCAACGAAGTTGTGTAGATCCTCGCCGGCCTTGTAGGCCTCAATCAGCCCGGGATCGGCAGACAGGTGCGCCATCACACGCATTTCAATCTGCGAGTAGTCCGCAGTCATTAATTGCTCGAACCCCTCACCTGCGATAAATGCCGATCGAATCTGACGACCGGCCTCTGTGCGCACCGGAATGTTTTGCAGGTTAGGCTCCGTCGAGGACAAACGTCCCGTCGAGGTCACGGTCTGGTTAAAGGTCGTGTGGATGCGCCCATCCGGCTGGACGGCCTTAATCAGGCCCTCGAGCGTGGTCTTCATCTTTTGGTACTCACGGTGGGCCAAAAGGTGGTCCAAGAACGGGTGCGGGTGCTTGATGGCCAGCTGCTCGATTTCCTTCGCGGCCGTGGAATATCCCGTCTTCGTCTTTTTCGTCTTGGGCATATCGAAGGTCTCAAAAAGTACCTTTTGTAGCTGCTTAGGTGAATTCAAATTGAGCTTGTCATCGCCAGCGAGCTCGCGCGCGGAGCGTTCTTGTTCCGCCACCTGCTCCACAAAAGCATCCTTTTGGGTTTCCAAAATATCTACATCGACCGCGATGCCCGTAGCCTCCATGCGTGCCAGGATGGTCACCAGCGGCAATTCCAGATCGGTGTACAACTCGAACGAGTCGATGTCCTGCAGTTCCGCGGTGAGTTTTTCCGCTAGCTCCATGATTGCCGCTGCCTGATCTACCAGGGAGGAACTATCGAGTAACGACATCTGCTCCGAGGCGGCGCCGAGGGACTTTTGAAGGTGGCGCTGGTAGACATCGGAAAGCTCGTAAGTGCGCTGGCCTGGGCGCAGGATATAGGCCGCCAAGGCCGTATCATGAGCGAGCCCGTCGAGCTCAATTCCGCGCCCTGCCAACATGTGGAACGCGGCCTTCGCGGCGTGGAAATACTTAGGGGCCGGCGATTCTAACCACTGGACCAAGGCCTTTTCCTCATCGGCGGAAAGTTCCCCGAGTTCCACCTGCAGGCCGTGGCGATCGCCGTCCACAAAGGCTATAGCTGAGGCATCGCCTTGGCCTGGGGCGCCCTGGCCTTGCACATATACGGCTACGTGCTCGCGACCCGGTAGCCACTCGATCAGCGAGGCGTCATCAATGGTGAGATCGACATCTGGGGCCTCCGCGGCTTGCTCGGCGGCCACTGCCCCGTCATTGGGGACGGCGGATAAGACACGGTCGCGCAGGTTGGTGCCAAATTCCAATTCATCGAATTTTGCGGCAACATCAGCAACCTTGGCTTCCTTAAAAGCCAGATCATCTGGACCGACGTCTAAGTCCATATCGGTAACCATCTGGGTGAGCTTCCGGTTCATCTGCACCTGCTCGATGCGTTCGCGAAAGTTTTTTCCCACCACGCCCTTGATTTCTTCGGCGTGCTCTACCAATGAAGCCAAGTCTCCATACTTGACTATCCACTTGGTGGCGGTTTTCTCTCCCACCTTGGGGATGCCAGGGAGGTTATCGGATGGATCGCCGCGCAGGGCAGCAAAATCGGGATACTGCGCGGGGGTAAGCCCGTATTTATCCTCGACGGCTTCTGGGGTAAACCGGTGCAGCGTGGATACGCCCTTCATGGGATAGAGCACCGTGGTCGAATCCGTAACCAGCTGCAGGTAATCGCGGTCTCCGGTGACAATCAGCGTCTCGTAGTCCTGCGCCTGCGTGGCCAGGGTAGCCAAAATATCGTCGGCCTCGTAATTTTCACGCGAGAGCGTTGTAATACCCAAGGTTTCCAAGGTATCGCGAATGATATCTACTTGGCCCTTAAATTCTTCCGGCGCAGCCTCGCGCTGCGCCTTATAATCCGGGAACATCTCCGTGCGGAACGTCTTGCGGCCGACGTCAAAAGCAACCGCGATAGCATCCGGCTTTTCCTCAGAGACAATACTGGACAGCATGGATAAAAAGCCATACACGGCGTTGGTGTGCTGACCGCCGGAGGTAGAGAAATTGTCCACCGGCAGGGCATAAAAGGCACGAAATGCCATCGAATGGCCGTCAATGAGCAAAAGGCGGGTCTTATTGGAAGTCACCTGCCCCATAGTAGGCAACACCATGGACACGGCGACACCCCACCCAACCTCACCGCCTTGAGCAGGTCTTTTTACCGAAAAGAGACCCCAATTAGGAATTGCGCCAACCTCTGCGCTACTATTTCCAACAGTCAAAGGCGCTAGCTTTTGATTGCCCCTGTAGCCCAATTGGCAGAGGCAACGGATTCAAAACCCGTCCAGTGTGAGTTCGAGTCTCACCAGGGGCACATTTCATCCCCGTTTCCTTCCGGATACCTATCCACGAAGGAAGCGGGGTTTTGTCATTCCCCTTTCTTCTCCTACTGCGGCCTCGATACAGCGTATATACTTCCGCGAATTGCATATTTACACAACGGCAAATAAGCGCGATCTCTGCAGAATAACACCTTCTTACCTCGAGACTTTAAGCACAAGCCCATCTCATATAAGGTAGATAACCGTTAAAGTAATGAAAGATATGCAGACTTTAGCCACCGCGAACGGTGTTGCAGCACGTCGTTCGTTGTCGAGTAACAAGTTCTCGACACCCCGGAGTGGCCCGTCAACGGCAGTCATCTCTTATCCCCAGGTAGATTTTTAATTTATGCACTATATTCTGAACGCCATTCGTGGCACCCTCATCGGCATGGCCGAATTGGTTCCCGGTATCTCCGGTGGAACCGTCGCCCTCATCGTGGGAATTTATGAACGCGCCGTCCGCAATGCCAATCACCTTATCTCCGGCAATTTTAAGAAGGTTGAGTGGTCATTTCTGGCCTCAGTCGCCATCGGCATGCTCATCGCAGTCTTCGGCTTTTCCACGCTCTTGTCCCACTTCGTCGATAACAACGTCTCTGCCTCCAGCGCCCTCTTTTTAGGCATGGTGGTCGTCTCCATCATCGTCCCGCTATCCATGTTGCCCCAGGCGGAGCGCACCGCCCCCTCCTCCATCATCGCCTTTATCACTGCAGCCGTTGTGATTTTTGTCGTCACGGGATTTACCTCCACGCCGCACGAAGACCCGAGCCTCGTAGTTGTTTTCCTTGCCGCAGCAATCGCCGTATGCGCACTAATCCTGCCGGGTATTTCCGGTTCGCTCATCTTGCTGACCATGGGGCTGTACCAGCCGATCATCGGCGCGGTATCGGATCGAGAGTTGGGGACCATGGGCGTCTTTGCGCTAGGAGCCCTCTGTGGCCTCGCCGCCTTCATCAAATTGCTCAACTACTTGCTTAGCAGCCACCGCGCTCCCACCCTGGCCGCCATGGCAGGTTTCATGCTGGGATCCCTGCGCGCCCTATGGCCGTGGGGTACAGACCAGGATGCTTCTTCGGGTGCCATCATCGGATACGCCATCCTCGGGGCCGTTATCGTGTCCATCTTCATCTACATAGACCGCAGGAACGCACAAGCCATCGAGGAAAGGACGGCGAAATATTAATGCCCTGGGCGATTAAGCATCGACCACTAGCGACCGCCATTATGGCCTGCGTGCTCCCCTTGAGCGCGTGCGTGGTCAACGAGGAGGATTCCACTCCGCAGGGCTGGCAAGAGCCAAAGACCAGAGAGGTTCCCAAAATTGCCGCGATGTACCACGACGATGACGGCGTGCTCACGGCAGGAACGAACCCTCCCTATGCCCCGTTTCAGCTCAAGGACTCCAACGGCGATCTACAGGGCGTAGAGCTCGATCTTGCCCGCGCCGTAGCCGGGGTGTTGGGCCTGAAATTCCAGGCCGTAGAGCAAGACTTCTCCATGATCTTGCCGGCTGTGCAATCCGGCCAGATAGACATGGGGGCCTCTGGCTTTACCGACACGGCCGATCGCCGTGGTGAGTTCGACTTTGTGGACCATCTGTACGCGGGCATCCAATGGGCAGAGCTTGTCGATGGCCCGAATAAGGTCGATCCCCAAAACCCCTGCGGTTTGACCGTCGCTGTACAGCGCACTACCGTGTCCGAAACCGACGATGTGCGCCCCAAGCAAGATTCCTGCGACGGCGATCTGACCGTGTTGTCCTACGACACCGGGGATAACGCCGCGCTCGCCGTCCTTATGGGCCGCGCTGATGCCTTATCCGCGGATTCGCCGGTGACCGCTTGGGCGGTAAACCGCTCCGAGGGAAAGATGCGCGTGGTCGGCGATATATTCCAGGCCTCCCCTTACGGCTTCGCGGTCCCAAAGGACTCGGACTTGGGCAAGGCCTCGGCTGCGGCCCTCCAGCACCTTATCGATACCGGTGAGTACGCGGAGATTTTGGCCCGCTGGGGAATTGAAGATGGATTAGTAGACCAGGCGATGATTAATGAAAGGCCCATCAATGGTTAACGAGCACAGAGAAGCAGCCGGCCCCACGACACTGCAGGAGGCACCCGCCAAGATCGAAGCCCGACCACTGCGACACCCCTGGCGGTGGCTGTGCGCGGCCGTGCTGCTCAGTCTTGGGCTGTGGTTCGTCATTGCCTCCGCGCGCAATGAAGCCTTCAGGTGGGATACGTACTTCCAGTATCTCTTTGACCAGCGCATCGCCATCGCCTCCCTGCACACGATTGCGATCACCATCTTGTCTATGATCATTGGCGTGGTAGGCGGTGCCATGCTCGCCGTGATGCGCATGTCGCCCAACCCCATTCTGCGCGCCGTTGCCTGGATCTTCCTGTGGCTCTTTCGCGGCACCCCAATCTACGTCCAACTAGTATTCTGGGGCTTGCTCTCCGCGATTTACCAGTCCATCAACTTAGGCTTTGCAGAGGTCTCCCTGCAAAGCGTGTTGACCAATGCGTTCTTCTTGGCGGTCATGGGTTTGGGCCTCAATGAGGCCGCGTATATGGCCGAAATCGTCCGTTCGGGCATTTCCTCGGTTCCAGAAGGACAAAAGGAAGCCTCTAAGGCCCTCGGCATGTCCTGGTGGATGACTATGCGGCGCACCGTGTTGCCACAGGCAATGCGCATTATCATCCCGCCGACCGGCAATGAGTTCATTTCTCTGCTCAAGACCTCGTCCCTGGTGGTGGCCATCCCCTATACCCATGAGATCTTCGGCCGCGCCACCGACATTTCCGCAGCCCTCTTCCAGCCTATTCCCCTCTTAATGGTCGCTGCTTCGTGGTACCTGGGCATTACTTCCCTGCTCATGGTGGGCCAGTACTTCCTCGAGCGCCACTTTGCACGCGGCGCGACGCGCGAGCTTACCGGGCGCCAACTTGCCGCGCTTGCCGATGCCGAAGGTACAATCCCCCGCAATGTCTCCGTAATCCAGGAGGGTAAAAATTAATGACTACTCCCATGATCTCCGCCGAGAATGTGCACAAATCTTTCGGTCAATTCGAGGTGCTCAAGGGTATCGACTTGGAGGTCCAGCGCGGCGAAGTTGCCTGCCTTTTGGGCCCTTCCGGTTCCGGTAAGTCAACCTTCCTGCGCTGCGTTAACCATCTGGATAAAATCACAGCGGGCCGCCTGTATGTCGATGGTGAGCTGATAGGATACCGCGAAAAGAATGGAATCCTGTATGAAATCAGTGAGAAGCAAGCTGCGCAGCAGCGCTCTGATATCGGCATGGTATTCCAGTCTTTTAACCTATTTCCTCACCGCACGGTTATAGAAAACATCATTGAAGCACCGATGCAGGTCAAGAAGGTGCCAGAGGATAAGGCTCGGAAGCGAGCCATGGAGCTGCTAGAGGAGGTGGGGCTTGCGGCCAAGGCCGACAACTTCCCGGTTCAGCTTTCTGGCGGCCAGCAACAGCGCGTTGCCATCGCCAGAGCCGTAGCGATGGATCCCAAGCTCATGCTTTTCGATGAGCCCACTTCCGCCCTCGATCCCGAGCTCGTCGGCGAGGTCCTCCGCGTCATGAAGGCTCTCGCGGCCCAGGGCATGACCATGCTCGTGGTTACCCACGAGATGGGCTTTGCGCGCGAGGTTGCGGATAAAATCTTCTTTATGGACGGCGGCGTAGTCCTGGAATCCGGTACCCCAGCTGAAGTGCTCGACAATCCACAGCAGCCGCGCACCAAAGAGTTCTTATCCTCGCTGCTTTAAGTAGCCCTCGCGCCGCGTCGGCCGCGTCTTAGGCACTGTAGGTGACGATGCCGCGAATCAACGCACTGAGGGCGCCAAGGCTTGCTACTGATAGCGACAATGCGCGCGCTATATCCCTGGACACCACGTGCGCGATGCGCGAGCCCAGCCAAATACCGATGAACATACCGGCAATGCCTGCGGGCCAGATGAACCAGGGCAGGCCATCAAATGTCGCGGCACCAAGAGCTGTCTTGGTGAGGACGGAAAAGATTCCGCCCACCACAAAAATCGGCTGCAGGGTCGCCGTATACATAGCTTGCGGCCATTTGGCTGCCTGGGCGTAGACGGTAATGACTGGGCCTGCCACTCCCGCCAAGGTATTGGTGAATCCGCCCAAGATGCCTGCGGAGATGGCTGGGCCCTTGCCCTCGAGCGGCGGGATGAACCTAGCGCCGTAGGTCACCACCACCAGGGCGATGAGCAGAGCTGCACCCACCACTATCAATAGGCCCGCAGTATCAATCTTGCTAATTAGCGCCGCAGCGGCGAGAGAACCGATAATCATCACTGGCGCGATGAGCCCAAACATTCTCCAGCTAACATTGCGGCGAACGGTCAACGTGGTAAGCAACGCATTAACCGCCGCCAAGACGTTGATCACGAGGATGCCTTCTACCGGGCCCATAACCAGCATTAGAATCGGCCCGCCGATAAGGCCAAGCCCCATGCCGGAGACGCGTTGCAGGGTGGATCCTGCGACAACAACGGCGAAAATAATCAGCGCCACTATCATCGGCGGTATTTTTCCTTCACCGCTTGTACGACCGGATCAGGAAGCATGCCGGTGACCTCACCACCGAATTGCGCGACCTGCTTGCACAGCGAAGAACTGATGTAGCCGTATTTTTCATCGGTAAGCAAAAAGACCGTATCGATGCCGGACAAGCGCCGGTTCATCTGCGCCATCGGCAGCTCGTATTCATAGTCCAAGGAAGAACGCAGTCCCTTGACCAAAACATCCACGCCGTGCTGCGAGGTATAGTCCACGAGCAGGCCGGACCAATAATCCACGTTAATGCGCGAATCCACGCTCTGGCGGATGAGCTCCATGCGCTCGTGCACGCTAAATAACCCGGAAGGCTTTTCTGGGTTACCAGTAACAAGTACCGTAACCTCATCAAACATCTGGCTGGCGCGCTCAAAAATATTCACGTGGCCAAGAGTGATGGGATCAAAAGACCCGGGACACACGGCTGTGGTCATAAAATATCGCTTTCCTAGTTATCTAGAGTTTCATCGGCATCATCGGTAACGGGACGGCTAAAGATTGCCATATCCATGCGCGCAATGCCGAAGGTACGCTTCTTTAATTTCTGCCCCGTCGGCGCAAAACCTTCGGGCCATTCTGTCTCAGGCGATTCGACGTGACGTTCAATGACCACCATCGCGCTATCGGTAAGCACTGGCTCCATTGCGGCGATGAGCCCTGGGACATCGTCAAACGCATAAGGCGGATCGGCTAAAACCAGATCGAAGTAGCCACGCGGGGCACTAGCCAGGTACGTAGATACTTTCCTTTCCTCCACGCGGGCACCGGGATGTTTCACCACACCTATGTTGTGTTTGATGATGGAGACCGCCGCAGGGTTGGACTCCACCAACACTGCCTCGTCAGCCCCACGGCTTAATGCTTCCAATCCCAAGGCGCCAGATCCGGCGAATAGGTCAAGCACCTTGGAACCCGGAAACCCCCACCGGGCATTCAATGAGGAGAACAGGCCTTCCCTCGCGCGATCGGCGGTTGGCCGCGTTCCCTCTGCCGGGACTTTAATAGTCCGACCCCGCGCTTCGCCTGCAATAATCCGCGTCATTTACGCTTCTCCAATCTCCATAATTAAGTCTCCACCAATAATATTGCCCAAATCCGCCGCCGCTACGCGCGAATTGTCCCCGGGCCCGGGGACAAGCCAGAAGATCCTAGCTTCGTCGTCGCAATGGTAACTAGCGCATAACACATGCTAATTTTCGCGCCTCCAACGCCAAAGCAGCACACGATGCCCGCGAAAGGGGCGTAGATTTTCCTACTTATAGATTAAACCCTCTCAGTTTTTCTCCAAGAATTCCTGCTCGCTTTCGCTCAAATTCCGCGTCAGCTCTTCTGCTAACTGGGGATTGCGCTGGACCATGGCATAGGCATCTGCGTGGGTGCGCTCGACGATATCCTGGTCATCAGCAAGGTTGAGCAACCGAAGCGTCCGGTGCGTACCAGATTGCACCGCCCCCAGGATATCGCCCTCGTGCCGTTGCCGAAGATCTAATTCCGCAAGTTCAAACCCAGACGAGGTTTGGGCAATCTGGGTTATGCGCCGATATGAGGGCGAGTTATCCTCCGCTTTCGTATGCATCAGGCAAATGGACGCATTGCCGCCGCGCCCTACACGCCCGCGCAATTGGTGCAGCTGGGACACGCCGAAATTCTCCGCCTCTCGGATGAGCATGACCGTAGCGTTGGGAACATCGACGCCCACCTCGATGACCGTAGTCGAAACCAGGATATCAATCTCACCTCGGGCAAAAGAGGTCATGACCTCATCCTTATTTGGCATCTTGCCGTGCAAGATATCTACCCGCAGCCCCTTAAACGGGCCGGCGGCAAGCTGTTCCGCCAACTCAAGCACGCCGCCCTCGCCTTCAATGCGCGGGCAGACGATATACGCCTGGTGGCCCTGCGCCACTTCCTCGCGAATGCGCTCGAGCGCCCGCGCAACCCATGTAGGCCGCCACTCCGCCACCACAGCAGACTGGATAGGTTTTCTCCCGCCGGGCAGCTCAGCAAGCGTCGAGACCGCGAGATCACCGAAAATCGTCATGGCGATGGTACGCGGTATAGGTGTCGCCGTCATGACCAACACATGGGGGCTAATCCCCTCGCGCGTTTTGGAACGCAAGCTATCACGTTGCTCAACGCCAAAGCGGTGCTGCTCATCCACGATCACCAAACCCAAATCGAAGAACTCGACTGATTCTTGAATGATGGCATGCGTACCGATGATGATATTCGCCTCCCCGGAGACGATATCGAGCAGCGCTTGGCGCTTTTCAGCAGTGCGCATGGAGCCGGTTAAGAGCACCACCTTGACCCCTTCTGGAACCGACGTGCCAATAGAGGCCGCGTGCTGGGAGGCCAGGACCTCGGTAGGAGCCAGCAGCGCCGCCTGGCTTCCGGCATCGATGGCCTGCAGCATGGCGCAGGTTGCAACCATGGTTTTACCCGAGCCAACTTCACCCTGCAAAAGGCGCATCATGGGTAAGGAGCCGGACAGGTCATTATCAATCTCAGTGATAACCCGTCGCTGGCCTGGTGTGAGTTCAAACGGCAAGTGGGCCAATAACTCTTCGCGAAAACCGCCCAAAATAGCGGGCATCGTCGGCGCAGTGTGCGCATGCGCATCACGTTGGCGCAGCGCCATGACCAGGCCAATAGAAAGCGCCTCATTGTACTTGAGGCGCTGAATCGCGCGTTGTGGGCCAGCCGCGCCGGGCTCATGAATCTCGCGCACCGCTTGGTCCAGGCTGATAATCATTTGCTGGTCTAACGGTTCACGGATGGTTGGGGTATGCGCGAGCACATAGTGAATGGCCCCCATGAGGTACCACGAGGTGATCTTTGCGGTGGCAGGATATACCGGGATCCATTCCCGCTCGAGCAATAATTTATCCAGTCGCCCGAATTGGGACAGATTGCGCAGGGACCCGGTCGCCTTCTGTGACTTTTTCTTTCCCGTCGCTGGGGCCTGTGCGCGGTAGGCGGCAAGCTCCCCGTCGGGCCGCCCAAAGGCGTCAATTTCTACGAAATCCGGTTGCTGCAGCTGGGGCTGCTGGCGGAAATATTTCAATTTTCCGCTCATCATCACCCGCTGCCCGCGATGGAGCAGACGCAAGACGTACATGGCATTAAAAAACGTGGCGATGATATGACCATCGAGCTGGACGTTGATGATGGTCGTCTTGCCCGTATCGCGGGTTGTTATTCCTGTTACGGTTCCCGTGACGGTGACGATATCGCCCTCGGCGGCATCGCCAAGCCCCACGTCTTTATTATGGCGAATATAGTCACGCGGATAGTGGGCCAGGAGTTCCCCGCAGGTCTGATATCCCAGTGCCTTAGTGATCTTCGTGGCGTCTTTTTTGTCCAATACATCGCTTAAAGGGCGATCATCCTGCCAGCCAAGCATCGCTATTCCACTCCAATCTCCGTAGGGATACCTGGCACCTGCACGGCCACTACATCTACGCCCAGCTCTGCCGCCAATCCTTCTTGCGAGATACTAAGAGGACTAATGACCATGACCTGTTCGCCGCCCGCGGCAAGCAGCTCACGCCCCATCTGCGCGATCGCTGCCTCTGTTTCTTCTGCCGGGTGCGCCACCCGCATCGACTGTGCCGCCTCGCGCATGGACTCTACGACCGAAACGGTATCCGTATTATCTGGTTCATAAACCGAAATGGCGGCCAGCCCCGCCGCGAGGGAAGAAATACTCACGGTATGCGCTGCAGTTTCGCGTTCTTCTAGTCCGCTGGATAAAACGATGTCCTCGCCCGCCGCGTGGATTGTTTCGCCCGGCTCGACTGCCGTAACCCCGGCGGATCGCGCAAGCTCAGCCACAGGGCCGGCGGGTACCACGGCATAAACGGTGCGCGTATGACCGTTGTCAGTGAGTTCGGGGTGGGCTAGGACGCTGGGAAGTGCCTCTAAACGCAAATCGCTGACCAATCCTTCAGCATAGGCGGTTTCAATAACCTCGCCGGCCCGGGTGGAATGGATGTGGATCGAAGCGCTGTCCTCACCTGCTTGTGCAATGACCAAACTCGTGCCCAAGGACGCAATCTTTTCTTTCAGCGCTGCGCTATCGCCTTCAAAAAAGAAGACCACCTCAAGTTCGGTGGCGGCCTCCGGCATAAATTCGGGCACGTGGCTGGTCGCGCCTTCGATTTCTGCAAGGAGTGCCTCTAGAAGAATCACTAGGCCGGCACCGCCTGCATCCACCACCCCGGCTGCACGCAGCTCCGGCAGTTGCGAGGGCGTTTCTGCAAGCGCCGTACGGGCGGCCGAGATAGTTTCCGATACGACGGCGTGAAAACTAGATTCGGGTTGCCGCGCGATGCTCTCAGCCTTTATTGCGGCACGTCGCAATACGGTAATGACGGTACCTTCCACCGGTTCCGAAATCGCTCGGTCCACGAGCTCTACCGCGTGCATGAGGGCGGCCGCAAAAATAGCGCCATCGATGGTGGAATCCACGGTGGCCTCCGCGACCCCGCGCAGGACCTGCGAGAGAATCATCCCGGAATTGCCCCGCGCCCCGCGCACAGCACCCATAGCTAGGGCGGCAGCAACGTCGCCGTCGCCGGTGTCCACCCTCGCGACGGCGGCTTCCATAGTGTGTGCCATATTCGAGCCGGTATCTGCATCCGGTACCGGAAAAACATTAAGTGCATTAATTTCTGCGCGGCGATGAGAAAGCTCGCCTACGGCGCGGTGCGCCCAATTGCGCAATCCGCGTGCATCCAGCGTGCTCGGGTATGACATGGGCAATAGTTTACAAGTCCCACGCTATCTCTCTCGCGCCTTGGTCACGCAAAAGGGCGTTTGCTCGAGAAAATGGGCGGGAGCCAAAGAACCCGCGGCTGGCCGAAAGCGGCGAAGGATGCGGGGAGGTAATGCAAGGCACATCGGGCAGAAAGCGCTCACAGGTTTGTGCATCGCGGCCCCATAAAATGGCGACCAGCGGGGTGCGGTTGAGGGCGCGAATGACCGCTTCGGTCACCTCTTCCCAGCCAATGCGCCGGTGAGAGCCCGCCTGCCCCGGCCCGACGGTCAGCACCCTATTGAGGAGCAATACCCCCTGGGCGGCCCAGGCGCTCAAGTCGCCGTCTTCGCGTCCGCGAACGCCCACGTCGTCATAAAGCTCGCGGTAAATATTGACCAAGGACCGCGGGGGCTTGACCCCCGGCCTAGTGGAAAAGGCCATTCCCATCGCGTGGCCTGGGGTCGGATAGGGGTCTTGGCCGACGATGAGCACACGGACCTCATCAAGCGGCATTAGCAACGCCCTGCATACATCTTCCGCCGGGGGCAGGTAATCCTGACCGGCCAGCGCCCGAGAAATCCGGGGCCACTGGCGCTCCAGAACCGGTGCGAGAACCGGTTCCCACGAGGGATGATAAGTCGGGTGCATATCTAAAATCCTGCCCATCCTTCTGCGTAACGGGGACGTGCGCCGCCTACTGTAACGCCACTTCCGCGCGAGACGGTGCCGATTTCCCGGAAACCTGAAGGTGCCTTCTTCGCGGTGGTTCCAATCAGGGTATGGTCCTCGCCACCGGCAAGGACCCACTGCCACGGATCGCAATCGAGGACAGCGGCCGCGGCGTGCAGCAGTGGATCGGGCTGGATGGCATCGGCATTCAAATCGATGTGTACACCAGAGCGTTGCGCCATGCTTCCGCAGTCTTGGATCAGGCCATCAGAATTATCGGTCATGGCCGTAACCTCTGCGGCGCGGGCAATAACTCCGCGGCCGGGGCTGAGCCAGGGGGCACATTGGGCATCAATAAGCGGGTGTAAATCCGCATATTCTGCGGGCAAATTGCGGCCGAATCGCTGCAGCAGGGACAACCCCGCCGCAGCGTAACCAATCGAGCCGTGGGCCACGAGCTTCTGGCCAGCGCGTGCCGCATCGAGAGTCAAAGCTGCCCGACTGCCGCCCAAAAAGCCAATGGCCGTGATATTGATAACCAGCACGTCCGAGTTCGTAATATCTCCGCCCACCAGCTCGGCGTTGTAGAAAGAGCAACGCTCGGCGATGCCCTCAGCCACGCTCCTGACAAAGCTCACCGGAGTATCGCCCGGTGCAGCGATGGCTAAAAGGGCCGCCACTGGGCGTGCGCCCATGGCCTCAATATCGGCGAAGTTACGCAGGATAGCCTTTTGGCCAATTTCGCGCGGTGTGGACCATTCCCTCAGGAAGTGGCGGCCATCGACCATCAAATCAGTAGACGCCACGGTTCGGGAATTGGGCGGTGCTGCGAAAAGCACCGCGGCGTCATCGCCATTAAGGCTGCTGGGAGCGGCCGTGGTAATTTCCCGAATAACCGCCTGCTCCCCCACGTCCGTGAGAGTCTGACTTAAGTTCACCGGCATCCTTTCGATAAAATGAGCCCCTATGACATCCCAATTTAACCGCACCATGATCTTCATTTCACTCGGGTTGTCCATAGTGATGGTTTTAGCCGTCTTATTCGGCGCAAAATACGTATTCACTAACACAGCCAAGGCCCCTGTAGCGGTCTCCCCGGTGGATTCCGAAGAGGCCGATTCGCAGGCGTGCAGGGATTTTGTGAATGCGCTTCCTGATCAAGCCATGGGCCAACCGCGCGCGGACATTGCAGAACCCGTTCCCGCAGGCGTTGCGGCCTGGGCAGCCAACTCCCAGGACAAGGTGACGGCGCGGTGCGGTGTTGCCATGCCCTTCCAGTACACCGACTATTCCACGACGCAAGATATTAACGGTGAGCGGTGGTTCCAAGTAAAGGATGCGACCTCTGGTTCGAACCTAACGACGTGGTATACGGCGCAGCGCTTTCCCATTGTGGCAGTAACAACCTTTAATGACGAAGGACCTGAAGATCTCAACGAGGCCGTTGCCACCTTGAAAGATAAGCCGGCGAAGACCCACCTACCCCCGTTGCGCGATATCAAACCGTCAAAAAATGACCGCTGCGCCGCGGTAGAAAAAGCGCTACCGGAAGAAATTGCGGACGGGTACCACCGCCGGAATATAGACGCTAAGGACACCTATGTGTGGAGCTTGGAGGGACACGAGGACATCGTCGTGCGCTGTGGGGTAGCCCGGCCGGAAAATTACAAGGCAGGCGTGCAGCTTCAGCAAGTCAACGATATAGCCTGGTTTGAGGATACGACCTTGGCCCAAGGCACAACCGCAGGAACCTGGTTTGCGCTAGGCCGCGAGAATTACCTCGCGCTGCATGCCCCGCAGGATTCTGCGCAGTCCGCATTGGTGGCCCTGAGTGATATCATCGCGAAGCACATCCCGGAAAGATAAAGGGAGCCAGGCCACACTGGAGCCGTACGCGGTGCGGGACCTTACGCAGTGCGGGCCTGGGCGCTGACGATGAGCACCTCAAGCAGCGTGGGATAATCCACGTCAGAGGCTGCCAGCACCTGCGGATACATGGAAATCGGGGTAAATCCCGGCAGGGTATTGACCTCGTTGATATACAGGCCTGCTTCGGTGACGAAGAAGTCTACCCGGGAAAGGCCGGAACAATTGAGCGCTTCAAAAGCCCGGATCGCCATATCGCGCAATTGCGCCGTGATATCTTCCGAAAAAGGTGCGGGAATCTGGGCCGTGACCACGTTATCTAAGTACTTGGTCTCGAAGCCATAGAATCCCTCATCGGAATCATCTATTCCCTTGAGCAGGGCCGGAACAGAGGCAATGAGGCAGCCATCCGGGTACTGCAACACGCCGACCTCTACCTCGCGGCCGACGATCTCTGGCTCGACCAAAATCTTGTCATCGTCTTTGGCGGCCACGCGCACTGCCTCTGGGAAATCCGCCCAGTCATTTACCTTGGATACCCCAATGGAAGATCCTCCGCGGGCTGGCTTGACAAAGACTGGCAGGCCCAAGCGCTCTTTTTCCTCCGCGGTTAATTCGGTGCGCCCCTTCACGATAACCTCTGGTGCTACCGGCAGACCAGCTGCGGTAAGAACCTTCTTGGTAAATTCCTTGTCCATTCCCACCGCGGACGCCAATACACCAGGGCCTACGTAAGGGATGCCAGAAAGTTCGAAAAGGCCCTGCACTGTGCCGTCTTCACCATAAGAACCGTGAAGGATGGGAAAAATAACATCGACCTGTGCATATAGCGAGCCATCACTAATCGTGCGGATTTCGCCCCGGCGCGATGGATCAGCAGACAATGCCAACTCCGTACCGCGTTTGACTTCTGGCATGATGCCATCGACGATTTCTAAACCCTCAGTGTCCCCCGGCGTCCACGTGCCCTCGCGCGTAATGCCAATGGGCACGACCTCGAATTTCTCCGGGTTTAGGTGCTTCATAATCGCGCCTGCAGATACGCAGGAAACAGAGTGCTCAGTACTGCGGCCACCATAGAGGACGGCTACGCGGGTCTTTTCAGTCA
This sequence comes from Corynebacterium macginleyi, assembly GCF_003688935.1. Taxonomy (GTDB): domain Bacteria; phylum Actinomycetota; class Actinomycetes; order Mycobacteriales; family Mycobacteriaceae; genus Corynebacterium; species Corynebacterium macginleyi. The sequence continues at coordinate 11,928 of NZ_REGE01000012.1, read as the reverse complement.
TGGGCGAAATTGTACCTTTCTGCTACTCCGACTTCTTGGAACGACCCATAAGGGCGACAATCATATCGTCTACCGTCTTTCCCTGATGGCACACGCCGTAGACGGCTTCTGTAATGGGCATATCTACCTCAGCCTGCTGAGCAAGCCGGAAGATAGAATCCGAGGAAAACACCCCCTCTGCTACTTGACCGTTGGTGGCCACCTTTGCTAATTCTAGGCTCTCTCCTTGACCGAGGCGGTAACCAAAAGTCCGGTTACGGGAAAGTGGGGAGCTACACGTGGCCACCAAATCACCCAAACCTGCCAGTCCGGAAAGGGTAAAGGGCTCCGCTCCTAGCGCTGTCCCGAGCCGGGTAATTTCCGCCAGACCGCGGGTGACCATCGTAGCCATGGTGTTATTGCCGAGTCCCTTGCCTGAGGCCATACCGCAGGCCAAGGCGATGACGTTTTTACAGGCACCACCGATTTCCGCACCAATGACATCGGTGTTTGTATAGGGCCGCAGGTAGGGTGCAGCAATAGCCGCTTGCACCGCCTTGGCACGCTGCTCGTCGGTACAAGCAATGACTGTGGCCGCAACCTGCTCCTGCGCCACTTCCTTAGCCAGGTTAGGCCCAGAAAGCACCGCCACGCGCCGCGGATCCACACCTGCCGCACCCACGATGACTTCGCTCATGCGCTGCAACGTGCTAGTTTCCACGCCCTTGGAAATCGAGAGCAATGTGGAATCTACAGGTAGTGCGGGTGCCCACCGCTCGACGTTAGCGCGCAGGGACTGCGACGGCACGCCGAAGACCACGATATCCGCGCCGGGGAGCGCCTTTGTCTCGTCGTGCGTGGCTCGCAATGCCGCAGGAAGGTGAATATCCGGCAGATAATCCGGGTTAGTGTGCGTTTTATTGATCGCGTCCGCCAACTCGGTTCGGCGCGCCCACAAGGTGACATCATTTCCTGCGTCCGCAAATACCTTGGCCAGGGTGGTGCCCCACGAACCAGCACCCATTACCGCTACTTTTACCATGGCGTCCTCCAAACGGTTTTTCGTTGTTTCCACCATAAGTCATTTATCACTCTGCGCGTGGCAAGGATGCGTCAGGGATCTCCCCCGTGGAACAATGATGAAGAGTTTAACGCCCATTGTCACCCACCAAAGGAAGGCACGAAAAAGCTATGCCGAGCGCAAAGAAGATGCACGAGACTGATAAAGATAAAAAGTCCGAAAAATTCATTTCCGGTCGGCACCAAGAAATTCCGGTGGATCCCGCCAAAGAATTTCCCCGCACTACCCTTGCCGCCGGCGCCGTAGTCTGGCGCGGCGATCCCCATTGCCCCGAAATCGCACTCATCCACCGCCCACATTATGACGATTGGTCCTTACCCAAGGGGAAAGTGGACCCGGGCGAATCGCTTCCTACCACCGCAGTGCGAGAAATCGCGGAAGAAACCGGTTTTCACGTGCGCCTAGGCAAGCTCATTGGCAAAGTCACCTACCCCGTGCAGGGGCGCACTAAGGTGGTCTATTACTGGGCGGCGTTTTATCTCAGCGGCACCTATACACCCAATGATGAGACCGATGAGTTGCGGTGGGTGCCCATTGACCAGGCCCAACAGCTCCTGTCCTATAACGTCGATATAGATGTCGTCGCCAAAGCGCACAAGCGGCTGCAACTCGCCCCTACGACGCGCGTTTTATACGTCCGCCACGCCCATGCCCATGACCGTAAGAAGTGGGAGGGCGATGACAACCTGCGGCCTTTGGATAAGAAGGGGCGCCGCCAAGCAGAGATGCTTGTGCCCATGTTGGCTGCTTTCCACCCCACCGCGATCTATTCCGCCCGCCCGTATCGATGCCAACAAACCGCTGCGCCGCTTGCCGATGAATTAGGCATGGACATTGCGATTAATAAGGACTTCGGGGACGAGGCGTGGGGAAAAAACCCGGCTGGCGCCAAGAAGGCTTTCCGCCGCGTTGTAGAAGGCGGAGGGGTGCCGGTCATTATCAGCCAGGGACAAACCATGCCCGGCATTATCGAAGACTTGGCGCCGCAATTCCTCAAGAAACCGCTGGAGAAATTGAAGTTTAAAAAGGCTTCAGTGTGGGTCTTGTCCTTTAACAACGGTGTATTAACCGGCGCCGATTATCTTCCCAGCCCCCTGCCGGTGCGTTAACTAGCCTGGGTACTCCCATTTTTGACCCCTAGCCGCGCAGTATGGCTATTGGGAGGAGTAATGGACTCCGTTACAGTCATTTGATCCAAAATAGGGCGAAGTCATAGCGCAGGCAATTTATTTCGCGTGAACAGCGGGCTTGAAGCTGGCGCGGGAGTCCTCGTAATTCGTAATCGCTTCTTCATCGCGCAGGGTGATGCCGATGTCATCGAGGCCTTCCATCAGGCGCCAGCGCGTGTAGTCGTCGATATCGAATGAATAGGTGTTTTCACCTACCTGGACGGTGCGCGCCTCCAGATCGACCGTGACTTGGGTTTGCCCGGCTTCCAACTGCTTCCAAATTAGCTCAATGTCTTCTTGCTCCATCAATCCGGCAAGCAGACCAGACTTTCCGGAATTGCCGCGGAAAATATCCGCAAAGCGCGAGGAGAAGACCGCCTTGAAGCCGTATTCGCGCAAAGCCCAGACTGCGTGCTCGCGCGAAGAACCGGTACCAAAGTCGCGGCCAGCGAATAAGACGGAACCGTCCCTAAACTGCTCTTGATTTAAGACGAAGGTGGAATCGGAACGCCAGTTAGAAAACAGGCCCTCCGCAAAACCTGTGCGCTTGACCGATTTGAGGTAGCGTGCGGGAATGATCTGGTCCGTATCCACGTTGGAGACCCGCAACGGGACTCCCGTGCCGGTATGAGTGATAATTTTCTCCATTATTTCAACCTTTCTCGCTTGCTTATTTCAGGTCAGCCGGGCTGGACAGGTATCCGGTGACGGCGGTAGCGGCGGCAACCTGCGGGGACACGAGGTGGGTGCGCCCACCAGGGCCCTGTCGGCCTTCAAAGTTCCGGTTGGACGTGGATGCGGAACGCTCCCCTGGCTTCAGTTGATCAGGGTTCATGCCTAGGCACATCGAGCACCCCGCTGTACGCCACTCCGCACCGAAATCTTGGAAAATCTGGTCAAGGCCTTCCCTTTCCGCATCGGCTTTGACTACTGCGGAGGAAGGAACCACAATCATGCGGGTATTGGCATCAATGGTGCGACCTTTGACCACCGCAGCGGCGGCTCGTAAGTCCTCAATGCGAGCATTGGTGCACGATCCCACGAAAACGGTATCGATCTTGATATCGCGCAGTGGGGTGCCTGGTTGCAGGTCCATATACTCAAGGGCTTTTTTTACAGTGGCCTTGGAATTATCATCGCCATAGTCTTCTGGATCCGGTACGGATTCGCCGAGCGGCAGGCCCTGACCCGGGTTCGTTCCCCAGGTCACGAACGGCGTCAGTGCTGATCCGTCAATTTCTACGACGCGATCGAATTCAGCGCCATCGTCAGTAGGTAGCGTCTTCCAGTACTCCACCGCTGCCTCCCAATCGGCACCCTGTGGGGCGAACTCGCGGCCTTTGACGTACTCAAACGTTGTTTCATCGGGGGCCACCATACCGGCGCGGGCGCCAGCCTCAATGGACATATTACAAATAGTCATACGGGCTTCCATCGACATCTTCCGAATGGCTTCACCGCGGTATTCAATGATATACCCTTGGCCGCCGCCGGTGCCGATCTTAGCGATGATGGCGAGAATGAGGTCCTTGGCAGATACGCCGTCCTGCAATTCCCCGGTGACTTCGATGGCCATCGTCTTAAACGACTTCAAGGACAACGTCTGGGTAGCCATAACGTGCTCTACCTCTGAGGTACCGATACCCATGGCAATGGAGCCAAACGCACCGTGGGTAGAGGTATGCGAATCACCGCACACGATCGTCATACCGGGCTGTGTAATACCCAACTGTGGGCCGACGGTGTGCACGATACCCTGTTGCTCATCCCCCATCGAATGTAACCGCACCCCAAATTCTTCACAGTTTTTGCGCAGGGTAGAAACCTGGGTACGAGATACCTCATCTTTAATTTCCAAAAGGTTGCCGGATTTAACCCCCTCTGTCGGCACATTGTGGTCTTCGGTTGCTAGGTGCAATTCTGGATGCCGCAAAGTGCGACCTTGCAGCCGGAGCCCGTCGAAGGCCTGCGGGCTGGTAACTTCGTGCAAAAGTTGAAAGTCAATATAAATAAGGTCCGGTGCACCCGCCTCGCCCTGCTGGACGATGTGGTCGCGCCATACTTTTTCTGCCAAGGTCAGCTTCTGGTTCATAAACATCACTCCACACTTGAAATCTCATAATTTGGGACGTAGATTTCATTATATGGGAGAGTATAGCGCAGTTTCCGGAATTAAGGTACTAGACCGAGCAATGGCCATCATGATGGCTGCCGCAAACCATCCATCAACCCTTAATGAATTATGCGAAACCACAGGGCTTCCTCGGGCAACAACGCACCGGCTAGCGACCGCGTTAGAAGCACACCGCATCCTCGTACGGACCCCTGAAGGAAAATGGAAGGCCGGCCCCGCGCTTCCAGGCAACCGCGACCACATCCTCGACGTCGCGGGTCCCATCATGGACCGACTCCTCAATCGCACCGGTGAGTCCATTCAGCTCTATGAGCTGACGGGGACCACGCGCACATGCATTGCCGCCCGCGAACCAAAATCTGGCCTGCACAACGTGGTCCCGGTGGGACGACGGCTGCCTCTTACCTCCGGTTCCGCAGCGCGCATCATTGCCGGTTACGTAGACTTCCCCCTTGACACCGCGCACTTCAGCGCCGCCGACGCAGACACCGCCCGCCGACTAGGCTATGCCGAATCTATAGAGGAGCGCGAAGCTGGCTTGGCTTCCATTTCCGCCCCCGTCTTTGATTCCTCCGGCTTTTTTCGCGCTGCGCTGTCCATCTCCGGTTCCGCCGAACGCTTCCGCCCCTCGCCGGCTAAGAAGTACGCCCACCTCCTTACCTCCGCCGCCCGAGAACTTTCGGAACTACTCTAACCTCACCAGTACCCCACCAACGCCCTGCGCCGCCCACCGGCCCAGGGCGTCGTGTTTTTCCTCCACCAACCCCACCCCATTGCGTCCTGTGAAAAAATATTTAAAATCTCTCGCGCGCTATTGAAACCGTACTGAAAACATGATTTAATGAAAACAGAGTGAAAACGAATAGAGTCACTCCCTGACACCACGGCGCAGAAAGGATTCATGATTATGACTCACGCTACCCACACCGACCACGAGCACACCCACGGCGAAGGCTGCGGACATGTCGCTTTCCCGCACGGCGATCACGTCGACTTCGTACACGATGGCCACATCCACCGCGAGCACGAAGGCCACTGGGACGAGTGCGAGACCAACGATCACATAGAGGCTGAAGCGCATAGCGACCACACCCACGGGCAAGGCTGCGGCCACGTTGCCATCCCCCACGGCGATCACGTCGACTACGTGCACGACGGCCACCGCCACGCCGCTCACGGCGACCACTACGACGAGCACTAAGCCTCGACGGCAAGTACCCGAGCGCCGCGCTAATCCACTGCTATGACGCATGGACTACCGCGGCGCTTTTCCACACATTTACCCAGCTTAAATTCACCTTTTATTAACCATAGTCACATTCGTGCGCGGTGCTCGGAAACCCAAAGGTAACCAGGCTATCAATTTCGCGGAATCTGTCTGTTTGACTATTGGTTAGAACCGTTACGGTGCTACGGTTTTGGAGTGATTACTAGTTGGAAGCTTTTTCGCCAAGACTTCGTTCGCCTATGGCGGACACCGCAAGTCTGGGTGATTCTCATCGGTTTGATGATTACTCCTGCTTTATATTCTTGGGTCAATATCTCCGGTTTCTGGGATCCCTATGGAAATACGGAACAACTTAAAGTAGCCGTGGTGAACGAGGACAAGGGTGCCTCATCAGATCTCACCGGCAATATTGACGTGGGCGGGCAGATAATGAAAAAGCTGCACAACAACGACAACCTCGGCTGGCAGTTTTTGGACCGTGATGAAGCCGCACATGCTGTAAAGTCCGGCGATGTTTTTGCCTCGATTACCGTCCCGGAGGATTTCTCCTCTGACTTCATCAGCCTCTTCGAAGGAAATTACTCTCAGCCCACGCTGGAATACCAGGTGAATGAGAAAATCAACGCCATTGCCCCCAAGGTTACTGACACTGGTTCCTCAATTCTTGAGACCACGATTAGCGCGACCTTTAATGAAAGCGTAGCGAAATCAGTATCCACCGAGCTGCGGAAATCCGGCAGCGAACTCAGCGATAGGATAAGTAGCACCGCGGGTAACACCGCAAATTCCTTCGCAACAACCGCCGATACCGTGGCCAATTCCCGCAATTCCCTAGCGGATATCAACGCCACTATCAATAATGCTCGCCCCACCATCGCGCAGGCTCGCAAGTCCCTCGGCTCAGTACGGACTACGATTGATCATGCCCAGCAGGCCCTAAACCAGGTCACCGCCTTGACCGACGAGGTACAAAGAGAAGTAACTTCCTTCGCCGACGATGCCACCACCGCCTATATCCAAGGCACCACCGCGCTTGCCGATGGCACCGCGAACGCCAACGCCAGTATCGGTTCTGCCACCGGTAAGTTAAGCGGTGCTCTCAACCGTGTCGATGCCGCTACAGACGGCGCCCGGGGAATCCTCGGCCAAGCCGACCAGGCCATCGACAAATTAGCCAGTGTTGCTACCCTACCGGCACTTCCTCCAGAGCTAACCCAGCAAATTCAACAGTCGGTCTCTGAATTGCGCGAGCGCAACAACCAAAACCGCGCGGTGCTAGGAGAGCTGGATTCTCTCAATAGCAATACCAATGCCACCCTTGATTCGCTGAATAAAACCTCGGAATTGCTCAATTCCATGGCAGCCCAAGCCCGCGATGATTCCCTCAGACTGCGCGATGACGTGGCCAACGGCCTACCTCAGCTCAATTCCGCGCTCTCTAATGTCTCCGCTACCGCCGGACGACTATCTGCCTCCCTCAACAGCCAAAAAGCGCTAGTGGGACAAACGGATGGGCTTCTCGGGGGTATCAACGAGCAGCTGCCCCACGCCCAAGAGGTGGTAAAACGCTTCTCGGTCGATCTGGACCGCATCGAGGAAGGCCTGCGCTCCGCACGAACCGATGTCATTGCCTTGAGCAACACTGCTAATAACAACACCGTGCTGAAATCCGTCAATGGTCTTGATACAGATCACATTTCTTCCTTCCTCTCCTCACCCGCAAAGATGGACAACCACGCGGTCTTCCCTGTCACGCACTACGGCTCCGGTATGTCTTCACTGTTTATCAACCTCACCCTGTGGATCGGCGCCTTCATGCTACTGATCATTTTCCGTGCCGAGGTTGACCCGCAGGGCCGTCGGGACCTCACCGTCAGCAAGGCGTATTTTTCGCGCTTTTTGCTCCTCAGCTTTTTTGCTATTGCCCAGGCGCTTATCGTCTCCATCGGTAACTTGGTCATCGGCGTCGAGCACGTCAGCGCTAGCGCTTATGTCCTTACCTCTGTGTTCATCAGCCTGTGCTACCTCAGCATTACTTATGGCCTTGTTTCAACATTCGGCCATGTGGGCCGCGGTATAGCGGTCGTCCTTGCCTTTATTCAAATTCCCGGTGCATCGGGCCTATATCCCATCGAGATGACACCGGACTTCTTCCGCGCCGTTCACCCCTTCTTGCCCTTTACCTATGGCATCGGCGCGATGCGCGAGACGGTGGGTGGATTCTACGGCGCCCACTACATCCGCGATCTCGCTGCACTGACCGGCATGGCAGTCGTCGCCTATCTCATGGGCACCTTCTTAAGGCGCGGGTTATCAAACGTCACGATGCTGGTCAATGACGAGCTGGCCAAGGGCGGGCTCGTTATCCACGAACAGGTCCATTTGGTTGGCAGCCGCTACCGCTTCACCGATCTCCTGTATGCCTCTGCGGACCGCGATGGCTACCAAAGGAGCTTGGACACCAAATGGGTGACAGCCCGGAAGAACTATTCACAGTTAATGAAGCTCACCATCGCCATTGGGCTGGCTTTACTCTTCGCGCTCGTGATTCTCTCCCGTTTAATACCGGATCAAAAGGCGATATTTTTTGGCATTGCTTGCCTCGTGGCGCTTTTGGCAGTCGCCGTCATTTGTTCGCTGGAATACGTTAAACAAAGCATCGCGCACGACACGCGCCTCGCGGCTCTCAGCGATGAAGAAATCCAGCAGCACCTCGACCATCAACGCCAAAACTCCAATCAACATCGGCTAGAAGATGTCCGGTCGGATAAACATGCCAAAATATCTTCTACCCCCCAATCACCGGCCGATGCCACAGATAGTCCCGCCGCCGACGGCGATGCATCTCAAAAGGGAGATCCGTCATGAACAATATCCTGACCATTCTCCGCGATGACCTCAAGGCCATCCGTGGCAACGTAATGACCGCCGTCATCATCTTCGGTCTCGCCATTATCCCGTTGCTTTTTACCACCTTTAACGCGCTCGCCAGCTGGGACCCGTTTGCCAATACCAAGCAATTAAAAATCGCCGTCGCCAGTGAGGATGAGGGCCACCAAAGCGACCTGGCTTCGCTCAAGCTCAACTTAGCCGATGAGGTTTTATCCCAGCTCAGCCGCAACGATGAGATCAACTGGGTTCTGACCAATAGCGAAGATGCCATAGAGGGCACCAAATCCGGCGAATACTACGCCGGCATCATTTTGCCTAAGGATTTTAGCTCCAACCTCCTGACCTTTTACGTGGAAGGAACCGAGCCGAGCAAGCTTAATCTCTATACCAATGAGAAAAAGAATGCGCTGTCGACCACGATTACCCAACGCAGCGCTACCGGTGTGATAGAGAAGATCGATGAGTCTTTTACCCGCGTTGTGTCTAATGTAGGCCTCGGGGTCATTTCCTCGCTAGACCAGTACTTAGCCGAAGGTGACACCCAAGCCGCGCTCAATAACGTGCACCACCGCGTCACCGCGGTACAGTCCCGGCTCGATGCAGCCTCTGGCACGGTTATGGCGCTAAGCAACCTGGTAGATTCCACCATTCCGCTGACCCATGCTGCTAAAAATATCCTGAACGAGGCCGGAAACCAAGCATCCAGCACTACGAACGACAAGGGCCAGTCCCCGATAGACATCCTCAAATCCGCCCTGGCTAAATCCACTGATTCCTTGGATGCGTCCCTTGCCGCAACGCAGCAAAGCTACGAGGTCCTATCCTCACAAATCGAGGAATTGCTGAACAATGCCAGTGCCACCTCAGCGCAAACCGCCCAGACCTTCCGCACTGCCGCAGACCGCGTAGGACAACAAACCGCTGCCTTCCAAGGCGTCAAAAACAGCATCCAGAACAAAGCCAATAAGGTCAATCTTCCCGGCCCTGTAGCGGCGGGCTACAGGGCAGTGATGAGTCACATAGATGCCAGCATTGCCCAAAGCAATGCGCTATACGATTCCTTGACGTCTACTGCCAATAACATTGAAGATGGCCGCAACTCCCAAGAGTCCAGACAACAAACGCAAGAAGCGATTGCCAGCGCCAAGCAGGCTGTGGGAAACGCCCGCAAATCTTATAACGCTAAGCTTAAGCCACAGCTAGTGGCCTTAGGGGATAGCGTGAGACTGGTTGCCAGCGATATTGATGCGGTAAAGCGCGATATCACAGGCATCCGCACTACCATTTCTAATGACAACGACACCCTCGTGCGGGCTCGCGATCTGACCGCCGGTCTATCCGGTACTTTGCAACAACAGGCCGCCCGCTTTGGTGAGCTCAGTCGAAAGATCGAAGAAATCCGCGCCGGCGGCGACCTTAGCCAGCTCGCTGATCTCATCGGCGATGACCCTGAGCTACTAGCCTCCCGCATCGCCTCACCGGTCAATGTAGACCGGCATCCCATCTACGAGGTTGCTGCCTTCGGCGTTGGCATGACGCCGTTCTACTTAACGCTCTCCCTCTGGGTGGGCGCCCTGCTTGCCTGCGTGCTGGTGCATACCAACGCCGAGCGCAAATACTTGAAGAAGAACGAAGACATCGAAAAGAAAAATCAGTTCACCAGGAACCAAATCTTCTTGGGCCGCTTCCTTACATTTGGGCTCATCGGCATAACCCAAGCCACCCTCGTGGTTCTCAGTCTGATTTTCTTCGTGGAGATCGAACCGGAACACCCATTCATGATGCTCTTTGCCTCATGGATAATCTCACTAGTGTTTATGTTGATAGTATATTCACTGGTTATCACATTCGATAGCGCAGGCAAGGCCCTCACGGTTCTGCTCTTAGTCATCCAAGTTTCCGGTTCCGGCGGCGCCTATCCCCTGCCGTTGCTTCCGGAATGGTTCCAAAATGTCAGTCCGTGGCTGCCAGCCACCTACAGTATCGACGCGTTCCGCAGCGCCATCGCCGGCATTTACGAGGCCGATATCTTCCGCGAGCTCGGCATGCTCCTCCTCTTTACCATCCCGGCGCTCATCCTCGGCCTATTCCTGCGCCCCGCCATGGACAACTATCACAAGCGGCTCCAAAAGGCGATTAAGAAGACGAAGGTCATGGCATAGCCTCCCCCCACCTACATTCACCGCCCAGTGCAGCCTGAGAGGCTCGCTGGGCGTCCTTTTTGCAGCGGTGGACCCATTCCCCTCTGTTGGCGCTCACGGGCCGCTAACCCAGCCCCCATTCCCGCTGACCCCGTGAGCGCGAAGGGCGGACTGCGACTACCACAAGTGCTTTCCGATGCCCCTCCTCGCCCCGTGCACCCAGAACGCGATGTTCCATGTGGCCCAGCCAGAGCCGTTCAAACGCCGCGTAATCTATTTCTCTAGCCTCGGGAAACGCAGAAAGAAAATGGCAAAAGAAAAGGCTGCGAGCGGTGAAGCTCGCAGCCAATATATGGCACTTTCACGAAACTCCCCCACCAGCCTGAACCCCTGACCTGCTAATACCCCTAGCCCACAGAATTTCAGAGCTTGCACCAGAAAGCACGAAAATAGCTGCTCTCAGATAGATCTTGATTCCCAAACATGAACTGAGTATTCGGTGCGACTGTTCGTAGAATACTGACTAACTTCCGTCGCTACGCCACAGTCTTTTTCGAAGCCTCTTGGACAAGCTGGTACGCACGAGGATAATCATTTGCATTCTCGCTCTCGCTTACAATGAGGCGCGCCAAACGCAACACTGAATCATCCGATTTCTCAAAGACAGAATTACCTGCCCTGTCGCGCTTTACACGTTTACGTTGAAAGGTACGCATAGTGTCCTCCTTTGTCTCGTAACCTAGATTTTAGCAGGCATGTCACTGGTGATGATCCCATTTATTTAACAGATCAGCCATTACATCTAAAGTCGCGTCATGATCCCTTTTCCGTTTCAGCGGTGCTGCAAATGAGTTTGGAGTAACCGCAAGAGCACTTTTTTATCTTCCTCATCCACCTCACCAATCAATTGACCCAATATCCACTGAGATGTCTTCCACCACTCATCCAACGCTTTGTCACGAAGAGTAAGTCTCACACCGAACAGTGCGGAAAATGACGCAACCAGTGTCATCGACGCTGTTAAAATTTGTCCCGCGCTTAGTGAGTCTCGGAATAGCAACCCAGCAAAACTAACTCCGGCGAAAAGAACAAGAAAGAGCTGCCCGATCCACCGAGTATTGGGGTTGCCCGCAAATCGTGGACACGTTGTTAAGCTGCTTAGGGGTTAAGCAGCGGTTTTCTTATTACAATTTTGATCAGCGAGCTGGGCTTCGAAATCGACGGGGCTTACCATCCCGATGGACGAGTGGCGACGACGCCGGTTGTAGACAATCTCAATCCAGCGAGCCACCGCCTTCCGGGCT
>NZ_REGE01000011.1 GCF_003688935.1 Corynebacterium macginleyi | reverse complement strand
AGACACCTCATGCACCGCACAGGAGACGCCAATGGTGACCACAACCAGCTAACCGCCTGACCTCAAACACAGAACTGAATACCGAGCCGAAAGCACAAACGGCTACACCACTACACGGGACTTGACCTTCTTCGTGCGCGTACGATAGTAAATTTTCGCCTTATTAGGGAATTTAATCGCATCTTTGCCATTGCCCAGAATCGGCTTCGGAGACACACCGGGATACTCGTCCTCCCACCAATCCATCAACGCCGGATTATCCTCAATGACTTCCCAAAGACGGTCGCGAGCGTCCATCGCCGTATCCAAAAAGTGCGCCGAATGCATAATAGAATGCGCACTACACAGGTAGATGGCCACAAGCTCCAAGGCAACAAGTACCTCGCCCTTTCCGTTCTGACGGGCCAAGGATACGACAACTTCACGCGAGGACCACATGCCCGCGCCATTCTGCAAAAGACTATCGCGCAGCAAATCCTCCTGCCACGGGTACAAGTCCAGCCCGGCCCAGCGGACAAACTCACAGGCACGGTCAGCAAACTCACGGTCACCAGCAGGGACGTTTTGGCGAGTCGGCTCCTGGCGACCAATAAGCCAATCAGGTTTACCCACCAGACACCACCCCCTACTGGCCTACAACTTTAAATCCGCCGAACTTGTTGACCTTAGGCTTCGGCTCACGCGCCTCACCATGCGAACGCGCACCAAACAAGTCCGGCCGGTCTTTCACCCAGCCACGAATCTCAGCCGACGCCCGCTTCTCCACCAACAAGCCCGGATGCTCAATCGGAAAGCCCTTACCATCATCAATAATCAGACCCTCACGCTCCACAGCGTCACGCGAATCACGCGCCCGCAACGTCAACCCTGCCACAATCAGCACAGCCTCCATATCAAACGCGTTAAGGTCACGCCCGCCCGACAATCGCTTGGCTTCATCCTCAATCCGACCCACACAATCACCTCCACAAAAAGGGCATAAAAATAGACCCACACTCTAAAAAGAGTGCAGGGCATTAAATACCAGTATTAGCCAGCTTCCCTCGCAATACTCGTCGGAGCGCCCATAACAATCGCACCAGTATTCCGCGCCACACCAGGCACAGATACTACCGACCGCGATGGGTCCACACCTCGAAGCGCAGGCATCACACGACCGTACGAGCGCGACGGCGGCACCTCATCAAAAGCAATATCCACAAAATCAGCGAACATGCGGAACTTCTCCACATCGTCGGTCATCTCGAATTGCTCCGTGCGAATATTCTTATTCAGATTCATCGACGAGGTAATCACCACAGACCAATCTTCATTCGAAATCAACACAAACTTCGCGTGCGTCCGCACCGTGATAATGGCCTCCTCACCAAACAGGGAGGCAATGTCCGTAACCCCGGCCTGACCCTTTTTCTGACGACCAGAATCCATCACAAACCGAATCGAACGGATGCGACCATCATCGGCGAAGTTTTTCGCCGCTTCAATGTCATAAAACCCGGACGACCACGTCGCAATCGTCACATCAGCCGGACCCGTGACCTCAAGCGTCGCCTGGATTAAATCAATCAACGAAAACTGGCCATACGTCAGGCCGCTAATCGTCGTATCGTGGTCAAACCCGGCGATGGACTGTGCCGCAACACCCGCTTTGGAGAAACGAGCGATAGAGCGCGTCTTCTTGCCAGCTACTTTCGCAGGCTTAATCGTCGCCATGGACTCAAAAAGTTCACCAAGGTGTTTTTTCTGGGCGGTGGTGAAATCAAAACCAAAGTCAGCGCCCATCTCGAGTACTGCTTTTGAGAATCCCTCAAAATCCGGGGTAGCATTATCCATGTCATCACATCCTGTTCAGTGGTGGCCACGCCCTGGGGTAGTTGCCGCTATCGCCAGGGCCTTGACACCTCTTATTTTAGCAGGTCAAACCGCATTTTGGCAACTAAACCAGGCCATTTTTCAGCCCATAACCCACGATTCCAGCATGGCGCTACACGGCCCATAGAGACGTTGAACACCCAGCCTTACACCCCGACTCGAACGCGGCGCAGCAGGCCGTCACAGACCCTTTCCGGGGCCAAAAAGCGTCCTTTTAAGGTGCGGAGAGAGAAAGCTTGACTGACCAGGGACAATAGGGGGAGTCAATGAGACTACCCCCTTATGATTTTGGGGCGGCCCCAATCATTTTCACGCCCAAACAAAACCGTCACCATCCGACGTGGACTCCTCCGTCTTCACCGGCCGGGGCCTATCCCACGCCCCACCAGACCGATTACACGTACGATGCAACAACCGCGTCGCCTTGGTCGCCTGCTTATTCTCCGCGTACTTAAGCGCAGCACCAGGCCCGTGGTCAGCTTCCAAAGCTGCCCTGTCAAAGTTCTTAGCCGCCGTCTTAAACATCGGCTTGCCACATTCCGGGCACGGCGCACCGTCAACGAGTTGTGCGAGTAGTGTCCGCCGATGCTTCTGATGCGCTTGCCCGTACCCGCGCTGAGTGGTTGTCTTCGATGCTTTCGACTTCTTGGCGTACCAGTCGGCGGCAATTTTCAGCATGTACTCCGGGCGCTGCTGCTTGCAGCGCCGCAGGACTGTGTCTTTGCCGGGGTCGATGGTCATGATGTCCGCCCCGGCGGCTTTGTATTTTTTGACCTGGGCTGTGCTTGGCGTGGAATGAATTATCCATACCGTGAAACTGCCATCGTGCTTGTCGATGGCTTTATCTATCGCCGCTTGTCGCGCCGCCTTGGTAATGGCCTTGATGTGCGACTCGTGCTCATGATTATCCGCATCATGCCCTGCAAGTGCGTTGGCGATTTCGTCGTAGTCGATGATGACGTCACCATGCTGCTTATGTTCGCGGATATAAGTGGTCTTCCCTGCTGCAGGAGGGCCGGTGACAACGATAATCCCCACAGCGTACCTCCCCTGCTTGTGGTGTCGTGTCCTGGTCGTGAACCAGCGGCCTGCGCCTCATTGTTGCTAGTACTATCCCGGATGTACTTGATTGGTGTAGAGGTGGCTACAAGACTTGTAATACGGCAAATGCCCCGGCGTGTGCCAGGGCATAATTTGTCGTCGCGTCGATTATAGCATGTGGCGTGACAGCGGGGCTAAAAGAATAAATAGTCTTTGAAATCCACTCTTTTATTCAGCGCCGTTTTCATAATGTCGTTCTCCCGGTATTCGTTTCCATCTTTGAGCCAACGTGCCAAGGAAAGACCGAACACGCTTTGCGCACCGGCTTGGCGCAGTGCGCTAGTAGCCGAGAGTAAGTGTCCACCGGACGCCCAGGTATCGTCGATGAGTAGAACCTTTTTCCCCTCGACGATACCTTCCGACACCTGAAAGTTAGACGGATCATAGCCTCTCGGATTGGTCACGCCAGGCCCACCTTTTAGCGTCTTCTCAACAATGCTCCTATGCCCAGTCTTTGTAGCCGCCTGATTGATAATCTGAGTCAAGGGATGCAACCCTTTTCGCTCTCCGAGACTGGGCACGAATGTAATAACATCAATTGGAAAGCGACGCGTAGCTTGCTTCATCCCCATCATAGCAAGAGCCAAGACGATGGTTTGGTGGTCGCTTGCAGGTTGTTCACCCTTGTACCGGCTCATAACTGACCCGCTCTGCTGTCCGGCTTGGGCATAAATACCGAAGCCCAGCGCGTCGGGGAATGCGTCAGCTGGATAAACCCGGTTGCATTTGTAACACGTCGTGAATCCCGGCTTCACGGTGCCGCGACACTTCTCACAAGTTAGATGCGGTAGGTGGATAGCGGGAGCCAAGTAGTTCGCCCGCTGGTTTAAGTACTCGTACGCTGCGACCATCAGAATAGTTTCGTCTGCTCACCGTAGCCGAGGGTTACCTCGATAGACGCGTCTACTGCTTCAGCTAGAGAAGTCACACGAATGGCCTTATTTTCATCTACAAGCCTTTTTGCCCACCTAACAGTATTGGCAACCGTGCCTGTAAAAATAACTTTTCTACCATGATTTAGTGCTGCTTTGACTTGGTGGCGTGTCCCTGATTTCTCTGTTGCGGCCATGACTATGGTTGCTAGACCGTACCCTGACATTACGGCGTTGCGCATGGGGAAGTTGAATTTCTTAACCGGCGCTCCTGGTTCAAACTGGGATAACACTAGACCATCCCCTGTTTGAATTTTTTCTCTGAGCGCACGATTAGTGACTGGAGACGTGCGGTCAAGGCCAGTTCCCATGATTGCGATAGTTCGCCCTCCGGCTGCGATTGCACCTTCGTGGGCTGCTGTATCAACCCCTCGGGCTAACCCTGATATGACCGGGATTTTCCGCTGTGCCAGGCTCTTGGCAAGCTGAAACGATGCTTCAAGAGCTTCATGAGATGCTTCTCGGGAGCCAACGATGCTTACGCCTTTTTCTCCGGTTTCTAGTTTTCCTTGCCAGTAGAGAATGGCGGGGGATTCTCGCACGTCTCGAAGTACAGTCGGATACGTGTCTTCAAGAATGTTTACTAGGTTATAGCCCTGATTTTTCCACTGTTCGATTTCTTCCTCTTCGCTTGCGTGAGAAGCGAACAGAGTTCTGGAGTGCTCGTTAATAACGAACTGTGCATCACCTAGTCTTACTAGTTCATCGGTGCGCTCGATTTGAGATAAGCCTAGGTCGGCACGCAGGAGACGCAGGATATCTGCGTTCTGTTCTTCGGGCCTAGTGAGCGTGTGCATGACAAGAATATTACCCAGCTAGGCGCCGGTTTAGTAGTCATCCAGCGGAATTTCTTCTAACGGCGAGGTTGAAAAGCACCTCGTGTTGTAGATATTTCTTCTTCCCGTCACAATCTTCCAGAGAGCTTATCTTCTCTCTTTCTGCCCATTTCCTTAGCAGTTCGGGGCTTACGTTGTGGCCTTGTTGTCTTAGCCGGTAGCAGATGGTTCGTGCGGTGAGCCATGCTTCCTGCGGCTCGCTTATTGGTTCTGGTGGTCGTGTGCGTCGGAGGCGGTGGTTGAGTTCGCGGGCTTGGTGGTTAAGCTCGTCGAGCATGAGTGGTGCGACGTCGAGTTGGCTGATGGGCCCGGCGTTCCAGGCTATCCATTGGCACATGCGTGTGCCGTTGCGTTGGAAGCCGTGGGTGTAGATGTCGCCTGTGAGGGGGACATACCGGGCGGCATCTGTGCAGTATTCGTTGAGTAGCGCGGTGAAATGCGCGTCATCACTGATGGTCCAGATGGGGAATGGTTCGCTGGGGCCTTTTTGCTGATTCGCGCCTTGGGTGGAGACTTCGGGTGCGGGTGGTCTTTGGTATTTGGCGTGGTTGAGTTCTTCGTAGAGGACTTGGAGTTTTTTGGCGGCGTGGGCGAGGTCGTGTTGGTCTATGGGCATGTGGTGTGCTCCTTCCCGGGGGTTGGGTTATAGTTTTTCCCAGTTGCTTTCCCATCGGCGGTGGGTAGGCTCCCCGTCGAAGTGGTACACGTCGGTCATGCCGCCGTGGTCGCCGAGGTATTCGGCGTATTCCCATCCGCCTTGTGGCGGTTGACCGTCGGGGGTCCAGGCGCGAGGCAGGTCACAGCGAGGGGTGAGGTTTTCGGGGATGGTGAGGCGTCCTATTTGTCCTTCATGGATTAGCTCACAGAATCCCTGGTGTTTGAGACTGTCGTCTACGTAGATTGCGAGGTTGGTGCGCTCGTCGGGGTCAGGGAAGTCGCACCACATTCCTCGGCACCGTGCGCGTTCTTGTGGGGTCATGTCTGCGAGGGTTTTCATGATTCTTGCCATTCTGTGACGTAGCGGAATATTGGGACGCCGGGCGGGGTGTCGAAATATTCTGGGGAGTGGGAGTCACCGTTCCAGCTGCCTCGCGAGTGAGGCTCGGGGACGATTTCTTGAACGTCCATGTCGGCGATGGTTTGTAGGGCACGGCGGGCGTGGACTTGTGGCACATGGCCTGCGTATAGCTCCTCTTCGAGCCAGCGTTGTGCTTCTCCGGGGGTCATCGGGGTCATGCTTCCTCCTCTGCGTAGTTGGCGGTGGTGAGGTCACTCATTCAGTTTCCCTTCGATGAAATTCAGGTAGGCCGACCATTCGGGTTGTTCTCGGGTGAGCTGGTCTTTTTCTTCCGGCGTTAATTTGGAGTTCAAGCGGATATCGAGGCGTGTGCCCCGGATTATCTGTGCTTGAGTGCGCTCATCGAGTTCGCCCCAGTGCTCTATTACCCATCTGGTTGTGTGTCGGAGGAGGAGGGATTGTCTTTCGCGGCAGTGGCGTAGGGCGCTGATGATGATGTGCTGGTCATGCGGGCGCAGGGTGGGGTCGCTCATGGTCTTATTCACCCGGTTCTTCCTCGTAGGAGTTGATTGTTTCCCTGGTGAATTTCGCCGCCAATTCCGGGGAGACTCCGATGACATCTAGTACGTAGTGGCTGTTAGTTTCGTCCCCGAAGTCGTAGACTCGCACGGTAATAGTGTCCAGTGAGTCTTTGAAAGATTCGGCGGAAATCATGTAGCGGCCTTGGTAGTCGCGCACGATGGAAGATGCGGAATTGTACTCCTCATGGAGGCGTACAAATAGCTCTTTACACCCCAGGAGCTTGAAGAATGTTTCGACTGTGGCGGTGGCGGTTTCTTTCGGGGCCATTATTCTCCCTCCGTGAGTGTGTAGCGGCGGCCGGTCGGGGTGAGGTTTTCGGGCGTGCAGTGGATGAAAGACTGCTCTCCATCTTCAGGGAAGTTAACGAAAATGTTTCCTGTTCCCACTTTTTTAAAAAGCATGATTACTTTTCCCCAGGTGGGGTGTTCTGCTTCCGCTAGGTAGTGCTTGCTATCGTCCCATTCGACCTCATCCATTGTGGGGCGTGGGAGCGGTGGGAGAGCGCGGAGGATGGTTTCTTTGGCTGCGCGGGTTGCAGGTAAGCGCTGACACAGCTTCTCTAGCTCTTCGTGGGCGTCGAGGATTTCTTGGCGGGTGGGGTTTAGTTGTCCCATAGTTCGTCGTCCTTTCTGAGGTCGTGGAGTTGTTCGTACCAGCGTTCTTGGCTGTCGAAATTGTTTTCTATTTCGTATTCGTCTGGGTCGTTCGTGTCGTCGAACGGGAACGGTCGGGCCATGGTTAGTCCTTCCAGGTGATGGTGATGTGTGCGCCGGCGGGGTTGTGGTTGTCGGCGTAGTACTTGGTGGCTTGGAGGTGGGTGACGCGGGAGTCGTTTGTGAGGATTCCTGCGCCTTCGAGGGCATCGAGGATTGAGCGGGCTAGTTTGTCGCAGTCGGGTTTGACGGCTGGAGCCCCGTAGCGCGGTCGTTTGGGTCTTGGTAGGTAGAAGTCCATGTGGACGGCTGCGGGGCTGTCTATGGGGCTGCTGGGCCGGTTTTGGGCGGCCTGTAGCTTGACTGCTTGCATCCAGGCGGGCAGTTTCTTCGAAGATTCAATCATTCGCCCGCCACCGACATGCCGCTTTGACCCTTTGGGGGCTGGGTTGCCTTGTACCCAAAATTCGATGGTGCTCAAAATGGTGGCTCTTTTCGTTCAGGTTTCGGCTTGTGGTCGCACTTGACGGCCGGGTTACTTCCTTGCATCCACCCGTTTTCGTCACAGCGGTCGCAGGCATCAATGGCGGCGCGACGCTGCTTGCGTTTCTCGTTGGCCCGGTCGGCGTCTTGCTCGCGCTGCCATGCGTCGTTGATGAGCGTGCGGAGCAGGCCGGGGCCTTTGGGGGTTGGGCGGCGGTTGAACTCTTGGGTGCCGGCGTTGATGGCGGTGTCGCTGATTCCGGCTTGGCGAGCGCGGCGCGTAGCGCCCGAAAGCTCGTCAAGGGTGATTCCGCCAGCCTCGCCCGATTCGCCTTGATCACCGTTACTTGGCTGGCTATCAGTACCCCAAGTAAAGGACGGGTCGGGCCGGGCCGGGCCGGGTCGCTGTGACACCCCTTTGTGACATTCGTGTGAGTCACGCGAGGGTGTCACGTGTGAGTCACGCGTGACATTTTCAGATTCCTGCTGCTCTTGGCGTTTTTGGTGGCGCGATTTGCGTTGCCTTTCGGCTCCATCTTCGCGCTCTTTTAACACCCGTTTGCGTGTGGGTTGGTACTCATTCCAGTCATGAAAGCGGTACGCTTTCGCACCGTTTTCGCACTCACATTGCTCCCAAATACCCACCGAAATCAGTGCATTAATCTGAGATTTTGTGCCCTTAAATCGCTTCACTTGGCTGGCTGGTATCACCCCATCAGTAAGATGCTTTCCACACCATGCCCCGGCCTTGACCCATAGACCAATCGAGGCGTTTGGAACGTCTAGAAACTTTGGGTGGTCATAGAATGAGTCATCGACCTTAAACCAAGTCAATCTTTTTTCACCTCCTTTTCTATGGATTGAAATAGACGTATGAGCGCGTCGAGAAAATCGGGCTGGGCGCAGTAAATGTCTTGGGATTCGAGGTAGGCGCGCATATCCTGGCGCTGCTGATGGGTGGTCACATGGTCACCTGCTTCAGTACCCAAATCAGGGCGTAAATTGGGTGATTGGGGTCCGCAATTCCACCGTCTGGGGTGTAGGCTAATTCGGATATTTTTTCGATAAAACAAGCAAGCATAAACAAGGTCCTTACGTGAAAAAAGAAACCCCACACGTGGACTATTGAGGTCCACCATGGGGCTTAAGAAGTCGGGTCAACCAGCACAATCGACGAAGCATTCATAGCAAAACGCCCGTCCCTCGTGGCACCATGCACCACATGGCCGACACGAGCAGCGAAAGTGATACGGTCAGCAATCTTTTCCGGGTCGAACGCCGTGGGGAAAAGAACCACTCTCCTGCCCGTATAGT
Source organism: Corynebacterium macginleyi (assembly GCF_003688935.1). Taxonomy (GTDB): domain Bacteria; phylum Actinomycetota; class Actinomycetes; order Mycobacteriales; family Mycobacteriaceae; genus Corynebacterium; species Corynebacterium macginleyi. Next base: position 63,889 of record NZ_REGE01000011.1, on the reverse strand, counting down.
CAGGCAGGTCAGCGGCCTTAATTGAGATGTAGCCCATCAGAACGGTGGTGCTTGGTCTTGCTGCCCTGCTTGCGCCGGTGGTGTTGACCACGCCCCCGAGGTGGCGGTTTGGCCACCCTGCTGGGGCTGGGCCTGCTGCCCCTGGGACTGCTGCGCGGTGGGCATACGGTAGAAACGCAAAGCCTGGAACTCAATCTTCGTGCGACTATCCCCATCACGCGTCTGAAACGACCGCGTAACCAGCTTCCCAGTCACAGCAATCTGGTCGCCCTTTTTCAACTCCGCGGCTAATTCAGCCCACGGGGTAGGATTCTGCTTATTGCCCGCCTCATTCCAAATGGTCACGTCCAGGTACATACTGCGAGTCTTTACCCACTGATTCTGATTCTCGTCATAACGACTATCCGAATTCGCCAACGTAAAATTCGCAACCGCATTACCCTGCGGCGTGAACCGCAACTCCGCATCCCTAGGCAAACCACCAGTCAAAGTGATTACATCAATCATTACAGTTCCATTCCTTTCAACTGACGTTTCGTAACCGTCATGCGCATATACAGTTGCCCCTGACGCGTTGTTGCTTCGATGGGATACTCATTAAATGGCCGTATCTGCCCTTTGTTTATCCGCGACGCGAAGTTCCTGCACCGGCTCTGCAGTGCTTCTTTCTTACGGTGCGCAGCATCGGGATACAGCCACTCGTATGGGACTTTTGCCCACTGGCCAGGATTGGCCAGCAGACTATCAATGAGCTCGTCTACGCGCTGTTCGTCAATCGTGGTGTAGTTCTGAGCAGGAGGCAGGTCATCAATGAATTCAATCGCCATTATTGTTCTTTCAGCTCGTTGTAGCGGGACATGATAATGTCTTTTACTTCGTCGGGTACATCGCCTTCGGCTTTAAGCCCGTCGGCGAAGGTGTTGATGTCGTCAGTGGTGGTGAAACTTGCGACGGTGGATTGAATGTCGGCCAAGAATTCAGCATCAACCGGCGCTGGCTCGTCGGCCTGCTGTGGTTCTTCCTGGCGGCCGGTTTCACCCATACCGAGCGCGGCTTTCAGCCCACTAGCGCCCCGGCTTGGTTGGTCCAGGCGCGTTGCCGTGACCTTATTAGTCGGCGACTGCTCCCAATCCTCTTTCACCGGCATGCCACCGGTCAGGTGCGGAATCATGCGGTCAGTGAGCTCACCAATGCATTTCCAATACAGCATCTTCGACGGGCGGGTCTCGTACTGCACCTTGTTGCCCTTGACGAGGCCTTCTCGGGTGGCGCGCTCGATGGTGTAGCGCACCTCCATCGACCGACCCTTAGGGCTAATCATGCGCACCGTAACAGCCTTAGCACTATCCTCTATGGTTTCGGTTTCGTAGCCATGACTCAGAGCAATAGCCAACGCCGTCTTCCCGTAAAGCATTGGTGTTCCGTGCACCACGTAGATGGACTTACCAATAGACTCCGGTGGGATACCCAGCGTGGCTCCCTTGAGGATCGCGGCCGCCATATCCGCCGGTTTGTTCTTGAACGGGCCTGCAAAATCAGTGCGAGCGATCCGCTCCGCAATCTGCGCCGCCGCGCTCCAGGCCTCCACCTGCAAACGCAATTGCTCCAGGACGTTCGAGTTGACCGACGTCATCGGCATACCCGTTGCCGGAGCCTGCTGATTAGTGGTGTCGAGTTCTTGATTCATTAATTCTCCTTAGAAAGGTCGATTTTCTTGTTGACGTACACCGACGGGGTAGAATTTTTCCGTGCCCGACGGTCAGCCAGTTTTTGGTCTCCCACCATGGCAAGGTGGGCATTCCCCATCAGGCCAGCGAGTTGGGTTTTGGCGAGCTGTGCGCGGTTTTTCGCTTCGTCTTCCGCATGAAATGCGTCCAACCACGCCACAGCCTGGTCGTGTGGCACCTGGACGGTGCCGTCGCGGTCAATATCTGGGTGCAGGCCGCGTACCGCGTCGTAGGTCTTCTTGTCCGCGTCCAGGTCAGGGAATTCACCAGCCCGGATTTTGCGGTAAATATCATGCAGCTGCTCAACCAAAGCGGTGAAAATACCTTCGTCAAATTCCACATCGTGAATCTCCGGCTTCATCGCGCCGGACACCACGACCACCGAGGCGGACGGGATACCGCTGACCCCCATCTGAAATGTGACTTGGGTGAAATAGTCCGCGGGGATTGAATCATCCTCGTCCGGGGTACCCCAATCTTCGAGGCTGAATGCGGTTTTGCATTCAATGATGTGGAATCGGCGGGGGTCTTTCAGTCCGTATTTTCGGTTGATTCCACGCCGGTCAATGGTGGCCATATTCGGAAATGGCAACGTCGGATTAGAGTACGCAATCTCTGCGGTGCCGTTGTGTGGCCGATTAAGCTGCCAGCCGGGGTGCTTATGCAGCCAGTACTTCGCCAGCGGTTCTTCGCTCAGGTGGCCCCATAGGGCGCGGTCTTCGTCCATGCCATCCACGGGCAGATTACCGGCCAGTTGGTGCCACGCCGCGTACTGGGATTGGAAACGGGAAATCCCCAACAGTGCTGGAACTTTCGACGCGGTTATAGTTCGCGCCCACCCGTCTGTTCCAGGGGCCGGGGGTTTAGTGATGATGCGCTGTTTCATGCTGCCTGCACCTGCCTGCGGACTCTATCCCGCGCCATTGGGGATACGGAGTATTCCACGGTGCGCTGGCTGACCTGGTACGCATCGGCGAGGCGTATGAGGGTCAATGGGCGGGAAATTCCACACCGGATGAAATGGTCGTATTCTTCCTGCAAAATCAGGGCCGTTTCGGATTTAATCATTGTCGTTCCTTTGCAGGTGAGCCTCGAGGGACCGCAGACTGGTGGCATCGATGCCCCACCCGGCCTCGAGCTTGACCGTTTTGTTGATGGAGTTGATGGACTTCTGCAGTTCCCTGTCGCGGTAGTAACCGCGGGCGGCTTCTTTCTCCAGGCGCTTTAGGCGCTGATTCACCGCAATAGACAACGCGAACGTGCCTAAAACATTGATGAATACAATCGAGGTCAGGGCGACTAGCCAGGTGGTCATCGTCGTGGACCTCCTTGGCTATGGGCGAGGGCGGCATACCCCGCGGAGGTGAGCGCTTCGACCTCGAGCTTAGAATTGCGCTTTACCAGCGTCACCAAACCGTGATTTTCGAGGTTTTTCAACTTGAATTGACTATGGAGACGTTTCCCACGAGCTACGGCTCGTAAGTCCTCCAATGTGGTATCGGAAATCATAGGGCAAGTCCTCCAATCAGGATTCCGGCGAATAAGGGCAGGCCAAAAGCCAAGCCCAGGGCGTAGTCTTTTAAGCGGTTCATGCGATTTTCTTCGGGTCGAAAAGCGCATCAATGACACGCTTAGGAAATACGGTGCGCGCACCCACGGTGATGGGGTGCAGGTGACCGACGGTGTTTTGCTTGACATGCTCGTAAAGCGTGGATTGTGAAATGCCAAGCATCCTGGCGACTTCTGGGACTGAGTAAGACTGTCTGGTACTGTTCATAGTGTTCCTTTCCAGGGATTGATTGGCCCCGCGCAGTGTGCAGCTACGCTGGGGCCTTCTTTACGTTCAAAGGGGTGGGTGCAGGGGCAGGGCAAGGCATAAAAAATCCCCACGTTCCCTTCACTTACGATGCGCTTCACACACCACACCCACCCCGAGTGCCGCGCCCAGGACTTGCACCCGGGGAGTAGCTATTTCACGGCCTCAGTGTTTTTCGTGCCCACTTATGTGGTGTTGCCTCACCCTTGGCCAGCTACGGCGGTCGGGTGGTTTCAGCCTGTCGGCAATGTGGGTCGTGGCCTTCTAAGACACTGGCTCGCCACATCAAGTAGTCCCACAAGGACACGGCCCGGCTACTGTTCTCTGCCGGGATAGGCTCCCTATTCAGTTCTCTGTACAGCGTTTCGACCCAACCCGTACCCTTTGAGGGATACGTCACTGTGTCGATATTTCGGGACATGACTGTCCCTGGTGCCTATGCGGTGGCTCGCACACCGCTGCCTGCTTGTTAGGCTTCAGGATTGGTGCCTTGCCATACCCCGATGGCGGCGTGATTGCGTGCTTTGCTACGTGAGCTCGTAAGCCCGATACGCTGAATCAGCCCGCGGCTGCGCCAGTAGTGGAATAGACCACCCCATGAGTTGGGGTTATCTGGTTCCAAACCGCATGCATCTCGAACGTCATCGGCGGTAAATGGCTGGCGGGATTTAGCCAATGTGGCCACTGCCTTATCGGCGGCGGCGTACCAGTCAGTACCGGCGCGAATCGCAGCCATGTAAGCAGCCTCCGCAGGGTGCAAATCATCAGCCATAGCGCTACACCGACCCTGGTAGTGCGTCGTAGATGGACTGGTCAATGTCAATACCTGCGTTTTTAGCTACAGTGATTGCCCACCCGGCGCGCACGTACAGTGTTTGTCGTACTTGGCCGTTGTGGTAGCGGGGAGCATTGTGCTGTGCCCTAATGTCGAAAAGATTCCGGTAAGCGGCGTAGGCGCGGTACTCGTTGCGGTCAACCACATCGCCTTTGCGTGATGACCATTCCCGGGTTTGGGTTTTGCGGTAAATCATCTTCGCGTCCAGTAATTTCTGACGCGCCTGCGGCTCGGTAAGCCCAAAGTGCGCACCCCAGTCTTTTACGGTCATCACATCCGACTCGATGGAAACGCAATGGTCGTAGTACTCGACTTTGGGCTTAGCGGCCTCCAAAGCAAGGGCCTGGTCCGCGGCCGTGGCTTCCAACTCCTTAATCGTGTGGTCGGCGACCTTGATGGCGCGGGCCATGATTTCTTCCGGCGACAACTCCGCAGACTCCTTAGCGCGACGCTCGAGGTCAACAAAGGCTCTAATAAGCCGCTTCTTGAAGTCGCGAACGATTTGAGTGTTACGCATGTATGTCATCAACAGCATGGCGTGTTCGCGGTTGAGGACTGCAATAGAGCGTTTTTGCTTACCGCCAGCTGTATCAAAGGGTTCGATTTCAAATCCGACCCTTCCGAACTCCTCGAAGTCCTCAATATTGTCTCGAACTAATCGGATAACGCTCGCATGCTGAGATTCTGTACCTTCCGCGATTATGAGACTGGTGGTTACCAGTTCGCCGTCTTGGTTTTTTACAAGATTCATTCTTAAAATTCCTTTTCCCAGCCTTGAACAGCGATAGTTTTCATGGTTTCGGCTAGTCCCGAGTCGTTGTCGATGATTTGTCCAATGATTGGGGCAATTCCACGGAAGGCGTGTGCGAGCATGATTCCTGCTAGGTCGGGCGACTTGGCGGTTCGGTTGACGTTTGCAAGCCATTCGTCAACGTCATCATCGGTGCGTACGGCTGCGAGGAATTCATAACCGTATTTCAGGGATACGACGCTCATGTCTCCCATGTGAGGAAGGGTGAAGAATCCGGATGGGAGTCCGTCCTCGTCGTGCGCTAGGACGGAATGCTTGTTTGGGTCGAACGGATGGTTCGCGAACCAATCCTCACGGGCCTGGTCAATCCTGCGGTCCATGATGTATTCTCCTTATTGAGTAGTTTTGTCTTGGCTCGGTGTTCTGGCACCGGGCCTTTTCTTATGCAGTTAGGGCTTCCAGGTTGTCGGCAACGAGGATTCGGTTGGGGCGCGCCCCAAGTGCCGCTAGCGCTTGAAGAACCGCAGGCTTTGGCTCACGAGTCCTGATGGCGTCACGCCAGGTCTTGCGCGTTATCCCCGTTTTGCGCTCAAGGTCAACGAGAGACGAAAGCCGATGAGCGCGCTTTATGCGGTCGATTTCGTCAAGACTGAGCAGGAACATTCCCATTTCCTCCTTTCATTTCCTCTTGTGAGAACAATTTAACCCACTTTCCGCAGGTGTGCAAGTTTCTTCGCGCAATTTAGGCAGACTTTTTCACATTAACGCAGATAAGCAACTACTTGACGGGTAGAAAATTACCCATTATAATGCCAGGTTATGAGCAAAGAAACAGACTGGTTTGCCAGCATGGCTGGCCGTCGGGTTACCGTCACTGAAATTGCCGAATATCTCGGTGTCTCCCGACGTACCGCCACCGACCATGTAAACGACGGCCTAACTTCCGATGAACTCATTACTGTCAGTCGTAAAATTGGGATTTCTCCAATTCACGCCCTAGTAGAACTAGGAAAGCTCACCTACCAAGAAGCTTTCGATTTCCTTGACGGGGACGGGCAACTGCTTTCCACGGCGTCCGCCGACCAGCTCATCTACCAACTAGCGGAAGATGGCCTATCCCCAGCGCAAAAACTTAACCTCGGTTCCCACTTGCGAAAACCTCGGAAACCAGCCCCGCATCTCACCCCCGTGTCCGGCCCGTCTGCTTCCCTAGACGATGACGACGGCATCGTCCGGGACTTTGACTGGGATGAACCACATGCCGCAGATAGCAGCCCAGACGAAGACAAACTTCGAGAAGAACGAGGAGAAGACCCCATCGACTAAATACAGTTCGGAAATTCCGAAAAGAAGCAGACCACAAGCGCCTAATTCCAGACACATAGAACGAGGTGAACACCCGATTGACCACTCCCCTTGACGCCCTCATCGAGGTCGCCGAGTCACGCGGATACCACATCCGCTGGCACAAGGGCGGCCCCAAAGCCGCCTGGCAGCCACACCGAAAAATCGTCACTGTCCGCCTCGGAATGAGCGACGCCGCAACAATTAGCGCCCTAGCCCACGAGCTTGGCCACGCCCACTACAACGACCCACCCGGCCACCACGGGATACACGAGCTACGCGCCGACCGCTTCGCAGCACGCCTACTCATCTCCCCCGTCGAATACGCCGCAGCAGAAACCATTTACGGACCACACCCGGCTACCCTCGCTAACGAACTCGGGGTGACGGTCAAAGTCCTCAAAACTTGGCAAACCCTCTACGAAAGGACAGCAGCATGAAAAAGCTACTCCCTATTGTGATTACTACCGTCGCGCTTGCAGTCTCCGCGTGCGGAAGCTCTGACCCGTCTACAGAGAACGACGAAAAACACATAAACGGCATGGACTCATTTACCGCCGCCTTGCTATGCCAAAAGCAGGTCGCGAAGCGCGTCGGAATTGACAAAGACTCCATGGTGAAAGTCGAGTACGGCGAGCCGTCCCGAAAAATACGGGTAGGCGATTCCTACCACTGGAACTACTCAGCCAGGGACCAGGCAGTCCCTGGTGGCCAATACTCATGCAATATTCGCCCCTCTGATAAGTACACCGCAAAAATCGAGGTCAATTAAAAGTCGCCCCTGTCTTGTTCGGTGGCTGCGTACCATTTTTGAACAAGACAGGGGCGTTGCAAACCCAGCACAAGGGTTCTGAAAACGATGCCAGGGCCTCTCCAAACCCTGAACACCAAGGAGCATACCACAATGGCTATCCAAAAAAGACTCACCAAAGCAGGAAAAACCGTCTACATCGCCCGCTGGCGCGACCCCGCGGGAAAAGAGCACTCCAAAAGCTTCACCCGGCAAAAAGAAGCCAAGGCCCATGTCCAGGAAATGGAGCGCGACAAACGCCTCCACAAGTACCTCCCCGAGGCAGACCAGGACATTACCGTCAAAGAGATGTTCAGCCGGTGGATGAACGACCGTCCGCTGCGTGAATCAAGCCTTATCCAGTATCGGTACGTACGCGACCGGCTCTTAGGCCCGCTTGGCCAGTGGCCAGCTCGCCAAGTCACTCCCGCCGATGTTAATGAGTGGGCTAATCAACTTCGTACGTGCAGGAGTTGGCTCGCCCCGGATGATAAAGGGATTGCAGGGCGGTCAGTGCAAATTACGTTGAGTTGCCTGCGGTCCGCGTTCACCTACGGGGTAGATAATGACCTGGTGGGGAAAAATCCTGTGCGGGTGCCGAAAAAGGAAACCGCGGTGGAACCCGACGAGATTCCCACTTTGGATGAAATTCAGCGAGTTATTGATGCTGTGGAGCAGGGTGGCGTCGAGTATATGTCGGTGCAGCCTAAAGGTATGCCGCCGCTGCGGTGTGTCTACCGGCCGGATAGGACCATGGCGGACATGTTGAGGACGGCGGCTTTGACCGGTATGCGTATCTCTGAGCTGTGTGGCCTGCTGGTCGAGGAGGTGGACTTGGAGGCGGGTGTAATTCGGGTCAGGAAGCAGCTATCGAGGTTGACCCCCCGGCGTCGGGTGGAGCTGAAATCGTCGCATTCCCGGCGCGATGTACCAATTGCCAGGGAGCTCGCCCCAGTACTTAAGCGCGTTATTGGCGGGCGGACGGAGGGGTATCTGTTCGTCAATAGTAGTGGCGGGCCGGTGCATGCGAATGTGGCGGCGCAAAAGGTGTCCCGTGCGGGAAAGGCGGTGGGTGCGGAGCGGGTGCATTTTCATGCTTTGCGGCACCGGTTCGCATCGTCTTTGTTGACGGGTGGTGTGCCGGTCCAGGATGTGGCGCGGGTTTTGGGGCATACGCCGGGGACTTTGCTGCGGACGTACACGCATGTTTTAGATGGTTCTCGGGAGCGTGTGGCGGGCGTGATTGATTCTGCGTTGGGATGTGGGATTTCTGCGGGATCGCCTCGGTTGACGGTGGTGTGTGATGGTTATGGAACCCCTGCTTAGCTGGTGTTTTAGTTTCTTATGTGGGGTCCTTGGATGTTTTTTACCTGATGCGTGACATCCGGTAATATTTCCGCGGCCACTGCGTTTGCGGTGGAATACTGCCTGAGGGGGAGGCAAGTTCAACGACCTCATTTCTCCGGGGAATAACCCAGATTTCCCAAATACGTGCAGCTGACTTAGCCACCAACGAGGCTCTGTGCGCACTTAACCCAGCCCCTAAAGTAAGGGCAAGCTGTTGTTTATGCCATGGCCAGCTATCCCACGTCGTTGTTTTCACTGCAATCCAAGGCGCAACCCTCTTTAATTCTCCTGCGTACAGCGCGGGATAATAGGGACTAGTTGAGCCTGCGTAACGAAGATTAATGAACTCATGATTTAACATGCTCTTTATCATCGCTGCTCAGTGAAAAATCCGCTGGGCATGGTGCTCCATATGGTGAAATTCTGAGGTCTTCACCGGGGTCCGCGCTGAACCGGATAGTAATCCACGGGGCGGAAGGTCAGCATCTACTGCGGAAGACTAGGCAGCAAGTAGCTTTTGACCAGTGCCAGAAGGTCAGCCTCCCATGGTCAACCTCCACTGCAATAACTGAGCAAAATGACGCCTCAAATGTCGCAAATCTTCTTCAACTATTGCATAAGACCCTGCACTTTTGGAGCTGTTTATTGCGTTGTCCTTTGCGCAGTTCATGGAACTACCCCCGCTATGGCGCTTTTGCGCGGCAAACCGCAATGCCTCTTAGAACTATGACGAACCGACGCGAACCAGGTCCACAATAGGCGCGTACAATTCACCGCTGGACAGGGACGTGATTTACTAGAAACAATGGAACCCCTCGAGCTCTCAGCACTCACCGGCACACAATCTCGCACTTACGGCACCTGCAAAATCACCAATGACATGATATCTGCACCGGTCCATGTGGCGATCGCGCTATGGGATGAACGCTGGGATTCAGCGGAAGATGGAACCATCGAGGGGTGGGTCATCGCGGTCAATACAGCGCAGGCACGCTTTGTACGCAAGGGCCAGATTAAAAAAGGCAATATCGTCAAGGTTGCAGTGCGCGAACTACAGCGCGCCCTGCGCGGAATCGATGGGCACACTTGGATTGTCACCGGTCGCAGGCAAAATGCGCTGCGCTCAGAACTCGAAAAGCGCGGTTATACGGTGACGGGGAGCTTTGCGGGGGAAAATCGGGCATCAGCGCACGCGAGCTCCGTACGCCGCAAACAAGCTGGCTTGACCGCGCGAAAAGCGCGCAAGCTCGGCGAGGCACCAAAGAAAAAAGAAGCCACCCAAGTCGAAACGCCGCAGGCGAAATGGTGGCCCAATTTCTCGCACACGACATCTTGGCCGGCGGGCGCGGTGGTGCGCATCGCCACCGATGCCTCTTCCGATACCGTATTCAAAGGCTCGATGTGTTTCGTGGCGGGAAACGGTGACTACCGCCTGCGCACCCGCAAAACGACAGCCAGCACCGACGAACTGGAACTTGAAGCGCTCACGCTTGCCTTAAAATACCTGCTCAAGATAGGTGCGACGAAGGCCGTGATCGAATCCGACTCCGTTGCGGCCTTAGATGCAATCAACCACATCCTGCACAAAAAAGGCTCGAAAACGGCCCGACTGGGACGCAGGTGGCGAGGGGTATCATCTGGCGCGCGCTCCCGATTCCAACAGGCCTGGAACGATCTAGAAGGCACCTGCGAGGTGGATATTCGCCGAGTGCTTGGACATGCTGGAGATCCGCTCAATCGTGCCGCCGATCAGATTGCTTATATGGGACTGCGCGCCATCGCCCACCCCATGAAGCAAACCCGGCCGACTTTACAAAGCGGGATTAATAAGGCACTCCAAGCGGTATAGACAAGACGAGATCAGCTCCAGCTACCGCCGCAGCAGAAGCACTACGCTTATTGCAATCGACGCGCGCCCTCACCGGGTTGGGCTACCACGAAGGTCGGCGCGGGGAAGCCCTGCTGCGCCGCTGCCTCTTCAATCGCGTACGCGGTCGCATCGACATCATCCTTCGCCACTAAGGCGATAACCGCACCGCCAAAGCCACCGCCGGTCATGCGCACGCCGAGCTCACCTGCCGCGGTAAAAGCAGAATCGAGCTCGGGCGTGGTGACCTCGTATAGATCTCGCAGCGAAACATGGCTGTCTCGCATCAGCTGGCGAAATGTATCCAGATCGAAGGCACACAACGCGGAAGCAGCACGCAAGGTGCGCTCAGTTTCCTCCACCACATGGCGCACGCGCCTGCGGTAAAGCTCGGCCGAGTGCGGGGACTTATCGGCGACAGTTGCGGCAAAATCCACGGCTTCCGGAATATCGCGGATAGTGCACTCGGCTTTAGATTGCACATCATCAACTATCCCGCGGCGGGAGGCATATTTGCCATCAGAAAGCGTGTGAGGTGCGTTGGTATCCGCAATAAGCAGCACGAAGTCCTGGGAGGCTATATCGAAGGGTATGCGTTCAACGGCTCCGGTAGAAAAATCGAGGAATAACGCCTTTCCACGCTGTCCAAAGAGGCTGGCATTTTGATCCAGTCCCCCGGTGGAGGCTCCCACTACTTCGTTTTCCGCGCGAATACAGGCGGCGACGAGCTCAGATCGGACTGCATCATCGGGTAAACATCCATGGTCGAGTTCATAGGCCGCAACGGCAATAGCGCATTCCAATGCTGCGGAACTAGATAAACCAGCGCCAACGGGAACGTCCGATACAATCGCTATGTCCAGTCCATCGCACTGAAATAAATCAGCCTCAACAGCCGCCCAGATAGTGCCCGCGACATAGCCTGACCAATCAGCAGGATGCCCCGGTTGCACGCTAGACAACGGAACACAAGCTTGAACGACGGACCCATCGAATTCCGATGCAATGCGGATTACGCCATCCGATCGCGGGCGGACGGCCACGGCTGTGTTTTGCTCGAGTGCAAACGGGATGGATGCGCCACCGGCATAGTCAATATGCTCGCCAATGAGATTCACCCGCCCCGGAGCAGCCCACACCCCAACGGGCTCAGGGGCAGCAGCATCTGACTCATGTTCAGCAAAAACCGCCGCAAAAAGCCGACGGGCAACGGTTGCCAGTTCCTCGTCTGTGCGCGTAGTAATCCATTTAGGCATCCCAGACCTCCCTAAAGCGCGCAGCGATGCGTTCTGGGGTGGTGTCATTAATCCACACTCCCTGCGCAGATTCAGAACCGGCAAGATACTTCATGCGATTCGGCGAGCGCATCAGCGAAAATAGTTGCAAATGCATGCGGATTCCCGAGCGAAGCTCCGGATCCACCGGAGCCTGTGTCCAGCTGGCAATGTATGGGGTCTTTTCCACGCCCTCAAAAAAGCGATCGACCGCAGAATAAAGCTTCTTCAACACCCGCGCGAGGACTGCGCGCTGTGCTTCACTGAGTGCTGAAAAGTCTGGGACATCCTCATTGGGCAGAACCATCGCCTCAAGCGGCCATTTAGCAGCCGCGGGGACAAATATTGTGAAGTATTGAGTCTCTGCAATAATGCGATCGCCTGCCTCCCGTTCCCCATCGAGAAGATCTTGGAAAAGATCGCCGCCATAGGCTCGAACCGAATCCACGATCGAGCGCAACCGTGGGGACAGGAACGGGTAAGAATAAATCTGGCCATGCGGGTGCTGGAGGGTAACCCCGATTTCTTTCCCGCGATTTTCAAAAGGGAATACCTGCTGTACTCCATCGATGGCAGATAGTGCGGCGGTGCGGTGTGCCCAGGCCTCGATCACGGTTCGAATACGAGATTCGGCCAGATCGCGGAATGAGAGAGTTGGGTCTTCGCTAAAACACACCACCTCACAACGGGCGTGAGCCGGCAGACGGGGAACCATGCCGAGAAGCTCATCTCTATCCGGCTCCGCGATTGTGGCGGCCGTGGAGAAAGAGGGAAAGCGATTTTCAAAAACCACCACGTCATAGCTGGGACTGGGAATCTCAGTTGGCAGTTGATCCGGCCGCGTCGGGGCTAGAGGATTTTCATGAGCCGGCGGTAGGAAGGTTCTGTTCATGCGGTGAGCGGCAAAAGCAACCCAGTCTCCTGTCAATGGATCGCGCCGCATTTCGGATGCTGGAGCAACGGTGGGAATATCGCGGGCATCATCAAGCACGCGATCGGGATGCGGCTGATCGTCGAAGTAGATGATTTCGCGGCCATCGGCAAGCTGAGCGTGAGTGATATCAACCATTAGTCTTCTCCTGGGATCCGGATCGGTTTCACACGCGCCCACACGAAAAAGAGTGCCGCTACAACGAGCATTCCCAGCCCTGCCCACAGGTTATCGGTTGCCTCTTTTGGCATTGCGGTATCGGCGTTTATGCCAGGGTCAAGGAAGAAATAACAAGCAATGAGAATAAAACCGTATAGGGCTAATAAGGCGCTAATCACATTGCGCAGGTCAAACGCGCCTGCATGTTTTTTACCAGACATGAACTACTCCCTAAACAAAGATGATGTTGAGGCCTACGGCAATGACGAGGCATATAATGCCCAATGGGACGGTTTGCTGGTACCACGGCAAAGACTTTTCGGTGTAGTCCGCGAAATGGCCCTGTGGAGTAACGGAAGCGACAAAGCCCACGAGCTCGCTTTCCGGTTTGGGCTGGGTGCCCATACTGACGATGATGGAGACGAGGATGTCCACAACGAAGGCGACACCAGCAGCCACGAACGCAGTGCCCTGGCCTGGCAGATTGATGGCATCGGTGAAAGTAGCGACATACCAAAACACTATGGCGGATGCCGTGCCAGCGACCAGCCCAGACCAGCCTGCATGCGGGGTCATTCGCTTCCAAAACATGCCCAAGATGAAGGTGGCGAAAAGCGGCGCGTTGAAAAATCCGAAGAGCGTTTGCAAGTAATCCATGATATTGCCAAAGTTCTGCGCCAACAGCGCCGTGAAGATGGCAACCGCGGTAGCCCCCACCGTGGCCACACGGCCGAACTTGAGGTAGTAACCGTCTTCGCGATCTTTGACCACGTAGGTTTGCCAAATGTCATAGGAGATAACTGTATTAAACGCCGAGATATTGGCGGCCATACCAGCCATGAAGGAGGCCAGCAGACCGGCAATAGCCACGCCCAAAAGACCATTGGGCAGCAAATCGCGCATAAGCAGCAAGATTGCATCGTTCGGCTCGGCGCGTTCTTCCATCAGGTCCGCCACCGACACGGAAGCAACCATGCCGGGGATGACCACCAAGAATGGGATAAACATCTTGGGGAAAGCACCAATAATCGGTGTCGTGCGTGCCGCAGAAATGGAATCCGAGGCCATTGCGCGCTGCACCTCGACGAAGTTCGTGGTCCAGTAACCAAAGGACAAAACAAAACCCAAGCCCACGACGATGCCAATGACTGACCATACCGGGTTATCAAAGCCGGAAATCTCCGTACCCGGCCAAGTGTGGAAGTGCGATTCTTCAGCCACAGCACCCTTCAGGCCGCTCCACCCACCGACCCGATTAAGGCCGATGATGGTCAGTGGCGCCAGTGCAGCCACGATGACAAAGAACTGCAAAACCTCGTTGTAAATCGCTGCTGATAGGCCGCCCAACGTAATATAAGACAGCACAATGATTCCGGCTACCAACAACGACACCCACATCTGCCAGCCCAGTAAAGCTTCAACGATGGTGGCCAAGAGATAAAGGTTGACTCCGGCGATAAGCAGCTGGGCAATGGCGAAGGAAATCGCGTTGACCAAGTGTGCTGCATTGCCAAAGCGTTTGCGCATAAACTCTGGGACCGAGCGCACCTTGGAACCGTAATAAAACGGCATCATCACGATGCCGAGAAATACCATGGCAGGAACAGCGCCGATCCAGAAGTAATGCATAGTCTGGAAGCCGTACTCAACGCCATTGGCGGACATACCGATGATCTCCACCGCCCCCAAATTGGCAGAAACGAAGGCCAGCCCGGTTACCCAAGCCGGAAGTCCCCTACCAGATAAAAAGAAGTCGATGGAGTTTGAGACTCGGGCTTTTGCTGCCCAACCAATTCCCAGAACGAATAGGAAGTAAATGGCGACCACCAAGTAGTCCACCCATGAGGCGTCTAGCCTCAAGACGGATTCAGCTGTTTCCATCACTGACCTTTCTCAATTTTTATTTTTGCACGGCAGACAGATGCAGGCTAAAAATCTGCGGCTTGTGCTGAGTAAGTCGCGCAAGATCTATCCCGTTGCGCAGGGCATTAGGTGGCGCGCTCATCGGTTCAACGGCCAGAGCCTTGCCCGATGGGTCTCCATCGCGGGGAAAACTATCCGGGGTATACAGTTGCACCCACTCCAAGCCGCGATCCATGACTAAACGGACGCCACGGCCATCGGCGGTATATTCCGCGACCAGCGGGCCTTGTCCGTGAAAACAATCATCCCAGTTCACACGGTTCAACGGTATATCCACCAACTGGGCCGGCCGCACCTGACCTGTCGGCAATTTTCTTTCATCCAGAAGATGGTGCTCATCCACATTCAGGTTAAATACACACTCGGACGTCGGCGAAGCCTGCGCCGATAAGAAGAGGTGAAGCCCATAAGCAAAGGGGATATCATCAGTGTGTTCGGTCACCGCCTCGAAGTGGGAATGCAAGCCGCTAGCATCCACGGCGTAGGTGGCCTTAAGCTCTACTGTCCAAGGCCAACCATTATGAGGACCAATAGTAAAAGTGAGCGTGACCTCGTTTTTATGCTGCTTAATTAACTTCCACCAGTTCACTGCGAGACCATGAATGGCGTTATTGAGCTCTGGCTCAGTAATGTCCAGCTGGTAATGCTCACCTTTCCAGGTAAATTGGCCGTCTGCAGTGCGGTTAGGCCATGGCGCTAGTACCACCCCGGCCAGCATCGGGGGCTTGTCCTTATAGGTTTCCAGCAGTGGCTGTCCCTGAAAAGTTAAGGATTTCAGGCCTCCGCCCCAGAGGGCAACCTCGGCTATGTAATCGCCCTCAGAGATGCTGACGCACTCAATATCAGCGGCTGCTTCATTTGCTGTATAACCGGTCATAATAACGACCTTTCTGGCTATAAGGTTTGGCTGGGACCAGCTTAAGATCTCGCGCAATGGCAAGTCAATCGTTTGCATAACCATGATTTAAAAAGAGATATTTAGCCAGTTCGAGACATGCAAGATTGACCCATTTCAGGGCTATCACGGTCTACATCCACACATCGTTACGGAACCATATCTCGGAGATCAACTTTCATCTCTGACCCCGCAAACGCGGCACGCAATGTCTATCCAGCATCCCTTAAGCTAAAGAAATCTCACCGGTACAATTGCGCCCCCGCTACCTGCCCCGTCGACGTAGGATCCTCACCACGGAATCCGGGTTAACTACAACCTCGCACAGATAATTGCCCGACATTAACAGCCACAGCGTGCGCGCGGGCAATGCGGGCGCCCACAACAAGGATCGGATCACGCTGGGATTTTCCATGATTTTTAGCTGAAACCGGCGCGAACCCTTGACACCGATAAGAGCCAAACCTTACAGTTAAGATAATCGTGCAAACGATTGCACGCCTCGTCGTTTATCCCCCCACACAATGAGGAGCTCGGCATGGCTACCACCACGCTGAAAGACGTCGCCGCTGCTGCTGGGGTGTCGATCTCCACCGCCTCACGGTCATTGGCGGGCAAGACCTCCATCTCAGACGCAACGCGGACTCGGGTTCAAAATATCGCAGACAAGCTTAATTACAGGCCTAATGCGCAGGCGAGGGCTTTGCGCAGCGCACGCTCCCATGCCATCGGACTCATCATTCCCAGCCTGGATAATCCCTACTTTGCTGGCATGGCGGCAGCGGTGGAAAAAGAAGCAAATACACAAGGCATCGCCACCATGATTACCAGTTGTGGTGAAGATCCGCAGCGCCTAGCAACAGCGCTGGAAGCTTTGGGGCAGCGACAAGTCGACGGCATCATCGCCGTACCACTCGTTGGGGCACAGGATGCATTGGCACAGTCGCAGGACCACCATCCCCTCATACTTATTGACCGCGAACTCAACTCCCTGCCGGCCGTAGTCTCAGACCCCTCCCCCGGACTCAACGACGCCATAACCCAGCTAAAAAACAAGGGACACACCAAGATCGGCTACCTTTCCGGCCCGCAGGAAACGTCTACTGGCCGCCAGCGCCTTGCTGTGTTTAAGCAGGCTGCCCAAGGAATGGACATGCACATCCACCAAGGTAACTTTCGGCACAGGGAAGGCTATAAGGGAGCCATCGATCTGCTCCACGCGGGAGTCACTGCAATTGTTGCCGGCGATTCCATGATGACTGCCGGCGCGTTGGAGGCCTGCCATAACGCCGGTAAGTCCATCGGCAAAGAAATCGCACTCGTGGGCTTCGATGATTTTATCTATCTGCGGTTTCAAGCAGCCCCAATATCCGTTGTGGATCAAAACGTCTCTCACATGGGTCGAACCGCCGCTGCTGAACTCATATCTGCCATCGAAAACAAACGACAACCCCAAGGAAAGATCCTTCCCACCCGCTATATTCCGCGAATGTCCACAGCCCACGAGGTACAGGGAGAAAACCCATGAGCAACGCCGTCCTCCAACTCAAAAACGTTACTAAGTCTTTCGGGCCAGTTGAAGTTATCAAAGGTGTGGATTTAGAGTTACGGTACGGGCAGATTCACGCCCTTCTCGGTGAAAATGGTGCCGGGAAATCCACCCTCATTAAAATGATCGCAGGCGTACACGAGCCGGATTCAGGACACATCCTCGTTGATGGGTCCACAGTAACAATCCCCGATCCCAAGGCCTCCGAAGCGCTTGGCATCGCCACAATCCATCAAGAGCTCACCCTCGTTCCCACGATGTCTGTCGCAGAAAACATCCTGCTAGGGCGTACGCCGCATAGGTTTGGCTTAGTCAACCGAAAACACCTCAAAGCACAAGCTCAAGCAGCAGTAGACCTTATTGGATTGGACGTTGATTTAGACCAACGGGTAAGCGAGTTGGGCATCGCCAAGCAGCAATTAGTAGAAATTGCCAAAGCATTATCGATGAATGCGCGCATCCTCATTCTGGATGAGCCAACTGCGGCATTAACGGGCAAGGAGGTCGATACCCTTTTCGCGGTATTAGAGGATCTTAAAGCCAAAGGCGTCGCCATGATTTTTATCAGCCATCACCTCGATGAACTGGCGCGGATTGCAGAGACTATCAGCGTGCTACGAGACGGATCCTGCATCGCTGAAGTCCCCGCTGATACCGACAAAGACGAGCTGGTGCGCCTTATGGTTGGACGTGAGATTGAAAACCAATATCCGCGAGAAGCTTCGTCTCAGCCCGGCGAAACACTGCTTGACGTTAAAGACCTTTCCTCCGCAGGCGCATTTCACGATGTCTCATTTGAAGTGCGCGCCGGCGAGGTCGTCGGACTGGCGGGTCTTGTGGGGGCCGGCCGCACTGAGATTATCCGTGCTATCGCCGGTGCGGATTCCTATGATTCGGGCAGCATACATGTCGCAGGAACTGCTTTACCCAACGGTGATATCAGTTCCTCTATCGCCGCAGGGGTGGGCCATATTCCGGAAAATCGTAAATCACAGGCCCTGATTCTCGATGCCTCCGTATCCGACAACCTTGGCCTTGCTACCTTGTATTCCACGGCCAAGGTAGGGCTGGCAGACCGTGCAGGGCAACACCAACGGGCTGGTGAGGTTGCTGAGACCCTTCGGATTCGTACGGCCGGGCTGAATCAACCTATCCGTGATCTTTCGGGCGGGAACCAGCAAAAGGCTGTCTTCGGTCGGTGGGTACTGGCCGGCTCCAAAGTCTTATTACTCGATGAACCAACTCGCGGCGTTGATGTTGGCGCAAAAGTAGAAATCTACAACATTATCAACGAAATAACCGCAGGAGGCGGAGCGGTCCTCATGGCCTCATCTGACCTACCGGAAATTCTCGGTATGTCTGACCGCATCCTCGTAATGTCCGGAGGACAACTCGTAGGGCAGCTGCCCCACGATTCCACTCAAGACGAAGTTATGGCCCTCGCCGTTTCTAATGTAGCTGCGGCTAGGGAAGTCTCCGCGGTCTGCACCGAATCCGCGACATCACCCTCCGCCTCTACATAATAAGGAATACCCATGACCAAGAATCGCATTGCCAACTGGGCCATGAATAACGGCGCGCTCTTGGGGCTCATCGCCCTGTGTATCGCGCTATTTATCGCCACTCCCTATTTTCTTACCGTTGCTAACCTTCTCAACGTAGGTATTCAAGCCGCCACGGTGGCTATCTTGGCCTTTGGTATGACTTTCGTCATCGTGACCGCAGGCATTGACCTTTCTGTTGGCTCAGTGGCGGCCTTGGGCGCAATGGTGTCAGCGTACATGTTCTCCGATGTCGGGCTTCCCGGCTGGCTTACTCTGCTGATAGGGTTATGCGTCGGTGCTCTTGCTGGCGCCATCTGCGGTATGGCGACGGCTTGGGGAAAAATTCCGTCATTCATTGCCACTCTGGCCATGATGTCCATCGCCCGCGGCATCACTCTCGTGATATCGCAGGGCTCACCCCTTGAAACTGCACGCACGGTTAATGCCTTCGGCGGCGACGTATTCGGTTTTCCTGTCCCCATCATCATGATGGTCACCGCCGGCGTTATCTGCTGGTTTATCTTAGAGCGCACCGTCCTCGGCCGTTCGATGTACGCCATTGGCGGCAACCTTGAAGCCGCGCGACTGTCTGGTCTACCCGTAAGGCGCATCCAAATCGCAGTATTCGCGCTTTCAGGATTTTTCGCCGCTTGGGCAGGAATGGTCATGGCGGGACGCCTTGAATCCGCACAGCCGCAAGCCGGAACTGGGTATGAGCTAGACGCTATTGCAGCCGTAGTCATTGGCGGTGCCTCCCTTTCCGGAGGGCAAGGCAAAGCCACAGGCACACTTGTTGGCGCTATCCTACTGGCCGTTATTCGCAACGGCTTGAACCTGCTGAATGTTTCCTCTTTTTGGCAGCAGATTGTCATCGGCTTGGTCATCGCCCTGGCCGTAGGCTTCGACGTATTCCGCAATAAAACCGCGAATTAGGCAGGACACCATGAAGAAACTGATAGCCCCGCTCATCGTCCCAGCTCTCGCATTAGGCCTTGCCGCGTGTAATCGCTCCGAGGAGGACCGAAACCGCATCACCCTTTCCGTCTCGACGCAAACTAATCCCTTTTTCGTCGAATTACTCCGTGGTGCACAAAGTAAGGCTAAAGAGCTAGACGTTCCCCTCGATATCCAAGATGCCTCCGATGACGCAGCCCAACAGGTCAACCAGTTGGGAAATGCAACATCCATGGGTGCAAAAGTAGTTGTCATTAACCCCACCGATTCGGATGCCGTCGCCCCCGCCGTACGGAGCATTAAAAATGATAGTGTGCCTGTTATCGGAGTCGACCGAGATGTCAACGGCGTAGAACTAGATTCCTTGGTGGCTTCTGACAACGTTGCCGGTGGCGCCCAAGCGGCGGACAAACTCGCAGAGTCGATCGGAGAAAAAGGCGATATTTTGATCCTGCAAGGAACCGTCGGTACTTCTGCTTCGCGCGAGCGCGGCAAAGGGTTTGAGGATAGAATCGCGCAGTACCCAGATATCAAGATTGCTGGCAAACAGTCCGCGAATTTCGACCGCACGGAAGGCCTTAACGTCACTACCAACCTGCTGCAGGCGAACCCGAATATCACCGCCATTTTTGCCGAAAACGACGAGATGGCTTTAGGTGCGGTTGAAGCCCTGGGCTCGAGAGCCGGCAAGGAAGTCAAAATTGTTGCCTTCGATGGCACCTTTGACGGACTCAAAGCAGTAAAAGATGGCAAGCTGGAAGCTACGATCGCCCAGCAGCCTGCCGAGCTTGGTGCCCGCGCAATTGAACAAGCAGCAGCGCTTCTGCATGGCGAGAGCGCAAAAAAGAATGTCCCCGTTGAGGTAATTACCGTCACCAAAGACACCGTAGAGGATTTCCAATGAGCAAACTCACCGTCGTCGGCTCGATTAATGCTGACCTTATTGTCCATGCCGAACGCCACCCCCACCCCGGCGAAACCCTGCTGGGCTCTGGCGGCGAGATCCTTGCAGGTGGCAAGGGCGCAAACCAGGCGGTCGCCGCCGCGCAATTAGGTGCCAACGTGGCTTTTGTCGGCGCGGTTGGCTCCGATCCCTACGCCGAGCCCGCCATGCACTACATGCACAGCTCCGGCATTGATCTCAGCGCGGTCGAACAGTCCGATACCACTACCGGCTTAGCGGTCATCACGGTCTCCGCCGATGGGGAAAACACCATCGTCATCTCGCCCGGCGCGAACGCTCTCGTCGATGCCCCCTTCGTCACCGCCCGCCAATCCACCATCGCCGATGCGGACGTAGTCCTGCTCCAGGGCGAAATTCCCGCCTCCGGTTTCAAAGCTGCTGTCGATGCCGCCCAAGGACGCGTGGTTGTCAACCTCGCCCCGGTCATCGAGGTAGACCGCGACGCACTCCTGCAAGCCGATCCCCTCATGGCCAACGAGCACGAGGCCGGCCTCATCCTCGAGCAACTAGGTCTTTCTTCCACCGGCACCCCGCGCGAGCTCGCCCACCGCCTGGTTTCCGCCGGCTTTAAATCGGTCGTGCTGACCCTTGGGGCCGAAGGCGCCTACGTAGCAACGCCCGAATCCAGCACGGACATCCCCACCCCACAGATCACCGCAGTCGATACCACGGGCGCCGGCGATGCCTTTGCCGGAGCCTTTTGTACCAAGCTCCTTGCAGGCGCCACGCTTGTCGATGCCGCCATCTTCGCCGCCCGCGTCGGTGCCTTTGCCGCCACTAGCGCCGGCGCCCAGCCGTCCTACCCCACGACCTCTTCGAGGTTGCCAGAGGTCACGCAGAAATAGGAGTGTCTGGCTTTAAACTCCCGAAAATGAAAGCTCACACGATTCATCATGCATTAAAGCCTTGGAAAGGAAAGTAAAATGGGGAGAAAAAGCAGCAAAACGAGCCTAAAAAATGGAAAGCTTTTTTAATCTCGCTATTGATATTTCTGCTTGTCCCCTTACCTTTTGCTCTTTACCTTGGCGGCACTGAGTGGCTTTTCAATGGCGAAGAATCGGTACCGAAAGAATTCTGGGTTTCTTATGTACTAGGTTTCGTCGTTTTTATTGGTGGATTGCTCTGGATGCAGATCAAAGAGTGGTTCCACAACGACTCCAAGAATTCTCAACGATAGCTGGCTGGAGTCTCCTCCCTACTCCCCTAGCAGCTTCGAGCGCAGGTTCTTATCCTTCTGCTCGACTTCTTCTGCCATCTTTTCTTGGTAGGCGACCATCTTGTCTTGCAGTGCGGGGTCTCCGGCGCCCAGGATGCGGGCGGCCAGCAGGCCGGCGTTCTTTGCCCCGCCAATGGAGACGGTGGCCACGGGAACGCCGCTAGGCATCTGCACGATAGAAAGCAGAGAGTCCAAGCCATCGAGATCCTTGAGCGCGCGTGGGATGCCGATAACTGGCAGCGGGGTAGCCGCAGCAACCATGCCTGGCAGGTGGGCGGCGCCGCCGGCGCAGGCGATGATGACCTTAAGGCCGCGGGAGTGCGCTCCCTTGGCGTAGGCCAGCATCTTTTCCGGGGTGCGGTGGGCACTGACCACGCCAACCTCAAAGGGGATGCCGAAGTCCGCGAGGACTTCCGCTGCGGGTTCGACGGTGGGCCAATCCGAATCTGAGCCCATGATGATTCCTACCTGCGGTTCCATAATGTCCTTTCTAAATTTTAAGAGTTATGCCCACGTAGCGTGCATGAGAAAGTGCGCGGCCTGGTGGGCGGCATCACGGGTCTCCGCGAGCGATGTACCAGCGACATTAACGTGACCAATCTTGCGACCGGCACGGTGATCCTTGCCGTACAAATGAATCTTGGCGTGCGGGTAGTGTTCCATAACCTCACGCACGCGCTGCGGCATGGGCATATCGGGGTCTTCAGCCGCACCGAGCACATTGGCCATAACGGTCACCGGTGCAAGGGCATCTACGGCACCCAAGGGCAGGTCGAGTACAGCGCGCAGGTGCTGTTCGAACTGCGAGGTCACGCAGCCATCCTGGGTCCAGTGGCCGGTATTGTGCGGGCGCATGGCCAATTCGTTAACGGAAATATCCTCGCCACCTTCACCGTTGAAGGCGAAAAGTTCCACGGCCAGCACACCGGTCACGCCGAGGGATTCAGCAATGCTAAGCCCCAGCGCAGAGGCGCGTTCTGCCAGCTCAGGCGAGAGATCGGGCGCGGGCGCGATGGCCTCGGCACAGATGCCGTTGGCCTGGCGGGACTGGGTAATGGGCCAGACCTTGGCCTCACCCGATGAGCGCCGCGCTATCAAGATGGATAGCTCGCGGGTCAGCTCTACCTTTTCTTCAGCCATGAGGGGCGTGCCAGACTCTAGCAGCTCGGCGACGAGCTCATCGAGATCAGCATCCGCAGGAAACCACACGCCTTTGCCGTCATAGCCACCGCGGCGTGCCTTGAGGCACACGCGCCCGGCCACGGCATCGAAAAAAGCGCGGGCATCGGCAACGGATTCGATAGCGCTAAACCGGGGAACGGGGGCTCCCAAAGCGGAGAGCTTTTCGCGCATATCCAGCTTGTCCTGGGCATAGCGCAGGGCACTGGGCTGGGGCTGGACGTTAAAGGAGGCATCGATAAGCGCGGCGGAATGCTCACCGGGCACATGCTCATGCTCAAAGGTAACTGCATCCGCGCCGCGGGCTGCCGCGAGCAGATCCTCGTACTTGTGGTAATCGCCCACCACAATGTCACGGGTAACCTGCGCCGCAGAAGAATCCGGGCTACCAGCAAGAATCCGCAGATGAATATCGAGCTCCGCAGCGGCAGGTTGCATCATGCGCGCCAGCTGACCGTCGCCACAGACAGTTACAATAGGTTTTGAGACACTCACGCCCACAATACTAGCTTGGATACCATGTTTACCCGTCATTCGATCTTCCAGAACTCGCTCATGAGCGCCCTCCTTGATGGCATTTATGACGGCGAGATGACCATCTCTGAGCTGCTAGCTAAAGGCAATTTTGGTATAGGTACGTTTAACGGTCTCGATGGGGAAATGATCATCTTAGACGGCACCTGCTACCAGCTGCGCGGCGACGGCTCCGCGCGGGTCGCAGACTTGGACCAGCAAACCCCCTATGCCGTAGCCACCAATTTTGTGCCGCGCATTCTTGTCGATGCCCCACGGGGCCTGGGCCGCGACGAGCTTTCCGCCTTCATCGATGAGGTGGAACCCTCCGCTAATTACATGTACGCGGTCCGTATCACGGGCAGGTTTTCTGAGGTCACCACGCGCACCGTGGTGAAACAAACCAAGCCCTACCCCCCAATGACCGAGGCGGTCGGCAGCGATAAGGAGTTGCACTTTAGCAATGTCGAAGGCGTCATCGGCGGTTTCCGCACACCCGTCTACGAGCGCGGAATTTCGGTGCCCGGCTGCCACGTACATTTTATAGACGCCGCGCGGGAATCCGGCGGCCACGTGCTGGATTACACGGTGGATGAGGCGAAAATCGAGCTGTGTCCCAGTTCCGATTTAGAGCTGCGCTTGCCGCTGACCCAAGAATTCGGCCGCGCCAACCTCGCACCAGAGGACCTGGATAAGCAATTGCATACCACCGAGGTTAAAACCACGGGCGGTCATTAATAATTTCCGCTACCTTTTTGGGCTTGGCCACCATAGGAAAATACATCGCCCTGTCCCAGCCGTTGAGCGCAATGGAAATACCGCCGCGGCGCTTGCGGGCGCCGCGAATATCTTCCAGCGGAATCGAATCAATGTGGCGGCCTTCCCGCACGATGACGCGGCGATTGGTCACTATGAACCGCTTGCGGCGGGCCTTATACAAGGGAATTAGGAAGCGCCAGGTGCTCAGCCCGGCCCATAAGACGACGAGCCCGTTGCGCACCACCGGATCGACTCCCTGGGCATCACACCAGCCGATGGCAATCCACAGCACGCCGGTAATGAGTATGAGCTCCAGAAATGGGAAAACGAGCGCGCGAAACGGCGCGGATACATCCGCGCGCTTGACCTCGCCTTGGCCCATCTTCATCAATCCCATAGCCCTGCATAATACCAGTGCCAGACAGTGCTACTCGGACTACTCGGACTACGCGGATTCCAGGCGCTAACCGCGCAATGCCTGCCGCACTAAGCCCGCCGCACGAAGCCTGCCGCTCGATGCCTATCGTGCAGCGCTTATCGTGCAGCGCTTATCGTGCCGGACGCAGATGGGTCACATCGCCGGCGGAGTAGTACTCCCCCGCCACACTAATCCGTCCGTCATCGCTGATGCCCTCCACGCGTCCGGTGACATCACCGGTCGGGGTTTCCAGCCGCACCTCCTGGTCAATGGATGAGCACACCGCGCGGTAATCCTGCATAAGCTGCGGATCCTGGTTCTCCCACTGCGTAATGCGCCGACGCAGATTTTTCAACACGGTAATGGCCAGCTCGGTGCGATCGGTATCGCGGCCCTCCAAAGCCAACGAGGTGGCCTTTTCGATGGGCAATTCCTCGCGGGTAAGCGTGACATTAATGCCCATGCCCACGACGACGCGCGCGGAGGGCGTCTGCCCACCGACGGTCTTATTGACCTCTGTCTTCGGGGCGGAGGTGAAGGATTGGCCCACCGGTCCGGCCTCAGCAAGGATGCCGCAGAGCTTATTACCATCGATATGCACATCATTCGGCCACTTGAGCACGGAGCCCTCAATGGAATCGGTCACGGCCAGGCCCGCGGCGAGCGGCAAGGTACCCAAGTAATCAAGGGAATTGGGTAAGAGCAGCACGGAAAAGATCACCTGTGAGCCGGCTGGCGCCGTCCATGAGCGGCCGAGGCGGCCCTTGCCAGATAGTTGCTCATCCGCAAACAGCACGGTGCCATGGGCGAGACTGGTGGTCTGCATCAGATCGGTGTTGGTAGAACCGGTCTGCTCCACAAAATCGACGGTGGTGAAGTCTTCTGCCAAGGCGGTGCGGATGCGGTGCTTATCAAGTGCAGTCATAGATTCCAAGATACCGCCCACCGGTGATGCTAATGTGTTGCGCATGGCAAAGGTCACTTTTGAAAAGGTAAATATCGCCTACCCCGGCGCGGCGGCGCCTACCGTGAAGGAATTAGACTTGGAAATCGCGGACGGCGAGTTCCTCGTCTTGGTAGGTCCTTCTGGCTGCGGCAAGTCCACAACGCTGCGCGCACTGGCCGGCCTTGAACCAATCTCAAGTGGCCAGATTTTAATCGACGATCTAGATGTCACAGGCCTTGAGCCAGGCGATCGCGATATCGCAATGGTTTTCCAAAATTATGCGCTCTACCCGCACCTATCGGTGGAAGAAAACATGGGGTTTTCCCTCAAACTGGCCAAACTCCCCAAGGCTGAAATCAAGCAAAAGGTCCAGGAAGCGGCGGAGATGCTAGGCTTAAGCGAATTTTTGAGGCGAAAGCCCAAGGACCTATCGGGTGGTCAACGCCAGCGCGTAGCCATGGGCCGTGCCATTGTGCGCAATCCTAAGGCCTTCCTCATGGATGAGCCGCTTTCTAACCTGGATGCAAAACTGCGCGTGCAAACTCGTACAGAATTAGCGAGCCTGCAGCAGCGGCTGGGTACCACCACGGTCTATGTCACCCATGACCAGGTCGAGGCGATGACGCTGGGACACCGGGTAGCGGTGCTTAAGGATGGCGAATTACAACAGGTTGCCCCGCCGCGCGAGCTTTATACGAAACCTGCAAATGAGTTCGTGGCTGGTTTTATTGGTTCGCCTGCGATGAATATCTTTGACTACAACGGCGAGCGCCTAGGCGTCCGCCCGGAAAATATGCACCTCAATGAGGGGGCAGAAGGCCTGCGTGGTGTGGTCAACTTGGTTGAAGAATTGGGTTCGGAATCTTTTGTCTATGCCACGGTGGGCGGTGACCGGTTCGTTGCACGCTGCGAAGGCATCCCGCCGCAACGCGGTGATGAGGTTTTATTGACCTTTGATAAAGGCGCTGCACATCGTTTCGATCCAGAAACCGGACAACGCATCTCCACCCCCTAAATTACCCCCATTTAGAGGTGGATAATCAAAGTCTATCCTGTGTACGGTGTTTGTAAATTATTTGTAAGGAACACCCCAGCTTTTTGAAAGGTGAATTCCCCATGAAGAAGTACTTCATTCGCACCACAGTTGCCACCACGGCAGTACTGGCGCTGACCGGCTGCTCGACGTCTAACGATGGTGCAGATAACGCGGATGGCTCCGCATCCAGTTCCGGCACTGACTCCCACGGCCCCATCACCTTTGCCATGGGCAAGAATGACACAGATAAAATCACTCCCATCATCGATAAGTGGAATGAAGAAAATCCGGATGAAAAGGTCACGCTCAAGGAGCTCGCGGGCGAGGCCGATGCCCAGCGCGAGACCCTGGTGCAGTCCCTCCAGGCCGGCAATGATGACTACGATGTCATGGCCCTCGATGTGGTCTGGACTGCGGAGTTCGCTGCCAATCAGTGGCTCCAGCCGCTCAAGGGTGACTTCGAGACCGATACCTCGGAGCTGTTGCCCGCCACCGTCGAATCGGCAACCTACAATGACGTGCTGTATGCGCTGCCACAAAACACCAACGGCCAGCTCCTTTTCCGCAATACTGAGCTCGCGGAGGCTACCCCAGAGAAATTCGCCGACCTCGAATCCGCCTGCAAGGCACTAAAAGACGGCAAGAAGTGCCTGACCACACAGCTCAAGCAGTACGAGGGCTTAGCGCTCAATACCGCTGGCTTCATAGAGGGCTGGGGCGGCTCGGTGCTTGATGATGACGGCAATGCCGCCGTCGACTCCGAAAAAGCCCAGGAAGGCCTGCAGGCCATGGTGGATGCGTATGAAGGCGGAATTATCTCCAAGGATTCCACCGCCGCCACAGAGGAAGAGACCAACATGGCCTTCACCGAAGGTAAGACCGCCTTCGCAGTGAACTGGCCCTACATGTACAGCAATGCCGTAGACGCCGGCATCGACGTCGAGGTTCAGGCACCACTGGGCAAAGACGGCGTTGGCGTATCCACCTTGGGCGGCTATAACAACGGCATCAATATCAATTCCAAGCACAAGGGCACCGCCCTGGAGTTCATGAAGTTCATCATCAACGAAGAGAACCAGAAGTCTTTTGCGGAGCAGTCCTTCCCGCCGGTTCTTTCTTCTATCTACGATGACCCCCAGCTCCAGGAGGAATTCCCCTACCTGCCAGCGTTGAAGGAATCGCTGGAAAACGCCGCACCGCGCCCAGTATCGCCGTTCTACTCCGCCATCTCTAAGGCCATCCAGGATAATGCTTATGCCGCGTTGACGGATGGCAAATCGGTCAAGGATGCCGCCTCGGATATGAAGGCAGCCATCGATTCTGCTTCACAGGGTTAAAGGTATATTTCCAGCACCTCGTATGTCACGAGCAGGAAGCATGCTTAAAGCCAAGAAATATATAGCACACCTCTAGTGTAGAGATGGGTGAGGAGGGCAGATACGCCACAGCCTCACCCATTGTGATTTTCCCACCCTAGCTGGGGATAGAATCAAGCGCACTAGAAAAATATCTTAAATCAGAAAAGCGAACTACCGTGGTCACCACTTCGCCGACACAACAGACGCACTCACGATTGAAAAGGCCCAAGGGCGCCCCTCAATCCGGCAAATTTGCCAATCTCGGGCGGCCGGCTGCGCTGATCGCCCCGGCGCTCATCGTGCTGGGCATCATCATCGGCTATCCCATCGTGCGGGCGGTCATCCTGTCTTTTCAGGGAAACCGGCAACTCAACCCCAAAACGGGCCTCTTTGAAGAAGGCGGTTTTACCGGCTTAGACAACTACCTTTACTGGATCAATAACCGCTGTATTTCCGGCGCGGGTGAAATCACGACGTGCCCGCCCGGAGTTATCGCCACCGACTTCTGGCCCGCCGTGAAAATCACGCTATTTTTCACCGTGGTCACAGTCGCCTTAGAGACCCTCCTCGGCATGTTCATGGCCATCATTATGAACGGTGAGTACCGCGGTCGCGGCTTGGTGCGCGCCGCCGTGCTTATCCCCTGGGCCATTCCTACCGCCGTGACGGCCAAGCTGTGGCAGTTCATGTTCGCCCCGGATGGCATAGCCAATTCCTTACTTGGCGCGAATATCGCATGGACCACAGACCCGTTTTATGCGCGCCTGGCCGTCATCATCGCTGATGTCTGGAAGACCGCTCCCTTTATGGCGCTGCTCATCCTCGCTGGCCTACAGATGATCCCCAAAGATATCTACGATGCTGCCCGCGTCGACGGAGCCAACCGTATGCAAACCTTTTTCCGCATCACTCTACCGCTGGTGCGCCCGGCTCTGATGGTAGCCGTGCTATTCCGCACGCTGGATGCGCTGCGTATGTATGACCTGCCCGTCATCATGATTTCGAGTTCATCCAATTCCCCTACCGCCACCATTTCCCAGCTGGTGGTAGAAGATATGCGTCAAGGTAACTTCAATTCCGCCTCGGCACTATCCACCCTTATCTTCTTGCTCATCTTCTTGGTCGCCTTCATCCTCATTCGCTTCCTCGGCGCGGATGTCTCCGGCAGAAAGCGGGAAAAATAATGCGTACATTCGGACACTACGCAGGTATTATCTTCATCATGTTCTGGGGCCTTGCCCCCTTTTATTGGATGGTGGTCACCGCCCTGCGCAGCCAGGAATTCACCTTTGATACCACACCTTGGCCCACGCATATCACGCTCGATAATTTCCGCGATGCCCTCGCGACGGATAAGGGCAATGACTTCCTCGGCGCGCTGGGCAATTCGCTGTTCATCTCGCTCGCGACCACCGCAGTAGCCGTCTTGGTCGGCGTATTTACTGCCTATGCGCTCTCGCGCTATGACTTTCCTGGTAAGGGTATAGTAACCGGCATCATCCTGGCGGCCTCCATGTTCCCCGCCATCGCGTTGGTTACCCCGCTCTTTCAGCTCTTCGGCCGCATGGAATGGATCGGCACCTACCGTGCGATGATCATCCCGAATATCTCCTTCGCTCTGCCACTTACGGTCTACACCCTACTTAGCTTCTTCCGACAGCTGCCGTGGGAGCTTGAGGAGGCCGCCCGCGTTGACGGCGCGTCGCGCGCCCAGGCCTTCCGCCTCGTCCTCCTGCCGTTAGCTGCCCCGGCGCTCTTTACCACCGCGATCATTGCCTTTATCACCACGTGGAATGAATTCATGCTGGCAAAGCAGCTGTCCACGACGAGTACCGAACCGGTCACGGTCGCCATAGCCCGGTTCTCTGGCCCCTCGGCCTTCGAGTACCCGTATGCCGCAACCATGGCGGCTGGTGCATTGGTAACCATTCCGCTTATCATCATGGTGCTCATTTTCCAGCACCGCATCGTCGCTGGCCTGACCGCAGGAGGGGTGAAGGCCTAATGCGCCGGCCCCTGCTGTGGGATTCGCTCCTCGGATTCCTCGGCTTTTTCGCATCTCTAGCGGTCCTCCAGGCCATAGTGAACTTATTTCACGACTCCCCCGCCATATGGCCTGGACTGGTGGCCGGCACACTCTGCGCACTGACGTATCTTGCATGGCGGGCAAAAAGAAAGGATCTGCAATGAGCTGGTACCACAACGCCGTCTTCTACCAAGCCCTCGTGGGTTCGTTTAAAGACTCCAGCAATAATGGGGCCGAGAACAAGGGGATCGGTACGCTGCGCGGGGTCATCGACAAGCTAGATTACCTCCAGTGGTTAGGTGTGGACTGTCTGTGGCTTTCTCCCTTTTACGCCTCGCCACTGCGCGATGACGGTTACGATATCGCCGATTATTACTCCATACACCCCGATTACGGCACGATGGAGGATTTGGAAGAACTGATCGAGGAATTGCACCGCCGCGATATGCGCATCATGACGGACTTAGCGCTCAACCACACTAGCTCCGATCACCCTTGGTTCCAGGCCTCGCGCTCTGATCCGGACGGACCCTTCGGGGATTTCTACGTCTGGGGCGATGATCCCGAGCGCTACCCCGAAATCCGCGTCATTTTCACGGACGTCGAAACCTCCAACTGGACCTGGGACGAGGAGCGCCAGCAGTACTATTTCCACCGCTTCTATTCCCACCAGCCGGATCTCAATTACGATAACCCGAATGTGCAGGACGAGGTCTTTGATATCTTGTCTTTCTGGATGGATAAGGGCCTCGATGGCCTGCGTCTCGATGCTATCGCATACCTATTCGAGCGGAACGAACTCGGCGGCGAATCCCTCCCGGAGACGGTAGAGTTCGTAGAAAAGATTCGCGCCTTCATGGATGCCCACTATCCCGATGCCGTCCTTATCGCGGAGGCCAACCAACCGCCCGAGGAAACTATGGAGTACTACGGCTCCGGCAACCGCTTCCACATGGTTTTCAACTTCCCGGTTATGCCGCGGCTTTACCAAGCCCTTGCGCTTGGTGATGCCACCCCTGTCTACGATATCCTCGACCAGCTGCCACCGCTGCCCGAGGGGTGCCAATGGGGAACCTTCTTGCGCAACCACGACGAGCTAACCTTAGAAATGGTCGATGATGACGTCCGTGAACTGATGTATCAGGCGTACCTACCGGACGATAGTATGCGGGCTCATGTGGGCATCGCCAGGAGACTTATGCCGTTGATGGGCGGGGACCGCAACAAAGTGGAGCTTATGTTTTCGCTGCTGATGACCTTGCCGGGCGCGCCTTTTATTTATTATGGCGATGAAATCGGCATGCTTGATGATACCTCTTTGCCGGATCGCTATGCCGTTCGTACCCCAATGCAGTGGGACGATAGCAAGCACGCAGGCTTTAGCACCCGCACCCCGGCGCGGCTGCCCATCGTCGGCGGCACTTCCGTAGAATCCCAAATCAATGATGACACCTCCCTACTGCATAGGGTGCGCGCAATGATTGCTGAACGCCACGCGCACCCCGAGCTGGGCACGGCACCCTGTGAGCCGGTGGAAACTGGTAAGAAAAGCGTGCTCGGTTACCAGCGCGGCAACCTGTTGTGCCTCCACAATTTCAGCGATCGCTGCGTTGACCTTGGTACCGTTGAGCTAGGGCCTTACGGCTGGGCTTGGCTCCCGGCTTAAGGCGGCTGTCTTTGGCCCAGCATGACCGCTGCGCGGTCGGCCATGCTGGAGTACGGACGCGTGCTTTGCAATTTGTGCATCCTCCACTGCGATAACTGAGCAAACCAGGCCCTCAGATATCGCAAATCTTCCTCAAATGTCGCATAAGACCTTGCACTTTAGGGGGTGCACATCTAATAAGGAACCTCAGCTGCCACGAAAAGAGCCCAGCTCCACACCCACTCACAGGGTGCGGCTGGGCTCATCTTGTGATGAATTAACTCCAATCCGGAGCGTCATCTAAGCGCAGCTCGGAATAGCGAGCCTCAGGGACACTCGCCGAGTATGGTCTTCCTACCGTTTCCCATACTTGATCTCGATTGCAACGCACATCTTGGCCGTCGGTGTCCAGCATGGTAAAGCCCCACACCAACTTGCCTTGGGATTTAGCAGGCAAGGTATATGGCCCAACTATTTGGTTAATCTTCCAGTGCTGTTCACTCACGTAGTTGAAACCATAGGTCTGAGTCAGGATCTTGGCCAGTTCTCCTTCTCCGCGCGCGGAACCAGAAACCTTAACGGTTTCCGTTCGTGCTTTGGTCACGGTGTGTTTGACCGGCACTGGCTCAGCATTATGGTTTGCAACGCTGGCAGCATCGGTTTGCTTGAACCAGCGGCGCTTCGCGGTGACGTAGGTGGCATTCGCCCCCGGCGTTGAGCAATGCGCACCGGGCTTATAGTCATCATTCCAGCGCTGGGGAAGATCGAAATCTCCGCCAAAGTCAGAGGCGTGGGCGATAGGAACGGCCACCAAGCTCAGCGCTGCTATCGCACTAGCGATGGACTTGACCTTCAAGTTTAACCCCAATCTTTGTTATCGCGCGTGGAAATCGCGACGTGGCGTTCCTTGGGCAGAGTTGCGGTAAATTTACCGCCATTGGGCTGCCAAGTACGGTCGGAACCGCACACGGTCTTTTGTCCCTCGAAGTCAGAGACTACCCAGCCAGCCTTCAGTACAGCGGTCTTACCCGGAGCGATATTGTATGGGCCGACCTGCTCGCCTACCTCGTAGGTCTGGCTGGAGGTGTAGCTGGAGGAGAAGGTGAAGTGAATCAGATCCAGCAGTTTGAAGTCCACACCAGCAGAAACGTTCCAGGTCTTAGTCTTGGTTTCCCTGATAGAACGAGTCACCGGAAGCGGCTCATCGTTGTAGTTAGAAACAGTCCAAGTGCCGGCGGAACCGTCAAAGTAGGTGCGCTTAATATCAATGGTCTGTCCGGTATCGCCAGGATTGGCGCAGCGCTCGCCAATCGTGGTCGGGTTCGCTGGGCCCAGGTCGCGCTGCGGCAATGCGCTAGCGGCTGGGGCAATGAGGAGGCTGGTGGCAACGGCCAACGCCGCGGTGGTGGACGCAATCTTGGACATGCGCATGAGATGTACTCCTAGTAGGTCGTTAGTAGATGGTTTGGGTCGGTACGGGCAGGTCGCGATATTCGTCAGGGGTGACGTCTACTATGCGGGTACTGCCGTCATTGGAAGTGATCGCGGCTTCAGCCCAGAAACCACTCGGGGCGGTGGTCTGCTTATAATTCGAGATTAAGTCGTACGCACCGGATCTTCCGCAGTGTACCTCGCGATAGTTGATGCGGGTCATGGTGGTACCGTACTCCACGCGAACGCGCTCTCCGGGTTCAAGATTTACGTGTTTGAGTTCAGTACCAACCGGCATATAGGCACGCTTGATGGCGCCGACAGATTCGAGCCAGCCCTGTGGAATATCACCCCTATTGCCTCGCCAATTGGTGTACGGATCGTGCTGGGCGCCAACTACGAAATCCGTTACTGGTGCAAATTCATAGTCTCCTTGAGACCAGTTGAGGAAGTCGGTGGAATAACCAGGCTTGCGGAAGGTTGGTGTCACCGCGGTGATATCCAGCGGGTACCAAGAGTTATCGTTGGCTTCGCACTTTTGGCCTTCCTCGGGCCAGGCATCATCGCGTTGGAGTTCAGCGGCTGGTTGCATGATCTCATCTTTTTTGGGATCAGCAATCTTTTCCAAGCTGGGTCCAGAAACAGCAGTGTAGTTACCTTCGATGGGCCTAGAATTAGTGCTTCCGGAACGAGATGGAATCTCCATTGCTAGGTCAGATACGGATCCATCTGCCTTAATGATATAGGCAAAGGCATAACGTTCTGCTGGACCTTTGCCCCGGATGACGTTGGCACCGGGGATGTTTTCAAGGCGGTCATCATTGCAGCCAACAAACATGGAAATAAAATCTTTTTCCACTACGCCGTATTCCACGCGGAAGGATTCACCGGGTTTAAGTTTGATGGGCCCGAAGGTTTCCTTGTCTCGCCAACCATTGGCCATTTTTAGACCAATATCAGACTTGGCGGTGGTGTCCCAACCAGAGGGCAACTTGGCCTTGGAGTTGGCATCAATTACGTGATTGGTGCCGGTTTCCACCTCGGCGGTGTAGGGCACTTCTTGGTCAGTGGTGTTTTTGAATTGCAAGGTTCCGTCGCTCATGTAGCGACGTCCTGTTTCTGCAAACCGCCATTCGCGTTCGGTATTGTCACCGGCGGCACTGCAGCTTTTATAGAGGTTAGTGATGGGATATGCCTGTGGCATCGGAGGAATATCTCGCGCCTGCGCCGCAGGTGCAAGTAGTGCCACGATGGCAACCGGCGCGACAAGTCGCAGTCTTTTAGAAATCACCAGAAGACCATCCTTGTGGTTGTTTAAGGATACGAAAAATTATTCATGAAGACACACCTAATTTTAAGCTCTTCGTAATAGATCTTCAACAGTTTCAGCAATGTCTTCTTACGATATTGATCTTCAATAGGATCGAAAACACCCCTTACCGGTTAAAAGCATGTACAGCACTTTTTACCCTATACCCCCAAAAGAGGGCATTAACTTCTCCCACAAGCTGACTGCTCCTCGGGTTGCACCGGTGCCACACCGACAGCCCGCCGTCATCGGCCTGTGACACTGCGCGAAAGCGCGCAATTTCCGCATCGTGTAGCTTCCACTAGTAAACTCAGCGCCTATGACTGACCTGAAGACCACCGCTGGCAAGATTGAGGACCTGGACAACAAGCTCGCCGAGTCCCGCGCGCCGCTGGGGAAGGGCGAGCCTGCCGCCCGCACCCGCGTTAATCAGCTGCTCGATGAGGGTTCCTTTGTAGAAACCGATGCCCTGGCCCGCCACCGCTCCACCGATTTTGGTCGCGAGCACGAACGTCCGTACACCGATGGCATCGTGACCGGTTACGGCACCATCGACGGGCGCCGCGTGTGCATCTTCAGCCAGGATGCCACCGTCTTTGACGGCACGATGGGTGAGGTTTATGCGGACAAGCTCGCCAAGGTTTACGACCTTGCGCTGAAAACCGGCGTGCCCATTGTTGGTATCTATGATTCCACCGGCCCGCGCGTACAAGAAGGCATCATCACGCTGGCCGGCTACGCCCGCATCCTCGCCCGCGCGACCGAGGCCTCCGGGCTAATTCCGCAGATCTCCGTGGTGGCCGGGGATACCAGCGGCATTGCGGCATTTGCGCCCACGCTGGCCGATATCCTCATCGTCACCCACGGCACCAACCTGCACCAAACAGCCACCGAGGTGACCGAAACGGAGCGGGAAACCTTCGGTAGTGCCGCAGTCCACGCACTCTCCGGCACAGCGCAGCTAACAGCCCCGAGTGAGCACGAAGCTCTCGCCTTAGTTCGCGACGTACTGGCTTACCTGCCCGCCAATAACTGCGCCGAGGCAACGCGTATCGATACGCGTGAAGTCACAGAGTTCGATCTGGATTCGGTCATCCCGGATTCGGAGGAGGACGTCTATGACATGCGAGAAGTGGTTAACGCGATCATCGATAAGGGCTCCTTCTTCGAGCTTTCAGCAAAGACAGCGCCCAATATCATCACAGGCTTTGCCTTCGTGGATGGCCGCGCCGTGGGGATTGTTGCCAACCAGCCGCTATCGCTCGGTGGAGCGTTGGACTCGGCCGCGACGGAAAAGGCAGCGCGTTTTGTGCGCCTGTGCGATGCCTTCAATACCCCGATCATCGAGTTCGTGGACTCGCCCGGTTTCGTTACCACGCCGGAAGAAGAAAAGGCCGGTCTCCTGCGCCGGGCGGCGGGGTTTGCTTATGCGCAGGCGGAGGCGAGCGTCGGCAAGCTTACGGTGGTAACCCGCAAAGCCATTGGCCCCGCTTACGCGTTTATGGGCTCTAAGGACCTAGGCGCGGATTTGGTCTACGCCTGGCCGACCGCAGAAATCGCCGTTGCCGAGGCGGCCCAGTCCGCGTTGGCCATCTACGGCGATGAGGACAAGCAGGAAGAAATGGACGAGCTCTTTTTGCACCCCTATGCCGCGGCCGAGCGAGGCCTGGCTGATAATGTCATCGAGCCTTCCGCCACCCGCCACTACCTGGTTGAAGGCCTGCGCCTGCTAGAGCGCAAGGTGGTGCCCCAAATACCGAAGAAACACGGAACTGTGTAGGAAAATGTCTGAACCTGAAATCAAAGTCCTGAAGGGAAACCCCACGGAAGAAGAGCGCGCCGCGCTAGCGACGGTGCTCAAACAGATGAAGAAGGACCACTCTGGTGCCTTTGGTGATCGCAACCACTGGGGCAGACCTGGTGAGCGCTTCGATCACTACGGCGCGCAGCGGGTTTTTAATCCTTCTGCCTTCCACACCGTACGGTATTACTGATGCGTCTTATTTTGGCTTCTCAATCCCCCTCGCGCGCCTCCATCCTGCGCGGGGCCGGCGTGGAACCGGTGCTCGAACCGGCCGATATAGACGAGCGCGCCCTCGAAGCCCAGTTGGCAGAGCACTCGCCTGCCGCAACCGTGGCAGCGCTGGCTACCGCCAAGGCCGAGAAGGTCGCCTTCAGGTACCCCGACGAACCTGTCATTGGCGGCGATTCCATGCTGCTATTGGATGGCCACCTGCAAGGCAAACCGCATACCATCGACGCCACCGTCGAGCGTTGGCGCCAACAGGCAGGCCGCACCGCACAGCTACTTACCGGCCATTGCGTGATTTTTGGCATGCAGCGCCACGTGGAAACCTCCACGACAACCATCCGGTTTGCAGAGGCTTCCGAAGCCGATATCGAAGCCTATGCCCGCAGCGGCGAGCCTTTAGAATGCGCGGGCGCGTTCACCCTGGAGGCCATGGGTGGCTGGTTTATCGATAGCATCGACGGCGATCCATCTTCTGTCATCGGGCTGTCCTTGCCGGTCGTACGCCGCGCGCTCTACTCTTTTGGTCTAGGCGTTAGTGACTTCTGGTAGGCCCGCACGAGCATAGCTAGAGTGTGTCCTATGGAAATGAAAGACATGCTTGCCCCAGAACCAATTAAGTTACCCACTGATCCAGGCGCCGCAGACGCGGCCGAACCTGCGTCCGGCATCGTCGACCACCCAGATTCCCCGTTGCTGTGGGCCATGCTCGCGGAGCACGAGCTCGACAAGCTCGACGGCGCAGAGCCCAACCAGTACATCACCGCTTATGCCTACGCGCGTACCGGCTACCACCGCAGTTTGGACCGTCTGCGCGGCAACGGCTGGAAGGGATGGGGGCCAGTCCCCTTCTCCCACGAACCCAACCAAGGTGTCCTACGCGCCATTGCGGCCCTCGGCCGCGCCGCCAAGGCCATCGGCGAAGACAATGAATACGACCGGATTCGCCAGATGCTTTCCGATGCCGACCCCGATAGCGTCCCTAAACTACTCGACTAAGCATTAGTCCCCGGAAAAATCTCGCTTTTCCGGCGGGGATCACCGCGCAGCATACAATCCGCCTTCAGGTAGATGGCAGACAATAGCGAGCAGGACGAGGACGATAAATCTGAAGAAACCCTAGAAAGCTGAGGAGAACATAACCAAATTCTTCAACGCTGCACCGAATCCATGGGGCCGCTAAGTAGAGGTACAGCGACAACCTAAAACGTATCCACCTCGGACGCGGCTTACTCCTTTGCTAGGTCGCGATTTCTACCGCTGGATTCACACTACGTTGGATATGTATCGAAAGCCACCTTCACTACATTGAAGTGATAAATCGAGAAAACTCGCGTTAAACTAGTGGGAGCGATTCATCCTGTTTTAACAGAAAGGTATGCGGGCCGTGGCAGAAGCAGACCCCTATCCCCCATTCCAGCAATATGCGCACCCAGAGCGGCTCGTTTCCGCTCCGTGGCTGTCCGCGCGCCTGGGCATCAAAGGGTTACGCGTCATCGAGGTCGATGAAGATTCCCTCCTGTACGATATCGGGCACATTCCCACGGCAACCCGGATTAATTTCCGCACCGAACTATTGAGTTCGCCAACGCGCGACTTCATCACAGGGGAAGAATTTACCCGCTTAATGCGGGAAAAAGGTATCCACAAGGATGACACCATTGTCCTGTACGGGGATAAGTCCAATTGGTGGGCAGCTTATGCACTGTGGGTGTTCACCCTCTTTGGCCACCAGGACGTCCGCCTCCTCGACGGCGGACGCGATGCGTGGATGTCAGAAGAACGCGATACCTCCTTCATAGTTCCAGAATTTCCCGAGTCCGATTATCCCGAGGTATCCCGGGACGATTCCCTCCTGCGCGCCTTCGTGACCGATGTACGCGAGGCAACGGGGTCCTTGGTGGATACTCGTCCCCCGGAAGAATTCGCGGGTGAGGCGACAGAGTTCGACCCCAATGGAAACTCGCCTTATGGCACGACCATGTGCCACGGCCACATTCCGGGTGCAATCAACTTGGAGTGGGATCGTGCGACGTATCCCAACTCCCGTTTCCGTAGCGTTGATGACCTGAAGGTCAACTACGGCATGCTGGAGCCGGATACCCCCACCATTTTGTATTCTCACCTAGGCGCGCAGGCTGCCTTTACGTGGTTCGTACTCACTTACCTTTTGGGGTTTAAAAAGGCGCAGGTCTACGATGGTTCATGGTCTGAGTGGGGCAATATGGTCAATATGCCGATTGAGAAGTAGATTTTCGTCGAGCCATCGCTAACCCACATCGCAACGATGTGGGTTTTATTTTGTTTGAGCGTAACAATTAGTGCCACGCGAACGACCTATTATTTTGGTGTGCAACAATAGAACCCGTAGTAAACGAAGTGTATTCAGGAGGTTACTGCCGTGGCAGTAGAAACCAAGAGGATCTCCAAGGTTCTCATAGCGAACCGAGGTGAGATTGCCGTGCGCGTCATTCGTGCTGCTCGCGATGCCGGGATCTCCTCAGTCGCCGTTTATGCCGAGCCGGACGCGCAGGCACCATTCGTAACGCTGGCCGATGAAGCTTTTGCCCTGGGCGGTTCTACCTCTGCTGATTCCTATCTTGTCTTTGACAAGATTTTGGATGCCGCCGCTAAGTCCGGCGCGGATGCTATCCACCCTGGCTACGGTTTCTTGTCCGAGAATGCTGATTTTGCCCAAGCGGTTATCGATGCCGGACTGACCTGGATTGGCCCGCCTCCCCAATCCATCCGCACTTTGGGGGACAAGGTCACCGCACGCCACATCGCCGAGCGCGCCGAAGCCCCCATGGCACCTGGCACCAAGGACCCGGTAGCCAACGCGGACGAGGTCAAGGCTTTCGCAGAGGAACACGGCTTGCCCGTAGCCATCAAGGCGGCGTTTGGTGGCGGCGGCCGCGGCATGAAGGTGGCGCACACCGTCGAAGAGATTCCGGAGCTTTTTGAATCCGCTACCCGCGAGGCCATTACAGCCTTTGGTCGCGGCGAGTGCTTTGTCGAGCGTTACCTCGATAAGGCTCGCCACGTTGAAGCTCAGGTCTTGGCCGATAAGCACGGCAATGTGGTGGTCGTCGGCACGCGCGATTGTTCCCTGCAGCGCCGCTTCCAAAAGCTCGTAGAGGAAGCGCCTGCGCCTTTCTTGAGCGAGGAGCAGCGCGCCTCCATCCACGAATCCGCGAAGCGCATTTGCCGCGAGGCTAACTACTACGGCGCCGGCACCGTGGAGTATTTGGTCGGCGCCGATGGCTTGATTTCCTTCCTCGAAGTCAATACCCGCCTCCAGGTGGAGCACCCCGTTTCTGAGGAAACGACAGGGCTGGACCTCGTGCGTGAGCAATTCAAGATTGCGCAGGGTGAAAAGCTTTCACTAAGCGAAGACCCCGCACCGCGCGGGCATGCCTTTGAATTCCGCATCAACGGCGAAGACGCTGCGGCCGGTTTCATGCCCGCCCCCGGTACCATCGTCAAGTACTCGGAACCCGCCGGTCCTGGTGTGCGTGTGGATTCGGGCGTGGTCCAGGGCTCCGTCATCGGCGGGCAATTCGACTCCATGCTGGCCAAGCTCATTGTCTGGGGACCGGACCGGGAAACCGCCCTGCGGCGCTCTGCCCGCGCCCTGTCTGAATACCAGGTTGAGGGCCTGCCCACTGTGCTACCCTTTGACAGGGCCATCGTCGCCGATCCCGCCTTTACCGCAGAAAATGGTTCCTTTGATGTCTATACCAAGTGGATCGAAGAGGCCTGGGATAACCAACTGGCCCCACACGATGATTCCACCGATGCGGAAGCCGGAGCGCCCGAGGCCTCCCAGGTTCACACCGTGGAAATCGATGGCCGCCGCATCGAGGTGTCCCTGCCCGCCACCTTTGGCATTACGGGCGCACGCAAGCGTAAAAAGCGCAAGGGTGCCGGTGCCAAGGCCTCGGTGTCCGGCGATGCCGTAACCGCACCGATGCAAGGTACGGTCATCAAGGTGAACGTGGAAGAGGGCCAAGAGGTAAACGAGGGCGATATCGTCGTGGTTCTCGAGGCGATGAAGATGGAAAACCCAGTCAAGGCCCACAAGTCCGGCACCGTAACCGGCCTGGCGGTCAAGGCAGGTGCGTCCACCACCAAGGGCGCGCAGCTGCTGGAAATTAAGTAGTAGTGCCAGCTAACCTGGAAGAATGACTGATTCTTCTCTTGGCGTTCGCTTGGCCAAGGAAGAGGACCGCGACTACCTTGCGGGCCTCTTTCCCTCCTATATCGCGGACTGGTCCCCCATCGTCGATGGCGGCGTCATCGCTGTGCCCCTTGCCGCCAATGAGGACCCGACCGTAGCACCTGTGGGTGCCGCAATCTTGCGCTACTACCCCGCCGCCACCAAGGGCCCAGCCTTCCTTGGGGATCCAGATGCTGATCCGCTTGACGATGCCACCTGGCTCACCCCCTTCGATCCCGAGGACATCCCAGAGCTCATCGTCACCACCGACGGCACCGACGCCACCAGCGACGAGGCTTCCCGCGCCCACGACCTGCTCGTGAACAACGCGACCGATCTTGCGGCCGAGCAAACCGCCCCCGGCATCGCGTCCACCACGCCGCTACCGGGCTTCGAGGAACTTGCCCCAGGTAAGTTCTTCCGGCGCTTTTAATCTAGTACCCATTTCTTGCAGGCCTCTTGCGCCCCTAAGAGAAAATTTTTACAAAAGATTTTTATTCTACACCACAGCTGCTACGGTTGAGTGCTATGAAGATTTTCGCCTAGTTCGACGTACCTTGCACACTCGTTCTTTAAAGGCGGATTCTTCATGCCGATTTCTCTTTCTCGTCTCAGCCTGACCTGGCCAGATGGCACACCCTGCTTTTCTCAGCTTTCCGGAACAATCCCTGACTCGGTTACCGGGATGATTGGCGATAATGGCTCCGGAAAATCAACCCTTGCTAAGGTCCTGTCCCGCCAAATTGCACCATCCTCGGGCACGTTCTCGGCACCAGAGGTCACCTACCTAGACCAAGATCTTGGCCTGCATGACTCTTTAACCATCGCCGACGTTTTTGGCGCAGCGGAAAAGATTGCCGCG
This sequence comes from Corynebacterium macginleyi, assembly GCF_003688935.1. Classification (GTDB taxonomy): domain Bacteria; phylum Actinomycetota; class Actinomycetes; order Mycobacteriales; family Mycobacteriaceae; genus Corynebacterium; species Corynebacterium macginleyi. Next base: position 22,273 of record NZ_REGE01000011.1, on the reverse strand, counting down.
TTTTTTGATCACCCAGACTTTGTCATCCTCGATGAGGGTTTCTGAAACGAGCTCAGCTTAACCTCACAGGTCCATATCTAGGTTCTTCTTCCTCCAGGCTGTATTATTTCCAGTAATACAGTCTGTACTGCTCTTAGTAGTACAAAGATAGTGGAGAAAGGTAGCCATGCTCATCACCCTTAACCCCGACGCGGATGTGCCGGTCTTCCAGCAGATCCACGATGAAATCGTACTAGCCATCGCCCGTGGACAACTGGTTGCTGGTGACAAGCTCAATCCCGTGCGCCAGGTCGCCGCGGATATTGGCATCAACCCGGCCACCGTCAAAAGGGCCTATGATCTGCTCGTGACTGATGGCCTCGTCGAAACTGCGGGCCGGTCGGGGTCAATCGTTCGACCCGGCGCGCACACCGCGGCGCAAGAACAGCAGGTACGTCAACGCCTTCACCGCGTGGCGGCGCTTGCCCGCGCCCAGGGCTTTTCCGCCGATGAGCTCCACGGCTATCTCGACTCCACACTGAAGGAGCTATCATGATTCTCACAATTCTCATGGCCGCCACCACGCTGGCCATAACGTGGATGATGACCACGATCCCGGCGCTGGCGGCGCCAGGCGCCCCGCTGGGTGTTCGCGTTCCCCACAGTCACCTTTCTGATCCGGTTGTGGTCGACGCAATTTCCGGTTTCAAAACCCGGACGTGGATTGTGGGCATCGCTGCGACGGTTCTCTCGCTTTTCTACTTAAACCACTCGTGGGTGGCGGCCTTGTCTTCCCTGCTGGTCATTATCGGCAGCACGTGGGCTTACCTCTCCCAACGCCGCTATATCATCGCCGCTAAGAAGGACGGCGGCTGGTTCGACGGTGTAGAAACCGCCGTCAGCGCCCAAGTAGCGGGGCGAGACGCCGACGCTGTGCAGGATATTGATGTACCAACCCCGTCTTTCCCCTGGCTGACCATGCTAGGTTCCTTGTTGGTCATCATCGCCGGTATGCTCATCGTCGCCGCCCATTGGACCGATATTCCCGATCCCGTGCCAGTGCACTGGGATGATTCTTTGGAGCCCGATAGTTGGAGCGACAAGTCCATCGGCAGCGTCTTTTTCATCACGTTCATCACGCTGGGAGTGTGGCTGCTTTTCGCCGGCATCTGCTGGCTTATCCAACGCACCGCGGTTCAGCCACGCTCGGAACGCTCCATCAAGGCGCGGCTGCGGAATCAAGCAAACCTTGCAGCCTCCAACGAAGCGATGGGCACCCTGCTGCTTGTCATGTCTCTTGGGCTGTCGTTTATGCAGATCACCAGCCCGGTACCCGGTTACCAGGACCTGGCTAGGCTCTCCTTTATCACCATGGTGGTGATGTCCATTTGCGGCACCATCGCCATCGTGGCGATGATCCTGCGCGCCCAATCGCAGCTCGAGGAACAGCTGCGCGGGGTGAAATTTCCGGATAGCGACAAAGAATCCCCCGATAATGACGAGCATTATAAGTGGGGGATCCTGTACTACAATCCCGATGACCCAGCGGTGCTGGTGGACAAGCGCTTAGGCGTGGGAGTTTCTTTCAACTACGCCAGGTGGCAGGCAAAGGTCTTCCTCGCCGTCATAGCACTCATCATCATCGGGTCGATTGCGCTTCCGTTAATCCTGATTTAACCAATGCGGTCCAGGATGATCTGGCGCTCCTTATCCAGCGGGGCGTCCGTAATCTTAAAGCCCTGCTGCAAAGTCTCGAGGGAGCGCTCGAAGCGCTCCGGGGTCTCCGTGTGCAGGGTGAAAAGCTTCTGGCCCTTGGTTACCTTCTCCCCCTTGACCGCATGCAATTCGATGCCCGCGGTTGCCTGTACTGGGTCTTCCTTTCGCGCACGACCAGCGCCTAGGCGCCAGGAGCTTACACCGACGGACAGAGCATCGAGTTCAGTCAAGTAACCATCGGATGCCGCAATGACATCGTGGGTATGCGTAGCCACAGGAAGCTTGGCATCTGGGTCGCCGCCCTGCGCCTTGATCATTTGCTTCCACTTGTCCATGGCGCGACCATCCTTGAGTGCCTTTTCCACATCGGCATCATGGACGCCTGCTGCCTCCAGCATCTCACGCGCAAGTACCAGAGTCAGCTCAACAACATCACCAGGTCCGCCACCGGCCAAGACCTCGATGGATTCTTCAACCTCGAGCGCGTTGCCCACCTTTCGACCCAATGGGGTGGACATATCCGTTAGCAGCGCCGTGGTGGCGGTGCCGGCGTCATTGCCCAAGTCCACCATGGTCTGCGCCAACTCGCGTGCCAGCGTCTCATCCTTCATGAAGGCACCGGAGCCTACCTTGACATCAAGGACCAAAGACGAGGTACCTTCGGCGATCTTCTTCGACATGATGGAGGACGCAATCAGCGGAATAGATTCAACAGTGGAGGTGATATCGCGCAGGGCGTAAATCTTCTTATCTGCAGGCGCTAGCCCAGATCCTGCCGCACAGATGATACAGCCCGGATCCTCCAGGATTTCCATCAATCGCTCATTGGAAATATCCGCCTGCCAGCCCGGAATGGCTTCCAGCTTATCCAGAGTGCCACCGGTGTGGCCCAACCCGCGGCCGGAAAGCTGCGGGACCGCCACATCGAAGGCAGCCACAAGGGGTGCGAGCGGCAGTGTGATCTTATCGCCAACACCACCAGTGGAGTGTTTATCTACAGTCTTCTTAGATAGGGACTTAAAGCTCATTGTTTCACCCGAGGCGATCATCGCCTGGGTCCACTGCGAGATTTCCTCCCGGTTCATACCATTTAGGAAGATCGCCATATTGAGCGCGGCCATCTGCTCATCACCTACCACCCCGCGCGTATAGGCATCGATGACCCAGTCGATTTCCTCTGGGCTAAGGACCCCCTTGTCACGCTTGGTACGAATAACATCCACCGCATCGAATTTCTCCGCCATGACTACTCCTCCTGCAATGATGTGGACACCAAAACCTGCACCCACGTAATGTGATTTACTGCATCATATATAGTGGTTGTACACTTCACCACGTCCAATTATCATTTCCTATAGAACAGATGTCAACAAGTATTTTTCTTTTTGTTCTAATGGAGAATTAGAACACTCTCGTTTTAACCGTAGAAAGAAAGCCCATACCGCAATGAATGCCAGCCCGGATCCGCCTCCTTCCGATGCCGAATTGCTCAGCCTCGCCGAAAAGGCAGCCCACCACGCCTGGGCACCCTATTCCTCCTTCCCAGTCGGTGCGGCGTTGCTGCTTGCCGATGGCCGCATTGTCACCGGTTGCAATGTCGAAAACGCCTCCAGCCCGCTGGGGATTTGCGCCGAACGCAATGCCGCCGCGCACATGGTCACCACCTCAGGCGTGACGGCCACCGATGGCCACTTGCCCAGCATTCCGCAGATCAAAGCGGTTGCTATCGTCGGTTTAAAATCCGCGCCTTGTTACCCTTGCGGGGCTTGCCGCCAGGTCCTGCGGGAGTTCAACTGCGAGCGCGTCATCGTTTCCGTCGACGGCAAGCCCCGGAGCCACGACTTTGACAAGATCCTCCCCCATTCCTTTGGTCCAGAGTCACTCTAACTAAAAAGTCCCTTCAAAGAACGGTCAGAAAAAATATGGAACGTCTCCAAGGATTGCTCGGCATCATTGCCATTCTTGCAGTGATCTATGTCCTGTCGAGCTCGCGTAAAAATATCAAGTGGCGCACCATTGGCGTGGGACTTATCCTGCAGGTCGTCTTCTGCTTCTTAGTCCTCGCGTGGGAGCCTGGATTCAAGGCCCTCAAGGGCATCGCCAATGGGCTGACAAAGCTCACGGACTTTACCAACGAGGGCACCCAATTCGTCTTCGGTGGCCTCTTCGGGGACGACTTTATCTTCGCCCTCAATGTGCTCCCCGTGATCATCTTCTTGGGCGCCATCATCGCCGCCCTGTACTACCTTCGGGTTATTCAATACTTCGTGGAATACGTCGGATCCGCCATCAAATGGCTCATGGGCACCTCCAAGGTGGAATCGGTCTGGGCCTCCACCGTGATCTTCCTCGGGCAATCCGAGGCACCGCTGGTAATTAAGCCCTACCTGCCCAAGCTCACCCGATCCGAACTTTATACCTGTATGGTCGGCGGCTTTGCCTCCGTAGCCGGATCCACATTGATCGGCTATTCGCTCTTGGGTGCACCCCTGGAGTACCTGCTCGCCGCATCGCTCATGAATGCGCCGGGATCCCTGCTCGTCGCCAAGGGCCTCATGCCGGAAACAGAAGAGACGAACCTCGACGCCACCGTTAAAGACGTCCGCGATAACGAATCCAAGAACATCATCGACGCCATCAGTAGCGGTGCCATGGCTGGCGGAAAGATCGCCATCGCGGTTGCCTGCTTGCTTATCGCCTTCATCGCCACGATCGTGATGCTTTCTACCATCCTTGGCGGTATCGGCTCCCTCTTCGGTCAAGATAACTGGTCGCTCGAAGGACTCTTTGGCATTATCTTCGCCCCTGCGGCCTGGCTTATTGGTACGCCGTGGAACGAGGCCCTCGAGGTGGGTAACTTCATCGGCCAAAAGACCATCCTGAACGAGTTCGTTGGCTACACCGCATTCGGTGAAAGCATCGATGAACTTAGCGATAAAGCCATCTTGATCTCCTCGTTTGCCCTCGCTGGCTTCGCCAACCTTTCTTCCATCGGCATCCAGATTGGTTCCATCGGTGGCCTGATTCCTGAGCGCCGTGGGGAAGTAGCCAAGCTTGGCCCACGCGCACTCTTCGGTGGCTTCCTGACCAATATGCTCAATGCCGCCATCGTCGGTGTCATCGTTGCGCCAATGGTTCTCTAACCAGCGCACTGCTCTTCAAGCATCAAAATCCCCTCCTGGCTGGATATTCATCCATCCGGGAGGGGATTTACGCGTACGCGTTAGATGGCGCCGCTATTTGATGACAACGAGAAGATCCCCGCCTTCTACTTTGGTGGCCTGGCCAATGGCCACGCGGTCGACCACACCATCCTTGGTGGCAGAAATGGAAGCTTCCATCTTCATGGCCTCAATGACCGCGACTTGGTCGCCGGCCTTGACCTCATCGCCTGGCTCTGCCGTGGGGTTTACCACTCCGGCAAACGGAGCCGCCACATGGCCGTCATTGGACGGGTCCGCCTTCTCTACCGTGGCTACGCTGGATTCTGCGTTTTCATCGCGCACCTTCATCGGGCGGATTTGGCCGTTGACGTTGAGCACAACATTGCGCATACCCTTCTCATCCGGCTCACCCACAGCATCGAGGCGCACCACCATCTGTTTTAGGTTGGAGCGATCGGTGGAGTCTTCAGGGAAGAAGTGCACCACTTTTTCTTCGCCTTCGGTCAGCCCGTAGAAAAAGACCGTATCTGTCAACGCCTCGGTATTGCCATACTTACGGCGGAACTCATTGAATTCCTCAAACTGCTTGGGGAAAAGCAAGCGATTCAAGCTGGCGCGACGCTCATCTGAGTTATCCGACTCCAAATGCGGCTGTTCCTCTGCCGGGACATCGTTAATCTGTGCACCGGTTTCGGCACGGCCATCGAGGACTTTATCGCGCAGCTCTGGCCAGCCACCCGGAGGCGTCCCCAGCTGGCCGCGCAGGAATTGGTCCACCGAATCCGGGATATCGTACTTCTTCGGGTTAGCTGCGAAGTCTTCCGGAGAAACGCCGGTGCCCACGAGGTGGAGCGCCAAGTCACCCACCACCTTGGAGGACGGGGTGACCTTGGTGGGGCGGCCCAACATCTCGTTGACGGCGGCGTAGTTATCTTCGATGACTTCGAAACGATCCGCCAGGCCCAATGCCACAGCCTGTGCGCGCAGGTTAGACAGCTGACCACCCGGAATCTCGTGCTTGTACACGCGGCCGGTCGGGCCCGGAATGCCATTTTCAAACGGGGCATACAGCTGGCGCACGGCCTCCCAGTACGGCTCCAAGTCCGAGACCGCTTGCAGGTCGATTCCGGTATCGCGCTTGGAATTAGAAAAGGCAGCGATGAGCGCGGAAAGCGAAGGCTGCGAAGTAGTCCCGGCGAGCGGTGCCGAGGCACCGTCGACAATATCGGCACCGGCGCGCGCCGCCGCGAAGTAGGTAGCAATCTGGCCGCCCGCGGTATCGTGCGTGTGCACGTGGACCGGCAGGTCGAATTCCTTGCGTAGCGCGGTGACTAGGACGTGTGCGGCTTCTGGGCGCAACAGTCCCGCCATGTCCTTGACAGCCAGGATGTGCGCGCCGGATTCTACAATCTGCTCGGCCAGCTTCAAGTAGTAGTCCAAGGTGTAGAGGTCTTCCTTCGGCGAAGAAAGGTCACCGGAATAGGCCATGGCTACCTCGGCCACGGTGGTGTTCGTTTCGAGCACGGCATCGATGGCAGGGCGCATCTGGGAGACATCATTCAGTGCATCGAAAATGCGGAAGACATCCACACCGGACTTTGTAGCTTCCTGCACAAACGAGCGGCAGACCGAATCTGGGTACGGGGTATAGCCCACGGTATTGCGCCCGCGCAGGAGCATCTGAATATTCTGGTTCGGCATAGCCTTGCGCAGCAGGTCCAGGCGCACCCAAGGGTCCTCGTGAAGGAAGCGCATGGCCACGTCGTAGGTAGCACCGCCCCATGCCTCGACAGAAAAGAGTTCGGGAGTCAGGCGCGCCACGGCCTCTGCCGCGGAAACCAAGGCAGTGCTGCGTACACGGGTAGCAAGCAGGGACTGGTGGGCATCGCGGAACGTGGTATCCGTAACCATCAAAGGTTCCTGGGCGCGAATCTTCTCCGCGTATTTTTGTGGACCCAGCTCCAAGAGGTCATCGCGGGCACCGCGCGGGAGCGGCTCCTCCGCTTTAAACTTCGGCAGCTTGTCAAAGGGGCGCAGCGCGGTAGGCCTGTCACCATTGGGTTTATTCACGGTGACATCCGCGATGTAGTCCAAGATACGACCGAACTCATCCACCGCTGGTGGCGCCTTGAGCAGATCCGGGTGGTCAGCAATAAATCCGGTATCGACGCGGGTATTAACGAAGTCGGACTCATTGAGCAAGGCACGCAGAAAGCCGATATTGGTGGCCACGCCGGATACATGGAACTCGTTCAGCGCGCGGCGGGCGCGTTGGACTGCCTGCTCGAAAGTGGTACCACGACAGGTCATCTTGACCAACAGAGAGTCGAAGTTGGGCGATACTTCAGCACCCACTGAGGTCGCACCATCCAAGCGCACACCAGCACCACCCGGCGAACGGTACGCGGTCAACGTACCCGTATCTGGACGGAAGCCGTTATTCGGATCTTCCGTAGTAATACGACACTGGAGGGCGGAGCCGGTAATCGCGATATCTTCTTGTGCCAGGTTGATGTCTTCCAAAGAAGCACCTGCGGCGATATTCATCTGCGCCTTGACGATATCCACACCGGTAATCTCCTCAGTTACGGTGTGCTCCACCTGCACGCGGGGGTTCATCTCAATGAAGACGTGGTTGCCGCGCTCATCCACCAGGAACTCCACCGTGCCGGCACCCTCATAGTTGATGTGTTCACAGAAATTTACGGCATCCTGGCAAATGCGGTCGCGCAGCTCCGGATCCAACGACGGCGCGGGAGCAATTTCTACGACCTTCTGGTGGCGGCGCTGCACGGAGCAGTCACGCTCAAAGAGGTGGATGACATTACCCTGCGAATCCGCGAGCACTTGCACCTCAATATGTTGCGGATTAATCACCGCGGTCTCAAGGTAAACGCTACCATCGCCAAAGGCTGCTTCAGCCTCGCGCGAGGCTTCTGCAGCCCGTTCGCGCAGTTCAGACTCCGATTCCACGTAGCGCATACCACGCCCGCCACCGCCGGATACTGCCTTGACAAACACCGGGAAGTTAAAGTCAGCAGCATCCGCTACCAGCTTATCGATGTCCGTGGTCGACTCCGAGTCCTGCAACGTCGGCAGCCCCGCTTCCTTCGCGGCGTTAACCGCAGCGGATTTATCGCCGGTGAGTTCCAACGTCGCCGGAGTAGGTCCAATGAACTTGATGCCATTGTCCTCGCAGGCACGGGCCAAGTCGGCGCGCTCGGATAAGAAACCGTAGCCCGGATAAATCGCATCTGCTTCAGACTGCTTAGCAGCACGGATGATTTCCTCGATATCAAGGTACGCCTTAACGGGCTGTCCCTCATCACCAATACGCACTGCTTCATCCGCAAACGCGCGATGAAAGGAGTTGCGATCTTCACGAGGATAGACAGCGACGGTCTTAGCCCCCGTTTCGAAGGCAGCACGGAAGGCACGCACAGCGATTTCGCCACGGTTGGCTACCAAAATCTTGTCGAACGATGGAAGGGCGGAATTGGCCACTTGGGTGTTCCTTTCAACTTGGAAGACGCCGCGTTGCAACGTCCCCACTGGGGTGATCCGTCTCTCATTTTAGAGATAAGAATTGTTTTTATCATCCTTTTCAAAGCGGGATTTTCTACACTCACCTGCGACTTAGATCTCGACTGGTGAATTTCTGCCAGTCAACCAGTAATAACAGGGCCCACAATTCTGCAAAGTCTGCAATTTTTTGCTCGGCATTTTTTCGCAGCCGGAGCCGTGATCGCAACTGCTACATGCGCATCCTCCTATGCAATAACTCAGGCGCAAATGCAGCATCTGAAGGCGTGGATTGCTCAGTTATCCCGTGGGAGGATGCACAAATGCTCCCCACGCGAGGGTGGGGAGCATCTACGGTCCACTACACGGTCCGCTGCGGAACAAACCACGAGTCGAATCACAAGACGAACCGTGCGGGAAGCTGCGCGTTTAGAAGGACTTCGGCGGAACAGAGCGCTGTTCTTCACCGACGTAAGCGGACAATGGACGAATCAACGAATTGTTTTCATTTTGTTCCACAATGTGCGCAGTCCAGCCGGTAATGCTGGCCATGACGAAGATCGGGGTGAAGAACTCAATATCGAAACCAAGGATGTTGGGATTGCCCCTGGGAACGCAGTTCATCGGCAATATGGCGATAAAGATGCGTCTGGCAATCAAGGCTGTACACGGACATTACTTTACTAGTAGGGCAACACGCGCAAACAACCCCGGCTGAGAAAATCAACTCCGGCTAATCCACCCGCGAGGTTAACAAGCTAATTAGGAACACCCCCTTTTTGAAGCAGTGCGCGATTTTTTCTATGAGGCACATAGCTACATTCACACACTCGATATGCTCGCAGAAGAACTCGCCGGCCAATGGGGAGATTGGGGCCTGCGATGCGGCCGGATCGTCTCGCCGCATACGCAAGGAATTCGCGGTAAGCCTAGGCTGCGATATGGCCCAGGCGGAGCGGATCGCATATGCTAACGCCCTTAATTTGGTCATTTCCACCTCCACCTCGATGGGCCCAGGCTGTACGGCCTGGGCCCATCGAGTGCTGTCTACAGCGCGCCCTGCTAGAGGTGAATAGGCCGATTAAATCGGACTCAACCGCACTGCGGGGCATACCTACTCCACGTTCTAGGAACGAGGTTTACTCCAGGTCATCGCGGGCCACCAAGCGGCGGGCGGCCTCAGTAATGGTGCCAGACAGCGAAGGGTAAACTGCGAACGAATCGGCCAGTTGGTTTACCGTAAGTTGGTTGGTCACCGCCATGGCAATGGGCAGGATGAGCTCGGAGGCGGTCGGCGCGACGATGACGCCACCAATCACGCGGCCGGACGTAGCGCGGCAAAATAGCTTGACAAAACCGTGCTGCAGCGAGCGCATCTTCGCGCGCGGGTTCGTATTGAGCGGCATTGTAATCGCGCGGGCGGCGACTTCACCGGCCTCAATTTCGGCCTGCGTAAAGCCGACCGCGGCGATCTCAGGGCGGGTAAATACCGCGTTTGCCACGGTCTTTAGGCGCAAAGGCGAAACACCTTCACCGAGCGCATGGTACATCGCGACCCGGCCCTGCATCGCGGCCACGGAGGCAAGCGGGAAGAGATCGGAGCAGTCACCTGCAGCGTAGATGCCGGCAATATTGGTCCGAGAAACGCGGTCCACCTGGATGTGCCCTGACTTCGCGGTTTCCACGCCTACATTCTCTAATTTCAGATCCTTGGTGTTTGGAATGGAACCGATGGACATAATGACATGGGAACCATGAATCTCGCGGCCATCTTGCGTGGTGACCTGCACGTTGCCGTCCTCGGTGCGGTTAACGGTTTCCACGCGGCAGTTCTTTTCAAGCTCGACACCGCGCTCGCTCAGCACGGTTTCTAGGACGTCGGCAGCATCAGCGTCATCATGCGGCAAAATACGATCGCGCGAGGCCACCATCGTAACCTTGACGCCTAGCTCGGCGAAGGCTGATACGAACTCAGCACCGGTGACACCGGAGCCAACCACAATCAGGTGCTCCGGCAACTCGGTAAGGTCATAAACCTGCTGCCAGGTCAGGATGCGCTCTCCGTCCGGCTGGGCACCGGGCAAGATGCGGGGGGTAGCACCGGTTGCCACCAATACGAGATCCGCATCGAGGGTTTCCTCGTGCCCATCCTCGTTGAAAACTGCAGTGACCTTGTGCCCACCGAAGGCATCGGCCTGCTGATCCTCCGGAAAGTACGCCCGCCCATCGATAACACGAGCGCCCAGGGACTCCATCGTATTGCTGATATCAGCGGATTGCTTAGCCGCCAGATCTTGCACGCGCTGGTTCAGTGCATTGATGGACAGCTGCGCCTTACCGATGCCCTCATTCAGCTCCATGTCATCCGCACGGCGCAAATCCGTTTTAATATTGGCACCGGCAATAAAGGACTTGGAGGGAACACAGTCCAAGAGCACGCTATTGCCGCCCATGCCTTGGTCTTCGATGATGGTGATTTCCGCGCCATATTTGGCGCCAGCCAGCGCTGCCTCATAGCCCGCCGGGCCACCGCCAATGATGACAATTCGCTTGGTCTGGTTCAACACGCAATTGCTCCTTTATAAGCTCCACTTTTAAAGTCGCCTACGAGTCTAACCCGTACCTAAACCCTGCAGGTTAGTCCGCCTGCGCATTCTTCCCCATGAATTGCTCGACCACGGCCCCAAAAAGCTTAATGCCCACACCAATCGCCCGCTCATCCACGATGAGGTCACCCATGTGCAGATCGTGCTGTTCTCCTTCCCCGGACCAGCAACCAAGGCGCGCCATGGAACCGGGCACCTTCTCCAAGTACCAGGAAAAATCCTCACCTCCGGAAGACTGCGGGGCCTGCACCACGGCTTGCGGGTCAATGGATTGTGCGGCCGAAGCGAGCAAGGCGGTAGCCACGTCATCATTAAGCACGGGCGGCACGCCGCGGTTATAGGTCAGTTCGTGTTCTACCCCCACCGGCGCCAAGATCTGATCCACCAGTTCCGCGAAAAGTTCCTGCATCTGGCGCCAGATAACGATATCGGCGGTACGCATCGTGCCAGTCAGCGTCCCGGTTTCTGGGATCGCATTGGGGGCGTAACCGGAATTGACCTGGCCAAAGACCAAGACGGTGCCGGTGCGCGGATCGATGCGGCGAGATAGCAGCGCCGGCAGCTCGGTAATAACCTTACCCAGCGCATAGACCACGTCCGCGGATAGGTGCGGGCGCGAGGTATGCCCACCCGGACCCTTGATCTTTAGCTCCACCACGTCCGTTGCCGAGGTAATGGCCCCGGCGCGGATTCCGATGCGCCCCACGCGCAGCTTCGGCTCGGCGTGGATGGCGAAGATGGAATGCACGCCTTCCAGCGCGCCCCAAGAAATAACGTCGGTGGCACCACCGACCCACACTTCCTCCGCCGGCTGGAAAATGACGCGAATGCCCAGTTCCAGTTTTTTCACCCGCTGGAAATCCGCCAACGCGCAGGCAAGTCCGAGTGCGATGGTGGTGTGCACGTCGTGGCCACACGCATGCATGGTGCCCGGTTTCTGAGAGGTAAACTCTAGCCCGGTCACCTCCATGATGGGCAAGGCATCGATATCGGCGCGGAAGGCCAACCGGCCAAGCTCCGTGTCAGGGCCGATGTCCAGCATGAGGCCGGTATGTGGGAAGCGCTGCGGCTCGAGCCCGTAATCCGCAAGAATATTCGCGATAAAGTTGGTGGTGTTGACCTCTTGGTTCGCCGTTTCCGGATTGCGGTGGATATGGCGCCGCCACGCGATGACCTCCGCACGGTGAGCATCAAACCACTCGTTAATAAACTCCGAGATCACGCGCACGCCTCCCTGTTCCTGAACTATCTCTTTGGAGGCAGTCTACAACTAGACCATGCGGTTCAGTAAGTCAGGGTGTTTAGCCCCGCGCGTTACTAAAGCGCCGCTGGTTGATATAGTCCTGCGGGAAGGGCGCGACATCTTCTACACCGAGCACGGCGGAATCCGCCAAATGGCCCTCCACCACGTCCCCACCGGCCGGCAACAAGACCGCCGGCGGAATTTCTAAAGCCAGCGCCAGCTTGTACACCGTGGATAATTGTGGGTCTGCCATGGTGTGTATGCCATTTTCATTACGCTCCAGATTGGAAATCTGACTGCGCGATACCCCCGAAATATCTGCGAGCACTTGCTGGGATATCCCCCGCCGCTCACGCACGCGACGCAATTGTTGCGAAAATCCGTAGCCGTAGCTCGACCACATTAATTGAATAAAACTCACGATTTTTCCCCCTTTGTGAAAGCTACTTTTGGGCTTTCAGAGAGAAATCCTAGCTTAAAAATCGATATTGCGCGGGCCGTAGAGGCGATCGCCGGCATCGCCCAGCCCCGGCACGATATAGGCATCCCCATTAAGCTCAGGATCGATGGCGGCGGTTACGAGGCGCACAGTAAGGCCCGATTTCTCCAGCGCGTCCACGCCATGCTGGGCCGCAACCATGCAGATGGCGGTGATATCGGTAGCACCGCGGGCAGCCAATAAGCGCAAGGCGTGCAGCAAGGACCCGCCGGTGGCCAACATGGGATCAACGACAAAGACAGTGCGCCCGGTGAGGTCCTGCGGCAGCGCCTCCAGGTACGGCACGGGTTCGTGGGTTTCTTCATCGCGCGCCATTCCAATGAAGCCGACCTGGGCATCAGGAATCATCGACAAGGCAGGGTCCACCATGCCGAGCCCAGCGCGAATAATAGGAACGATAATAGGTGGATCCTGCAGGCGGGCGCCCTGGGCGGTGGCAACCGGCGTCTCGCAATCGAAGTTTTCTACCGCCAAATCGCGAGAGGCTTCATATACAAGCATGGCTCCCAAGTCCTTGAGCGCGGCGCGAAAAGCGGAGTTATCGCTGCGCATATCGCGCATCAGGGTCAAGCGGGAAGCGGCAAGCGGGTGGTCTACGACGTGGATATCCATGCCCTCTACTTTAAACTTTTGGGAACCACTTGGACCATTAACCAGTCCAATAGGGCATGAAAACATTCCAGATAGATACCGCACACGCCCGCCTTTTAGCCCTTGACCTGCACTCAAAAGCACAAGGAAACAACCCGCCCCACCCGGCATTGCCTGAAGATTGGGCCTTTATTGCTTTCAATGAGGCCGTCCATGCCGCCCTCGACAATATTGGAGCACGGATGACCATGCTGCGCCGCGATATGGGCCACATCGCGCAGTCTTCTTTTCTAATGTCTCGGGAGGCCGAAGACTCCGATGCGGCGTTGGACCAGTCCCTCAGGGCGGCGATATAAGTGCTTGTTACCGCCCTCGAAAATATAGCCGCGCTGCAGCCCTCGCCGCTGCCCGATGTCGAGCTGCCCCGCATTCCAGATCTCTCCGCCGCGCAGCCGCTGGCGGATATCGCGCATGGCGATGCCACCCAACTTATTGCTGCCGCGAATCTCCTTACCCGTGATAATGAGACCATCTCCGCCGTACTTGACCAAGCACGCAGGCTTATCACGGCGGCTGCCGAAGATCTCTTCAGCATTGGCACGCAGCTTATCTGCGCCGCTGCCCCGGCCACGGTGGGATTATTATCTCTCGATCCTGCCGCCCGTGCTGCCGCGCTCGCATTTCTCCGCACCGTGATAGACGAACATAATGGCCGGGCGATGGCCCGGGTCAACCGCCTTAAAGATGAGCTCACCAACACCGCCGCGACCCTTTTACCCATCTCCTTGCGGCCGGTGGAATCCGCCGTTGGCCTGCCTCAACAGGTCGCGGCCACCGCGGGATCGCCCACGGGTGTGGCTCCTGCACCAGAACCGGCCCCTGCTCCCTCATCGCAACCGGCGGCGGGTGCAGAAGCTGCTGGGGACGTCGGACGTGCGGCTGTTGCAGCGGCGAAAAGCCAGTTGGGCCAGCCTTATGCCTGGGGCGGGACCGGCAATGGCGGCTTCGACTGCTCAGGGCTTACCCAATGGGCCTATTCCCAGGCGGGGGTGGATATACCGCGTACAGCAGACCAGCAGGCGATCGGCAAACAAGTCAGTGCTGATCAGCTCCAGCCCGGTGATCTGGTCGTCTGGGATGGCCATGTGGCGATGTATTCTGGAGACGGCGAGATTGTGGAGGCCGGCGACCCGGTGCAGACCAATCCGCTGCGGACGAATAATATGGGCATGCAATTTAAAGGTTTTTGGCGGCCTACCGCTTAACAAGCGCCCGGCCATTCCGCACGATAGCCGGGGCGTTGGGTAGAATAAAACGCCATGATTAACCGTGCGATTGTGCCTATTAAGCTCTCCTTGACTGAGGGCGATTTTTATACCCTCTGGGCGCCCAAGTGGCGCGAAAAAGGCTCCGAATGGCAGGCCTTTTTGGGCGACGATGACTCCGTCTTGGTCTTTGACTCCCCCGCTGAGCTGCTGTGCTACCTGGAATCTGATGCCAAGCATGACCTGCTGGATCACCCGCAGTGGGAGCAATTTGCCGCCCGTCCAGCGCACCGCGTTACCCCGGCAAAACGTGATGAATACGACCTCATCGGCATGCCGGAGGTCCTCGCCGGCCGCCCCAACCACGCTAATGTCTCAACCGTGGCGCGCGACCTCGAGGTGGCATCTGCGCTTGCCGGTGTCGCTGCTGCGGAACAGACCACCATCTTCTTCGCCACCCACTCCATCTTGCGCAACGTTAACCGCGGCGCCGATCACTACTCCGGCGAGCAAGGCATGAGTGAGTGGAGCGGTGTCGGACGGGTCATCCTGGCCAATTGGAAGAAGGTCATCGCGGATCTGGATGAGCACATCCGCGTGGTTCCTAGCGATGACTTCGACGCCGCCGCGGTCTCGGATGCTAAAACCCGCATTTCCGAGGCGGCGAGTGCCGCCGAGGCTGCCGCCAAAGAAGCCGAAGAAAAGCGCAAGGCCGCAGCGGAAGCCGCCGACCCCTATGACGAGTCACCTTGGGCCGCCGCCGGTATCGACCCGATCAAGATAACCGCGCAGTCCAAGTCCGTCTACACGCTGCGTACCTACGTGAACGGTAATCCCATCTTCTTGGGTAAGTGGGGCGAAATCTTTACCTTCGATTCCTCCAAGACGCTAGTGCGATGGCTGATCGATAATGATGACCACGACTTGGCACGCGTATCCACCTGGGAAGACGTCGTCACCGCAGCTAATGCTGGTGAACTGGAGGTTCAAGTCCACCCGGATAACCAATATTCCTTCAACGGCCTTGTACGCGATATTGAAAAGGGACCAGAGGCGGTCGATACCGACCAAATATCGCGCTGCTACGAGGTCTGCGCCGATGCTGCGGACTGGGCTGGGGACGATTCCATTAACTCCTACATGTTGGCCAATCCACGCCTGCAGGACTACCTCGGCTACATGCTCGGTTCCACCGAACACGCTGGCTACGTGCCGTCCAAGCCGTATAGCGAGCACGCAGAATCCTGGAAGGGCCTTGAGAACATGCTGATTAAGCGTTTTTCCCGGTTCTAAAAGTTTTTAGAACTACTGGCTCTAGCGAGCGCCAGCCGCGACCTTTCGCCCCAGTCCAGCCGCTCCGCAGTAAAGGGCGTGGTTTCCACCCCGTCATCCTGCAGTGCGGTGGCGAAGGCCACGTGCGGCGACAAAGGCCCCGGACTCATCTTGAAAAGGGGGTCGATGTCTCACGGCGCCCCATGTGGGCGGCATGACCCACCCGGTCCGCCGAGCAGGTGAGCGCGTCGCCTGCGGCGAGAGCCTGCAGCGTCCGCCTTAAAAGTCGCGCAGAATGCGCTGTGCCAGAGGCTCAGAGGACGCAGGGTTCTGGCCAGTGTAGAGGTTACGATCAACCTCTACGTAAGGCTGCATAGGATCGGTCTGCTTGAAATCAGCGCCGAGTTCGCGCAGGCGGGTCTCAACAACCCACTTAGCAGCGGCGATGGTCTCCTCGCCCTCTTCGGCGTTGGTAAAGCCGGTCATGGCGTAGCCCTTAAGCGGCCAGTTGTCATTGTCCAGCGCAAGCAAGGCAGCCGGTGCGTGGCATACCAGGGACAGAGCGCGGCCGGATTCGATGCGCTTCTGCAAAAGCTGGGCGGAGTCTTGGTCATAAGCCAGGTCCTCCATCGGGCCATGGCCGCCGGGATAAAAGACGAGGTCGTAGTCAGCTTCCTTAACATCGGCCAGGTTCAGTGGGGCTTCCAGATCTGGACCGATTTCAGCTAGGTAGTTCTCTTGCTCGGCGCGCTCGTCCTCAGACAATACCTCGAGGCTGTATTCGTCTACTACGGGGGCCTTAGCGTTCGGCGTGGCAAACTCAATTTTCCAACCAGCGTTCTTAAACACCCGGTGCGGAGCTATGAGCTCCTCGGCCCAGTATCCAGTGGGACGGGTACTGCCATCAGCTAGCGTCCACTTATCCGCGGCGGTAACAACGAATAGTGCGGAAGGCATGTCTTCTCCTTTATGTTGATTAACTATCTATTACTCTGCGGAAGCGTTATCATTCAGGTTCATTGAGAACCCAGAACCCTCCAGTGAATCCTCGGTATCGGGGCCGGCAAGTTCTGGATCGGATAAGTCCTCGTAGGCCGGAAGAATAACGGTCTCAAGGATACGCTGCCGTGTTTCTTCGGTGTCGAAAATATTCTCAATCGCTTTAACGGTGAGATCGAAAAACTCCTCCAAGCCATACCCAAAGGTCTCACTTAAGGCGAGAAACTGCCTGCTCAACGTGGAATCTCCGGAAGAAACGCAACAGGTAAAGCCAAGCTGCTGCAAGAGCGGAAGCGGATGATCCGTGAGTTCCTCAACCTCGTCCAACGGCGAAAATACCAGTGGGATATGTCGGTCGCGTATCCATCCGGAGGCCTTGCCCGGACGAATTCCCTCGACATCGGCGGCGAAATCATCAATCATATTCACTGGTCGAAGCAAGCGGTTTACTCCGGCCTGCGCCGCACTTTCGATGGCGGTGAAATCCTCGCCCACCGGGATCTGGGTAGGCAGGTAATTCGTGCGGAACTTTGCTGCCGCTGTAGCGTGGCCCTCCGGTAGGGCGTAGCCCGCAATGTCCGCGGAGTCTCCGACATGAGCCGATACCTCTGTGGCCTCGATGACAAACCGTACTTGGAGATCGCCGAAGCGTTCTGCGGCTACCTCGCGCACGACTGCTGATGTATCGAAAGAATAAGCCGCGGGGTTGAGCTGCAACTCGGCGTAGACCACATGGTCATCAGCAAGCTGGGCACACTGCTCGCGAATGTCTGCGATCAATTCCTCCGCGGTGCTAGCCTGCGAACGAATCGGTTCCCAGAGAGATACCTTGGGCAATTGTTCCACCAGGCTCTCGGCAGAATCCTTATTTTCGGGGCTAATTAACGGTACATCATGCATGCGCACCATCGTAGGCACCTGTCCTTGGATACGCTATGCCAGCGGCCTACTTACGCGGCCTCCTTTTGACCACTTCTGCGTTTGCGAGCTCGTCGTGGGAACCACGCCGGCGGTTTTCCTCGTTAATCGTGGTCGTCAGCACCACCACCGCCACCATGCCTACCAAGTGCCCAATTCCAGGGATTATATTGATCAGGCGCCACCACTGGCGTTTTGCGGACTGGCTGAGGCTGAGCTTTTCCTTCGTGTCCACGTCCCGCACGGTGTAGCCTGCAAGAATCTTTGCTGGACTAGCCCCCATCCACACCTCGCTGCCCAAAACTTAGACCACCATCGTAATGCAGGCAACTACATAGGACAAGGTTCCCGAATTCACAAGCTCGTCGACGCCCCCACCACATGCGCTACTGATACCACCGGCTAAGAGTAAATCCACGATGCCTAAGCCAATGCGCGTATCCTGCGTTGGCCGTTCCTGCTCCTGGTTCGGCACGACAAAACCCGCTGCCTGCCCCAGACCCTGTGGGCGCGCTGCCAGTGACCACTGCCCCACCGAGCTCAGCGTGCCGAGCTCGCCCCACGTCGGGCGAAGGCCAGTGCGTAAAGCTTGATCGTATTCGGTCCTCTTAATCGCCGACCCCAAGATACTAGCTGCTATGCGCAACTGTACGCGCCGTGGCTCATCGGGGTTATATCCTTGCTGCCCAAGTTTAATGTCTTTTGCTTCCAATAAAACAGAAAGCTCATCCTCGCCACCACTGCGGTCAAGGTCCCACTTTTCGTAGAGGTCTGGGGCGATATCATCGGCGTTCATAATGTCTATATTAAAGGTATAACGCGCGCGACGTCTTCGCCCAAAGGGAAGATTTTATTTGCGGCGGAAAAGCTTCACCACGCCCACGGCCACAGCACCCAGCGCGGTGCCCACACCGAAGACCACACCCGCCGGTGCACCCTCACGCACCTCATTGCGCACCCGGATAACCGCGGGTTCTGGAACCGGCGGGCGGGCGTACTTCAGGGATTCCGCGGTCGTCGCGGTCCAAGCCGAAATATACAGCACTACACGCCACACCAGATACATGAGAATCATCAAAACGATAACCGGACCAAAGACCGCACCAGCCGGGCTGCCGGTGGCAGAGGACATAATCACGGTGGATAGCTGCTTAATGACCTCGAACGCGACCGCACCCATGGCGGCACCGATAAAGCCAGACTTTTTAGGTACCTTGGTCCGCGGCAAGATCATAATCAGCCACCACATGACGATGAAGTTGGCGATAAGCCCCAGCAACAGGCCACTGAAGAAGAAGACGTAGCCCATGCCCGGGAAGGAATCTATCCCTAAGAGTTCAAAGACCTTCTGCGTGAGTCCAGAGGAACCAGCAGCGGTCACACCGAAGGCCACGACGAAAGCAATGATCAGGCCGATCAGGCCCAAGAGATCAGAAAACTTCTTTTTCAGAAAAGAGCCGCCGTCGTTGGCGTCGATACCCCACATGGCAGAAATGCCAATGCGCAGGTGATTCATCCACCCCAATCCAGACCACAGGGTGGTTAAACCACCAATACCAAACATCGCCCCGCGCTGTTCGATGGCCTTATCCAAAATCTCATTGACTGATTCACTGAGATTCCCATCAATAGAGTCCGTGATGTAGGACTGCAGATCATTGAGCAAATCCTCACGGTTCGCAAGGACCGCGGCGATGGTGGCTACCAGCAGCATTGCCAACGGGAAGATGGACAGAACCGAGTAATAGGTGATGCCGGCGGAGAATTGGTTACCACCCTCCGCGGCATAGCGCTCCTGCATGCGCATGAGATGATCGACAATAGGCGACTTGCGCCGGACTTTATCGATCGCTCCCGGATCATCGGCGTTAGCACGCTCGATGCCGTAGTGGTCTGTCTTTTTAGAGGAGGATTTCGTGGTGGTGGACACGTGCTTCCCTTCTTGCTCGCACAGCGTTTATCCCCGTATAGCGTAGCTGGGGAACACCCACTTGTCCCTCGGCGGGGTGGGTTAAGGGGTACCTGCTATCTGCGTGAGCGCGGAAAGAAGCCGACTTTTTCATAGACGGCATCCACAAGCGGCTGCGCTACTTCCTGTGCGGTGCGCGCACCGCGCTCTAGGATGCGCTCCAGCTCACCGCGATCCGCCATGAGCTCGTCATAGCGCTGTTTGAGGGGCGTGGTGAAGGCCTCCAGCGCGTCCGCGGTATCCACCTTCAGGTGACCGTAGCCCTTACCGGCGTATTTTTCCACCAAGGAGTCGATGGATTCTCCGGTCAGTGCGGACTGGATGACCAGCAAGTTCGATACCCCCGGCTGGTTTTCCCGGTCGAAAGCAACTGCGCCGAGATCATCGGTCACAGCGGACTTGATGCGCTTGGCAGAGGTCTTTGGGGCATCGAGCAGGTTGACCAATCCCTTAGGATTGGGACCGGACTTAGACATCTTAGACGTAGGGTCCTGCAGGTCATAAATTTTTGCCGCGCCCTCCGGAATAAACGGTTCGGGCACGCGAAAGGTCTCACCGTATTTATTATTAAAGCGCTCGGCTAAAGTGCGGGTGAGCTCCAGGTGCTGGCGTTGATCCTCACCCACCGGCACGTAATCCGGCGAGTACAGCAGGATATCTGCAGCCATCAGGATGGGGTAGGTGAAAAGGCCCACCGAGGTGCGATCGGCACCACGTTTGGCGGATTTATCCTTGAACTGCGTCATGCGGGAGGCCTCACCAAAGCCGGTCAGGCACTGAAATACCCAGGTCAGCTCCGCATGGGCAGGCACGTGGGACTGAACGAAGAGGGTAGATTTATCCGGGTCGATCCCCAATGCGATGAGCTGGGCGGCACCTGCCACGGTGCGATTGCGCAGTTCCTCCGGATTTTGCTCCACGGTAATCGCGTGCAGATCCGGGATGAAGTAGAAAGCATCGCAGCCTTCCTGCAAATTTATCCACTGCTTGAGTGCTCCCAGGTAGTTTCCCAAATGATAAGAATCAGCGGTGGGCTGAATGCCGGAAAGGACGCGGGATGCAGAATTAGATGCAGTGGAATCAGTCATGTCAGCTAATGGTACTCTGTCATTTTTGGTTGTTGATTGGCCGGCCCACGATGCCGCGCGGTCACCGCACGCGCTTGCGCCGCAAGTTGCCCATACCCCATGGCATCGAGCAGGCGTGGGGCCGCGACCGCAAGCAGTTCACTAACGTTGATCGTCAGACCGCGTCCTTAGACCTTGCGGGAGGTGGGGCTGACAATGTCCATGAAAATGGCAAAACCGGACACCATGAAGGCACCGCCGACCCCCATGAGAACGATGGGGCCAAGGAAAGCGAAGGACGGTCCGACAACAGTCCACCACCACATGCTCAGGCCGAGGATTATAGCGCCAAGGACCAAGGGAATAATTGCGCGAGCCATGAACTTTCTCCGTTACAGATTTCGAAATTTTTAACGTGCCTATACTAGCACTACTATTTGAGCTTTGGGTCCGCTGCCTGCCCACGTACTCCTTGTTGAAGACCCATTCCTGCTGCACATCCACTTCCCCTGCCCCTGGCGAGTACGTGCCACTAGGGAGGTTCCTCCCCCTGTGGACTGGCGGCCGCGCAATACGGTTACTCATTAAATGTGCGTTCAATTTGCGAAACTTTCATGCCAAACCGGATAAAAACGCGCGCGGACCAGGTTTTAGCCGCCTGATTGGTTCAGCTAAGTAACCTCGTGCGCTATTACACGTCTAACGCCTTCGACTGTTTCTCCTTATCTTCGACCCAGTGCACGGTTCGCTTTGTACGTGCAATGGGCTCGACCCCCGAAAAGTGGACACATCGGGGGCTAGCTATGCTGCTGTGGTCCATGTAGCTGAAGTCTCGGCTTCAAAGACATCAGGGGCTACAAGGTTGCACCAGGAGTGCCGCCGGCGCGTGTTATAAGCGCATGCACCACCGGAAGACTTCCTGCCGGCAGGTCATCGGATCGTCAAAGATCTTCCTATCACGCAGCACTTCCCGCTTGAGCGTGGCGTTAAACGATTCTGCCAAGGCATTATCAGCACTCGTTCCTACCGCTGTCATAGACTGGCGCACACCCAACGACGAGCAATAGCTCCTAAACGCTTGTGAGGTGTACACACTGCCGTGATCGGAATGGAAAATAGCCCCGTCAAGACTGCCACGCACACCGTGTGCGTGGGCTAGGGCATCGATGACCAGTGAGACCCGCATGTGGTCTGCGAGTGCATAACCTGCAAGTTTCCGCGAATACGTGTCAATGACTGTGGCCAAATACATGTTCTTGCCTCCCTTACAGGGCAGGTAGGTGATGTCGCCGACATACACACGATTTGGCTCATTAGCTGTGAACTTGCGGCCTACGGTCAAGTCCCGTGTAGTGGTGTAGCCGTTTGTGCTTTCGGCTCGGTATTCAGTTCTGTGTTTGAGGTCAGGCGGTTAGCTGGTTGTGGTCACCATTGGCGTCTCCTGTGCGGTGCATGAGGTGTCT
>NZ_REGE01000010.1 GCF_003688935.1 Corynebacterium macginleyi | reverse complement strand
TGATGATCTGCAATATCGAAGACAAACGAGCCTTAAAGAGAGCCAAGCAAGGCAAACGGGCCTCAGCTACAGCCAGCAGACTCGTGGAAGGAGCGCGAGTATCCGGTTGGAAACAAGCCATCAACCACATGGCCGTGGCCTTTCCCGACCGCTTCGACAAATACCTATAAACCTAACCCCACACACAAACAACTTGACACGCTCGCGGTGGTCGCCTTTATGTGCACCGGCACGAGGCCTCACCCGAGTAACAGATACACCACACTAGCGGACGCAACCTTTCATCATTCTCTAACTCCCTAGTCACCACGCCGGCCTCCAAAACGGCGGTGCCGCTCTTTAGTCACTATACAACGCGCACTGTTGCGGGACTGGTTACAACCCATCGCCCCCCAAAAAAAACACGCGAAGCCCCCGCGCCGGAGTGGTCGTTGGACGCACACCTGGACCCATGCCAGCGTGCGCAAGGCCTACAACAGTCTCAACCACCTCTGGCGCAATGAACTGCTGTTTGTCTACCTCAACCCACCCGAAGGAGCCCTTGACACACACCCGATCAAAGCCACCACCAACAGCCTTAAAGGCGGAATCAACTCCCAGCTGAAACTACTAGCACGCACGCACCGCGGACGACGCGGAATACACCAACGCCGAATGCTTAAGTGGTGACTGTATCTAAAAACAGAACTGCCCGACGATCCCGTAGAAATCGCCAGACAGTCCAACTGGGGCCAGGACCAACTCGCCAAAGTCCAAGGCCTTACCCCAGAAGACCACAACACAGCCGACCCGGAAACAGGCCGACCAGCCTTCTACGACAACGCTATCGACACCAACTACACCCATTCAATTGGCTTCCAAAAAGGCCAAATCTAGCCCAGGCAACACGCCGAGCCAGACACACATTTTGCTACTTAACCCCACATTTTGACCCTTAACCCACAAAATGCCATCGCTAAAGTCCCAATTTGAGTCCCACGGCGTGCACTTTAAGAGAAATAACTAAAGCCCCTACCAGTGTTTCTACTGGTAGGGGCTTGGAAGTTGGTAGCGGGGGCAGGATTCGAACCTACGACCTCTGGGTTATGAGCCCAGCGAGCTACCGAGCTGCTCCACCCCGCGTCGAGATGACTTCCGTCATCCGCACTAGAACAGTTTGTGAGCACTGAGTGCACCCTCTCTGTCCCGGCGACTTCTGTAACTATACAGACAGTAAGGCACCTACCCAAATCCCCTGGGTAGGTGCCTTATTTCCTAATTTCTAAGTGAGAGGAGTGCGAGTTTTAGCCCTCGGACTTCTGGTAGGACTGAACTGCCTTGTCCAACTCATCTAGGGCGCGGCCGTACTCTTCGAAGGAACCATCGCGGGCAGCTTCCAAGCCCTTCAAGGCCTTGTTGATGTCATCGATAGCGCCTGCTTGATCGGAGCCACGAGGAGCCGTAGCCGGAGCGGATTCCGCAGCGGATTCCTTCTTTTCGTCCTTTTTATCCGCAGAAGAGTTATCCTTATCGGCATCACCGTCGCCGGAATCGCCCTCAATTTCCTCGATATTTTGGGCGGACTTGGCGTCGATTCCAACCTGCTCCAGGGCCTCCCCGATAGTCGGTGCGTAGCCCACACGGCCTTTGTAGGACACGAGCACGCGCAACAGCTTCGGGAAAGCGGAGGCCTGATCTTTGCGCTGCGAGTAAATCGGTTCGAGGTAAAGAATCTCACCGCCGCCGACTGGCAGGGCCAGGAGGTTGCCGTTGTGCAAATCGTTAGTGCCCTCCCACAGGGTGCGGTCACGGGCTACCTGGTCGGAGGACATCATGGCGTCCTGTGCCTGCTTCGGGCCCTGTGTCTGCGTATTGGTCGGCAATACCCGAACGGTGATATCGCCGTAGGTATCGGGATCGGACGATACCGCCATGTGGGCGGACAGGAACTCACGGTTCAAACCACGGTACGAGGTGGTCAGCTGGAAGCTCGGCTCGCCGGTTTCCGGATCAGCAGCCATCACGTAGTACGGCGGCTGGTTCAGATCGCGGGATTCCTCCGCGGTTGGGTCGTTCGGCACGGACCAGAAGGCGTCGTTGTTGAAGAACACATTCGGGTCGTCGACATGATAGCGGGCCAAGAGGTCGCGCTGCACCTTGAACATGTCCTCCGGGTAGCGGAAGTGCTCGCGCAGCTCGTCAGAAATCTCGGATTCCGGCTTGACCACATCCGGGAATACACCTTCCCAGGCCTTGAGTACGGGATCTTCCTTATCAAACTCGTAAAGGTCCACGCTTCCGTCATAGGCGTCCACCGTCGCTTTCACGGAGTTGCGGATATAGCCCACTTTGTCGTTGACCAAGCGCTGGGTGGTGCCATCTGGATTGAGGGCGTCCTGGGTGGCATCGGAAAGCGAAGCGCGCTGGGAGTACGGCAGGGAATCCAGGGTGGTATAGCCATCGACGATCCACTTTATGTGTCCATCGATGACGGCCGGGTAGGTGGCGGAATCGGTGGTCAACCATGGGGCAACCTTCTCCACACGCTCGCGGGGATCACGGTCATAAAGCAGCTTGGATTCGCTGCCCACACGGTCCGAAAGCAGGAAATTCAACTCACGGTACTTGGCGGCATACATAGTTCGGTCAAAGAGATTGCCAATCTCAACGCCACCCTTACCGTTATAGGTGTAGTTGGTGCTATCGGTGTCATACTCCACCGGGTTTTCGCCGGTGGTACCGGTAATGGCGTAGTCCAGGTTATCGGCAGCACTTGCAATGACCGGACCATAGTAAATGCGGGGCTGATCAACCTTGATTCCCAAGGACTTCTCAGCATCCTGAGTCTCGCCTTCACCCTCGGACTCGCCGGCCTGGGTTTGCAGGTCAGAAACGGTGAAGATGGGGTAACCACCGCGGGCGGAACCAGCATCGCGGGCAACCTCATCAACGGTATTGGCTTGCGCGGCTACGAATCCGTTGCCGTGAGTATAAACGGTGTGACGGTTAATCCAGTCAGACTGGTTTTCACGCAGCTCATTCGGATCCAACTCACGGGCAGCAACGACGAAGTCACGCAATGTGCCATCGATTTTGTAGCGGTCCATTGACAGAGTTTCTGGGAAACCATAAAAGTTTTTCAGCTGCTGCATCTGGGTAAACGTCGGCGACAAAACCTCCGGATCTAGCAGGCGCAGGTTGTTGATGGTGGCGTTATCGGAGGCAACCTTGTCATCCGATACATCATCACCGCCCCAGTTTTCTTTATAAGTCACGTGGTCATCAGTAAGCCCATAAGCATAACGCGTAGCCTCAATATTGCGGGCAATGGACTCATTTTCTTTTGCCTGGCGATTTGGCTGTACCGAGAAGCGCTCCATCAGCATCGGCCATGCCTGGCCAATGATCAGGGAAGAGGCAAGCATGAGCACCACGGCGAGACCGGGAATGCGCAGATCTTTGATGACAACGGCCATAAACAAAGCAATGGCGACGAAGACACCAATGATCATCAAAATGATCTTCGCGGGCAGGTAGGCATGGATATCCGTATAGGATCCACCAGTAAAGAGGTCATGCTCGGAATACAGCAGCCTATAACGCTCTAGCCAATAGCCGGCGACCTGGACCACCATCCACAGCCCAGCCGTAATGGCTAGCTGCAGGCGCGCTGCGCGGGAAATGGACCCGCGCACCCCCGCGGCATTATTGCCAATGCGGATTCCGCCCAAAATATAGTGGCCGAACAGTGCAATAAGGAAGGCGAGCACGAGCAGGATGGACAAAGTACTGACCACTATCTGCAATACGGGCAGCGTAAAGGCATAAAAACCCAAATCGTGATGGAATTGAGGATCTTGCACGCCAAAATCCTGGCCGTTGAGAAATAGCATCACAGTGCGCCAATGGGACTGGCCGATAAAACCGGCGATGATACCCACGATAGCTGGGATAACCTTGAACAGCGTGCCCATGGACTTTTCAATGGACTGGCGGTATTGATAAACCGGCGAGTTCAGATCTCCCATATCCAAGGAATCAGGGCGACCGCGCCAAGCACAGAGCCCAGCAGCCCACACCACTACGGCAGCAACTAACCCGAAGATGATAAAAAGAACTATGCGAGCAGTAATCGCAGTGGTGAAAACACTGCGGTAATCAATGGAGCCAAACCACCTCCAATCCGTATACATGCCCACGAGCATGGGACCGAAAAATAAGAGGACGGCAGTGATGGCCGCAATAATTGTCGCGACCTTAGGGGGCCGCTTCAATGGGGCGGCTGGTGTGGATGACCCTAGGGACAACGCCAGCTCCAATCAGATAGTGCGAATTTTTAACATGTAGACTTTTCCAGTTTAAGGAAGCAATACACAGATAACGAATAAGGATGTCTATGAGTTCCCCCGAACTATCACAGCCAGCTTTAAACCGCGCTATGACGGAGGCCGTCGATTTTGTCCACGCCGAAGGATGGGACGCCCGCCCCACCATTTTCGCCCTTGTTCCCACCCATTTGGTGGCGGATCAGTTAGCTACCATGGACGCAGACACCGCGTCCCCGCTAACCCTTATCGTCCAAGACAATGTCCCGGAAAACATTGAGCCAGGTTCCGAGGAATTGGCAGATTATGTCTCCCGCTTGGCCTGGCCTCGCGAGGTAGCTGGTGTCATCTTGGCCCAGGAGATCAATTTCCGGGATACCTCAAGCGAAGACCCCTACCCTCGCCCAGCGCGCCTGTATTCGGGTGTCCTCCGCGAGGAGGGAATTGAGACCACCTTGCTGCAGCTGCGCCCCACCGAGGAAGAGCTAGAAGCAGCAGGCCCCTTTGCTGAGGACGATATTCAGCTGCGCGGTGGCCCGCAGGTGGCCCCTGGCGTGATCGCTGCGCTGCGCTATGGCCTCGATCAGGATCCGGATGCACTAGACTAGGTGGCAATTAAGCCCGCAACCGAGGAGTTCTATACAGTGCGACGCCTTCCTTTATGCCACCTATCGTCTTTCCGTACCGCTACCGCGGCGGTGCTGCTGGGGCTCAGCGTGGGTGTGGCAGGTTGTTCTTCGGGTGCTGATGCGCCTGAGGATGCCCGCATACTAGCCACCTCCGCGGCCACCGCCACAACACCCGAAAGCGACAAGGAATCCGCAGCATCGAGCACTGAGTTCTCCGCGAAATCAGAACCGGCAGTTAAAGAGGGAGACAAAGCTTCCAAGGAAAGTACCGCTAAGGAGCCAAGTGCTAGCGGGAAGTTGGATGAGTCAGTTACCACAGTCTACGACGTGTTTAAGTCGCTCGCGCCGAAGGACTTATTCGCCCAATTTGAGCGCTGCGATTCCACCGGCGGGGATTCTTCCTACAATTGCTCCGGTCATAAGGTGGGACAATTCCAGTTCTTTAATTCCCATTCCAAGGCCTCCCAAACCACTCAAGTCCTCACCGAGCTACGCAGCTCACATACCATCGTGGACGACGGGGACCGCGTCGTCGGCTGGTCCACATTGGGCACCACGGCGGTTATCACCGTGGTGGATAATAAGGAAGGCCTGGTCATGCAGCAGATGATTTCTTCGGACCAAGTGGACCCGGAAGAGAAGATTAAGGAGCTAGGCTTGGTACAGGACTAGGAACCGGCCTCATTCGCTGCATTGCTTGATGTCTTTGCCCGCCGCAAAGTCCTTCATAGCCGCCACGGCATCGTCGAGGTTGCCTACCTCCGCAATGGTCATATCGCCGTGGTCGCTTCTGGCCACTGCCGCGCAGTTGCCTTTGGGCGCCAAGAAGAGCTCGGCTCCAGCATCGTGTGCGGCGGCGATTTTATGCTCGATGCCGCCGATCGGCCCGACCTTGCTATCAGCCTGAATGGTGCCGGTGCCGGCCACGAAGGTGCCGCCGGTTAAATCTTCCTCGCTGAGCTTGTCGATCACCGCCAGGGTAAACATCATTCCCGCTGACGGCCCGCCGATATCCTGCAGGTTATAAGTCACCGAGATATCGTCCGTGGGTTGCGATAACATGGCAATCCCCAGCAATGCCTTGCCCTTATCGTGCGGATTTTCACCCAATGAGATTTCTACACTGAGCTTTTTGTTCCCGCGGTTAATGCTGATTTTTACCTTGTCGCCGGGGCTTTTGTCCTTGATGATATCTTGGACCTCGCTCGGTTTGGTGACGTGGATGCCATCGACAGCGGTGATGACATCATCTTCTTGGAGATGATCCGAGGCAGCACCCTCCTCAATGACCTCGGCCACGGTGATTTTGACCGGCAGGTGCAAATAGTCCATTGCCGCGATGGTGGCTGCGGATTCAGACTGGGCAAAGGCCTGCTTATTGGATTCGTGGACCTCCTCATCCGTCATGTTTTGCGGAATGACGGTATCAATAGGCACCAAGGTGTCATCGGTAAGAGCCCAGCGCCCCAGCGCCTGCGCTAAGGTCATATTGGTGCGCACGGACACCGTGGTCATATTAAGGTGCCCACTGGGTTCATAGGTCTTCGGCGCCTGCACATCAACGACTTGGGTGCCATCTACCTCGCCCAGCGTATCCACGGTGGGGCCAGGGCCTTCGGCGGCATAAGGAACGGTCAGCGAGATATCGGTGCCCGGAATATGGTCAAGCGATACCAACGCACCAGTGAGCACAACGGGAATGGCACCCCAGGCAATGGTGCGGACGCGACGGCTGGCAGGAGAATTCACGAAGCAATAGCCTACAACCTTCGCTGTACTGTTCGCTGTCAGCGTTGCTGTGATCATGGAAACTTTCCGCGCCGTGCCGGTAGATTAGAGCGCATGAGCAACGGATTCGGTTTTTCTTTCCCCAATAACGATGACGACGATCATGACGGGCGTCGTGACCAGAACCCGTTCGCCGCATTCGGCGGCGGAAGTGGTGGCGGCCTCGGAGACATGCTGAACCAGTTCGGTCAGATGCTATCCGGCATGGGCTCGTCCATGAACTCGCCTCAAAACTCTGGGCCGGTTAATTACGACATGGCCAAGCGCATCGCCCTGCAGCAGATCCCACAGTCGAAAGAAATTAGCGCCGAAGATTCTAAGGCAATACAAGAATCGGTGCGTCTGGCAGAACTCTGGCTTGATGATGCTTCTATTCTCCCCACCGCCTCCGGCGCCCCACAGGCATGGGATTGCAAACACTGGTTAGAAGAAACCATGCCCGCCTGGGAGCGCATGGTCACCCCGGTGGCCCAACACATGAACGATGCACAGCTAGAGTCCATGCCGGCAGAGGCCCGCGAGATGTTGGGACCAATGACCACGATGATGGGCCAGATGTCCAGCATGAATTTTGGCATGCAGCTAGGCCACGCCTTGGGGGATCTGGCCAGTCAGGCGCTAACCGGCTCCGACTTTGGCCTGCCCATCGTCCCTGCCAATACGGTGGCACTCTTGCCGCATAACATTCAGAAGGTCGCACGCGATCTTAACCTTCCTGCCCAAGAGGTACTGGTCTATATTGCCGCGCGCGAGGCAGCCCGCCAGCGCTTGTTCAAACACGTGCCATGGCTGGTAGAGCGCATTGTCTCTTCCGTGGAAGAATACGCCATCGGCCTGGTGATTGACACCTCCCACATTGAAGAGCTCGCCCGCGAGCTCAACCTGGAATCCGGTGATCCACAGGCCATCCAAGAGGCAATGAGGAAGTTGCAGGGGATGGATCTCTCCCCGCGCATTACCTCTAAGAACACCGTTGCTGCCTCACGGCTAGAAACCCTGCTGGCCTTGGTTGAGGGCTGGGCCGAGCACGTCGTGAGCGAGGCATTGGGCGCACGTATCCCCTCCACCGCGAAGCTCACTGAAGCGTGGTCGCACCGTCGCAGCACCGGCGGCTCCGCTGAACAGGCCTTCAGTAAAGTCGTCGGCATCGAACTCAACGCCCCCAAGGTGACCGAGGCCGCTGAGTTGTGGCGCCGCGCCACCGTTGCCGTGGGTACTGAAAAGCGCGATAAAGCCTGGGACCACACAGACTTCCTGCCTACCGCAGGCCACCTCGATAACCCGGCTGCCTTCATTGATTCCCTCTTGGATGACGAGCCGGACGAGGACTTCGAAGAAGAATTTGCGAAGCTGGAAGAAATGCTTAAAAACGGCGACACGGACAAAAATTCTCAGGACAGCGACAACGATGAGGACAGCGACGAAAACACCGACAAGGACAACGGCGGCACAGATAAGTAACCTGTCCCCGCGATTAGTCGTTTCCGTGGTTAGCGCCCCGCGCTAACCACCCCAGCGCTGATAGGCTTCAAGGTAGCCCTTGGCCCGCTCGGCGTAGGGAGCCCTATCTGCCCACCGCCAAAATTCGCTTCCGTGGCGTGGGATGAAGGTATGGGTCAACTCATGAATGATGACCGAGTCCAGCACATAATCTGGCACCTGCTGTAGGCGGTTGCTCAGCCGGATATCCGCGGTGGAGGTAGTACAACTACCCCACCGCGTATTCTGATTACTCACCCACCGAATAGAACCGATCCGCGCGCGCCCTTCCAGGTACTGCGCGTTGAGCTGCTCAGCGCGCTGAAGAAGCGCCGCATCAGTCTGCACGGCACTACCGGTTTTCTTCTCTAAACGCGCGAGCATATCCTGTACCGCCTCGTTTTCTTCATCAGCTGACATCCAATCTGGGATGCGCACTTCCAATACCCCAGCCACCATGCGCGCCTGCACCGACCTACGCCGCCGCGCGGAGCGGATAACCTTGACTTCACGGTGGTTGCTTTCCGGTGATGGCGTCTTCGACATGACAGGTCATTGTACCTGTGGTGCAATGGAGGCACATGCGGCGTGTATGCCGTGTTCGGGGTGTTAGAGGGGATTTGAGGGGGAATTAGTGACTGCCTCACAGGGCACGGCTCAGTTCGTGACATTGGCACCAGGGTGTGGTGTATTTTGCCGCGAGAAATCCGTGGTGCAATTCGGAATGGATGCCACCCGGGTCGCGGTGGCGGACACGGGCAATGCGCCGGGCGTGGCCCGCGCCTTTGCCACGGCACATCAGCCGGTCGATTCCGAGGAGTTGGCCGCGCGGTTGGAAGCGGCCGGCTTGGATAGCGTTGCCGCTAATAGTCTCATCGAGGATACATTGGCTTATGGCATCCTCTGGCCACAGCCACCCCAGCCTACGCAGCCTGAGACCATCATCATGCTGGGTGAATCTCCGCTTGCCATGGAGCTACGTGCCCGCTTGCACACAGATGGTTATACTGTGCGCATTCCCCTTGATGAGGACAATATATTTTCTTATATCCACGATCTTGACGGCCTCTTTACGGTGCTTGCTATCGACCAGCTCCACTGCCCGATCGATTGTGCCAATGCCCTCGCCGGCACCCCGACTACCTGGTTACCTGTCTCCCTACTAGATAACCGCGGCATCATCGGTCCCCTGCGCGTCGAGGGGCAAGGGCCCTGCCCACTGTGCATTCACCTGCACCGCGTGGATGCGGATCCGCAGTGGACGACCATTGCCTCTCAACTCACCAAGGTGCGCAGGCAGCCGGAAAAGCTGGTCATCGATGCGGTAGCGGCCCAAGCACAGGTGGTAATTCGCCGTCTAAGCAAACGACCCCTACCGCCAGGCGCGCCCACCGCCTTCCCACGACCGGGACAACAATGGGAGGTTGATGTCTACGGCCGCCACCAACAGCGCACAGCCATCGCCCATCCGCGATGCCCGGTGTGTTTCGGAGGCAAGGTAAATTTATCTACAACCTCGCCGATCGAATGACCTCCAGGATCTGGCAGCCATAGCGTTCCAATTTATTGGGGCCTATTCCGGAAATAGATAGCAACTCCGCCTCATCTGCCGGCAGCTCTTCCGACATGGCCTGCAAAGTGGCATCGGTAAAGATGACATAAGCCGGAACTTTTTCCTCCCGGGCAACCTGCGCACGCCAGGAACGCAGGGCAGAAAAGACGTCGTCATCGCCATTGCCCTCACAATTGTCGTGCCGACCAATGACCTTTTCCGCCGGGGTTTCTAAAACGCCGCTGCATACGCGGCAACGTTTCGGGCGGCGGGACCTGCCACTTCCTGCAGACGGTTCCACGCCGGGGGCAATTCCATCAAGGAATCGGGTGCGCTCCCGGGAGGCCCGGGAACCGGCGGTCTTCGCCAATGCCCACGACAGGGCCAGATGTTCGCGGGCGCGAGTAATGCCTACATAAAACAGGCGGCGTTCTTCCTCGATCTGCTCATCGCCCGCCTTAATGGCGTGATTGATGGGCATGAGTTTTTCGCTCAATCCGACGAGGAAGACGGCGTCCCATTCCAAGCCTTTGGCCGCGTGCACCGTAGCGAGGGTCACGCCTTCCATGGCGGGGGCTTGCTTATCGGTGGAGCGACGCCGCAACTCACCCAGCACCCCATTGAGATCGATGTCCGGGGTAGATTCCACGATTTTCTCGATCAACGCCACCAGAGCGTTCAGCGATTGCCAGCGTTCGCGGGCCTGCGCGCCCTGCGGTTCGATGGCACTGAATCCGAGTTCGACGAAGGCGGCCCGCGCAATCGCCACTGGGTCCTCCGGTAAATCATCGCGGCGCGTGGCGGCTATGAGCACGCGAATAGCCTCCACAATCTCTGGGCGACGGAAAAAGCCTTCACCGCCGCGGACCTGGTAGACCACTCCAGCATCAGCGAGTGCTTGCTCAAATTGCTCCGACTGGGCGTTGATACGGTACAAAATGGCAATTTCTGAGGCCGGCACACCCTGATTGAGCAGGGTTAGCACCTGACCGGCCACCTCCTGCGCCTCGTTTTCCTCGGACTCATAGGCCTTAAACGTCGGTTCCGGCCCAGGCTCGCGCATTCCTTGCAGCTCCAGGCGGGTACCCGCCGCGCGCCCTGTAGCCTTGCCGATGACCCGGTTCGCCAAATCCGTTACCTGCGGCGTGGAGCGATAGTCTCGCTGCAGCTTGACGATGGTCCCGTCCGGATAGCTACGCGAAAAATTCAGCAGGTACTCCGGCGAAGCGCCATTAAAGGAATAGATGGTCTGGTTAGCATCGCCCACCACGGTCAGATCATCGCGATCGCCCAGCCAGGCGCTCAGCACGCGCTGCTGCAGGGGAGTGACATCCTGGTACTCATCAACGACGAAGGTACGGTATTGCTCACGGAAGGTTTCAGCGATAGCAGGGACGTTTTCGATGGCACCGGCGATGTGCATGAGAAGATCATCAAAGTCTAAGTGCATCATATCCGGGGTGGCTTTGGCCTTTTCATAACGCCGGAAGGCCTCGGCTACCTTAGCGGCATCGGCCGGAGCGGTGCGATCCGTTTCTGCGATCACACTTTCATAATCCTCCGCGCTGACCAGTGCGGATTTCGCCCATTCGATTTCCGCTAACACATCGCGGATCATGTCTTTAGAATTATCCAGCCCCACCGAGCGCACCGCGCGGCCTACCAGCGGGAACTTATTATCCAATAGCGTCCATGGCAGATCGCCTGCGACCTGCGGCCAGAAATACTTCAACTGGCGGCGTGCGGCCGCGTGAAAGGTTTGGGCCTGCACACCAGCTACACCCATCATGCGCAGCCGATCCCGCATTTCTCCTGCGGCACGCGCGGTAAAGGTCACGGCCAACACCCGCTGGGGGTTTACGAACCCTTGATCCACCATGTTGGCAATACGATAGGTAATGGTACGGGTCTTACCAGTGCCCGCGCCGGCCAAAATGCACACCGGTCCGCGCGGGGCGGTGGCCGCGCGGCGTTGATCCTCATCCAGCAGGGATAAATCCGGCTTATTCACCGTGATACCACTCCATAATCATCGCATGTGCAATAGAACCCGCGGTAGCCAGCGGGAGCTTAGGCAGCTCGGCGCGGGTTACCCACCGAATTTCTTCCAGTTCCCTGTCAGTATGGCAGGTGGCCTGAGCATCCGATGTCTCTGCGTAAAGGCCCAGCATAAGTGAGCTGCTCGGCGGCCACGGCTGGGATCCCCAATAGCGGAGGTTCTCTATGCGCCGCCCAGTTTCCTCCATGGTTTCGCGGGCAAGGGCTGCCTCAATTGTCTCGCCCGGTTCCACGTACCCCGCGATCAGGGAGAAGAAACCGTTGCGCCGACGATTGCGCGCCAGCAAAATCTTCTCCTCGCCCTTGAGCTCAATGAGACCAATGACGGCTGGATCTAAGCGCGGGAATACCATGCGGCGTGAATCCTGCGGATCGCGGCCTATAGTACCCGGCGGTGGATAGTCCAGTGGGTGGCCCGTGCGCGGGTCAAAGCGCTGCTCCAACCGATTACGGATCAAAGCAATGGCCTGCATGACGAGGGAGTTACTGGCAAAGAAGGTGGCGGGTTGCAACTTACCCATCCGCTGCGCAATCGCTTCTGGACAGGCAAAAACGTGCAGCGTACCAATGTCTACTATCTCCGGCTTTCCCACACCTTCCGGCAATTTCTCCACCACTGCGGGGTCTCCACTCGCGGTGGCAGGCACTAATCCCGTGTCCGTTACGGGCAAATACAATTAATCCTCCTCATCTTCATCTTGCACTTCCGCAGGTTGTTCCAGATCGTGTTTGATGTACAAGAGGCGGTCACCGGGTTTTAGCGCGGAGGCATCAGCAGTATCGACGCGGTGGAGTTCGTTATTGCGTAGCACCGCGAGCACAATATCCGCTAGGTGGCGCGGATTGGAACCGACTTCGAATTCACGCACGGCGCGCTCAGCTACCGAAAATCCCTCATTAGGAGAAAGCAAGTCCTCCATCATTTCCACCACGGTGGGGGTCACCGTAGCAAGGCCTAGCAGACGGCCAGCGGTCTCTGCAGAAGTCACCACGGAATCCGCACCGGATTGGAGCAAAAGGTGGCGGTTTTCGGACTCGCGCACAGAGGCCACAACCTTGGCCTTAGGGGCGAGCTCGCGCACGGATAGGCAACACAGCACCGCAGTATCGTCCGAGGACGGGGTGACCACCACGGAGTTTGCATGCTCCACCCCGGCAACCTTGAGCACGTCTTGCTTAGTACCCGAGCCAAAGATGGTGACCAGCCCATGATGTTCCGCGTGCGCCAGCGAAGCACGGTTGTTATCAATGACCACGATCTGAGAGGTGGGTACGTCATCTGCCAAGAGCGCGGCGACTGCACCGGCGCCCTTTGTTCCATAGCCTATAACGACGGTGTGGTTACGCAATTGTTTTCTCCAGTTCTGGATTTCAAAGGTGCGGCGAGCCTTGTCCGTGAGCACGGACAGCGTCGCACCGACCAACAACACAAGGAAGACGAGGCGGGCTGGGGTGATAAGTACAAGGTTAATAAATCGCGATTGCACCGTGACCGGAACGATATCGCCATACCCCACGGTGGTCAGCGTGATGGCAGCATAGTAGGAGGAATCCATAAGCGACATGTCCTCGCTATAGCCATCGCCGTCTAAATAGACGATGATGACGACGAAGATAAAGATGCCAAATGCCCACAGCGCGCGTTTGGCCAGCTGACGCCACGGGCTGGCACTTTGATCCTTGGGCACAGTGATGACATCAAGGAGCGCGTGATCAGGTTGCGAGGACAACTCGACTTGCGGCAAAAAGCGCTGTTTAATCCGCCCTTTGAACGCCTTCGCACGTTTTTTGGCCACTGGCTCAGCCTTCTTTTCTGGATCGACTTTTCATTCCGCCGGTTATACGGGGACGCAACTATCTATTCATCGTCCGCGTTCCGTCCCCATACCTTAGCCCTAAGGGCCCGTTACTGACGATTCAAGCAGGCTACGCAGCTCCTCACCACGGGCTAAAGTATCTGGCTCAAACGTATAGCCATCGTGAACGTAGTGGAAAGCCGCACGTATTTTATCGCCGCCGTGGATGCGCCGCCAGGCTTCGGCGTACACCGCCAATTGGATCTTCGCTGCTTCCATGGCCGCTCCCTTCGGTGGCCGGCCAGTCTTCCAGTCCACCACCATCCACGTGCCATCTGCCAAGCGGAAAACGGCATCCATTCGCCCGCGCACCACCGCGCTGCCGATAGTGATTTCAAACGGCGCCTCCACAAAGTCCGGCTGGCGCTCCGCCCATTCGGAGTTCAGGAAGGATTCCTTGAGCTCTTCCAGGTCGAAGTCCTCCGGCTCATTGATGCCCGGCAATTCCTCTTCCCCTAGCAGCACTGGACTGCCAAAGCGCTCTTCCAGCCAAGCGTGGAAGGCGGTGCCCCGCTTGGCATAGGAATTGGGCTTAAACGGCACCGGGCGGCGTTGCCTGCGTGCAAACTGCAGTGGGTCGCTGCCCAGAGCCACCATGTCAGAAGCGGTAAGCTCGCTGGGAAGTTCCACATCCACTACCGGTTGCTGCAAGGATTTGTATTCCTCAATGAGAGCGCCCGCATCCTGTTCCCACAATTCGAAGGTCTCGCCGTGGCTCAGCTCAGGAAGGTTCTCCATGGCAGACAGCACCGCCTCCGCGCCGGCCAGGGCATCCGGATCTGCTTCAAGGGCCGGAAAGAGCCCGCTTTCTGCCGCATTGGCCGAGGTTTCCACCGGTTTTTCGGGCACCGTCCACTCCACTACGTATTGGGGGAAGGATTCTTTTAGCCTTTCGAGGTATTCATACGGGCCCTTCTTGGCCTTGCCCGAAAGGTTATTAGTACCGGAGCCGGTAACGGTCAATGTGGACTCCGTTCTGGTCAGGGCCACATAAAAGAGGCGGGCTGCCTCCTCCGCATTGTGCGCGCGGTCATCATCCAAGAATGCCTTGCAGGCCTTTTCGAATTCGGAGCGGGTAACCGCATCCGGTGATACCTCGATGTAATCATCTTCACCGGGTACCTTTTCAATCTTGGACAAAAAGGTCTCAGCTTGTGCCTTATAGCTCGAAGAATCCGCGTGCACAACATAGACGTGCTCCCACTCCAAGCCCTTGGCCTTATGCACGGTCATGATTTGTACGCGATCCGTGGAGGCAGGCACCTCCCCAAGCTCAAGGCCATCTT
Source organism: Corynebacterium macginleyi (assembly GCF_003688935.1). Lineage (GTDB taxonomy): Bacteria > Actinomycetota > Actinomycetes > Mycobacteriales > Mycobacteriaceae > Corynebacterium > Corynebacterium macginleyi. Next base: position 62,469 of record NZ_REGE01000010.1, on the reverse strand, counting down.
CATGTTCGCGAGCGAGCTTCAAATAATCGAGGAGCGCATACAAGGAATCCCCGTGGAACCCCGCGACGATATCGGCGAATTTATCCAGGTGGGTGGCACCTCCCGCGCTGCCGCGGGCAAGGACCTCAGTACGGATATTAAAAATGGCCTCGATGTCTGCGAAAAGATCGCTTAAAGGCTTAGGCAGCGAGTAGGTGCGCAGGTAGCGCAGCTTGGCGGATACCTCTTCCATACGCGCCAAGCCCTGCGGGGTGTAGCGATCGCGCTCGCCGAGGTCTGCCAGGGCATCAGCAAGCCCCACCATCTGATCAGGCGCCTCGGCCGTAAGCTGCGCCAATTGAGCGCGCAGATACTGCTCTGGATCCATGCCCTCTTCCCATTGCAGGCGCTCTTGCTTCGCCCCCGCCAAATTCTTTTGCCGCGCGGCAAGGGCTTGGATATCGCCCATGCCCAGCCCGCACATGGGCCCCGCGAAAATGCGGAGGGCCGCTTGCGCATCCTCCGGCCGCACCAACATGGTTGCCAGCGCTACGAGGTCCTGGATTTCCGGCTGCCACAGCAATCCACCCAAGCCATTAATTTCATTGGGAACATCGACTGCATCCAAGGCTGCTGCGATGGCTGCGGTTTGCCGGTTGGTGCGCACCAATACCGCTGCGCTAAAGCCATCTCCCTCGCGTGCATCCCACTGCTGCCTTAGTTTCCGGGCAATAAACTCGTGTTCCTTGTCCTCGCTGGCGAAATAGGCGAGCTCAATCTCACCTTCGCCCTTGTGCGGGGCCGCATGCAGCTCATCGACGGGGCGCGGACCGCCCGCAAAGACCCCGGCCGCCACCGAGTTAGCCAGCTCCAAGGCACCCGACGGGTTGCGCCACGAGGTAGTGAGCTGATCCTTGGGAGCATGGGTGCCATCTGCCTGCGGGAAATCCTCCACGAATGCGGTGAGGTTTTCTGAGGTAGCACCACGCCAGCCATAGATGGCCTGCATGGGATCGCCCACCGCGGTCACGGAAATGTCTTTCTGCTCCCCACCAAAGAGGCTACGCAGCAGCACGCGCTGGGCATAAGACGTATCTTGATATTCATCCAACATGATCACGCGGTAGCGCTGCGCCTGTTGCTTGCCCACCGCCGGGTGTTCTTGCGCGAGACGCGCTGCTACAGACATCTGCTCGCCAAAGGTGATGACCTGCTGCTCTGCCTGCGCACGCTTGAGTTCCTCGATCAAAGGCACGTACTGCACGCGTAGATCCTGGACATTGATGTACTTCTGCAGGTCCTTGGAATACTCGCCCTTGGTCCTCGGCGCCTTTTCCAGGTTGTCTATATCGGCGCGGAAATCGCGTGCGAACTCGGCGATATCATCCGGATCCTTCAAGGAATTGTCCATATCGGAGGTGATCTTGAGCAGGGTTTCCGTGATGGAACCTAAGGTCTTTTCATCCGATAACTGTCCGCCGTAGTTTTTCACCACGTCATAGGCGATGGCGAAGCGCTCTGCCTCCGTGATGATTCGCGCCGAGGGCTCCACCGGCACCAAAAGGCCGTATTCGCGCACGAGCTCTCCGGCATAAGAGTCATAGGTGGCCACGGTGGGTGCGATATTGTTAAGTGCCTCCGCGGCGGGGCTGCCGGGGACGATGAGCCCGGAATCGCGCAGCTGAATGAGCTGGCGCCGAATACGCTGTTCTAGTTGCTGTGCTGCCTTGCGCGTAAAGGTTAGCCCCAATACCTCTTCTGGGCGCACGTAGCCATTGGCCACCAAATAGACCACGCGGGAAGCCATCGTTTCCGTCTTACCGGCACCGGCGCCGGCCACCACCAGCTTGGGGCCAAAGGAACCCTTGATGACGTGGGCTTGTTCCTTAGTGGGTGGGTAATCCTTGCCCAGTGCTTGGGCTATTTCTTCCGGGGAAAAATTCTGCTTAGACATGGATCGTCATCTTTCCTTCCTCCTGCACCGGGCAGATGGTACGAATGGGGCACTTATCGCAATCCTTATTGGTGCGCGCGGTAAGCTGCGGTCCGCGCAGCTCCGCCGCCAGTGGCGGCAATAGTGCGGAAAAATCTTCCAGCGCCTCTGCAGTGAGCTGGCTTTGTGTACGCGTAGTGATTGTGCTGGAATCTTTTCCGGGATAGACAAGCACCCCGCCCGCGCGCGGCATCCCTTCGCCATCGCGCACGCGCTGTCCGTCATAGCTTCCCCGCGACAAAGCCAATTGGTAGGTCATTAACTGGCGGTTTTCTTCCGCCTCTGCCTGCGTCGCTGCAGATTTACCGGTCTTGAGATCCACGACCAAATAATTTCCATCCCCATCCTGCATCAAGCGGTCCATGAATCCGCCCACCCGGATATCAGGGGCGACCTCGACGTAGACGGGTACTTCTACCCCGGCGAGTTCGTTTTTGACTTCGGATTGCTGTGCCCATTGCTGCGTGCGCTCTAGCAGGCGGGAGAATTCTTCCAACTTGCTCTGTAGCTGCCACTGCGGAACGTTCAGGATGAGCTTATAGGCTTCCATGACGAGCAAGCGGGCTTTTTCCGCATCCATGCCGCGACCGATGGCCTCCAAGAAGTGGTGGGCCAGGTTGCCGCGCAGGAGGTGCTCGGCGCCGCTGGGATCTTCGGCGATGTTTCCCACAATCGCCTTGAGCGGGCAGTTCAACAGGGCTTCGACCCGGGACGGAGATAGGCTCGTGCTGCCGCGCAGCGGCGTATGCGATGCCACAGAGCGCGCGGAAAACCACTGGTCTGGATGGGCGCCGGGGATTCCCGCCTGGGCTAAGCGCGCCAGCTGCCGGGCCGCTTGGCGCCGCTCCGCTTCGCCGGAATCTGGGTTCGTGACCACGCGGCGCAATTGCGCCACAAAGGAAGGAACGGAAAGCACCGCCACGTCGAGGGGATCAACCTCGCGCCCATCGCGCAGGGACACAGGGGCTGGCTCAGGAACGTCTAAGCCCAGCTCGCGGGGAAATTGGGTAGCGCGCAAGGCGCGGCTAGCTTCCCGGCGCGCCATTGTGCCGGGCACATCGACCCCGCGCCCGGTGAATTCCGCGATGAAGAGGGAAGGTTCTGCAAAGGCATCCTCATTGGGGTTTTCTACCGCGGCGATGAGTAACCGGCTCCGGTGGCGCGTGGTAGCGACGTGAAAGAGCCGGCGCTCTTCTGCCAAGCGGGAGGCAATGTGGCTGACAGGGGTATCGGGGTCAATTTCGCGATCCAGAAGATCGATGAGATCTTCTTGACCGAAAATGGATCCGGTCTCGCCCAACGAGGGCCACGCGCCTTCTTGGGCTCCGGCGACGATGACGGTATCCCATTCGCGGCCGACGGCGCCGTGGGCAGTGATGATCTCCACGGCCTGCGGAATGGCGGTACGGCGGTCGCGGACGCCGGTGGGCAGTTCTTGTTCGGTGATATGAGTTAGAAAAGACTGCAATGAGGAACCGGGGCGGCGCTCGGAGTAATCACCGGCGGCGTCAAAGAGCGCCATCATCGCATCGAGGTCGCGGTCAGCCTGCGAGCCGGTGGCGCCGCCGCGCAATGCGGCCGCCTGTAGGCGCATATCCAGCTCGGTAGCGCTCCAAATCTCCCATAAGATTTCTTCCACAGAAGCCTGGGCTTGTACAGCCTGCCTGCCCGCGGCGAGCACCGCGCGTACGCGCTCTAGAATAGAAAATTCGCGCTCGGTGAGTTGCCCGTTGAACTCCGGCAGCTCGCCCTGCAAGAGCTCGCGCAGACTATCCATGCCGCGCGTATCCGGTGCCCACCGGCGCAAACCGCGAATTAGGCGGCGCAAAGTGACGGGATCCGCTCCTCCCACCGGCCCAGTCAACAACTCTTCGAGCTCCACATTACTAAGGTCTTCTTCCACGGCGCGCAGGGCAAGAAGCAGAGCAGATACTAGGCGCTGTTCTGCCAAAATCACGTCGGTTGGACTGATATGCACGGGCACCCCGGCGGCCAGCAAAGTGCGGCGCATCTGGCCCATATCCGCCGTCGAGCGCACGATGACGGCGATATCGCGCCACTGCACACCATCGTCTAAATGGCGGCGACGCACGGTATCGGCCACCACATCGCGCAGGCGGCCCTCAGAATCCACGATCGAAACGCAGGCCGGGGATCCGGTTCGGTGCGGCTGCGAAAGCTCCACGGAGTGTTCTGCGGCAAATTCCTCAAGAAACTGCGAATTAGCACCGCGGAAGGCAAAGACGGATTGGTCCGGATCGCCGCCGATGACCAGCAATTGTGCATCGGGGGCCAAGCGGGAGATGAGCTTGCCCGCCGTAGGATCTAATAGCTGCGCATCATCAACGACGATGGTGTGCCAAGGATGCGAACTCGTAAGTTCTGGGCGCAAAAGGACTTGGTTTACTAGCTCGGCCGCGGAGTAAGAGTGCGCCCCAGACAGGGCTTGGACGCGTTCGTATTCACGCAGGAATTTACCCGCAGCACCCCACATTCCGCGGCCGTACTGGGCACCGAGGGTCTCCAAATCCGCGGGGCTTAAGCCACGTTCGATGGAGCGCAAAAGAAAATCGCGCAGTTGGCGCGCAAACCCTACATATTCTAGGGCGGGGCGAACTTCCTCCGGCCATTCACCGTGGCCAGATTCAGCGTGTCCTTCGAGTAATTCCCGGATGACGGCGTCTTGTTCCGCGCCGGTAATAAGGCGCACATCCTCGTCACTAGCACTGCGCAGCAAAGCAAAGGCCAAGGAGTGAATGGAACGGACCATAGAGGATTGCGCCGCATAATCTTCGAGGCGCTCCGACAGTTCGCGGCGTAGGCGAGCACCAGATTCCTTGGAGGCCGCAACTACGAGGATGCCCGCAGGATCAGCCCCCGTGCCCCGGGCGCGGTCGAGGGCATGAATGACGGTATCTATAAGAAAACTAGAAACTCCGGTTCCAGCGGTACCGCTTACCTTCCAGGTACCGTGTTCCGGCAGCTCTACGGGCCAGGAACGGGCGTGCGCGGACGGGGTGCGGGCAATGAGCCGTACCTCTGGCGATGGAGGTAGGACCACTCCCGCGCGGGCGGTGGAATGGGGATTGTAAGTCACCGTCACAGTATCGCAGACGCCCTAGACACAAGGAACTCTTCCACTCGCTCAATATTAGAACGCACATTTGAAAGTGATCGCGGATTAAGATCGTTGATATGCCGACGATAGGACACCGCTCGCAATAAGAGCTCCTGCATGCCTGGCACGTGGCCAAACCTCTGGCAAATGCCGTCATCTACCACTTGGGTGATTAAACCATCCACGATGACGAGCGCGGCACTCCAGCCCGCCGGACGCACTGATTGACTCGGCACAAGATCTACGATCCCCGGTGGATGCGCGCCATAAAAGACGGTGGTGGTCAACAGGGCGGTATGGGCGGTGACCAAGGGGACATCGGCAAGCGCAGCTTTATCATAGGCCTCTCCCGTCTCCGCCCAGGCGGTACGCTCCGCCCGGGCGAAAACGTCATCGCGGTGTGTGTCTGGAGGCGCAGGTGCATTGGCCATCGCATCATCCAAGCGCAATGCCGTTTGCGCCGCTTCATCGATGCGCCCGGTGACCTCCCCAGGCAGGAACTGCGTCGCCTTCCACCCTGCGGCGGTGTGGCGCCCGTCGCTCGCTAATACGGGCCGCGATATCCGCGCGCCGGGCACGCTGAGCTTTTCGCGCACCTTAGCAGACCACGCCGCGAAGGGGCCGGCCTGAGAGTAAACCACATCGCCAACCTTAATGCCGTTGTCCCATACCGGGCCCAGCTGATCGCCTTGGACCCGGCGCGACCCTGTCACTCCGGTCTCCGCGTGGAAGGCGCTTAAAACATGCTCTGGAGGAAGCGGCATCCAGTACTCCTTATTGGGGTTGGTGGGGGTCCTTTTGCCGCGGATTAGGGTACGGCCACGGATTAGGGTCGCAGGTCACATCCTCATCGGGGTAAATCTCCTGGGGATTGCGGTCATGCAATTCTTTATTGTTCAAACTTAGCGTCTGCTGCATCATCACCGGGGCCAATTTACCCTCGCCGCCGCACTGCTGGTGGGAGGCGTAGCCAATGGCATGACCCAATTCGTGGTTGATGACGTATTGACGGTAATTGCCTAAATCACCTTCAAAGGGCGTTGCCCCGCGCACCCACCGCGCCTCATTAATGATGGTGGTGGATTCGCCGGTAAGCGTGGTATGGCAGGAGGTTTCCGTTTCGATCTTCTCACCACAAAGCTCCGCAGCCGTACCCACAGAAGTAAGCTGGATGCGAGTATCGGGATTGTCTGTGGAGGCGACGTGCTCGAATTCGAAGTCCCCTTGGGCGGTCCACCCGCGCGGATCCGCAAGAGTTGCCTCCACCATTGCGGCGAAGGCATCATCACCGCCGTAGGCAGCGGTATCGATCCCATCTTCTATCTCGATGGAATAACGCACCCTCTTTTCTCCGCCCTCGCCGGCTACCGCGCCGGGGCGGCCGATGCCATGAAAAGTGCCGTTGCCCTTCTTCGTGAAGTCACCTCCAGGGGGCATCTTGTTAATCTCACGCTCTACCGCCTCGGCGTTCGCAGGGTCGGGACCCATGAGATCCGGATGGGTAGGAGTGGCAGCAACGGTGGTCTCCGCGCTGGATGCATCGCGGTTGTCATCAGCCGAAAAGCCAGCCACGATATCCACGATGACCCAGATAGTAAGCACTACCATCACGGGGATAGCCACCACACGCCACCAGCCGTAGGAATGCGCGAACCGGACCAGCGGGTGCGGGTTATCCGGGATTCGCTCATCGGGCTGCTGAGCCTTGCGATTCTGCCTACTGTCCATAGGAATTGAGGGTACCCGGTTAGCTACTCAAAAACTGAATTAGCGAACCTTCTGACGCCCCAAGCTTAGGCGCCAGCAAAGCCAACGGACTGCTTCTTAGCGGGACCTACCTCTACGTACACCACGCGGTCCGTGCGTACGAGATACTTGCGGCCCTTGTCATCTTCCAGCTCCACCGTGGAGTTTTCCGCCAGAGCGCTATTAATCTTTTGTGTGAGCTCCGCCTGCTCGCTAGTGGAGCTCACAATCAGCTCCCGCGGAGTATCTGCAAAACCAAACTTGATATCCATAAATATCCTCCTTCACTAGATTTCCTACATGCCAATGGCCCCACTATAACCATCCCGGCTAGTATCAAGGTGTGTCTGTCATAAAAACCCAGCCACCGACCTTCGCAGAGCTCGGCGTCGCCGCCGAAATCTGCGATGGACTCGCTGACCGTGGCATCGCGCGAACCTTTGCAATCCAGGAGTTAACCCTGCCCATTGCGCTCAATGGCCAAGACCTCATTGGCCAGGCGCGCACCGGCATGGGCAAGACCTTTGGCTTTGGTGTGCCACTGCTTGATCGCGTGTTTGATGACGCGGATATTGCCCCACTGGATGGGACGCCGCGGGCACTCATCGTTGTGCCCACCCGCGAGCTAGCCCAGCAGGTCACCGCGGATCTACAGGACGCGGCCGCACACCTGCCCGTGCGCCTTGCCGCCATCTACGGTGGGCGCCTTTACGAGGAGCAAATTGAGCTTCTCCAGAGGGGCGTCGATGTGGTCATCGGGACGCCAGGCCGCCTGCTCGATCTGCACGAACGCGGAGACCTGGTGCTGCGCCACGTTGCGATCGTGGTACTCGATGAAGCCGATGAGATGCTGGACCTAGGCTTTTTACCCTCAATAGAGGCCATTTTGGAAGCGCTGGATGGAAATGTACACCAGACAATGCTGTTTTCTGCCACCATGCCCGGCGCAATTTTGAACCTTTCGCGCCAGTTCATGAACAAGCCCGTACACATCCGCGCCGAATCAGATGCAGATGAGATCACGCACGAAACCACCCGCAAGGTCACCTTCCAGGCCCATCGCATGGACAAAGTGCCCGTCATCGCGCATATCCTGCAAGCCGAAGGCCGGGGCCGCAGCATCATCTTTACCCGCACCAAACGCTCGGCCGCACAATTAGCCGATGACCTTGCGCAGCGCGGCTTCCGTGTCGGCGCCGTGCACGGTGACTTGACCCAAAAGTCCCGGGAGAAATCCCTGCAGGCCTTCCGCGCAGGTGAGGTAGATATTCTCGTCGCCACCGATATTGCTGCCCGTGGGATCGACGTTGATGATGTCACTCATGTCATCAACTATCAGGTTCCCGATGATCCCATGACGTTTATCCACCGCATCGGCCGCACCGGCCGGGCCGGACATACCGGCACCGCTGTCACCTTAGTGGGCTACGATGAACTAGCAAAGTGGCAGGTCATCAACGATGAACTGGGCCTAGGCACCGCCACCCCACCGCAATGGTTTTCCACCTCTCCAGAGCTCGCCCAGGCGTTGTCCATACCCGCTGATGCACAGGAAAAGGTGGGACCCGCCACCAACGTGATCGGACAGCTTCCGGCACACAAGCGGTCCGCGGCACAATCCCGGTCACGGTCCCGGCGTGGTAATGGCAAGCCCAGAGGAGGTGACCGATGACTAAGACCCCTATCTTGCGGGCTACCGCTGCGGATTGGAAGGCCACCGGTATTATCGGCGCTCTCTGCGCCATCGCAGTGGGCGGCACCATCGCTACCGCCAATATTCACCAAGCGGACCTGCGCCAAGTGGCGGTCCCGGGGGACACAGATGCCGCGGTGCTTGCCGATGTCCCGTCCTCCCTCACCACCGCCTACAGCCTGCCCAATCAACTCGTACCCGGCCAATACCGCGCCATTTCCGCCCATGGTTTGAGCATTAGCCACGACGGTGACGCGCTCATCGCCACCAACGGCGATGGTTCCACGGCCTGGACCTATACCCGCCGCGATGCTGATCTCTGCTCGCTTTCGACCGCCTGGGGCAAGGTGGTTGCTACCTATCACACGGGCTTAGGCTGCGGAGATACCGTTGCCATCGACGCCGCGACAGGTGAATATGACTCTACGCGTAGCGCTGTCAATTCAGAAAAAGTTGTACCCGTACAATCCAATGACCGGGTAGGCACCGTTTCCACCGGCCGAATCGATCTATGGCGCTCCGATCTCGTACGCACAGTGGAATACGGCGACGTGGAGGCCAAGCAAGAAGCGCAAAAGCAACCGCACGAAGAGTGCACCATTTCTTCGGCTCTGACCCGTACCGAAAACTTGGCGCTCACGGAATCGTGCCCAGATGAATCACATACCACCTGGTTAAGGTTTCAAGCCACCACCCCGGAAGACTCCCGGGAACCAGAAATGGATGCCGATGTGTCCTTGGAAGGCGATGGGGCGCGTCTTATTGCGGTGGGCCAGGACGCCGCCGCAGTCTATGTTCCCGGCCCGAAACCCCACATTGAGTCCTATAACAACCAGGGAGAGAAACTTTCTTCTACTCCAGTAAAGCCGTCCACCGCCCTGGATTCCCGTACCAGCCCTTTCTCCCCGGCAGTAGCGGATCTCCCCCACCATATGACGTGGTTTGATGGACAGCGCCTCTACCTTCTGACCCCCAGTGATTTGCGGGTCGATCACGTCGTTGATGGTGCCATCGGCACCCCAATCTCAGTGGCCGGGAATATGCTAATGCCAACTGCCCAGGGCATAGCAGTGGTGAACTGGTCTACCGGTGAGGTACTGCGCGAAATCGACGTCGACCGTAGCGACTACCGCGGGCCTGTCCATCTCACGTTGGCGGGCGAGACCATTGTTGAAACCCGCGGCGATACCATCGTCGGCCTGAGCAGCGAATAAGCGAGCGCCACTCGCGACCCCGCCCGAGCAGCCCCGCGCGAGTGGCCCTTAGAAGTTCGAGGCAGACCACTCCGAGGACTCGCGCCGGAACATCAAGAGATACAGCACCGCGACCGCGCTTAGCAGGGTGATAGTTCCCAATACCGGGGATCCACCGCTATACATTTGAAACGCGCTCGCGCCTAGGATGAGCTCTACCAGTACTACGGCACCTCTTCCCCATCGCTTTCCTTTCACCATGGCCCAGGCTCCCGCGATGACGAAACCAAAGACGATGAAGATGAAGATGGCGGTGCCAAGCCCCACAAAGCTTCCCGAGCCGGAATCAGAGACCATCGACGCATTTTCCGCACCCATCGCTTTACGCACGATAAGGAAAATGCCAAAACCAATAACCGCGATAGATTGGACCGTGGCAATTCCAGCGCCGACAAGCACCGCCCGCGGGGCACTTGGCGGTGTGATCGCGGGGGTTACTGACTGTTCTCGCTGCTGTTTATTTACCTGGTGTTTGTTCTGCTTGGACACAAAACCACAGTCTACTAATCCGGCGCAGATTTTTTCCGTGCCCCTAGGACCGGGCTCGAAGTTGCCTGCAGGAGCGCGGGGGCAGGGGCTACAAAGGGAGATTTGACGGTGTCTGCGTAACCACACTCACCACATAGCATCTGTAGCTGCAGCTCACAGTGGTTCTCACAGGCTTCTTTAAAAGTTAATCGTGGCATTTATCACCCCCCACACCTCGTCCATTTAGGTGACTTTTAACACATTTTGGCCTCAAACCCTAGCGGCGATCAGGTAAACATGTCATGATTCTTGAGTAGCAAAAAGAAAGAGGACGTAAACCTCTTCATAACCTGAGGGAAACTTCAGGTAACCAGATTGTGAACCATAGGCGGCGGCGACGCTGGCCCGAACTCGAGACCGGACCCCACTGCTAGCAAACCAGTTCACACACCACCTAAAAATCAAGGTGCTCTCCTGTCTCGCACGGATTGCGCTCGTATTTACTGCTGTCGAAAATTTGTTAGGAGATATCAATCATGGATTGGCGCCATCAAGCTGTTTGCCGCGACGAAAACCCAGAGCTGTTCTTCCCTGTAGGCAACTCCGGCCCTGCTCTTACTCAGATCGCTAAAGCAAAACTAGTTTGTAACCGCTGCCCCGTAGCTTCTTCTTGCCTCAACTGGGCTCTCGAGTCCGGCCTCGACGCCGGTGTTTGGGGCGGGCTGTCCGAGGAAGAGCGCCGCGCCCTCAAGCGTCGCCGCAACCGGGGCCGTGGACGTTCACGCGTGTCCGCCTAAAGGCACGGCATTCGAGACTCTTAACCCCGACCCAATTTTCTTTTCGGCATCCTAAGCCGTTACAGTTGAATGAAGTTCAAAAACCCTCAACGAAGGAGTGCGCAATGAGCAAGCGTGGTCGCAAGCGCAAGGATCGCCGGAAGAAGTCTGCTAATCACGGCAAGCGTCCTGGCGCATAACTACAGCACCATTAAAGCCCGGTTCGTACCAGTTCACCTTAAGAACCCGTACGACCGGGTTTTAATGTTTCTATTAGAAATCCGACTCTCGGATTAGTAGCGACCAGGCCGCTCATTTTGGTTTGCTACTACTGGTCCATATCGGGGCATCGGTCACAACTTCCCTCGAAGCAACGTGTCAAGTTGGTTGTGTGCGGGGTTGAAATCTAGGTATTTGTCGCAGCGGTCACGAAAGGCTACAGCTATGTGGTTGACACGCCGGGGGTTAGGCCCAAACGGTCGTCTCCTCCGGTCTGAAACGTAAAAATCTTCACCATTTAGCACAATGGTCCCACTAAGGCGTGCACCGGACGAAAAGATGGAGTAAAGACATGCTACATCTTGCTGACACCAGAAACCGATCTAGGCGCATAATAATCCTCGGGGCAGCGAGTCTTTCCTTCTTCACTTCAACAACGTCTCTGTTCCACCGCACAGAGCCGAATCTTGAAGCCTCAGGACACAACAGCCAATTCTTCCTTTAGAAAGTGAATGCTGGAATACACTCGATCTTCTAAGAGCACGGCAAAATACTGCATACTGGACTTAATCCGCAACCTGCTTTTTCGATAGAACTTTAAAAAAGGATCAGGGGCCTGGATTCTACCCCCTGCATAACCCGAAAGGAACCTCATGTGGTTTGACGGATATCATCGACAATTCGGAAATAGGCTGGAAGACTTCCTTTCAACAACAGTCCCCACGACACTTGCAGAGTTGACGCCTCTTCAGCGCAAGCAGGTCACCGATGGCACAAAAGAGTTTCCCTTCGAGATCGTACTCGAAATCTTAAACTCTAAACACAGCTATGAAGAGAAAGTATCCCGCATCCTCGCTATCAACGGCACATGGATGAATGCGATGTCAGGGAGTCAGTGGGCAATTGGCCCTTTAAGTAGCACGGCCTACTCCGAAAGAGTAGGCATAGGAATCAGATGGGGCGAGATCGCTTTTTCACCGTTGTTAAACATCGCAGAAAACCTTATCGATACGTATCCCATCTGGCCGGGGGTACTCATGGAATTTGCTCACATGCAAGAAGCCGATCGTGATTACTACCGCCAGCGAATTCAGAAAAACTAGCGCTAGTACCACCAGATAGGTACCAACCCGAAAATCAGAACCCGTTCTTCAACTATTCGCAGGATGCGTATTTACCAGTCGGGGCCGGACATGACCCCAGAAAATGGACAGGCCAGGGTGAGGCCCCTACTATTTGCCTATCCACTCGCATTAGGTCCCCAGGGCGTGTGGTGGGGTTTGACTCTTGGGTTAGCCGCCGCAAGTGCGATCCTGTGGAAAAGTTTTTCCCCAGCACCGCTCCGGCAGAGGGGGCCTGACGGTGTGTATGTATGCTTCTGAGCTGGAAGAGGAAATACAGCAGTACGAAGTGCCTCGACTCTTGTTGCAAGGCGTTCTCAGTCCTAAATGACGCTTTTACGAACGGGATTCGATCTCCAAAATTTCTATCGAGATGCGGCGGCGCAAAGAGTGCGGCGCTTTAGCTTGGCCTGCACAGCAATTGCGTACGAGGGATCGGACGAGTTCTTCGCGCTCGAGGCGTTGCTGACAGAAATCGCATTGGGCGATGTGCTCGCGAATGGCAAGAGCACGGGCATAGGTCGTGGAATCATCGAGAAGCTCGCAAAATAGGTTCTGCACCTCGGTGGAGCTGCACGCACCACAGTTCTTTTCGGTTGTGCCTTCCATTACCTCTCCTCCATGTCCGGGTGCTCTAATCCAATTCCTTGCTCACGTGCTACGTGCTTCAACGCCTTGCGCAGTATTTTTCTTCCACGGTGTAGCCGGGACATCACCGTTCCCAGCGGGGTATCCATGATCTCGGCGATTTCCTTATACGCTAAGCCCTCCACATCGGAGTAGTAGACCACCATCCGGTAATCCTCCGGCAAATCATTAATGGCCTGCGAAATGGACCTATCCGGCATCTCTTTGAGCGCTGCCACCTCGGCGGATTCCAAGCCGGTGGAATCGTGCCCCGCGGTGGTATAGAGCTGAAAATCACTCAAATCATCAGCAGAGGACTCGGTGGGGCGCCGCTTCGCCTTGCGGTAGGAGTTAATGTAGTTATTGGTCATGATGCGATACAGCCATGCCTTCAGGTTCGTTCCCTGTTTAAAGGAATGAAAAGACTTATAAGCCTTCAGATAAGTCTCCTGCACCAAGTCTTCCGCGTCCTGCGGGTTTCGCGTCATGCGCAGCGCGCCGCCATAGAGCTGATCAAGTAGCGGGAGCGCTTCCTTCTCAAAGCGGCGCTGCAGCTCCTTCTCGCTCACTGTTTCTTTAACCACATAATCCATCCTAACGTCTCGCGTTAAAATTCTTATATGCCGAAAAAGTCACCGCACGCCGCCACGCCGGCCCTGAAAGTCATTGAAAACACCGGGGTCAAACACTCTATATCCACCTTTGCGGCGGGCAAGGATCACTTTGGTGATCACGCCGCGGCGGCCTTAGGAGTAGAGCCTGAGCGTGTACTGAAAACGCTCATTATCGATCTCACCGCGGGCAAAGGACCCCGCCGTGAGTTGGCAGTGTGCGTGATTCCCACCACGCACCATTTGAGTCTCAAGAAGGCAGCCGCCGCCCTAGGCGTGCCAAAGGCCACCATGGCGCAGGTGCACGATGCCGAAAAATCCTCCGGGTACGTGCATGGCGGCATTTCCCCGCTTGGCCAAAAGAATGTACTGCCCACAGTGATCGAGGAATCCGCAGTGCTATTCGATACTATCTTTATCTCCGGCGGTCGGCGCGGTCTAGATATTGAACTCAATGCAGAAGATCTCGCGCGCTTGTGCGGGGCCGATTTTGCTGATCTACTGGCTGAGTAACTCCGGGTAGTCATTGGAGACTGCGCCCACGGCCTTATCCACCGCGTGATACTCAAACCCTCGCAGGCCCGTGGGCACGAGCAACTCCTTGGCCTCGTCGGCGCTGCCCTCGAGCCAGGTGCGCATCTCCTCCGGCGCCAAAAATCGTGGCAACCTGTGGTGCAACCACTCCATCTCTTCGGTAGCTGCAGTAGTCACGATGGTGGCAGAGAGCCGATCCAACCCGGTATCCCAGAGCCCCGCGGCCCACAGCAAACCGCGGTCTAGGTAAACAAAGTACGGCGTCTTGGTGGCCCCATCCTTGTGCCACTCATAATAGCCGTTCATCGGGATTAGGCAGCGCTGGGATTTAAAGGCGGCGCGAAAGGATGGCTTGCTCGCCACCGATTCCGCCCGGGCATTAAAAAGCGGCGGGCCATCTAAGTCTTTCTTCCACTGTGGCAAGAGCGCCCACCGGGCGGGATCGACTTTCGCTAGCTCCTCGCGCACGCGCACGACGGGAATAGGTTGAGTCGGAGCAATATTATATCGCGGTCCGGGCGTGCCATGTGGGGCGTGAACTTCCCGGACACCCGGGAGGTTTCCCACCTCATTAAGGAGGGACTCGGTAAAAAGAACGAATCTTCCGCACATGCCCTCTATTATGGACACTATGTCTCAACCTTGGACCGCCCCGCTGGCTACCAGCCCCGTTACGGGGGAACACCAGGTACCAGGATCGAAATCGATTACTAATCGCGCCTTCATCCTGGCCGCGCTGGCTGATTCCCCGTCCATCCTGCGCGCACCGCTGGTATCGCGCGATACGCAGCTAATGGAGGATGCGCTCAGTGCCATGGGGGTTCGCTTTACTCATGACGGCGCCGATATCCATGTCCAGCCAGGGAAGCTGCACGGTGCCACGGTGGATTGCGGGCTGGCCGGCACGGTGATGCGTTTTGTGCCGCCGGTCGCAGCCTTAGCGGATGGCCCGGTGCGCGTCGATGGCGATAAACAGGCTTATAAACGCCCCATGTCCACCACGCTGAATGCGCTACGCAGCCTCGGCGTTGATGTGGAAGGCGATAGTTTGCCCTTTACGGTGTCCTCCAACGGCGTGCCTGAAGGCGGCCAAGTCACCATCGATGCCTCTGCTTCTTCCCAGTTCGTCTCCGGCCTGCTACTGAGCGGCGCGCGCTTTTCCCACGGCATCCAGCTCACGCACGAGGGCAGCCACCTGCCGTCCATGCCGCACGTGGAAATGACGGTGGGCATGCTACGCCAGGCTGGAGTGCGGGTGGATTCGGACAAAAACACCTGGACGGTACACCCAGGCCCAATCTCCGGCCGGGAATGGTTCATCGAGCCGGATCTATCCAATGCCACGCCATTCCTCGCCGCAGCGGCGGTCACCGGCGGGCGCTTGACCATCAAGAACTGGCCTGCAGATACCACTCAGCCAGGCGATGCTATCCGTCAGATCCTGGTGGATATGGGGCCAATGGTAACCCAGGAGCACAATGGCGTGACTGTGCAGGGCAACCCGGCGGGGAAGCTACACGGCATCGAGCGCAATATGAGCGATATCGGGGAGCTTACCCCCACCATTGCGGCCCTGTGCGCGCTTGCGCAAACGCCGTCCCGGCTTACAGGCATCGCTCACCTGCGCGGCCACGAGACCGACCGTTTGCACGCGCTCGCGGCGAATATCAATGCACTGGGTGGTAGGGTCACCGAGCTGGACGATGGCCTGGTGATCGACCCCGCCGAGCTCCACGGCGGCGACTGGCCGTGCTACGCAGATCACCGCATGGCCACCGCCGGCGCCATTCTGGGCTTAAAGGTCCCTGGTATCCAGATTGAGGATATTGCCACCACCTCCAAAACCTTGCCGGGTTTCGCCCGCATGTGGGAAACGATGCTCAACCCCAACCAACAGGATATACATGGCTAGACGTTTCGGTGCCTTTGATGAATCTGATGTGCGCGTGCGCCCCGGAAAGGGTTCACGCCCGCGCACCAAGGATCGACCCAAGCACAAAAATGCCAAGTACGGCATGGTAATTACCAAAGACCGGGGGCGGTGGGGCGTTGCGCTTGACGATGGCCCCCAGGTCACCGCCATGCGCGCCCGCGAACTCGGCCGCACCGCCATCGAGGTCGGTGACCGCGTCGGCGTGGTGGGTGATACCTCTGGTGCTAAGGACACGCTGGCGCGCATCGTCAAGCTGGTGGATCGTAGCTCCGTGTTGCGCCGCACCGCCGATGACACGGATCCCTATGAGCGCATCGTGGTGGCCAATGCCGATCAATTGCTCATCGTTTCCGCCGTGGCCGACCCGCCCCCACGGTCCGGCTTTGTAGAACGCGCCTTGATTGCGGCTTTCGTGGGTAACCTGCGCCCAATTTTGTGCCTTACCAAGACAGATCTTGCGGACCCAACACCCTTTGCAGAGGAGTTCGCCGATTTGGATGTCACGGTGGTCGAAGCTGGAGTCGAGGACGGCCTACACGCCGTGCGTGCGCAGGTAGATGGCCACATTACCGCGCTCATCGGGCATTCCGGGGTAGGCAAATCCACGCTGGTCAACCGGCTGGTTCCAGATGCGGATAGGAAAACGGGGGAAGTATCGGGTATCGGGAAGGGCCGGCATACCTCAACACAATCGGTGGCCCTCCCCTTACCCACCGACGCCCCCGGTACCAAGTCTCGGGCCGGCTGGATCATCGACACCCCAGGCATTCGCTCTTTTGGGCTGGCGCACGTGGACGCGGATACCGTCCTCGGCGTCTTCGAGGACCTCGCCGCAGCTATTGAGGAGTGCCCACGCGGCTGTACGCATGCTGGACCACCAGCAGATCCGGAATGTGGGCTCGATGATCCAGAGATTATTCCCGAGGGAACCGCCACCGCCCGCCGCCGCGATGCGGTACGCGGGCTGCTGCAGGCCCTGCGCACCAATGTGGAGTGGGAAAGCTAGAGCAGCCTACAGCAACTCGACGAGGAAAGGGAGCTCCGTGGGGTGGTAGAAAGCCATGAAGTTGTCCAGGGCATCACCCACTGCAAGTTCCGCGTCCTCGTCGCCTAAATCCGCAGAATCGATGGCCTCAATAGCCTTAGCGGTCGCATCTTCGGATTCTTCAATATCGATGTGAATGGCAGCGAGATTATCGGTACCAAACTGCGCTGGCTGAAGCTCAACCACCGGCTCACCCAAATCTGGGCGCGGGGTGACCGCGGTGTCATCAACGTCGATGGATATAACCACGCGCCGGTGCGGGAACGTGTCCTCATCGCCAATGCTCAACAGGCGCAGCGAGGCCATGGAGGCTTCGAGGAATGCGGAATAGGCGATCTCTTCTTCATCCCCCGCAGTATAAAAATCCCGCAGGGCCGGGGTGACCATGAATCCCCACCCGGAACGTGCCGCGAGCGTACCTGTCTCTGCGAGCTCCGCCAGCATGGCATAGGTCGCCGGAATGTAGACGCGGGCTTGAGCCACTAAAATTCCCCTTCAATATCGAACACGGCTTGAATTTCTACGGCCACGCGGTCGAAACTAGTAAACAAGAAACCGACCATTCCGGCATCCACAGCGGCCCGCACGTTGAGAATCGAGTCATCGACCATGACACAATCACTCAGGGGCAGATCGAGGGCATCGGCAGCCGCTTGGAATGCCGCAACTTCCGGCTTCTCCGCCCCGATTTCACCAGATAACACCACGGCATCGACATTGCCGCGGTATTCCCACTCGCGAATATGCTCAGCGCCGGAACCTCCCGGGTCATTAGACAAGATCGCGGTTGCGGCACCATTTGCCTTTGCCGCCGAAAGCAGAGCCTTCCAGCGGCGATTATCTTCGTCAGCGCCATCGAGGACGCCGACATAGTCAACGATGAGACCACGCATGCATTTAATCCTTCAGTAAACGAATTCTTTGTAACTCCCGAAAGTATAGCGAACTGCACTCGTATTCTCGCCCGACTCTTACAGGAAACTGCCAGAAATAGCGCGCGGAGCGCGCCCATGAGATAATTATCACGCGTTCGCCTCCTGCCCTGTGCTGCAGGAGCACTCATTTCACCATGTACGAGCCCATTCCCGGCTACTCCCATCTCAAGCTGTATATCGCCCCAGACCGCATCCATTACGGCCGCTTACCCACTACGGCAGAAGTCGCCGCCCAACACCATATCCAGGCCTGGGTGGTATTCATCCTTGAGGTCGCCGCCGGCTACCGCCCGCTTGCCCACCTCAACTCCCCGCGTTTTTCAGATTCCATTCGCGTACACATTGGCTCGTGGATCCACCAGCGACGCAGACACAGTCCCTATGACACCGATGCTTTGCGCCTTACTAGCTTGCACGCGAGGCCGAATGGTGAATACTTTGGCTCCGCGGTCATCGGCACTGAGCGCCACGCCTTCACCGGCTCCGCCACGGACCAGGGACTGCGTTCATTTCGTCTGTTATAAAAATGACAGCGCCCCTTCCACCTATCCCGCCTCGTGTACACGGAGCAAGAAGGAGAAAGGGGCGCGAAAAAGCGCTAACGCTTTATGCTTCTACGGTTTCTTGGCCTGCCGGCCCAGAACCCTCGTCACTACCGGATTCTTGGTTTTCTTCCTGCTGCTTGAACTGCTTGCGCAGCATGAACAACTGGCGCACGGTTTCTTCCTTCACGGCCTCGTTCATGGCGTTGAACATATCGCCACCCTCTTTCTGGTATTCCACCAGTGGGTCGCGCTGTGCCATTGCTCGGAGGCCGATGCCCTCCTTGAGGTAGTCCATCTCGTAAAGGTGCTCGCGCCATTTCTGGTCGATGATAGGCAGGATGACCATGCGCTCGGTATTGCGCATCTGCTTGTCTCCACCAATGGCAGCCACGGATTCCTCCAGCTTGCCGTACTCCTGGTTCGCATCGCTGACGAGGGCATCGCGCAGCTGCTCCGCAGTGAGCTCGCCAGGCGAGCCGTACTCTGAGCCTTCTACTAGTTCCTCTGCCGTCATCGTGGGGCCATATAGCGCCTCAAGGGCGTTCCAGAGTTCCTCGAGGTTCCAGTCCTCGACATAACCGGTAGCGGTAGCCCCAGCAACGTAGGCAGAGACCGTGTCATCGATCATGGTGCGAATATCGCCCTTAATGTCATCGGCATCAAGAATGGAATAGCGCGTGGAGTAGACCACCTTGCGCTGCTCATTGAGCACCTCATCGTACTTCAGCACGTTCTTGCGCATTTCGAAGTTTTGGTTCTCCACCTGTGCCTGGGCACCCTTAATGGAGTTGGAGACCATCTTCGCCTCGATGGGGACATCATCAGGCACGTTGAGGCGGTTCATCATGTGTTCCATGGACTGGCCCACAAATCGCACCATCAACTCATCGCGCATGGACAAATAAAACCGCGTCTCGCCCGGGTCGCCCTGACGGCCGGTACGACCGCGCAGCTGGTTATCAATACGGCGGGATTCGTGGCGCTCGGTACCCAAGACATAGAGCCCACCGGATTCGCGCACTTCATCGCCCAAGCGCTTCGAGCGCTCTTTTTCGCTATCAATTTCGGCTTCCCAGGCCTCCTGGTATTTTTCCTCATCCTCGAAAGGGTCAAGGCCGCGCTCGCGGAGCTTCTCATCGAGGATGACTTCCGGGTTACCGCCGAGCACGATATCGGTACCACGGCCAGCCATGTTAGTTGCCACGGTCACGGTACCGGGGCGGCCCGCACGGGCAATAATCTGGCCTTCTTCCTCGTGATGCTTGGCGTTGAGCACGTTGTGCTGCACGCCACGCTTGGTGAGCAGCTGCGACAGGTATTCGGAGCGCTCTACCGAGGTAGTGCCAACCAAGACCGGCTGGCCGTTTTCGACATGTTCTGCAATATCGTCCACCACGGCGGCAAATTTCGCCTCTTGCGTCTTATAAATGCGGTCCGAGTGGTCGGTGCGCTGGTTTGGCTTATTGGTAGGAATAGGAACCACATCCAGCCCGTAGATGGAGTGCAGCTCCGCGGCTTCCGTTTCCGCGGTACCGGTCATACCGGAGATTTTCTTATATAAGCGGAAGAAGTTTTGCAGAGTAACGGTCGCCAGCGTCTGGTTTTCGTTTTTGATCTCAACATGTTCCTTAGCCTCAATGGCCTGGTGCATGCCCTCGTTGTAACGCCGTCCGCCCAAGACGCGGCCGGTAAAGCTATCCACGATCATCACTTCACCATTGCGTACGATGTAGTCCTTATCGCGGGCAAAAAGCTCCTTGGCTTTCAACGCATTATTGAGGTAAGAGACCAATTGGGAGTGCTCAGGCGCGTAGAGATTATCAATGCCGAGCTGATCCTCGACGTACTCCACACCCTCTTCCAAGACACCAATGGTGCGCTTTTTATGGTCTACCTCATAGTGGATTCCCTCGCGCATGCGCGGCGCCAGCTGCGCAAAGACGCTATAGAATTGGGAGGATCCATCAACAGGGCCGGAAATGATCAGCGGGGTACGGGCTTCATCGATAAGAATCGAGTCCACCTCATCCACGATGCAGAAGTTGTGTCCACGCTGAACTACATCATTGAGGGTACGCACCATGTTATCGCGCAAGTAATCAAAGCCCAGCTCATTATTGGTGCCGTAGGTGATGTCGCAGTTATAGGCTTCCTCGCGCTCTTGCGGGCGCATTTCGGACAAGATAACGCCCACGGAAAGGCCTAGCCAGCGGTGCACACGGCCCATCATCTCAGCGTCGCGCTTGGCCAGATAGTCATTGACCGTGACGATATGTACACCTTCACCGTCCAAAGCGTTGAGATAAGCGGGCAACAAGGAAGTCAGGGTCTTACCCTCACCGGTGCGCATCTCCGCAACGTTGCCAAAGTGCAGGGCTGCACCGCCCATGATCTGCACGGGATAGTGCTTTTGCCCCAGGACGCGCCAAGCGGCTTCGCGGACGGTAGCGAAGGCATCGAGCAAGATGTCGTTTTTTTCTTCGCCGTTCTTAAGACGAGTTTTGAACTCGTCAGTCTTAGCCTTTAGCTCATCGTCCGAAAGTTCCGCGTACTTGTCCTCGAGTGCAATTACATCGTCTGCAATTTTGCCCAGGCGCTTGACCGTACGGCCCTCGCCCGCGCGCAGCAGCTTGGAAAGTCCAAACACTATTCGTTAGTCCTTCTTGTCGCGACATATTAGTTAACTTCCGGTAATTGTACTCACGCCACTGACCTTATTGTGTTCTACCCGCCCTTAAGCGATAGTAATTTCACACAAAGAGCAATCAGAAAATGGATATCTCACAGCATGACGAATCCCCCTTCCCGGTCTCATCGAGCGGTGGCGCGACCGGCAGGAAGGGGGAGCAAAAGATTTAGCGCTCTAGGTAAACACGGGATTTTAGCCTTCGGAGCCCTCAGACAAGGAGATAATGCCGTAATCGAACGCGTGGCGACGGTAAACCACAGACGGCTTGTTGTTTTCCTCGTTGACGAAGAGGAAGAAATCGTGGCCGACCAATTCCATTTCACTCAAGGCATCATCCACGCTCATTGGGGTAGCCGGGTGTTCTTTGGTGCGCACGATCTGGCCGGGGCGAACATCCTCGACGGTCTCCGCATATGGATCGACCAAGCGCTCTTCCTTAGCACGCTGCGCTTCTGCTTCCGCTACCATCTCGGCGGCGATTTCGCCGGTACCCTTGTGCGCACGGTGGCCGCCCTTGACATATTCGCGGCGCACCTTCACCTTACGCAAGGAGCGTTCCATTTTACCCATCGCGGTTTCCAGCGCTGCATAGAAGGAGTCTTCCTTGGCCTCTGCACGGGCAATGTGGCCCTTGCCGGTCGCGGTAATCTGGATGCGATCAGACTCTGCTTCGCGGCGTGGGTTGGGTTCGTGCTGCAATTCCACGTGGAAGAAAGTCAATGTGGGATCTAGGCGTTCAATCTTCGCCAGCTTCTCATTGACGCGCTCCTGAAAGTGTTCCGGTACATCAACGTTACGGCCCGAAATTGTTACCTGAGCTTTATTTGGCTGGGACATTGAGATGCCTCCCTTTGGTTGTGGGGACTAGAAACAATCACAGTAACTATTCCTCTGTGATAGCTTTAATAATACCAGTGGTTATGACCTCATGGCAGTAGGGGGTAATGCCGTACACCCCACCATCTGATGTACCTCAAGCCTCTGCGAAAGCCAACGCTCCGTAAACTGTGGCGCCTGCGGCACGCAGTGACGCGATGCTGGCCGCTAGGGTGGCGCCGGTGGTTATAACGTCATCGACTAGCAGCGCCGGTGCACCGCTCACCGGGGCGCTAACCCTCACTCGCCCCTGCAGGTTTGCCCATCTATCCTGCGCATTCAGCTCAGATTGGTCCACGGTATCCGCGCCCATGGAAAGCACCGCGCATACCCGCAGGCTCTGCTGGTGTCGCGCCGCACCCTCACACACGGCTGTAACGGGATCGCCGCCGCGCATGCGCGCTGAGCGACGCCGAGTAGGTGCCGGCACCAGACATAGTTCGCGGGGAATCTCCCCGCGAGCAAACAAGTGGGCGACGCCCGCAGCCACCACCGCACCGATATAGTCGCGCACCTGCCTATTGCCCTGTTCCTTCATGCTAATGACGATGTTGCGGCGAATATCGGAGTAGGGCCCAAGGGCAAATACCGGCGCGCCCAACGGTCGCGGGCGATTTACCGGATAGGGAGGCTGGCGCAGGTGCTCCCGACACTGCGAGCACAGTACTTGGCCGGGCACGCGGCACCCGGCGCACGCACGCGGAAAAATTAGCTCTCGCACACCCACTGCGCACCACACCTCATCCCCCGGCTGGCCTTTCGCGGCGCCGCGCTTAGCGCAGCCGCCTTCTAATCGGACACGATAGGTGAAGAACGCCGTCCTTGCAGCCCCGGCACCTCGCGCCAGTTGACTTCATCTCCTACGGTGGCAGGAAGTTCCAGCATGGCATGGGAATCCGTAATATAAAGCTTCGATGGCGAGGTAGCCACCGCCACTACTGGGGCGCTAATATTACCCGTCGGCATGGTAGACGCCGAGGAACCATCCTGCTCGATGCGCCAAACCGGAGACTGCCCAGAAGACGTGCCGACTATAAGCGAGCCATCGTTATTCCAATCCAGTGATAGTGCCGATCCGGATACCTCAGAACCTACCTCGCGGGCATTGACAATGCGCTTATCACCACTGCTGGATTGGGCCACCGCAGCAATATAGACGTGGCCATCGATGATCATCGCCACGCGTGCGCCACTACGGGATAGGCGGATAACGGAAATCTCGCCATCGATATCTTCGATGCTGCGGGCATCAACCTCGGATTCCGAAAGCCGTCCGGTGGTCTTGGAATACACGACGCGCACGATGCGGTCACCATCGACCACAGTCCAAACGGTCTGCCCATTGTATTCAAAGGTGGGCCGCGCCAGCGTCGTACCTTCAACCGAATCCTGGAGGGCGGACCCGATTTCGCCCATTTGCAGCTTGAAGTCACCGCTAGGCTTTCGACTGACCGCTGCAATCATGCCAGACTCGGTAAGCTGCACCGATTGCACGTTACCGCTCGAGCCCAAATCCCCTTTAATCGGCTCGGCCACCCCGCTATCTACCTCCAGCACATTGCCCTCATTCAAGGCATACAGCGTAGACAGGGAATTGCTATTGACCTTGGGATTATAATAAGCAAAATCGTCTACGCTGACAGTGTCGACTCCCTCTACCAAATTACTGCCATCGGCCTTGATCTTGAATGGGCCCATATGTCCAGCATCCGAGAGTGTCCAGACCAATTGCGCAGCAAAACGGGCCCGATCATTTTCATCCAGATGCGATAAGCCCTCGAATTGGTAGCCGTTTTGATTGTCGTAGCCGGCAAAGGTGACCTTCTCATCCCCCGCCCGGTGAGTGGCAGGGGCGATACTGCTGGATGGGCCTTCCATCAGCAGGGTAACCAGCGTGGACTCGGACTCCTCGGTGTCTTTATATAGCCACCGCCGGTCAGGAACAAGCACGTCATCGGTTTGCTTATAAAAGTAGAGGGATTGTGGGGTGTAATGATTGCGCAGCTCATTACGCTCAATAACCAACCCGGCTGGCAGCCCATCAATGAGCCACTTATTATCCACCACTTTCATGTAAACGGTAGCTTCGTAGGCCTCATTTTCCGACACATAAGCCCCACCTGATTTTAGCCGTCCGATGATGGTGCCCCGCACTGTAAATGAGCGCGCCTCCGTCGCTGTATTTTGCTTCTTATGGGGCGCGGTAACTATATCCAGACTATCAACCACCATGATATCCCCCGAGGCATCCCAGGCCCCGCGGATGGTATCCGTGAGGAACCCGCGGGCCGCGTCATGCTCATTGGTTGGAATAGCCGCCGCGCGGTAAAAATCGCGCAGGGTAAGGTCCGGGTCCGCCCCAACTTCGGGGGCAATGACTTCTTCCGGGCCATCGGCCTGTTTATGGTAGGTACCGACAACCTGAGGGCTGGTATCGTGCGGCAAAGTTGAACAGCCGCTAACACAAAGTAGCCCCGCCACCGCGCCCACTGCGGTGCATCGCCGCCACCCGTTCGGTACGATAAATTTCATTTATTTATCTCCCTTAAGATCCGGTGCTTTATAGGAGCGGCTCTCCGGTGACCCTGCCCCGCGATTGCGCTCACGTTGAGAGGGCCATAGGATTCCATCGGCCTCGGCTACACCGGCGGAGTTGGCGTCAATACCCATTCCGCGGCCTATCACCGAGCTATTATTAGGCAATGCCCCACCTGCAGCACCCTTGCCTTCATCTTCTACTGCTCCAGCTCCCACTGGCCGCGTTTTCGCGGTACCAGTATCCGCAAAACCACCGCCAGCCGCAGCGGCAGCGGCGCCGCTTACGCCGCTGGAGTCAGCGGAAGAAGGCGCATCAGCAAGCGCATCACGCGCAGAGTCCGAACCTGTGCTCGGGGCACCTGGTATTTCTCGGGATATAGGCTCTTCACCAATCTCGGTATTCGCCTCGCGTGGGATGATCAGTCGGAAGCGGGACCCGAAGCCAAAGACGCCAAAGGCATCGAGCGTGCCGCCGTGCAGTACCGCGTCCTCGCGAGCAATGGCAAGGCCCAGACCAGTGCCGCCAGAGTGGCGCTTGCGGGAAGAGTCCGCACGCCAAAAACGGTTGAATACCAGCTCTTCTTGGCCGGGTTTGAGGCCCACACCGTGATCCGTAACCGCAACGCCAACGGCCTTATCCGTCGCAGCGACATCAATCTGCACGGATTTGCCCTCCGAGTGATCGATGGCATTGGCCAAAAGATTGCGTAAAATTCGCTCGATGCGGCGCGAATCAGCCTCAATGGTTATCCGCTCATCCGGCATATTACGAACGACCTCCACGCCGAGCTTCTGGGCTAGGTGCTCGACCTGGCGGTATGCAGCATCCACACAGGAAGACAGGTCGATGGTCGTGGTGGACAAGTCCGCCACGCCGGCATCGTAGCGGGAAATCTCCAGCAAATCCGCGAGCAGATCCTCGAAGCGGTCCAACTCCCTGGACATAAGTTTGGAAGCACGCTGCGCGCCCGCGGGCAGACTATCAGACTCGGATTCAATGAGGTCGGCGGCCATGCGCACGGTGGTAATGGGTGTGCGTAGCTCATGTGAGACATCGGAAGTAAATTGCCGCTGCAAATCGCCATATTCCTCCAGCTGCGCAATCTGCGAGGATAACTTATCCGCCATATTATTAAAGGAGGCGGCAAGGCGACCCATCTCATCGTCCCTGTCCACGGCCATGCGCTCCTTGAGGTGGCCGGCAGCCAGGCGCTGGGCAATGCGGGACGTGGATTTGATCGGGGTAATGACCTGCTGGGTAGCCAACCAGGCAATGCCTACCAGAAGAACCACAACCACCACGCCGGCAGCAGAGAGCAGACCGCGCATAAGCGCCATCGTGGACTCTTCCGATTCCATGGAAAGAGCCAGGTAAACCTGCAAGTTCGGGAGCTCTACACCGGTGGGGGTTCCCACCATAAGTGCGTTATAGTATGTCCCATTGCCGCGCGGTACCGGGTAATACTGCTTCGCAATCTGGTCCTGGCCCACCATCTGCCGTAATTGTTCCGGCACTGGGAATTCCTCCGGCGAGGTGGTGATGGATCCATCCTGGTTTTCCACTACGATGACAGGTTCATAAACCGCCTGCGCGTCGCCTTGTTGCGCAGAAAGCTGATCCAAGGAGGCGCGCGCGGAATTAATACGCGCCTGCACCGAGTTAGCCGAGCTAGTGGCATCAATGTGCTGTTCCACCGCGCGACGGGCGCGGTCGAGTTCTTGCAGCGCGACGTCTTCTTTTTGGGATACCAACCGCTGAGTCAGCACGGAGACCAAGGCATACGCCAAGATGATCATGACCACCGAGGAAGCGACCACAATCATGCCAATAACGCGCGCCTGCAATGAGGTGCGCAGTGTATCTACTGTGGCGTCACGAATGCGCCGCACTCGGTCTAGAATTCTGATGTTTCTTTACCCCCCGGAACCGGTCTTGCCGGTCTTATACCCTACGCCACGCACCGTCAGCACGATCTGCGGTTCTTCCGGGTCATGCTCGATCTTGGCGCGCAGGCGCTGCACGTGTACGTTGACCAAACGAGTATCGGAGGCATTACGATAGCCCCAAACGGATTCCAGCAGCGCTTCACGAGTATGTACCTGCCCTGGGTGGCGCGCCATTTCCAACAAAAGATCGAATTCCAGCGGAGTTAGGTTTAATTCGGTGCCATCGGTACGGCGTACGGTGTGTTCCGTGACGTCTATGACCAGGTCAGCAACGGCAAGGGTTTCCGGCGCGGCGGATTCGGTCCGGCGCAGACGCGCCCGAATGCGAGCGATGAGCTCTTTTGGTTTGAAAGGCTTGGTGATGTAATCATCCGCACCAGATTCCAGGCCCAAAACCACATCAACGGTATCGGTCTTGGCGGTAAGCATGACAATGGGCACCGCGGATTCGCGCCGGATGGTGCGACAGATATCCACCCCATTCATCCCCGGCAGCATGAGGTCCAAAAGGATGAGGTCTGGTTGGTGCTCACGGAAGGCAAGAACGGCATCATTACCGTCCATGACTGGCACAGGATTTAATCCCTCCGATTCAAGGACAATCGTCAGCATTTCCGAGATCGCTGGATCATCATCCACGACCAAAATCGTTGGCGCCACGTTTTAATCTCCTACAAGGTCATGTATCGCTGTCGTAATAGTATCCGCATCGGCGGTAGCGATCCAGCACCCACCCCAGCCAGACTCGACTAGGCGCCGGTAGGCGGCGGCGGTACGCTCTTGCAATCCCCCATCGCGTTCATAATGGTCGCGCTCGCGGGTGGAATCGGCTGCAGCACGGGACTGCGCTCTTGCCGATGCCACCTCAACCGACATATCCACATACACCTGCAGGTCCGCCTGCGGCAATCCCAAAGTGCCAAATTCGAGGTCGTGTACCCACTGGAAGAGGCTATCGTCGCGTAACCGGGCCGCGGAATAGGCGGCGTTGGAGGCGACGTAGCGGTCTAGGATCACTACCTCGCGGCTTTCCTTCGCCGCGAGCAATTCCTCCTTTACAGCAAAGCGGTCAAGGGCAAACAGCGTGGCCATAGCGTAAGCCGAATCCGTGAGATCGCCCATCTCTCCGTAAAGCGCCGCACGCGCAAGCTGCGCGTGGATAGATGCCTCATAGCGCGGAAAAGATACGACTTTTACCGGCATATCGACGGCGTTGCGCACTGCGGTCGCAAGCGTATTTTTTCCGGCGCCGTCAATTCCTTCAATGCTTATGAGCATGGTGAGTTTCGCAGAATCCTTTCTGCCCCCAGGCGGTGCCTATGGCACCGGCGAAGGGGATTTTTTAAGAAAGTGCCTCGATGAATGGTTCCACGTCGTAGTCTTCCTCGACGGCGTCCAGGATCTCGAGGGCGTTGTCGGTCAGGGTATCGTCAACGGTTCCCACCAAGTCTCTAATGTAGGGGTAGTCCTCGACTGTCTCTCTAGCACTGAATGGTGCGCCTGCCCAGATAGCGGCGATCGTGGCCGCAGCATGGGCGTTGAGTTGCTCCTCTTCGGTTAAATCATCCTTGCTGCGTGCCATCTCGCAGGCATCCTGCACCGCGCGGATTACCCCTTCTTCATCGAGGTTTGCCAATTCATCTAGAAAATCCACGTTGACATCGGTACTAAAGATCTCTTCGTCCCAACTGCTCATCTCTCACTCCTTTTACGTGTTAGCGCCATTTATACACGCTTTTCCCTTACACAAAAATAGGGTATTAAAAAGATTGCATCAAAAGTGCAGAATCCTATCTCCGCATTGTTAACATTTCACGAAAATTGCAGTATGTCGCAGAGATTTCAATACATGATAGTCTTATTATCAACTTGTTACCCACCCTGTGCAACCTAGGAAAGGAGAGCACGATGGAACCAGATTCACGTCGCGTGTATGTATTCATCGTGCTCGGCCTTATCGCCGCCGTCGTCGTGGGATTGGGCGTATGGCGTATGAGTACCCCGAGCGCTCGTTACTCCAACGCTGCGAATAACCTCCCCACCTCTACCGCGGCACCAGAACATACTTCCACCGAAAAATCGACGACATCAACGTCGCATAAAAAGCCTTCGAGGGAGAAACCCTCCCCCACGAAAGTCTTTTCTGACACCAGGGACGCAGACCACAAGCACCCGGAATCGACGGACCCCTACCTGGCGCCCAATGCCGTCACGCATCGCAGCGCAACCAACCGCCCTACCAAGGTGTACCGCCCCGGAAATGTGGCCGCACCAGACGCTTCCGCTAACAATGCCCCGTCCAACCAGGGTGAGCAGTCCCCACAAAATGGTAACGGCGCTAGCACCTTGCAGCCAGTCCCGGATCAACCAACACCGAGCTCACCGGCGCCCATCCCTGCCCCGGGCGAAGAGCGGCCTGGTCAGACAGATGGCGGCGGCGAGCCCGCTCAACCGCAAGAGCCCTCTGAATCCGGCAACCAGGCCCCGCCATCGACTCAGTCTCCGCAAAAGCCACCTACTGAGCCGAGCGCGCAGCGCACCCCGGAGCCTCCTCATGCCACAACAGAGGTACGCGGTGCAGAAGCGGTCACGCCTTACAGCACACCGCAGGTTAAAAATAAATCCCACGCCGAGCCAGAAGCAACAGAATAGTTAGCCCCTACGCAATAACCTGGCAACCAAAAAGCCAGCGCATCTCCCGGAAGCAGGAGGCTCTGCAGGCGCTTCTTCTACCGTAGGCCTACTCTGCAAAGCAGCTAGTGCAATGGATGGAGAGAATTCGCCCGGCCAGAATTTGGCCGGCACCTGAAATTGTCCCCCCTACTGGGATATTCCAACAAGGCGACGCAGTGAAAAGGTCAAACGCGGGCGATAAACAATTGCGCTGTACGAGCCTCAGGATGTGTGTGATGTGCAGCGTGAGCTTGGGCGGTAGTCTTACCATCGGACGCCGGCAACCACGCGGCCTGGCCCGGGGATAGGATCAATTCCTCTCCCGCGGCATTGCGCAATTTCAGCGATCCAGCGGTACACAGGACGATAGTAGGACCATCATAATCGAGGTCAACGGAAGAATTCGGCCCGAGCTCCGCGCGGTCGAGCAAGAATTCATCGATGGGCACCGGATAGGACCAGGCTTCGGCGTCGTGGACATTATCCTGGTTCTGATTATCCTTTTGCTGTACCCGCGGCTCATTGGCGGCCGCGTACGTCAAGACCTTTACCAGCTCTGGTACATCCACGAATTTCGGGGTCAATCCACCGCGCAAGACATTATCGGAATTGGCCATGATTTCTACTCCAAGCCCGGAGACATAAGCATGGAGCTGGCCGGCATCGAGATAGACGGCTTCGCCGGGAGCAAGCTCGATGTGGTTAAGCAAGAGAGCACCGAGCACGCCGATATCACCGGGATAGCGATCATTAAGGTCTACCACCGTCGCCATGACCCGTGCTTTCCAATCCGTCGGATCGGCGGCAATCAGACGCTCACCGGCGGTAATAATGGCTCTAATAAGCTCCTTGCGCTTGGCCGACGGGATGGTAATCCACGTGGTAAAAAGCACCCGGAGGTTGGCAGCCTCGGAGGATTCCGCGGGGTCATCCTCAAGCATAGCGAGGTAGCGATCGAGCTCCGGGCACTGCAGGGCGGCAAAGAGCTCGCGGGTGTGCGCCAAGGGGCGAAACCCTGCCATGGCATAGAAATCCGATAGCGCCACGATAAGTTCTGGCTTGTGGTTATCGTCCTTGTAGTTGCGGTTCGCGGCCTGCAGCGCGATGCCCGCCTCATTTTCGCGGGCAAAACCCTCTTCGGCCTGCTCCTTGGAGGGATGGGCCTGCAAAGATAGCGGATCCTCGGCAGCGAGTATCTTCAGCAGGAACGGCAGGTTTTCACCGTATTTTTTATAGACTCGCGTACCCAACTGGCTCTCAGGATCCGCCGCAATAACGTCGTTGAGAAGCTGGCCACTCACCATCGAGGGACCGCCCGGGTGGGCACCGAACCAGAGTTCAGCCACCGGCTTTTCTGCGGTTTCCTCACCCCGTAGCTCAGGGATGAGGGTGCGCGATCCCCACGAATAATTGCGGGTTGCACCTTCCAGTAATTGCATTTATTTCTTTCCTTTAGAAACTTCGTAGGCGGTCGCGGCAAAACTCCGCGTAATTAGCTGCAGTGAGCGGGCAAGAAGCCCAAGACCCGGTTCCGAATCATAACTGCGGACTGTAAAAGAGTTAGGCAGGTTCGCCTCTTCCTGCCCCCAGAAAATCACTTTCAAGGGTATCAGAGGTGCATCCGCGCCAGCACCGTCGATGAAGGGGTCGTAGAAGAGGTCATCGACAGGCGCGGGCGCCATGCTTGATTCGGCATCCCGGTCGAGTGCGCCGCGCAGATCAGCGGGCTCAACAAAGGTGCCGGGTAAACCGTGCACAGCCCAGATGGTCGCGGCCATACGGGCAACCAAGGTATCGATGTGAGCGCGATCACGGCGCTCAGCATACGCATAGGGATCAAAAACACAGGAATGAATAATCCGCGCGCCCTCAGAGTATTCGCGCAGCTGCCGGCCCGGATTGATGGAATCATCCCGTTCTGGGGAAAGCTGCTCGATCTCACGATCCACTGCGGCAGCAATGTCCTCTAACTCCTCGCGCACCGCGTGCGGGGAGGTATGCACGATGCTGCACAGCGCATACAAGGCCATGATAAAACGCGCCGGTGAGCAGCCCTCTACGGTGGGCAGCGTCGGGGCAATCACGGTGTCTTCCGGGCAATCCTCTACCAAGGGACCGTTTGTCGGGCCGACCAGAATGGTGGTCGCGCCGCGCTGGCTCGCCGCGATAAGCGCACGGGACGCCCACTCGCACTCTGCGGGCTCGCCCACCACCACGACGATATCAAGCGCCCCCACGTATTGCGGCAGCGATTCCGTCACCACCAGCGGGATGCGCAGCGGTTCTGCCAAACCTACACCGAGGTGCGCTGCCTCGCGGGCGATGGCATCAGTAGGCAGGATAACCAAGGAGCGGGGATTTAATCCGTTGAGGGTTTCACCCCAGCGCTCCAACTGCCCAGCGAGCAAACGAATCTGCGCGCCTTCGTGGGCGATATCAAAAAATCGCACCATTTCAGTGTCATAGGCGGAACCATCCGTGAAACCGTTATCCATATCGTTCAAGCATAGTCTGGCGCCCACTAAGATGGTGCGACATGACGTCCGCACAGATTCACCCCGTATCCCTTATCGGTGGCGGCCCTGGCGCGTGGGACCTAATCACGGTTCGCGGCATGCGCGCCTTACAAGAGGCCGAGGTCATCCTCACCGATCATCTGGGCCCGACCCCACAACTGGATAAGCTCTGCGATATTTCCGCCAAGGAGTTTATCGATGTCTCCAAGCTGCCCTACAAGAAGTCAATTACGCAAGATAAGATCAACGAGTTACTCATCGAGCACGCTCGTTCCGGGCGAAAGGTAGCGCGACTCAAAGGAGGCGATCCTTTCGTTTTCGGCCGCGGCTTTGAAGAGGTTCAAGCGCTCGCACAAGCGTCTATTCCCACCACCGTCATTCCGGGAGTGACCTCCGCCATCTCCGTGCCCGCCGGCGTTGGCATCCCAGTTACCCAGCGCGGAATGGTGCACGGCTTTACCGTGGTATCGGGCCACCTGCCTCCTGGGCACGAGAAGTCACTCCTGGATTGGAACACCTTGGCCCAATCCGGCGCGACCTTGTCCATTATCATGGGCGTAAAAAACGCCCGGTCGATCGCCCAGGCATTGCAAGACGGTGGGCTTGCTGGGTCAACAGCGTGCGCGATCATTCAGGAAGGCACGTTGGATACACAGCGGGAATTTCGCTGTGAGCTAGCACAACTTGCGCAGACGATGGAGGACAATAATGTCTCCTCGCCCGCCGTTTATGTCATTGGCGAGGTTGCCCGTCTCGGCCTAGGTGAGGCTTAGGCATTATCCGCTCGCGGTGTGGATTCTTCCACGACGTTCACGTCCTGGGAGGAACCAGCTGCGCTGTGTGCACAGGCTGCGGTATGAAATTCCGCATGCGCTTTGATCTCGGCGTTTTCGGCTTCCAACTCCCTCGCCCGGGCTGCCCGGGTAGCCCTGGCGCCGTGGATGGTGGCGGAAATCCCTACAATGAGGATCAGGACTATGAACAGCGTGGAGACGAATCCCGGCACCGTCAGCCCGAAGTAGGTTTCTATTCCTCCTAAGACCTTGCCGATATTCAGTGTCACGATGGCCGTACCTACCAGGCCCCCGAGGACGACCGGCTCGATCCGGGAGATCACCCATGCTGCAATTGGCGCAGCAATACAACCGCCAATAAGAAGGGCCACCACAGCGGAGAGGTTGGTGACGATATCCTCCCACAATCCCACGACAAACCCGAGGGTGGCACCGAGTGTGACCAGAAATTCAGCGGTGTTTACCGTGCCGACAATGCGGCGGGGCTGCTCGCGGCC
The DNA here is from genome assembly GCF_003688935.1 of Corynebacterium macginleyi. GTDB lineage: Bacteria > Actinomycetota > Actinomycetes > Mycobacteriales > Mycobacteriaceae > Corynebacterium > Corynebacterium macginleyi. Next base: position 29,343 of record NZ_REGE01000010.1, on the reverse strand, counting down.
AATCGCCATGAGCGTCGAGGTAGACACCGGCCCCCAGCCGCCGCCACCGGTGGAGTCAACGAAACCGCCAACGGAACCCAGGCCAATCAAAAATGGGGTGGAGTGGCTTCGTTTTCGTCCAAACTTCGCCCGGTAAGGACGAGAAAAACGCCAAATAAGGTTCCCGCCGATGGCGACCAAGATGAGCGCAGTAATGGGTACTGCGGTATCGGTGGAAATATTGGCTAACACCGTGGCACCGATAAACGCAGCAATGGCCCCGGGCACGCCCAACCGGAAGACGGTTTTCCAATCCACATTGCCAAACCGGGCGTGGCTAAGACCAGACATTGCGGTGGTTCCCAGCTCAGCGGTGTGGACTACGGCGGAGGCTTGGGCGGGCCCAAGACCCGCGAGGAGAAGGATAGTGGTTGAAGTGACACCAAAGCCCATGCCGATGCCGCCATCGACAAGCTGGGCGGCAGCACCGGCCACGGCGATTAAAATCAGGGTCAACATAAGACACCGACCTCCTGGGCGATGTGGTAGCGAGCAGCAACGATGCCAGCAAGGTCGGTACCAAGAACGGGATCGACGGTGACATTGCTGGGGGTAGAAGACAGTGGTTTAAGGAGCAATCCTGCGGTAACAAAAAGCGGGATGACCCGCATTCGTGCAGTGCTCCTCGCCAATGCATGAATGTCACTGCTGCCACCACGGGTAGCGAAGGCGGCCGTGGCGGGTGTACCGGTGAGTCGGGATACTCGAGCCGCGAGCCGGCGAACAGAGTCATTCGCCGCAGCCTGAGAGGAACCGACGGCATAGATAACGTGGTGAGTATCTCTGGGGTGGGCGCGTGCCGCCAGCACCGCCGCTAATTCTGCTTCTGCAGCTTCCCTCCTGTCCGCGTCTCGTACGGCACCCCCGCCGCCTAGGCACTCGCCCTGCACCAAACGCAGCCCTGCGGCTTCTTCGGCCGCTGCGATGACACGGGGAACGTCAACGCGCTGGTGGTATCCCTGCGTAAATAGCAGTGGAATAACCACGGCTGTGTCTTCCCCGCAGCGGGCTAGATCGCCCGCAGCGGCGGTGAGATCGGGTGTGTTGAACTCCAGGTGTGCCGCCCGATAGGCTGGGCGGCCTGGTATTGCGGCTGCCGCAGCTTGGGTAAGCCGGTCAATGCCGTCGGCGGCGCCGGGGTGACGCGAACCGTGAGACAAGGTGATAAGTGCGGTCATGGCGCATCCTTAATCAGCTGGGGCTGTGGAGTGCCCGCGACGGGCTAGGGAGCGTTGCAGAGCCTCGGTGGAAGAAACGGCCGGAGCCGGCACCACGGGGGCATCGTCTTGACCATGAAAGCGGACCGAAAATACTCGCAGACATTCCTGGCAGTTCCAGGCAAAATCATCTTCTTGGTCCGGGAAAAGATCGGTACCGGCACAGTAAGGGCAAAAGATGGGAAGATTGCGATTGGGATTGGGCTGACGGCGGAAATTCACTGCAGATCTTTCTCCTCCGCTCGCAGTACCCAGTGGCGGAACTGTTCGCCTTCTTCGCGTTGTTCTTTATATTCATTGACAAGGCGTATGACGTAATCCGGTACGTCATCGGCGACCACTTTGTGCCCGCGGAGCTTACGGCCCCAGTCGGGGGAAAGGCCGAGGGCACCGCCCAAGTGGACTTGGAATCCTTCAACGCGGTTGCCATCGGCATCAGTGACAATCTGGCCCTTGAGCCCAATATCGGCTACTTGCGAGCGCGCGCACGCATTAGGGCAGCCGTTTAGCGCGATGGAAATGGGCACATCCACATCCCCCAAGGTGTCTTCAAGGATGTCCACCAATTCGATAGCGCGGGCTTTCGTGGTCACGTGCGCCAATTTGCAAAATTCCAACCCGGTGCAGGAGATGACGCCACGGCGGAACTCGGTGGGCCGGGAATACAGTCCCGTCTCATCCAGCGCGCGCGAAAGATCCTGAATGTCATTTTCCGCGACGTCAAGGAAGAGCAGTTCCTTCATCGGGGTGGTACGGATGCGCGAAATGCCGAATTTTTCTGCCACATCGGCTATGGCAATGAGCTGTTCACCCGTTGCATGGCCCACGGTGGGCTTGACGCCGACGTAGAATTTGCCGTCCTTTTGCCGGTGCACGCCCAGGTGATCGCGGTTGCCCGGGTGCACCTCGAGCGGAATGCCATCGGCCAGCGGCTTATCCAGGTATTCCTCCTCAAGAACCTGGCGAAACTTTTCGATTCCCCACTTAGCCACCAAAAACTTCAGGCGCGCGCGGTTGCGGTTGCGCCGGAAGCCATAGTCGCGGAAGATACTGGCGACGCCTGCCCATACTTCCGGTACGCGCTCGAGTGGCACCCACGCGCCTAGGGATTGCGAGAGCATCGGGTTGGTAGACAGTCCCCCGCCCACAAAGCAGTCAAAGCCAGGCCCATATTCAGGGTGGTTGACTCCCACAAAGGCAAGGTCTTGAATTTCGTGCGTAACGTCTTGGCGCGCATTGCCGGAGATGGCGGTCTTGAACTTGCGGGGGAGGTTGTGAAACTCCTCGCGCGGCAAGTAATTATTCTTGATTTCCTCGATGGCTGGGGTAGCGTCAATAATTTCGTCCTCGGCTACCCCCGCAACCGGCGAGCCCAAGATGACGCGCGGCACATCACCGCAGCCCATCAAGGTGCTCAAGTTCACGGATTCGAGTTTGTCCCAAATGGTGGGCACGTCTTCAATCTGGATCCAGTGCAGCTGAATATTCTGGCGGTCAGTAAAGTCCGCGGTGGAGCGAGCATAATCGCGCGAGATTTCTCCGACCGCGCGCAGCTTGGCTGGATCGGCGCGACCGCCATCGAAGCGCACCCGCATCATAAAGTATTCGTCTTGTAGTTCCGCATTGGACAGCTTGGCGGTCATTTCCCCGCCAAGGTTCTGGTTGCGCTGCGTGTACAACCCTAACCATTTAAAGCGCGGCGCTAAATCCTCCGGTGGGATGGAGGAAAAACCTTGCTTTGAGTAGACGTCTATCACCCGCTGCTTGGCCGAGAGACCACCATCGTCCTGCTTGATGGCCTCATCATTATTCAACGGTTCTTTGCCGTCAATTTTCCACTGACCCTCCGGCTTATTAACACGGGGCTTGCGTTTGGTCGTCGTTGCTATAGCCATAATGTCGTGTAGACCTCCCTTTCGAAGCGTTGAAGCAAAACCTACCCGTCTAGACATTACAGACAAAGCGGTCTGCTTTATTTCCATTCCCCATAACGGCCTGACCTGCGAATTAAGAAACTTTAATAAAGAATCTAATTCTTCCGCTTGTTAAAAAAGACCATACGGTTCACTCTGTTAAGAGCGATACCGACCCTCAGATTGAACTACTTGGTCTATTTATGTGTATTCGTTGCAGGCCTATTTCTTCTTCGCATCGTTGCGGGAGAATGCACACCCTAGAAAGGCGGAATTACCGTGTCAGATAAACCCTTTAACGTCGCCGTCATCGGTGCCGGCCCCGCCGGCACCTACGCCTCCGATATTTTGGTGAAAAAGACCGGCGGAAATGTCCATATCGACATTATTGAGCAAATGCCCGCCCCCTTCGGCCTCATCCGCTACGGTGTAGCCCCTGACCACCCACGCATAAAAGGCATCATTACATCTTTAAACCGAATCTTGGGAAGGGAGCAGATTCGCTTGCTCACCAACGTGCATGTCGGTCGCGATATCACCGTGGAGGAACTGCAGAAGCATTACGATGCCGTGGTATTTGCCACCGGTGCAACTGGCGATCGCTACCGCACTATCCCCGGCGCACAGTTGCAGGGAGTATACGGCGCCGGTGAGTTCGTAGGCTTTTATGACGGTAATCCACGTTTTGATCGCGAGTGGGATCTGTCAGCCCGTGAGGTCGCCGTCATCGGCGTGGGCAATGTGGGCCTGGATATTTCACGCATCTTAGCGAAGACTGGCGATGAGCTCAGGACAACCGAAATCGCCGATAACGTCTACAAATCGCTGGCCCACAATAAAGCCGACACCGTCCGCATCTTCGGCCGCCGTGGGCCCGCCCAAGCTAAGTTCACCCCGCAAGAGCTGAAAGAACTCGACCACTCGGAAAATATCAATGTAGTCGTCTCACCCGAAGATATTGATTACGATGAGGCCTCGCTGGAAGCGCGTTCTGCCAGCAAGTCCACCGATCTGGTCTGCCAGATTCTGGAACAATATGCAGTTCGCGAACCCAAACAGGCCCCGCATACGCTACAGATTCACCTATTTGAGCAGCCGGTGGAGATCCTCGGCGAGAACGGCCGGGTCAGCGGGATTAAGACGGAGCGCACCGAATTAACCGGCGATGGCAGCGTGCGCGGAACGGGTAAATTCACCACCTGGCCGGTGCAAGCGGTCTACTTTGCCACGGGTTACCGCTCGGATGCCGTAGATGGCGTGCCATTTAATAGCGAGAAAAACGTCATCAACAATGACGGCGGCCACGTCATCGATAAAGAGGGCAACATCGTGCCTGGTCTCTACACCACCGGCTGGGTCAAGCGCGGGCCCGTGGGACTAATTGGCAATACCAAGTCTGATGCCAGCGAAACCATCGGCATGTTGCTTGATGATGCCACCGCAGGCGCACTACCTTCCCCCACCGCCGGGGCCATCACCGAGGCCTTCGCGGATAAGGGCATCGACTACCTCACGTGGCAAGATTGGCAGCGCCTTGATACCGCTGAGCGAGCCTTGGGCGAACGTGAAGGCCGCGAGCGAAAAAAGTACGTGGAGTGGGACGACATGGTAGCCCACTCCCGCGCGCAGTAATTCAGTAATTAACGCCTGATGATAGCGAGGACTTCGTCTACGATCTGCTGGACCTCTTCGGAGGTCTTCGCCTCAACATTGAGTCGCAGCAGCGGCTCGGTATTAGAAGCGCGCACATTGAACCAGGCATCTGTGCCCTTAAGCTCGACGGTAACACCATCGAGCTCATCGACGGATTCGATCTTATCTTCCAGCTCATCGCGCACAGCCTGGGTAGCGGCCTGTTGATCCGACACGGTGGAGTTGATTTCCCCAGAGGCTTCGTAGCGGGAGTATTCCGCCATGAGCTCGCTGAGCGGTTTATCCGTCTGGCCCAGCACAGCCAGAACATGCAGTGCAGCCAACATGCCAGAATCGGCATTCCAGAATTCCTGGAAGTAGTAGTGTGCGGAGTGCTCGCCGCCAAAGACCGCCTTATGCTTAGCCATTTGGGCCTTGATGAAGGAGTGACCCACGCGCGTACGCACGGCGGTGCCGCCCTTTTCCGCGATGAGCTCCGGCACCGTCTTGGAGGTAATCAGGTTGTGGATAATGGTCGCGCCTGGGAATTTATCCAAGTAGCGACTAGCCACCAGCGCGCAGATGGCAGACGGCGATACCGGCTGGCCCTTTTCATCAACCACGAAGCAACGGTCCGCGTCACCGTCGAAGGCAAGGCCGATATCGGCTTTTTGTTCCACGGTGAATTTTTGCAGGTCCTCCAAGTTCTTGGGATCCAGCGGGTTTGCCTCGTGGTTGGGGAAGGTGCCGTCGAGCTCAAAGTAGAGGTCTCGGACATCGAAGGGCAGGCCATCGAACACGGCCGGCACGGTGTGCCCGCCCATGCCATTGGCAGCATCAACGGCGACAACTAGCGGCCTAGACTGTTCCAACGGCACTAAGTGGCGCAGGAAATCCGCGTAGCCGGTCAGTATTTGCTGCTCGGCAATGGCACCATTAGGCCCGTCGTAGTCTGGGGTGCCATCAATAAGCATCTGCTTAATCTGCTCCAGCCCAGTCTCCTGCCCCACGGGAACGGCACCAGCGCGGCAGAGCTTAATGCCGTTGTACTTCGCCGGGTTGTGGGAGGCGGTAAACATCGCACCCGCGCACCCCATAGAGCCCGCGGCATAGTAAAGCTCATCGGTAGAGGTCAGCCCCACAAGCGTCACGTTTACACCCTGGGCCACCACGCCTTCAGCAAAAGCCTGCGCTAACCCAGGTGATGACGGGCGCATATCGTGACCGACAGCGACAGTGTTTTCGCCTTCTTCGCGCAGAATTGCGGCAAAGGCGGCGCCAGTATCGCGCACGAAGTCTTCATCGATATCTTCGCCCACCACGCCACGCACGTCATAGGCCTTAATCACTGCATCAAGATGATCACGAGTTCGCATACCTCGCAATAATACTCCCCGCCTGCGGAGATCTAGCGCAGTGCTCTTTCCGTGTCTGAGGCTACCTCACGCAGACTTCTTCCGGCCCCTTGATCACCACTGGGCTTAGTCGGACTCAGTGTTCGTGTCCTGCTTCTGAGCGAGATTTTCATTGCGGAGTACATCAGGAACAACGGACAGGTGGGCGCGGCGCGCGTTTTTGGCATACGCCACGCGGCGGGTGCGAAATACCGGGTGGTTGGAATTAGCGGGATTAGCGCCATCGAAGGTGGCAGCGTAATCGATGGGGTCTGCCCCGGAGCCGATGCTGCGGTCATCGACAAGGCCGGTGGTGACCCTGCCATCTTCTTTGACCGCTTGAGCCAGAGCCATAAGATCATCATCCTCATCAAGCTCGATACGGTCTACGCGCACCAGCTCCCACCCCACCGGCGCGGAAATGCGGTCACGGTGGGTACTGCAGAGATCCCAGCTATGCGGGTTATCTTCTTCTGCCAGCGGGCCAACGACGGCGGTTTGATCCGCATACGCGTAGGTCAACGTCGCCACGGCGGATCGGCCGCAGCCTGGGCGGGAGCAATGGCGAGATTCAATCACGGGGAATAGTCTAAACCCTTGGTTGAGATTTAGACAGCACTTCCCCGGCGTGGCTGGACTTATTACGCCGCCCAAGAGCTTTAAAATCAACGCCATGACCGCCACACGCCCCCGCCCCCATATTCGCAGCGCTCGCGACCGCCACGGGCGCGGCCTGCGCGGGCCCTTGCTACCACAACAAACCCCACACTATCGCAGCGCCCGCGAGCTTTTTGATGCCGCCGTCCTCGAGGCCTACGCACCCATTCAGCACGCCTTCGCCCCGCAATTGCGCGGGCTCGACCTCGCGGTAGATACCATCCCCCGCATGCGCCTTTCGGCGGATATGACGGTGCTACCGGATGAGATCGTCGCCGATGGCCCAGTGCCGCTCGGGCGCATAGTGCCCGCGGGCATCGATTCTGCCGGCAACCCGACCCGCGCCCGCCTCGTTATCTTCCGCATGCCTATTGAACAGCGTGCCGCCACTTCCGCCGAGCGGGCAGAACTTCTCGGCACGGTCATTACCGCCCTGGTGGCCAATTATTTAAACCTCGCCCCGGAAGAAGTAGACCCACGCTATAGCTGGTAGGGCACACTTTGGCACACATAAAGAGACATCTAGCCCTTGGCCGCACCACTCAAGGCGCGGCCAAGGGCTAGAGCACACTACCTAATTATCCAATCTCACGCTTGAGACGACGGCGTTCGCGGTCCGAAAGCCCGCCCCAAATTCCAAAACGCTCATCATGCTCCAACGCGTATTCCAGGCATTCATCACGCACCGCGCAGGCTTGGCAAATTCGCTTTGCCTCCCGGGTGGAACCTCCCTTTTCGGGAAAGAATGCCTCTGGATCCGTCTGAGCACACAACGCCTGGTCTTGCCACTCCTGCTCGACGGCACCGAAGAGTTCATCTAGCGATACCTCTGCAGCAGCACCGCCACGGAGAATGGCGTTGTTATTAGCCATTTTGTCCACGCCTTTTCCTTTCTCCGAGGTTGGGTAATCATCATCAGTGCAACCGACTGTACACGAGACTGACGTGCGACTGAATTACCGTCAGTCCGCGATCTCATCCGTGACAACGGATGCGTCGGTCGCCGTTTCTTGCACTGGTGTAATTTCACACCGGATCACTAAATATCGTCAACCCGAATTAGCGCCTTTTTCGCGCTCAATCGCAAAAACGCTGCAGACAAAACCCATCCGTCACATTGGTAACACCTGACGCCCTTCGGGGGTAAAGGTAGGGGGCACTATATGTAGTGGCACCCGGTTTTTCTGTCAACAATTTTCAGGAAGCTTCGGCGTGTCTCCCACCAACTCGAGCAGGCAAGGGCCATAAAACGCTGCGCACCATACTCCTAGCCAAGCAACAAGCAGCGCGGACGTTAGGCGTCGGAGCTAAAGCGGATTCCAGCATCGGGGATGGTCACCCCGGGAAAAACCCGCATACCGGCTTGGAGTTCGCAGCGGGCGCCAACGTGAGCACCTTCGCCGATGACGCAATTGTCAATGACCGCATTAGCTCCAATGTGCGCACCCGATGCGATGATGGAGTTATGAATAATAGCGCCCGGTTCGATGCGTACACCGTCGAAGACCACTGTTCCCTCAAGGCGGGAACCGGCACCCACCTCGGAGCCGCGGCCCACCGCCGTTCCTGATAGCAACAGCACACCACCCGCGATGCCCGCTGAGGGTTCCACGAGGGATTCCCCGGTGCGACCTTCCAACAGCGGCGATGGGGCGATGCCACGCACTAGATCGGACGAGCCACGGGTGAAATCATCTGGACGGCCCATATCACGCCAGTAGGAATTATCAACGTGACCAACAACCAAGCGGCCTCCGGCAAGCAAACCCGGGAAGGTCTCACGCTCTACCGAGACAACACGGTCGGCCGGGATGGTTTCAATGACCGAGCGGTCAAAGACGTAGCAGCCTGCATTGATCTGGTTGGTAGGTGGATCTTCGGTCTTTTCCAAAAACGCTGTGACCCGGCCTTCAGAATCCGTGGGCACGCAGCCAAAGGCGCGCGGATCTGCCACATTGAGCAAATGCATGGTGACATCCGCACCCTTGCTGTGGTGTGTGGTCAAGATGCCCTCTAGATCCATGCCTGAGAGCACATCGCCGTTGAATACCATGACGGTGTCATTACGCAGTTTGTCATAGACGTTGCGGATACCACCGCCAGTGCCTAGCGCGGTTTCTTCCACCACGTATTCGATATCGAGGCCGAGCTCGGAGCCATCGCCAAAATATTCCTCAAACACCTCCGCCTTAAACGAGGTGGACATCACCACGTGCTCAATGCCCGCAGCTTTAATGCGAGCGAGCAAGTGCTGCAGGAACGGGTAATTTGCCGTCGGCAGCATAGGCTTAGGCGTACCAATGGTCAGCGGGCGCAGGCGGGTACCGCGCCCGCCCACCAAAATCACTGCATCGGTAGTGGCACCGTGGGTGGTGGCTGCTTCAGTCATAATCAACCTTTGTATACAGACAATCTTATCCTGAGGTTCTTCGAGGGTTAGTGTATGCGGGCGCGTCCAGAAACAGGGTCAACGGCACGCGCTTTATCCTTCCGAATCTTTGGCGGAGCTAGTGCGAGCGGTCGTTACCGCTGCTCGCACGCGCAAGCCCAACCACAGCGCAACGCGCAGCGGAGTCTGCCACCAGGCCGGGTGGCGGTCCGCTTGGAAGCGGTACGCGGAGCTATGGTGCGCGCGCAACATCGTACCCGCGTGTGCTTGGGTGGAATGCCCCTTGGCGTGGCTAATGACGGCGTCCGGGCAAAAAATATTTTGGTAGCCCGCCCGGGTGAAACGATCGCCTAAATCCACGTCTTCCAAGTACATGAAGTAGCGCTCATCAAACCCGCCAATGGCATCAAAGGCGTCCCAGCGCATCAAGAGGCAGGACCCAGACAGCCACCCGGCGGGGCGTTGAACGGACATATTGGCATCATTACGATACGTGCGCGTCCACGGATTAGAGGGCCACACGGAAGAAAATAGAGCGTGACCAATGCCCGTGGATATATTCGGCACCGACCTGGCAGACGGGTAGTTACTGCCATCTGGTTCCACGATGCGCGGGCCTACCGCAGCGGCATCCGGCCACCGGCGAGCGCACTCGATCATCTGGTCAATCGCGCCTTTACTAAAGACTACATCCGGATTAGAGATAAGGAAGAACTCATCGTCTACGCGCCGGTTCCGACGCACCCACCGTGCACCAGCATTCATGCCGGCACCGTAGCCAATATTTCCGCCGGTATCAAGGAAATCCACGTTTCCCACCTCTGCCGCGGTAGCTACGGGGACGCCGTCGGTCGAACCGTTATCCGCCAGTACCACCTGGGTACCTTTGGTACTCGCGCCCGGCAAAGAATCTATAAAGCGCGCCAGGTAGTCACCGGGGTTATAGGTCACGGTGATAACGGCGAGCGGAGCTGTATTATCAGTAGTCACAATGGGCCCCAAGCTTAGTCATCCCAGCGGCGCGGCAGGAGACAGACACTGCTCATTTACGCGAAACTGGTCACGGATCCTTAATTTCGGCGCAATCTACCCTAAACTATCTCCAGATCCCCGGAAAGTAGAAAGCCTTCACTTGTGACTTCTGAGAACACTCACCGGGCGCGCAATATCCAACCCGCGCCCTCAGCCGCTAAAGCGGTTAAGCAACAGGGTTCCACGGCCACCAAAACCATCGTGGCTGTCATTTCTGCCTTTATCCTGGCTGTCTCCGGTGCGGGCTACGCCACGGTGGGGCGCCTGGATACGGGAATGTCCTCCGCCACAGACCTATCCCTGGGCGAGGATGGTTTACCCAATCCCTCATTAGACGGCGCAGCAGATATCCTGCTGGTGGGCAAAGATTCGCGCACCGATGCCCAGGGCAACCCGCTCTCGGAAAAGGAACTGGCAGATCTCCATGCCGGCGTCGCCGAGGGCGAGGAAAATACCGACACCATCATGCTCGTGCGCATTCCGGAGGACGGATCGCGCGCTACCGCAGTCTCCATTCCGCGCGATACCTATGTCAACGATCCGGATTACGGCAATATGAAGATCAATGCCGTCTACGCCTCGCATAAAAACGACAAGGTCAACGAGCTGCAGCAGGAAAATGCCCAGGCAGAGGCACGGGGTGAAAAGAAACCGTTTACGGATAAGGACATCGAAAAGCACGGCGTAGAAGCCGGCCGCGAAGGCTTGCTGAAGAAGGTGCATTCCCTGACCGGCGTGTCCATTGACCACTACGCCGAGGTGGGCTTGCTGGGCTTTACACTGCTTACTGATGCCGTCGGAGGCGTTGAGGTATGCCTCAATGATGATGTTGAGGATGAGATGTCCGGCGCCAATTTCCACAAGGGCATCCAGAACCTCAATGGTGCGCAGGCACTGACCTTCGTGCGCCAGCGCTATAACCTGCCGCGCGGAGATCTTGACCGCATTGTGCGCCAGCAGGCGTATATGGCCTCACTGGTCAATAAGGTGCTCAATAGTGATACGCTGACAAGCCCGTCCAAACTATCCAAGATCGCCAAGGCCGTGGAACGCTCTGTGGTCATCGATGACGGTTGGGACATCATGGGCTTTGTCACCCAGTTAGCTGGCCTGGCCGGCGGCAATGTCACCTTCACCACCATCCCGGTTACCTCCATCGATGGCCGCGGCGATTATGGCGAATCGATCGTCACCATCGATATCAATGAGGTGCACCGCTTCATGGAGGACCTGGTCAAGTCCCACGAAGAAGCCGAAGGAAACGCACCCCATAAAGAGGAAAACACCGAAAACGCCCCGGAGCATGCTGCTGATATCAACCCCGATAACAAGGTCCACGTCCTCAATGCTGGCCATATCGATGGTTTGGCAGCTGGCATCGGCACCTGGCTGGAAAGCGCCGGCTATACCGTTGAGCGCTCCGCCAATGCCCAGCCCGGCATCTATTCCGAATCCCAAGTCGTGGCCGCGGACGCTGATAGTGAAGATGCAAAAAAACTAGCCGAGAAGCTCGGTGGCCTGCCGGTGGTAGAAAACCCACAGCTCGATGACACAACGTTGCTCGTGGTGGTCACCGATGATTACGAGGGTCCCTCCGATGAGCAAGCCAGCGCCGAGGAATCCGCAAACGAAGTGGATACCGAACTGGTAGGAACCCCGGGCGATGACTTCGGAGCCAGCAACGTGTCCCCTGAAATTGACGCTGGCGGCGACGGTCCGCGCTGCGTGAACTAAGCAGGCTAGCCTACGATGGGCGGGTATGGAACTACTCGCCCATCTTTTAAACGCCGATGCCGCCACCCCGCGGCTGACTGTTTATGACGAATCCACCGGCGCGCGCATGGATTTTTCCGCGCAGACCCTAGATAACTGGGTGGCAAAGATTGCCAATATGTTGGAAGAAGAGCTCGACTTGGAACCGGATTCCACCATTGTCATCGACGTGCCCACCTCATGGCAGGCGGCGGTCATAGCCCTAGGCTCCCTCGCTGCCGGGACCACCTTCGAGTTCGGTGAATCGACAGCGCTTGCCGATGTTGTCTTTACCTCCCCCGCCCGCTACCTTGCTGCCCAAGAGCGGCAACCGCAGGCCGATATCGTGCTCATCAGCGACGATCCCTTCGGCAGGGGCATTGTTGAATCCGGCGGGGATCTACCCGCCGGCGCGATTGACTTTGGCCCCACCGTACGCTTTTATGGCGATCAGTACTTTGGTGAAACCCAACCGCTGCCGGAGGTTATAGCCCCGCCCGAAACCGCCGAGCGGTTGCTGTCTACTGGGTGGAACGACAAAACTTCCTTCACCCGCGCTGTACTCGAACCCCTGGCCGCCGGCGGCTCCGCCGTCGTCGTCGCCGGACTTTGCCCTGCATCCCGCTTAGATGCAATTGCAGCGAATGAGAAAGTAACCGCCCGGCTGTAGGCCACGTGCCCTTTACTTGCCTTCCATCAAATTCTTGAAACTCTCTTCACAGGCGTGGGCCTACATCATCATTGGTGTGCTCATCGTGGTCGTCGTATCGGTCAGAGACTGCAGCTCGGGCTCATTCTGGCACCCGCTGGCCTTGCATTTTCATTGGTGGCGCCGTGCTCTTGTCAATGTCTGTCCCTAGCTCGCCTTGAGCCCGATTTAGTGCCCAGCCGGTCCTACCCCCTATTGTTTAGCGCTTAAAAAGGCTTGTACGCTAGAAGCAGATCAGCAGTGCAGAGGAAGGACCAAAGACTCTGTGCTCCTATTTATTCTCTCTGCTCCTTATTCCCTTTCTTTTAGGTGATGAAATGGACGAATTTATCGCTGCGCGCTGGCAGGATATCCTCTTCCGCAGTTACCAGCACGCCAGCCTGGTCATCCAATCGGTCGCCGTGGCCCTGGTCATCGCGTTAATTATTGCCATTTTTGTAGCCCAACGCCCGCGGGGTGCGGCTTTCGCTAATGCTCTCACCTCCATTGGCCTGACGCTGCCCTCGTTGGCCCTACTTGGTCTTGCCATACCGCTCTTCGGTATCGGCACCATACCTTCGGCTGCTCTCGTGGTCTTTTATGCCGTCCTTCCCATCTTGCGCAATGCCATCGTCGGTTTACACGGTGTCAGCGACGATGTCATCGAATCCGCCCTTGGCCAGGGAATGAGCTCGACAGCCATCCTCTTCCGCATCCGGCTGCCGCTGGCCTGGCCCGTCATCATGACCGGCATCCGCGTCTCCACCCAGATGTCGATGGGTGTAGCCGCTATTGCCGCCTACGCGCTCGGCCCTGGACTGGGTGGATATATCTATTCAGGGCTGAGCCAAATCGGCGGCACCAATGCACTCAACTTTGCTTTGGTGGGCACTATCGGTGTCGTCATCATTGCACTCATCGTGGATGCGATTCTCGCCGGAATCCAACAATTAACCACCCCGAAAGGTATTTAAGAATGTCGGATTCAACCCACGCTTCATCCACACACACCGCGGATACGAGCAATAGCGGAGCCAGCATCGTTTTCGATCACGTCACTAAAATCTACTCGGGCCAAGCCTCCCCCGCGGCTTCGGATCTTTCCTTCAAGATTCCTGCGGGCGAACTGGTCGCTTTTGTCGGCCCTTCCGGTTGCGGTAAGACCACCTCGCTAAAAATGATTAACCGTTTGGTGGAGCCAACCAGCGGCACCATTTATATCGATGGCGAGGACGCCACCAAGAAAAACCCCACGCAGCTGCGCCGCGATATTGGCTATGTTATCCAAGGCGGCGGACTCATCCCGCACATGTCCGTCGCTGAGAATATCGCCCTGGTACCTAAGCTGAAGAAGTGGAGGGCCGATAAAATTACCCAGCGCACCGACGAGCTTTTGGAAATGGTCGGGCTCGATCCTGCCACCTATCGCGATCGCTTCCCCGGCGAGTTATCCGGTGGCCAGCAGCAGCGCGTCGGCGTCGCCCGCGGCCTGGCGGCGGATCCCCCAGTGGTTTTAATGGACGAACCCTTCGGTGCAGTAGACCCCATCACCCGGACCCGCCTGCAAGATGAATTGGTCACTATCCAATCCGAACTGAAAAAGACCATCATCTGCGTCACGCACGATATCGATGAGGCCATCAAACTGGGGCACCGCATCCTCATCTTTGAACCGGGCGGAAGGATCAGTCAGTACGATACCCCTGAAAATATTCTCGCCGCACCGAAGAACGATTTCGTGGCTGACTTTATTGGTTCCGGCTCTGCCTTAAAACAACTTAACCTGCGTCGCGCGGATGAGCTGGAGCTAGCGGATCAGGCCACCGCACGCATCGGTGAACCCACCAATCAGGCGCTCGCGCGCCTGCGCGCGGCCGGCGAGGAAATGGTCGTCATCGTCGATGACAAGGGCCATCCCCGTGACTGGATCTTCGCCCGCCAACTCGAGCGCTACGAGACCATCCCGGAACCGCAGTTCGAGCTCAACTCCATCGTGGATGCGCACTCTACGCTTAGCGATGCCATGTCTGCCATGCTTGCTTCCTCCCACAGCGGTGCGCTTGTTACCCGCCGGGGAGAATTCGTGGGCGTTTTGTACTACGAAACGGTCACAGACTTTATCCAGCAGATGAATGCCGCGGCCCAAGAGGCTTTAGATAACAAGGAAGTGGATTTTGGTGGAGAAATTTAGGCGCCTCACCGGTGAAGACCGCCTCCTTATCATCGGCATCCCCATCCTCGTAGTGCTCACGGTGAGCGGCTGGCTCATCTGGCACGCCATGGCCGAGCTGGATGATATTGAAGAACGCACCCTGCAGATTAGCTCCGTGCTGACCATGGCCCGCGAGCATTTGGTCCTCGTGGTCATCTCCGCGTTGCTGGTCATCGCCACGGCTGTTCCGCTGGGCACCGTGCTAACGCGCAAGTCCACCTTGTTCATGGCACCGATCATCACTAGCATCGCGAATATCGGCCAGGCCGCGCCCGTCGTTGGCGTCATTGTCTTATTGGCCATCTGGCTAGGCTTTGGCAAACCGGTGGCCATCCTCGGCCTCTGGTTCTATGCTTTCTTACCCGTGCTCGCTAACGTAATTGCAGGCTTGCGGGGAGTGGATAAGCAGCTAATTGAGACAGCCTATGGACTGAGCATGTCACCCATCCAGGTACTCACCAAGGTCGAGCTACCCATGGCCTTGCCGGTCATCATGGCCGGTATTCGCACCTCCCTGGTCCTTTTGGTAGGGGCTGGTGCCTTTGCCACGTTCATTGACGCCGGCGGCCTCGGCAGCCTGATCACCACCGGAATCACGCTGTATCGCAACCCTATTCTCATCTCTGGCGCGGTCCTCATCGCTGCTTTAGCCTTAACGGTCGAATGGGTGGGCCGCGTTCTTGAGGTTGTTTTCGCCCCGAAGGCAAAGTTCTAATGAAACGAGTCCTCGCAACCCTCGCTGCCGCAAGCACATTTTTCCTCGCCGGGTGCGGCCTCGGCACCGCAGGCGGCCTCATCCCACACGGGGAATTAACGGGTGATCTGGCCGATATAGACCTTGACGGGGCCCATATTTCAATCGGGTCCAAGAACTTCACCGAGCAGATAATCTTGGGCAAAATTGGCGCCATCCTCCTAGAATCAGCCGGTGCTAATGTAGCGGACTTGACCAATATCCCCGGTTCAACCTCGGCGCGCCAAGCGCTGGAGGTCGGCGATATGGACTCCATGTTTGAATACACCGGTACCGCCTGGATCACCTATCTTGGCAACACCGATCCAATCCCCGGCTCACAGGAACAATACGAGGCAGTAGAAAAAGCCGATAAGGACAACGGTCTCACCTGGTTGCCCCCAGCGCCAATGAATAATACGTACGCGCTGGCTATGAGCGAGCAATCCTACGCAGAATATGGTCTTGATTCGCTGGCCGATATCAAAGACATTCCCGCTAACGAGCAGACCTTTTGCACCGATAGTGAGTTCTTGGCCCGGAACGATGGCTTGCTACCCATGCTTGACAGCTACGGCGTGGAACAACCACCGCGCGACCGCGTCCGCATTATGGACTCCGGCGCCGTTTATGCCGCGTTGAATAAGGGCGAGTGCACCTTCGGTTCTGTTTTTGCCACCGATGGCCGCATTAAATCCCTCAACCTCACCGTACTGGACGATACTGAGTTTTTCTTCCCCAAGTACAACCTTGCGCCGGTCGTACGTACCGAGGTCTTGGAAGAACATCCAGAGATCAAGGATCTTTTCTCTCCCATAGCGCGGATCCTGACGGATGACAAAATGCAGGAGCTCAATGCCCGCGTAGACGTCGACGGTGAGGATTACACCGCCGTGGCAAGGGATTTCCTTATCGAGGAAGGACTACTAGAAAAATAATCTCGTGGCCTACTAAATAAGAGGAGATGGATTTACAGGAAACTTTCAATGTCTTTCAGCCAACTATCAGATAGATTCCATTGCTATTCCAGCCGCATGTCCCATACTTAAGTCATGCGTTTGAGAGAGCGCATACGAGAGAGATAGAGAGAACCCCTTGGTTTCCAGAGGGCGGTAAAAACCGATACATGGAAACACCTTGTAGAGAGACGTCAGCGGCACCTGGGACCGAAAGGAACCGGGTGCCGCTGGCGTTTTGCCAGCCGAATTATTGCCTGCAGTTTCGTTATAGCCTGCCGCCTATGACTGCCATCAGGCTGGGCCCCTGGGCTAATTGGGCTCTTTCCGTGGGATCTCCTTATCAAAATCAATGAGTCGTCCCAACGCCCAATCGCGGTCCGTAAGCAGCCGAGCAAATACCAACCCTGCGCCGATGGCACCGACCACCATCAGGCCTGTGGCCACATTCGCTAGTGCCTGATCCATCTGGCCATCGTTGAGATAATAGACCGCGCGGAACATCGTGACCCCAGGGATCATGATGACAGCGGCCGGCACGGTAGTAGTAATGCGCGGCAACCGCGCCTTTTTCGAAGCCACGGCGCCCAAGAGTCCGATAATGAGCCCGCCAACAAAAGCCGCAAAGTAGATGGTCGTACCCAGCTCGAGGAGGCCTAGCCGCACCGCGTTAGCCACGGTCCCCACACTTGCGGCCACCAGGACCATGCGGCGTGAAGAATTAAAGAGGAAGGCAAACCCCGCGATACCGCAGAAGCTGGCAACGAAAGCCAGCAGGTACCACCGTGTATCCGGTGCGGGAACCGGCGGATCAGGGCTAAGGTCCGTCAGCCAACTGACCATGGAAACCGTAAACGTAGCGATAAAGATGACCGTAAATGCATACCCGAGCCTGGCAATACCCGCATTAAAATCAAAGCGCGCGATGTCAATCAGTGCCGAAAACAGCGGAAACCCCGGAATCAAAAAGAGCACCGCAGCGACATAGCCTGCGGAAAGCGAGCTCGGCTCTACCACCCCAACAAAACCAAGGAGCTCGATAAGTATAAAGAACGAGATGCTGGCTGCCGCTCCACCGGCAATGATGCCGCCGATTTGATGCACGTGCTGGTGGAGCACCTCATAACGCACGAATTGCCCTACGAAAGCCGCCAGCGCCACGAGGCCTACTGCCTGCACGGGAAAGAAATTCAAGAATGCAAACGCCGTACACGCAACGGCTGCCGCCGTGGATAAAACCCACACGCCCCAGCGCTTTTTCACGTCATTTTCAATGGAATCAAGCATCCCCGACAATTCGTCGGCGGTGATTCCGGAATAAAGGTGATTATGGGTGAGGTCCTCCAATGCCTCGATGCGGGAAGCGTCAACGGCCGGAGAGTGCGTACGCGCAATCACGGTCCGGAAAGAATCGCCCCGGTGAAAAGTACAAGTAATCTGGGTTAACCCCACGTCGGCATCCAGATGATCAAAACCCAACGCCCGCGCGCTGCGCTTCATACCGCGTAGCACGCGATACCCGGATGTACCCGCCCCCATCATCATCATTCCGACACGCAAGATGACGTCCGCTTCGACGCCCATCTGGCGGTGAAAACTCGGATCAAACTGCGACGACAAATCTTCCACCTCTACCTCGGGGGAAAACTGCAATTCTGGACACTTGGCGGTGGCCATTACCCCAGCTTCCATCCACATTTTGGCTGTTTCTTCTTTCCAGACTAACGCACCCCTCATCTACCCCGTATAGTCCTTAGCCTACACTAACTTTCAGGAAATTTTCAGCTTATTTCAATGCCTGTAACAGAATGCAGTTACATAATTTTCCTTGCGTTTGAGAGAACGCAAGAGAGATAGAGAGAACCAGCTCCAGCGCCCTGCGGCCCTTCACTGAGGCCCGGGCGCTGGAGTCGTTTTCTATCGAGCAAGCAACAGGCCCCTCCCTTATTTTTACTGACTCGACGCTTGCAATTCATCAAAATTTTCCCTCATATAAAGCTTCCCGTAATCTACGCGGTTCAAAGTTGACGGGTGACTCTCAGGGATGACCACGCCGACACTAAAACCGGCATCGCCACCGCCAACAGCCCTAACAACGATATTTCGTCCGAACTCGTACGTAGGGCTACAAAAAGTAGGCATAAGGAATGGTTGCTTGCCGCTGTACTCCTAGCGCCCAACCTCTTCTTGCTTGCTGTTTTTACCTACCGGCCGCTACTGGATAATATTCGGCTGTCCTTTTTTAACTGGAATATCTCCAGTCCAAGCTCAACGTTTGTTGGCTTGGATAACTACATAGAGTGGTTCACGCGCGACGACACTAAGACTATTGTTTTCAATACCGTTATTTTCACCTTCTTCGCGGTCATTGGATCCATGGTCATTGGGCTCACGCTTGCGCTTCTTCTCAATCAAAGAATCAAGGGCCGCAACTTTGCACGATCTGTGGTCTTCGCGCCTTACGCCATTTCTGGTGCTGCAATCGGCATCGCCTTCCAATTTGTATTCGACCCCAACTTCGGCTTAATTCAAGAAATCCTTGGGTGGCTTGGCGCCAGTTCACCAAACTTCTACGCCGTTCCTGGCTGGGCGTTGTTCATGGTGACATTCACATTCGTGTGGAAGAACCTGGGATATACGTTTGTCATCTACTTAGCTGCCCTCCAAGGCCTAGACAAAGAATTAGACGAAGCTGCCGCTATTGATGGAACTGGGCGTTGGCGCAAATTCTGGCGTGTGACGATGCCGCAATTGCGCAATACCACTTTCTTTCTTTCCATTACGGTACTGCTCAACTCTGTGCAGGTATTCGACATCATCAATGTCATGACTCGCGGCGGCCCGCAAGGAAATGGCACCCAGACGTTGGTTTTCCAGATTTATAACGAGACCTTTGTTAACTTCCGTGCCGGTTACGGTGCAACTGCTGCGACAATTCTTTTCCTCATCCTGCTCGTCGTCACGTTGATTCAGGTCCGCATCATGGATAAGCGAGGTTAACCCACCCCTATGGCTGATTCAAATCTTCACATGGTTACAGATTCTTCCCCTGTAGTCCGACGTGCCAAACTCATCGGCGGCTACGTAGGAATCATCCTCGTCCTCCTGCTCGTGGGCCTGCCGTTGTTCTGGATCTTAATGACCTCGTTCAAGGCCCGAGGTGACATTTACACCGACCCAGTTAACTGGCTACCTCCAACGTGGGAAACAAAAAATTACGCGGATGCCACAACGCGCGTTCCCTTTTGGACTTACCTGCGCAATTCGGTTTTCATTACCGCGGTCCTCTCCGCTATAAAGATTGCGCTTGGTGTCATCTCCGCCTACGCGTTGTCTATTCTCCGCTTCCCGGGACGCAACTTAGTCTTTATTGTGGTGATTTCTTCGCTCATGGTCCCTGCTGAAATCACGGTGATTTCCAACTATGCCTTGGTTAACTCCTTGGGATGGCGTAATACCTTTATCGGTATCATCGTCCCGCTAGCCGGTGTTGCATTCGGCACCTTCCTCATGCGCAATCATTTTCTTTCCTTGCCTTATGAACTTGTAGAAGCTGCTCGCATGGACGGTGCCGGTCCCATTCGCTTGCTTACCAAGGTGCTTCTTCCCGTTTCTTGGCCAACACTAACCGCGTTTTCTGTAATCACCCTAGTCAACGAATGGAACACCTACTTGTGGCCATTCCTGATGGCGGATACGGAACGTGTTGCGCCCTTGCAGGTGGGGCTGACCATGCTGCAAAACAATGATGGCGTTACTAACTGGGGCCCGGTAATGGCGGCCACCGTTTTAACCATTCTTCCGATGGTCATCATCTTCCTTGGCCTGCAGAAATACATGATTCAAGGTCTCACCACTGGCGCCGTCAAAGGATAGAAGGCTTCTATCCCCATCACGCTCGCCGTTGCTAACCATTTCTTCCCATTCTGACTTGAAAATAAGGAGACAACAATGCTTCGCCGTAAATTTCTCGCGCTAGCTTCCACTGCTTCCACCGCCACATTCCTTGCCGCTTGTGCGGGCACCTCATCTACTAGTTCCCAGGGCACTAACGACGGTGACAATGGCGGAGAAGTCACGGAGTTGACGTGGTGGTCCAACCACCCGGCTTCTTCAAAGGACATCGAGCAGGAAATCATCTCTCGTTTCGAAAAAGAAAACCCCTCTATCAAGGTCAACCTTGTTGACGCAGGAAAGAACTACGAGGAGGCAGCACAAAAGTTTAATGCTGCTCTCACCGGCTCCGATCTTCCGGACATCGTAGTTCTCTCTGATGTGTGGTGGTACAACTTCGCTATCAATGGTCAGATCGCCAACGTTGATGATCTAGCCAAAGAAGCCGATATTGACCTCTCGAGCTACGTACAGCCGCTTTATGAGGATTATAGCTACGACGGAGGCCACTTCGCGCTTCCCTTTGCCCGGTCAACTCCACTGTTCTACTACAACAAGGATGCGTGGAAAAAAGCTGGTCTACCGGACCGCGGGCCGGAATCTTGGGCCGAAATGGATGAATGGTCTAAGAAGCTCATCAGCGCGGATTCTAAGATGAAACCTTTTGGTTGGGGCGATGCCGTCGGCTACTTGGGGTGGATTTTCCAGGGACCCTTGTGGTCTAAGGGAGGTTCCTACTCCGACGGGTGGGATTTGAAGTTCACTGACGACAAAACCATCAAGGCTGTGGAATGGCTTAAGGAAATTACCGATGATAAGAATGGCTATTCTTACATGGGCAATGACATGGCGATGGAGTTTGGCACCGGTCGCGCTGCAGCGACTGTTTTGTCCACAGGCGATCTAGCAGGTATCACTGATACTGCTGACTTTGAGCTAGGAACCGCATTCCTTCCCAATCCAAAGGGAGATGGCGCTTGCCCCACCGGAGGTGCCGGCCTTGCCATCCCTTCAGGTATCAGCAAAGACCGCCAATTGGCAGCCATCAAGCTGATTGATTTCATCACGAACGAGGAAAACACCGCATACTGGTCCCAAAATGTGGGTTATATGCCAGTACGCTCTTCTGCTGCCGACAACGAAGACCAGAAGAAATTCATGAAAGAGAACCCAAATTTCGAGACTGCCATTAAGCAGCTTCCAGAAACTCGTCCGCAGGACAACGCCCGTGTATTCCTTCCCGGAGCAGATCAGGAGATCGGTGGCGCCTTTGAAAAGATCGTCACCAACCGCGACGATGTCACCAAAGTGCTCACGGATCTGGAAAAGACTCTGCAGTCCATTTATGACAACCAGGTAAAGCCCATCATTAACGGCTAATCTTGCGCTATTCTCCTTAGTATCTGAAAGGTAACACCATGGCCACTGTCACATTTGATGGAGCAAGCCGCATCTACTCCAAAGATGCCGAGCGCCCCGCAGTTGACTGTCTCAATCTAGATATTTCCGATGGCGAGTTTTTGGTCCTCGTCGGGCCTTCTGGCTGTGGAAAATCCACCAGCCTACGCATGCTCGCGGGCCTTGAGCCGACCGACCGAGGTTCCATTCGCATCGGCGGAAGAGACGTCACGGGAGTCAGCCCATCAGATCGAGACGTGGCCATGGTTTTTCAGAACTACGCCCTGTACCCGAATATGTCGGTCGCACAAAATATGTCCTTCGCCTTGGAGAACCGGAAAGTACCCAAGGATCAGATTAAAACGCGGGTGCAAGAAGCCGCCAAAATCTTACAAATGGAGGATTTGCTCGACCGGAAACCTGCGAATCTATCAGGCGGCCAGCGCCAACGCGTAGCAATGGGCCGCGCTATCGTGCGCGAACCAGCCGTGTTCTGCATGGACGAACCATTATCCAACTTGGATGCAAAACTGCGCGTATCTACCCGCGTGCAGATTTCCAATTTGCAGCGCCGCCTAGGCACCACCACGGTGTACGTGACCCACGACCAGACCGAAGCAATGACCATGGGTGACCGCGTTGCCGTTCTCAATGCCGGTGTCCTGCAACAAGTAGATACCACTCGTGAAATCTACGACCACCCCCGCAACGTCTTCGTGGCCGGCTTCATCGGCTCTCCTGCCATGAATATTTACAACCTCGTACACTCCTCTAGCCAGGTCTCACTGGGCTCTATTCGCATCAACTTGGCCAATTACAACTTCGACGGTTCGCAATCAGTTACCGTTGGCGTTCGTCCTGAAGATTGGGTGCACACAGAGGAAGGGGCGGAATTCACCGTGAGGCACGTTGAAGAGCTAGGCAATCAAACCTACCTCTACGGTGACTTAGCAAACTCCGGCGAAAATCTTCAGTCGACCACCCGAATGGGCGGACAAACTGGCGTGTTGGTTAAAGCTCGCCGTGATTACGCGATAGGTGACACTTTCCACATTTCCCCGGATCCCGACCGTGTCCACCTTTTTAGCTCTACTACCGGTGAGCGTCTAAACTAGCAACGGCAGAGCGAAATTAACGACGTTAATTTCCATTTTTCTCCAGCATGACATAAGCTGATTGGCCATCGACTGCCTAAGGCGTCCATGCAATTGCGTTTCCTGCGGATATCGCTAGGAACAACTGCATTCCGCGAATGTTAAAGCCAAGCGAAAGGTAACTAACTGCTGATGCGCTATCTGAAGAAGCTATCCGTCACCGCCCTTGCCACCACCGCCATTCTCGGCGCTATCGCCGCTCCGGCGGCGAACGCGAAGAGCCACCCGGTACGTTCCCTCATCGATTCCAAGACCTGCAAGACCATCACCAAACTGGCTAATGAAGGAAAACCGGTTCCAGATCCTTCCATCCTCCACGATGAGGACTCTGTGAAACCTTATTTCCGCGACGGCGTACTGAAGTAAAAAGTGGCGGATAACTTCCCCTACCGCGAGCAGCTAGACGCCGCCGTTGCCGATTGGAACCAGGCCCTTGGGGGGAAGGCTTCCCTTAAGGAAGTAAAGCCTTCCGAAGCTGATGATGACACCATTTCCATCATCTACAACCCCGATCGTCGCGGCTACGTCCAAGGTTCGGCTTACCCAGATCACAAGTTGGTCTCGATCAAAACGCCCAACGCCACCTACCCTGAGGCGCTCCAAGGCACGATCGCTCACGAGCTAGGCCACATGATGGGCGCAGGACATTCCTGTGCCGGTGCGCTTATGGCAGGTGCCAACCAGAACCCTATCTCTTATTACGTCACCCCGCTTGATGTAGCGGCCATCATCCAAGGCCAGTTCGACTAGACTCGCCTCGGCTTCTCCCCTGGTCCTTAGCAGGAACCAGGGGTTTTTCTATACCCAGTTGCTGGAGTTTAGAGTGTCGGTGGAAAAGCCATGTCGGGTGAATGTGGGCATCGGCTAGCAGAGCTGCTGCTAACGTAAACCTTATTCAAAGGTTTGCACAAGAAAAGGAGCCTGCCCTATGGAGACGTGGGAACCCACATTGTCCACCGGTCCGCTGCTAGGAATTGCAGTGGCTGCGATCGCTGTGATTTTGGTATCGGTCATATATTTCAAACTCCATGCTTTTCTCACGCTGCTGGTGGTTTCTGCGCTGACAGCGCTTGCGGCAGGAATACCACTCGAAGGCATAGTCCCTACGATGACTCAAAGTTTCAGCTCGACACTTGGTTCGGCGCCATGATTGGCCGGCTCGTGGAAGCTTCCGGCGGTGCGCAGTCGCTTGCCGATGCCATGGTGCACCGCTTCGGCGAAAATAAAGCGCCCCTTGCCCTCGGCATCGCCTCGTTGATTATGGGCTTTCCGATCTTCTTCGATGCCGGTCTTATCGTAATGCTGCCGGTTATCTTTGCCGTCGCCCGCCATTTGAATGGCCCAGTCCTTGCCTTTGGCCTGCCGGCCGCCGGCGCATTTTCTGTCATGCACGTCTACCTGCCACCACACCCTGGTCCTGTCGCCGCCAGTGAATTCTACGGCGCTGATCTCGGCCTGGTGCTACTCGTCGGCCTACTGTTAGCTCTTCCTACCTGGTATATCTCCGGCTACCGCTTTGGACTATTTGCCGGCAAGACGTTCTCGTTCAAGGTCACTGACGCCATCGCCGGACCCGTACTTGAGAAGGAAGAGCAACCCTTAAAACCCGCCTCCGCGGCCACAGTGGTTTTCATCTTGCTCACCCCAATGGTGCTCATCTTCTGCAATACCGGGCTCAACGCTCTTACTTCCTATGGCACCATCGATGCCGGTGCCACGTGGGTCAGATTCTTCGTTATGCTCGGCCAAACTCCGATAGCGTTGCTGATTACGGCACTTATCGCACTGGTGGTTCTTGGTCTGCGCCGTGGCGTGGAAAAGTCGGCGCTGGAAAAACTCGTTGACTCCTCGCTTGCCCCTATCTGTTCTGTCGTACTCATCACGGGGGCGGGCGGAATGTTCGGCGGCGTACTCCGCACCTCCGGCATTGGTGATGCGCTGGCCGATTCCCTCTCCGGTCTCGGTATCCCCGTCATCCTGGCCTGCTACCTGATCGCCGTAGCCTTCCGCCTGGCACAGGGTTCAGCCACCGTCGCACTCACGACGGCTGCTGCCCTGATGGTCCCTGCCGTCGAGGCTGGCGGTTTCACTGAGCTCCAACTCGCACTCATCGTTGTGGCCACCGCCGCCGGTTCGGTCTTCGGCTCGCACGTTAACGATTCCGGCTTCTGGCTCGTCGGCCGCCTGATGGGCATGGACACGATGACAACGCTGAAGACATGGACCGTTAATCAGATGCTCATCTCCGTCATTGGCTTCGCACTCGTCCTAGTCCTCTACGGCGCGGCTGCAGTCTTTTAAGCGCCGGTCTTTATCCAAGCAGCAGCCTCTTCTGCAATATCTTCCGCTGGCCGCGTCACATCGAAGACGCGGCCAGTTTCGTCCTCTTCCAGCGGCTCCAAGGTGTCGAACTGCGACTGCAACAGCGACGCTGGCATGAAGTGTCCCGGCCGGTGTTGCATCCGCTCATACAACACATCAAAGTCCCCGTGTACGTGCACAAACGCCACGCCTGGGCAGTACTGCCTAATCAGATCCCTGTACTTGCGTTTTAGCGCGCTGCACCCCACTATCGCACCTTCTGGCCTATCCGCCAGCCATTGACCAATCTGTTTTAGCCACGGCTCCCGGTCCTCATCATTCAGCGGCGTTCCCGCGGCCATCTTGTCGATATTTGCCTGCGGATGCATATCATCGCCGTCGCGGTAGTCTAGCCCTACCAGCGGCGACAGCGCCTCCCCCACCGTTGTCTTTCCAGATCCAGAGACTCCCATGACGACGACGTGACGGAATTTATTCTGGTTCATGGTGGCTCCTCGGGTTGGGTTCTTCCTCTCGAGTTTATGCGTAGCCCTGGCGAAGACCTATTTACTTCCATTCTCTCCCTAACCGCCCGTCGCTATTTCTGTCCTTTAAAATGGCCTTATCTTTCTATTTCCCTTCTCGCGAAAGGTCTCCCATGCGCGGCAGCATCCGTGAAATCTATACGCTTTATGATGGCAATAATCGCCGTCTCCTCATCCCCGTATACCAGCGCAACTACGACTGGCAGCACAAGCAATGTGCCCGGCTTTTTGACGATCTTGAGGAAATAATCCTCAGCGACCGAAAGAAACACTTCTTCGGCGCGGTAGTGGGGAAGAACCAAGATTCCTGGAATTGGATTGTCATCGATGGCCAACAGAGGCTTACCACCGTCAGCATCCTCATGCTTGCTTTCGCACATGCCCTCCGAGATGACGAAATCCAGAGTGAAGATCCTTCGCTTGCCGAGAAAATTATCTCTGACTACCTGCGAATCGGCTACAACAAGGAAAACCCGCGTTTCAAGCTTAAGCCCGTAAAAGACGATGATAATGCTTATCAGAGACTATTTGGTCCTGAAACTGAATTCATTAACTCATCGAATGTAACGTCTAACTACCGGTTCTTCCGAGAGAAGCTGCGCTCTACCTCTTTGGACGCTGACCAGGTCTGGAAAGCGATCTGCCGCCTTGAGGTGATGCATTTGGATTTGGAGGAATACGACGAGCCCCAGCGAATCTTCGAAAGCTTAAACTCCACCGGCTTGGAACTTAAAGAAGCTGACAAAATCCGCAACTATGTCCTCATGGGCTTGGACTCTACGCAACAGGAAAGGTTATATAACGAACGTTGGAATCCGATTGAAGACAACTGTAGCTTTCAGACTGACTCTTTCATTCGCTGGTACCTCACTACGTACACCACCAAGACTCCACGCGAACAAGACGTTTATGAGGCATTCAAATCTTTCGCTTCCAAGCGGAAGACGAATATGCCTGAGCTCTTGGATGATTTATACGCCTATTCCAAGTATTTCCGCGAAATACGCGAATCCGATACCGGTTACCCTGAAGTGGACACACAACTAAAGCGCATGAACGAATTTATGGGTGCTGTGGTTCTACCGTTCCTCATGCCGCTTCTTCGAGACGTCCATGAATCCAAGACGACGCCTGATGACTTCCTCGAAGTATTGCTAACCATCGAGTCCTATATCGTTCGCCGATTTGTCACTGGCATCGCAACCAACTCACTCAATAAAATTTTCGCGACTATGTATGCGGAAATCAGTAAGCTTCACGCTGACGGCACCCCATTCGCTCCAATCGTCATTTACCAACTCAATAGGCGCTCAGGAAGCGGTCGTTTCCCCACCGATGCTGAGTTCAAGGAAGCCTTTGCCACCAAGGACTTCTACAATATTCGGGCATACTGGCGGCAATACCTTTTCAATTGCCTGGAAAATGGTGATTCAAAAGATATTCGTGATGTCTCCACTGCACTGGCTGAAAATAGGATTTCCATCGAGCACATCATGCCCCAGACCCTTACGGACGCTTGGCGCCAGGAGCTCGGTGACAAGGCCGAAGAAATTCACGAGTCATGGTTAAACCGCATTGGCAATCTCACGGTCACCGGCTACAACTCTTCCTACTCGAATTCTCCATTTACCACCAAGAAAACCATGGAGAACGGTTTCGACAGCTCGCCGTATCGCCTCAATGAGCTCCTGAAGCAATTTAATCGCTGGTCTCTAACCCAGCTTGAAGAGAGAAACGAGCTCCTTACCAATAAAGCGTTAGCTTTCTGGGAAGCTAAGCCAACCAACTTCGCCCCGCCAGAAGCAGTGCTCCCAAAGGAACCGATGGGGGAAAGCGAAGAATTCAGTGGCCGAAAGATTAGCGGATTTGAATTCGGCGACTTCAGAAAGACTACTAAATCGTGGGCTGACATGGTCGAAGCAGTACTGAAGTATTTACTTCATGAGCACCGGACTGAAATTCTTTCTTTCGCAGAATCTTCGAAATTCCTTCGCTCTGAAAACCCTGCGGTCGAACAAGATCGGTCCTTTCGGAAGATTGAAGAAGGCCTCTATGTTCAGGTTGGAAACAACACTTCTGCCAAAATCTGGTTCCTTCGCAGTCTTTTCGAATATCTCGACTTAGATCCTGAAGATCTTGTATTCACCTTCCCTGTATCTAAAACAGGCCGGACAGACGACACGGAAGGCCAAGAAAGCAGCGACACTTCAGGCAAATATGCAGAGCTCACTAAGTTCTATGATCAACTGGTTGAAGCACAAGAATTAAAGGATGCACCCAAAAACACCGAGTTACTTCGCAGCGAGTTCATTAAGGACTTTGAAAACTTTAGTGTCACGGATCCCCAAGCATTATTCGGCGGTAAAGAGCTCACGGAATTCATTTCGTCCACCGAGATCTCTGAGATGAGCGACGACCAAGTCCTAGCTGTACTAACTCAGCACATCAAAGTGTCTCAAATGCTTGGTGGAAGTTATCTCCACAAGGAAATAATCAATGGCTCAATCGCTAAGCTAGTTCACCGGTTGAGCGAGTTTTCATAAAGCCCCACGAGGACAGAGCAGACTGCGGCCGCGTTATGCCCTGAAACAAGCAGTAAAAGGGCTATAACGCGGCTGATGGCTCACTTCTGGGGTATTTTCTTCTATACGTCAGTAATCGACCGCCAGAATCCGGCATGGTCCAGGTGGGTAGCAACGTGGGTATGACCGCTGTCATCGGCGGGAACACGGTTGCGTCCAGTAGTGTGGTGTAACGCTTGCTGATGGTGGGCCCCGGAAATAGTGGGACGGTCACCGTCAGTTAACCTTTCGACTCAACTACCACATCTCACCGAAAGGCATATGACGATGACCGCTGCACCACATTCTATCGACCCGACAACCTACTTGGATGATCTGCTCGCTCAAGCCTCCCCTGACTTGATGCGCCAGATGCTGCAAGGGTTTATCAACCAAATCCTCTCCGCCCAGGCCGACACCGTCTGCGGCGCCGAATACGGCGTTGCCTCCACCGAACGCGTCAACCACCGCAATGGGTACCGCCACCGCGACCTTGACACCCGTGTCGGCACGATCGATGTCGCAGTACCGAAGTTGCGTCACGGCGCATTCTTCCCGGACTGGTTGTTAGAACGCCGTACGCGGGCAGAACGGGCCTTATCGACTGTGATTGCAACCTGCTACCTCAAAGGGGTTTCCACCCGCAGAATGAACGACCTGGTAGCCACGTTGGGTATT
Source organism: Corynebacterium macginleyi (assembly GCF_003688935.1). Taxonomy (GTDB): domain Bacteria; phylum Actinomycetota; class Actinomycetes; order Mycobacteriales; family Mycobacteriaceae; genus Corynebacterium; species Corynebacterium macginleyi. The sequence continues at coordinate 198 of NZ_REGE01000010.1, read as the reverse complement.
GCCAACATGTCGAAATCCCAAGTTTCACGCATGGCAGAAGAACTCGACGAGATGGTCGCCGATTTCAAAAACCGTCCGCTCGATCCCGGCGGCTACGCCTACCTGTCCTGCGACGCGCTGACAATCAAAGTGCGCGAAGGCGGCCGTGTGGTCAAATGCTCAGTGCTGCTTGCCACTGGGGTCAACGCTGACGGGTAT
>NZ_REGE01000001.1 GCF_003688935.1 Corynebacterium macginleyi | reverse complement strand
CCGGCGTCGTCGCCACTCGTCCATCGGGATGGTAAGCCCCGTCGATTTCGAAGCCCAGCTCGCTGATCAAAATTGTAATAAGAAAGCCGCTGCTTAACCCCTAAGCAGCTTAACAACGTGTCCACGACTTGCGGGTAACCCCATTTAGTTATTTCGCTGAGTGGATGCAGTCTTCCTGGTGCGAGTGAAGATCAGGATGTGGCCGGGTCTTTTGTCAGTTCGGTGGGTAAACCGCCTTCGAGTGAGATACGGGCTGACACTACTGAAGAATTTGTTGACTTGACTGGCTCCAGAGTTGAGCGAGAAGAAACAGCAGCTGAGCCTGGTATGTCTCCCCCTGATTCTGGTCAGGTCAAGGCTGAGTTTTTTAACGATGTTCGGTTCCGTTTCGGCACCCTGGATGTCCCTTATGGCGAGATAGATATGGTCGATAATGTGATTTGGCCCACTAATTACACGAGTGTGTTTGGTATTCGCAATTTAGGTGTGAGGTTTGATCAACTGGATAAGGGTACCGCGTATCTTGCGACTCATACGTTGCAGAAGGGTTGGTCGCCGGGTAATTGGTTTTTTGATCAAGGGAAGTTGAGCGTCAATGAAGGCGACTCGTTTCAGATTGGTCAAAGTAGTTTTCGTGTGTCTGACACGTATCAGCAGTCAAAAGATGACGCTCAGCGCAACGAGACCCTCTGGGATGCTTCGGTTAAAAACAGGTTGTTTTTGATTGTATGCAGTCCAGATGGTGGTAGTAATCAAATAATTGAGGCTATGCCTCTCTAAATTCTTAATTTTCAAGGAGATACTTGTGATGTTTTCAGTGATGCGTAGGAAAACGTGTGCTTTAGTGTTTGCGGGTATGACTTCGGTCGCGGCGGCTGGCTCGATCGCGTTAGCCTCCGAAGCGAACGCTATAGAATTTGATAATGTGAAAAACCACGGCAGGATAGGCATTGTTAATTGTCGGGGTGGTGATGTGTGTGTGAAGAAGGTTGGTGATGAGGCTGAGGTTGAGTATACAGTTCAGGTTAGTCACGGTCTGGTGACGTCTAATCAGGTACAGACTGCGCGTGGGTTTAGTCTTGCGATTCCTCAGCAGCTTGAGGATGTGAAACTAACGTTAGTTTCTGAACCGGATCCGGATTGGGATCCAATCGCAAAGTCTGTCGCTATAACTCCTCCCGTCCGCGAGGTTAACCGTGATTTGAATCTAAAGACCGTTGACGATGTGTCCGGGGATAACTACGTCGACACTGAAGGCAGTAAAGGCCTTAGTGCGACCACTGGGGAGCCTAATGCTGTGTTAATTGATTATTCAAAGGAAGGCACTACTTTAAAGAAAGCCTACGATGAATACGTTTCCGGCGTTCCACAAGAGGACTCTTTAATCCAAAATGCTGGTCTATCCGATCTCAAAGATTCTTGGGGTGACATCGGGCATGCGGCACCGCCTATGGATTCCGATTCGAGATATAATCTGATTTCTTTCACTCCCGGTACGGGAGATAAAGTACCAGTGGGTGTTTCTACTTTTAAGTTGTCTGCGAAGGTGAAGACTGAGGCTGCGGAAACGTATTTGCCGATTAGTGTGGGTGGCCCACTCTGGAGATGCCCGCAAGAATCTGGTGGTACTGGCTATGCCAAGGAAGGGTGCCTATTTTTGCCGGAAAACGATGAGTTTAGGAATGGTGTGCTTCCTCGTTTTTCCATGAAGCCGTCGGAGCAGATGGTTAATGACTTCCGTCGCAACAACACTCCGGATGGTTTGTTAGGTAATACTAGCTGTGTTGTTACCCGTGAAACCGGGGATAATGCCACTATCGGCAGCGACGTAGGAAGCTCTTCCAGTAAAGCGAACTTTTTAAAAAACATACTTAAACCGCGTTCGAATCTAGGTGTGAATTATTATCTAGCCGGCGCATTTGTTAATGAGGATGGTTGTGATCAGGCTGTGTTTAAGATTACTTTGTGCGATGAGGATGATGAAGCGTCGTCAAAGCCTGCTCCTGAGTCTCCCGATGTGAAGCCTGAAGAGACGAACCCTAGCGAATCTGTGAAACCGGAGGATAAGCCGGGTGAGGAAGCAGAAGGTGGTAAGGAAACTCCTGCTAAGCCATCGAAGGACGAGGGCAAGGGTTCTGAGGAATCGACTTCTGCTAAGCCGTCGGAGGATAAGCCGGGTGAGGAAGCAGAAGGTGGTAAGGAAACTCCTGCTAAACCATCGAAGGACGAGGGTAAGGATTCTGACAAGTCGACTTCTGCTAAGCCATCGAAAGACAAAGGCGAGGTCTCCGATAATGTAAAGCACGGTGATTCTCATGGAGGTTCGGTAAACAAGCCTTCTCATGAGGGTAAAAATGACAATAAGCCTAATAAACCGATTCGGCAGGCTGAGCATGTTGTTGGTCCACGTGTAGTTACTGGTGGTTCTGTGTAACATTTCGACGATCACTATGGTTTAGCATCTTTGGGCGATGAGCATTTTGAGGTGGTTAGTCAAACTTTCTTTGTTCTTCGCTTCGTCGCTTAAGAGCTGATATTTTTTATGCCCTGCTGTACCTGGTATACAGCAGGGCATTTAAATTATTATCTTGGGACGAACCGCGGGAAAGTGGACACATCGGGGGCTGGGCCGTTCAGTTTTCCATCTAATCAAACGGAACATAACCTGGGACACTTCACCCCAAGTTCTTCTTCCATTGTTTCGCCGCCTGGCGCATCAGAATTATCTTGTACTGAAGCACTGTCACGGTACCAAGCCCGCAACGTGTGGTGAGATACTCCAGGCAGCTCACCGGCCTCCGTGTAGGCGCATTGCAGTGAGCAAGACTCCAAGCGGACCATTTCGATGATCTGATGGACCGCCTTCTCCTTGAATTCGACGGAATACTTTCTAGGCATAGTTTAATCCTTCCTTAGCTGAGGTAGGAACTAAACCCAGGACGTCCCACTACAAGTGATTGGCTGAATGACCCCGTGTTTGCATGGGTTTTGTGACGTTTAAGCTTGTTTGAATCTCGCAGCGACTAGACGTCGGATCTCTGTTGAATTTAACACTGCTTTAGCAGGGGTTTTATGGTTTTTGCTTCTAATCATAAAGAGATTATTCGCGGAACTCGGGGTGGTAAAAGCTCAGCAAAATCGCTGCAGCTATCAGGACTGTGCAAAATGTCATTGGTAGCCACGGAGAGAGCCCGTAAAGTGCAGTGGAGGCTATCGGTGCCACTACATAGGCTGCACCATTGTTAGCATTAATCAACCCGGCCAGCCCACCTTGCTCTTCGGGCTTCATTTGCAAAGTAGGCGCCGTGTTGTAGCCAGGCATCGCCAGGCCTAGACCAAAGCCTGTCAAGATGCTGGCCGCGATGAACAATCCAAGATTTAGTGGATAAACCAAGAGCAGTAACCCGAGAAGAACGATTATTAATCCTCTTCTAAAGAGCTTTTTAGCACCCCAGTTTAGCCTTGGAGCCACCAAGGCCTGCGCCAGTATCATCACCACACCCATTATTGACATGCACAAAGCGGTGAGCCCTGCTGTGGCGCCGGCCGCTAGCTTCAATACATCCTGCAGCAAAAAGCCGAAAAGTGTAGCCACAGTAGAAAAAGCGGTAAACATTAGGAAACCGCAAGCCAGGAACACGAATACTCTTGAATCAAAATAGGAAACTTTTGCCGGTTGAGCGACTTTTTCTTCTCCACCTGTGGGTTTGAATGTTAGCAGCAAAACGACAACACCTAAAAGTATAACCAGAGGCATCACCATCAAGGGCATCATGAGACCTCCTATAGCTGCAAGGCTGCCGCCCAATAAGGCTCCAAGAATGGACGAGAATCCTTGTGCAGCGCCCAAGACTCCCAGACCTTTTACCCGTTGCGTCTCACTGTAGGTATGAGTCACAACGTAGGTTTGCGCTGCTGGGGATACTGATGCTATAGCACCGCCGTACAGCACGCCCCTAGTTATTACTATTCCTAGAATCAACGCTATGCCGGTGAGCAGACCCTTAAATCCTAGCCACGCCACCATAGCGAATCCGCTTAGAGCCAGGATTCCGGCAAGCATGCCAATAAGCAAGATGCGCCGAGAGCCCCATCGCAATGAGACACGTCCCCACCTGGTGGAGGTAAGAGATAACATAATGGCAGCTAACGAAATAGTGGCGCCAATGTGCCATTCCTTCAACCCGATTTCGCGCGATAGTGGAGCCAGAATTGGATTAAGAATCATCTGCCCCATATATGCCAGTAACACCGTCAAAAACAAGGGAAATAGTCCCGTTATTTTTGATTCGACTTTCTTGTCTCTTTCATTAGTGGCGCACATTAAAACATCCTTTCCAAAGTGGGCTGCCAATCAAGCTAAAACAATACTAGAACAATGTTCTAGTATTGTCGAAGTTTGAGGGTATGCTGTTTTCATGGGAAAAAAAGACAAGCGGGTAAACACGGGTAGACGCGTCTGGCTGACGCAGGAAAAGATTATGTACGCCGCGATGGAACTGACCCGAGAGTGCGGTCTAGAAAAATGGTCGATTCGCGACCTTGCGCAGCGTCTGGGAGTAGTTCCCTCTGTCATCTACCATCATTACCAGAACCGTGACGCCATTACCGCTTCTGTAATCGGCGAAATCACTAGCACCATCGAGCTACCGGACGAGCAGCTGGAATGGAAAGATTGGTTCATCTCCCTAGCAGGAAATGTAAGGCCCGTATTTCTTGAATTTCCCGGAGTTACCGACAAACTGATGTATGGGCATATGGACGCCGCGTTGATTCCAATCTTGGAGGTGGCTTACGAAAAACTACGGGACGCTGGTTTTAGCCAGTACATTCACATCGCATACTCAATTATCATCAACACGATGCTTTGGAGCCTTGCTGCTCGCAACTTGCGCAACCCAACCAGGCAGGAACAGCGCCACGACCTAGGCCAAATGATTACCCGGCTTCAGCCCCTAGCTGCCTGCTCCACAACGCTGGCCGACATCCTCCAGAGTTACTTAATTCCGCTAGCCAACCCGGAAAACGAAGACCGCATGAGTCAGGAATACTTTGAAATCATCATAGAAGTCGTACTCGCCGGTTTAGAGATAGCGATCTTGCCTCGCGAAAAACGCCTAACGAACCTGTGAGCAAGAGATTTCATCAATACGCATAAGATATTGCCCAAAATCGGAAGGCGTCCAGCTAAAAGCAGAGCCTTTTCAGCCTTTTCCTCTATTTCCTGCATTTTCCAATGAATACAAGAAAATCCACCATGTCCAGAGCTTCCCAAATAACTGGTACGACTGCGTCAAATACGGCACAACCAATGAACGGACCTGAAGGGCTCGACCCATGAAAAGTGGACACGTTGGGGGTTAGCTATGCGGCTTTAGTCAGTGTAGCTGATGTGAGTGCTTCGAAGCCATCGGGGGCTAGAAGGTTGCACCAGGAGTGGCGCCTGCGGGTGTTACAAGCGCATGCACCACCGGAAGACTTCCTGACGGCAGGTGATTGGGTTGTCAAAGACTTTCCGATTTCGCATCACTTCTCGCTTTAAGGTGGCGTTAAACGATTCTGCTAGGGCTTCTATCCGCACTCGTTCCTACCGCTGTCATGGACTGGCGCACTCCCAGTGACGAGCAGTAGTTCCTAAAGGCTTGTGAGGTGTACACGCTGCCGTGATCGTCAATGGAAAACAAGCCCCGTCAAGACTGCCACGCACACCGTGTGTGTGGGATAGAGCATCGATGACCAGTAAGCCTTGCATGTGGGCTGCGAATGCCATAACCGGCACGTTTCCGTGAATAGGTGTCAATGACTGTGGCCACATACATGTTGTTGCCTCCCTTGTCATAAGCAGGTAGATACATGTTGCCGACATAGACACGGTTCGGCTCGTCAGCGGTGAATGTACGACCTACTAAATCTGGCATGACACGGTGGCCAAGCTTACGCCTAGTAGTGATACATCGGCGGCGTTTAATAAAGCCCTGAAGTCCCATGGCTTGTGATGATTCGTGCAACTTACTTGTGATTGACCGGGGTATACGCTGGGTCTTCCTTTGAGGGGTGCGGCGATGCGTTTGGCACCATAAAGACCGTGCTCATCATCAAAGATGGTCTTGATTTGTGCACCAATAAGAGCATCAGAGCATATCTTTAACCTGCGTTCTTGACGGGTGTAGACCCATGTGTAGAATGAGGAGCAATTGAGCTTTAACACGTGACACATCCGTGTGAGACGAGTACTCGGTTCGGTAGTCATAGCCACACTGGAAGCGCAACTCCCGTGAGTCTGCTTTTAGCAAAATACTTAGCAGCCTTGCGCAAAATATCGCGTTCTTCGCGCAGCCGCGCGTTCTCTTTTTCAAGCTGACGGATTCGCTCAAAATCAGTCGTCGCCTGGGCTTGATCGTGCACGGCTTTTATGCGGGCACGTTTGCCGGTGCCGTACTTTTTGACCCAAGAATGCAGCGAGGCTCGATTGATATCGAGCTTGGCTGATGCTGCGTTCAGCGAGAGGTCCTCGTTGTTTTCATAGAGGGCCACACCGTCGCGTTTGAACTGTTCGGAGTACCTGGACATGGTGGTAGATTACCAACCTTGCCAGCCCGACTGGGCTGGATATCAGGTGTCCACCAAATGGGGGTCAGGTCCGAGGGCTATGTGCCCCAGAAGTCACCGGACTCCGCGTCCAAAACCCATGAACATAACATGTGGAAACTAGGATCTGGGGTTTAGCGCTGTAGAATTGGCCCCCATGCTGCCCAAGTCTCGCATTTTTTCCGTCCTTTTACTTGGCCTCGGCGTAGCGCTGGTGGTCGCCGGAGTAGCGGCGCCGGCATTTTTGGATTTCTCGCCGCGGTTGCCGTTGGAGCTTAAAAACACCACGTGGACTCTTAAAGATGAGTCTGCTGATTCCCAAGTAGTGAACAAGGATGGAATGTCGCCTTATTCAGGGCCGATGACCTATCAGATTAACGCGAGCATCCAAGAGCCTTCGAATGAAGATACCGCGACGCTGCGCATAGGGGAAACGCGCCTGCGCGGCGATGGGCAAGGCCTCGATGATTTAAGCCGGGCGCAGGTGTGGACCTATCCCATCGACCGTTTAAGCGGTGAGGCCGAGGGTGAGGCAAGCCTGAGCCACACTTTGGCTAGCCCTGAAGAAAAAGTGTCCATCGATGGGTACTGGTTGAAATTCCCGGCGAATGCGGAAAAGACGAATTACCCAGTTTTTGATCCGACGCTGCGCAAGGCGGTGGACGCAGTCTTTGAAGAAGAGACTGAAGTAGAAGGTCGGACGGTATATCGCTATCACCAAGAAATTGAACCAACGAACGTAGCGCAGCTTTATGCGGCCGATGGAAATACCACCTCCTTCCCCAAGGAAGATGGGGGTCAGGAGCCCGGATATTTGATGCACTCGGGAAGTAGGGATTTCTACGTCGATCAAGCCACGGGCCTGGTGGTGGGCATGGAAATGGATATCGATGACTACTACGCGGACCGCGAGGGCGTTGGGCGCGAACCAGCTTTCGTCTTTAACGGTTCTAGCTCAGAGGGGGCCCGTGTGGCGCTGCTCGAGGAAGCAAAAACATTTCCGCGCAACCACGTGGCGGAGATCGTGCGCTGGGTTGTGCTGGGTATCGGTATTGTGCTCACGTTTATTGGGGTCATTGGAGCACTTGGAGTATATGATCGCAAAAACAAGCATGTGCGCCGACGAGGCAAGAAAAGCGTCAGTGAAATAAAGAGTGAAAGTTACAGCTAAGAGCCTTAAGCGTGGTTTGGGTTGCGGGTAAATGAGTTTTTAGTGGTACGGTGCTCGTGGTTGCCGCGTTAGTAGCTATGCAGTGATACTGCCGTGTTGGCGCAGTGGCGAGCGAGAGCTTGCCCCCTAGCACGGCGAAAAGAGCCGTAAAAGCGGTTGGTCTTTACATATCTGATTTTTTCCTATACACTATTTCGTTGCGCTGGAATCTGGATCTTCGGCGTACATTTAGCCTTTCGAGTTGGTGATGGCAAAACCGACTTGACAAGGTGATTTTGTGCATTCTGAACCCAGACACTCCACAGCAGACCGAATGCTAAAAATACCAGCGGTTTTGTTGCTCGTCGGCCAGGGCGAATAGCAATCCGCGTGAGGTGCTGGAAGGACCCATCTTGGCAGTCTCCCGCCAGACCAAGTCTGTGGCCAATATCCCCGGAGCCCCGAAGCGATACTCGTTTGCAAAAATTAGCGAACCTATCGCCTTACCGGGTCTCCTTGACGTACAACTCGATTCCTTTGCTTGGCTCGTCGGATCGCCAGAATGGCGCGAGCGTGAGCAGGCTGAGCGTGGCGATAACGCACGCGTGACGAGTGGCCTTGAGGACATCCTCGAAGAGCTCTCGCCGATTCAAGACTACTCGGGCAATATGTCCCTGTCCTTGTCGGAGCCTCGCTTCGAGCCGGTGAAAAACACCGTTGATGAGTGTAAAGAAAAGGACATCAACTACTCCGCGCCGCTGTACGTGACCGCAGAGTTCATTAATAACGATACCCAAGAGATTAAATCACAGACCGTCTTCATCGGTGATTTCCCGATCATGACGGATATGGGTACGTTCATCGTAAACGGCACCGAGCGCGTTATCGTCTCCCAGCTGGTGCGCTCCCCGGGCGTGTACTTCGATCGTTCCATCGATAAGTCCACCGAACGGCCGCTGCACTCCGTGAAGATTATTCCTTCCCGCGGTGCTTGGCTGGAGTTCGACGTGGACAAACGCGACACCGTCGGCGTGCGCATTGACCGTAAGCGCCGCCAGCCGGTGACCGTCTTGTTGAAGGCGCTGGGTTGGACCGAAGAGCAGATCAAGGAGCGCTTCAGCTTCTCTGAACTCATGATGTCAACCCTGGAATCTGACGGCGTATCCAATACTGATGAAGCGCTGCTGGAAATCTACCGTAAGCAGCGCCCGGGCGAGCAGCCTACCCGCGAGCTGGCGCAGTCCTTGTTGGATAACTCCTTCTTCCGCGCCAAGCGCTATGATCTAGCCAAGGTTGGCCGCTACAAGGCTAACCGCAAGCTAGGCCTTGGCGGTGACCACGATGGCCCGATGACCCTAACTGAGGAAGACATCGCCGTCACCCTGGAATACCTGGTACGCCTACACGTTGGCGAGCGTGAGATGAAGGCGCCAAACGGCGAGATGATCTCGCTGAACACCGACGATATTGACCACTTTGGTAACCGTCGTCTGCGCACCGTGGGTGAACTCATCCAGAACCAGGTCCGTGTTGGTCTGTCCCGCATGGAGCGCGTTGTGCGTGAGCGCATGACCACTCAAGACGCCGAATCCATCACGCCGACGTCCCTGATTAACGTGCGGCCAGTCTCTGCTGCTATCCGTGAGTTCTTTGGCACCTCGCAGCTCTCGCAGTTCATGGACCACAACAACTCGCTGTCTGGTCTGACCCACAAGCGCCGCCTATCTGCGCTGGGGCCAGGCGGTCTATCCCGTGAGCGTGCCGGCATTGAGGTGCGAGACGTTCACGCTTCGCACTACGGCCGCATGTGCCCGATTGAGACCCCTGAGGGTCCGAATATTGGTCTCATTGGTGCGCTGGCATCCTACGCCCGCGTGAACGCCTTCGGCTTTATCGAAACCCCTTACCGTAAGGTCGTTGATGGTAAGGTGACGGACCAGGTGGAATACCTCACCGCTGATGAGGAGGACCGTTTCGCCATCGCTCAGGCCGAGGTTGAGCAGGACGAGGAAGGCCGTCTGATTGGCGAGCGCATCGAGGTCCGCCTGAAGGAGGGTGACATCGGAGTGACCGATGCCTCCGGTGTGGACTACGTAGACGTCTCCCCGCGGCAGATGGTCTCCGTTGGAACCGCCATGATTCCGTTCTTGGAGCACGATGATGCTAACCGTGCCTTGATGGGTGCCAACATGCAGAAACAGGCGGTTCCGCTGGTTCGTTCCGAGGCCCCACTGGTGGGTACTGGTATGGAGCAGCGCGCCGCCTATGACGCTGGTGACGTGGTCATTACGCCAAAGGCCGGTGTGGTTGAAAATGTCACCGCGGACGTCATCACCATCATGGACGATGAGGGCCAGCGTGATAGCTACGTCTTGCGCAAGTTTGAGCGAACCAACCAGGGCACTAACTACAACCAGACCCCGCTGGTTTCCATGGGGCAGCGCGTAGAGGCCGGCCAGGTTTTGGCCGATGGCCCCGGTACCCACAACGGTGAGATGTCGCTGGGCCGCAACCTGCTGGTTGCGTTCATGCCGTGGGAAGGCCACAACTACGAAGACGCCATCATCCTTAACCAGCGCATTGTGGAAGAGGATATTCTGACCTCCGTCCACATTGAGGAGCATGAGATCGATGCTCGTGACACCAAGCTAGGTGCCGAGGAAATCACCCGTGAGATTCCAAACGTCTCCGAGGACGTCTTGAGCGACCTCGATGAGCGCGGCATCATCCGCATCGGTGCTGATGTTCGCGCCGGCGATATTCTGGTCGGTAAGGTCACCCCGAAGGGTGAGACCGAGTTGACTCCGGAAGAGCGCCTGCTGCGCGCCATCTTCGGCGAGAAGGCCCGCGAGGTTCGCGATACCTCCATGAAGGTTCCGCACGGTGAGGTGGGCAAGGTCATTGGCGTTGCTCGGTTCTCCCGCGATGATGACGACGACTTGGCACCTGGTGTCAATGAGATGATCCGCGTGTACGTGGCACAAAAGCGCAAGATCCAGGACGGCGATAAAATGGCCGGCCGGCATGGCAACAAGGGTGTTGTGGGCAAGATCCTGCCGCCAGAGGATATGCCGTTCATGGAGGATGGCACCCCGGTAGACATCTTGCTGAATACCCACGGTGTGCCGCGTCGTATGAACATTGGTCAGGTGCTGGAGCTGCACTTGGGCTGGTTGGCTCACGCAGGTTGGAAGGTCGACACCGAGGATCCAGCTAACGCCGAGCTCCTTAAGACCTTGCCGGAAGAGCTTTACGATGTCCCTGCGGACTCTTTGACCGCCACCCCGGTCTTCGATGGTGCCACCAACCATGAGATCGAGCGCCTTTTGGCATCATCCCGTCCGAACCGCGACGGCGACGTGCTGGTTGATGAGCACGGTAAGGCCACGCTTTTTGATGGCCGCTCGGGCGAGCCGTACAAGTACCCCATTTCCGTGGGTTACATGTACATGCTGAAGCTGCACCACTTGGTAGATGAGAAGATTCACGCTCGTTCCACCGGTCCTTACTCTATGATTACCCAGCAGCCACTGGGTGGTAAGGCACAGTTTGGCGGCCAGCGTTTCGGAGAGATGGAGGTGTGGGCAATGCAGGCTTATGGCGCTGCCTACACTCTGCAGGAGTTGCTGACCATCAAGTCCGATGACGTGGTAGGCCGCGTGAAGGTCTACGAGGCCATCGTGAAGGGTGACAATATTCCAGATCCGGGCATCCCTGAGTCCTTCAAGGTGTTGCTCAAGGAGCTGCAGTCTCTGTGCCTGAATGTGGAGGTTCTTTCCACCGACGGTACCCCGATGGAGCTATCTGGCTCGGATGACGATGACATGGAAAGCCCGTCGCTCGGCATTAACTTGTCTCGCGATGAGGGTTCTTCCGCGGACATTGCCTAAATAGATTCTCGGTCCACTGCGGAATCTACGGTTCCGGTGTTTATCACCGGTGCCGCCGCCGGCGGGCAATAAAGATTAATTCATTGAAAGCCATCAATTCCTCACATAACGAGGATGAAAGGGAGACATTACGTGTTTGACGTAAATCTCTTCGACGAGCTCCGCATCGGTCTAGCCACTGCCGACGATATCCGTCGCTGGTCTAAGGGCGAGGTTAAAAAGCCCGAGACCATTAACTACCGCACGCTGAAGCCGGAAAAGGACGGCCTGTTCTGCGAGCGCATTTTCGGACCCACCCGCGACTGGGAGTGCGCTTGTGGTAAGTACAAGCGCGTCCGCTACAAGGGCATTATCTGTGAGCGCTGCGGTGTTGAGGTCACCAAGTCCAAGGTGCGCCGTGAGCGCATGGGCCACATCGAGCTGGCTGCTCCGGTAACGCACATTTGGTACTTCAAGGGTGTTCCTTCCCGCTTGGGCTACCTGCTGGACCTGGCCCCGAAGGACCTTGAGCGCATCATCTACTTCGCTGCCAACATCATCACCTCCGTTGATGAAGAGGCTCGCCACAACGATCAGTCCACTCTGGAAGCAGAAATGTTGCTGGAGAAAAAGGACGTTGAAGATGATACCGAGTCCGAGATCGCTGAACGCGCTTCCAAGCTGGAATCCGACTTGGCGGAGCTGGAGGCAGCCGGTGCGCGGGCAGATGCCCGCAAGAAAGTCCAGAACGCTGCCGATAAAGAAATGCAGCACATTCGCGAGCGCGGCGAGCGTGAAATCGCACGCCTGGATGAAATCTGGAACACCTTCCTGAAACTTGCTCCGAAGCAGATGATCATTGATGAGACCATCTATGAAGAGCTGGTTGATCGCTACGAGGATTACTTCACTGGCGGCATGGGTGCAGAAGCCATTCAGACGTTGGTGCGGAACTTCGACCTCGAGGCAGAGGCTGAGGAGCTGCGTGAGATTATCAACAACGGCAAGGGTCAGAAGAAGATGCGTGCGCTCAAGCGCCTCAAGGTTGTTGCTGCCTTCCTAAATTCCGGCAACGACCCGGCAGGTATGGTGCTAGACGCTATTCCGGTTATTCCGCCTGAGCTGCGCCCGATGGTCCAGTTGGATGGTGGCCGCTTCGCCACCTCGGACCTGAATGACTTGTACCGCCGCGTTATTAACCGCAATAACCGCCTGAAGCGCATGATCGACTTGGGTGCACCAGAGATCATCGTGAACAACGAGAAGCGCATGCTGCAGGAATCTGTGGACGCGCTCTTCGATAACGGCCGCCGTGGCCGGCCGGTTAGCGGGCCGGGCAACCGCCCGTTGAAGTCTCTGTCTGACTTGCTCAAGGGTAAGCAGGGTCGTTTCCGTCAGAACCTGTTGGGTAAGCGTGTTGACTACTCCGGTCGTTCTGTTATTATCGTCGGCCCGCAGCTGAAGCTGCACGAGTGTGGTCTGCCGAAGCTGATGGCGCTCGAGCTGTTCAAGCCTTTCGTCATGAAGCGGTTGGTTGAAAACGATTACGCTCAGAACATTAAGTCCGCAAAGCGCATGGTGGAGCGCCAACGCCCAGAGGTTTGGGACGTACTGGAGCAGGCCATTTCTGAGCACCCTGTGATGCTCAACCGTGCGCCTACGCTGCACCGCTTGGGTATTCAGGCCTTCGAGCCGAAGCTGGTTGAAGGTAAGGCGATTCAGCTGCACCCGCTGGCCTGCGAGGCCTTCAACGCCGACTTCGACGGTGACCAGATGGCAGTTCACCTTCCTCTGTCCGCAGAGGCGCAGGCAGAGGCCCGCGTGTTGATGCTGGCTTCCAATAACATCCTGTCCCCGGCATCCGGTAAGCCCCTGGCTATGCCGCGTCTGGACATGGTGACCGGCCTGTACTACCTCACCATGGATAAGGCAGAAAATGAGATCGGGGGCAACGGTCGCTTCCGCGAGGCTAGCGATGATTACCCGGCAACTGGGGTGTACTCGTCTTACGCTGAGGCTCTGATGGCCTATGACCGGGGCACGGTAGGGCTGCAGGCACCGATTAAGGTTCGTATCGACCATCTGCGCCCGCCAGCGGACATTGAGGAAGAGCTTTTCCCCGATGGCTGGTCCAAGGGTCAGGCATGGTTGGGCTACACGACCATCGGACGCATCATGTTCAACGAGCTGCTGCCCTGGAACTACCCTTACCTCGAGGGCATCATGGTCCGCAAGGGCGGCGGCTCAGACGGCAAGGTGCTCATTGGTGACGTGGTCAATGACTTGGCCGCCAAGTACCCAATGATTACCGTGGCCCAGGTTTTGGATAACATGAAGGACGCTGGCTTCTACTGGGCAACCCGTTCGGGTGTAACCATTACGATGTCTGACGTGCTTGTGCTGCCGAATAAGACCGAGATCCTCGAGTCTTATGAGAAGGAAGCAGAACGCATTGAGCGGAAGTATTGGGAGCAGGGTGCTCTGACGGAGCGCGAGCGTTATGATCGACTGGTTGAACTGTGGAAGGACGCTACTGACACCGTCGGTGAGGCCGTGGAGAGCATCTACCCGGATTACAACCCGATTCCGATGATTGTGAAGTCGGGTGCGGCCGGTAACATGCGTCAGATCTGGACGTTGGCCGGTATGAAGGGCATGGTCGTGAACTCGCACGGTGATTACATCACCCGTCCGATTAAAACCTCCTTCCGCGAAGGCCTGTCCGTGCTGGAGTACTTCAACAACTCCCACGGTTCCCGTAAGGGTCTGGCCGATACCGCGCTGCGTACCGCTGACTCCGGTTACCTCACCCGTCGCCTGGTGGACGTCGCGCAAGACGTTATTGTTCGCGAAGAGGACTGCGGCACCCGCCAGGGCGTGCGCGTTCCTATCGGCGAGGTCTCCGGTGACAAAATCGTCTTTTCCGAGCTATGGGAGACCTCTGCTTCCGGTCGCGTGCTCGCCACTGATGCCAAGGACGAGAACGGCGAGGTCGTCGCAGAAGCTGGTTCGGATCTGACCGAGGAGCTTACGCAGAAGCTTCTCGATGCCAAGGTCACCGAGGTCAAGGTCCGCTCCGTGCTGACCTGCCAGACCCCGGCCGGTGTCTGTGCTAAGTGCTATGGCAAGTCCATGGCATCTGGCCAGTTGGTCGATATCGGTGAGGCCGTCGGCATTGTGGCTGCACAGTCCATTGGTGAGCCTGGTACCCAGCTGACGATGCGTACCTTCCACCAGGGTGGTGTCGGTGGCGACATTACCGGTGGTCTGCCGCGTGTCCAGGAGCTCTTCGAGGCCCGTAACCCGAAGAATCGCGCACCGATTGCCTCCGTCGATGGCACCGTGTCCCTGTCCGATGAGGGTAACTTCTGGACGTTGACCATCACCCCAGATGACGGGTCTGATGACGTTGTCTACGAGAAGCTCTCTAAGCGCCAGGGCCTGGCCCAGGTGCGTCGCCCGATGGAATCCAACCCGAACGCGATGATCGAGCGTTCCTTGAAAGACGGTGATCACGTTGAGACCGGTGACCGGTTGATGCGTGGTGCAGCTGACCCGCACGACGTGCTAGAGGTTCTGGGCCGCCGTGGCGTGGAGCAGCACCTCATCAACGAGGTGCAGGCCGTCTACCGCACCCAGGGTGTGGCCATCCACGACAAGCACATCGAGATCATCATCCGCCAGATGCTGCGCCGCGGTACCGTCATCGACGCCGGTACCACGGAGCTGCTGCCGGGTAACCTGATCGACCTTTCTGAGGCCAAGCAGATGAATGCTGCTCAGGTTGCAGAAGGCGGCGAGCCAGCGCAGCTGCGCTCGGAGATTATGGGTATTACCAAGGCATCTTTGGCTACCGAGTCCTGGCTGTCAGCGGCTTCGTTCCAGGAGACCACGCGTGTGCTTACTGATGCCGCTATTAACAAGCGCTCCGATAAGCTCATCGGCCTCAAGGAGAACGTCATCATCGGTAAGCTGATCCCGGCCGGTACTGGTATCTCCCGTTACCGTAATATCTCCGTCAAGCCGACCGAGGCTGCGCGCAACGCCGCATACTCGATTCCGACTTACGGCGATTCCATCTACGGCGACGATGGCTTCGGTGAATTCACCGGCGCTTCCGTCCCGCTGGATGAGGACTTCACCTTCTAAGTCCTAGAGCGCTGGTGCCCCGCGGCACCGCGTCCAAGTAGAGCCCCCGCTTCCGTTCACAACGGTATGCGGGGGCTCTTTTAGGAAATTTTACTTTTAATGCAGAGGGCATATACATTACCTCTGTTTCCAAGTATGCCCGTTGTTTGGAATAAGAGTTAGTGTCGCCTTAAACGAGGATCTTTTTGCAGAATTCAAGGAAGGGGATCGCTCGCTGAAAAATATTGAAGAACGATAGGATCCAAGCAGTTGAGTAATTCAAAAATCTCTTTCCTGTAAATGCCGCAATCGATATCGATCATTGACTCTTGGTGGCTAATTCTATTTCTAAGCAAAACAGCGTGATGCATGATATAGCTTGCTCGGTCAGGAGAAATAGTTTTAGGGCCAGATGACAGCGCCCGGCTAGTTATATTCTTGTACACGGACTTGAGATTCCTATAGGTGGTCTCGTTGGGGTAATACTTGCGGGTACCATCGGGGCGATTTTTTGGTTCTCGGTAGAAGAACGCTTCCTTCCATTGAGTTAAGGTGACTTGTGCAATAATGTCATCGCGGTTAATGGGTTGGTCTTTTCGCGGATGGGGTCCTTCGATGAGCCCAGTTCCGTTGTCGCGAATCCCTTTAGCATTCTTGGCTTTTGCTAGGGCTCTATTGGCGATTTGTTGGCTGACTTTGTCGAGAGGGAAGGACACATTGCAACTGGGATGTTCAATCCAATTCTTATTGCTTTGAGGCTCCTGCTCATCGCTCCATTCATCGATTGCTTTGCAAATCTTGTTTCTGAGGACAATCTCGAAAACGGATAGTAAGTTCCAAAGCGCGGCAGATAGTTGAAGGTCCCACCTATAAAGCTCCAGGGCTCGACCAGCATGATATCCCATTTGGGCTAAATATTTTTCAGTGCGCTGTTCTCCCAACATCTGTAGTACATGCTGTTCATGTCTGGATCCGTGCATTGTTTCGTCTTTCTCGGCATCGCGGAATAGTTTATCTTGTCATTTTGTGCTTTTTGGTCTATCCTCGGAGTGGAGAGAGTGATATAGCCGTCTAGGATCTTAATTCACTCCAGTAGGAAGGGTCACGTCCGAACACCGGTTATAAACCGAAGCATTGGACGGGGCCCTTTCGTCTTGGGAATGTCTGATGGTTTGAGTCTAGGTTTCATTACTAGGTGCCCATTCGGCCGCAGAATCGATTGTGGGCACTGGTATGGGTGGCTGCTAGTATGAGTAAAGTCGGTGGCTCAGATCAGTAAAATTTGGGCCCTGGGCTACTTGATTTACACCAGTACACGGGAGCTTTCAGAATTTGTGGGCCCGCAAGCCCACAGGCCGCACAGGCACAGAAAATGAAGGCTGAGATACTGCGATATGACGCGGTGAACCGTTGAACCTGATCCGGGTAATTCCGGCGAGAGGGAGAGAAATGACTACTAATACTTCTGGGGCCGCAGCACCAAAGCGTAACTTGGATTGGCGCGTGGTGGATATCGTGGTGGCATCCGTCTTGGGTGTTGCCTGCGGTTTCGTATTCTTGGGCTGGAATGCTGTGGGATATGCTTGGTACCAAGCGATGGACGCACTCACACCAGGTCTAGGCGGTTTGGCCACTGGTATCTGGCTTCTCGGCGGCATTCTGGGTGGGCTGGTCATCCGCAAGCCGGGAGCAGCGGTGTACGTAGAGGTTCTCGCGGCTACCGTATCCGCCGTCTTGGGATCGCAGTGGGGCATTAGCACCTTGTATTCGGGCTTGGCACAAGGCATTGGTGTGGAAATCATCCTCGTCATCTTCATGTACCGCCAATTCAACCTTGGCGTGTCCATCCTGGCTGGTATGGCAGCAGGCTGGGGTGCCTTTGTCCTGGAGCTGTTTACTTCCGGTAACCTCGCGAAATCCTTTGAATTCAACATTATCTACTTGAGCACTCTTACCATTTCCGGTGCCATCTTGGCAGGCGCCCTGGGTTTCTATGTGGTCCAGGCATTGGCTAAGACCGGTGCCCTTGATCGCTTCGCAGTAGGCCGCGAACAGCGCGTTTAGGGCCTAGACTGCTGTGACTGATTTTTCCCACTTAGCGGCAAACGCCACAAAAATCACGGCTCGCGGCTATGGGTGGACACATGCTGGGCGCTCCCAACCGGCGCTGCACGACATAGATCTGGTCATCGAACCCGGTGAAAGGGTTTTGCTGTGCGGGGACTCCGGTTCCGGAAAGTCCACGCTACTGGCCGCGATGGCTGGTGTCTTAGGTTCCGATGAGGAAGGAACGCGCACCGGCGAAATCATCTTGGAAGATTCTGCTGGCACGGTTGAAGAACCAGGCCGGACTATACCGGTGGGGTTGGTCCTGCAGGATCCGGATTCGCAGGTTATTTCCGCGCGCGTGGGCGATGACATCGCCTTTGGCTGCGAGAACCTGGCTTATCCGCGCGAAGAAATCTGGCGCCGGGTACAACAAGCCCAAGAGTTGGTGGGTCCCTATGTAGAACTAGATTTTTCTACGACGTACCTCTCAGGGGGGCAGAAGCAACGCCTGGCGTTGGCCGGGGTCATCGCCATGGGCGCAGGCGTGGTCCTATTGGACGAGCCCACCGCCAACCTGGATCCGGAAGGTGCGAAGGACGTGGTGCGGGCCGTCGGCAAGCTGGTCGAGCACACGGGCGCCACATTGGTGGTGGTCGAGCACCAACATATGGCGTGGGAAAGCGTGCTGGACCGCGCGGTCGAGCTGCAGGATGGGCGTATTATTTTCGATGGCCCCTTCGCTGACGCTGCCCGCAAGCGCCAGGTCACCGGTCTCTTACAGACAAAATCATTGGGAAGCGATGCGCTTGCAGAGTCCACCGCGGCGCTATGGAGCCAGGATTTGGTAACCTGCTATGGACCGCCCCGATCCATCTCTTTGCCGGCCGGGGCCTCGACCGTCATCACCGGCCGCAATGGCGTGGGGAAATCCACGTGGCTGATGACAATGGCGGGCCTATTGCCCGCCGAATCTGGGGAAATCGGCGTTGCTGACTTCATTCGCCGCGGAGTCAAGGGCTCGCCGTACCAGTGGAGATCCCGCGAATTGGCCGACCGCATTGGCTTTGTCTTTCAAAATCCGGACCACCAATTTGTCGCGCGCACCGTGGAGGAAGAATTGCGGGTTGCGCCCAAGGTCATGCGCGTCGAACCCCCAGAAGAACGCATTGCGCAACTGGTGGAATCGCTGCGTTTGGGGCACCTGCTAAAAGCTAATCCCTTTACCCTATCCGGCGGCGAAAAACGCCGCCTTTCGGTAGCAACAGCGCTGGTGACTGCGCCGGAGGTGCTGCTCTTGGATGAGCCAACCTTTGGCCAAGATCCCGGAACCTTTGTGGAATTGGTCGGCCTTCTGCGCCAGCTGGCTGATGACGGCATCACCATCGCCTCCATTACCCATGACCCGCTCTTTATCGCCGCCTTGGGCGACCACGAGGTGGAGGTGCGCGGTGCCTAATCTTTTGCGCAATGTAAACCCGCTGACTCGCATCTTCTTGATGTTTGTCTGGGTTACGCCTTTGCTTGCCTCCATCGACTGGGTTTCGGCGGCGCTATCGCTGAGCCTGACGCTCATCTTTGCGCCATTGTGTGGTGTCTCTTGGGTGCGTTTGTGGAAGGCCGGCTGGTTTCTCGTCTTTTTAGCTCCGCTTTCGGGAATTTCCATGCTACTTTATGGTGCGCCCGGGGGAGACGAGTACTTTAGCTGGTGGCTGGTTACGGTCACGGAAAACTCGCTTAGCCTGGCCATTGCGATTACGCTGCGTGTGTTGGCCGTCGCATTACCCATGGTGGTGCTCGCGCGCGATATCGATCCCACCGCGCTTGGTGATGCCCTCTCGCAGATCCTCCATCTTCCCTCCCGCTTCGTCATCGGCGCTGTGGCCGGCGTGCGCATGATGACGCTTTTGAAATCGGATTGGCAATCGCTCGGCATGGCGCGCAGGGCCCGCGGGCTCACGGATGAAGGCCGCTTCAAACACTTGCTCACGATGTCTTTTGGTCTACTGGTGATTGCTCTGCGCCGCGGCGGCAAGCTAGCGACGGCGATGGAAGCGCGCGGTTTCGGGCGCACCCCGCCCGGAGAAAGGCAGCGGACCTGGGCCCGAGAATCCAGGTTGCATGCCTGCGATGGGTGGGTCATGTTGTGCGGCCTCGCCTTTGCTTGTGTACCGGTGGTAACTTCGTTACTTACTGGGGCCTGGAGATTCTTTGGCCTTTAATCCGCGAAAGCAGTGATTCAAGCACTATGGATATTGATGCCGCACAAGCGCACCTTTTGGAGGACATCGTTAAGCTAGCCGCCTCGCGAAAGCGTGCGTTTAAACCCATCACGGTGCTTATTGATGGCCCTTCAGGCTCCGGCAAAACCTGGACCTCTGCCGCCTTGGCAGACCGCACTCACTGGCGGGTGGTTCACCTCGATGAATTCTATCCCGGTTGGCATGGCCTAGAGAAGGGTTCCAAGATGGTGGGCGAGCAGGTATTGCGTACCATGAACCCCGGCTATTGGCGCTGGGATTGGGAATCCAATTGTCCCGGTGACTGGGCCAGCCTCGATGTCCGCGATGATCTAATTGTTGAAGGCGTCGGTTCCGTGACTGCGGATAATATTGCGGCGGCGAAAAAGCGCGGGGCGGTAGTAACTGTGCGCATCGATGGTCCCCGCGAGCAGCGCTATGAGCGTGCAATTGCGCGCGAGCCAGCCTATGAGAAGTGGTTTACTACCTGGGAAGAGCAGGAAAAATCCTACTTTTTTAGCAAGGCTGCGGAGCCAGACCTGGCGTGGGAGTGGCGCTAGCCTCTCCACATCGCTGGTAGAGCGCACTTCCTGTTTGTATTTCGAGCGCTGGTTTTGCTAGTCTCACTCTTAGTTCATTATGTACCTTTCGCCCTGTATCGATATGATGTGCGAAAAGCGTAGTGAAAAGTCTGATACTTAACAAGGTGCCAGCCTTGGGAAGATTTCTGGACATGCGGAAGCGCCCCGGGAAAGAGCGCCCATTTTTGCATGTTTGGTTACCTTCTTGAGAATCGGTACAATTCGACAGAAAGACTGTTTAATGCCAACTATTCAACAGCTGGTCCGCAAGGGCCGCCAGACCAAGCGCAAAGAGGTCTCTACTGCTGCGCTGAAAGGCTCCCCGCAGCGCCGTGGCGTGTGCACCCGCGTGTACACCACGACCCCGAAGAAGCCGAACTCCGCTCTTCGTAAGGTCGCCCGTGTGCGCCTTACCAGCGGCATCGAGGTTTCGGCCTACATCCCCGGTGAGGGTCACAACCTGCAGGAGCACTCCATGGTTCTCGTTCGCGGCGGCCGTGTGAAGGACCTCCCAGGTGTTCGGTACAAGATCATCCGTGGCACCCTGGATGCTCAGGGCGTCAAGGACCGTAAGCAGGCGCGTTCTCGTTACGGCGCAAAGAAGGGACAGTAATAAACAATGCGTAAGAATGCTGCTCCGAAGCGTCCTGTAGTAAAGGACCCGGTATATAACTCCGAGCAGGTAAGCATGCTCGTCAATAAGATTCTCCAGGACGGCAAAAAGTCCACCGCTGAGCGCATCGTCTATGGTGCACTTGAGGCTTGCCGCGAGAAGACCGGTACCGATCCGGTTGGCACGCTGGAGAAAGCACTGGGCAATATCCGTCCGGACCTCGAGGTTCGCTCCCGCCGCGTGGGTGGCGCTACCTACCAGGTGCCGGTGGAGGTCCGTCCGGACCGTGCCAACACCCTGGCACTGCGTTGGATGGTGACCTTTACCCGCCAGCGTCGCGAGAACTCCATGATTGAGCGCCTCGCCAATGAGATCTTGGATGCCTCCAACGGCCTCGGTGCTTCCGTTAAGCGCCGTGAAGATACTCACAAGATGGCTGAAGCAAACCGCGCCTTCGCCCACTACCGCTGGTAATTTTCCAGCCCCTTCACCAATGGCCTAAGCAACGAGAAATAAGTTTCGCGCTGAATTTCGGGTTACCCGGCGGCGATTTAAAACTTCATATCTCCTGCTTGGGCCATTTTGGTGGCACTGCGTGTGATTTAGGCCAGCTCAACTGGCCTAGTCCAGCGTAGTCGCTTTGTCTCCAGTACACTAAAGCGATAGAAGTCTAGGAGCCGCAGGGCATCTAGCATGGCCACTCAAATGGCAATCTTTTCAAAGACCTTATCCATTCAGGCGTCTTAGCCAGAATTCTGGTCACGGCGTCGACGACTATTAAGTTGGGGTATAAACGTGGCACAAGAAGTGCTCAAGGATCTGAACAAGGTCCGCAACATTGGCATCATGGCCCACATCGATGCTGGTAAGACGACCACTACCGAGCGTATTCTCTTCTACACCGGTATCAACCGCAAGGTGGGCGAGACGCACGATGGTGCATCCACCACCGACTGGATGGCACAGGAGAAGGAACGCGGCATCACCATTACCTCCGCTGCCGTTACCTGCTTCTGGAATAACAACCAGATCAATATCATTGACACCCCGGGTCACGTCGACTTCACCGTTGAGGTTGAGCGCTCCCTGCGTGTCCTCGACGGCGCGGTTGCCGTCTTTGACGGTAAAGAGGGTGTTGAGCCCCAGTCCGAACAGGTGTGGCGCCAGGCCGCTAAGTATGACGTTCCGCGTATCTGCTTCGTCAACAAGATGGACAAGTTGGGTGCGGACTTCTACTACACCGTTAAAACCATCGTTGAGCGTCTGGGTGCTAAGCCGCTCGTTATGCAGCTGCCAATCGGCGCTGAGGATGACTTCGACGGCGTTGTTGATCTCCTGAACATGCAGGCCATTACCTGGCGCGGCAAGGTTGAAACCGGTGCTGAGCCTACCTACGAGGATATCCCTGAAGACCTCAAGGAAAAGGCTGAGCAGTACCGCGAGCAGCTCGTTGAGACCGTCGCAGAGTCTGACGAAGAACTCATGGAGAAGTACTTCGGCGGCGAAGAACTTACCATCGACGAGCTAAAGGCTGGCATCCGTAAGCTGACCATCAACTCCGAGGTTTACCCCGTGTACTGCGGTACCGCTTACCGCAACAAGGGTGTCCAGCCGCTGCTGGACGCTGTCGTGGATTTCCTTCCTAACCCGCTGGACGTGGGCGAGGTTATCGGCCACGCTGTGGGTGATGAGGACCAGCAGCTTACCCGTAAGCCTTCCGTTGAGTCTTCCTTTTCCGCATTGTCCTTCAAGATTGCAGCTCACCCGTTCTTTGGTCAGCTCAACTTCGTGCGTGTGTACTCCGGCCAGGTCACCCCTGGTACCGAGGTTATGAACTCCACCAAGGGCAAGAAAGAACGCATCGGTAAGCTCTTCCAGATGCACGCCAACAAAGAGAACCCAGTGGATCAGGCTGATGCCGGCAACATCTACGCGGTTGTTGGTCTGAAGGAAACCACCACGGGTGACACCCTGTGTGACAAGAATGATCAGATCATTCTTGAATCCATGGACTTCCCAGAACCGGTTATCAAGGTTTCCATTGAGCCGAAGACCAAGGCTGACCAAGAGAAGCTGGGTAATGCGATCCAAAAGCTTGCTGCTGAGGACCCAACCTTCACCGTTGAGCTGGATGACGAAACTGGCCAGACCGTTATCGGTGGTATGGGCGAGCTTCACCTAGACGTCCTGGTTGACCGCATGAAGCGCGAATTCAAGGTCGAGGCAAATATCGGTAACCCGCAGGTTGCGTACCGCGAGACCATTCGCCGCAAGGTGGAGTCCATCGAATACACCCACAAGAAGCAGACTGGTGGTTCCGGCCAGTTCGCAAAGGTTATCTGCACCATCGAACCGTACAACCCGGACCCAGAAACCCTGGAAGAGGGCGAGTCCGCAACCTACGCTTTCGAGAATGCAGTGACTGGTGGTCGCGTGCCGAAGGAATATATTCCTTCTGTTGACGCTGGTATCCAGGACGCTATGCAGTATGGCTACCTGGCTGGCTTCCCGATGGTCAACATCAAGGCAACGCTGGAAGACGGCGCCTACCACGACGTTGACTCCTCCGAGATGGCCTTTAAGCTGGCCGGCTCCCAGGTATTCAAGGAAGCAATGGCGAAGGCAAAGCCTGTTTTGCTTGAACCAATGATGTCTGTGGAGGTCGTGACCCCTGAGGAGTACATGGGTACTGTTAATGGTGACATCTCCTCCCGTCGTGGCCAGGTCTTCGCTATGGAAGACCGCTCCGGTGCCAAGGTCGTTAAGGCAAAGGTCCCTCTGTCTGAAATGTTCGGCTACATCGGTGACCTGCGTTCTTCTACCGCAGGCCGAGCTAACTTCACTATGGTGTTCGACTCCTACGCGGAGGTTCCTTCCTCCGTGGCTCAGGAGATCATTGAAGAGCGCACTGGCGGCGCTAGCTAGCAGCGACTCCCGTGCCCGTTCAGCGGTGGCTAAGGGCTGGTAGTCTCTGCCAGTAGATGCCATCCCCACCGCTGAATATGGCAATTGGGCCAGGGTAGTGGCGGGCTGAGTTTGCAGCCAAACCATTGGTTGTGAATTGAGCCAGCCGTTACCCTCCCAGGATCCTTCATTTGAAACTCTTGTTGAGGGAAATGGCCGCGAAGATACGCGGGGTTACCTCCTATAATGACGGTTTGAAAAAACCGCGGGATAAATCTAGGATCGTGTAACTGGCACGTAAAGAAAGCGTCATTAGCGCTTTGTCCCTAACAATGGGTCAGGTGCCAATGACAACTGTCAACCACGTGGCTGCGAAGGTCGTAGCCACCATATAGTCCAGGAGGACATACAGTGGCAAAGGAGAAGTTCGAGCGTACGAAGCCGCATGTGAACATCGGCACCATCGGACACGTCGACCACGGCAAGACCACCACCACCGCAGCGATCACCAAGGTTCTGGCTGACCAGTACCCTGACGAGAACACGGCGTTCGCGTTCGACATGATCGACAAGGCTCCTGAGGAGAAGGAGCGCGGTATTACCATTAACATCTCCCACGTGGAGTACTCCACCCCGAAGCGTCACTATGCACACGTTGACGCCCCGGGCCACGCCGACTACATCAAGAACATGATTACCGGCGCAGCTCAGATGGACGGCGCTATCCTGGTTGTTGCTGCAACCGATGGCCCGATGCCGCAGACCCGCGAGCACGTTTTGCTTGCTCGCCAGGTTGGCGTTCCGTACATCCTCGTTGCACTTAACAAGTGCGACATGGTCGATGATGAGGAAATCATCGAGCTCGTGGAGATGGAGATCTCCGAGCTTCTTGGAGAGCAGGACTATGACGAGGATGCTCCTATCATTCACATCTCCGCTTTGAAGGCACTCGAGGGTGACGAAAAGTGGGTACAGTCCATCGTTGATTTGATGGATGCCTGCGATAACTCCATCCCTGACCCGGAGCGTGCTACCGACCAGCCGTTCCTGATGCCGATTGAGGATATCTTCACCATTACCGGCCGCGGTACCGTTGTTACCGGCCGTGTTGAGCGTGGTCGCCTGAACGTCAACGAGGACGTTGAGATCATCGGTATCCAGGAGAAGTCCCAGACCACCACCGTTACCGGTATCGAGATGTTCCGCAAGATGATGGACTACACCGAAGCTGGCGACAACTGTGGTCTGCTTCTGCGTGGTACCAAGCGTGAGGACGTTGAGCGTGGCCAGGTTGTTATCAAGCCGGGCGCTTATACCCCTCACACCAAGTTTGAGGGTTCCGTCTACGTCCTTAAGAAGGAAGAGGGCGGCCGCCATACCCCGTTCATGAACAACTACCGTCCTCAGTTCTACTTCCGCACCACCGACGTTACCGGTGTTGTGAACCTGCCTGAGGGCACCGAGATGGTTATGCCTGGCGACAACGTTGAGATGTCCGTCGAGCTCATCCAGCCTGTTGCTATGGACGAGGGCCTGCGCTTCGCTATCCGCGAAGGCTCCCGCACCGTCGGCGCTGGCCGCGTTACCAAGGTTCTCGACTAATCGAGGCTGCGTAACCGCTCAGTAGAGCTTCACAAGTCCGCTGCACCCCATGTTGGGTGCAGCGGACTTTTTGATCTTTGTCCCTCTGTGTTTCTCGGTTTTGCCCGCGCGGCAGTGCCGATCATTAACTGCTCGGGTATGTTGCACTGCCCGGGTGCGGCCTATACTCGGCTAGTTTGATGTTCACACGGATGCCCTACCTCCGGTCTTTTCGCGGCGGGATCTCGAGCCTTATTAGTCCGCAGGCCGGTCTCACATACCGGGTATCCACCTAGCGGTGGCGGAGGGAGAACCCTAAAAGCCGAAGAAAGGCCTTCCACCTCGTAATAAAAGCGAGTGGAAGGCCTTTCCTCAGTAAGGGAATTGGCTATTACTTCTCCCAGCCGATGTTTTCCTTAGGGATGACGGCGAATCCGAGAGCACCCATGTTGGCGATGCCTTTCTTCAGACCGACCATTTGTGGACCGTTAGCGTATGGCAGCATTCCGTACTCTGCGAAGGCTTCCGACTCGAGTTCGTTGATGCGTTTAATTTGTTCCTCGCGAGTCGGCAACTTCTGCATCTCTTTAATCTTCTTATCGAATTCTTCGGTACCGGTGCCGGACTTGTTGAGAGTCGAGTCGCTGGCGTAGGTCTGGCCGAAAAATGCCGGGCCGAATGGGTCACTTGCGGCGAAGCCGGAGAGCAAGAGGTCAAAGTCGCGCTCGCTGATGATCTTGGAGAAGTCCGAGCTCGGGCGTTCCTCAACTTTCAGGTCAATACCGGCGTCCTTCAGCATCTTTTGGACAGCGGTAGCGGTGGACTTGGAAACCTCATCATCGCCGATGAGGATGTAGCGGAGGGACAACTTGTCCCCGTCCTTGGCGTAGTAGCCGTCACTGCCCTTGGAGTAGCCAGCATCTTCGAGCAGGCTCTTAGCTTTTTCTACGTCGTATTCAAGGACCTTAGAAAGGTTGTCCTTGTAGTCCTCCTGGGTTGGGTAGAGGGTCAGGGAGCCAGGCATTTCCTCCTCGTAGCCAAGACCGTTGTAGCGGATTTTTGCGAGCTGGTCGCGGTCAATGGCAGCGAAGACGGCGTGGCGAACATCCTTATCTGCCAGCTGCGGAGTCTTCGAGTTCAGGGTGAATAAGACGCTAGCTGGGCGGGTGGCTGCACGGATGTCGATGGAATCACCCATGTCTGCAGCGATGCTCAGGTTATTCTTGCTGCCCACACCCGCGGCGTCGATTTCGCCGGCCTGGAACGCGTTGATGGTTGCTTGGGCTTCCATTGCACGGAAGTTCACCTTATCTAACTTAGGTTCATCGCCCCACCACTTTTCGTTAGGAACGAAGGAGACGGTGTCGCCACGGAAGTCAGCGTTTTCAACCTTGAACGGACCGGCGCCGTACTGTGGGTTGAGTTTGCCCAGGTACTCCTGGTCAAATTTCTCGGCGGTATCAATTGCAGGGTGCAGGATGTCGTTAAAAAGACCTTGCCACCATGGGTATGGGCCTTCGAAAGTGACGATGGCTTCCTTGTCGTTTTTGCCCTTTTTTACAGATTCAATAAGTTCGTAGCCATCGGTGGAATTGACCTGGACCTCCATGTCCTTGCCATTATTGAAGCGCCAGGTGTTCTCAAACGCGGTCCAGTCGATGGGGGTGCCATCGTTGAAGATGGCGTCATCGTTGATGTCGTATGTAACGACGGTCTTATCGCCCTCGGTGGATTCGTCTACCGAATCCAGGTAAGCCGGGTTTGGAGTGTAGTTACCTTCGCCGTCATACAGCGCCATTTGCGGGTTGTACCAGCTCCATACGGTGCTGGTATCCACGGTCATATTGGCGTGGAATCTGTTCTGCTGCTCAGTTAGCTCGCCTAGCGCGAGAGTGAGCTCACCGCCGTCCTTAATCTCATCGCGCTCTTTTTCGTTGTAGTCACCGGCGGGCTTAACATCGATTTCGAGCCCGCCGACGGCCTTGTTGGAGGAACCTTGGCCGTCGCTACCGTCAGAACTCGAGCAGGCGGTGAGTGCAAGTGCCGTGGCGGAGACAGAGGCAACCGCAGCTGTGCGGAAGCGACCGAACTTATTCATTGGGATTACTCCTTGCGTGGGAGGAAGATGAAGTTGGTATTAACGGAGTGATAAGTAACCGCAAACTCCAACGGTGTGAATAACTATACATTATTCAAAATTGTGTCTGCAATCACTTCTAAAAAATGTCGGACCTAGGGTAGTTAGGCTCGCGACTTTTCCCTGCGTGAGCGGGCAATCGTGGGGTCTGGATTCGGGATGGCGTCCAAAAGTTTTTTGGTGTAGTCATCCTGGGGGTTATCGAAAATATCATCCGTTGCGCCAGACTCGACGAACTTGCCCTTATACATCACCGCAACGCGGTCCGAAAGGTGCCGAACAACGGATAGATCGTGGGCAACGAAAAGATAGGAGAGGCCGAGTTTGCGTTTCAGATCCTCGAGCAGGTTAATGACACCCGCCTGGATGGACACGTCCAGGGCGGAGACGGGCTCATCGAGCACGAGGACCGAAGGCCGCGTGGCTAGGGCACGTGCTAAGCCGATACGTTGGCGCTGGCCACCGGAGAAGTGGCTAGGGAAACGGTCCAGCTGTGAGGAGTCGAGGCCGACCAAGCCCATGAGCTCGTTAACGCGGGCATCGACATCGCCGTCGTAGCCTAAGGAATTAAGCGGTTCCGCAATGACCTCGCGAACGGTCAGCCGGGGATTGAGAGAGCTCATTGGATCCTGGAAGACGATCTGTATGTCCTTGCGGGCCTCACGGCGCTCGGATCCGTTCATGTCATTAGCATTCCTGCCATTGAGGACGACGGCGCCATCGTCTGGACCAAGGTCCATGATCTCCAGCAGCGTAGTGGTCTTACCGCAGCCAGACTCGCCGACGATAGCCAGGCACTCGCCTTCGCGGATATCGAATGAAATGCCGTCGATGGCCTTTACCGTGCCCACTTTGCGTTTGATTAACGCGCCCTTAGTAAGCGGGAACTGCTTGCGCAGTTCTTTTACGGCGAGGGTAGTCTTGCGATCTTCGCGGGGGACGTTGGCCAAGATGTCATCAGCAAGCAGCGGCGGTTTGAACATCAGCTCGCCATTAATCTTGCGGTTGTGGATCTCCGGCGCGCGCAGGCAGGCACTGCGGTGAAAGATGTTTTCGTCCTCTAGCGGAAGCAGCTTCGGCTCGCTGTTTAGGCAATCGTCTTGCGCTACGGGGCAGCGTGGGGCGAATTGGCAACGATCCTTCAGGTCCACCAATACCGGTGGGTTGCCCTCGATGGGAGTCAGGGGATCTGAAGCCGAGGCATCAGGGCGTGGGGTGGAACCAAGCAGGCCCACGGTGTAAGGCATACGGGGGGTAGAGAAGATGGTATCGACGTCGCCATGCTCTACCGGTTGGCCGGCATACATGACCATGACATCATCGGCGGTTTCTGCCACCACGCCCATATCATGGGTAATCATGATGGTGGCGGCGCCGGTTTCGCGCTGTGCCAGCCGGATGACGTCCAGGATTTGGGCCTGGATGGTAACGTCGAGGGCTGTCGTTGGCTCATCGGCGATGAGTACGCGTGGGTTATTCGCAATCGCAATAGCGATAACCACGCGCTGGCGCATACCGCCGGAAAACTCGTGGGGGAAGGACTTCAGGCGAAGGTGGGGTTCTGGAATACCCACCAGATCCAGCAGCTCGGTGGCTTGTTTCAGCGCTTCTTTCTTACCGATGTCCTGGTGGGCCTGGATGGCCTCCACCAGCTGGGAACCAATATCAAAGACTGGCGTAAGTGCAGAGAGCGGATCCTGAAAGATCATGCCGATGCCATTGCCGCGGACGCCAGACATTTCCTTGTCAGAAAGTCCGAGGAGTTCGCGACCTGCAAATTTAACGGAGCCTTCTACCTTGGCGTATTCCGGTAGCAGGCCCATGATGGACATGGAGGTCACGGACTTACCGGATCCGGATTCGCCGACGATACCCAGGGTACGGCCTGGATGCAGGTCGAAGCTCACACCGCGCACCGCAGAGACGGTACCCGCTTCAGAGGGGAAGCTGACGCGTAAGTCATTGACGGATAAGATAGGCGAAGTCATAGTTTTCCTCCGGATTTGGAGTTGGGATCGAGTGCATCGCGCAGACCGTCGCCGATAAATGCCATGGAGACGGTCAGCAGCGTCAAGGTAGCGGCGGGGAAGTAGAACTGCCACGGTGCGGATTGCAAGGAAGCGGTTCCGCCCTGCAGCAACGTACCCAGTGAGACATCAGGAAGCTTCACGCCCAAGCCCAGGAAGGATAGTGCGGTTTCGGAACCCACGGTGCCCACCACGCCGAAGACAAACTGGATGATAAGCAGCGAACCAATGTTGGGAATGACGTGGCGGACGATAATGCGCATCTTGGATACGCCCATATAGCTTGCGGCGCGGACATAGTCCTGTTCGCGGACGGTAAGGGCTAAGGACCAAATCACACGGGCCTGATACATCCAGCCGAAAGCGATAAGCACGACCATCAAAAGCTTCCAGTCACCCCCGGAATCTGCAACCACGAGCGCGATGAGCAGGAAGGTTGGGATGGAGAGAAGGAAATGGATAACGGCGAGAACGGCCTTTTCTGCGGTTCCGCCCCATAAGGCCGCGGCACAACCAATGAATGCGGAGATGACCAGAGTGGCGAAGGATACCACGATGGCGATGGTCAAGGACCTGCCAAGACCGTGGATGGTTTGGGCATAAAGGTCATTGCCGGAATCGTTGGTACCAAACCAGTGCTCGGGGCTAGGTGGCTCAGACAAAGCGAGGAAGTCCGGTTCCGTATAGTCCCACTGGGCAAAGAAATTGCCAAAAAAGGCGGCAAAGATGAGGAATCCTAGGATAACGACGCCTACAGTAGCCAACTTGTTGCGGAAGAAGCGGCGAACATAAAGCTTGTACCGGGCAGTGCCGCGAGGGACCTCTGGCAGCGTGGCCACGCGCTCAGCATTTTCCGTACCCAAAGGATCTTCGGATATGACCTCGGTGCGTGTAGACACCTCGCCACGGGGCTGTGTTTTGGAGATTTTTGTTTCTTTGGGATTTGTCATTTAGCTCACCCTTACTCGCGGATCCAAGGCGACTACAACGAGGTCAGCCAGGACGGCGGACACGGCCGTCATCGCGGCACCGAATGCAGCCACGGCTACCGCGCCATTGATGTCGTTCTTACTGATGGTCTGGATGAAGTATTGGCCCATTCCGTTCCAGCCGAAGATGCGCTCAGTCATCACAGTGCCAGTAAAGATGCCGGGTACGGAGAAAGCGACGGAGGTCGCTACCGGAATGATAGAGGTGCGCAGCGCATGTTTGCGGATGGCCTGCTGACGGGTAAGGCCCTTTGCGCGTGCGGTGCGGACATAGTCCGCATTGAGGTTATCGAGCAAAAGCGTGCGCTGGGTCATATGGTAGCTGGCGTAGCTGATTATCACTAGAGAGACCGTGGGCAAGACTAGATGCTGAGCGGAGTCCAAAAGCTTGGGGAAAAATCCCTCCACGCCCAGAGAACTAGAACCAACGACGTAAAAGATTTTCTTACCGGTCAGGTCGTTGATCTCCAGCGCGGCCCATACAACGGCGATGGAGGCGACAACCACGTGGGTATTCATCGCAATGATGGAAATCCCCTGCCACACGCGGTCACCGGTCTTGTACTGGCGGGAGGCGGTGTACACACCAACCGCCACACCGATGACGATGGACAGGATGGTGGCGAGTAAGAGCAGCTGCGCAGATACCCAGATGCGATAGCTAATCTCTTCATTGACTATTTCACCGACCGGAGACTGCCCCCAATCCCAATTCGTGAGGATGTTGGTCAGCCAAGTCCACCAGCGCTCCAGGAGCGGGGTTTGTGGGCTGAGGTTATAAGGCTCAAGGAGGCTATTGATTTCCTCATCTGACAGTGGTGGACGGCGTTCGGTGTAGTTAGAACGCGGGTCCAAAAAGGAGGCTGCCAAGAAATAAGCCAAGTTAGTGGCTAAAAAGATCATGAGGAACCAGCTCAGGACCTTTTTTATCAGATACTTAGTCATGGGGAGATTCTCCGTGCGCGGTTAAGCAGGAAACAGTGCAAATAAATATGAAGTCAAGGATAAAGTCATTGTATGTGACCAATCTAATAAGATATAAGCGAGGACACAATTCCCGTCTCCGGGTGACGTACATCGCCAATCAGATGACAGGTATTTTTTAGTCTAGCTGGTTTGGGTTCTGCGGAGAAAAATAGGATTCAGCTGCAGATTTAAAAACTCGAATTGCTCAGCAGTGATAAGCGAGACTTACCTGAAAATAAGTAAAAACGGGGGTAACCAAGCGACGAGAGATGGGTGCTGTCCCTTAACTGCAGTAGGGCCGACCGGGTCAGTAGGCTAGTATCCCATGGAAGATCCCACTCGCATTGATCCGACTCTGGCTGCACTGCGCAGGGCATGGGAGGGGCGGCCTGACATGAGCCTGCCTACTCTTTTTGCCTCATTGGCCAACCGTGGCATCGGCTGGGGTGTAAGCGATGTAGAGTTAGTCGCCGAACTTGAGCGGCAGGCCGAGGTTCACCCACCGTTATTGCCCCTCGAAAATCGCCGCATCGGATCAGACGTGTGGCTCGTGCTTAGCGATTCCCCCACCTGTCGCATCACCATGGATTCCTCCCGCATTATCGTGCGCACGGCCAATACTCAGCCGGTGGTGTGGGATTATAGCGCCATTAGGTCAACGGGGCCTGGTCGGCCCTTCGTGGTCACGGATACGGAAGGTTTTGAACACCGCCTGGGAATCGTTTCCAGCATAATGCGGTTGGATGAACCGCTGGCAGGACTAGACGGTCTGACCCGGTATGAGTTGGGTGACTTCGTCTATGTCCTCCGCTTGGAGGCCGCAATCAGGGTGTTAGACCACGGGTTGCATCTGTTCCACAAGGAAAATCGGCGAGTCGTTGCGCGCGATTATGCGTGGAGAAGAATAGAAAAGTGCCGCCCTGGAGAGGAATTAAAATTACTCCTCGAGGGCGGCGAGTATGCGCAACTAGGCAAGGTGGTTGAGGTCCTTATTGCAGAGACCCCAAACCCTTTATTCAGCTAAATCCTTCAACGGCTTCACCTTAGTGAAGTGCAGCTTATAGCTAGTATCCAGATCAGCGTCAGGGAAAGCATCCCGGAAGTCGCGCTCGTTGGTTTCTACAGCGTTAATCAGGCGCTCCAACGGTGTGTCTGGGTTAGCAACCACCGTGTACTGCAGCGTAGGGCGGGCTCGGTCGTACGCAACCAAGCGGTCGACACGCTCCACACCGGACAATGAATCTAGGTCCTTGGCCACCGCGGAGGCGATGGCGTTCATGGATGCAGAGATTGCACCTTGTTCATTAGAGGCGGCCGATTCCACAGTATTAAAGCGGCGTTGCCGAAGGTTTACGACGACGAGCCACAAACCGATGATCAGCAATAGTGCAGAAGCGCCGGCCAAGGCCCAGACCCACCAAGTATTGTCGCTCAAAGTGCGCCACGTATCGTGGTCTACCCACTCGGCCAAGTATTCAGCAAACTCAACATTGAATTTAATGAGGATTGGCCATACACCGAGCGCGATGAGGATAATACCAAGCAAGCCGAGGAGGATTCGGTCAAAGGCAGCAAGCTTTTTAGACATGATTATCCATCTCCGGAATCTTCTCAACGGCTACGGTGACCTGTGTTGGCTGTTTAAGCACGTCCAAAGCACGGGTGACGGCTCTTTCCACACGCCCTGGCAATTCGGGATCCTGTTCGTCGCCATTGACGGTGACCTTTGTGCGCTTGGTATCTGCGGACGTCTGCGCGGAAGCCACTCCCGGAACACGACGTGCTACGGCAGAGCTTAATCGCGCGACATCAACCGGGCGCATCCACATGGATGCGTACTCCGAAGCAACTTGAACATGGGTCGTGCGCCGCGTCTTTACGGCCGCGATAACGAAGATGAGACCAACCACTATGGAGCCCACACCAGCCCAGATCATCCACATCTCCAATTGCTCGGTGGCAATGAGGTTGAGGACGGGTTGGACCCATGATTGAGCGTTTGCATCTGTGCCGACGAGCCAGGTTTCACGTACGCCCACAATACCTACGGCAAGCAGTACGATACCCAGAATTACAGTCCACGTACGCACGACAGGAGACGCCTTAGGCTGCTGCCCGAAGTGTTCAGGCAAGTTCACTTTAGCCATTATTGCCTCCTTGCTTGTGGAACGGGGTAATGGTAATGGCACGCAGTGGCTCAGGCCGCGGCGCGTAGACGTGGAGCGTGCGCTTGCTAGCTGGCGATATCTCAATGCGCTTTAGTGGCTCCTGACGCGGTGCCTGGACCTTGCGTAGTAAGGCGGGCTTAGGCGTCTGGACGCGCTGCTCGCTGCGGGAATTGTTGATTTCTATCTTGCGCAGCGGCTCCGGTCGGGGAACAGAGACCTTTGAATTCTTAGCGAAACGGCGTACCTGTCCGCTCGGGAGCAACCTGCCAGGGCGTGGAGCGCGAACGCTGCGTACCCGTGTGGGCCGCGGATCGAGGATGCGACGCGGTTCGTGATCTTCTGGAGCGCTAATTTCTCGCAGCTTGTGATCTGGAAGATCAGCGGAAATGCTGCGCACCGGTACCTCTTGCGGCGTGTCGACAGAGCGCACCTGGGTGTCTCCAGCCGGCACCGATACTCCGCGAACGGCAACTTCGTTCCCAGTAGAGATGCCCCCGATTTCCGCTATAGGTGGAGCAGAGATTCCGCGAACAGTAGCCTCTCGAGGTGTTTCGACCTGACGGACCGCGGTTTCTTCCGGAGCTACGATGTCTCGCAACTCAACCGAGTCCTGGGTGACCGGATGGGTCACGGTGGAAGGGGTTACCTCCGGTGTGGAAGCCGAGGCGGCCGGTCGCTGCGCGATCTGTTCTGCGGTAACGCGAGTATCCGACACCGATTCACCAACGGTGACATTGACACGGGTGGTGGAATAGCCGGTATGGGCAGCGATAGCTTCTGAAATGGCGGTACGCGTACTTTCCGCGACTGCGGTAACTGGGGATGGCCATACGACAGCAATGGTCGCGCTCACGGCGGCGACTTCACGCTCAGGGTCCATCTGTACCGAAACCCGTGGATAACCGCGTCCGCCAATGCCAGCAAGCTTGGCATCCAAATCTTTTGTGCCAGGCACGCTAGCGATTGCGGCGGTCACGATTCGTTCCATGGTCCGCAGCGAGAAACGCGTGTGGCCCTTAGTGGAACCTTCTGACATTAGCCTTGGCCTTTCCCCTTGCCAATGAGGCTATTCCACACAGCGCCTAGGTCAATGCGTCCATCAAAATGGGAGCCGACGAGGCCACCGATAGCCGCAAACAGAACGGCGAGCAGCGTCCAACCCCAGCCTAAGTACAAGAAGAAAGCGAGGAGGAGGCCGATGACAATGCCCAATTTGGTGTAATTTTTCATATTTAATCCTTCGAGGGAGCAGCGGATAAGCCATCTACGGCGTCAGAAAACTCAACGTCGACCCGTTCTAGTTCCGTACATGCCTTGCGGGCAGTCGAGCGGATTTCTTCCGCCAGACGGTATAGATCAGGCTGCGCACTGATATCAACAAGAATATTGATTTGCAGGTGGCGACCGTCGCGGGGATTGGGTCGACGCATGCCGGTAACCCTCTCCCCCGGGAAGAGCAGGCTCACCGAGCCGTATGGTCCGCCGTCAAGGCCTGCGACACCGCTGAGCTTTTGCACCGCTTCCGCAATTGCGTGAGCATGGCTTACCTCGAGCTCAAATTGTGCTCGGGGTTGAGACATTGTTTTTATGCCCGGCCTTGGTTCAGTGCAGCCTGCTCTTCAGACTCGGAGTCTTCCTTCGGCAGCTTGACATCGTGGACTACGACGTCAACGCTCTCTACGGTGAGGCCGGTCATGCGCTCGACGGCGTTCATAATGTTGCGGCGAATTGCCTCAGCCAGCTCGTGAATAGCAACGCCGTACTCAGCGGTGATGGCGACCTCGATCTTTGCGGAGCTGTCTTCAACTTCTACGTCAACACCCTGGCGTACGTCCTCGGATGCGCCGAGGGACTCGCGGATGTTGCCAATCATCCGAGCGCCGCCGCCACCGAGGGCGTCAACGCCGGAGACCTCGCGGGCTGCAATGCCGGCGATCTTAGATACGACGACGTCATCAATGGTGGTGGTTCCGTACTGAGTTTCCAGGTTCTTGTTTACCTCGTCCTCTTTGGAAGCGGCAACGCTGTTCTCAGACTGCTTTGCAGGAGTTTTCTTCTCAGACATAGTCTTAAAGACCTTTCTTTAAGTATTGTTTTGCATGGTCGCAATATGAACTTGGAGGACCTAGAACCCCACGGTTCAAAATCCGTTCTCGAGTGTACCCACCGGCACGAGCCACGTGGGTTCTGCGTTAACAATATTTACCAAAACGTGATTATTGGCACTAACGCCGAAATGGTTTGAAAAATGCCGATCCATCGTGCTTAAATGTTGAGGTTGCTTTAACAGGGCAGCGCTAAACTTAGCTACGTCGTCTTACACGCTTAGCTTATTGCGAATGCGCTGAGCTGGTAAAGCGAACATGACACCTTCGTTGTTATCGTGCTTGAGAGCTTTCTCGAGACACGGACTGGAAGGTCATCTAATCGGGCTAGGTCCGCGCTAGAGCAGAGACATCCCGAGATGATGGACCGGAGGAGGGGCATGGCAAATAAACAGCGGCAGTTAGCGAATAGGACGCTCTCCACGTGTAATGAGTGAAAACCGTCCTCTTCACAATGTTCTGACTACGGGTCTTGTCCACCTTCAGGAGCACTGCAGACTGGAATTTCCATGCACTGTATCTCTTGGTTGTCATGACAGTCAGACCACTGGCGTTGTGTCAGGCCCCTGGCCCGGACAACGTTATAGAGAAATCGAGAAGCAATTTCCCACCGCTTCACGCCCCGGAAACGCCGGGAATGTGAAAGTGGGGAAGCGAGGAAGAGGATAAGCGTGGCGGGACAAAAGATCCGCATTCGGCTGAAGGCCTATGACCACGAGGCGATCGATGCTTCTGCAAAGAAGATCGTCGAGACTGTTACCCGTACGGGTGCTCGTGTTGTTGGCCCAGTGCCGCTCCCAACCGAGAAGAACGTGTACGCAGTGATTCGTTCTCCGCACAAGTACAAGGATTCTCGCGAGCACTTCGAGATGCGCACGCACAAGCGCCTAATCGATATTCTCGACCCAACCCCGAAGACCGTTGACGCTTTGATGCGCATCGATCTTCCGGCAAGTGTCGATGTGAACATCCAGTAAGCGACTTTGGTGGAGAACTAATCATGAGTGAAAACGAGATTAAGGGCATTCTGGGCAAGAAGCTCGGCATGACCCAGGTCTTCGATGATGAGAACCGCGTTGTTCCGGTTACCGTCGTTGAAGCGGGGCCATGCGTTGTCACCCAGATTCGCACGCCCGAAACCGATGGCTACAGCGCCATCCAGATCGCCTTTGGTGAAATTGACCCGCGTAAGGCAAATAAGCCTGAAAGTGGTCATTTCAAAAAGGCTGGCGTAACCCCGCGTCGTCACGTTGCGGAAATCCGCATGGACGACACCTCGGCATACGAGGTAGGCCAAGAGGTCAAGGTAGACATCTTCGAAGGCATCACCTTCGTTGACGTCACCGGCCAGACCAAGGGCCACGGCTACGCTGGTGCTATGAAGCGCCATGGCTTCCAGGGCCAGGGTGCAGCTCACGGTAACCAGGCCGCTCACCGCCGCGTGGGTGGTATCGGTGGAGCTGCTACTCCAGGCCGCGTGTTCAAGGGCAAGCGCATGGCTGGCCGCATGGGCCAAGACCGTGTGACGACCCAAAACCTGAAGATTCAAAAAGTCGATGTCGAGTCCAACCTGCTGCTCATCAAGGGTGCTATTCCTGGTGCGCGCGGTGGCCTCGTCACCGTTAAGACCGCAGTGAAGGGCGGTGCACACGCATGAGCAACCTCAAGCTAGACGTCCACACCTCCGAAGGTAAGACTAATGGATCTGTGGACCTTCCAGCGGAAATCTTTGACACCGAGGCATCCATTGCTTTGATGCACCAGGTTGTCAACGCACAGCTTGCTGCTGCTCGTCAGGGCACCCACGCCACCAAAACCCGCGGCGAGGTCCGCGGCGGTGGTCGCAAGCCTTTCCGTCAGAAAGGCACGGGCCGTGCACGCCAGGGTTCTATCCGTGCGCCGCACTACACCGGCGGCGGCACCGTCCACGGCCCGCAGCCACGCAGCTACGCCCAGCGCACCCCTAAGAAGATGATCAAGGCTGCTCTCTTCGGTGCGTTGTCTGACCGTGCTCGCAACGAGCGTATACATGTCATCGAAGAGTTGGTCCCCGGCCAGAAGCCTTCTACGAAGGCGGCCAAGGCTTTCCTCGAGTCCCTGACCGAGCGCGATAACGTGTTGCTCGTTATCGGCCGCGAGGACATCAACGCTCGTCGTAGCGCTAATAACCTGCCGAACGTTCAGATCCTGGACGCCGGTCAGCTCAACACCTACGACGTTCTCTACTCGGATGACGTTGTGTTCTCCGTTGAGGCGCTACACACCTTCATCACTCGCGCTACCGGCGCGGATAAGGAGGAGAACTAATGGCTAAGATTTCTAACCCGCGCGATGTCATCATCGCCCCGGTTGTATCTGAGAAGTCCTATGGTCTGATGGAACAGAACGTCTACACGTTCTTCGTTTCCCCAGACTCCAACAAGTCCCAGATCAAAGATGCCGTCGAGCAGATCTTTAACGTGAAGGTCGACTCCGTGAATACCGTAAACCGTGCAGGTAAGCGCAAGCGCACCCGCACCGGCTTCGGTCAGCGTAAGTCCACCAAGCGTGCATATGTGACGCTCCGTGAAGGCAGCGACTCCATCGACATCTTCGGCGCAGGCGCCTAAGCGTCCCCGGAGAGCCGAAAGGAATAAGGAAAAATTATGGCTATTCGTAAGTACAAGCCGACAACTCCGGGTCGCCGCGCCTCCTCCGTATCTGAGTTTGACGAGATCACTCGCTCGACTCCGGAGAAGTCCCTGCTGCGCCCGCTGAGCAAAACCGGTGGTCGTAATAACTACGGCCGCATTACCACGCGCCACATCGGCGGTGGCCACAAGCGCCGTTACCGTCTGATCGACTTCCGTCGAAATGACAAGGATGGTATTCCGGCAAAGGTTGCTCACATCGAGTACGACCCGAACCGCACCGCTAACATCGCATTGCTGCACTACGTTGACGGCGAGAAGCGCTATATTATCGCTCCTAAGGGCCTGAAGCAGGGCGCTGTTGTCGAGTCCGGCCCGAACGCAGATATCAAGGTGGGCAACAACCTGCCGTTGCGCAACATCCCGACCGGTTCGACCATCCACGCTGTTGAGCTCAAGCCTGGCGCTGGCGCTAAGCTAGCTCGTTCTGCAGGTGCTTCTATCCAGCTTTTGGGTAAGGAAGGTAAGTACGCTGTTTTGCGTATGCCGTCTTCCGAAATCCGCCGCGTAGACATCCGTTGCCGTGCCACGGTAGGCGAGGTTGGTAACGCCGAGCAGATGAACATCCGCTGGGGCAAGGCCGGCCGCATGCGTTGGAAGGGCGTTCGCCCGACCGTCCGCGGTGTCGTTATGAACCCAGTTGACCACCCACACGGTGGTGGCGAGGGTAAGACCTCCGGTGGTCGCCACCCAGTGTCCCCATGGGGTCACAAGGAGGGTCGCACCCGCAACCCGAACCGTTATTCCAACAACATGATCGTGCGCCGTCGTCGCCCGAACAAGAAGCGCTAAGAGGAGGTAAACAATGCCACGCAGCCTTAAAAAAGGCCCGTTCGTCGATGAGCACCTCCTCAACAAGGTGGATGCTCAGAACGATGCAGGCACCAAGCAGGTTATCAAGACCTGGTCTCGCCGCTCGACTATTCTCCCCGATTTCATCGGACACACCTTCGCCGTCCATGACGGCCGCAAGCATGTGCCGGTCTTCATCGAGGACTCCATGGTCGGCCACAAGTTGGGCGAGTTTGCACCAACCAAGACCTTTAAGGGTCACGTTAAGGATGACAAGAAGGGACGTCGATAAGCGATGAGTGAGACCATCACCTCCGCCTCAGCCACGGCCCGCTACGTCCGCGTTACCCCGATGAAGGCGCGTCGCGTGCTCGATCTGGTCCGGGGCAAGTCCGTAAGCGAAGCTTTGGCAATCCTGAAGTACGCACCACAGGGTGCTTCCACGCCAGTTGCCAAGGTTGTTGCTTCCGCAGCTGCAAATGCTGAGAACAACTTCGACCTCGACCCACGCACCTTGGTCATCTCCGAGGCATACGCCAACGAGGGTCCAACTATGCGTCGTTTCCAGCCGCGAGCACAGGGGCGTGCATTCATGATTCGTAAGCGCACCAGCCACATCACCGTGGTTGTCGAAAGCCAGCAGGAAGGGGCCAAGTAATGGGCCAGAAGATCCATCCTCACGGCCTACGTTTGGGCATCACTTCCGACTGGAAGACCCACTGGTTCGCGGATAAGGACTACGCGAACTACGTAGCCGAAGATATTAAAATTCGTAACTACCTCAACAAGGGTCTCGAGCGCGCCGGCATCGCCGACATCGTTATCGAGCGCACTCGTGACCGCGTCCGCGTTGACATTCACACTGCTCGCCCGGGCATCGTGATCGGTCGCCGCGGTGCCGAGGCAGACCGCATTCGCCGCGAGCTGGAGAAGCTTACCGGCAAGATGGTTGCCCTCAACATCCTCGAGGTCAAGCAGGTAGACGCAAACGCTACTCTCGTTGCACAATCCATCGCCGAGCAGCTTGTTAACCGTGTCGCATTCCGCCGTGCAATGCGCAAGGCTATTCAGTCCGCCATGCGCCAACCGCAGGTTAAGGGCATCAAGATTCTGTTGTCCGGTCGCCTGGGCGGTGCTGAAATGTCCCGCGTTGAGCGCTACCACGAGGGCCGCGTTCCACTGCATACTCTTCGCGCGGAGATTGACTACGGCATCGCAGAGGCCCACACCACCTTCGGCCGCATCGGCATCAAGGTGTGGATCTACAAGGGTGACGTCGTCGGTGGCGTACGCGAGTCCGAACTGAACGCTCCGGCACAGGGCCGTGGCCGCGGTGACCGCAATGGTCGCTCCCGCCGTGGCGGACAGCGCCGCCAGCGTGCACAGCAGAAGCAGGAGGGCTAATCCATGCTGATTCCTAAGCGTGTTAAGTACCGCCGTCAGCACCGTCCAGGCCGTCGTGGCGTGTCCAAGGGCGGCAACCGTATTAACTTTGGCGATTACGCAATCCAGGCACTGGAACCCGCGTACATCACCAACCGTCAGATTGAGGCCGCACGTATTGCCATCAACCGCCACGTTAAGCGTGGTGGCAAGGTGTGGATCAACATCTTCCCGGACCGTCCGTTGACCCAGAAGCCGCTCGGCGTTCGTATGGGTTCCGGTAAGGGCCCGGTTGAGAAGTGGGTGGCCAACGTAAAGCCTGGCCGCGTACTTTTCGAGATGAGCTACCCAACTGAGGCTGTTGCGATCGAGGCTCTGCGCCGCGCTGGCCAGAAGCTTCCTTGCAAAGTCCGCATCATCAAGAAGGAGGACCAGTTCTAATGGCAACCGGTACCCCCGCCCACGAGTTCCGTGAGCTCGACAACGCAGAGCTGGAAACCCGTCTGAAGGATGCGAAGGAAGAACTGTTCAATCTTCGTTTCCAGAAGGCCACCGGCCAGCTGACCAACAATCGCCGCATCGGCACGGTTAAGCGCGACATTGCCCGCATCTACACCGTTCTGCGCGAGCGCGAGCTGGGCCTGTCTGTCGCTCCGGGAGCTGAGGCTTAATCATGAGTGAGGCTAACGTGACTGAATCCAAGAAGGGACCAACTCCGAAGAAGGAGAAGGTCAAGGGTGCTCCTAAGGTCCGCACCGGCTACGTTGTTTCGGACAAGATGTCCAAGACCATCGTCGTCGAAATTGAGGACCGCAAGCAGCACGCTCTGTACGGCAAGATTATGCGCTCTAACAAGAAGGTTAAGGCGCACGATGAGGAAGAAATCGCAGGCGTAGGCGATCTCGTACGTATCGCTGAGACCCGCCCGCTGTCTAAGGACAAGCACTTCCGTCTCGTAAAGATCATCGAGAAGGCTAAGTAAACTCTAGCCAGCGCAGCCCCTGTACCGGACCAGATGGTTCGGGGCAGGGGCCTCTCGCTGTTTTAGGGCTCTTAAGGACGGGCCCTTCCATAAAACCAATAGGGCACCCAGGTGACGTCGTCGGTGGGCAAGCCCCAGCCTTTCACCGCGAGGCCGCGGACCTTCTTTGCCAAATCTCCCTCGCCGGAGACCCACACGTACCCTGGCGCCGGGACGCCGGCATAATCTGCTTCCAGAGCGGCAACGACGGAATCCGCCTCCTGGTGCGGCTCAGTGCGAAGGACACGCAAGCTGCGCACGCTGGGCTCCCACCTGGCCGTGAGCCCGGGCTCTACTTCGTCATCGCTGGTGACCACGGCCACGACATCGGTGGAAGCGAGCTTCGCCGGGTAAAGTTCCTCTTGGTAGGCAAGGATATGCCGCAGGGCTGGCAGGGCGGAGGCATCGGCGATCAATAGCTGCGCATCCTCGGTAGGCCGCCACATCTTGTTGCAGGTAAAGAACCCCGCTGTATCGCCGGGCTGCGCGCGCAGAATCCACCGCGAGCCGGGGCCGGAATCGCCGTGGGTGACCACATCGACATCGACAGTCGCGTCCTCAGGGTGCAGCGCGCGGATGGTATACCAGCGCAGATCCGGCCGCACCTCCTCGTCCATAGCGGCCACCGCCGCACGGATATTGACCCCATCGACGGGGAAGGGTCTAAATTCCTGCCCGGCTTGCGGCATGACGAGGCCAAAAAATTCATCGGGGCCGGCAAGCTCATACGTCCGGAACGCCTCAGCGTGAAACGTCAGGCGGTGCAGCCGCGGCCGGATCTGCTCATTGGCGGATAGCGTAACGGGAATTAATTCGTGTTCAGGCATCGTGGACGATTGTAAGGAAGAGTTCATACGTCCAACATACTTGTGCACAGTTAAGCCTTGCTTAATTCTTTCTGGGCGGATAATATATGCCACGTCATTTACCTCCTCTATTGAAAGGGTTAGCCTCATGAAGAT
Organism: Corynebacterium macginleyi; assembly: GCF_003688935.1. Classification (GTDB taxonomy): domain Bacteria; phylum Actinomycetota; class Actinomycetes; order Mycobacteriales; family Mycobacteriaceae; genus Corynebacterium; species Corynebacterium macginleyi. The sequence goes on along the minus strand of NZ_REGE01000001.1, from coordinate 302,438 downwards.
TTTCGGACGCCGCACCATGGGTGTTGTGGCACTGCTGTCCGCCGGAGCCGTGGCCTTAGCCGGCTGCTCGCGCGGTGAGGGCGATGAAAGCACGCAGTCGTCCACCGATGCCGCAGCCGAGGAGCGCGTGGCCAGCCTGGGCTTGGGCGATGCCGATACGCTGCTCGCGCTGGGCATCACCCCCGTGACGGTGGCGCCGTGGGGCGCTGAGGGTGACGGCGATCCTTCCGGCGTTGGCCCGTGGTCAAAGAAGCTGCTTGGCGATGCCAAGCCTGAGACTATCTACAACACCGCAACCGGCTTTACTGCGGAAACCTTGGAGCAGATCACCGCGGCCGACCCCACCAAGATCATTGCTGTGAACCAGGCGGTGGATGCGCGCGCGAAGGAATCCCTGGAAGAGATCGCACCGACCACCGTTAAACCGGATGGGTATAAAGATTGGCAGATTCCCTGGGAAAAGCAGGTAGAGACCATCGCGGACGCTGTGGATATGAAAGACAAAGGCGATAAGCTTATCGCTGATACCGAGAAGGCCTTCGAGGAATTCCGCCGCGAGCACACCGAGTTGCAGGGCAAGTCCGCGGCCATCGTCATGCCTTATGATGGCAAGATTGGCCTGTACACCGATGAGGACGGGCGCGGACAGTTCATTGAGGATCTTGGCATGGAGATCCCCGATGAGTTGAAGGGCGATGGCAGCAGCTTTTTCGTCGACTTTGCTCCGGAAAACTACGCCAAGCTGAACCAGGTTGATTACCTCTTTGTCCTAGATTACAACGGCTCTGTGGATGCCTTGAAGAAGGATAAGACCTTCCAGGGCCTCGATATTGTCAAGGATGGGCGTGTGCGCTACCTGGACACGGATACCGGCAACGCCATGAGCATGCCGAACCCAGTAACCATCCCCTGGGCAATAGATAAGTTTGAAGAGAAGCTGTAATTGTCAGCAACCACGAAGGGTGGCCAGAATATTCAGACGGGTTCCACAGCGCAAAACCCCACAGCCACACCGGTGATGGCGCGGGGAAAGGGGCGCACGACGTTCCTTGTCGCCCTTATCCTCGCCAGCCTGGCGCTGGCGGTGGCGTCCTTGGCGCTAGGATCCCGTTCGATTCCACCCGATGAGGTCATCGCCGCGCTGCGCGGGGCAGGCGAACAGGATATCCGCGATATCGTGTGGAACCTGCGCATGCCGCGCACCTTCTTGGCCTATTTCGCCGGCGCGGCCCTTGCCGTCGCCGGTGTCTTGGCGCAATCGTGGACCAGGAACCCGCTGGCGGACCCGGGTTTTATCGGCATTACCGCAGGCGCATCGTTCTTCGTTGCCCTGGGCACGGCCATTGGCATCGCCACCACCACCGGTATGCGCACCACCCTCGCGCTCGTTGGCGCGGGCATTACCACGCTGCTGGTTTTGGCCGTCTCGCGGCGGTTCCAGGATCCGCTAACGCTCATTCTCGTCGGCGCCGGCGTCTCCGCCGCCCTGGGATCGGGCGCGGTGATCATCGGCCTTTATTCCACGGATGTTCTCGATAGCATGCGGCGGTGGACCATCGGCTCGACCTTTGGGCGCGGCCCAGAAGACGTCGCCATCGCTGGGTTAGGGCTGCTCATCGGCCTGGCGTGCGCGGCGATGGCGGCTAGGCCGCTCGACCTTTTGGCCATGGGGGAGGAGTCCTCGCTCGCCTTGGGCGGATCCCCTACCATCGCGCGGGTGGGCGCGGCACTGAGCGTCGTGGTGCTGGCCGGCAGCGCCACGGCGGCGACGGGTCCCATTGCCTTCGTCGGCTTCGCCATCCCCCACATCGTGCGGCGGGTGGTTGGCCCCAGCGTGGCCACGATGATCTTGCCCTCCGCGCTCTTGGGCGGTTGCGCCGTGCTTGCCGCTGATATCATCGGCCGGCTCATCGTGGGTAACTCGGAGCTAGAGATGTCTATCGTGCTTGCCATCGTGGGCGCGCCCTTCCTCATTTGGGGCGCCCACCGCGGCGTGGGCAGAGCGTGGGGCGATAACGCATGACAACAATTAGCAGTATCCTGCAAGCGCAGCAGCGCCGCAGGCACGTTCGCGTGCTCGCCTCTACGCTCGTATTTGGCCTTATCGCGCTTGCCGCCTACCTGGTATTGCTGGGGCAAGGGCCGCTGGAATTGAGCCCGCAGCAGGTCCTCGATGTGCTCACCGGAGGCGGCAGCGAGAGCCACATCAGGGTGGTGTGGGACTTGCGCCTGCCTGTTGCCATCGCCACCGTCATCGTCGGTGCCGCCCTCGGCGTGGCCGGTGCGTGGACGCAGACCATGGCGCGTAACCCGTTGGCATCGCCGGATATTTTGGGCGTTACCGGCGGCGCATCGGTGTTAGTAGTGCTGGGTACTGTGCATTCGCGCCCCAGTTTCGCAGATAGCATTCCGGACTTCTGGTGGCGTGCATGCTTGGCGATGATCGGTGCCCTCCTGGTGGTTATCCTCCTCGCCGTACTGGGTGGTATCGGCACGAGCAATCGCATTGTCATCGTCGGCATTGCCTTATCGTTGATGTTTCATGCCGTCGTGGCGTATTTGATGCGCAGCGCCCAGATTCAGCGCGCGGCGGAGGCACAAACATGGCTCGCGGGCTCGACCGGGTTCGTACGCATGGAAGTCATAGTGCCGTTGTTAGCTGCGCTGGCGCCGTTCCTCGCCATAGGCATCTGGTGCGCGCGGGAGTTGCCGCTGCTTGCCCACGATGATTCCTCCGCGACCACGCTGGGCGTGAATATCTCCCGCCAGCGCGCCCTGCTGCTGATTGCGGCAACCGGTATCTGCGCCGTGGTGGTCTCGGTGGTAGGACCCATTGGGTTCATCGCGCTTTTGGCACCGCACCTGGCGCGGATGGTGGCGCGCACGCCCACGCCATCGCCGGCGGCATCGGCACCCGCGGGCGCGGCTCTGCTCACCGTGTGTGCCGTTATTGCGGGTGCGATTCCGGTCAACGCCCCGGTGGGTGCGGTCTCCTCGGTCATCGGCGGCTGCGCCTTGGTGGTATTGGTGTGGAATGCGGCCCGGCGCATCTAAATGCCGTGGCGCGGCGCAGCGAAGTTCAGCCCAGCGCGCCACCCAAATAGTGCTACACACTCGTACGCGGATGAAGGAAAAGATATGACGGATAATCAGCCCACGAGCCCGAAGCGTCGGTGCAGCCTCCGGGCTACCGGCATCCATGCGGGATATAAGGACGGCGAGGTTATCCTCTCCGGCGTCGACCTGCACGCCCGCGCCGGTGAGGTCACCACGCTCATCGGTCCCAATGGCTGCGGCAAGTCCACGCTGCTCAAGACGCTGTCTAAAATCCTGGCCCCGCGGCGGGGCAGCGTCCTGGTCGGGGACGCTGATCTGCATGCGATGAACGCGAAGGAAGCCGCGCAGCAGGTGGCGCTGCTGCCGCAGCACCCCGTGGCCCCCGATGGGCTGCGCGTAGGCGAGTTGGTCGCGCGCGGGCGCCATCCCTATCAGGGCAGGATGCGCGGCCTTTCTGCCACGGACAGGGGGATTATCGCCCAGGCTTGCGAGGCCACGGAGATTGTGGACTTCCTCGACCGCGATATCGCCTCCCTGTCGGGCGGGCAGCGCCAGCGCGTGTGGCTGGCTTTGGCGCTGGCGCAAGATACGCCGGTGCTGCTTCTTGATGAACCCACGACCTTCCTCGACCCCGCCCACGCCATGAGCATGCTGGAGCTGGCTCGCGCACAGGCCCGCGCCGGCAAAACGGTGGTTGTGGTCCTGCACGATCTCATGCTCGCGGGCCACTACTCCGATTCCATGGTCGTGATGAAGGCCGGCGATATCATTGCGCGCGGCGCACCGAAGCAGGCGCTGGCCCCCAAAGTATTGGCGCAGGCCTATGGCATCGAGGCGGAGGCCTGGGACGATCCGCTTGGCGATGCCCCCATTATCGTCCCCCGCCGCGTCCTGCCTAGCGACAGCTGAACGCTTCCCGCTCTAATCGCCGGGAGCGTGTGGCGTTCGGCTCCGCTTTGCGTTTGGCGCAGCCTGGCGGTGGCCCCACCTTCGCGGTTGGCCCGGTTACTGCCGCGCCAACCGGCGGATGTCCAAAACCGAAATGGCAATGATGAAGAGGTTGAGTACGCAGCCCACGCTGAGCAGGAAATTGCCAATGCGGTAGGTTCCCGTGCCCACCGCTGCCATATTGCCGTAGATGTAGAACCAGATTACCCAGCCCACCAGCAGCACGATGCTGGCAATGCCGGATAGCAGCTTTAAGCTGCGCGGGGAGGCGGGGGAGAAGAACTTAAAGGCGGCATCGATAAGCGCGCCTGCTGCAAGGAGAATACTCAATCCGCCCGAGAGCCAGAGCGGGAGCAGAGCCGTGGTGCCAATGATAACGGGGAGGATGAATGCGAGGAATGCTAAGAGAAATAACCCCAGGTGTAGCCACAGCGTGCGTTTGGTGTAGTTCATAGGGCAGACTCTACTTCTTTGCGCACTGGGGGATTAGCGCCGGTGCGGGAGACGGTGATTCCGGCCGTGGTCGCGGCGAAGTGGAGGATATCGCGCCACTTTTCGGTGCTTAGTGCTGCGGCCTTTTCTGCATTGAGGCCGCGTTCATCTAGTTGGGTTAAAAGGGCGGCCATGATGGTGTCGCCGGCGCCGATGGTATCGGTGACCTCGACCGCGGCAGCGGGAACGTCAAGGTAAGTATCCCCAGCCCTGAGGCTAATTCCCTCGCCGCCGCGGGTGGTGACCACGATGGGTACCTGGTTGGTAAAGTCTTTGCCTAAAAAGTCCGCTTCTTCATCCGATAGTTTCAGCACAGAGACGTGTGGTAATAATTCCGTCAAGAACTTCTTATGCGCCTCGGTGGCATAAAAGGGCCGAATATTGGGATCCAGGGCCACTAGCGTTCCCTGTGCCGCGAAGTCTTTCAGTAGCTGCGCGTACCGGGAGGCGCCCGGTTCCAAGGCTAGGGAGACAGTACCGAAGCAGGCGATATCTGCCGGGACTAGCGTGGGTTCAACGAAGCGATCTGCGGTGCCTTCCACATAAAAGTTATAGGAGGCTGTGCCGTTATCCGCGATGGTGGTTACCGCTAAGGTAGTCGGTTCCTCCCCGCGCTGCACGTAGGAGGTATCGACGCCTTCTTCCTCAAGGCGGCGGAATAATTCCTGACCAAACCCATCGGTAGAAATCCGCGATTGAAACTCCACGTCCGCGCCCAGGCGTGCCGCGGCGATGGCCACGTTAAAGGGGCCGCCGCCCAACGCCGGGGTGAGGTCATTTAAGCGGCCAGGAGATACCGGAACCAGGTCCACGAGGCCTTCGCCGCACACATGAATAGTCATAGTTCCATAGTATCGGGGGCATGCACCACCGACCGAACTTTCACCTTGCCCCGCCGCTTGGCCGCCTCAATGACCCTAATGGACTTTTTGTGGATGGCGATATTCTGCACGCGTATTACCAACATGACCCTGCCTTTCCGCACAAGCCCAAGCGAACCGGCTGGGGGCATGCCATCACGACGGTATCCACGCCCACTCCGTGGCGGCATTATCCCGATGCACTCTATCCTGACATGCCCTATGACAAGGATGGGTGCTACTCCGGAGGGGCTGTGGTTGACGGCACTGACGTGTGGCTTTTTTATACGGGAAACTTGAAAGAAGACGGGCGCCGCATCCCGTCGCAGAACCGCGTGCGGGTTATAGACCCTTCCGGGCCGGAAGGCGGGATCTATGTCCGCGATACCGACAACCCGCTCATCGCTGATTCTCCGGAGGGATATACCGGCCACTTCCGCGATCCCCATATCTCCCGCGCCGCACAGGGATGGCGCATGGTCATTGGTGCGCAAACGGAAGATGAGCGTGGAGCCATCGTGCTGTATTATTCGCAGGATTTAAAGCAGTGGGATTTTCAGGGCGAGCTTGTTTTTGATGATCCCGCGCAGCTTCCCGGTGGCTATATGTGGGAGTGTCCTAACCTGCTGACTTTTGGGGATAAGCACGTTCTGATCTTCTGCCCACAGGATGAAACGGACCGCTGTGGCTATATCATCGGGACCTTGGATGGGCTTATATTCCACGTCGAGCGCGGCTTTACCCTGCTGGATCACGGCACGCAGTTTTATGCGCCGCAGGCAACCGAGGAAAATATCCTGCTGGGCTGGATGGGCATGCCCGCTCACGATGAGACACCAACGCAGGGGTGGGTGCATACCCTGACCATTCCGCGGCGGCTGTGGTTGGAAAATAACTACCTGTGCCAAGAACCGCTGTGGTCTGCGCTGCCGGAAACTCGCGGCAGGGAGGGCTTTGGCGCAACCATTGATGTCACGGGCGAGGGGGCCTATGCGCTTGTCGATGCCACCGGCGCGGAGGTATTCCGCGTGGTGCAGGGAGGTGGGACCATCTCTTTCAATAACGGTGAGCCGATTGCGTGCCCCGATGGAGAAATGCGGCTGATTGCTGATGGTTGCGCCGTGGAAGTTTTTGCCGGCGGTGGTCGCATTGCCGCGGCATTCGCGGTGTTTGGCGATGCCGCGTGGCAGGCGTGGGAGCCATTGGAATAAGGCCCTGCGGGATCACGGTTTCCAGCTTTTTGTTTTGTGGACATTTAGGCCGAAACAGGCTTAAATGAGAAGTAGTCAATCACATTCGGTCATTTAATGTGACGAAAATTACAAAGGTTGGTCCATGGAGCATAAAGAGGTTGCCGCCCGCACCCTGAAGGCATTAGGCGGCGAAGAAAACATTATTGCCCTTGCCCACTGTGCCACGCGCTTGCGCATGGTGTTGGATGATTTGGGCAAGGTAGACACCGCAGCGCTAGACAACGATCCGGATCTGAAGGGCACCTTTGAAACCGGTGGCGTGTTTCAGGTCATCGTGGGGCCGGGCGATGTCAATATCGTCTACCAAGAAATGACCAAGTCCATTTCCAGGGATGTCGCCGTATCCACCGATCGCCTGAAGGATATTGCGGCGGAATCCGGAAACTGGTTTTCCCGTGCAGTAAAGGTCTTGGCGGATATTTTCGTTCCGCTCATCCCAATCCTGCTCGGCGGTGGTCTATTGATGGCATTAAATAATGTGCTCACCGCGCCGGGACTTTTTGGGGATCAATCCGTCATTGAAATGTATCCTTCGTGGGAAGGGTTCGCCGGACTAGTCAACCTCCTGGCATCCGCTCCGTTTGCCTTCCTTCCTATCCTCGTGGGCTTTACTGCTACTAAGCGCTTTGGAGGTAATGAATTCCTCGGCGCGGGCATGGCCATGGCCATGGTCATGCCAGATTTGGTCAGTGGCTATAACGTTGCCGAGGCCATTGATAACGGCGAGATGTCCTACTGGGATATCTTTGGTATCGGCGTTGCCCAAGCCGGCTACCAAGGCTCTATCTTGCCCATTCTGGTCATCGCCTGGATCTTGGCGACGATTGAAAAGTTCCTGCACAAGCACCTCAAAGGGACCGTGGATTTCATGCTCACGCCCCTGCTTACCCTGCTGGTGACGGGCTTTATAACCTTTATGGGGTTGGGGCCCATCTTGCGTACTGCCGGTGAATGGTTGGGTATGGGGCTGGCCGCCCTCTATGATTTTGCCGGTCCCGTGGCTGGCTTGCTTTTCGGTCTGGTTTATTCACCGATCGTCATCACCGGACTACACCAATCTTTTCCGCCCATTGAGACGATGCTGTGGAATGAGGGCGGTTCCTTCATTTTCCCCATTGCCTCGATGGCCAATATTGCCCAGGGTGGTGTGGCCTTGGCGGTGTACTTCCTGGCGCGTTCCGAAAAGCTCAAGGGCTTAGCCGGAGCCTCCGGTATCTCCGCGGTGTTTGGTATTACTGAGCCCGCGATCTTCGGCGTTAACCTGCGCCTGCGTTGGCCGTTTTATATCGGTATGGCGGCATCGGCCATCGCTTCTACATTCATCGCCATTTTCGGCGTGCTTGCGGATGCCCTCGGTGCCGCCGGCTTCATTGGTTTTGTTTCCGTTCCCCGCTTTGTCCCAACCTTCCTGCTATGTGGTGTTATCTCCTTCGCCGTGGCATTCATCGGGGCCTACCTGTACGGGCGCGTGCTCATCCATCGCAACGGCACCATTGATCCTGATGAGAGCAATCCTCCCGCCGCACAGGTTTTGGCGGCCGAGGCCGCTGCGGCGTCTACCGTCAGTGCCTCCGCCGCCGCGAATGCCGCCACAATATTTTCTCCGCTAGAGGGAAAGGCTGTGCCGCTATCCAAAGTTAAGGACCCTATGTTCGCCGGAGGGAAGCTAGGGCAAGGCGTCGCCATCGAACCGACGGTGGGCAAGCTTGTTGCGCCTGCCGATGGCACCATCACCGTGACTTTTCCCTCCCATCACGCCTATGCCCTGCGCGTGGAGGACCCAGCGGTGGGGCCAATCGACATCCTTATGCACATTGGCTTCGATACGGTCAATCTCAAAGGCGAACATTTCACCTCGCATGTCAATAAGGGCGATACCGTCAAGCAGGGCGACGTCCTGGCTGAATTCGATATCGAGGCCATTAAGGAAGCAGGACTGCCGGTGACGACACCAGTTGTTGTGTCCAATGCCAAGAAGACAGGCCCTGTAATTCCCGCCGCGGACTTCCGCGAAGGCGAGCTCATCGGTTGTGGAACGGAACTATTTACTGTTGATCCAAAGGCGCAGCAGCAGACTGCGGAGACTTCTGCGAAGGAAGCAACGTCTTAAAACTGGGCTCAAGGATAATCACCGTGAGTATAATGGCCACGGTGTCGAATTGCTGATGACCATAGGAAACCGTCCGGTCACCGATGCCGCCGCTACCGATGGTGCCCGCCATCGCGGTGACAGAAATCAAGGTGATGGTGGATGTAGTCAGTGTCAAGATTATCGAGGCCTTAGCCTCCGGCAGTAAGAAATAGCGGATGGTTTGCCATAGGGAAGCGCCCATGGATTCCGCTGCTTCTAGGATGCCTTCACCAACTTCCAGCACCGATTGCTCGATGAGGCGAGCCATAAACGGCGCTATGAAGGCGCTATGAAGATGGTAAGCGGCACCAGCGCACCGTATTGACTAGGAAGTCTGTGATCCTGAACAGCACACGGTTGGGGTACATGCCTTGTGGGTGAGCAAGGACCAGGATGATTCCCAGGGTAACTCCGCCTATTGTCCCCAGGAAGAGGGAAATGCCCACCATATAAAGGGTTTGCCAGCTGGCCTCTAGATACTGATCGATAGAAACCTTAGTATCGAAAATTTCGGTTAAGTCCATTAGTTCATTACTTCTGCATTGAGCTGACCCTGCCGCTGGAAGATGCCGTGGAAGCACGGTCTTTACCAACTGCTGAGTCAGGGGTTGCTGAGGGGCAGAGGAAAGGCTGGATTCAAAGAGTACGAGGTTTACCACGGGCTACAGATGCACCCCGCTAAAGGACGCAACCCCTGTGAAGTGAAAACCCTGCTTTTTGTGTTTTGGAAGTAGCTAGTTTATGTGGTTCAATATGTTAGTTGCGAGAGCTGGTCGGTCCGCAGTGGTGCGTTTCCGAATCGCCGGTCCGAGACCCATCGACGCCGTACGGTGTTCGTTGTAAAAGTTCGCGCACAGCAAGTTTGTAGACCGCGTGTGGCAAGGACGGAAATCTTGCCGCACATCAATCCAGGTCAGGAGACCCATAGTGATTCAGCAGGAATCGCGTCTGCGCGTCGCCGACAACTCTGGTGCACGTGAACTTTTGTGCATCCGCGTTCTCGGTGGCTCAGTCCGACGCTTCGCTGGCATCGGCGACGTAATTGTCGCCACCGTCAAGGACGCTGTTCCAGGCGGCAGCGTAAAAGAAGGCGATGTAGTTAAGGCAGTTATCGTCCGCGCGAAGAAGGAAACCCGTCGTCCGGACGGCTCCTACATCCGCTTTGATGAGAATGCTGCAGTTATTCTGAAGGGCGATAGCGAACCTCGCGGTACCCGTATCTTCGGCCCGGTTGCTCGTGAACTTCGTGATAAGCGTTTCATGAAGATCGTTTCTCTAGCACCGGAGGTGATCTAATCTTATGAAGATCCATAAGGGAGATATGGTGATTGTCATTTCGGGCCCAGATAAGGGTGCGAAGGGCAAAGTTATCGAGGCGTACCCGAAGCGCGAAAAGGTCCTCGTTGAGGGCGTTAACCGCATCAAGAAGCACGTCGCAAACTCCGCTACTGAGCGTGGCGCCGAGTCCGGCGGAATTGTTACCCAAGAAGCCCCGATCCACGTGTCCAACGTAGCCATCGTTGACTCTGAGGGTAACCCGACCCGCGTGGGCTACCGTTTCGACGAGAACGGCAAAAAAGTCCGCATCGCGCGTAGCAACGGGAAGGACATCTAAAAATGAGCGAGAACTACACCCCGCGTCTGAAGACTCGCTACCGCGAGGAAATCCGCAAGAACCTGAATGAAGAGTTCAAGTATGACAACGTCATGCAGATCCCTGGCGTCACCAAGGTCGTAGTCAACATGGGTGTTGGCGAAGCCGCTCGTGACTCCAAGGTTATCAATGGTGCTCTCGAGGACCTGACCGCTATCACCGGTCAGAAGCCACAGCTGCGTCGCGCAAAGAAGTCCATCGCGAACTTCAAGCTTCGTGAGGGCATGCCCATCGGCGCACGCGTTACCCTACGTGGTGACCGCATGTGGGAGTTCCTGGACCGTCTGCTGACCATCGCGCTGCCACGTATTCGTGACTTCCGCGGTCTGTCTGATCAGCAGTTTGACGGCCATGGCAACTACACTTTCGGCCTGTCCGAGCAGTCCATGTTCTACGAAATCGACATTGACAAGATCGATCGTCCCCGTGGTATGGACATCACCGTCGTTACCAGCGCTACCAACGACGAGGAGGGCCGTAAGCTTCTGCGCGAGCTCGGCTTCCCGTTCAAGTAAATAGAGCGCTAAAAGGTCCCAACTCCATGGAAGGAGTTGGGACCTTTTAATTTTGTTGTCATCTGTGGATTCTAGGGGTCATTGCAACGATGACGGTTACTTGGGTGTGATACTACCGGTTTGTGTCAGGGCGTTGGTCAGGACTTCGGCTGATGTGCGCCAGTTGAGTGCTTTGCATGGTTTGTGATTGGTGGCGATCATCTCTAGGTTCTCGGCGCTGTAGATGGACAGGTCACTGTTTTAGCAAGGTTTCTTCTGAGCCTGCCGTTGGTGTTTTCGTTGCTGCCGCGTTCCCACGGCGGTCCTGGGTGGCAGAAGTAGATGGGAATATCAGTGGCCATGGTAAAGGCTATACGGCCAGACACTTCACTTTCATGGTCCGGTCGTGTTCTCCTTATTAAGCTTTAAAAACATAAGGAACGTCGAAGCTATCATGAGCCCAACGGCGAATGTGTAGTTTGAAGCATTCATTAATCCGCCAAAAATGGATAGTACAAACCCGACGATAAAAGTCCCGGATTCCGATCTTGGGTAAGAATCTCTACGTATAAAGGCGTAGTGCAGGGCCATGTATTTTACTGCCATAGCAAGAGGGAACAGCCTTAATTCTCCCCAGAAAAACCCGCTACACAAGTGGATACAAGAATGCTGGCAGGAAGTAAAATAGAATTCGATATGCGACTAAACAAAGCTAATCACATTCCTCACGGGAAGCTTTCTCCCATCCAATGTTCATGAATTGGCTTAGGTCATAGCATTGATCGTCACGGTCCCATTTCCGCTTAGCAGTCAATTTATTCCACGCTGCGGTTACAGCAACGCTACATGCGGTGTCGAATCTTACCGACTTTCCTAAGTGCCCGCAGACAGTACCTGCAAACCCAGAAGCACCAAGGCTCTAAAACTCCTCGCCTGCCATGGAAATACGGGGACCCCAGTCCCATTCGAACCTTACGAAAGAAGCCGGTGAAGTTATCACAGGCTCGCCCAGTACGTCGTACTCTACAGAAATTCCTTCCGGGAAAGCTTTTTGTAGGTTTCCGTCTTTCTTCCGTAGAGGATTTCTTCAGATTTCTTTTGGAAAGTATCACGCTTTAGCTGGGTTCGCCGTTTATGTGGGTCGTGGGAATACTCGTCTCCAAATTCGAACAATTCAACATAGTTTTCGGAGGTGACGGCGGAAGGTTCCTGAGCAGTGGCGGGAGATATAGCTGCAGTGATGATTAAAGGTGCGGACAAGGGGCGGACGAGGCGATTGGGCTAAATATACTTCGCATAATGTTTCTTCGTTAATTGGGAACGAATCAGGAAGCTTGGTAAAACCCAGCCTATCCCGTTGAACTATATCAGTGCAGCGCTTCAGTTTAGCTTCCACCGCGATCCGGGGAGAGATTAAAAGGCTTGGTGCGTAAATAACCACTTTACAGCGCAAAATGAGCCCGGCCCGAGCTGGTACTCGACCCTTTTCAAGGCTCAGATCTGCGGTATAGGTTGATGCTTATTGGTTTTTAAGGTCGTGGATCAGTTCCAATTGAGAGGCCGTCGCAATGGGATGGTGCAACGGCCTCTGGAGTAAAAGGGCTATTTACTGTTCTTGGAGCGCTTTTTCATCAGGGCTATGCCGGCGCCAATAAAGACTGCGGCGAGGACGAGTACCCAACCGACATTGGCACCCGTGGAAGCCAGCGAACCTTTGTGGGAGTTGGAGGAACCTCCACTGGATCCGGACCCAGGTCCAGAGCCCCCGCTCGCCGCGCTCTTAGCGGTAGTGGATTTGCTGGATCCTTCTGACTTTCCAGCGCTATTGCCCTTGGCCGCCTTGGCGCCCGCATTTGATCCAGATGAGTTAGAGGACTTGGACTTATCGGAGCCCGGCTTATTAGTGCCGGTGCTATTCGGGCCGTTATCCGGTTTGGTAGCACCTGGTTGCTTATCCGTCGAGGAGTCTGCGGGCTTGCCCTCTTCCTTCCCGCTTTCTTCGGCAGCGCCTTTTCCGCCGGGTTGCGTGGTTGGATCACCCACGAGGAAGGTAACGGTGTGCCAGTCAGTAAGTTTGTCACCGTTGCGGTTGACGGCACGCATGTCCATCTCATAGCGGCCTGGTTGGGTAAAAATCCAGTGCGCGTGGACATGGAAAGGACCATCCTCAACGCCCTTAATCGTATGGGTACCGTTGCTATCGGCCAAGGTTCGTTCCGGTGTATTCAGGGAGGCAGTGTGGCCGGCCCACCATTTTCCGTCCTTAGGCGCTGACTTAGGGCGAACCTCGATAGCAGCGTCACGGTAGTCTTGCCCGACCTTGATCGTGTCCCATCCCGGCCACACAGCATTGTGATCCTGTTGTAATGGCAGGTGGTAAATCGTTGAGCCAGTCTTTACCATTCCGGTAAAGGACAGCGTCTTAGCCAGAGAGTCAGCGACCGGCACGCGTTGCGTATCGTGAACGCGTAGCGCTACGTCTTCAGGCACGTTGTGGCGGTCGTCTTCGTTGACATAGAAGCCGAGCTTATTGTCCACAACCTTTGGCCCGAAGTCGATGTGGCCCTTGGTAATCTCGCGCTTCTGGGACGGTGTTGCGCTGGGAGCAGGTTCCGTTGTCTCTGGGTTTCGTTCTTTCGACGGCGCGGTGCTTTCCGTGCCGTTATCGGCGGAGCTTCCGGCATCGTTCTCGGTCGTGCCATCGGTACTGTCGTTGGATCCGCCTTCAGACGCATTGTCGTTTCCCTTAGTTGGTGGGGTAGCAGATGATGAATCCTCGCTAGCTACCTTGAAACGCAGAACGGCCTTTTTCGCGGTTTTGCCGTCTTTTTCGGCTACCGTGACACCAACTTCATACGTACCGGGCTTGTTGAATGCCCAGTTAAGGTGCATGTGGTCTGGGCCTTCGGTGGTATAGGAATGCGTACCATCGCTGCCGGCAAGGCGCTGGTCCAGGCCGGTTTGATCAGCCAGGTATGCCAACCATTCGCCGTCCTTCGGGGCTTTGACGGGGGTGAAGGTAAAGGTGTAATTCTTCTTGGTGTCCTGGTAGGCATCTTCGGTGCTTATCCCAGGCCACACCACGCCGGTGCGCTGTGTCTCTGGCAGGACGTAAGCAGCGCTGCCTTTCTTTCCAAAGTGGGGGATGTCTTTGTCCAAGGTGGTCTTGACCTGCTTGGGAACGCTGAAAAAGACATCGGATGGCTTACGCCAGATTGCACCAATGTAGTACAGGTTCGTCTCGTCCTTGATGCCCAGGTGCAGCTCACCATCCTCGTGGATAGGGGCGATATCGACGTGGCCCCGGTGCAGATTGAGCTCCTTGTTGGGGGCGTCCTTATCCTTCGGGCCCTGCGGTTTGGGTTTGGGGACATTGGGAACAGAAGGCTTCTGGGTCGTGGAAGGTGCCGCCGGGGAAGACTCTTCGGTTGGGGCGGAGCCCTCTGACTCCTCTGCTTCTTCCGAATCCTGCGGCTTATCTGGTGTGTTGGAGTCTTCTGGCTTCTCCGTTCCTTCTGGTTTCTGTGCGCCCCCGGAAGCGGAAGCCTCCGGGAACGAGACGGTGGTCTCAGCTATCGGCTTATAAGCGTCTTTGTGAGTATGGCTAAATAGCGTGGCGCCGCCGGCATTGGAGCGCGAATCAGGAACGATGCGCAGCATGAGCTGGTAGCCAGGCTGCTTACAACCCTCGATGAGTTGCTTGCTCGTCCTTAGCCCCGGCCCGGAAGTAAAGCCGATTTCGCAATCTGCAATAGCGTTCTGCGGCAGGCTAGTCATCGGTTCGCCATCTACTTTGTAAAAGCCGCCGGTAACGCGCACCGTGGTGCGATCATCCTCGGGAGCTACGGTGATGTCGATATTACGGTCGTCCTCACCGTACACTTTACTGGTGGAAACGGTGATATCCGGGCTCGTGATCTCAAAGGGATCGGTCTCAAACGGCTCTATCTCTTCCATCTCTGGGGTAGGAAGCTCGCCGCTTTTCGTTGTATAAGCTTTGGCATCTTCACCGTCCTTTTCCCCGTCGGTGCTGGTCCAGAACTTTATGGGTTCAGATACCCAGCGTGGGCTTGGGGAATTATTGTCAGGAATAAAGATGGCTTGGAAATCGGATTCTTCATCACCAATCATTTCATCCCACGAAGCCTTACCGCCTTCTACCTTGCGCTCGGCAAGATAGTGGCCGTTGATGGTGAATACGGCGCGGCCGGAGTCTTTGGCATTGCCGGTATCGAGGGAAAGCGTGGTGAGGATGCCTTCCTTCGCGCCCTTGGTATCAGCCGTGGAGGGGGCCATCTTAAACATAGGGGTGTTGGTCTCGCCTGCGGAGCCTTCAGACTTGGCGTCGTTAAAAGCAGCATCAAGGTCGGTAATCGTGCGCTCGGCGGGGTTGGTGCCGCCTACCTGCCATACCAGGGTTTGTGGCTCGGAGTGGATGAAGGTGCCATCCTTCTTTCGAGCCGAAGCGCGGTAGGTTACTTCGTAGTGGCCAGGACGGGTAAACGTCGTGGCGTTATGCGTATGCGTGCCTGCATTAACCCAGGTGGTACGGAATCCCGGGTCGTGGGAGGACCAGAGGCGGTTGAGGGGATAGTTCTCGTCGCTGTAGGTAAACAGCTCCATGCGGCCGGGGCCCTTAAAATCAACGATTTCCATGTTGAAGGATTTATCGCGGAATTGATCGGTGGGAAGATCTGCGGCGGCACCGAACCCAGCCCAGATGGGCATGGTGTTTTTCGGGAAGCCGACCGCGGGGCCGCCGTAGTACATGAGCTGGTTTTTCTCGGCATTGAGAAACTCGAAGCGCGGATCATCGGGAACGCGCCAGGCATAGGCCCCCAAGCCTCCATCGACGCGGCCGTGGCTGACCCAGTTGATCGTGTCCTCGATGGGGACTAGGCCCGCACTATTGGACATGAGTTTGAAGTTTCCGTCCTGCCACACCGCGTGCGGGGAATCCACGTGCGTTTGGGTGCGGACAAGTGGGGCGTCCTCAGCGAGGGCGAAGGGGGCGTGGAATAACGCGAGCGCCAAGGCCACGACTATGGTGGCAAGGCGCGTTAAGGAGGAGGGCAAAGGCATAAGGTTCTCCCAAGGTGAAGTGCAGTGAACTTTTATACAGTTTGGGACGAATACTACACTACTGCAAACGGTTATCGTTACCACTGTTGAAAATGGTGATCCTCTGCCCGTGAGCTGGGAAAGAAGATATAGAAATTTCCTACCTCCGGTTGCGGAAGCGGGGACTGTGTAAGGCTGAGGCATAGGGGCGAATAAGCGGAAGGCGGGCGAGTGACCGCAGCGTTGCTGAGCGGTTAAGCTTTGTCGTCTGCGGTGCGGGTAGTTCCCCCGTGTCCCCATATGCTTGAGTCCCCGGCTAGGCCTTGTTTATTGGGGTCATGGAGATCGGTTGCGGTATAGATGAGCCAGTTCTGGACAGAATTTCTAGTGCGCACGTATACCTTGTCGCCGATGGTGATCTTGTGTTCGTTAGTTGACCCATCGTAGAGATTATTAAAAACGGCAGGTACGCCGCCGCCGGTTTGCTCAGCGATAATGACGATATCGTCGGCATTTGTTTCAGGCAGGGAGTAGTGGCAGTCTTCGGCAGTATAAGTGCAGGCCTTATCCATGGTGTCGGGATCTATAGCGCCATCGACTACCCGGCATGCGCCCGCGACAAATTGCGCATGGACGTCGATGGCAAGGGTAACCAATTCTACAGCTGCAGATGGTTCGATTACGGGAGCATTTTCTGCAGAAACTTCGTTAGTATCTATTCCTTCAGGCGAGCTGATGCTGAATTCGGGCGTATTGATGCTGCGATCTATCGTGCTGATGATTAGGATCGTTGCAACGACCCTCTGAACTCAAGACGATGTATGGGTCGATTTTGCTCCTCTTTCAAGGATTGTCTGCATGTCTCTCAATGAGTCCGTGGCCGCCGCGGTCACGAAGAAAACCGCTCTGCTTGACCAGTCGCCGTCGCGCTTTATCGTGCGCGCCATCCTGGCTGGCGTGTACCTGCTCATCGGCACGGCCTTTGCCGGCGGCGTGGCACAAGCGGTGGAAAAGAACTTCGAAGGCTTGGGCAGCGTCGCCTTCGCCTTCCTCTTCGGCCTCGGCCTGTTTGCCATCATCATCTTGGGCGCTGACCTTGCGACCGGCAACATGATGTTCATGGTCTACGGAGCCGCCAATAAGCAGGTGAAATGGGCAAAGGCATTCTGGCTCATTATCGTGACCACGGTGTTCAACCTCGTGGGTGCGGCGATCCTCGCCGCCGCGTTGGGGGTCTCCGCGAAGTTCGGCAACCTGCCGGTCGATCACATCATCGTCACGCTCACCGACGCCAAGCTGGCGAAGGGGCCGGCGGGCATGCTCGTCGAGGGCATCCTGGCCAACTTCGTGGTCAACATGTCCATCGTGGGTGGCATCTTCGCCAAGGAGATCATCTCGAAGTTCATCGTCATCGTCCCGCTCATCGCGGCGTTCGTGGGCATGGGCCTCGAGCACGTCATCGCGAACTTCTGCCTGGTTTGCCTCACGTTCTTTGACGCGGGCGCGTTCCCGGAGCACTTCACGCTCGGCGCGGTGCTGACCAACTGGGCCATCGTTTGGGTGGGCAACGTCATTGGCGGCGGCTTCCTCATCGGCGGTGTGTACGCCTGGCTCAACAAGGGCCCAGAGGCATACCGCGACTAGGCTGCGGCGTAGTACGCGAGAAGGCCAACCCCGCACGAGTGGGGTTGGCCTTTACTTATCGCGCCGTCGATTCTGAAGAATGCAACGGGTTGTCCATGTCCCCGGCGTAGATGAGCGAGGACTCCTGGTCGCCCAGGTTTACCATCGATAGCGGGTTGCGCAACTGCAAGCGGTTGAGGCAGGAGTGCTTGAACTGCGACGCGAGCACCGGAAGTTTCTCTAGCGTGCCGGGGAAGCGGCGTTCGTAATCCAGCACGACTGCACGGCAGGTGAGCCAAAACTCGGTCTCAGCGAGCAATCCCTTCCGGTCGAAGAGCGCGGCGAGGTGGCGCAGCACGCCGTCGAGGACGTCGGTGTGGATAGATAGCGCGCGCTGGGCGCCGGTGAAGTCGCCGTGATCGACCTGCAGGCGCTCCAGTCCCGCAGGCACGTCCACGCGGGCGTCGACGACCGCGGCCTCTTCTCCTAGGTCCTTGAAGAACGCGCCGACGGGCGCGCCGTTGTCGAGCTCGAGGATGACGTTCTCGCTGTGCGGCATGAACACGATTCCGTACTGGGCGAGCGCGTGGAGGACTGGGACAAGGTACACGTCGAGCAGCCGGCGCAGCCATTCTTGCGGCGGCAGACCCGATTGTGCGATCCACTCGGCGGCGAGTGACTCGCCTGCCGGGTCGACGTAGAGGCAGCCCGCCAGAGTCACGGCCACGCTCGTGGCGGATAGCTGCGGCATGGGCGAGTCGCGCCACAGCGCGGAGAGCATTTTCTCACGCTCGCTTGTTGAGCCCGCGGGCAGCGGGTGGCGGTGGTAGGTGTCGCCGCGGTAGCCCACGGCGACGATTTCTTTGAGCAGACGCACGTTGCGGGCCCGGAATTCCGGATCGACATTGAGCTGTTGGGCTAACCAATCGTTGATGGCGGGCGTGGTTTCCATGTACGCCGGCGAGAGCCCGCGGACGAACCCCATGTTGCGAATGCCCACGGCCGTCTTGACATACGGCAGCGCCGGGCGCGAGTGGTTGAAGAACGTCCGCAGCGACTGCTGGGGACGGAATAGGTCGCTGCTGGTGCCGATGTACACCAGATTCCGGGAAATGAGCTGGTCAAAAAAGATCGTGGAGATGCAATTGTCCCACTGCCACGGGTGCAGCGGCAGCGGCACATAGTCATCCGGTGCGTAGCCCAATTCTGCGAGCGCCTGTTCATAGCGCGGACCGAGGTCCCCGAGCTGCTCGGCGAAGAACCCGGCTAGGTCCGCGACGTCTTCTGATGCCGCCACCACGCAGTGCTCCCGCTTGGCGGCGAGCCACACGATGTGTATGTCGGCTCCCGCCTCCGGCGCGTAGGCGCGCAGCTCGGTAAGGCTCATCCCGCCGCGCCCCGAATTCGCGAGGAACCCGGGGTGCCCCTCATACATTGCTGACTCAGCGGTCACGAGATAGTCCGCCTGGGCATTCGCACGCTCCTGGGCGCTGGCGTCGAGCTGCGGTGCGCGCAAGCTTTGCGCGGCGGGGCGCGTCGCGAGGGCGCGGGCACGGCCGACGAGGGTCGCCTGAATCTCCTCGATGTAGGTGTGCAGGAAATCCGGTTCTATGCCCAGCTGTTCTGCGGCCCCGGCGATGAGCTCGGCCAGGTGCAGCGGGGTGGCATCGGCAGCTTCGATGCTTTCGGGGACGACTTCGAGATGCGCCAGCCCATACTGGTGGGCCGAAAAGCTCAGCTCCCGCGGCCCAAAGTGGACCGACCATCGTTCGGAGTCCGGGTGAAAGCTTGGCGTCAGCAGTCTTTCATGGCTAAATTCGCGGATGGCCTTGGCGATGAGCTGGCGCTCAGCGGTCTCGGCCGCGCACAGCGCATTCGCCACCGGCGACAGCGAGGCGCGCGCGGCAGCCGCTGAGGAATAGAAGTCTGAGGCAGTACAACGCTGCACCCGTGCCGTCTTCGTGTGCCCGCCTTGGAGCAGGCGGATCTCATTAAGTCCCGGAACATCGAGGAAGCCGGCCTCGGCGTTCTTGCGGTGAATCGCGCCATTGGCTACGTCGGGCTCCACGAGGAGTTCGCGGAAACCCCGGCAATCGATGAGCCAGCGGATGACCGCGGCGAAAAGGCTACTGGTTAGCCCAGAAACGTGGGCACCGGCCGGCGGGGCGACGAGGAAGTGCAGTCCGCGTAGTGGCTCTTCCAGCGTTAACTCCCTGATACCAGCAGCCTCCGAGCTAGCAGCCTCGGCCAACACCGAGTCCAGCACCACGCGGCGCGGGTCGTAGTCCTCGACGATGCCCATCGGTCTGTGCGGGGCGGCAGGGTGCGGGTGCAGCTCGAGGATCCAGGCTTCTTCGTGTGGGGAGGCGCGGAGCCGGTCGTATTCGACGGCGACGTCGTTGACGCTGGCCTGTTGCATGCCCCAGAATGCGCAGTGAGGATCGGTGAGCCACCCGTGGACAAGCTCGGTGTCGGCGGGGGTGAGCGGGCGAAGGCGCACCGTGCCGTGGGGAGTGAAGATGTCGTCACGTTCGGTATTGAGCATTACTGACCCCCGAAGGTCTGGAAGGCGACGGAGCGCTCGATGGGATAGTACTCGCGGCCGGTGATGGCCTTGAGAATAATGGAGTTCCTCCACGGTCCCATCCCGAGGTCGGGCGCGATGAGCGAATGAAGGTGTTCCTCGGCGTTTTGGACGAAGAGCGACTGGGCGGCGTCGATGGCGAATCCGGGATCGATGGCCAGGCGCCCGGCCGTGTCGAACTGGACTTCTTCGCGTGCGGTCTCCAGGAAGCTGGGGAAGAGCGGGGCCTTGTAGCCGGTGGCGAGCACCAGCGCGTTTGTCGCGTGCGTGCGGGTTTCGCCGGTCTCGCCGTGGGTCAACGTCAGCTGGAACGGGGCGGACGCGTCTGTGTCGCACAGTGCCGCGCTCCAGCCGGCTAGGAGCGTCGAGGCGAATGGGCGCGGCAGGCCCTTCGTGATGGACAACCGGTAGTAGGTGTCGTAGATGTGATTGACGAGCTGGCCGGAGATTCCCTTGTAAAGATTGCGCTGTTCGCGGTTGAGCCGGTCGCGCGTCGCGGCGTCCAGGCCGCGGAAGAACTGCGCGTACTCAGGGCTAGTCATCTCGAGGGTGAGCTTGGTGTATTCCATGGGGAAGAAGCGCCCCGAGCGGGTGACCCAGTCCAGCCGCGTGCCCCGGTACGCGGCAGGTTCCATGAGATCGGCGTAAATCTCGGCCGCGGACTGCCCCGACCCGATGATGGTGACGGACTCCTGGGCGAGCAACTCCTTCTTGTGCTCAAGATAGTCCGCCGAGTGCACGGCGAGCCCGGCTTCCGGCGCAGCCCGCAGCTCGCCGGGGATAAACGGCGTGGTGCCCACTCCGACCACGACGTTGCGGCTGAGCACCGTGCAGGTGCCCCGCGGCCCGTTGACGGTGACCTCCCACAGATCGTCGACGCGGCGCACCGACGTCACCGTGGAGTTCCACTCGAGCGTGCTCAGCTGCTGGGAGACCCAGGCGCAGTAATCGGAGTATTCCTCGCGCAGCGGGTTGAAATCCTCCTTGATGTAGAACTGGTGGATGCGCCCTTGCTGCTTGCAGTAGTTGAGGAAACTGTACGGGCTCGTGGGATCGGCGAGGGTGACCAGATCGGCCATGAACGGAACCTGGATCGTCGTCCCAGGAATCATCATCCCGGGGTGCCAGCAAAATTCCGCGCGCGAATCGAAGAACGCCGCGCGCAGCGCGCCGCCGTCAACCAGCGGCTGGCTCAGCGCCGCCAAGCCCAGGTTGAACGGCCCGATCCCGATGCCCACCAGATCATAGGGCTTAATGCTAGATTCGGCATCAGCGACGGCGGCAGTGCGGGCGGTGGTGGAAGAAGACATGACAAACTCCTGTTTTAAGTTTCTGTGGGTCGTGGTCTAGCGCGCGGGTTGTACCGCGAGAACGCTGGGGCTCGGTTGAGCGTTGGCTTGGTCGACGGCGTTCATCTCGCGCTCGATGAGCCCGAGGATCGCGTCGATATCTGTGCCACGTAGCTGCGGATCGAGAATGGTGAACTTCCAGCACGGCGCGCCTTCGAAGGTGGTGGTCGCGATAATTACGTCGCCCCGCTCGAGCAAGCGCTGGCGGACGATGTGGACGAGGCTGGCGGGGGCATCGGCAGGCGTAAACAGCACCGTGGAAAGCTCCGGTGTGGCGCGCAGTGCAAAGCGTGGATGGGCGTCGACGCGCCGGGCGGCATCGCGGGCCGCGGCGCAGCAGGCGTCGAAGGCCTCCCCAAGGGCGTCGGCGCCGTGGGTGCGCAGCGTCATCCAGAGCTTGAGCGCGTCGAAGCGACGCGTGGTTTGGAGCGAGAAGTCCGCGAGATTGTGGTCGGTGGCGTCTTCGGGGTTGAGGTAGTCCGCGTGCCACGACACGAGGGCGCAGTCAGCGGGATCGCGCAAGAGAATCGCGCTGCAGGCCACCGGCTGGAAGTAGCCCTTGTGGAAGTCGACGGTGACGCTATCGGCCGCGTCGATGCCGCGCAGACGGTGTCGCTGCGTGGGCGAGAGCAGCAGGATACCCCCGTACGCGGCGTCGACATGCAAGTGCACCCCAGCGTGGAGGCAGACCTTGGCGATGGTCTCTAGCGGATCGATGGTGCCGCGGTCGGTTGCCCCAGCGGTGGCCACGACGGCCATCGGCGTGTAGCCGTCCGCCACGTCGGCCGCGATGCGCCGGGCGAGATCAGCCGGGTCGAGTCGGTGTGCGGCATCCGAGTCGATAGTGATGACGGCGGTATCCGCAAGCCCAAGGAGGTGGGCAGCGCGCAGCACGGAGTAGTGGGCGTGGCTGCTGGTGTAGAGGCGCAACTGGGAAAATCCCTGCACGCCCTGGGCGCCCAGCGCCTTTTCGCGCGCGATATAGAGCGCCTGCAGGTTGGATTGCGTACCACCGGAGGTAAAGACCCCGCGGGTGCGGGAATGCGGGTCTTGCGGCCAGCGCAGCTTGCGCGCGAAGAACTCGAGGAGGTGGCCTTCGATTGCGGCGGCACTCGAGGCCTGATCCCAGCTTTCGACCGCGGTGTTAACTGTGGTGGCGAGCAGGTCCGCGCCCACGGCGGTGGCGGTGATCGGACAGTTGAGGTGGGCGATGTAGCGCGGGTGGTGGTACCACACGGCGTGGTCGAGCCAGAGTTCGCGAAGCTCAGCCAACGCGGCGTCAAATGTACCAATTGGGTGCTCGAGGTCAACGCGTGTGACGGCCGCTGCTGTCTCATGGGCGTTGCGACCGGAGCTTGGCGCGTCGCCCTCGGCGAGATACTGCGTGAGGGTGTGCTGGCTGTGGTGGATGATTGTGTTTAATGCAGTCGGATCGGCTCCTACGAAGGAATCGACGAACGGGGCCGGTCTCTCCTGACGAATTTTGTGCATGTTAGGAGACGCTAACATAAGTTAGGCTACAGTAAAATTATCTAATGAAAAGTGGTGCTGCGCGCGGGCATGCTGCTGTTATCCGTGGCCACGGCGGGATGTATTTGCTGCACCGGCTCGGGGAAGGGTGTGAAAGCGCTGGTCTGATGCGCAGTGCGCGGGGTCGACAGCCGAGGTCTCGGGCGTAGCAGGAGTGGCACAGGGGTGAGTGGAAAGAATGGGCGTGCGGTGCATTTTCTACGGGTTAGTTGCGGGCGCAGGGCGGGGCGAGGTCGGGGTGTAAAAACGCGTCTTTCGCTCCGGGCAAGGCTGAGGCGGGATAAATTAATTCTTGTAGACCTTTTGTGTGGCGGTGGCCATACAGCAAACCGTGTGGCCGCGAGCCAAGAGGCTTAGGCTAGAAAACATGAAGACAGCATTGCTTGTAGTGGCGGCCTGATCGGTTTCTCGTTTGCCCAGCGCTTCGTCGACGCGGGGTGGCAGGTGCGCATGACGGACGTGCGCGCAGAACTCGCCGACGCGGCCACAGGCCCGTTCGAGTCCAACCGCTTGGGCGGCGGCCCCGAGGGCATCAAGTCGATTATCGAACATATCGCGGGAGCTTGGGACACCGAGCTTGTCGCCGGAGTGCCCGACATGTCGCATCTCGACGAGGTGTACGCGCAAGTCGATGCCGCCTACGGCAACGACGCCGAGACCTTCGAGTCCGGCACCCGCCGCCGCAATGCGCTGCTGCGCGGGTTCCTCGACGTGCGCGCTGCACACTAGCGCTTACTCGGCGCGCGGAGTTATTCGGGGCGCAGGATGCGCTGGGCGACCTCGACATCAGGGTTCGCCGCGCGCAGGGCGTCGAGGATGTCATCGGCCGCCAGGCGCAAATCGTCGTCCGTGAGCGGATCCAGAGCCTCGAGGATATAGAGCACGCTGGTGATCTCCGGCGTGGGCTGGACTCGGTGCTCGGGCCGGAAGCGCCGCGCGGCACTACCCGCGGCATCGCGCACGGTAGCGGTTCCTACCTCGATGCGCACTGGGCCCTCGAAGCCATCGAGGGCAAACGTCGTGATCGGCAGCTCGAAACGGCGGGCGACGGCGTTGCCGAGGGCAACCACGGGGGCATCGGAAGGCTGGGCGCCCAGCTCAAAAAGCGCGGGATCGAGCCCGGCGTTCTGCCACGCCGCGCGCCACGCGGCGACATGGGGCTGGAACGCTGACGGGGCGGCGGGGGTGTCGGCAGCCGGGGAAGTGACGTTGCGTGCGGTGATGAGCAGCGCGCGGTAGTCGGGGCGCGGAGTGTCCAGCTCGACGTTGACGAGGAAATCGATAAGGTTCATTTCAGGTCTCCCGAGTAAAGGTTGAAGCGGTCGCCGCGTGCGAAGCCGACGAGCGCCATGCCGGTTTTGCGGGCAGTGTCCACGGCGAGCGAGGAGGCTGCCGATACCGCCACGAGCTGGCCGAAGCCCGCCATCGCAGCCTTCTGCACGAGCTCGAAGCTGGCGCGCGAGCTCATCACGAGGATGAGATCGCTGGCCGGAAGCAAGCCCTCCATGAGCAGGTGGCCGATGACCTTGTCCGCGGCGTTGTGGCGGCCGACGTCTTCGCGGAAGACGATGGGCTCGCCACCCAGCGTGAAGGCGCCAGCGGCGTGGATGCCGCCGGTCTTGCGAAACTGCTTCTGGCCCTCGCGCAGCCTATCCGGCAGCTGGGCGATAACGAGCGGGTCGACCGGCACGTGGGGGATGGGGTAACGGGTCTTCTTGGCTAGCTCCTCGATGGACGAGGTACCGCACACGCCGCACGCGGAGTTGGTGAGTGTTAGGCGTAAGTCTTTGAGCGAGATGACGTTGTCGTCGCGCATCTCAATGTCAAGGAGGTTGTAGGTGTTGACACCGTCGCGGGTGGCGCCCTCGCAGTACTTGGCGGACTCGATGTCGCGGGCGGCCTGGATGTGGCCCTCGGAATGGAGGAATCCATGGGCGAGCTCAACGTCGTGGCCGGGGGTGCGCATGGTCGTGGTGAGTGTCTGGCCATCGACGCGGATTTCGAGCGGCTCCTCGCCAGCGACGGTATCGGCGCGGGTATCGACCCGGGTGACCTGCGTGCGCTCCTCGTTGAGGTGGACCTTGGTGACCGCGAACTTGGAGGTGGTGCGGCCCGCCACTACTGCACGGCTTCCTTCAGCTCGGCGATGTTGGCGCGGGCTTCCTCAACGTCTTTGCTGGCCAGACCGACCACGAAGGCGGTGAGCGGGGCGGCCGGGCGGAAGCGATTGTGCGCGACGTCCTTGGTGAGATCGAGCAGCTCGCGCACCAGCGCCGTGGCGTCGTGCGGATCGAGACCCAGCGTCGTTGCGGCCTCTTCAAGCCACTCGTGCGCGGTCTGGATGGGGTCTTTGTCTTCAGTCATGAACTCAACTGTAGTCGCGGCCGTGTCTACAACCGCGAAAGTCCCGCTCGCGGCGGGACTAACGGGGGTTGCGGCGACTTAGAAGTCGTTCGCGTTCTTGTCGGTCGGTTCCAGACGGACAATGAGGGACTTGGAAACGGGAGTCTCGGAGTCCTTAGCCATCTCTTCCACAGGAGCCATCTCTTCCACAGGCACGAGGATGTTGAGCTCAGGGAAGCAGCCGCCCACGCAATCCTTGGCGATGTCGTACTCGACCAGGCGGAAGTTCGGCGCGACGCGGCGGCCCGAGGCGGACTCGGAGACAACGTCGACGATGTCGCCGTCCATGAGCCTGCGCTCGGCCAGGTCCTCCTTGCAGATGAAGATGACACGGCGTCCACCGCGCACACCGCGGTAGCGGTCATCCAGGCCATAGGAGATGGTGTTGTACTGGTCGTGGCTGCGCACCGTGGTCAGCAGCAGCTGGTCGCCCTCAAGCTCGATGGTGTCGGTGGCATTGATGGTCAGCTGGGCCTTGCCGTCCGAGGTGTTGAAGATGCGTTCGCGGACCGCGTGCGGGAGCATGAAGCCGCCGGGGCGCTTGAGGCGCTCGTTGTAGTTCTCAAAACCAGGGATGACGTTCGCGATGTGATCACGGATGACGTCGTAGTTATCCATCATCGGGCGCCAGAAGGCGTCGCCGAATGCACGCTCGCCGATGTTGCAGATGATCTGCATCTCGGAGTAGAGATCCAGGTCGCGGTTGGAGCGGCGCTTCGGGAAGGACGCGGAAACCTTGGAGTCCGATGCCTCGACAGAGACCTTCTGCGGGCCCGAGGCCTGAATGTCGACATCGGTGCGGGAGCGCACCGGCAGGATAAGCGACTTCTCACCCGGCCACGCGCACGTGCCGTTGAGCTTGGTGAGCATGTGGGCCGACAGCTTGGTGGCAGACATGCCGTCATCGAGCGCCGTCGTGTCCGACATCGCGCGGATGTAGTTTCCGCCCAGCGACAGGAAGAAATCGACGTTCTTGTCGCGCAGCTGGATACCCGCGCCGGTGGAAGAAACTCCGTGCTCGCGCGGAACGTCGAAGCCAAATTCTTCTTCCATGTTGGCCAGGAACCACTCCGGTATCTTCTCCGAGATGCCCATCGTGCGGTCACCCTGGACATTGGAGTGGCCACGGAACGGGGCGGAGCCCGCGCCGGGCTTGCCGTAGTTGCCGGTGAGCAGCAGGAAGTTCATCATTTCCTGGATGGTGGCCACCGCGTTGCGGTGCTGGGTTACGCCCAGCGTCCACGCGAGAACAACCGTCTCGGACTTCTCCACGGAGTCGACGATCTTCTTGACCTCGGCCTGGGAGACTCCGGAGCCGCGGGAAAGGGCGGCATTGTCAAGGGAATTAAGGTGCGCGATGGTCTCGTCGACGTTGGAACAGAACTCCTCCAAGAACTTGCGGTCGAGCAAGTCGCGGCGAATGACCTCGCGGTTGAACTGCTGGAACAGCGCGCGGTCGCCGTCGAGGCGAACCTGGACGTACTCGTCGCTAATCTTGTCGGCCACGCCGAGGACGCCCTTGATGGACTGCGGCTCCTTGAACTTCATCAAACCCGTCTCCGGCATGGGATTGATAGTGATGAACTTGTCGCCGTTTTCCTTCTGCTTCTTGAACGCGGTGAGCGAACGCGGGTGGTTGGTGCCCGGGTTCTGGCCGACGGAGATGATGAGATCCGTGTTGTATATATCCGACATGACCACGGAGCCCTTGCCCACGCCCACGGTCTTGGCGAGTGCCACACCCGTCGAGTCGTGTCACAGGTTCGCACAGTCCGGCAGGTTGTTGGAACCGTGGCGGCGGCCCAGCACGCCGAAGATGAAGGCGGACTCGTTGACCGCAGTGCCGGAGGTGTAGAAGATGGCGCGCTCCGGGGCAGTGGCACCCAGCTGCTAGGCGATGAGATCGTAGGCCTCGTCCCAGGAAACAGGGGGGTACTTCTCATCACCGAGCGAGCGGTCGTAGAGCGTCGGCTCCGTGAGGCGGCCGAGCTGGTCAAGCTCGTAGTCGGTCATCTCGCGCATCTGCTGCACGGTGGTGTTTGCGAAGAACTCGCGGGTGACGCACTTGGGCGTGGTCTTCTGGGCAATGGTCTTTGCGCCGTTTTCACACAACTCGACGAAGTTGATGTCGCCCTGCGCCGGCTCCGGCCACGCGCAGCCCGGGCAGTCAACGCCGTCATGCTGGTTCATCTTCAGCAGCGGCACGAGGCCGTGGATCGGGATTGCCTTCTTCATCGCGTGGTACACGCCGCCCACGCCTGCAGCCGCGGTGACGCGGTGGCCGATGCGCGGGTTATCGAAGCGGTTAGCGACGGGATTGGCACGAGAGACTGTAACGCTTGGGGTAATGCCGGCAAGCTTACCGATAAGCAGGGAGAATTTTGGAAAATGCCAGGTCGACGTGTAATGTAGACGCTTGGAATCGTGCCCGCACGCTGTTTATGCAGCTCACATGGGGGATGAGTATCCGCAATTCAAGAATTTCATTTCAACTTTGTTGTAGGCCCACTGCCCCGTTGTGGCGGACCGTGTATGCATCAAAGGGCAGCGAGCGCCGGCGGTATTGACCGTGCGGGGCGATGAGTAGCCCGAAATCACACGGATAACGCACGCCCTTTTGCTGGGGCGCGGGGTGGCGTCGCGTCACCGCGATGCGAAACAACGCGGGAACCGCAACGAGAAAGGTACACGGTCACTCATATGACTATGACTGATCCTATTGCCGACATGCTGTCGCGCGTGCGCAACGCAAGTAATGCGCACCATGACACCGTGTCGATGCCTACCTCCAAGCTGAAGGCAAATATTGCTGACATCTTGAAGCAGGAAGGCTACATCGCTGACTATACCGTCGAGGGCCACACCCTGTCCCTCGAGCTGAAGTACAACAACCGCGAGCGCTCCCTGTCTGGCCTGCGTCGCGTGTCTAAGCCGGGTCTGCGTGTGTACGCAAAGTCCACCGAACTGCCAAAGGTCTTGGGCGGCCTGGGCGTGGCTATCATTTCCACGTCCCACGGTGTGCTGACTGACCGTCAGGCTGAGGAGAAGGGCGTAGGCGGAGAAGTTCTCGCCTACGTCTGGTAAAGGGAGGTTTGACACATGTCTCGAGTTGGTTTAGCACCGATCGCCGTACCAAATGGCGTCGAAATTAACATCAACGGCCAAGATGTTGAGGTCAAGGGCCCTAAGGGTGCCCAGAGCGTCAGCGTTCCGGATCCGATCGCCATCAACCTAGAAGACGGCATCTTGACCGTTTCCCGCCCTGATGATCACCGCAAGAACCGTGCACTGCACGGTCTGTCCCGTTCGCTGCTCAATAACGCCGTCATCGGCGTGACTGAGGGCTTCACCATCAAGATGGAAATCTTTGGTGTCGGTTACCGTGTGCAGCAGAAGGGCCAGGACCTGGAATTCAGCCTGGGTTACTCCCACCCGATCCTCATCAAGGCTCCGGAGGGAATCACCTTCGCAGTGGACGGCAACACTAAGCTGTCCATTACCGGTATTGACAAGCAACTAGTCGGACAGATCGCTGCTAATATCCGTCGCCTGCGTAAGGACGATCCTTACAAGGGCAAAGGTATTCGCTACGAAGGCGAGCAGATCCGTCGCAAGGTCGGAAAGACGGGTAAGTAAGCAATGGCAAACACTGAAAACACGAAGCGCACTCCAGTCGGCAAGGACATTTCTTCTCGACGTCGCGAAGCACGCGCACGCCGCCACTTCCGTATCCGTAAAACCCTCCGTGGCACCCCTGAGTCCCCGCGTTTGGTCCTTCACCGCTCCTCTCGCCACATGCACGTCCAGGTTATCGATGACCTTGCTGGCCATACCCTGGTCTCCGCATCTTCCATGGAAGCGGATGTCCGTGCACTCGAGGGCGATAAGAAGGCAAAGGCTGCCAAGGTAGGCGAACTCATTGCTGAGCGCGCCAAGGCCGCTGGCATTGAGCAGGTCGTCTTTGACCGCGCAGGCTACAAGTACCACGGCCGCGTCGCTGCGCTGGCAGACGCCGCACGTGAAGGTGGTCTGAAGTTCTAATGATCATCGTCAACGGAAACATCAACGGAAGGATCGCGTAATGTCGGACCGTGAACAGCGTGACGGCGGACGCTCCGCCGAGAACAACAAGAACAACCGAGGCGGCAACGGCCGTCGCAATGATCGTCGTAACCAGCAGGATAACGAGCGCGATAAGTACATTGAGCGCGTCGTGACCATCAACCGCGTCTCCAAGACCGTCAAGGGTGGCCGCAATATGTCCTTCACCGCTCTCGTCGTCGTTGGTGACGGCCAGGGCCAGGTAGGTGTCGGCTACGGCAAGGCTAAGGAAGTTCCGGCTGCAATCCAGAAGGGTGCAGAAGAGGCTCGCAAGAACTTCTTCCGTGTACCTATGGTTGCAGGCACCATCACCCACCCGGTAGAGGGACGTGACGCAGCGGGCATCGTCATGATGAAGCCCGCCGCTCCTGGTACTGGTGTCATCGCCGGCGGCGCTGCTCGTCCAGTGCTTGAATGCGCCGGCGTGCAGGACATTCTGTCGAAGTCCCTGGGCTCCGACAATGCACTCAACGTCGTCCGCGCTACCGTGGACGGCCTCAAGCAGCTGGTCCGCCCCGAAGAGGTTGCCGCACGCCGTGGCAAGTCCCTCGAAGAGGTCACCCCGGCCCGTATGCTGCGCAAGCGCGCAGGTCAGGAGGCATAAACAATGGCTCTGAAGATTACACAGGTAAAGGGCCTGGTGGGCACCAAACCGAATCACCGCAAGAATATTGAGGCTCTGGGTCTCAAGCGCATCGGTCAGTCCGTGATTAAGCAGGACACCCCGATTATCCGCGGCATGGTTCACAAGGTTCGCCACCTGGTCACCGTTGAAGAAGTGGCAGGGGAGTAAACCATGGCTGAAATCATCAAGCTACACGACCTGCGCCCAACCGCAGGAGCAAATAAGCCCAAGACCCGCGTTGGACGCGGTGAGGCATCCAAGGGTAAGACCGCTGGTCGCGGCACCAAGGGTACCGGCGCTCGTAAGCAGGTTTCCGCTGCTTTTGAGGGCGGACAGATGCCCATCCACATGCGTCTGCCTAAGTTGAAGGGATTCAAGAACCCGAACCACGTTGAGTACCAGGTTGTTAATGTGGCTGACCTGGCCAAGAAGTTTGCCGATGGCAGCGACGTTACCGCCGCTGACATCGCAGCTGCTGGTCTCGTTCGCGCTAAGAAGCCGGTTAAGGTTCTGGGCAGTGGCGAGATCAACGTTAAGTTGAATGTCACCGCAGACAAGTTCTCCAAGTCCGCTGTAGAAAAGATTGAGGCTGCTGGCGGTTCCGCCAACACCAAGTAATCCGACCTGGAGAGAAGTTACGCCCCCTGTTTCTTGCACCTAATGTGCGAAAAACAGGGGGCGTGGTGGATCTATGCGGCTGGTTGCATAGCAGTAGGTCTTGTCCACGGTCCTTTCATATCGGTTGGAAAGGCGGTGGTCTGGGTCCGTCACTGCTTTAAAGGTAGTTGGGAGCTTCTCACCGTAGCGTCCTTAGAATCTTTCGAGCGAGTTAAAGACCTCGAAGTACGGCGATTTCCTGCTGCCCAAGTCACCGGCAAAGCACGCAGCGTGCCTGCCCAACCAGTTAAGAGCGCTGCTCTCCCAGCTCCACATATGACGACAAAGGCTAGCACTCGATCTGCAGGCGTAGGTTTGCGGTAAAGAGACTATATTGGCGTTTTATACCCGCACGAGCAGGTGAGGATCTCGCCGGTGGGGGTGAGAGTATCCGTTTTGCGCCCGAATTGGAGCGACGGGTCGTCGCGGAAGCTGTGCATTAGGATGCCTCCGCTTTGCCTGTGGGTCGGCCAATCCTTGATGACCTCGATGCGTACGGCGTCGACGGGTAGCGGCTGCAAGGTGCACATACGCACGCGCGAATACTCTGAGGACCAGGGTGAGTGGATGGCTATAAAAGCAAGTCCGCCGAGCCTATTTATGGCGACCTTGTAATCGGCATCATCCGGGCCGGTGACCGAACCACCGACGGCTTCCTGGTGGCAGGGGTGGGGAGTAGGGTTACAGACTCTGGTTACCCCAATACTGGTCATCGGGGTGATTTTGTTCCTTAGATTTCATTTGCAAACTTGGTCTCACACCAATCACTACCTCGGTGTTTAGCGCGCGCAAGGCCGGAGCACTGCCGGCACAAACCTGCCAAGGGAAATAATTAACAAGGTGAACCCCAGTAGAACAACGGCGAAAGAATGGGCAATTATTGTCACATAAAGCGGGTTCGATGTGGCGCGCAGGTATAAGACTGGTAGGGTAATGGGGTCAAAAGTGTTCCACCGTTCCTTTGGGGTTCCTCATCTTTACTTCTTAACGCCAAGTAAGAAAGAATGTGGTGCCCTGTGGGAACCAAAGAGTGTCCACCTCCGTGTGGTGCTGCGATAAGAATCTTTAAGATTCGCGCGGGGCAGCGGTAGGCCAGGAGGATTTTGTAGTGTACGCCATTTTGCAGGCTTTTAAGGATGCCGACCTACGTAAGAAGATCGTCTTCACCATCGCGATGATCATTGCGTACCGCATCGGCGCACAAATCCCGTCGCCGGGTGTCGATTACGCGTCAATTGCAGGACGCCTGCGTGAGTTAACAGAGGAATCAGGAGATCTTTACTCCGTGATTAACCTGTTTTCTGGTGGCGCCCTGTTGCAACTGTCGATTTTTGCCATCGGCATCATGCCCTACATTACGGCTTCCATTATCGTGCAGCTGCTGACCGTGGTCATCCCACGCTTCGAACAGCTGAAGAAGGAAGGCCAGTCTGGGCAGGCGAAAATGACCCAGTACACCCGCTACCTCACGCTCGCCCTGGCGCTGCTACAAACCTCCGGCATCGTCGCGCTGGCGGACCGCGAGCAGCTGCTGGGCCAGGGCGTGCCGGTCTTGGCGGAAGACCGCAATTTCTTCACCCTCGTTCTGCTTGTGGTGACTATGACCGCTGGCGCCGTCCTCGTGATGTGGATGGGCGAGCTGATTACGGAAAAGGGCATTGGCAATGGCATGTCTCTGCTTATTTTCGCTGGTATCGCTACGCGCCTGCCTACCGATGGCGTGAATATCCTGCAGAATAACGGCGGGATGGTCTTCGCCATGGTACTGGCAGGTCTTATTGTCCTGGTCGTGGGTATTACCTTCATCGAGCAGGGGCAGCGCCGTATTCCGGTGCAGTACGCCAAGCGCATGGTGGGTCGGCGCCAGTACGGCGGTTCTTCTACCTACCTGCCGTTGAAGGTGAACCAGGCTGGCGTTATCCCGGTTATCTTCGCTTCCTCACTTATCTACATGCCGGTGCTGATTACACAGATCGTTAACTCTAGCTCCGTGAATACCCCGGATAATTGGTGGCAGCGCAATGTTATTGCCCATCTGCAGGCACCGTCGTCCTGGCAGTACATCGTTTTGTACTTCCTATTGACCATCTTCTTCGCATACTTTTACGTCTCGGTCCAGTATGACCCTGCTGAGCAAGCCGACAACATGAAGAAGTATGGCGGCTTCATCCCTGGTATTCGCCCGGGTCGCCCCACCGCCGAGTATCTCGGCTTCGTCATGAATCGCTTATTGAGCGTCGGCGCGCTGTACTTGGCGTTGATCGCCATCCTGCCGAATATCCTCCTGGACCTCGGCGTCGGCAACTCTTCTGCTAACGGTACCTCCGCCTTTGGTGGTACGGCCATCTTGATTATGGTCTCCGTCGCCTTGACCACGGTCAAGCAGATCGAATCTCAACTCCTCCAATCCAACTATGAAGGACTACTGAAATAATGCGTCTTGTACTTCTCGGCCCTCCTGGTGCTGGCAAAGGCACTCAAGCAGCGATCCTGAGTGAAAAACTGGATGTACCGCACATCTCCACCGGCGATCTCTTCCGCGCTAATATCGGCGAGGGAACGCCGCTGGGCGTAGAGGCAAAGTCCTATATTGACGCCGGTAAGCTCGTGCCTACCGATGTCACTGCGCGCATGGTGGAAGAACGACTTAGCCAAGACGATGCCAAGAACGGATTCCTCCTGGACGGTTTCCCACGTACCACCGAGCAGGCAGACATCTTGGAAGAGCTATTGTCCAAGAAGGGCGAAAAGCTCGATGGCGTATTGAACTTCGAGGTTTCTGAGGATGTCGTCGTCGAACGCATGATGGCCCGCGGCCGCGCCGATGATAACGAGGAAACCATCCGCACTCGCTTGGGTGTCTACCGCGATGAGACCTTTCCGCTCATTGAGCACTATGGCGAGTCCATTATCTCCATTAAGGCAGAAGGTTCCGTCGAAGAAATCAGCGCGCGCGCGATGGAAGCGCTGGGGAGGTAATGGCTTTCCGGCGCCGCGCCAAGCGCATTCCCGCCCGCACCGCAGGCGAGCTAGATGCTATGCAAGCGGCTGGCGAGATCGTCGGCAAGGCACTTCAAGCCGTCCGCGCCGCGGCAGCGCCCGGAGTCAACACGCTCGAGCTCGATGCGGTTGCTGAGCAGACCATCCGCGATGCCGGTGCTACCCCGACTTTTAAGGGGTACGAAGGCTTTCCGGGCTCCATCTGTTCCTCCGTCAATGACGTCATTGTGCATGGGGTCCCCGATGCCGACACCGTGCTTGCTGATGGCGACCTCGTCTCCATCGACTGCGGCGCCACCCTCGATGGGTGGGTAGGAGATAGCGCTTGGTCCTTTCCCATCGGTCAACTGGATTCAAACGTTGCTGCGTTGAACGCCGCGACCGAATGGGTGCTTATGAAAGGGCTGCAGGCGATGATACCGGGCAACCGGCTGACGGACGTGTCTCATGCCTTGGAGCAAGCAACCTATCGCGCCGAAGATAAGTTCGGTGTCTCCCTTTATATCGTCGATGGTTACGGAGGCCATGGTATTGGTCGTTCCATGCACGAAGAACCCTACTTGGAAAATGAGGGAAAGCCTGGCCGCGGGCCTCTCATTGAAGAGGGATCCGTCCTTGCTATCGAACCTATGCTGACTTTGGGCACTGTCGATAGTGCGGTGCTCGATGATGGCTGGACAGTAGTCTCACTCGATGGTTCCGTTGCCGCCCACTGGGAGCACACTGTAGCTGCGACAGCGGATGGTCCGCGCATCCTCACCAGGCGGTTTTAAAAAAATATTTCCAGAAAAATTACTGCCTAAATTAGGCGGTAATCTCTTGAAAGGTTTATACTCGGCGGTATGTCTAAATTCAGCCTCCGCAAATTAAGTGCCACGGTTGCTGCACCAGCAGTGGCTGGTGTCGTGGCTTTAAGCACTACTGTTGGCGCGCCAGCGGCCTCTGCTCAGCAACTTCCTAGTCTCCAGCAGCTTAGCGCTCATGCGCAGCAGCAGATTGACAACTTCTACGGACAGACCCGCGACCAAGCATGGCAGACCCGTAATGACATCCTGAGCCAGGCTGAGAGGTACACTCCGGAACTGGTGCCGAATGTGCAATCCACAGTCGATAGTGCCTTGGAATTTGTCTTCCCGGGACTAATTGCGCAGAAGAACGAGGAAGCTCGCCTGGCTCGCGAGGCAGCCGAGCGCGCACATGCACACCAGATTGCGGAAGAAAAGTCGAGAGCCGAAGAAGCAGCGCGCCGGGCGGAGGACCAGCGCCGCGCTAACCAATTCGACCGCGGCTCCTGCCCGGCAGACGCTAAGATCTGTGTCGACCTTGACGGACGCCGCACCTGGTTGCAGGAAAGTGGAGAGGTCTCCTATATCTCCCCATCTATGTCCGCTGGCATGGTGGGTGAAGAAACCCCGCGCGGTACCTTCCACGTCAACCGTAAGGTGAAAGACGAGGTTTCCCGCGAGTTCAATAACGCGCCGATGCCGTACTCTATCTACTTCACCAGGAACGGCCACGCCTTCCACCTGGACGACACCAATGTCGACTCTAACGGTTGTGTCCACTTGCCGTACAATGCAGCGGTTCGTTACTGGAACGATGTCCAGATTGGGGACAAGGTTTATATCTATTAATTCGGGGTAGCTTCCCGCGTTAACGCGCCTACCCTCGTACTTGGTTCCAGCTTCCGGAACTCAGGACGAGGGTATTCTTAGTTTTTCTCCAAGTCGTAGGAGATTCTAGGGAGGTCGGCCGGTTTGGAAATCGTGTCGCTGCAGCGTATGATGAGCTGGCGGTGTATAGCGCCAGTATCTGGTTGCCTTGCACTACCGCAGTAGACAACAAACATGCAGGTGACAGAGACTTGTCTGTCACCAGAAAAGTAGAG
This sequence comes from Corynebacterium macginleyi, assembly GCF_003688935.1. Classification (GTDB taxonomy): domain Bacteria; phylum Actinomycetota; class Actinomycetes; order Mycobacteriales; family Mycobacteriaceae; genus Corynebacterium; species Corynebacterium macginleyi. Next base: position 266,728 of record NZ_REGE01000001.1, on the reverse strand, counting down.
GTTATGGCTAAGGAAGGCGCAATTGAGGTAGAGGGTCGCATCGTCGAGCCTTTGCCAAACGCTATGTTCCGTGTCGAGCTCGACAATGGGCACAAGGTTCTTGCACACATTTCCGGTAAAATGCGTCAGCACTACATCCGCATCCTCCCGGAGGATCGCGTCGTCGTAGAGCTGTCTCCTTATGACCTGACCCGCGGACGCATCGTCTACCGCTACAAGTAAACATAGTCAGCCTCCTCACCCAAGGGCGAAGCACGGCTTTTGAAGCTCTGTTTTCCCTGTACACCTCAGGCTACGGTGGCCTGAGCCTGCACTGGTAAGCAACCCAAGGATCTCCGGTACGGTCCGGGCGAAGCGTTGTATGGAGCGGGACGGATGGGGAGAAAACCGCCGTAACAACCCGAAAGGACTCGCCTTATGGCACGTCTAGCTGGTGTTGACCTTCCTCGCAATAAGCGTATGGAGGTCGCTCTCACCTACATTTACGGCATCGGTCCAACCCGTGCCAAGGAATTGCTAGAAAAGACTGGCATTTCTCCCGACCTGCGCACCGATAACCTGGATGATGAACAGGTCTCGGCACTGCGTGACGCAATTGAAGGCTCCTGGAAGGTCGAGGGTGACCTCCGCCGCCAGGTGCAGGCTGATATTCGTCGCAAGATTGAAATCGGAAGCTACAAGGGTCTGCGCCACCGTCGCGGTCTGCCGGTACGCGGTCAGCGTACGAAGACCAACGCGCGTACTCGTAAGGGCCCGAAGAAGACGATCGCAGGAAAGAAGAAGTAGTCCATGCCTCCAAAGACTCGTTCCGGCGCACGCCGTTCCGGCCGTCGCGTCGTCAAAAAGAATGTGGCTCTGGGCCACGCTTACATCAAGTCAACCTTCAACAACACCATCGTTTCGATAACGGACCAGACTGGTGCTGTTATCTCCTGGGCATCCTCAGGCCACGTTGGTTTCAAGGGTTCCCGTAAGTCCACTCCGTTTGCTGCACAGATGGCCGCTGAAAGCGCCGCACGCAAGGCAATGGACCATGGAATGAAGAAGGTTGACGTATTCGTCAAGGGTCCAGGCTCCGGCCGCGAGACCGCCATCCGTTCCCTGCAGGCTGCAGGCCTCGAGGTTTCCTCAATTACGGATGCAACTCCACAGCCGCATAACGGTTGCCGTCCGACCAAGCGTCGCAAGGTTTAAGGGAAGGAAAGAGGTAAGAAAATGGCTCGTTACACTGGCCCCGCTACCCGCGTATCCCGCCGTCTTCGCGTCGACTTGGTCGGCGGAGACATGGCATTCGAGCGCCGCCCGTACCCTCCGGGACAGGCTGGCCGAAACCGAATCAAAGAATCTGAGTACCTGCTGCAGCTCCAGGAAAAGCAGAAAGCAAAGTACACCTATGGTGTGCTGGAGCGTCAGTTCCGCCGTTACTACACCGAGGCCACCCGCCTCGCCGGCAAGACCGGTGACAACCTGGTCATCTTGCTGGAGACCCGCCTGGATAACGTGGTATACCGCGCAGGTCTGGCACGCACCCGCCGCCAGGCTCGCCAGCTCGTTTCCCACGGTCACTTCACCGTGAACGGCAAAAAAGTCAACATCCCGTCTTTCCGGGTAACGCAGTACGACATCATCGATGTCCGCCCGCGTTCCCAGAAGATGGAATGGTTCGAAGACGCTCAGGACGCTCTTATTGATGCCAACGTACCGGCATGGTTGCAGGTCGTTCCTGATACGCTGCGCATCCTCGTGCACCAGTTGCCCGAGCGCGCTCAGATCGACATCCCGCTGCAAGAGCAGCTCATCGTCGAGCTTTACTCGAAGTAAACTGTTATACCGCACGGCCTGCAGGGGCACGGCGGTCCATCAGGAATCTTCAAACCCGAGATTTTTACCCCCTCTAGCGGCGTCATATAGCGGGCGCCGAAAAGGAGAATTGCAATGCTCATTTCCCAGCGTCCTCAGCTCACCGAGGAATTCATCGACTCGTCTCGTTCCAAGTTCGTCATCGAACCGCTCGAGCCGGGCTTTGGCTACACCCTCGGTAACTCGTTGCGTCGCACCTTGCTCTCGTCCATCCCGGGCGCAGCGGTAACTTCTATCAAGATAGATGGGGTGCTCCATGAGTTCACCACCATCAGCGGTGTGAAGGAAGACGTTTCTGAGATCATCTTGAATATCAAGAGCATGGTCCTATCTTCTGACTCCGACGAGCCGGTGGTTATGTACCTGAGCAAGGAAGGCCCTGGTGATGTCACCGCGGGCGATATCCAGCCACCGGCTGGTGTGGAAATCCACAACCCGGATTTGCACATCGCTTCGCTGAATGACACCGCTAAGTTGGACATTGAGCTCGTCGTCGAGCGCGGCCGTGGCTACGTCCCGGCTGCCGCCACCTCTGGGGAAATCGGCCGTATCCCAATCGATCAGATTTACTCCCCAGTGCTGAAGGTCTCTTACAAGGTCGAAGCTACTCGTGTTGAGCAGCGCACAGACTTTGACAAGCTGACCATCGACGTCGAAACCAAGAACTCGATTTCAGCCCGCGATGCGCTGGCTTCCGCTGGCGGCACCTTGGTCGAACTCTTCGGCCTGGCACGCGAGCTGAACAACGCAGCCGAAGGCATCGAGATTGGTCCTTCCCCGCAAGAGACCGAATACATTGCCGCCTACGGAATGCCTATCGAGGACTTGAACTTCTCCGTCCGCTCCTACAACTGCCTGAAGCGTCAGGAAATCCACACCGTCGGTGAGCTCGCAGAATGCACCGAATCCGACCTGCTAGATATCCGGAACTTCGGTCAGAAGTCGATTAATGAGGTAAAAATCAAGCTGGCTAATTTGGGCCTTGCTCTGAAGGACACCCCTGAGGACTTCGACCCTACCCAGCTCGAGGGCTACGACGCAGAAACCGGTGACTTTAAGGACCCGGCTGCGGACGATTCCGAGTAAAGAATCATCCTGAACTGCGGCACACGTTGCCGCGCGCTCAACTTTTACCGCACACGAGGAGTAAACAATGCCTACCCCGAAGAAGGGTGCCCGTCTCGGCGGCTCCGCCAAGCAACAGGCTCACTTGCTGAGCAACTTGGCAGCTAGCCTGATCGAGCACGGCGCTATTAAGACCACCGATGCTAAGGCGAAGGTTCTTCGCCCGTATGTCGAAAAGATTATTACCAAGGCTAAGTCTGGCACTATTGCTGACCGCCGCGCAGTGCTGAAGCTCATCCCGCGCAAGGATGTTGTTTCCCATCTGTTTGACGAGGTTGCACCTCATTTTGAGAACCGTGAGGGTGGTTACACTCGCACCATTAAGCTTGATAACCGCACTGGTGATAATGCCCCGATGTCTCAGATCTCCCTCGTTCTAGAGGAGACCGTGACCTCCGAGGCTAACCGCGCTACCCGCGCCGCCGCTTCCAAGGCTGCTGAAGCTGAAGAAGTTCAGGCTGCTGAGGCTGAAGAGGCTCAGGTAGACCAGGCTGCAGAGACCGAGGCACCTGCCGAGGACGCCGCAGATGAGAACACCGCAGATGAGAACACCGCCGCTGAGGAGTCCGAGGAGAAGTAATCTCCCTCGGCCACTGAATCCGCGCCAGCCCTAACGCCGGGCGAGGATTGCAGTTCCTACTGCCAGCAGTAGTAGCGCACAATAGCCGCCCTCCCATACTCTTTGCCAAGAGACTGGGGAGGCGGCTTTTGTCGTTTTGGAACTCGGATCCTTATGTGTCCGGTCCCACTCCGCCGTGTCGCTCCGTTGAGCGGCTTCGTCATTCAGTAGGCCACGCGCTTTTCGTTACACAGCGCCCTAGGGACAACCTCGCATGCGCAACCTCCTATGCGCATCCTCCTCCGCGATAACTGAGCAAACCAAGCCCTCAGATATTGCTTTTTCTGTTCAAAACGAACAGGGGAGGTGTAGCAGGGGAGGCTGCACATTTCGGGAACCTGCGGATGCCTCCGGTAGCATTAGGTCCACCATGACTGAAGCAGCACCGATCGCACATGAGGGACCGGCGGAAGGGTTCGTTCGGCTCCGGTTAGACCTAGCCTATGATGGCACCGATTTCCACGGCTGGGCCAAGCAAAAGGGCGGACTGCGCACGGTTCAGGGCGTGCTCGAGGAGCAACTGGCAATGATTGCTCGCACGGAGGTAGCGCTGACGGTGGCCGGCCGAACGGATGCGGGTGTCCATGCGCGCGGGCAGGTGGCGCATGTGGATGTTCCGGAGGAGATGCTGGAGCAACGGTCAGTAGCAGGCAAACCGGGGGCACTGGTGCGCCGTCTCGCAAAGCTGTTGCCGGAAGACGTCCGGGTGCACGGGTGCGAATTTGCCCCAGATGGCTTTGACGCCCGATTTTCTGCGTTGCGGCGGCATTATGTGTATCGGGTAACCACTAGCCCGCGAGGTGCGCTGCCGACGCGGGCGCGCGATACGGCGCAATGGTTTACACCGGTAGATCTCGATGCCATGCAGGATGCGGCCACCGCCCTGGTGGGCCTGCACGATTTCGCGGCCTTTTGCAAGGCCAAGCCGAACGCCACCACTATTCGTGAGTTACAGGGATTTAGCTGGCAGGATGTGTCGACGCCGGAAGAACCGCAGCTTTTTGAAGCCCGCGTAGTGGCGGATGCTTTTTGCTGGTCCATGGTGCGCTCTTTAGTGGGCTGTTGCCTAAGTGTGGGGGAAGGTCGCAGGGACGTCGACTTTGCCGCGGCATTGCTACAGGAGACAAAGCGTTCCTCCCGCATCCCGGTGGCACCGGCGAAGGGACTGTCCTTAGTGCAGGTGGATTACCCGGAACTCAGCGAAATGTCTGCGCGGGCTGACGTAACACGAGAAAAGCGCACCGTTTTGTGAGTACGCCCCGCCGAGTGGCAGGTCCCTGGCGTCTACGCTAGCCTGAGGTCTGGGTTTATTTAGACTTACGGGGAATTTTCGGGGGGAAATTCATGGCACGTCCATTGCCAACGACCAAGGCCCAAGTCTCGGGCCATAAATTCTTACGCCGCCGCGTGGAACATGGGCTCGTGTTGGGCGATACCCGCATGATCCATGATCCGCTAGCCCGCCGCCGCAAGGCCATGATGTTTGGCGGAGTCGGAGTGGCTTTCTTGGCTGTCGGTTCTGGCCTTTTGGCCTGGTTGCAACCGAGCCCGCAGCCAGGGGATGCGCCCATTGTCCGCTCTGAGCAGGGGCAGCTCTTCGTGGATGTTAACGATACCTACCACCCTGTTTACAACCTGGCTTCCGCGCGGATCATCGCTGGCAAAGCGGCTGATGCACGGACCATTGGGTCCGAACATTTGCGCAAGGCCTCGTTGGGCACACCCGTGGGAATTTCGGATGCGCCAGGATACTTGGCCGCCCCGGGTGAGACACCGCAGCGTTCGTGGGCAGCGTGCCTTGCCGGACGTGATGAGCAGCCCGCAGATAATCCCACCAGCATCGATGGCCAACAGGTAGCGAAAGAAGAGGTCATCGTGGTGGCGGATCCGCCGCAGAAGGGCTTTGGGGAGAAGCGCGCCGCGCTCGCAGAAACGGATGGCACGCAGTGGTTGCTGACCGCGGAGGGGCGGGTGCGTTTACCCGATGCGCAGAGCAGGGAAGGCCGGGTTATTCGGCGCGGGATTGGCATTGGCGGGAGCACACATGTCTGGCCCGTTCCGGCGGAGTTGCTCAATGCCTTTGCAGAGCAGCCGCCGCTGACGTTCCCGGATACGCTGCCGGACATCATGGATACCGGGCAGGTTCAGTGGGCTCGGACAGATGGTGGCGTGGCGGAGCTAACTGCCACTCAGGCAGATATGCTGGTTAGCTTTGGCGCGAGGCGTCTGGCGGCCGCACCGCACGAGGTTGGCGCGCTTGCCGATGCCCTCTTGAACTTCCACCTGCCCACTACTACCTTCGAATTCGTCGGCCCAGATAAGGGCTGGATGTGTGCCGATAGTGCTGGCGGGGGAGCAATGGTGAGCGAGAACCCAGGGACGGTAGCACTCGCCGGAGAGGGCATAGCGGATCGCTTCGGTGGGCTATCGGCAGGTGGCGTTGGCGTAGATACCGGACATGGCTATCACGTTGTCTCGGCTACAGGGCAGCGCCATGCGGTGGATAATAGGGAACTCTTGGAGGCCCTCGGCACCGGTATTGGGGCGGAAGTTCCGTGGGAAATCATCCGGCTCCTGCCAGAGGCCTCGCGTTTAAACCGGGACGAAGCGCTGCGGGTCGGGCCCTAGGCAGTGCCGCCAGTGCGTACTAATCAGTGTCAAGCGGAGCTAGTCCGTACCGCTTGGTGCTGGCGTTGGACAGTACGGGCACTGAGCCTATGCTGACTTAGATCGCCTGGGATCGGCCCAACCCGCGGGCGACCGCTAGGCCTGTGAGCAGCAGGACTAGCCCGCCGAGCACCCAACCGGTACGGCGTGCGGCCGGGGAGTGCTCGTCTGTAGCGGGATGGATAGTTAGGTTGCGCTGGGGTGCGGCATAGTTTCCATCGATATGTGTAACAGCAGCTAGCGGATCGATGAATCCGTTGCCGGGCTGGCCGGCGGAGAGGAGCCGTCGGCGTATATCGGCGGCGCTGGCTTCTGGGTAGCGCTCGGCTAGCAAGGCAGCGGTTCCGCTGACTACTGGGGCTGCGAACGAGGTGCCGTGGAACTGTGCTACGGAATCCTGCTCGTTTTTTCCGTCTGTCCAGCCCCCGGCGGGATTGAGCGCTAAAGGCACGAATCCGTGAGCGGATAATTGTGGACCATCAATAGGGGTGAGCGAGTATTCTGCGAGTGCGTGCGCATCCTCTTGAGCGCTAATTGATAATACGGTCGGTGAATTGGCGGGAAAGACGTAATCGCCCTCTTCGCAGCTGCCGGGGGAAATATTACCGGACGCGGCGATTACTACCGCACCGGCGTCTTCCGCGCGGGCAAGTGCCTCATCTAAGCGGGAGCGATCGACGCGTTCCGCGGTTTGCTGAGGAACGCAGGAGACGACGGAAATATTGATTATTCGGGCGTTATCCTCCACGGCATGGTGGATGGCGCGCGCCAATGTGTCGAGCGAACCGGTGGTGTTGCCTTCGTCCGTGTCTTCGGTGGTGCCATTGTATTGGCGGTAATGTGCGCTGGTTTGGCGGATGGCGCGCACCTCGGCGCGCGGGGCGATGCCGATATCCTGTCCGGCTATGATGCCGGCGACGACGGTGCCATGCAGGTCGCAGTCTCGGTGCGGGTCAGGTTCGTCTTGTGTGACCAGATCTGCGCCTGCGGTGAGATTCGGTAGCTGTTCGTGGCGGGCAACACCGGTATCGATGACGGCTACCCTCACGCCGTTGCCCGTGGCAAAGGAATGAAGTTGGGTGCGGTAGGAACGCTGATCCGCGGAAGGCTGCGGTGCCAGGGGAGAAGGATGCGCGGTGGCGCAATCCCGGTCCGGTTCCCGTGCGCTCGCGGTGGGAACTGCGATAATGGGGCCTCCGGTTGCGGCTACGACACATGCGGTAAGGGCGCCGGCGGCCCTTCGAGAAAACCCGGACCTGCCGCTAAACTTAGGTAGCGGAGAAGAATGGGGTGGGTAGCTGTGGTGCATTATCCTAGTCCTCGAATGAGCTCGAAGATGCCGGCGAGGTGCGCGGCAAGTGGCAGGCAGGCGGCTATGGTGAGGGACTCTACGCGCTCGAACCAGGCGATGGTCGTTGGCTCTACTTGGCTTATTTTATCCGTCCACAGCGGGGCACTTAGCATCGCGGCAAGCAGAAGAATGGCGACCGTCGTCAGGGCCCAGGCGTGGGCGAGCCCATCCGCGCCGATAGCGTGTACGGCGCACAAGCAAGCGGCGAGGCAGGCAACCATGGCGATGAGCATGAGCGCCCAGCCGGCTAGAGCACGCCCGTGACGCGCGGCGTGCATGACCACCGTCCCAGCAATAGAGACGCAGAGTGCTTGGACAAAGCCGAGCCCGGTTAATCCGGTGCCGAAGAGCACAGCGATGCGAGCACCTATGGTGGTGGCAGCTGCTTCTATATCTCCCCCGGCCCCGTCTGTGGTCACGGGGGAGCCTGTACCGGTAAAACTGAGGGCGATAATGGCCGGGATGAGGCAGAGCGCGATTCCCCAGCAGATTCCTTCGTAGGCTAACCCGGCGCGAGTGGACCGATCGGCCACGTCGGGCTGAAGATTATCTGAAACGGCGAGGTCTTGGCCGGCGGTGGGCAATTGCGGCACCTTGAGCCCCGCAGCGGCGATGGTCAACGAGGGTGCACTTGCTAACAGGATAACTCCCGCGATAATCGTGCCCGCGGCCGCTGCGGTTCCGTGACTTGTACCGATGCCGGAATTGCCACTGAGTCCGGGAAGCAGGTAGCTTATGGCCGCACTGCCCAATAACCCGGCGATGGTGAGCACACCAGAGGTGATCCGTACGGTGCTGAGCCGGGTGAGGTGGCAGGCCGATAAAGCTAAGAGCAGGGTGGAGCTGGCGGTGACGGCGGCATAGGGGGCATCGGCAAGCGCGGGCGAGATAAGCGCCCACCCGCTGGCCGCCCCTGCCGCCAAAGTGAGCATGACGAGGGATAGCGCCTGCGTCCACAGGGCGAGGACGAAGGCCGCGACGGCAAGTCCGGCACCGGCGACTGCCGGAGGAGAGAGCACCCAGGCTACAGCGAAGGCTGCGGCAAGTCCGGTCCATCCCCAGACGATGGGAATCGCCGACGTAGTGTCGTCCTGGCTCTGGGCAGCGAGGGATTCGGCGGCGTCGCGGATAACGGGCGCGGGTCGCTCCTCGCGCGGGGCGAGCAGCAGGATGGAGCCTTCCGTCAGTGGGGTGGCGGCAAGCGGTGCGGTGAGGTCGATAGCACGACCAGATGCCGTGCTGGCGCGCCACGGTGAGGCGATCGCGGGTGCATCGACAAGGTCGGTAAGTTCTGCCATGAGCTCGCCAAGGCTGGAGCTCAACGGCAATGCCACGTCTGCTTCCTTGTGGAAGCGGTCAGCGTGGATGCGGATGGTAAGGCGCAGGTGATGCGCCGTTGGAGCGGTCATAATTCCCCCGAATTGTCTCATGATTGTGGGCGTCCCCCTTGCCCATTGCCACATATTGTGGCTTACTGGTGGCGTCGTGTCCACCGCAGTGCGGGGAATCTTGGCAGGGGGCCAAGAGCGCTAAGTGCGTGGATCGGGGGAGGATTTTACTCATGCTTGGGATCGGGGAAACCCACATCGTGGAGCCGTTGACGATGCCGCTGAGGGACGCGCCACCGGCGCTTCCTACCGGTACGCTTGAGGCTGAGGAAGTTCCGGAAGCGGTGCGCCCACAGCCGGTGCCGCTGGTGCGTTTATTGTTGCCCATCGTGATGATAGCCGCAATGCTGGGCATGGTGGCTTTGATGGTGCTGGGCGCGGGTGACTCGCGGCAAATTAGCCCGGTATCGCTCATGTTCCCTCTTATGATGCTGGCTAGCATGGCCATGATGTTTGGGCCGCAAGATAGCGGGCAGGACCCGGATGAAACCCGGCGGACCTACTTGCGACACATCAAGGCACTGCGGGAAAAGGCCCTGGATAATGCGGGTGCGCAGCGCGCACACGAGCTGTATCGGCACCCGGATCCGGCGGGACTGGAACCACTAATTGGATCGCGGCGCATGTGGGAGCGCGGGCCCGATGATCCGGATGCTTTAGAGGTGCGCGTGGGAACCGGGCCTACCACGCTGTGCACACCCATCAATGTTCCGGATTCCGGTGCCACTGAGGACCTGGACCCGGTTTGTGCGGTGAGCATGCGCCAGGCGATCAAGGCGGTGGGAATCGTGCCCGATCTCCCGGTGGTTATCCAATTGCAGGCTTTTAGGTTTTTATCCTTTACCGGCGATAAAGCCCGCGATACGGTGCGGGCCTTGGTCATGCAGCTAGCGCTGGCGCATGGTCCCGAGACCATCGGGATGAAGGCCATCGGTGGTGAATGGGAGTGGCTGAAATGGCTGCCGCATACCCGGGAGCCGGATAAGGCGCGGTTTCACATTGTGCTGGTCGATTCGCTATTTACCACCGGCACCGAGGACTTCTTTCACGGCGATTCTTATACCACCGTCATTGAAGTAGGGGGTGCGCCGTCGTCCGCATTGAGCCTGCGCGCGGAACAAGAAGGCCTGTGTCTTGTCGCGGCGGATACCCTGCAAGCAGTGACGGCGGCGGGGGTGGAAGAACTGGGTACACCCGATATTTTGGGCGCCGCCGCGGCCACGATTATGGCGCGCCGGATGGCGGTATTCCGCCGGCCCGATAGCACCTCCGGGCGCCGGGGCAACGATTTGCTGGGGCTGCTCGGCTATAGCGACGTTGATGAATTGGCTGCCAGCGGTATGTGGCACGGGCGTAATGGCACCTCGCGGCTCATGGTGCCCATCGGCATTGATTCTATCGGGCAGCCGGTGACCCTGGATTTGAAAGAATCCGCACATGGGGGAATGGGGCCGCACGGCTTGTGCATCGGGGCTACTGGCAGTGGTAAATCTGAACTCCTGCGTACCTTGGTGACCGCACTTGCCGCTACGCATAGCCCGGATGAACTCAATCTGGTGCTGGTGGATTTTAAGGGCGGTGCGACCTTTTTGGGTTGTGACCGCCTGCCGCATACTTCTGCGGTCATTACCAACCTTGAAGAGGAATCCACGCTGGTAGAGCGCATGTATGATGCCATTTCCGGGGAGATGAACCGCCGTCAAGAGCTCTTGCGCACTGCCGGCAACTTTGCCAATGTGGGCGAGTACAATGCCTCTGCAGATGCCGTGCGCGATTATGGCCCCTTGCCGGCGCTGGTCATTGTCGTGGACGAATTTTCCGAGCTACTGGGCCAGCATCCTGACTTCGCCGAGCTCTTCGTCGCTGTGGGGCGCTTGGGGCGCAGCCTTCACGTGCACCTGCTTTTGGCCTCCCAAAGGCTTGAGGAAGGGCGCTTGCGGGGGCTGGACTCCCATCTGTCCTACAGAATTGGTCTCAAAACCTTTTCCTCCGCCGAATCCCGCCAAGTCCTTGGTGTGACAGATGCCTACCACCTACCCGGGCAACCTGGCGCAGGATACCTGAAATCCGATGCCGAAGATCTCACCCGGTTTCAGGCTTCCTACGTGTCAGGCCCGCTCGCGCGCCGGGCCGCAAGTGGCCCCGGCAGGCACGCGGCCACGGACCGCGACGGTAATCTCACAGGCCCGGCACGCCGGGTCGAGCTTTTTACCGGATGGGTGGAAGACGATGCCGCTACGCAGGATTCGTCCACGGTGGTGATGGATGAATCTACATCGGTCCTCGGCGAGGTGGTTCGCGCCGCCGGTGAGGAAGCCACGGCCCGTGGACAGGAGGCACACCGCATCTGGCTACCGCCGCTGCCGACGGTCATTGAGTTGTCGTCTCTTGATATGGAGGGCGCAGCGTCCAACCCGGCGGAACTCTCCGTACCGATTGGGGTCATAGATAGGCCGTATTACCAGCGGCAAGACCAACTGGTCATCAACTTTCACCAACACGGCGGCCACCTTGCCCTGTGTGGGGGACCGCAATCCGGCAAGTCGGGCGCGCTGCGCACGATAGTCTCGTCCCTGGCGCTGCACCGGCGGCCGGAAGATATCCGCTTTTATGTCATCGATTTGGGTGGCGGGCAGCTAGCCGCCCTGGACCGGCTGCCGCATGTTGCCGGCCTAGCTGGCCGCGAAGAAGGCGAAAAGGTCCGTCGCATCGTAGACGAGGTAGCCGGGTTTATTCGCCGGCCGGAATCGCGCGAGACCTTTTTAATTATCGACGGCTGGCACCACATCGGTCCGTCCAATGCAGAGTTTGAGGATATAGCTGAAGCCATCACGGATATCGTTACTGACGGCACCTCTGCCAATGTTCACGTCGTCATCGCGACTTCCCGGTGGACCACGATGCGTCCGGCGATTAGGGATCTCATTGCTCACCGCCTCGAGCTGCGCTTGGGAGAGGCGCTCGATTCCCTCATTGACCGCAAGCTGCAGCAAAAACTGCCCAGCGCCCCGGGCAGGGGGTTGACACAAGCCGGCGAAAATATGCTGCTCGCACATACCTCGAACCAAGACATTGCCCACATCTGCCGCGTGCATACTAATGCTATTCCGGCTCCGCGGTTGAAGATGCTGCCTGCGGTCCTGACCCCAGATGAGCTTGCCGCTCATGGCGAAGCACCCACTGGTGGTATTCCGTGGGGAATCGGCGGGCGCGACCTTTCCACCCTGGCGTGGAATCCAGAGCGCGAACCACACTTGGTTACCATCGGCGCACAAGGTTGCGGCAAGTCCAACTTCTTGGCACAGATCATGCGGGGGATTAGTGGCCTCGCGCGCGAGGCGGCGCGACTGGTAGTCATCGATCAGCGCCGCGCTCACCTGGGCACGCTGGACCAAGACATGGTGGCGGCCTATGCCGCGACGCAATCCAGTGTGCAGGAGACAATCGTCAATACCGTCCGCACGCTGGAACAACGCTTGCCGGGGCCGGATATCACCCCAGAGCAACTCGCTGCCCGTAATTGGTGGGAAGGTCCAGATATTTACGTGGTGATTGATGATGCAGACTTGGTCAGTGATATCGCCCTCGCTCCCTTGATAGATCTCTTGCCGCACGCCCGGGACATCGGCTTGCACATGGTCATCGCCCGAAAATCCGGTGGCATCGGCCGGGCACTTTTTGGACAATTCTTTTCCGCGGTGCGCGACCTGCAGCCCGCATTCCTGCTTTTCGATGCCGACCGCGATGAGGGAACCATCTTCGGGCTAAAGCCCAGCCATCAGCCGTCTGGGCGCGGACAGTGGGGCATCCGCGGCGAAAACCTGGGAATAGCCCAGGTGGTCTATGGGAGAGGAGAGGAATAAATGTCTGCACAAGCTCCCATCTCTACGCCCTCGGCAACGATTGCGGTAACCGTTATGGACGCGGCCACCATCTTTGAAGGCCCAGAAACCGTGTACCGCTACGATCTCTCCGGAACCGGCATCGTGGAAGGCAAGGCCCTTGGCCGTGTCATGGACCAAGTAGCGAAGATTGCTGGTTCCGCATGGCCGGATGTGGACGTAGCCGTCATCGCGGATCCCTCAGGCACCGACATTTCCCGCGAAGCCGTTACCATTTTGAAGCGTCAGCTCGATGTAGCAGGTGCCCGCGTACGCCAGCAGGAAGCAGTGGCTACACCGGAATCAGTATTGGCAGCGGCTGTGCCTGGGAAAGCTCCGGCATCTACGTCCACGGTCCAGGCGGATAGCCTCATTGAACACACGGAAGCGGGACCGGAGACAGGAACTGATACCGAAACTGGAACTGGCGCGCGAGCGGGTAAGGAGAAAACGAAGGGGACGGGCACGCGGTGGACCGATAAGCTGCGCGGTTGGATTGGGGCCATCGACATGTTTCACGTCGCCATCGTCGTAGTGATCTTCGCGGTCGTCGGTGCTTCGTGGTGGACCATGGGGGCTAGTGCGTCTCATGATGAGGACGAAGGCGAGCCCGGTATCACCACTAGAAGTACTACCGCTGCTAGCTCCACCGATTCCGTGCCGGGAGAGGATATCGGTGCCAGTGGCAGCAGTATCGATCAGGTTCCTGGTGGCGATGGCGGTCTTAGCCCGGGTGAAAAGCGCCTCGATATCGAAGGGTTATCTGTCGTCCTTCCCGTCGGATTTCACGCTACCGTAGAAGAGGGACTAGTTACCGTGACCGGAGAAGACCCTGATCTAAGAATCCTCTTAGCGGCGGATTCCCTTTTTAACGTACCGGCCAGGGCGCTCTTTGATGAAATCAAAGCCCAGGTAGACAGGGACCCGGAATTGCGCGATGTATCCGAGAACGCAGGGCGGTTGTTCTATACAGAGGACCCTGGTGATGGCTCCATAGTGGAATGGACCATATGGGAAGATACCGGCCACCACATGTCGGTGGGGTGCCATACCCGGCATAATGCGAATACCGTGCAAAAAGCCGCCTGCCGGATGGCCACCGAATCCATGAGCAAGAAATAAACAAAAAAGTTTTTAGCTTCCCGGGAACCAAATGGGGTCCTAGTGCAGTCCAATAACGATGAGAAAGCATAGAAGCTTTTTCGGGGGAAATCACACTCTACATCTCTTCCCGCCCTAAGGAGGGGCGCACTGTTATGTCTCAGACTTTTAAGACACAAGCCGATGTCATGGTCTCTACCGCCGGCCGCGTCGATAACACCAATGACGAAGTCCAAGGTGAGCTCACCCGCCTGCAGGGGGTAGTGGATTCTGTTCGCGGTAGCTGGGCCGGGCAGGCACAGGTTTCATTCGACAATTTGATGCAGCGCTACAACACCTCCGCGCAACAACTGCGCGAGGCATTGACGTCAATTTCTGAAAACATCCGCAGCAATGCCCACAATTTTGACAACGTCGAAGCCGAAAATGCGCAGGCCTTCTCCAACGTTGGCGGCGGCCTCGCCCTGTAATCCAGTCACCTCCACCACTAACTTCGAAAGGAACCATAATTAACATGTCCGAGATTAAATACCAATTCGGAGCGATCTCCGCTGCCGCCGCTGATATCAATGCCACCTCCGGCCGCATCAATAGCACCTTGGCCGACCTCAAATCCCGCCTCCAGCCTATGGTGAGCACATGGGAAGGCGAATCCGCAGTTGCCTATAATCAGGCGCAGGCTAAGTGGGATCAGGCAGCGCAGGAACTCAATACCGTGCTGGCCACTATCTCCAAGACCGTCTCTCAGGGCAATGACGCCATGAGCGATGTCAACCGTCGCGCTGCCGCTAGCTGGGGCTAGCGTACGGTTGGCAACAGCTATATAGCCTGCTTGTTTAAGCGCGTCAGGGAGATAGGCGGTGCCTGTGCCCGTATCCATACGGCAGGAGGCGAACGCAGCCGCCGTCTCCCCACCGCGCTAAATGCAGAAGCTAACCGCAGAAGCTGCTACATAGAACCGCATTTACCGGTACCTTTTCCTGAGAAGGTGCCGGTTTCGGCGTTTTGGTCTTTTCTGCCGACAGCGGCTAGAGTTGTTGCTCTATGCGTTCGCTCGTCAGCAAGCAGCTGGCGAAGCGCTTCTTGCAGGTCTCCACCGGCCGCTGTAGGGAAGCGAATGGATGCTTAGCGCTGGCCGGCAGTTCCGAGACAGACTTTCAAGGAGTCATTTTGTCTACTTTCCACCCCAAGAGCGGTGACATCACCCGCAAGTGGTACGTCATCGATGCTACTGACGTGGTGCTGGGCAAGCTTGCTTCCACCGTGGCAGACCTGTTGCGTGGCAAGCATAAGCCACAGTTCGCACCGAACGTTGATACCGGAGATCACGTTATCATCCTTAATGCTGACAAGATCCATGTTTCTTCTAACAAGCGCGACCGCGAAATGCGCTACCGCCACTCCGGTTACCCGGGCGGTCTGAAGTCCATGACCCTGGGGCAGTCTTTGGACGCCAACCCGGTCCGCGTTATCGAGGAATCTGTTGCCGGCATGATGCCGCACAACAAGCTTTCCCGCGCTTCCATCAAGAAGCTGCACGTCTTCGTAGGCGATGAGCACCCGTACGCCGGTCAGAAGCCGGAAACCTTCGAGTTTAAGCAGGTGGCACAGTAATGGCTGAGCAGAACATCGACAACAATGTAGCCGAGGCTGCTGACATCGCTGCAGCAACCGCAGCTACCGAAGAGTTCACCAACACCATTGGTGATTCGTTGGCTAGTGCCAATGCTGAGACCGAGACAGAGGTTGAGGCCGCTGCTCCGGTCCACGAGGGCCCAATTCAGACCGTCGGTCGCCGTAAGCGCGCCATTGCTCGCGTTCGCCTCGTGGCTGGCTCCGGCCAGATAGTGGTCAACGGCCGCGAGTTCGCTGAGTACTTCCCCAATAAGCTGCACCAGCAGGACATCCTCACCCCGCTGACCCTGCTGGACCGCGAGAACCAGTTTGACCTCAAGGTCACCGTGAGCGGTGGTGGCCCAACCGGTCAGTCCGGTGCCCTGCGCCTGGCTATTGCCCGTGCACTCAACATCTACAACCCGGCTGATCGCGCCACCTTGAAGAAGGCTGGTTTGCTTACCCGTGACGCTCGTGCGGTTGAGCGTAAGAAGGCTGGTTTGCACAAGGCACGTCGCGCACCGCAGTACTCCAAGCGTTAATCTCGCTTCAACTGCGCGCGCAAGCGCCATGCATTGCCGTCGCTTCCCATTCTGGGAGGCGGCGGTTTTGTCGTCTTATCGCTCTTGCCTATGCCCCCTCCAGTTGCGCCCGGGCTGCGTCCACTAGCGTGGTGTATATGGACCCCGTGGTCAGCTGCGTGCCAATGCCCAAACATGCAACCGGCAAGACTTACAGGGCATAATTGACGGCATGACTCGACTATTTGGAACCGATGGAGTTCGCGGCCTTGCGAACAAAAAGCTGACTCCCATTTTGGCGTTGAGGCTCGGACAAGCGGCTGCGGAAGTTTTTACTTCGCAGCGCGAATCTTATGAGCGCCGCCCCTTGGCAGTCATCGGCCGTGATCCCCGCGTATCAGGCGAAATGCTCGATGCTGCCATCGCCTCTGGTTTGGCATCCCGTGGCGTCGATGTGGTGCGAGTGGGGGTGCTCCCCACCCCGGCTATCGCCTTCTTGACGGATGATTACGGTGCAGATCTTGGTGTGATGATTTCTGCCTCCCATAATCCGATGCCCGATAATGGGATCAAGTTCTTTTCCGCCGGCGGCAGGAAGTTGCCGGATAGTGTGGAAGATAAGATTCAGGCGGCAATGGATAACCTTGTTGAAGAAGGCCCTACGGGCACGAAGCTGGGCCGCATTATCTCGGAAGCGCCCGATGGGCGCGAGCGCTATCTAGCGCACCTAAAAGAGGTGGTATCTACTGACTTAAGCGGCATTAAGGTGGTCGTTGATACAGCTAATGGTGCAGCGTCGAAAGTCGCTCCGAGCGCCTATGAAGCAGCAGGTGCTGAGGTTATCCCGATCTATCACCGGCCCAATGCTTTTAATATCAATGAAAACTGTGGCTCTACCCATATTGAAAAAGCCCAGGCGGCTGTGCTGGAACATGGTGCCGATTTGGGCCTTGCCCACGATGGCGATGCGGATCGTTGCCTCGCCGTGGATGCTGAAGGCAATGTGGTCGATGGCGATCAAATCATGGCCTTGCTTGCGGTAGGGATGAAGGAAGACAATGATCTGCGTTTTAACACGCTTGTGGCCACGGTTATGTCCAACTTGGGCCTGACCATTGCCATGCAGGAGCAAAACATTGAGGTCCGCCATGCGGCGGTGGGCGATCGCTATGTGTTAGAAGAGCTCCACCGCGGCGATTTCTCCCTGGGCGGGGAGCAATCCGGGCACGTAGTTCTTCCCGATGACTCCACCACCGGCGATGGCACCCTCACTGGCCTGTCCATTATGGCGCGCATGGCCAAATCTGGAAAGAGTCTAAAAGAGCTGGCGTCCGTGATGACCGTATTGCCGCAGGTACTCATTAACGTTCCGGTATCCAATAAAGCCGCGATCTTGGATTCCTCTGAGGTCAAGGAAGCCATTGTGGAGGCGGAGGAAGAGCTAGGGGAAACCGGCCGTGTTCTGCTGCGCCCTTCTGGGACCGAAGAGCTGTTCCGCGTCATGGTGGAAGCGGCCGAGGAAGAACATGCCCGCAAGGTGGCAGGCAGGCTTTCTGCCGTCGTCGCCTCAGTATAGATAGGCAAAAAATAACAAGTACCGGGGAACCATTTGGCATAAACCCCAGTCCAATGAAGGTGAGCACACTTACCGCATATGGATTTGGGGATTTATACCGATGTCTGAGGTTTTTCTTCGCCCCGCAGAGGCGATGTCAGCACTAAAACAAGCTATAAGTGCCAATGATGAACAGCGCCAAGCCCATCGCGCCGATGTTCCAGACTTTCCTATTGCTGCAGCTGGGCGAAATTTCTCCGGGCATGGGGAGCGCATACGCAGTATCCTCGCGCGCATTCATGACAATGGAACGCGGCGCTTAGACAATATTTCTGCTACAGGCCAGGCGGCGCATGACCAGATGCGCGCATTCGCCACGTACGATGCCGGCTTTAGCCGCTCCTTTGCAGGAGAAAGCGGAAAGGCTGCGGACTAGTGAGTACGCTGACCAAATCGCTTCTAGGAGATTATTCCGCCGCCATTTCGCAGTTCCAACTGGCCTGCCTGGGACAGTACTCCGGCCCCAGTATGCCATTGGGGCTTGTGGGTGAGCTCATCAGTGCGGTAGATGGAATTTCCCCGCAAAATATACTGCGCCATACCATCTCCGCGGTGGGAGGAAATCTTCCGCACGGCGGCGGGAAAGGGCTTGCGGATTTCCTGTGTACGGATGACTCCGATGTTGCACATGGCACCTTGCGCGAGCATTTGAAGGGCATTCAAAAAGATTTTGATATCCATCGCGAAGAAGGAAAGCACCTTACTAACTCTGCCAAGCAGTGCTCGAGCGCTATTTCCGACGTCGTCGATATCTCCGATACCGCACTGATTGAGTTGATTTCCGCGGTCATCCCGCTGCTCAATATTTTGTCCATGGTAGCGACTAGGCACCCGCTGGCTAGGTTTATTATTCCAATCGTCTCCACTATTGGTGCGAAAATTATCGATGACACCAATGACTCCATTGCCAGCACATGCCGGGACCGTGATGATGCCATTGAATCCTGTTACGAGGAGTTTGAGTCCCGCTGCGAATGTGTCTGTGAGCCTCCTTTGCCGAAGGAATGCCCCGAACCGGCAAGAGCTGAGGAAGATTCCTGCCCACCACCGGTGGAAAAGTGTCCAGATACGCCAGCCCCCACGCGCCCGATGCCCGATGGCGGGGGCGGCACCACCCCCAACCCGCCACAGCCAGCACAGCTAACGCAACCTGCATCGGCCCCGGAGTGCCCGTCCAAGCCAGAACCGATGCCAGGTCCGAAGCCGGCACCCCAGCCACAACCCGTACCCGAACCGAAATCGACACCGCAGTCACTTACCACACCCCAGCCTGAGCAGGCCCCAGTCCATGAGCTTATTCCGAAGAATTCAGAGTGCGAAGAGAAGCTAACATCGCCGGCTGCAGTGGAATACAAGATAGCCTGTGACATCAAGGCCTCCTGCAGCGGCAGCTTGGGAATCGTTGGGGCAGGAATTGCCCTAGTAGGTCTAGGCCTCATTATTGAAGGTGCCGCGGGATGCTTGGAAAACATCGTGGATACTGATTGTCCGGAACCGGAACCTGAGCCCTGCCAAAAACCCGGGCTCATACTGGAACCTGAACTAGAACCTTGCCCTGAACCAGAACCGAAACCTGAGCCTTGTGCTGCACCAGAACCGAAACCCGAGCCGTGTCCGAAACCCGCACCTGAACCGTGCCCGGAAGGGGGAACGATTGAGCCACCTCCGGAGCTTTCCCAGGTGCAAGAACCTGCTCCACCGCCAGAAAAGGTGCAGCACCTGCAAGCAGCGGAAGCGGTGGGTGCTAAGGCACCTGTCCCAGATCCACAGTCTCCACCCAGCCCTGCACCAGCACCATCGCCGGGACCTGGACAGTCACCGGTTTCTGCCCCAGTTCCCGGGGCTCATCCCCAGCCTGAGCCAACTCCGCACCCAGATGAACCGTCCGTGACTGCACGAAAGGCAGGGAAATGGTAATGAATAACGATTTTGCAGAATTTGCGCAGGGATTTCGCGAGCGCACCGCACGGCGCATGTTGGAATTCGAAAAAAGCTTGGCAAAAGCCCAGGATGAGCTAGAAAAATCCACGGCGAAGGCCGTGCAGCAGGCTAAAACTGAACAGTACGGGGGAAGGGAAGGTGATGCGGTGGGGCATCGACAAGCGGCTGCTGGAACGTGGCGTCGAAGTAGCAGAAGCGGCCCAAACGGTACTGCCCCAATGCGTATTAACAACGCATCGGGGCAGGTGAAATCTGTGCTGCGACGTGGATAGGGCTAGTTCCGCGGGTTAGCTATTAGTCATCGCGGGTGACCCCGGCGCGCTCAGCCAGGTCATCTCCGGTGAAGCTTTCTACTTTCTTCGCTTTCGCTTCGGGATCCGTAAAATCGTCATAGGTGGACTCTCCGGCAAGGGTGGAGAGCAAGAAACCGGTGACGAGGCCGCGGGCGATTTCGGTGGGGCCGGTTCGGAATGCACCGGAGCCGATGGCTAATTTGCGGAAGCGATCTTCGCTAAAGCTATTTTGCGTGCCTTTATCGATGGCCCGGAAGGCCACCGGGCCGCGCCAGTTATAGGCTAGCTTCGCAGGGTTTCCGGCATTGAAAATATCATCGCGCCCAGAACCGATGACCAGGCCCGGTGTGTCGAGGCTGCGCGCGGCCTCGACGGCGGAGGGGGCTGTCACGGCGGGATAGATGGCGGCGACGGCCTTGACTTTCGGGTTATCAACCGCGCCCAAAACTGCGGTGCCGCCACCCATGCCATGGCCGATCATGCCGAGCTTGCCTGGTGATACGGTGATATTGCCGGTTCCCAGCTTCACCCCAGCGGCGATTTGCAACGCAGATTCCATATCTGCTGACAGATTGCGGTGGTCAGGAAAGATGCCTGTTTCAGAATTAGGGGCGACCACGACGATGCCCCAGCTGGCGAGGTGGCGCAGCGTGGCGTGATAATCCTTGATTTTGTGCATCCAATCGTGGCCAAAGGCAACGGCGGGCAGGCCTTGGCCTTCCGCAGGGGTATAAACCTTGCCGGTAATACCTGCATAATCAAGGTCGCCAACCAACACTCGGTTGCGGCCACGCTTCGATAACGTTCCTAAATGTTTATTCAAATTCGCAGACACGCACTCTAGGATAGATGAAGATCACCCCGAGCCGGTGGCAAGGGGTGACGAGCGGAACATGCGCGGGTTCGCGGAGGCCAACAGGGGTGCGTACAGCCAGGGGCAATCGCGCACCAGGTCAATGCGTGTTTGGGGCCGCGCAACCGCAAGCTCGGCCCGGGCCCGGCGAGCGAGGCGGCCTGCACCACCGGCGGCGTGGTGGCGAATAATTTCACCCGCATGGATTGCGGCACGGTGCGCCACGGATTTCATGTGCTTAACTACCTGTTCGATGGGCATTGATCCCGGAAAACTCATTCAGAAGCTACACGGCGAACATACCGGAACCGTGAAAGAGAAGGTCTAGTTCACCGCCGCCAAGAGTTGGCAGGTCACCAGCCGCGGTGTGGCGATGGCGCTTACCGGAGCCCAAATGCCGCCGCTGCAGCTGGTTACAAAGTTCACCGACGTTATGCTCGCTTATCAGCCGCGGTACCGTACCGGGATATCAGCTGGAACTAGGCAAGGGGCGGCAGATCACTCAAGCGCTTGGATCATGGGGCAGTGCGTGCGTGAAAGCATCATGGAGGCTACGGAAAACGTCCGTCTTCCCGTAATCGTGGATGCTTCGAGCTGTACCGCCGATACACTGCTGCCGCGCCTCGAGACCACCCAGCCGGCCGATTCCATGACGATTCACCCGGCCTGTTCGGTGGTCCAACTCGGCATAGTGAGGGATGTTAAAAAGGTCGCCCGGGCCGCAGCCAAGGAGCTGCACATTCGCAGCGCCTGCATTGCTGTGGTTATGCCGGCGACCGCGGCATGCTCCATCCGGAGCTCCCATTCCGGCAACCGCGCCGAGGCCGCGCATATCAAGGAGCTGGGCGGGCAGTATCAAGCCTCTACCAACCTCATGTGTGAGATGGGCATGAGCCGTGCCACCGGCGAGGATTGCCACCATGTCCTGGAGATGCTGGACCACGCCACCTGCTAGCTGACCGGGCAGGAAAGGGGTGCGGCTAATTGCCGATGCCCATCTTCTCCTACGTCCCCGGTAAGCTGCAGCCAGGGAGTTTGGTTACCAACGTGTTCCTGCTGATTTAGCTAGAGGAATTACCTCGACTGAACCCGATGCCCTCATTAAAGTAGGCCGAATGAAATTATTTTAAATGCAAAATTAAACTTTCGCTTGCGAAGGGCTAAAATGACGAGGTTATTGATGAAATCAATAATCAAAAACGTTCCCACTGTGCGTGTGCTTAGTTCGCACGCACTCAGCTGCTAGTGAAGGATTGTGCGTATGGCTGAGACGAAACAACAAAAGGGCGGGGCTCGTGTCGCCGTTCAGAAGTTCGGAACATTCTTATCCTCGATGATTATGCCGAACATCGGCGCTTTCATCGCTTGGGGTATTCTCACCGCTCTATTCATCCCAGACGGGTTTTTCCCGAACGAAAAGATAAATACGATGGTCGGCCCCATGGTGACTTACTTGCTGCCGATTCTTATTGCATTTACCGGCGGTAAGTTGGTGTATGAGGTCCGTGGTGGTGTGGTAGGTGCCATCGTCACGATGGGTGTCATTATGGGTACCTCCGCACCAGAGTGGATTGGCGAGGACGGTCACTCTTCGCCTATGTTCTTAGGTGCCATGATTTGCGGCCCTCTGGCTGCCTGGCTATTCAAGAAGCTTGAGGTCTTGTGGGCCGGTAAAATTCGCCCTGGATTCGAAATGTTGGTGGACAACTTCTCACTCGGCATTTTCGGTTTCGCTGGTGCTATTGCATCGATGTATCTACTGACTCCAGTGATGAACTTCATCATGGACATTGCTGGGCGGGCTGTGGAGTTCCTTATCTCCAACAACCTCTTGTGGCTGACTTCCGCTTTGATCGAACCCGCAAAGGTATTTTTCCTCAACAACGCCATTAACCACGGAGTTCTTACCCCTTTGGCGACTGACCAATCAGCAGAGATTGGTAAGTCGGTCCTATACCTCTTAGAAGCTAACCCAGGACCTGGTTTGGGAATCCTGCTTGCTTTCATGGTCTTTGGCGCGGGGTCGGCGCGAGCAACGGCACCTGGAGCCGCTTTGATCCACTTCTTCGGTGGTATTCATGAGATTTATTTCCCTTACGTGCTAATGCGTCCGCAGCTCCTGCTTGCCGCAATTGGTGGCGGAATGACCGGTGTTGCCATCAATACGATAATGGACGTTGGACTTCGTTCACCTGCAGCTCCTGGCTCAATCATTGCAATTTACGGAACCGTCGCGTCCGATTCTTATCTCGGGGTAACCACCGCAGTTTTCGCTTCCACTGCAGTGTCCTTTGCTATTGCTGCGCCGATTCTGAAATTCACGAAGGGTACAGATGACTTGGATAAGGCCGCTGCGGATATGGAGGCTATGAAGGGGAGGAAATCCTCTGTCGCAGGGGTGCTTTCTTCTAAAACTGCAAAAGAGTCCCTTGAGATCCGCAATGTTGTCTTCGCCTGCGATGCAGGAATGGGCTCTTCCGCCATGGGCGCTTCCGTGCTTCGGAATAAAATTAAGGAAGCAGGATTCGGAGACGTAGTCACCGTCACCAATTCGGCAGTTAATAATCTAAAAGATATTTACGAGCTAGTCGTCGTTCACGAGGATTTGGCAGAGCGTGCAAAACCAGCAACGCCGTCTGCTATTCACGTAACAGTAGATAACTTCATGGCCTCACCGCGTTATGACGAAGTGATTGAGCTAATTCGCGAGCAACAATCGAGTGAATCTTCCGCCACAGCTCCAACCGCAGGCGAACACAATGCTCCAGAGGGCCCCGCAGTTTCGGACGCTCTATCCGATAATGAATCTGCCGGAACTGACGTACTTAGTGCGGAAACAATTGTCCTCGATGGGCATGCCACCTCCCGTGAGGAAGCAATCGACCAAGCAGGTGAATTGCTAGTTTTTGCGGGAGCGGTCGAGCAGGCTTACGTGGATTCAATGCATGAGCGCGAAAAATCCGTATCCACCTTTATGGGCAATGGTCTGGCAATCCCGCACGGTACAAATGAGGCCAAGGAATCTATCAAAGGTTCTGCCATCTCCTTCATTCGTTTGAACGAACCCGTAGACTGGGGAGGCAAGCCCGCCACGTTCATTGTCGGTATCGCTGGTGCAGATGGCTCTCACCTCAAGACATTGTCCAAGATTGCCAAAATCTTCGGCGAGGCAGACACCGTGGAGCAGCTTGAACAGGCCACAACGAAGGACGAGATCCTCGAAATTTTCGAAAAGGTGAATAAGTAATGGCTACTAAGAAGGCATTGCATTTCGGTGCGGGAAATATTGGTCGTGGATTTGTGGGAGCAATCCTGCATGAAGCCGATTACGAGCTAAAGTTTGCGGACGTTGCTGAACCATTGATCAACTCATTGAATGATCTTGATTCTTATACCGTGCACGAAGTGGGCGCTGATGCTCGGGACGTAACGGTAACCGGTTTTTCCGGCGTGAACTCGGCAGAGGACGAGGAAGGTCTATATGCGCAGATAGTTGATGCGGACATGATTACGACTGCAGTAGGTCCCACTGTGCTGAGGTTTATTGCTCCTTCAATTGCAGAGGGGCTAAGGCGTCGTGCAGCGGCTGGTAGTGCAAAGGTACCTGTCATCGCATGCGAAAATGCAATCAACGCCACTGATGGGCTCGCTGATGCCATCCGCAAGGTCTATCCAGAGGTTGATGAGGTAGCATTTTTCCCTAATGCCGCTGTCGATCGCATCGTTCCGAACCAAGAGCGTCGGACAGGTGCCGAAGCGCTGGACGTAACTGTTGAGACCTACCATGAATGGGTCGTGGAAGCTGAGCCGTTTGCGCAGGCTGGCGTGGACGTTCCCGATATATCCGGCATTACTTGGGTAGAAGATCTTGCGCCGTATATTACCAGGAAGCTATTTACCGTGAATACGGGTCACGCAGCTACTGCGTATTTTGGAAAGCAGCAAGGAATTTCCGCTATCTCCGATGCTTTGTCGCGCGAGGAAATCCGTGGAAAAGTGGCCGCTGTATTGGCGGAAACGAAGCAGCTCATCGTTGAGAAATTCGGCTTCGATCCTGAGGTGCAGCAGGCGTACGTTGATAAGATTCTAAAGCGATTCCAAAATCCAGAACTTCCTGACACTACGGACCGAGTAGGTCGTGCGCCATTGCGAAAGATTTCTCGTAACGAACGGTTCATCGGGCCTGCCGCTGAACTGGCGGCACGTGGGTTTGAAGCTACTTCTTTGGTTGAAGCTGTGGGAGCAGCCTTAGACTTTGATGTTCCTGAGGATGCGGAATCTGTCGAGCTTCAAAAGCGTTTGCAAGCTGCTGCGGGGGACCGTGCGGCGACGGATTCCCTAGCAACCGAACTGACCGGAATAACTCCGGAACACACACTATTTCCCAAGCTATCTGAAGCATTCGCCCGTTAGTCGATGATGTAGAATCAACTCTTATGTGTGGAATTGTTGGATATGTTGGTCTAGCTAATGGTGACCGCGACTACTTCGCTCTGGATGTAGTTCTGGAAGGTCTACGTCGATTAGAATACCGCGGCTACGACTCCGCTGGTGTGGCGATGTACGCCGAGGGGGAAATCGGTTGGCGGAAAAAGGCAGGCAAAGTCGCTGCCTTGGACGACGAGATTGCAGCGCGTCCCCTGAAGGATTCTGTTTTAGGAATTGGGCATACCCGTTGGGCCACGCACGGTGGTCCGACCGATCTCAATGCACACCCACACGTCGTCGACAGCGGCAAGCTGGCCGTGGTTCACAACGGTATCATTGAAAACTTTGCGGAGCTGCGGACCGAGCTTTTGAACAAAGGCTTTAACTTCGTTTCTGAAACCGATACTGAAGTTGCCGCCGCGTTGCTCGGAGATGTTTTCCACAACGACGCCGCAGGTGACCTCACCAAGGCAATGCAGCTGACCGCCCAGCGCCTCGACGGCGCGTTTACCCTTCTGGCCATTCACGCTGACCAGCCAGACCGCATCGTTGCCGCCCGCCGCGATTCGCCTCTGGTCATCGGTTTGGGTGAGGGTGAAAACTTCTTGGGCTCTGACGTATCGGGCTTTATCGATTACACCAAGTCCGCAGTGGAAATGGACAATGACCAGGTTGTCACCATTACTGCGGACGATATCGCCATCACTGACTACGACGGCAACCCCGCCGAGGGCAAGTACTTTGAGATCAAGTGGGACGCGGCTGCCGCTGAAAAAGGTGGTTTCGATTCCTTCATGGAAAAAGAAATCCACGATCAGCCCGCCGCGGTGCGCGATACCTTGTTGGGCCGCTTTGACGATCAGGGCCAGCTGACCCTGGATGACTTGCGCATCGATGAATCGATCCTGAAGTCCATCGACAAAATCATCGTCATTGCTTGCGGTACTGCGGCTTATGCCGGTCACGTGGCGCGGTACGCCATCGAGCACTGGTGCCGCATCCCCACTGAGGTTGAGCTCGCCCACGAGTTCCGCTACCGCGATCCGATCGTTAATGAAAAGACCTTGGTCGTGGCCCTATCTCAGTCCGGCGAGACCATGGACACCCTGATGGCCGTGCGCCATGCCCGCCAGCAAGGTGCGAAGGTTATCGCTATCTGCAATACGCAGGGCTCGTCAATTCCGCGCGAATCCGATGCGGCGCTCTACACCCATGCGGGTCCCGAAATCGCGGTAGCCTCCACCAAGGCATTTTTGGCGCAGATTACCGCGACCTACCTGCTGGGTCTGTACCTAGCACAGCTGCGCGGCAATATGTTCTCTGATGAAATTCAAGGCGTTCTGGCTGAGCTGCGCAATATGCCGGATAAGGTACAGAGTGTCATCGATCAAGAACAGCAGGTAGCTGAGCTGGCTAGCACCATGAAGAATGCGGAATCCGTGCTCTTCTTGGGCCGCCACGTGGGCTTCCCAGTTGCCTTGGAGGGTGCGCTGAAGCTCAAGGAGATCGCTTACCTGCACGCGGAAGGCTTTGCCGCTGGCGAACTCAAACACGGGCCGATTGCGCTGATTGAAGAAGGCCAGCCGGTCTTTGTTATCGTGCCATCGCCGCGCGGGCGCGATTCGCTGCACTCCAAGGTTGTGTCTAATATCCAGGAAATCCGCGCCCGCGGTGCCATCACCATCGTGATCGCAGAAGAAGGCGATACTGCGGTAGAGGATTACGCTAACCACGTCATCCGTGTGCCCAAGGCACCGACGTTGATGCAGCCTCTCCTAGCTACGGTGCCGCTGCAGATTTTTGCCGCACACGTGGCAAAGTCCAAGGGATACGATGTTGATCAGCCGCGGAACCTAGCCAAGTCCGTGACCGTGGAATAACACATCCCACGGTCTGTGGCCCCTCGCCCTCTTCCATATCGTCCACACTGCCGGGAGAGGGGCCTGCGCCTAGCTGCAGTAAATTCAGCGCGCGGGGGGAAAGTGGCACAATAGGGGCATGCTGAAAACCACAATTGATCTTGCTGCCATCGCGCGTAACGTGCAGCTGATTAAGGAGAAGATCGGCCCAGACGTCAAACTGATGTGCGTGGTGAAGGCGGATGCTTATGGGCACGGCATGGAAAAAGTCGTGCCCGTGATGCTAAGGGCAGGAGCGGATTCTTTTGGAGTTGCCACGCTGACAGAAGCCGTGCAGCTGCGGCGCATGGGGGTGGATTTACCTATTGCGGCATGGATCTGGCAGACGGATCAGGTGCTGGAAGAGGCTTTGGCATGCGGAGTCCAGATTGCGGTCAATTCCCCGGCGCAGGTGCACAAGCTGGTCGAGGCAGAAATTCCCGCCGAGGTTTATATCAAGGTGGAAACCGGAATGCACCGCGCCGGGGTGGATAAAGCGGATTGGGAAGAGGTCTTTGTGCTGCTTCGGGATGCCCCGCATATCGCCGTCCAAGGTCTCATGTCTCACTTCGCCTGCGCGGATGATCCAGATAACGCGCATAATGATGCCCAGGAAAAGGAGTTCCGGCGTGCCCTCGACGCGGCGCGCGCGGCTGGTCTGGAATGTCCGGTTAATCATTTAGCTAATTCATCGGCCACGCTCTCGCGCCCCTCGGCGCACTTTGAACAGGTACGGGTCGGCCTTGCGTGTTACGGACTCGAGCCCATCGCGGGGCGCGACCACGGCCTGATCCCGGCAATGACCTGGTCCGGAAATGTCTGTGGGCTCAAACCGATCGATAGGGGTGAAGCCACCAGCTATGGGTGTACCTGGAGCGCGGATAAGCCAGGTTTCCTGGCTACGGTGGATTGCGGTTATGCCGATGGCCTGCCACGCGCGTATCAAGGTCACCTCCAGGTTGGCATCGGTGGGCGGCTCTATCCCCAGGTTGGCCGTGTTTGTATGGACCAAATAATGGTGGATCTAGGAGATAATCCCCATGGCATCGTCCTCGGTGATGAGGCCACCATCTTCGGTCAGGGTGGCATGTCCGCCACCGAGCTTGCTGGTGCCGTGGGAACCATTAACTATGAGGTGGTGTGCCGGCCTACCGGCCGCACCCAACGCGAGTATGTAGGAGAGAGCGATGCGCCGTAATTTTCCGGACTCTGGAACTCGCGATTTGGTAACAGTGGAACAGACACACGCCTGCGGCAGGGAGCTGGGCGCCGCGCTGGAAGCCGGCGATGTCGTCATCCTAGATGGTCCATTGGGTGCGGGGAAGACCACTTTCACCCAAGGTATAGCCCAAGGTATGCACGTCAAAGGACGCATTACCTCGCCCACGTTCGTGATCGCGCGCGTGCACCGCTCCCGGGTTGGGGGACCGGACCTGGTGCACGTGGATGCATACCGCCTGCTGGATGAGGGCGGGGCTAATTCCGGCGATCCCCTGGGGGAACTGGATGCCTTGGATTTGGATACTGAGCTTGCTGATGCCGTCGTCGTTGCCGAATGGGGCGGCGGCCTCGTCGAGCAGATCGCGGACTCCTACCTCTTTGTCCGCATCGACCGCGAACCGGCGGAGTTTGCAGACGCCGATAAGGACGTACGGCGTGTCAGCTGGTCGTGGCGCCAGAATGATTAGGTAGTTCTCATTAGTCTCACGCTATAAGTGATGGATATCTTAGGGCGTTAAGTTGCTTTGGGCATTCAAAGTGCGGGATCCTTAAGGGGTGTTAGATCTCCTAGCCTCCAGTCCTCTACTCGCCCTTTTTGCCATCATGGCCATAGGTTTGGCCATGGGTAAAATCAAGTTTTTTGGTATTTCTCTCGGCGCCGCGGCCGCGATGTTCGTGGCGCTCGGGCTTTCTACCGCGAATCCCGATATCCAGATCCCGCCGCTGGTGTATCAATTCGGCTTAGCTATTTTCGTCTATGCCATTGGCCTTAACTTCGGGCCGTCGTTCGTCCGCGAATTTGCTACCCGCGGCTGGAAGCTGACCGTCTTTATGATCGGCATGTTGGTTGTACTCGTTGGAGTGGGCTTTGCACTCATCCGCGTTTTCGACCTTGAAGCCGATGTGGCCGCAGGTATGTTCGCCGGTTCACTATCGTCCACCCCAGGTATGGCAGCGGTAGTGGATATGCTGGGCAATTCCACCCCGGTCGTCGGCTATTCGCTGGCTTATCCGGGCGCAGTCATTGGTGCGATTCTAGTCGCTGCCTTCGGCGCAAAGATATTGAAGGTAGATCATGAGAAGGATGCCAAGAAAGAGGGGATGATTCCCGCTCCGCTGGTAGCTAAAGGTGTGCGGCTTAACAAAGATTTCCCGGATACGGCCGGGCATCTCTACCGTGTAACCGGAAATACGGTGGTGGCTACCCGCGAGATTTCCGATATGGAAAATCACCAACTGGCGGAGCCGGATATGCCCCTGCGTAAGGGCGAAGCATTCCTTATTAATGGCTCCGAAAAAGACGTCGACGGCGCTATCGAGATACTTGGTGAGGAGTATCCTGTCGAGCTCACCCCAGAGGCAGGCTTGCAGTATAAGCGTATGACCGTGTCCAACCCGAAGGTCGCCGGCAAGCCGATCCGCGATATTGAAGCGCTTGAACATGGCTTTATCATCGCTCGCGTGCGCAAGGGCGATAGCGACATGGTTCCGCATCCGGATATGGTGCTCAATTACTCCGACCGCGTGCGTGTGGTGTGCAGCACGCACCGGGTGCGGGATGTGCGCAAGTACTTGGGCGATTCCGAATCGGCTCTCGGCAATGCTGATCTATTATCCATGTCTATCGGTTTGACCCTGGGAATGCTGTTGGGCCTTATCCCCATTCCCATGCCGGGCGGATCGACCCTGCAGCTGGGTTTTGGCGGCGGTCCTGTCGTGGTAGGGCTCATTCTCGGCTACCTGAATCGTACTGGCCCCATTAATTGGCAGATGCCCTTCCATACCCGGGAATCCCTCTCGAACCTGGGATTAACGCTCTTTTTGGCGGGCGTAGGTACATCCGCAGGTGCGTCATTCCGCGACGCCCTCACGGATCCATCCTCGCTGACCATCATCGGCGTCGGCTTCATCGTTACTTTGGTATCGGCCATCCTCATCGGGGTTATCGGCATGCTGGTGCTGCGTTTGAAGTGGGACGAGGCCATGGGCTGTGCGGCCGGCATGACCACAAACCCGGCGGTATTTGCCTATATCCGCGGCCAAACTGGAACGGAGCTTGCCGGGCGCGGCTGGGCAACGGTGTATCCAACCACCATCATCGGCAAGATTATCGCCGCTCAGGTGTTGCTATTGCTCTTGCTTTAGCCCCATATGTCCCGCGCTAATTATTCACCCACGTGGTAAGCCGCCTACACTGGCAGGCACTACCCCGTGGGTGAATGCTTGTGAGCTGCCGAGTAGCCTCGGTAACAGAACTGACATTAACTTCACCAAATGTACATATAGAACCCCTTGACCCGAGGAGCGTTACTCACCCCATGACTCAATTTTCTCGTAACCTGACCACGGCTATTATCGCGCTGTTTATCGTTGTGATGATGGTGCTCGTTGCCGGAGCTACCTTGCGTGAAGAGGATCCCTTAGAGGGGAACCTCACCACTACCTTGCAGCACGCCCCGCGGAACCTTGAGGTAATGCCACTCATTCCTTCCGATGTCTACGGCGCCGACTACAGCGCTATCGGTTTCATCTGCTCGGGCATGGCAGAAGACAAGGTCAAGGAAGCCGCCCCGAATCCGGATGACATTACGTTCGAGGACGGTGTCGTTCCGGAGGGCAAAAGCTATGTCATGGCTCTGGGCCACAACGTCGATCCTTATGTAGAGGAATTGGATTCCTCCGAGGTGGAGGTCTGCGAGATGATCAACGCCCAGGTTAAGACCATGGAACAGCAGGGGCACGACCTCGACGGCGGAGTACCGCTGCTCCAGGGTTCTCAGCCGCTGACCTTTCAGAGCGAAGACGGCGTGTGGAAGCTGGTCGGCTAATGCGCGTCTTGGCCATTGATACGGCGACGACCGCTCTGGTCACCGGGGTAGTCGACACCGAATCAGGGCGGACCACGCAGCGCATTGTAGCTGATACGCGCGCCCACAATGAACGGCTCATGCCCACCATCCTCGAGGTGATGGGCGAGGCGGGGCTGGAATTCGGGAATCTCGACGCTATTGTGGCGGGCGTGGGCCCTGGTCCTTTTACCGGACTGCGCGTCGGTATGGCCACGGCGCAGGCGCTTGCTGATGCCCTTTGTATCCCTCTTCACGGCGTGTGCACCCATGATGCCATCGCGCACGCTGCGCTAGCAGAGGCTGGTAACGAGGATGCGACCTTAGTTGCCACCGACGCCCGCCGCAAGGAAATTTATTGGGCCACCTACCGCGCAGGACAACGCGTTGCGGGTCCGAACGTATCGAAGCCGGGGAAGCTAACCGTGCCGGATGTCGCACGAGTGGTCATCCCTGAGAAGCTGGCTGAGCAGTTGCCGGAGGAACTTGCTGCGCTGCCACGCAGTGAAGCCGCGCCCACTGCCGGGGCTTTGGTAGCCGTCGCGCTGCTCGCTGCGGATCCGGAGCCATTCGTGCCGATGTACCTGCGCCGCCCCGATGCGGTTCCACCTAAAAAGCAGCGACTTTCGGCCGCGATTCCAGAGGTGCGCCTGTGAACCTGCGCGAGCTTACTCCCGCCGATGCACCACGCTGCGCTGAGCTGGAGAAGGTACTATTTCCTGGTGAAACCCCGTGGACGGAAGCGATATTTAAGCAAGAAATGGCCCAGCCCTTCACCTTCTACCTCGGAGTGGAAGGCGCTTTGGACCCCGCGGTGCCGGAGGATGGTGAAAAACCCGTCCTTTGGGGCTATGCCGGCATTGGCATGATGGGCCCAGTCGCAGACCCAGAGTTCGAGATCCACACCATAGGCGTTGATCCTAAGGCCCAGCGACGCGGCATAGCACGCATGATGATGGAGAATATTTGCCATATCGCGGACGTCAAAAGCGCGCCCATCTTTTTAGAGGTGCGCGTGGGAAACGATCCCGCCATCGAGCTATACCGGCGCTATGGCTTTAACATCGAGGGGATCCGCCGCAATTACTATCAGCCCTCCGGGGCGGATGCGCACGTCATGATGCGCCCTAGCCAAACCCCCAGCCATACCCCGCAGCTAAGCCAGCGTGAAGCAAAGGAGCAGTAATGAAGGTCATGGGCATCGAGTCCTCCTGCGATGAGACCGGCGTGGGCATCGTCGAGCTGGAGCAGGACGGCCACATGGAGATCATCGCCAATGCCGTTGCTTCGTCGATGCAGCAGCATGCGCGCTTTGGCGGCGTGGTGCCCGAGATCGCCTCCCGGGCCCATCTAGAGGCCATGCCGCAGGTGATGCGGGCGGCATTGGAAGAGGCGAGCATCGATAAGCCCGATGCCATTGCCGCTACCGTGGGCCCTGGTCTGGCTGGCGCCCTGCTCGTGGGTGCTTCCGCCGCCAAGGCTTATGCTGCCGCGTGGGGCGTGCCCTTTTATGGCGTTAACCACCTCGGCGGACACGTGGCCGTGGCCAACCTCGAGGGCGAGAGCCTGCCGCACTCGGTCGCGCTGTTGGTCTCCGGCGGGCACACGCAGTTGCTCGAAGTTGAGGCCGTGGGAAAGCCCATGCGCGAGTTAGGCTCCACGCTTGATGATGCCGCCGGTGAGGCCTACGACAAAGTCTCCCGACTCCTAGGATTGGGGTACCCGGGTGGGCCAGTCATCGATAAGCTGGCTTCCCGCGGAAAGCCCACCATCGATTTCCCGCGCGGCATGTCGCGCGCCGAGGATCTACGTGGTGAGCACCGGCATGATTTTTCTTTCTCGGGGCTAAAGACATCCGTTGCGCGCTATGTGGAGCGCGCCGAAAAGGCCGGCGAGACCATCTCCGTGGAGGATGTATGCGCCTCGTTCCAAGAGGCCGTGGCAGATGTGCTCACCGCTAAAGCCATTCGTGCTTGTGAGGATACCGGGGCGAAGGTGTTGTTGCTTGGTGGTGGCGTTGTGGCTAATTCCCGGCTCCGGGAGCTGGCCGCCGAGCGTTGCAACGCCGCCGGGGTGGAGCTGCGCGTGCCGCGGTTTAACCTGTGTACCGATAACGGCGTGATGATCGCTGCCCTCGGTGCCCAGCTCATTCATGAGGGGGCTGCGCCGTCGAGCCTTGATATTGGCACTGACACGCAACTGGATGTGGAAGAGCCACAGTTAACCTAAAATTCTTCTTCCTCGCACTGCGGGGTAGCGGAGTCAGCGGTAATCTTTAACGCGTTCACGCCCTCTCGGCTTTAAAGGAGCTTTCTCTTATGACCGTTGGTTTCCTCGTCAATCCCGATCTCACGTGCCGAAAAATCGAGTTCGAATTAGAACACGCCAATCAGTTCTTGGGCGGCACCATCGAGGGTCGCGTCTCTGTCGTATTTCAGGATGATGGCACAACTTACGCCGCGCTCTACAACCCAGAGGCCAAGCAGGAAGGTGCCGATCCCAATCCGGTGGCTTCCTTAGCGCGCAATGCCGCAGACACGGGAAACTCCGCCTTTTTGCAAGATCCCATCCGCGCTATCAGCGGCCCGGTCATCTTCGTAGATGCAGAGGGTGTGGAGGACTCCATCGACGAGGTCATCGCTTCCGTCGAGCGCGGCATCCGCGCGGTGAAAAACTACCGCGAGGATTTCCCCGACGAGTACACGCTCTGGCGCGCTGCGGTCATCAACTCCACGAAGAGCGCATAAGCACGCCTTTAACGCTCGGTGTGGCGCAGCCACATCAGCACGGCCTTGACGCGGCGGTTGGCATCCTCGGGCCGAAATCCGAGTTTGAGAAAAATATTGGACACATGTTTGCTTACCGCCCCTGCGGTTAATACCAGCGCGTCTTCAATTTCTTGATTGCTCAAACCTTGTGCCATGAGCCCCAAAACCTCGCGTTCACGGGCGGTTAATTGGCTCAGCCCCGTGCGCCGCGCGGATAGCAGGGCGGTGACCACTTCTGGGTCGACGACGGTACCGCCGCCCGCCACTTCCTCGAGGGTGTGCACGAATTCGTCCACATCAGATACGCGCTCTTTGAGCAGGTAGCCGAATCCGCCGTGCTCTAAGAGTCGGTCTAAGTAGCTCGCCGCCACGTACTGGCTGAGCACGACCACCGGCTGCGACGGGTCTGCCGCCCGCACATCGTGCACGGCACACAGCCCATCATCATTCATGGTAGGCGGCATGCGGACATCGCTAATGATCAGATCGAAGTCATCACTGCCCGCGCAGGCGCGCAATTCCTCGGCATCGTTGACGGCGGTTACGCTATGGCCCAGTACCGTCAGAAGCTGTTCTAGCCCGGCGCGCAAGAGGGCAGAATCCTCTGCCAATAAGAGTTTCATCGGGCCTCCTTTAGCGGTAGTGACATGGTTAAGGTTGCTCCTTGTCCCTCTGTGTGAGCAGGGAAGAAGTCGACGCTGCCTCCTAGTGCCGCTGCCCGCTCGTGCAGCCCGGCCAACCCAGTGCCCGCAGTCGCCCCCGTGGTCTTTGCGCTAGTCGCTTCGCCACCCGTATCGGCGCGGGTACCAGTGCCGACACGGGAATGCGCGGGGCCGGACGCACTAGGGACTCCTCCTTCGGAGAGGTCGCCGGTGCCGTTATCGTGGACACTCAGGCGAAGATCGTCGCCAAAAGAGATGGACACGGTGGCGGCGGTGGCCCCGCCGTGGGTGGATGCGTTGGTTAGTGCCTCTGCTACCGTGTGGTAGGCCAGTAGCGCTGTCGTTTCCTCAATGGAGCGTTCCGCGCCATCGACGTGCAATTCCGCGTCGAGCCCGCTGTGGGCTAAGAGCTCATCGAGTGCGGGGATGAGGCCGTCATCGAAAAGCACCTGTGGTGCAATGCCACGCACGGTAGCACGCAGGGCGGATAGGGCATGGGTGGCGTTGTGTTCGGCATCGGCAAGCACCTGCTGAGCCTCGGGCGGGGCCTGCAGCTTGGCCGCCGCCAGGTTGAGCTTGAGCGCGGTCAGGTACTGCTGCGGACCGTCGTGGAGCTCGCGCTCGATGCGGCGGCGCTCGCCCGAAAAGGCATCAATAAGAGTGGCGCGCGAGGCCGCCAACTCCTGCGCAGAAGGGCTCAGCGCGAGCCAGGTCAAAGAAATGGAGGCCTTGACCAGCAGGCGGTTGAGCACCACCAGTAGGACGAAGAGCACGGTGGCCGCGAGCCAGCACACGACAAAAATCAATGGGCGATTATCGGTGGTCCACTCGCCGACGTTGAACTCGGCCTGCGGAATAAACGGCGCGGTAACCAGTACGCCCGCGACAAAACCGACAAAGACCCAGTTGGCAAAGCAGGCCACGCAAATAAGAAGTTGCAGTAGGAGGTGGTAAAACTGCTGCCAATCAAACCAACGGTTGGCCCGTCGCGGGGGAATATCAACGCCCATCCACCTCGCACCACAGCGGCCGATAAACTCCGCGGCGCGGGCTACCAGCGGAATCCACGGCAGCATGAGTACGGAGACCACCAGTCCCGGAAGCGCGAGCACACCGAGGACGAGGCTCCACGCATTGGCCTTGACAGTTCGCATATCTGTTCAGCCTAGCCGCCGCGCCGGGGTGGTGGCAGTAGAGTTAGCTCCACTATTTTCTGGGCAGCCTTCCCCATCGCGCGTGTGGGACGTGACCGGTGGAATGGGAGGCATGTTAAAAGCACAGAATCTGAGCAAGCGCTACGGCACCCATCCTGCACTTGCCGAGGTGAACTTAAGCATCGAGCCGGGGGAATTTGTCGCGATTATGGGGCCATCCGGTAGCGGCAAGACCACGCTGTTGAACCTGCTTTCCGGGCTGGATAAGCCCAGTTCTGGCACAGTTAACGCGCCAGGCCGCACGGAGCGCGCCTTCGTATTCCAGGACTATAACCTGCTGGAATCGCTCAACGCCCGCAAAAATGCCACGTTGACCGCGCACTTTTCCGGCCGGCGCTGCACCCGCGAGGAGGTGCAGAAAACCTTTGCGTCTCTGGGACTTGACGGGCTGGAGCGCCGCCTGCCCGCGCAGCTTTCCGGCGGCCAGCAGCAGCGCGTTGCCGTTGCGCGCGCCTTGCTGGCCGGTGCGCCGTATATCTTTGCTGATGAGCCTACGGGCGCGCTTGACGATGCCACCGCCCAGCTCGTCCTCACCCATCTCCGCACCGCCGCACGGGGCGGGGCCGCGGTGGTCATGGTGACCCACTCGCGCCTTGCCGCGGAGGCCGCCGACCGCATCATTGAGCTCCAGGAGGCCAACCATGCTGGTGTGGCTCAAGGATTTACAAAGCAATTGGCTATCCTGGCTTGCCGTTGCGCTGACCATGGTGGTCTCATCGGCCGCGTGCGCGCTGGCGGTATCGATGCTGGTAGCCACCTCGGACGCGGACGATGATCCCACGGGGCCTCTCGGTGGTACCGTGCTGGGCATGGCGGTCTGTGCCGTCGTGTTGATTACGTTGTCGCAGAT
This sequence comes from Corynebacterium macginleyi, assembly GCF_003688935.1. Lineage (GTDB taxonomy): Bacteria > Actinomycetota > Actinomycetes > Mycobacteriales > Mycobacteriaceae > Corynebacterium > Corynebacterium macginleyi. The sequence continues at coordinate 230,012 of NZ_REGE01000001.1, read as the reverse complement.
GCGGCTGATCATTGAGGAACGCGAACCCGTCTACCGCTCGTGGCGCATGATTGGCATGCCCGGGTGGATGATCAATAGCTTCATCGTGGGGCAGGTCAGTGCGGTAAGCGCTATCGCGGCGCTCATCGGGACTTTCCCGGCGCGCCTGTTTGTCGAGCCCATGGCCGCGGCCTTTCGCAGCGACAAGATTCCCATGCCGGAATTGGCCATTACCCCGCTGGTCATCCGCATCGCCGTGGACGTGTGCGTGGCATCGGCGGTCTGCGGTGCCCTCATACCGCTGCGCCGGGTCTTTCGCCCGCGAGTGGAACCGCGCCCGGTGTGGGTAGTGCTGCGCTGCCTTGTGGCCGCAGGTTTGGTAGGCGGTACCGTGTACGGCTGCCTGCAGATAGAGGATCCGGGCGATAGCCTCGCCGCTTCCATGGGGCTAGTCATCCTGGTGGCACTCATGACGCCGTGGCTGATGCCCGCCCTGGACCAATGGACGCGCCTGTGCGGCATCGCCGGGGCCAATGTGCGGGTGCGCCGCCGCTTTTCCGTTCCCCATATCGTGCCGTGGGTGCTGCTCGGTGGCCTGATCGTCGCGGTGGGCTCTGGGGTGATGATGTTCAAGGGTACGGAAAGCCTCGACACCTTGTCATCGGGGCGAGTCTTCGCGGCATTTCTCGGCCCTGTCGTTGCCCCGAGCATCGTTGGTGCGGTGCTGACCTCACTCATCATGCGCTCGCGCATCGCCAACGATGTACGCGGCCTGCGGTTGGCGGGCGCCTCACCGGCGGCGTGGGCACGGGTGCAGGTGGGAGAAGCCTTTTGCCTGACCGTTACCGCTGCGGCGATAGTCATTGCCTTGAGCGCAACGGTAGTGATGCTGCTCAACCAGCTGCTGCAGGCCGATTCTCATTCCGGGATGGGCGCGCTGTGGGAGGGCCTCGCCGGGGTGTGGTGGGCGCCATTCGGCCTAATTTTTGGCGCAATGTTTCTTGCGCTGTGCGCCGTCAAGCTCATTCTTGCGGGATTCCTGCGCTCAACCGCCCAGATCCGCACAAACTGATGGATGAATCGCCGATATTCTGATGGGTAGAACGCGCTTAAACTGATGGATGAAACTCTGATATTCTGATGGGTAGAACGCGCTCAAACTGATGGATAGGTTTAAAATGACTGGGCAAGAAGGCTATGTGTATCTTCCGCGAGTAGAAGATTCGCGGCTTCATGGAGCCCTGCAGCGGTCCGGTGGAGTGTTGATAGAAGGCCCAAAGGGCTGTGGGAAATCCGCGACCGCTCGGCAAATTGCGGGCAGTCTTGTCCAGGTGGATACGGATTTAAACCTCGACATGCAGCTCAGCACCGTCCCAGATTTGGCGTTGGAGGGGGATACGCCGCGAGTTTTTGATGAGTGGCAAGAAAAACCGCAGTTGTGGAACTTGGTGCGGCATGAAATTGACCGCCGGCAAGCACCCGGGCAGTTCATTCTTACTGGGTCGACTGCGCCAATGGAGGAACAATCTAGGCACTCGGGCGCGGGGCGCATAGCTAGGCTGCGAATGAAGACCTTCAGTTTTTATGAGTCCGGGCATTCTAATGGCGCAGTATCATTAGCCGAATTGGTAGCTCAGGAATCCCCGCAGACGAATGGGGAGACGGTTGTAGATGTTGCAGGGATCATTACGCGCATGGCGCATGGCGGCTGGCCCGCTAACCGGAATTATTCCGTCGAGGCGGCGCAAGAGAACCTGCGCAGTTATATCGATACCGTGACCCACGTGGATATCACCGCCGCCGATGGTGTGCGAAGGGACCCGGTAAAAGTAACGACACTTATTCGTTCGCTTGCCCGTGGGGTAGCCACAGAACAGTCCATTTCTTCTATTGCTACAGATATTGGCGCGCAAAGGGCTACGGTCAGCGAGTACCTTGCCGCGTTGCAGCGCATCTTCATCGTGGAAGAACAATTGGCATGGTCCTCTCATCTTCGCTCCCGGGCTAGCCTGCGAACGGCACCGAAGAGGCATCTGGCGGATCCGGCATTGGCGGCTGCTGCCGTGGACGCGTCCCCAGATAAGTTACTGCGCAACCTTGCCTTTGCCGGACAGCTTTTTGAATCCCAGGTAGTCCATGACCTGGCGGTGCTCAGTGGGAAGCGTATTTTTCACGCCCGTGACGCCTCTGGGCTGGAAGTAGATGCGGTATTTGAGCTGGCAGGCAGAACCGTCTTCGTAGAAATTAAATTGGGGCAAAGCCAAGAGATTATTGAGGAGGCGGTAAGCAATTTGCAGGCCTTCGCGCAGCGTTTTGAGTGGGAAGTTCCGCCGGTCTTGATGATCGTGACGGGAGGAAACCTGAGCTTTTGGCATCCGAGCGGAGTGCACGTGGTGTCCCTGACACACTTGGCGCCGTAGCGTGGCTCGGCAGCAGAGGTCGCGTCGTTGTTGAGGGTTAGCAGTCACGAGGGTAGAGTGCTAATCAGGTTGTTTGACCCACAGTTGTTCACCCGCGACGACGGCTGTGCTGGACATCCACAACCGGCACGCGCGCGCCATTAAGGTGCGCAAACGAACAATACGGAGGAAACATCATGGCAACTATTAAGCCGCTTGAGGACCGCGTCCTCGTACAGATCGTAGAAGCAGAATCCACCACCGCATCCGGCCTGGTTATCCCGGACTCCGCAAAGGAAAAGCCGCAGGAAGCAACCGTTATCGCCGTCGGCCCGGGCCGCTGGGAAGATGACGATGACCGCATCCCCATGGACGTGAAGGAAGGCGACACCGTTGTCTTCTCCCGCTACGGCGGCACCGAGCTGAAGTACGACGGCGAAGAGTACTTGCTGCTGAGCCAGCGCGACATCCTCGCCATCATCGAGAAGTAGGAACTACTTATGGCAAAGCTGATTGCATTCGACCAAGAAGCCCGCGAGGGAATTCAGCGCGGCGTCGATACGCTGGCTGATGCCGTCAAGGTCACCCTCGGCCCGCGCGGCCGCAACGTCGTTTTGTCCAAGGCCTTCGGCGGCCCGACCGTTACCAATGACGGCGTAACCATCGCCCGCGATATCGATGTTGAGGAGCCCTTCGAGAATCTCGGCGCGCAGCTAGTTAAGTCCGTTGCGGTCAAGACCAACGACATCGCCGGCGACGGTACCACCACCGCGACCTTGCTGGCCCAGGCGCTCATCTTTGAGGGCCTGCGCAACGTTGCAGCCGGCGCTAACCCAATTGAGCTCAACCGCGGCATTTCCGCGGCGGCAGAAAAAGTCGTTGAGGAGCTCAAGGCACGCGCCACCCCGGTCAACTCCGCTTCCGAAATCGCGCAGGTAGCCACCGTGTCCTCCCGTGATCCGGAGGTCGGCGAGATGGTTGCCGGCGCCATGGAAAAGGTGGGCAAGGACGGCGTCGTCACCGTCGAGGAGTCCCAGACCATGGACTCTACCGTGGATGTCACCGAAGGTATTTCCTTTGACAAGGGCTACCTTTCCCCGTACTTCGCTACGGAGGAAGAGACCAACCACGCTGTGCTTGATGATGCCGCTATTTTGCTCGTCCGCAACAAGATTTCTTCCCTGCCGGACTTCTTGCCGCTGCTGGAAAAGATCGCGGAAACCAGCCGCCCGACCCTCATCATCGCGGAAGACGTTGAAGGCGAGCCGCTGCAGGCGCTCGTAGTCAACTCCATCCGCAAGGTCCTGAAGGTCGCCGCTGTAAAGGCACCGTACTTTGGCGAGCGCCGCAAGGGCTTCATGGATGATCTGGCCGTAGTTACCGGCGCCACCGTGGTGGACCCTGAGGTGGGCGTCAACCTGAACGAGGTCGGCCTCGAGGTATTAGGCTCTGCACGCCGCGTGACTATTACCAAGGACGATACCGTGCTTGTCGATGGAGGCGGCAGCGCCGCAGCCCTCGACGATCGCCGTGAACAGATCCGCGGTGACATCGCCCGCACCGACTCCACGTGGGATAAGGAAAAGCTCGAAGAGCGCTTGGCCAAGCTCTCCGGCGGCGTTGCCGTTATCCGCGTCGGTGCCGCAACCGAGACCGAGGTCAACGAGCGCAAGCTGCGCGTCGAGGACGCCATCAACGCCGCGCGTGCAGCGGTAGAAGAGGGCGTCATCGCCGGCGGCGGTTCCGTGCTGGTGCAGATCTCCAAGGAACTCGAGACCTTTGCCCAGGACTTCGAGGGTGAGGCCAAGGTCGGCGTTCTCGCCGTTGCCCGCGCACTAACCCGCCCGGCATTCTGGATCGCAGAAAACGCCGGACTCGATGGTTCTGTTATCGTCTCCCGCGTATCTGAGATGGCCAACGGTGAAGGCTTTAACGCCAGCTCTCTGGAGTACGGCAACCTCATCGATAACGGCATTATCGATCCCGTGAAGGTAACCCACTCCGCCGTGGTTAATGCCGCCTCCGTTGCCCGCATGGTTCTTACCACCGAGGCATCCGTGGTGGAAAAGCCGCAGAACGACAACAATGCTGAGACCGGTCACGGTCATCACCACTAATTCCTGCGCTTAACCTAGCCCATAACCCGCCACGCCTTCTCTCTTCGTTGGGGAGGGCGTGGCGGGCTTCTGGGTTGTACGTGAACCGTGCAGGAATAAGAAGCTGTGCGATGCCGCGGTTGACATGGCCCAGTGCTAGCGGACTATCTTTAACGGCGTCTCAGATTCCGGCAGAACCCCTCTGGCGGCCGTACCTAAAAGTGTCAGCAGGAAAATGCTCATAGCATGGGCGCGCTGTTAATCTCCGCTGCCTAAAGCCAAAGGGGAGCTAAGCCTGGTGGTCTATTCAGCCGCCGGGCACGCTCCTGCAGCGCAATGGCGCGGGGTAGGGGGTTAGGCGTTGACCGTTGCGCGGCGGCGATTGCGTAGTGCCACGACGCGCTCAGACTCGCTCATTCCGCCCCATACGCCATACGGTTCTGCCGAACGAAGGGCATGTTCGCGGCAAATCTCAATAACTGGGCAAGAATTACAAATGGCCTTGGCGTGGTTTTCGCGCTGGGCGCGGGCGCGGCCACGTTCTCCGTCTGGATGATAAAACACATCCGAGTTTTCACCGCGGCACGCACCTTGCAACTGCCAATCCCATAAATCTGCGGTAGGTCCGAGAAGAGACTTGGGCTGAGACACGTTACTTAAGCTCCTTTAGCAGAACGAGAATTTTTTAGGTTGGCGGCCAGTGGAGAGTAATCCGAGAACCGCAACGATTCGTAGTGTGTCGTGTCTGTGTAAACATAGGGTTACTAGTATTCAACTTCCCGGTATTGTCTCCCTTTAAGGGGCGCGTCAGTGCCCATTTACCTGCAATAATGACTAAGGTTAACGAATTATGAATTTTCCTCTCCCTGGCGTGTAGAGGGAATAAATCCTGTTGTGGATCCAGTACAACCGCAGGCATAACTTGCTTTCACCGCTCGTCTCACCCTTCGTTTCACGGTGGCACCGCCCAGCAAGAGCGTTACCGCGAGTCGCCCTGCCGGTTTGCTGGTGTGCAACGTAGTAGTCTCTTTGCATTCAGTGCCCCAGGGGAAATATGGTTGAATATCGATGTAAAAGTCTGCAGAGGGTGCACTCGTGAGCGATAACGATAAAGAGCTAGCGGATCTCGTCCCGCTGGCCGCTGCGGGAAGCCGCCGCGCACTGCAATCTATCCTGCACATTATTCATCCGCAGGTGCTGCGCTATTGCCGTGCGCGTATCGGTGGTGGTTACCAGCCCACCGCAGAAGACGTGACCCAGGAAATCTGCCTTGCTATTGCCACATCTATCGATTCCTATGAAGATAAGGGTCGGCCTTTCATGGCCTATGTTTATGGCATCGCTTTTCATAAGGTCACCGATGCCCACCGCGCTATGAGCCGGGATCGCTCCACGCCCACCGAAGAGCTTCCAGAAAACTCCACAAACGAGGCGACTCCCGAGGAATGGGCGCTGGAAAATGATGGTAGTAACAGAATGCGCGTCTTGCTCGATACCTTAAGTGACAAGGCAAAAAACATCGTTATTCTGCGCGTGTTCGTTGGTCTTTCGGCGGAAGAAACCGCCGAAATTGTGGGATCGACCCCGGGTGCGGTTCGCGTCGCACAGCACCGAGCTCTCGCACAATTGCGAAAGGCTCTCGGGCAAGCAGTAGCGTACGAGAGCTAAAGCCGTAATTTACGTTCTAGCAGCATGCTTAAACCCTAAGAAAGGAAGGAGGGACAGATACCATCATGGCCTCCAGACATTCCAAAAAGAATAACGATGACCTGACGGAGCAGCTCCAGCCCCTGGTAGATGATGATGTATTCCTTACCGAGCTGTCGCAGGGTAAGGATCCTTCCCACGGGTGCGATGAGCTCGCTGGGCTGCTGCTAGGGCTGAAAGGGGACATCGATAAGCAGATGCCGCCGGCCCCGCGCGTGGACGGGGTGGAAGACGAACCGGAAATCATCAGCCTCGATAAGGTGCGCTCTCGTCGGCGCAATCGCCCCGTCATGCATGGACTCATCGGCGCGGCCGCCGCCACCGTGATCCTCGCCGGCGCGGGAGGGGTCATGGCTAATTCCGGCCTGTTTGATCGCCCAGATGAAACTCGTAATGTGGAGCTGGCTAGCACCTTAGACGAGATGGAATCCCGCGCGGCAGAGGGAGATATTGAAGGTGCGCGCGAACTTATGAAAGAAGCCCGCGCCAAACTCGAAAACGCCGAAAGCAAGGAAGAAAACGCCATTACCGCTAAGGAAGAGGCCGAAAAGAAGCGTTCTGCCCGCCCGAAACCCGTAACCGTGACAGCAACCGTCACCGAAACTGTATCGAGCCAGCAGCAGGTCAAGCCCGAGTCGGCGCCGAAGACCGTGACGGAGACGCAGTACCAGACCTCCACCGTACTGGTAACGGAGCAGGCGCCGGCGAACCCGCAGCCGGAAATGCGCGAGCCTGAAGAGGCACCCGCCACAAGTACCCAGGTGGAGCCCGGCTCCGAGTAGCGAGGGGCGTACTAAACGCCTAGTGGCCCTCGAAGCCGTCCACGTAGCCCAGCGCGTAGTCCCACGGCACGTATCGGCGTGGGTCTGGCTCCGCCCCCGGCTCGTGCACTGGGGCGAGCTCGCCAGCCAGCGTGGCGCGCATATTAGCAGCCATAATATCCCACTCGTAGAAGTGGTTTTCCTGGCAATCTTCACACAAGAAAAAGACGCCATCGATTCCGCGCGGGCCGAGCACGGTTGCGAATTTCTCTACCAGGGCTAGATCGTGGATGAGGGCAAGGCGGTCTTCCTCAGAAAGCGGCATGACCTGCTCGTCTTCCTCCAAGAAGGAGGCGGGGTCATTCGGATCATCCGCAAAAGGATCGCGGGGCATATTGGCGAAGAAGTTCACGCCTGCGAGCCTATTGAACTTGCCCGCTTAAGGCAATTAGCCCCTAGCCTGAATGGTGCCATGGGCCGGGCACGCACTACAGTTGGGGTAGCCGCTGAACCTGTTAAAGGAGATACCTCGATGAGCGATTACCCTATTCCTACTGGTGGAGATGACCCGAACAAAGTAGCCCTGCGCGGCTTGACCTTCGATGACGTGCTTCTTTTGCCTGCCGAGTCTAATATCGTGCCTTCTGAAGTCGATACCGGCGCGCAATTTACCCGCAACATTCGCCTAGGCGTGCCGTTGGCATCCGCAGCGATGGATACCGTAACCGAGGCCCGCATGGCCATTGCCATGGCGCGCCAAGGCGGAATCGGTGTGCTACACCGCAACCTTTCCGCACAAGCGCAGGCTGAGCAAGTGGAAATCGTCAAACGCTCCGAGTCCGGCATGGTCACGGACCCGGTCACCGCCCGACCGGAGATGACCATCGGCGAGGTCGACGCACTGTGCGCCCGCTTCCGCATTTCCGGCCTGCCTGTCGTGGATGGGGACGGCACCTTGCTGGGCATTTGCACTAACCGCGATATGCGTTTTGAGCCGGACTTTAACCGCAAGGTCAGTGATGTCATGACCGCGATGCCGCTCGTCGTCGCGCACGAGGGCGTGTCCAAAGACGAGGCCCTGGAGTTGCTATCGGCTAATAAGGTAGAAAAGCTGCCCATTGTTGACGCCGACAATAAACTCAGTGGCCTTATTACCGTCAAGGATTTCGTAAAATCTGAGCAATACCCCAACGCCTCAAAGGATGCTTCCGGCCGCCTGCTGGTTGCCGCGGGTATTGGCACTGGCGAGGAATCCTATCAGCGTGCTGCTGCGCTTGTCGATGCCGGCGTTGATGCCCTCGTCGTCGACTCCGCCCACGCGCATAATAACCGCGTGCTCGAGATGGTCGCTCGCGTCAAGAAGGACTTCGGCGATAAGGTTGATGTCATTGGCGGTAACCTCGCCACCCGCGAGGCTGCCCAAGCAATGATCGACGCTGGTGCGGACGCCATCAAGGTTGGCATCGGCCCAGGATCCATCTGCACGACCCGCGTCGTGGCCGGCGTCGGCGCGCCGCAGATCACCGCGCTGATGGAGGCTGCAGCCGTGGCCGCCCCTGCGGGCGTGCCGATCATTGGCGATGGCGGCATGCAGTACTCCGGTGACATCGCCAAGGCGCTGGCTGCCGGTGCCGATACTGTCATGCTGGGCTCCATGTTCGCCGGCACCACTGAGGCACCCGGCGAAATCGTGGTCTACCAGGGCAAGCAGTATAAGCGCTACCGCGGCATGGGCTCTATGGGCGCCATGCAGGGCCGCGGGCTCTCCGGTGAGAAGCGCTCCTACTCCAAGGACCGCTACTTCCAGGCCGACGTACGCAGCGAAGACAAGCTAGTGCCAGAAGGGGTGGAGGGCCGCGTTCCCTTCCGCGGCGAGATCGATGCCATCGTGCACCAAATCATCGGCGGCTTGCGCGCGGCCATGGGCTATACCGGCTCGGCTACCCTAGATGAGCTCAAGACCAAACGGTTTGTCCAGATTACGGCCGCGGGCCTAAAGGAATCCCACCCGCACCACCTGCAGCAAATCGCCGAAGCCCCGAACTACCGCTAGGATTAACATGCGTGAATACGCCGAAATCGGCATCGGCCGCGAGGCCCGCCGAACCTTTGATTTAGACCAGGTCTCCATCGTTTCCCAGCGCCGCACGCGCTCGTCCAAGGACGTGGATACCACGTGGAATATCGATGCCTATACCTTCGATACTCCCTTCGTTTCGCATCCCACCGATGCCCTCGCTACGCCAGAGTTCATTATCGAGATGGGCAAGCAGGGCGGGCTCGGTGTTATCAACGCCGAAGGTCTGTGGGGACGCCACGAGGATCTCGACGGTGCTTTGGCACGCATCTATTCCGAACCGGGCGATAACTCCACCATTCAGGAATTGCACGCCGCCCCGCTTGACGATGCCCTCCTCGCATCCCGCATTGCCCAAGTTCGCGAGTCCGGTGTCACCGTCGCCGTGCGTGTCTCGCCCCAAAATGCTCGCGAGATGGCGCCGAAGGCCATCGCCGCTGGTGCCGAGCTACTGTTCATCCAAGGCACACTGGTGTCTGCGGAGCACGTTGCTACCGGCGGCGAGCCGTTGGACCTGAAAGAATTTATTGGCTCGCTTGAAGTACCCGTCATCGTCGGTGGCGTGGCCGATTACACCACCGCGCTGCACCTGATGCGTACCGGGGCGGTCGGCGTTATCGTGGGCGCGGGCGTGACAACCAACGCCGAAACCGTTGGTATCGATACCGCCATGGCCACCGCCATTGCCGATGCTGCCGCGGCCCGCCGCGACTACCTCGACGAGACCGAGGGCCGTTACGTGCACATCATTGCGGATGCGGAATTCGATAATTCCGGGACCATCGCCAAGGCCTTCGCCTGTGGCGCCGATAGCGTCGCGCTCGGTCCCCTTCTTGCCCAGGCTCGTGAGGCAGGCGGTAAGGGATGGTACTGGCCGGCTACCGCAGGTCACCCGCGGTTCCCGCGCGGATATGCACAGTTTGCTGGTGCCGATACCACCCTCGATGTGGATTTCCTCACTGCAAGCGACGCTGCACCCGCGGCTGCGCCGAGCTTAGAAACCGTCCTGCACGGCCCGTCCAGCGAGCCATTTGGCCAAACTAATCTCGTGGGTGCGCTGCGGCGTGCACTCGCAAAGTGCGGGTACACCGACTTAAAGTCCTTCCAGAAGGTTGAACTCGCGGTTCGCTATTAATTAACCCGCGGCGCGCCTCGCACCGTGTGACCCCGCGCTGCTTGTGCGGACCGCACCCCATGGTGCGAAAGCCGCCGCGATGCCTTACATAGGCGCGCTTCCTGGGCCGCAGGGCCTATGGGCTAGACTGTGGGGCGTGACTAAGCCAAATACTACCCCGCGCCCAGTTCTCGTCGTGGACTTTGGCGCTCAGTACGCGCAGCTTATTGCCCGCCGCGTGCGCGAGGCCAAGATCTACTCCGAGGTTGTTTCCAACTCCGCCCCCATCGAAGAAATTAAAGCCAAAAACCCCGCCGCGCTCATTTTGTCCGGCGGTCCGTCGTCTGTCTATGCGGACGGTGCCCCAGCGCTCAAGCCTGAGCTGCTGGAGCTTGGCGTCCCGGTCTTCGGTATTTGCTACGGCTTCCAGGCTATGAATCATATCCTCGGCGGTACCGTATCGTCTACCGGTGAGCGTGAATACGGCCGCACCGATATCGAGGTCAAGGGCGGTATCCTGCACGAGGGCCTCGAGTCCACGCACAAGGTGTGGATGTCCCACGGCGACGCTGTCTCCACCGCCCCCGAAGGGTTCGAAGTAACCGCTACCTCAGCAGGCGCCCCCGTTGCCGCCATGGAGTGCCCGGCTAAGCAGATGGCCGGCGTGCAGTACCACCCGGAGGTTATGCACTCGCCGCACGGCCAAGAAGTGCTCACCCGCTTCCTCACGGAAATCGCCGGTCTGGAGCAGAACTGGACCGCCGATAATATCGCTGAGCAGCTCATCGCGGATATTCGCGCTCAAGTAGGCGAGGAGGGCCGCGCTATTTGCGGCCTGTCCGGCGGCGTGGATTCTGCCGTGGCTGCGGCATTGGTGCAGCGCGCCATCGGCGACCGCTTGACCTGTGTATTCGTCGACCACGGTCTGTTGCGCGCGGGCGAGCGCGAGCAGGTTGAAACGGACTTCGTGGCCTCGACCGGCACCAAGCTAGTCACCGCTGACGAACGCTCCGCCTTCCTTCAGAAGCTCGCTGGCGTGCGCGACCCCGAGGAAAAGCGCAAGGCCATCGGCGCGGAGTTCATCCGATCCTTTGAGCGCGCAGTGGTCGGTGTGCTAGAAAATGCCCCCGCTGGATCCACCGTTGACTACCTTGTCCAGGGCACCTTGTATCCAGATGTCGTTGAATCCGGCGGCGGCGACGGCACCGCTAATATTAAGTCGCACCACAATGTTGGCGGCCTGCCGGATGACGTCGAGTTCGAGCTCGTCGAGCCGCTGCGCCTGCTTTTTAAAGATGAGGTGCGCGCGGTGGGCCGCGAGTTGGGCTTGCCGGAAGAGATCGTCGGCCGCCAGCCCTTCCCAGGCCCGGGCCTGGGTATCCGCATCATCGGTGAGGTCACTGCGGACCGCCTCGAGACCCTGCGCCAGGCAGATCTGATTGCCCGCACTGAGCTGAGCAATGCCGGCTTGGATGAGGAGATTTGGCAGTGCCCGGTCGTGCTGCTTGCCGATGTCCGCTCTGTCGGCGTCCAAGGCGATGGCCGCACCTACGGCCACCCTATTGTGCTGCGCCCGGTATCTTCCGAGGATGCCATGACCGCGGACTGGACCCGCTTGCCCTATGACGTGCTAGAGAAGATTTCTACCCGTATTACCAACGAGGTTAAGGATGTCAACCGCGTGGTTTTGGATTGCACCTCTAAGCCACCAGGAACCATCGAGTGGGAGTAAAACCCGCAAAACGGCATGCGTTAGAGGCGCTCAGTGTTTGAGCGCCTTTTCGCATACCTGCGGCTAGTTGCGGGGTGTTACGGGTGGCCGCCAGACGATGCGACCGCCTACTCTTTCTAGCCGCCCGCGCCGGGGCGGGGCATGGGGATCGTCGTCGTTGATACCGTTGTGGTAAGCGCAGCATACGACGAGATTTTTCATATTGGTCTCCCCGCCGCGGCTCCAGGCTGTAAGGTGGTGAACTTGGGATAAATCGGCCGGCTGGTTGCATCCGGGCCAAGCACAGCGCGGATTTTCCGCGGCCGCCATCATTCTTTGTTTATCGGTGGCCACGCGCGCCGTGCGGTAGAGGTTGACTGGCCCTTCTACCGGATGCACGAGGGTGACATATCCCGTTTCGCCGTCACCATTGCCGCTGCTATCACCGTCGCTGTGACCGCTACCGCTGTCACCGCTGCCGCTGCTAGTGGGGCTGGGGCCGGGGGCGGAATAGCCGGCATCGTTAAGCACGCGGCGCAGGTACTCGGTACCGGACATGGTCGCGCCATTGGTGAGATCGAGCTGCACGTCATCGCCGTGGCCATCGCGGATGCGGATGAATTTCTCCAGCGGCACGACGGCATTAGTGACCACCGTGGAACGCGCGGCGCTGCCGGCACCGAAGAAGATATCTTCTACCGCCTGCAGCGGTTTTTTATCAGTGGCCGTAATAGCGCCCTGCAGATCCGCAATAAAGCTGGAGGTGCCCGTAATGGCGAGCGTCCAGTAGTCATTGGGCCGCCGGTACGTGCGCACGCCGGGGCTGACCGTGGATTTTTTCATCTCGCGCACCCGGCGCCGAGCGTGTTTGATGATCGTGCTCATCTCCGCAGACATCGCACAGCATTCCGCGCGCAGTTCCCACGCCTGTTTTTTGCTGGGAGCGCGGTTAACTACGCGCTCGATGCCTGCGAGAAGGGCAATGGAGTGGGCGTTGGCGCGGGCATCAGCAATGGCGCGGCGCTGCATCCGGCTAAAGGCGGTGCGGCCATAGTAGCTTTCGCACAGAAGGAGCAGGTCGGCGGCGATGGCGTCGGGTGCGCCGCGCTCCATGAGCTTAACCCCAGATAACCCGCGGCACTCGGCGATGATATCCATGCCGGGTGCGAGGGCGGTGAGGTAGGTCTCGAGTGCGTTCATGCCGCCTACGCTAGGGCGGTGTCAGCCCACGTTCAATCGGTAGGGCAACCGCAAAGCCGCCAGCTGTGGATAACCCTGATCCGCAGCGCAAAACTAGGGGAAATCCTGTGGATAAGTCCCCACAGTGTCGCGTGGATTAGACAAAGGCTAGTTGGCGCGTGCCATCCACGTGGGAAAAGGCGATAAAGCTGATACATGACACCGCAATCCACACCAGCGCCGAGCTCCACGCGGGTACGCCCAGGATGGGCGCGAGCATGACGAAGAGCCACACAATCTCAGTGGTACTAGCTGCGCGATGGTGGGGATGGGTTCTTGTGCGTAACACCGTAGGCCTTGTTCACGTTCATGCATTTAATACTATTATTCGAACGTATAGTTGCATGTGTCCGGCGGAGGGTTCATACTGTGGGAGTGAGTCAAACGAGCGTTCGCCTAGAAAAAGCGGTGGCTGGACTAAATGGTTCCGACCGCGTTGCGGTGTTACGCGCCCGCATGCAGGCGATGGTGCAGGAGGATGAAGATGAGCTGGTAGATACCCTTCCGCAGTTGGCGCGGTTACTTCCCGCAGGTGGGCTCGCTCGGCGGAAAGTGGTTTCGTGTGCGGAGTGCCCCGCGCTCGTGGTGGAGCTTATTTGCCATCTTACGGCCCACGGGGGCCACGTGGGGATAGTGGGGTGGTCGGATCTTTCTCTCGCACAGGTTGCCGAAATGGGGCGGCTCAACAACGTGATCACCGTTCCCGATCCGGGTCTGGAGGCGTGGGCGGTAACCGGCGTACTGGCAGAGGGTATGGACCTTATTATCCATCGTGGCCTGCCCGGCGAGCTGAGCCCGGCCAAGGCGCGGCCGGTATGGGCGAAGATCCGCGGCGGGCGGGCCGCGGTGCTGACCGTGGGCGCACGGCTGCCGGGCACCGCAGTGCGCATTGGGGCTGAGGTGAGTACGTATCGGGGTATCGGCAAGGGCAGCGGGCGCATCCGTGGCATGGATATTGATCTTGCGGTGGACTCGAAAAAGGGCACCGCGCGCGGGAGCCTCACCACGGGCGAACCCCGCAGGTTGGAGGCCGTATGAGGGTGGCTGCGGTGTGGTTTCCGGATTGGCCCGTCCAGGTAATTGGGCAGGCGGGGCCGGTGTTGGTTGTGCGCAATCATGCGGTGTTGGTCTGCGATAGTATGGCGCGCCGGGCGGGCATTCGGCGTGGAATGCGTCTGCGCCACGCCCAGGCGATTTGTCCTGAGGTAAAGGTGGTGGAGGCGAACCCGGATAGAGAGGGCGCGGCATTCGCGGAGATTGCGGCGGGTTTGGATTCCGTGGCTTCGTCCGTGGAGGTCTTGCGCCCTGGGCTGGCCATCGTGGATGCGGGTGCGGCGCTGCGCTATCACGGGCCAGAAGCGCTGGAGATGCTTGCTGATGCCACCGCGTACGCCGGTTTTGATTCCACCCTTGGCGTGGCAGATGAGATTGCCACGGCCATCATCGCGGCCCGGCACCGCGGGGTAGGTGCGGTGGTGCCGGAGGGCGAGTCGCTGGATTTTTTGGCCGCCCAGCCTGTGAATGTTTTAGCTGCGGAGGCCGCGTTGGGTTTTTCTGTGGAATTTGTGGCCCAGCTGCATAAATTAGGCGTACGCCGGTTGGGGGATGTGGCGGCGCTACCATTTAAACAGGTGGTCACTCGGTTTGGGCAGCAAGGCAAACGCGCACACGAGGTGGCGCACGCACGGGCGGACCGGCGTGTATCCCCGGAGTTAGAGAGGCCTGACTTGTCCGTTGCCAGCGAGCAATCCATCGAGCGCGTGGATACGGCGGCGTTTGTGGCTCGGCAATTGGCCGCGCAGCTACACGTGCGGTTGGCGGAGGCGGAAGTGGTGTGCATGCGCTTGCGCGTGGTGGCGGAGCTAGCTACCGGTGAAACCGTGGCCCGGGTATGGCGCACGCATGAGGCGTTGACGGAGCAAGCTACCGCAGATCGGGTGCGTTGGCAGCTGGATGGTTGGCTTACAGCGGCGCGGTCGAGCGGCAAGGATGGTGCTGAAATAGTGCGGTTAGTGCTTGAGCCGGTCGAGGTGGCCAGGCCACAGGTCGCTGGCCTTTGGGGCGGGGATACCTCGCAGGAACAGGTCAAGCGGGTGATTTCGCGCGTGCAATCACAGCTGGGCATAGATCACGTCTTACAGCCGCGGGCCGCCGGTGGACACGGGGTGGCCGAGCGTATCGAGTACGTGCCCTATGGGGAGCAGCGCGATGTCACTTCGCAAGGTAGCTGGCCCGGCAGGATCCCCCCGCCGCTTCCTGCACGCCTAGGCGGCGGGCCGAACCACCCGGCTGCGCGCATTCGGCTGATCGATGCCGCCGCGCAGGACGTCATCGTCACCGCCGAGGCCCTCCTATCCTCTGTGCCCGTAGCACTCGGATGGGGTGCGCACCATTACCGCGTTATCGGCTGGGCTGGCCCGTGGCCGGTGGATACGCAGTGGTGGACCGAAAAGCCGCAGCACGTGGCGCGGTTACAAATTGTGGGCCAGGCTGAACGGGAACAATGCCAGCGCGCCTGGCTTTTGGTGTGGTCGCAGGGGCGCTGGTGCGTGGAAGCGACGTATTAAGAGCGAATATCTACCACGAGGCGCGTGGGATTTTCTAGTACTTGCACGGAATAAGGCTTGCGCTGGTTCATACCGATGACAAACTGGCTGCGGCCTTCATAAGTGCGGCCGTTGACAACTTGGGTGATAACCCCATCGCCGGGTGCATCGACGATGCCGATACGGGGCTCGTCGATGCCGGCCTCAAAAGGATAGACCACGCCGTCGATATTGACATTGAGTGCGGTTTCTCCTGCATAGTTAATGGGCTGGCCAGAACCTTGCTGTTTGGGATTATCGGCATAATCCACGAACCAGCCCGGGGACCCCTCACCTTCGAACTCGAAGACGGCGCGCTCGAAACCGTCGTGCTGGCCCACGCGCACTTTGGTTACCACGAGCTTCGACGGAGCCGTTGGCCGCAGTGTTTTCATGCTCATATCCGCCTCACCTAGTGGGCTGATGCGCGAGTTTCCCACAGAGGCTGCCATGGTGGTGTCATCCGCTGATTCGGCGCTGCAGCCGGTAAGGAAGGCTGCAGCTGCAAGCAGGAGCGAGAGACGGGCTTTATACATGACCACTAGAGTATAATTTCCCGTAATTGCTGCCTAGCATTGGGGCAGATCTTGACCGAATTGTTGCTAAATATGTGAAATGAATTGCACACGGGTTAGGCTAGGATATATGACCGATTTTTGTTCAGATTACCAGGTGGAACCGCTGCCCGGCACGGCGAAAAAACAATCCGTGTTTGTCCTCTTTGAATGGCCCGGCGGTTGGTCGCGCGACGTGCTTGATGGCAATACTTTTGGATCTGAGCTTACGGCCCAGCTGAAGGACAAACTCAAGGGCCGGGCCGGGCTACAATTGATTCGCCGCCCCGGTCGCGATGGCCGCCAAATCGGCAGCATGCACCGGTGCTATCTGGTATGGGCCGAGCAGGGCGTGATGGAATTGGTCCTTATGACTGGACCGGAAAAGATTCTGGATTTGGATTTATCTGCGCCGGGCCGCAATGGAGGCGGAACTCTCGATACTCCCCTGGTTTTGGTGTGTACGCATGGTAAGCGCGATAAGTGCTGCGCCGTGAAGGGGCGGCCGCTCGCCGCAGAACTAGTGGAGGATTACCCGGATATGGTGTGGGAGACCTCGCACACGAAGGGGCACCGCTTTGCACCCTCGGTCATGCTCATGCCGTGGGGATATTCCTTTGGCCGGATGAATAGGGAAGCCGCTGCGCAGATGATTGCGGCGGCGGCGGAAGGAAAATATTTTTACCCGGTCAATCGCGGCCGTGGCACCTTCGGCCCGCGCGGCCAGGTGGCGGAGTTGGCGGTAGCGCGTGAGCTTATTGATTCCTGCGAGGATCTCTACTACGGCCAGCTCCACGCAGAAGACCACAAACAGAGCACCGTGGTCACGCATGCCGATGGCCGACAGTGGAGCGTGGTGCTCGAGCAGCGCGCCGTGGAGGGAGTGGTTTCTTCCTGCGGTGACGCGCCCAAGACCGGCAAGGCATTTGTGGCCACGGATGTGGAGCTTATTAGCGGCGCATAATCTTAGCGGATAGCCAGTTGCCAAAGAACTGCGCTGCCTGCACCAGTACAATGATGATAAGCGTGGCTACGACGGTAACTTCCCACTCGAAGGCGCGGTAGCCGTAGACGATGGCGAAGTCGCCCAGTCCGCCGCCGCCGACGTAGCCGGCCATGGCGGACATATCTACGATGGCAATAAACAGGAAGGTATAGCCCAGAATCAGCGGGCCGAGAGCTTCCGGAACGATCACGGAGTAAATGATCTTCCACGGCGAAGCACCCATGGCACGGGCGGCCTCGATAACTCCCGGGTCGATTGCTACGAGGTTTTGCTCCACTACACGGGCCACGGAGAACGTGGCGGCGATGATCATGACGAAGGTGGCCGGTTCCCGGCCGATGGATCCGCCCATCACAGCGACGGTGAGTGGCTGCGCAAACGCCAGCAAGATAATAAAAGGGATGGGGCGAACGAAGTTCACCAGCAGGTTGACCACCAAGTAGACGACCTTATTTTGCAGGATGCCACCTGGGCGGGCGGTGTAGAGCAAGATACCGAGCCCCAAGCCCAGAATGCCGGCGACGACAAGGGTGGTCGAGACCATGATGAGGGTGTCGACGATGGCATCGATAAGCGATCCGCCTAAGCGGTCCCAGTCGGCTGCGGCGAGATAGGTGACGTTCATCGTTCAATCTCCTCAATTTGAGTGGTGGCAGAAAGGGCGCGGTAGAACTCTGCGATGGCGGCATCGTTCCCGCTCAAACGGACGGTGAGTTTGCCAAAGGAGTGCTGCTGCAACGTGGTGATACCGCCGTGGACAACGGCAATGGATACGCCCGCATCCTTTAGCTTGGCGGCGGCACTGAAGAAGCCGGATTCTTCGGTCAGGGTGATGGTAAAAAGGCGTCCTTCGTGGGCAAGCAGGTCATCGGTTTCCACCACATCGGGCTCATTGCGCAGTGAGGTGGCGACGAACTTGGCGGCCACGGCGGTCTGGGGATTGGAAAATACCTGGTAGACGCTGCCTTGTTCTACGACGCGACCATTTTCCATCACCGCAACCTTATCCGCGATGGAGCGCACGACTTCCATTTCGTGGGTGATGACCACGATGGTGATGCCGAGTTCCTTATTCACCCGACGCAGCAGGTCGAGGACTTCCTGCGTGGTAGTGGGGTCGAGGGCGGAAGTGGCTTCGTCAGCAAGCAGCAGCGAAGGATTTGTGGCCAGGGCACGCGCGATGCCCACGCGCTGCTTCTGACCGCCGGAGAGCTGCTCCGGGTAGCTTTTTCCCTTGTCTCCTAGGCCAACGAAATTCAGCAGCTCTTGTACACGCTGCTGGCGCTCGCGCTTGCCGATACCCTGCAGCTGCAGCGGGTACTCAATATTGCCCGCCGCGGTCCGGGAGTTCATGAGGTTAAATTGCTGGAATATCATGCCGATATTGCGGCGGATACCGCGCAGCTTTTTTTCGGACATGCCGACGATATTCTGGCCATCGAGCAGTAACTCGCCGGAGGTCGGCGTATCCAGGCCGTTGATCATGCGGACCAGGGTGGACTTGCCGGCGCCGGAGTAACCGATGATGCCGATGATGTCGCCGGAATTGACGGTCAAGGAGACATCGTCAAGAGCTTTAACTTCGATCTTTTTTTGCTGGAAGACCTTGGTGATATTGCGGAACTCAATGCGAGTGCCGTTCTGGGTGGAATCTGCCACGGGTTGCGTCCTTAGTGAGGAAGTGCCAAACCCCGCCGGGGTAAAAACCGGCGGGGTAGAAGGCAAGGGTGATTAGTCCAAATCTGCTTCGAGCTTGTCCAGGATTTCCTTGAGCTCTTCTGGGGTGC
Source organism: Corynebacterium macginleyi (assembly GCF_003688935.1). Taxonomy (GTDB): domain Bacteria; phylum Actinomycetota; class Actinomycetes; order Mycobacteriales; family Mycobacteriaceae; genus Corynebacterium; species Corynebacterium macginleyi. Next base: position 210,997 of record NZ_REGE01000001.1, on the reverse strand, counting down.
GCTTGACCTGGACGGAGGTGCCTGCGGAGTCCTCGTCGACGCCCTTTTGTACCGCATCAGAGTGCCAGAGCTCGGCGAGCTTCTTGATGTCCTCGTTATCGGCGTCTTCCTCGCGGACGGCAAAGACGTTGATATAAGGCTCTGCTTCTGCGGAGTTTGGGTCATCCTGGAAGACAGCAGTAGCCGGGTCGATGCCGGCGCGCTCCAGGAAGGAGTTATTGATAATCGCCGGAGTGCCCTCGCCGTGCGCGGAAGGGGTCTGGGCGGCATCGACCGGCACGACCTTAACCTTGGATTTCTTCTCGTCGATGTCTAGCGGGGTCGGGGTAATAATCCCGTTCTTCTTCAGGGTGATAAGACCCGCCTGGACCAGCACGTTGATGGCGCGACCCTGGTTGGTGGAATCATTCGGGATGGCAACTTCTTCGCCCTCAATGCCATCGAGGGAATCGTGGCCCTTCCAGAACAGTGCCAGTGGCACGATTTCGGTGGCAACGATGGGGACCAGGTTGGTGCCATTGCCGTGGTTGTACTCCGCCAGGAACTTCAAGTGTTGGAAATTATTGGTATCCAGCTCGCCTTGGTCTAGGGCCTGGTTGGGGGTGTTGTAATCCGAGAAAGACTTGATGTCGATGTCGTAGCCGGCGTTCTTGGCTTCTTGTTCAAAGGCAACCCAGGCCTGCTTTGCATCATCGGTGGTGCCAACGGTGATGGTCTTGTCATCATCTGCGTCGGAGGAGCAGGCCACGAGGCTAGTGGCGGCGACGGTAACGGCGGCGGTAACGGCCGCTGCGCGACGAATCTGCATGAGGTTCCCTTACATGTAGGAGTTGAAATAAATTGACCTTTTAGCAATCTAGCAATAAGCGAACCGCTTTGTCTATTGAATGTGTCTCAGCGTGCCGGTTTGATTAGAACAATAATTCGACATTATCCTGTGTGGGGTGGAATTTAATGGTGGAAAAGCTCTCCCGTGGTCGCGTTTAGAAAGGGTATTATCCGGCAAGGGCACCGCCGTACCTATCGCTGTAGACCACTTCGGTGGCGGCGCTGGTCCTGTCCAGCGCGGGCGCTCTATGGTGCCCTTTGCGGAGCTGCATGCGGTAAGTTCCTATAGTTTTCTGGACGGGGCTGCCGAGCCAGAAGAGTTGGTTGCCCGGGCCTTAGAGCTTGGCCTCGAAGGAATGGCCGTTGTGGATCGGGATGGCTTCTACGGGTTGATGAAATTTGCGGAAGCCGCAGCTAAGGCTGAACTTCCGGCGATTTATGGAGCGGAGCTTTCCCTTGCGGAGACCTTAGTGACCGTGCTGGCGCGCACGCCGGAAGGCTATCGCCGCCTCTCGCGCCTTATTGCCCGTGCACGGATGGATGCCGGTGAGAAGGGCAGCGTTGCATATCCACCCCTAGATGTCGTGGTGCGTGAGCTAGAAGGGGAGTGCTTTTTCCTGCTGGGGTGGGAAGCTATGCAAAAAATCGATCACGTTCTCGATAGAATAAAAATAGACAGCATAGTTCTCGAATATGCGTGCACAATGTCTCCCGAAGATGCAGATCGCCACAGTTTCTTAGATAAGTACAATAACCTCCGCGCCATCGCAACCGCTCGACCTGCGGCAGCGACGCGCGACCAGGTACGGCTCGCCGCCGCAAAACGTGCTTTGGCGCACCGCCAATCCTTAGCGGAAGCCGCACCGGATGCCCACCCGATGGGCGCAGGTTGGATGCGCTCTGGTGAGCAGATGGCCCAGTTGCTTCCAGGCCGCCCTGAGCTTATTGCCGAAACCGTCCGCCTTGCCCGCGAGTGCGCCTTTACCTGGGAAGCCCTCGCGCCCAACCTGCCGGGCTTTGTCGTGCCGGAGGGGCATACCGAGATGAGCTGGCTTGAACACGAGGTCTGGCGGCGCGGTAAAAAGCGCTACGCTGCGCGCCCGCCGGAAATACAGGCCAAAGCGAAAAAACAGATGCGGCACGAGTTGGACATCATCAAGCAACTGGGTTTTCCGGGCTATTTCCTCATTGTCTGCGACCTGGTGGATTTTTGCTACCAGGAAAATATCCTGTGCCAGGGGCGCGGGTCGGCGGCCAATTCTGCCGTCTGCTTCGCGCTGGGTATTACCAACGTTGAGCCCATCTCCGCGCAATTGCTCTTCGAGCGCTTCCTGTCACCGGAACGCGATGGCCCACCCGATATCGACATCGACATCGAATCCGGCCGGCGCGAGGAGGTCATCCAATACGTCTACCGCACCCACGGCCGTGACCACGCCGCGCAGGTAGCCAACGTCATTACCTACCGCCGCAAGGGCGCTACCCGCGACGCAGCCCGCGCGCTGGGCTATCCGCAGGGCTCGGCTGATGCGTGGTCGAAGGGTATAGCCGAGCCGCCTGCCGATGTCGCCTTACTCGCCGAGCAATTCCGTGACCAGCCGCGCCACCTCGGTATCCACTCCGGCGGCATGGTCTTATGTGACCGGCCGATTGCGGATGTGGTGCCGATGGAATGGGCCCGCATGGAAGGCCGCTCCGTGCTGCAGTGGGATAAGGATGATTGCGCCGCTGCCGGACTGGTGAAATTCGACCTGCTTGGCCTTGGCATGCTGGAGGCGCTGCACCACATGATCGATGCCGTGCGCACCACCACCGGCCGCGAGGTGCGCCTGTGGGAGCTCGACTTGGCCGAGCCCGCGGTCTATGACATGCTCTGCCGCGCCGATGCCGTCGGTGTCTTTCAGGTAGAGTCCCGCGCGCAGCTGGCCACGCTGCCGCGGCTAAAACCGCGCTGTTTCTTCGACCTCGTGGTGGAGGTTGCGCTTATCCGCCCCGGTCCGATCCAGGGCGGCTCTGTGCACCCTTACCTGCGCCGACGCGATGGCCTCGAGCCTGTGACCTATGACCACCCGGTGCTGGAGAAATCGCTGGGCAAGACCCTGGGCATCCCGCTTTTCCAGGAGCAGCTGATGCAGATTGCGGTGGATGCCGCCGATTTTACCGGCGCCGAGGCCGATGACCTGCGCCGCGCCATGGGCTCGAAGCGCTCGCCGGCCAAGATGGCCGCGCTGCGCAGCCGCTTTTTCGAGGGCCTGCGTGCCACCAACGGCATCGACGGTGAGGTCGCAGAGAAGCTCTGGGGCAAGATCACCGCCTTTGCCGCCTACGGTTTCCCGGAATCACACTCGCAGTCCTTCGCCTCGCTGGTGTATTTTTCCGCGTGGTTCAAGCACCACTACCCGGCGGAGTTCTGCGTGGGCTTGCTGCGCGCGCAGCCGATGGGCTTTTATTCGCCGCAGTCGCTCATTCAAGATGCCCGGCGCCACGGCGTGCGCGTGCTGCCGGTAAGCATCAACGACTCCGGGGCACAGGCCAGGGCACTGCCCACCGGCGAGATCCGGTTGGGGCTTAACCTTATTAAGGGGCTGGGGGATAAGGCCGCCGAGCGCGTGGAGGCCGCCGCGCCCTTTAGTAGTGTCCCCGATCTATCGCGCCGGGCGGATCTCAGCGTGGAGCAGGTGGAGGCGCTGGCCACGGCGGGCGCGCTAGAGTGTTTGGGGTTGGAGCGGCGCCAAGCGCTCTGGCAGGCTGGTGTCGCCGCCACCGAGCGCGCGGGCATGTTGCCCGGTACGTCGGCGCTTACCTCGCCGCACCTGCCTGGCATGTCGGCATTCGAGTTGATGGCTACCGATGTTGCTGCCACCGGAGTCACCCACGACAAACAGCCTATGGAGCTGGTTAGAGCCGCGCTTGGTGATGTCCTGCCTTCCTCCCACCTTCCCCACGTCCCCGATGGCACCCGCGTGCGCATCGCCGGCATTATTACGCACCGCCAGCGCCCGCGCACCGCCTCCGGCCTGACCTTTTTGGGGGTGGAGGATGAAACTGGGCTGATGAATGTGATGGTGTCACCAGGGCTGTGGTCCCGGCAGAAGGTGCTCGCTCGCACCGCCCGCGCGCTTGTTATCCGCGGCATAGTGCAAAATGCGACCGGCGCGGTAAGCGTGGTGGCGGACAAGCTGGAGCCGCTGGACTTTGGTGATTACCTCTCGCGCGGCTCCCGCGATTTCCGCTAGTTTTCTGCGCTGCGCAGTTCGTCTGTGTTGAGCTTAGTGGCCAATTCCTTGACCACTGCAAACGGAACCCACAGTAGCTGGAGATAGATGAGCTTGGCAAAGAAGATAGCGATATTATTCCCCGAGGTCGCTTCCTCCATTGCGACCTGCTCTGCACCGAAGAATCGAAGCACAGATGCGGTGGCGCCGGCGACGAGGAAGAGCGCTATGGACGTGGACACAGCGGTCTTAAGCCCCTTGTCGCGGGCCTCGGTATGCAAGCGCAGCTCGTATTCGTCCATCTCGGTGGTGGGAGCATCGAGGTGGCGAATGGAGTGGCGCAGCCGCATGGTGCAGAAGGTAGCCGCAATGCCGACAATCGGCCAGAGCAGATTAGATAGTCCAAGTGCGAAGAAGTGCAGGGCCGCAGCCACGATGGACAGGCCGAGGAAAACATCGCCGCCCAGTACTAAGCGCTTGCGGCGAGTGACGGCGGCGGGAAGTGAGGTAGTCATGAGGAATTCTTCCTATAGATTTCAGCGGACATAGGGGCAAATTCCTGGCGGGAAAAAATAGCCTCCACGGGAAGGTCAAAAACCTCGCAGACGCGGAAAGCTAAGTCCAGGCTGGGGGAGTGATCCCCGCGCTCGAGGGCGCCGACGGTCTGGGGGTTGACGTCGATGGCCTCAGCCAGCTGCGCGCGCGACATGTCCCGCTCGGCGCGCAGCACACGTACCCGGTTATAGATGGGTGCGGAAGGCTTTTTCTTTGGGGACATGATACAAAGTATTACATAAACCCAACACTCTGACAAGGTTTTCTATTTCACTTCGAAGATATCGCCCGGCTGGCAGTCTAACGCCGCACAGAGTGCCGCGAGGGTGTTAAAGCGTACGGCCTTGGCGCGATTATTCTTCAGGACGGACAGGTTAACTGGGGTAATACCTACCTCTTTGGCAAGCGCCGCTCCGGTAATGCCGCGCTCCTCCATTATCCGGTCGAGGTGGCAGATTACCTGGGGTTCTTGCTCCTTAGACAAGGCCTTCGACCTCCTCTTCGAGCTTGCAGCCGCGCTTGATGGCAACTGAGAAGAGCTGGAGGGTGCAGACAAAAAGGTAGGGCAGCGCAAGCTCGCCTGATGGGGATCCGCTCTGATCGAACCACCAGTCAATTTCGAGCTGCCAGGAAGCCCAGTTATTGCCCATACCTTCGAGTGGGAAGCGTCCGATAAACCAGACGAGAATTCCAAAGGTCATTCCATTAAGGAAGCGGACATTTTTCATATTGAAAACCTGCCCACGAAGCATTGGTTTGACCAAACGGTAGGCAAAGAACGCGATAATCAAGATTCCTGCAATCTTGACGACGAGCCCCGCGGTGAGCATCCAGAATGGCCCGCCGTCGAGGTTGTGCTTGCTTAGACCTTCGGGGATGGCCGCACTCAGTGCGGTGGAAAAGCGTCCGGTGACAAGTTCGCGCAGGTAGGTGGGACCGAGGATGAAAATAACGAACAGGCAAATGGCGGCCGCCGCCTTAATTTCGCGGCGCTCAGTTTGAGAGGTGGGTTGCGGGGTGGTCATGACAAGCCTTTCCGCCGATTGCTTATCGACTTTCGATGTTGTTGTAATTCGATAATATCGATTAACGATAAGTTGCGCAAGGGTGTGGAACCGATTGCTACTGTCAGTAGATATGAGCGAAGAAATGAACCCCATCTCGCCGCGTTTGGTTACGGTGCGCTACATTTGCCACCTGGGCTGGACGGCTTTCTTTGCCGCGGCGGCCGCAGCGGCAGGGTACTGGTGGACCCCGTGGTTCTACTGGGCGGCGGGGCTCTTTACCGTCCTCTTTTTCTGGCTGCTCTGGCTCATTCCGGCCCAGGTGCGCCGGATGGGCTGGTGTGAAACCGACGATGAGCTGCTCATTACGCGCGGCAAGCTGTGGCATTCCTTTACCGTCGTGCCTTATGGCCGCATCCAGTTCGTGGATGTGACCGCCGGCCCCCTCGAGCGTGCCTTCGGGCTTAAGGAGCTGCAGCTGCACACCGCTTCCGCCACCACGGACGCCACGGTGAAGGGTTTGGACGCCCCGCTTGCCGATGCCCTACGTACCCGCCTTACCCACCACGCCCGCGAACGGATGAGCGGGCTATGAGGTACCACCGCGTCCACCGCTTGACCCCGCTGCTGCGGCTGTGGTCGGTTATCCTGGCCGTCATCGCAGCATTTGCCTTAAACGTCAATATGGAGGCGCTGCGCGGACTCTTTGCCTTCGTTACCGGCGAACACAGCGCGGCAGACCTGCGCGATATTGGCCTCGCGCTGGCCGGGTTCATCGCAGTGTGCGCGGTGGTCTGGATCGTCTCTGGTGTGTGGTGGCGCCAAATGGGCTACCAGTTGGGCGAGGAGGAACTCACCTTGCGCCATGGGGTTATTTCGAAGCAACAGCGCACCGCGCGCTATGACCGCACGCAGGCGGTTGACGTCGTCGAGCCCGTTATCGCCCGCCTCTTCCGGCTTGCGGCTGTGCGCGTGGAAACGGCCGGCGGGCAGTCGTCCGCCATCGAAATCGCCTTTTTGAAAAAGCGCGATGCCGAGGCCCTGCGCGCCGAAATCCTCTCCCGCGTCCACGGCGAGCTGCGAGTCCGGCCGGCTGAGGAGCAGCCGGCCGAAGAAGAGGACAACGTCCTCATCCCCGAAATTCCGATCGCGCGTTCCCTAGCCGCGGCCGCCTTGCACGCGTCTACGATTGTGCTTTTCGCAGTTATCGTCTTTCTCGTGGTCACACCGCTGTCGCTGACCATCACGCTGCCATTTCTGTTAGCAACCGTGCCGCGAGCCTGGAACGTGATCGACTCCTCGTGGCACTATACCGCCAGCCTTGATGATGGCGTGCTCAATATCACCTACGGCCTTGCTGATCGCCGCCGCCAAAACATCCGCCTCGAGCGCATCCACGCCGTCCAGGTCACCCAGCCCTTCCTGTGGCGGCCCTTCGACTGGTACGAAACGCGCGTATCGGTCGCCGGCTACGGCGGTATGGCCAGCGGCGAGGGATCGGGGTCGACGCGTATCGTGCCCGTCGGCACGCGCGCCCAGGCCTGGCAATTCCTGCCCGCCGATGCCGCCCCAACCTACGCCTCGCCCGCGCGCGCCAAATGGGTCTCGCCCATCGATTATCGGCAGCAAACCGTCGCGCTGGCCGGCGACTACGTGATCGTGCGCGCCGGACGCTTCAACCGCCGCGTGCAGGCCATCGAGCTGCGTCACATTCAAGAACTCACCCTGCGCCGCGGACCGATATCCCAGCTGCTTGGCCTGGCCACGGTGGAACTTGACCTCGTACAAGGGCCTGTGTCCATGGCGGCGCGCAACCTCACGCTTGCTGATGCCCACGCGCTCCTCAACCGGCTGCGCTCTCGCGACCTGCCGGGACTTACACCGCTCCCTTAAAACCAAGCTGGCGCCAGGCCTCAAAGACTGCGGTCGATGCGGCGTTGGAAAGATTCATCGAGCGCCTGGCCGGGACCATCGGAATGCGCACCTGATCGGTAACTCGCGAATGGTTGACGTGCTCATCCGGCAGCCCGGTCGGCTCCGTGCCAAAAAGCAGAACGTCGCCATCTTGGTATTCGACCTCCGTGAACCACTTATCCGTATGCGTGGTAAACGCGAAAACGCGCGCCCCAGGAAGCGCCTCCATGCACGCATCGAAGTTCTTATGGATCTGCACATCTGCCAAATCGTGATAGTCCAGACCTGCGCGTTTTAAGTGCTTATCGTCAAAGTTGAATCCCAGCGGTTCAATCAGGTGCAGGCTCGCGCCCGTCACCGCCGCGGTGCGAATAGCATTACCGGTATTAGTTGCAATGACGGGATTATCAAAGACGATGTGCAGCTGGTTCATGCCTTCAGTCTAGGATGGGGGCTATGAGCGCTACCAAACTAGATGGCACCTTGTACCGTGACGAGATTTTTGCGGACCTCGCCGAGCGCGTGGCCGCCCTGAAAGACAAGGGGATAACCCCTGGCCTAGCCACCGTTCTGGTGGGCGAGGACCCAGGCTCCCAGTCCTATGTGAAGATGAAGCACCGCGATTGCGAAAAGCTGGGCATCAACTCCATTCGCAAGGACCTGTCGGCGGATATTTCGCAGGAGGAACTCGAGGCTGTCATCGATGAGCTTAATGGTGATGATGCCTGCACCGGCTACATCGTTCAGCTCCCGCTGCCTAAGCACCTGGATGAAAATGCCATCCTCGAGCGTATCGATCCGGAGAAGGACGCCGATGGCCTCCACCCGGTCAACCTGGGCAAGCTCGTGCTCAACGAGGAAGCCCCGCTGCCGTGCACCCCGAATGGCTGCCTGCACCTGTTGCGCCGCTTCGGCGTGGAGCTGGGCGGGGCCAAGACCGTCGTCATCGGCCGCGGCGTGACCGTTGGCCGCCCTATTGGCCTGATGCTGACCCGCCGCAGCGAGAACTCCACCGTCACCCTGTGCCACACCGGCACGAAAGATCTCGCCGCCGAAACCCGTAATGCCGATATCGTTATCGCCGCTGCCGGCCAGCCGCACATGCTTACCGCAGACATGATTAAGGAAGGTGCCGCGCTTCTTGATGTCGGCGTTTCCCGCGTTGATGGCAAGCTCACTGGCGATATCGCCCCCGATTGCTGGGACAAGGCCGGGTACGTCTCGCCCAACCCGGGCGGCGTCGGACCGCTCACGCGCGCCTTTTTAGTACGCAACATCGTTGAGCGCGCGGAAAAGCTGGCGTGAGCTTAGACAATCCCCACGACGCGCACCTCAAACCGTCCCCGCTGCCCGCCTCCGTGCAGTGGGGGGCCATTGGGCTCTTTATCGCCGGGGTGGCCTTGTCCGGCGGCTACGCCGTTTTCGAGTATTGGCGCAGGGCCACCTTCTTGCTCGGGCTCGCGTTGCTATGGCTGACGGTGGTGCGCCTGACCTGCGATTCGCGCCGTGTTGGCGTGCTAGCAGTGCGCTCGCGCCGCTTCGATGCCACGTTTACCGGAGCCACCGGCGCGTTGATGGCCTTTCTCGCCTACTCCGTGGATGCGCTGGGTAGCTAGTTATCCACAGGGGATTGTTTTAGCATCACCACACTGCGGCGTGTCGCGCGGTTTTCCACAGCCGCCGTGTTCTTGGCTTCGCGCTCTCCACCGCCCACGGTTTAGGCTCGAGACCATGATTTCGGATTACCTCGCAGCGATTAACTCCCCAATGGTGCTCATCGGGGAGTGTGCTGGGCTATCTGAAGCCGAATTGGTGGACCGCGGCTTTAGCGATAAAGAGGCCGCAGAATTCGCGCGCTTGGCGGATACGTATTTCGGCGCGACATCGTTTAGCGCCAAGCAGCGCGCCGCCCGCACCACTGCGCTTCCGCTCGATGCGCTGAAAATCATCGAGGTGCACGCGCAGAAGCTAAAGACCCAGCGCGCGGCGTGGGCCCTGCGCGAGGAGCTATGCCGGCTCAACGTTTCTACCAGCGAGATAGAAAAGCGCGCCCGCCGGCGCGTGAAGGAGGAGCGCACCCAGAAGCGCGCGGAGGGCGTGCGGCTGACCCGCCGTACCGATGATTTGTGGACGTTGACCATCACCGCGGAATCGGACCTGGTGGCTGAGATTAATAACCACGTCTCCACCGTGGACGATGCGCGCCGGGTATTTGCAGAGGGTGCGGCCACATCTACCATCACCACTAACGTGGTCCTTACCCTGGATGACATGGTGAAGGTTACCCACGGCGAGGACGAGGTCACCCTGCAACTGACCAATGGCGCTACCATCACCGGTGCGCAGCTAGCGGAGCGCGCTCTTGCCGATGTCGGCCTCATCACCCTCATCCACCCCGTCACCGGCCCCGTGAATCTGTACCACACGCGCCGGCTGGCCACGTGGAAGCAGCGGCAGATGGCGATGGCGGAAAATCCGGTGTGTCCGTGGCCCGATTGCCATATTCCGGCCGATGAATGCCAGGTTCATCACCTGCAACCGTGGCTGCTCGGCGGCGAGACCAATGCCGAGAACCTGACCATCGTCTGCAAGTATCACAATGCTGTCAACGATGATGATCCGAATGCCCCGCCGCGGCGTGGGCGCTTGGAACGTCGCCCGCATGAAGGCATTGTGTGGCGCCCGCCCTGGGCTGGATAAGACACATTGCCGAAGCCAGCGCAGCTAAATCTGCGCCGCTTAGGCGATCCATCTGCATGCCGCACTGGTGCGCAGAGGTTGCGCTTCGCAACAGCCGGGACCGTGAACCGCGGCCGTGAACCGCGGCCGAGGGGGTGTGGCATCGTGCCCCGCGCCGATGTGCAGGTGGGACTGGCTAGATGGCATAGTCGATTGTGCTGTCCGTGTCCCACGGGTGCGGTTGGGATAGGGTGAGGAAATTGCGCAGGATGCGGTCCATCTGGCGCGACTCCGTGAGGAATGCGTCGTGGCCAACAGGCGAGACCACCTTCGCCATGGCCAGCAGGTTGCTTAGGTTGCGCGAGAGGTGTTCCTGCTGGTGATATGGATAAAGAATATCCGTGTCGACGCCTACGACCATGGTCGGTACTTGCGAAGAACCAAGCGCGCGGTTCAAGCCGCCGCGGCCGCGGCCGATGTCGTGGCGGTTGAGGGCCTCGGTAAGCGTGACATAGGAGCCGGCATCGAAGCGATCCGTCAGCTTCGATCCCTGATAATCCAGATAGGAGTTCACAGCGAAGCGCTGGTCGTGCCGGCGATAGGGCCCAAGTGGTTCTTCGCCGGTTTGCGCCTGGACGCCAAAACGCTCGTCGATTTCTTGTTCACCGCGATACGTCAGGTGGGCGATACGCCGTGCCGCAGCCAGGCCCTCGCGGGGGCGCTGGGAGGAGGAGTAATAGTCGCCGCCGTGCCAGAACGGATCGCGCTCGATCGCGGAAATCTGCGCAGACTGGATGCCAATCTGCCATGCGGAGGCGCGCGCGGAGACGGCAATAACGCACGCAGCATCGACGGCATCGGGATACATCAGCGTCCATTCCAAGGTGCGTGCGCCGCCCATGGAACCACCGATAATCGCATGTACGTGCGTTATCCCGAGCTCTTCCAGCGCCTTTTTCTCTGCGGCGACCAAATCGCGAATAGATAGCGCTGGGAAGCGCGATCCCCAACTGCGGCCATCCGCATGTGGGGAAGAGGGGCCGGTGGAGCCATTGCAGCCACCGAGTGCGTTCATGGCAATTACGCACCACTTCGTGGTATCTAGCGCCTTGCCAGGGCCAATGAGATCGCCCCACCACTCGGCCACATCGGCATTGCCGGTCAGCGCGTGTTCAACCAGGATCACGTTATTTCCGCCGTGCGGATCGCCGAGGAAATGGCCGAAGCGGTGGTAGGCAATGTGGGCATCGGTAAGTGCGGCGCCAGCTTCGGTGCGAAAATCGCCAATACTTATACGCCTCATGCCAATGTGTTAAATCCCATTTCAAGGTCACCAATAATGTCATCGATATCTTCAATGCCCACGGACAAGCGGATGGTGGACTGCGTAATACCCGCCGCGGCCAGTGCTGCATCGTCAGATTGCGAGTGCGTGGTGGTCGCCGGGTGGACCGCGAGCGAGCGAGTATCGCCGATATTGGCGAGGTTGGAGTGAAGCTTTAGGGCATCGATAAACGCCCACGCTTCCGCGCGCCCGCCTTTAATATCGAAGGACAGGACGGAGCCGGTGTAGGAGTAGCCTAACTTCTCCTTGACCTTCTTATACGGCGAAGAATCCAGGCCGGCGTAGTTGACTTTCGTCACCTTGGGGTGGGCTTCCAGATACTTGGCCACGGCTTGGGCGTTGGCATTGTGCTTGTCGATGCGCAGCCCTACCGTTTCAATACCATTAAGCGTCAGCCATGCATTGAACGGGGAAATGGCGGCACCTGTATCGCGCAGTAGGCCGGCGCGGGCCTTGAGTGCGAAGGCCGGGGCGCCGAGGTCGGCGTACTTTAGGCCGTGGTAAGCCTCGTCCGGGGTGACGAAGTAGGGGAACACTGGCTTGCCGTCGCGCTCGACGGTCCAGTCGAAGGAGCCGCCGTCAATAATCGCGCCGCCCACCGCAGAACCGTTGCCGGTGTAGAATTTCGTGGTCGACACAACGACTATGTCCGCGCCGAGGTCGAGGGGGCGGGCCAGTGCAGCGGTGGCGATAGTGTTATCCACGATGAGCGGTACCTGGTTAGTGTGGGCGACTTCGGCGATGGCCGGGATATCGAGGACATCAGCGACCGGATTGCCGAAGGTCTCGCCATAAAACGCCTTGGTATTGGGCTGCACGGCGTCCTGCCAGGACTGGGGATCGTCTGGGTTCTCGACGAGTGTGACGTCAATGCCGAGGCGTTTGAGCGTGACCGTAAAAAGGGTGTAGGTACCGCCGTAGAGGCGTGGGGAAGTAACGATGTGGTCGCCTGCCGAGGCGAGGTTTAAAATAGCCGCGGTCTCTGCGGCCTGGCCTGAGGCAAAGGCCACGGCGGCCACGCCACCTTCAAGCGAGGCCAGGCGCTCTTCCAGTGCGTCCTGCGTGGGGTTGGTCAGACGGGTATAGATGGGGCCTGCATCGGAGAGGTTAAAGAGGTTGGCTGCGTGCTCGGCGTCATTAAAGACATATGAGGTGGTTTGGTAGATGGGTACGTTGCGGGAGTTGTGTACGCCGTCGAGGTTTTGCCCTGCGTGAATGGAACGGGTAGCGAAAGACCAGGTTGCGTTGGAATTGTCGTATTTCGTCGTCATGCAACGCAAGACTAGACCAAGCGGTATGTCACGTACAGCTCCCCGCGATGAAACCGCAGGATAGTCCAAGAATAAAAATAGACTGAGCGGTAAATTCCTCGTCCGATTTTCACTGCCTATCACCCTGGACCTCGGACGGGTGGTTGATGTACTGATGCGCCGGGTGGATCAGGCGATCCAGGAAGTAGCCAACGTTGGCTGGGCGCGGTATTCGGGTGGGTCGGCGCGTGCTGGTCACTGCGGACCTCAATATTGAGGCCAGCGCCGGTGATGGCCTCACCCGTTCGGGCCAAGATACCGCGTCCCAGATGTTTGGGTCTTCGCGGCGAAGACTTCGACACCGCCGGCGAGATCGCACAAGCGCTCAAAGAACACATCAAGTGGCACAACGCCGAACGCATCCCACAAGGACTTGAGGGCCTGACCCCGATGCAATATCGGAATCAGGCCCTTAAATCCCGAACCGCTGGGAACTAAAACAGTCCAACTTTTTGGGGGCTACTTCAGGTCATAATTATGCGGTTTATTTTCTCTCTACTTACGCAAAGCGTGGCCGATAAATTGACCATAAGCGGCTGTGCCGTGGGCGTTGAGGTGCAGAGGAAGGTTACCAGGAGCAGGTGGTAGTGGATCAACGAGGTTAACCCACCAGCGGTGTGGGGAGCACATGTCATGTCCATCCGACATAGGGTGTGCATCCAAGAATGTTGCTCCGTTTTGCTCAGACACCTCACGTAGGGTGTTTCGGAGCCGCTGTTCTGTGTCAGAGACAGCTGCGATAGGCAAAGGGATCATCGAGGAGGTCAAGCAAGTCGTGTTGCCGCGGGCAACCTGCGGGTAACTTGCGACAATTACCTTGGCGTTCGGTGCATGTTGGTGGGCAATATTCAATGCGCTGCGAAGACCACCGCGAATCGCGCGGTCAGACGCTGCGATATCCGCTTTGTAGGGATAAGTGTCATTGGCGCCGGCAACGATAACGACGTTTTTGGTTTGGTGGTTGAGGTTGCCGTCTGCTGCTGCTTTGCGGAGAGAGTCATCGACGTGAATGCCTCCAGTAGCAAACGACGCACCCGGGCACTGGTACTGGTCAACGTGTGCGCCGGAAACATGACTCATCTCGTTTGCTATGGCGTTGTCTGTAACGCAACCTACTCCGGTATTAGCCTTCTTATGCGCCTTATTTAGTACATAGTCAGCGACGGTTGGATTGGCTACAATACTGTCACCAACGAGAACAGTGTTTCCTGGGACTGCAGCTGTGGCACCCGTGCTCGTGCCCGCAAGCGCTGTGATGAAAGCAGTAGCTGCGGCGAGCTTACGAAAACGCTTCACCTTACCTCCGATTTTTACTTCCATGGAATTGGGGGCGGGGTCTAGTTCTTAAGGCTATTCGTAATAATGCCTGCCATTCCTGTGTGTCCAACATCAGTTGGGTGCATTGGCATTACGGAAGGAGCCGTGGGGGTCCTAACCGCGACTGCCCATCGCTGGCTTGTGTCAGGCTGGCAAGGATCATGGGTCTTTGCCTGGTTGTGTAGGTCGATGAAGTTTACGCCAAGCGAACCAGCGGCACGTCCAATTTCGCGGTTGAACTCTTCTTCTGCGCGAGTAGCGCCTGGGAAGGACAGCGGCAGCTTTAGTAGGTTGCTGTGAATTACACAGAGGGTGTCATTTACTGTCATTGGGACGTAATTGACCATCGTGATGCGGGCATTCGGAGCTGCGGACCGAATCCTGTGGAACTGTGCAGCCAGGAACCCGCGGAAGTTCGAGCCCTTGGGGATGTTTGGGAGAGTAGCGTTAGCTAGTGTATCGACGTAAGTGTCAGGCTGTAAGCCGCCATACATTAAGGTTACTTCCTTCGTATTGGGGCCGATATTGCCGGAACGTACTGCGTGTTCGATGTAGGCAGCTATCGTGTAATTGGTTCCGTTGCACGTGTAGTCTGCAAGGCTATAGCCGAGATTCCGGGCAGTTTGGTGCGCCCAGTTGTGATTGTCATTTTTGCACACGGGTGGCAGGGGTAGGGAGGCCAAGAAAGGGCTTGCCGCCGCGCGGTCCCCTTGGGCGCCACCGTTAGCAGAGAAAGAGTCACCAAAGGTGACCATTTCCTTGCCATGTGTTTCTGCCGCGTTGGCAGACTGGGCCATCGTCAAGGCTGTGCCAAGCGCGAGGAGACCGCTGGCGATCTTTTTCTTGATGCTCTTATTTCCGATCATAATTATTCTTTTCGACTGGGAGAAAAATTACCGTTCAGTAAACGCTCTCAATGTAGCATCTTAATTAGCTGCGGGCCAACGAATTATGTGAAAAATGTTGTCAGATGCGATACAAAAACACGTAATTCAAGGTTTTGGTCCTCACCCGGTGTGTTACCCAACCAGTTGTGCTGGTCAATGTGAAGACATTTGCAAAGAAGGTACGCTACTGAGACCAAGATGGTGGTGAGGCAGCCAGTCTCCGGTGGCTGGGTGAAGCCCCGGATGCGGTTGCCACACTATTTAGCGTTAATGACAAGGAAATCGTTACAGAGCGCACCGACGAGGTAGCCCCCACGGCGGCGGCGTGGCAATGGGCGCCTAGCTCGCTTGTATGCATCGTCCGGGTGCTGATTTTTCGGTGGCACACCGTGTATAGGGAGGGGGAGTTCTCGTTGGCATCGTGGAACAGGAATGCACTTCCGCGAATAAATGAGGTGAATTCGATACCCAGCAGTGTGCGCTTTCCTATGCGGAGCCGACCGGGATCAGTACCTTGCAGCAGGACCCGGTCTAGTTGGTCTGCGGCGCGAGTGTCGCCCATAGCTGGGACGTGGCGCTGTGTTTATCTATGGTGACCGCGTGCATCCACGGTGGCCTGCGGGCGGGCAACGGGCTCTTGCTGCCGAGGGCGGCATCATGACTGATCCCGCTTCTCACCGTGGACACCGTATACAGACCTGGACATGTTGGCGCTGTTTGGGCGCCTTATATAGAGGACATAGAAGACATCTTCCATGGCTGTGGTCTACCGGTGGATATTAAGACCTGGATTCCATGCACCACCTGCACCCATTGGCTGCGCACGCGCTTACGCCTCGTGCGAATCGTAAATGGGCGCTGGAACGTGCAATATTTGCCACGCTTGAGGTGCCGGCCAATCTGTTTAGACGGTTGGCCCTTGCGGCATTTGGCGTTTATGCTCGCCGCGGCGCCACAGGGTCTCGATGCGCTCGCGAGCGGCATCGGGAACCGCCTTGCCTTCTAGATAGTCATCGATGTAGGCGTAGGTGACGCCGAGTGCCTCTTCATCGGGAAGCTGTGGCTTATCGTCTTCCAAGTCTGCGGTAGGGACCTTGGCCCAGGTGGACTCTGGCGCTCCTAGGTGCTTGAGCAATGCCGCGCCTTGGCGTTTATTCAGTCCTGCCAAAGGGAGTAAGTCCGCCGCGCCATCGCCCCACTTGGTGTAGAACCCGGTGACGTTTTCCGCGGCGTGATCCGTTCCTACAACGAGCGCACCGAGCTCGCCGGCGATAGCATATTGAGCGGTCATGCGCATGCGTGCCTTGGCGTTGCCGCGATTGAAATCATTCAAAGTATCTTGGACTACAGCGCGCGCTACCTCTCGGCTTAGCGCCGCGGTGGCCGGTTGAATATCTACAGTGAGCCGATGATCGGGGCGAATGAAATCCAACGCGATCTGGGCATCGTCTTCATCCGCCTGCGTGCCGTGGGGCAGGCGTACGGCCCAGAATTCGGCGCCGTCTACTCGCTCTACTGCCAGCTGGGTGAGCTTTCCCGCCAAGGTAGAATCCTGGCCACCGGAAATGCCCAACACGTAGCCGCTAGCATGGGTCTTATCCAGGTATTCCACGAGGAAATTCACCCGGCGGGTGATTTCTTCTTCTGGATCGATAAAGGGGCGTACATCCAGCTGCTTTATGATGGATTGTTGCAAGTTTTCGGCATCGGGCGACATGACGTCCATCGTAGTCTCCTGACACAATTGCGTGTTGTGAATAAAGAAAGTTATGTCAAGGTAGTTGCGGCAATTGCCGCCCTTGGCGGTTTATTATTTGGATACGACACCGGCGTGATGTCTGGTGCTTTGCTGTATATCACCCCGGAATTTAATATGACCGCCCACCAAGAGGGATGGGTGACCTCTATGCTGCTGGTGGGGGCTGCGGTGGGTGCGTTGACCGCCGGGCGTATTGCTAACCGGTTTGGTCGCCGCTTTACGCTGATCGCCGGAGGCCTCATTTTTGTTTTGGGTTCCATCTGGTGTGCGTTGGCTGGATCGGTGACTATGCTAGCCACGGCCCGTACCTTCCTGGGCTGTGCCGTTGGTGCGGTATCGATTGTTTCGCCCATGTATATTTCGGAGATGGTGCCGGCCAAGATCCGCGGGCGCATGGTTTCCCTGAATACCTTGCTGATTGTGGTGGGCCAGCTCTTGGCCTACCTGGTAAATTCGGCCCTCGCGCCCGCAGAAAGCTGGGAATGGATGCTAGGGCTTGCAGCCGTACCGGGTGTCGCCCTTGTCGTGGGCATGTTTTTTTTGCCAGAAACCCCAGTCTGGTTGGCCACGCACAGCAAGATGGAACGAGCTCGTGAAGTTGCCGGCCGGGCCGGTATGGATCTGGCTGAGTTGACATCTCAGGAAACGGCGCGCCGGTCCAGTGGCTCCGAGTGGAAGGCACTGAAGGCCAATCGCTGGATGCGGGTGACAGTATTGCTCGCTATGTTAATGGGGCTGACACAGCAGATTACTGGTGTTAATGCCATCGTCTATTTCGCGCCCACCATGATGAGCCAGGTGGGAATTTCTACCACAAACTCGGTCTATACCTCGATTGTCATTGGCGTAGTCTCTGTCATCGCCTGCTGGGTGGGCCTCAAGATGGTCGATCGTATCGGCCGTAAGCGACTGCTCCTCATCGGCTTGACCGGCAACGTGATTTCGTTATTCATCTTGTCCGTCGCGTACTCACACGCTGCAGATTCCACCATGATGGCGATGGTCTCACTCGTATTTATGGCCTCGTTCATCGCCTTCCAGCAAGCAGCGGTATCACCGACGACCTGGCTGCTGATCTCGGAACTCGTACCTCTGCAGGTCCGTGGCCTGGGAATGGGCATCGCCGGGCTTTCGCTGTGGGCAACTAACTGGGCCGTGGCTCAGTACTTCCTGCCGTTGGTGGAGTGGCTCACCGGCCCGGTGGCCTTTGCGGTCTTCGGCGTGCTGGGGCTCATCGCCATCGGCTACACCCGTATTTTGGTGCCAGAGACCATGGGACGTAGCCTGGATGAAGTAGGTGAGGAGATGAAATCCTGCTACTCGCGAGAGCCCGCACCCCGTTGAGCCTGAGTGTTTTGGTCTTGGTGGCCGGGTGGGGTAAAGTTTCTCCTCGTGTCATGGCTGGGCTTCCCAGTCCGTGCTTTATTTATTCAACCGCATGTAGATTGCGCATAACGAAAGGAGCGCCCGATGAAGGTCCGTAAGTCCCTTCGGTCGCTGAAGAAGAAGCCGGGCGCCCAGGTTATTCGCCGCCACGGTAAGGTCTTCGTGATCAACAAGAAGGATCCACGTTTCAAAGCTCGTCAGGGCTAAGTGAAACTTAAGAAAATCCGCCTCCTCCAATTATTCGGAGTGGGGCGGATTTTTTGTTACTACCGTTTAGGGCCAGAATGTGAACTTTAACACATGTCTAGGTGAACAGAAGGTAAATCTGCAGGAATGTCAGGCGTGTAGTTTCATGGTTGGATGTCAGGGCGGTCAACATGTGGGGTCTCACCCTTAGTCCGCCTGGGAATACCACGGGTGTAACTACTATATATTGTGTTAGTTGCAGTCAATTCCCCCAAAGTATAGTGTCGTAGGTGTCGCTCGGAGTGGTGCAGGAATCGGCCTGAGAAAAGGTCGGCGCCACCGCTTTCCACGGGCAAAAAACAACTCGGAAAGGGATTTTAGGGAGTTTTTATGTCTATCACCGTCTACACCAAGCCTGCCTGCGTTCAGTGCAATGCCACCAAGAAAGCTCTTGACCGCGCGGGCCTGGAATATAGCGTGGTAGATGTTACCGTGGACAACGAGGCCCGCGACTACATTATGGCTTTAGGCTACGTCCAGGCACCAGTCGTGGAAGCACACGGAGAGCACTGGTCTGGCTTCCGTCCTGACCGCATCAAGAACCTCGCAGTACTAGCCGCCTCTGCGTAATTAGCCGGGGAAGGAGGTGCCATGATGTTGGTCGTGTATTTTTCCTCTACTACGGAAAATACGCACCGGTTTGTGCAGAAGCTAGGTTTTCCTAGCGCACGAATCCCCCTTCGCCGCACTGAGGAGCCGCTAGTGGTCGATGAGCCTTTCGTCTTAGTATGTCCTACTTACGGCGGGGGTGCCTCCATTAGTCACCAAAACTCCCGGCCCGTACCGGTGCAGGTGATTAGATTCCTTAACAATGAGCACAACCGCGGTCTTATTCGGGCGGTTATCGCTGGGGGAAATAGCAACTTCGGTGCCGATTTTGGTAAAGCTGGTGACGTCATCAGCGCCAAATGTAAGGTGCCCTATGTATATCGTTTCGAATTGCTCGGCAACGATGAAGATATAAAGATTTGTCGCGAAGGTTTGCTGGCTAACGCCTCCTTGCTGGGACTGGATGCGGCAGCCTAGCCGTGGTGCGACACACCTATAGATCCTAATTTAAGAAAGGCCGCGTCAGCTTTGAGTAAGCAATTGGGAAAGACAGTAGCAGAGCCAGTATCGCCGCAAGAGCAGCTGGATTACCACGCGTTGAATGCCATGCTGAATCTCTACGATGGAGATGGCAAGATTCAGTTTGATAAGGACCGCGAGGCCGCTAACCAGTTCTTTTTGCAGCACGTTAATCAGAACACGGTGTACTTCCATGACCTGGAAGAAAAGATCGGTTATCTGGTGCGCAACAAGTACTATGCTCCTGCGGTCATTGAGGCTTATGACTTCGAATTTATCAAGTCCTTATTCAAACGCGCCTATTCTTATAAATTCCGCTTCAAGTCCTTCCTTGGTGCCTATAAGTACTACACCAGCTATACCCTGAAGACATTCGACGGCCGCCGGTACCTCGAACGCTTTGAGGACCGCGTCTCTATGACGGCGCTTTTCCTGGGTGATGGCGATTGTGAGCTAGCAGAGCGCCTCGTCGATGAGATCATGACTGGCCGCTTCCAACCGGCTACGCCGACCTTCTTGAATGCCGGAAAGCAACAACGCGGCGAATTGGTCTCCTGCTTCCTGTTGCGCATTGAAGACAACATGGAATCCATTGGTCGCTCCATCAACTCCGCGCTGCAGCTGTCTAAGCGTGGTGGCGGTGTTGCGCTGCTGCTGTCCAATATCCGCGAATCCGGCGCGCCTATTAAGCACATCGAGAACCAATCCTCTGGTGTCATCCCGGTGATGAAGATGCTGGAGGATGCGTTCTCCTATGCTAACCAGCTGGGCGCACGCCAGGGGGCAGGAGCGGTGTACCTCAACGCCCATCATCCAGATATCATGAACTTCCTCGACACCAAGCGTGAGAACGCAGATGAAAAGATCCGCATTAAGACGCTGTCCTTGGGCGTGGTGATTCCTGATATCACTTTCGAGCTTGCTAAGAACAATGACGATATGTACCTGTTCTCGCCATACGATGTCGAACGCGTTTACGGCAAGGCCTTCGGCGATATCTCCATTACCGAGCATTACGAAGAAATGGTTGAAGATCCGCGCATTCGCAAGAAGAAGATTAACGCGCGCCATTTTTTCCAAACCGTGGCGGAGCTGCAATTCGAGTCCGGTTACCCCTACATGATGTTCGAAGATACGGTAAACCGCGCCAACCCGGTCAAGACCTCCCGGATCAATATGTCCAACCTGTGCTCGGAGATCCTGCAGGTTAATTCCCCATCGGAACTCAACGCGGACCTGTCTTATGACCAGGTGGGCAATGATATTTCCTGCAACCTAGGTTCGCTGAACATAGCCATGACCATGGATTCGCCGAACTTCTCCCAGACGGTGGAGACAGCGATTCGTGGACTGACCTCCGTGGCGGATAAGACCTCTATCGATTCCGTGCCGTCCGTGCGCAAGGGCAACGATGACTCGCATGCCATCGGCTTGGGCCAGATGAACCTGCACGGATACCTGGGCCGCGAGCGCATCGAGTACGGCTCCGAGGAGGGGCTGGATTTTACCAACGCCTACTTCGCGGCCATCATGTATGCCGCACTGCGCGCTTCCAATAAGATTGCCCGCGAACGCGGCACGACCTTTAGTGAGTTTGCGGAATCCGACTACGCTACCGGCGAGTTCTTCGACTCCTACGATCCAGCGGATTTCCAGCCGCGCACGGAAAAGGTTAAGGCTCTTTTCGATGCCTCCTCGGTCTACACACCCACCGCAGAGGACTGGGCGCTGTTGAAGGAGGACGTCGCCAAGCACGGGCTCTACAACCGCAACCTGCAGGCGGTGCCGCCGACGGGCTCGATTTCCTATATCAACAATTCGACTTCGTCCATCCACCCGATTGCTTCCAAGATTGAAATCCGCAAGGAAGGCAAGATTGGCCGCGTGTACTACCCAGCCGCGCATATGGACAATGACAACTTGGAGTATTTCAAGGACTCTTACGAAATTGGCTACGAGAAGATCGTCGATACCTATGCTGCAGCCACCAAGTACGTGGACCAGGGGCTATCGTTGACGCTGTTCTTCAAGGACACTGCTACCACTCGCGATGTCAATAAAGCGCAGATTTACGCTTGGCGCAAGGGCATTAAGACCTTATACTATATTCGCGTTCGTCAGATGGCCCTGGAAGGCACCGAGATCGAAGGTTGTGTTTCCTGCATGCTCTAAGAGCGAGTGCGGTCCAGGATAGCGCGGGAGGTACGCTCGGCGGCTTCGGCCTCGCCAGCGTTAATCTCCTGCGCTAATTCCATATGTAGCTGCGCGGTGCCGCGAATCGGATCCCGCTTTCGGGAACCAAATACGGACTTGCCCTTTAACATTGCCAACAATGTCGGCGCCAAAGCCGCGAACATCTCGTTGCCGGAGGCCTCCAGGATGATGGTATGGAATTGCAGGTCGGTTTCGAGCTCGTCGCCCACCCGTGGGGAAGGGGTGGTCTCGAGCTCGGCGAGGCGCCCGGCTAGCCGCAGCAATTCGCGGCGCTGCTGCGGGGTGGCATTACGCGCGGCAAGCTGGGCTGCCACCGGCTCGACGCCAAGGCGCAGCTCGTTGAGGCGGGCGGCCTGTTCCGGGCGTGTTTTATCGTGCGCCAGCCGCCACGAAATAATAGCTGGATCATAAACCGCCCAGCTGCTGCGCGGCAACACCCTGAGGCCCACCCTGCGCCCAGAGGAAATCATCCCCAAATGCTCGAGCGTGCGCATCGCTTCGCGCGCTACGGTGCGGGAGATGCCAAAGCGCTTTTCGATGTCCTCGAGCCGAAACCGTGTGCCTTCTGCCATATTCCCACTGACGATATCCGTGCCAAGTTGGTCGACTACAGGGCCTAATAGGGGAGTGGTTTTTACCATAGCGTGGTCGTCCTTTCTTGGCTGTATAGTGCGCTTTTAGCGTAGGCGCGATGCGGCGGGTTGAGGTGCGATGGCATTGGGTATGCTGGGACTCGAAATTCTACACAGTGAAGCATTGGAGTGACATCGCGTGCCGCACGAATACGATGACTACGTTGCTAGTCATGAAAGCCCGGTTAAAGCTATCAACTGGAATACCATCCCCGATGATAAAGACCTCGAGGTATGGGAGAGGTTGACCGGCAACTTCTGGCTCCCGGAAAAGGTCCCGGTTTCTAATGATCTCCCCAGCTGGAAAACGCTGACGGACAAGGAAAAAGAAACTACTATGCGGGTCTTCACCGGCCTGACTCTGTTGGATACTATCCAAGGTACGGTGGGCGCGATTTCTCTGCTGCCGGACTCGCAGACCCTGCACGAGGAGGCGGTGTATACCAATATCGCCTTCATGGAATCGGTGCACGCTAAGTCCTATTCCAATATTTTTATGACTTTGGCTTCCACGCCGATGATCAATGACGCCTTTCGCTGGTCCGAGGAAAACGAAAATCTGCAACGGAAGGCCAAGATTATCTTGGCCTACTACAACGGCGATGACCCATTGAAGAAGAAGGTGGCCTCTACGCTGCTGGAGTCCTTTTTGTTCTACTCCGGCTTCTACCTGCCAATGTACTTCTCTTCCCGCGCGAAGCTGACCAATACCGCCGACATTATTCGTCTGATCATCCGTGACGAGGCCGTGCATGGATACTACATTGGCTATAAATTCCAGCAGCAATACAAGAAGCTAGATGAAAAGCGCCAGGCAGAATTGAAGGAATACACCTTTGATCTGGCTTTCGAGCTCTATGACAATGAGATCGATTACACGGAGGACCTTTATGACGAGCTGGGCTGGAGCGAAGACGTCAAGCGTTTCTTGCGCTATAACGCCAATAAGGCCCTGAATAACCTGGGCTTCGAGGGCCTCTTCCCGGCCGATGAAACCCGCGTCTCGCCGGCCATCTTGTCCTCGCTGTCACCAAATGCCGACGAGAATCACGACTTCTTCTCCGGCTCGGGTTCGTCCTACGTTATCGGTAAGGCCGAGGACACCACGGACGATGACTGGGACTTCTAACCGCTCTTAGTCCTCGCGCACCTTCACTTCGGACTCAACCGAAAGGTTGATAACGAGCGGGGGTGCGTTTTTCAGTTTTTGACCTGCATATACCGTATTTTTTGTGACATGTGACACCGCAGTTAGGATCGAGGGGTATAAGCCTTGAATGGTGCCCGCCCCAGGTGCAGGGGCTATGGGACAGTTGTGGTAAATGAAGTAGTGCGCCAAGCTGGAAGACCTTTGTGGGAAGCTGGCAACAACTGGGGAAAGTGTCCTAATATTATCGGGGTAAACCTAGGTGTAGGCGGACTTAGTCCGCTGACACTTTGTTATTCAGGAGGATTCTATGACCGCTGTGGCGCCACGGGTCGACGACTACGTCGCTCCCACACGTCCAGAGCCAACCGGTAGAGCAAAGACCGGTTCAAAGGCTTGGGTATTTTTAACCACCACTGACCACAAGCAGCTGGGCATCATGTACATGATCATGGCTTTCAGCTTCTTTTTCCTCGGTGGATTTATGGCATTGCTGATTCGTGCGGAGCTCTTTACCCCGGGTCTGCAGTTCCTGTCGAATGAGCAGTTCAACCAGCTGTTCACCATGCATGGCACCGTGATGCTGCTGTTGTTTGCTACGCCAGTGGTATGGGCCTTTGGCAACTACATCCTGCCCCTCCAGATCGGCGCGCCGGACGTGGCCTTCCCGCGTCTGAATGCCTTTGGTTTCTGGGTTACCCTGCTCGGTGGTGTCGTCATGCTGCTGGGCTTTGTCACCCCTGGCGGTGCGGCTGACTTCGGATGGACAATGTATATGCCGCTTGCTGATGGCGTGCATACCCCCGGTATCGGCGCCGATATGTGGATCGTCGGCGTGGGTGCTACCGGTGTCGGTACTATTGCCTCCGCCGTCAACATGATCACCACCATTCTGACCTTGCGCGCACCGGGCATGACCATGTTCCGTATGCCGGTCTTCTGCTGGGCAATCTTCACCGCCTCCGTTATCGTGCTGATGATCTTCCCGTTGCTGACCGCAGCCGCCTTGGGCGTGCTGTATGACCGCAAGCTGGGCGGCCACATCTACGATTCTGCTAACGGCGGTGCCATTCTGTGGCAGCACCTGTTATGGTTCTTCGGCCACCCTGAGGTTTACGTTCTCGCGCTGCCGTTCTTCGGCGTTGTCTCTGAGATCGTCCCGGTGTTCTCTCGTAAGCCAGTTTTTGGTTACATCGGCTTGGTCTTCGCCATCCTGGCCATCGGTTCGCTGTCTATGGCCGTGTGGGCACACCACCTGTTTGTTACCGGCGCTATTTTGCTGCCATTCTTCTCGTTCATGACATTCCTTATTGCGGTGCCTACCGGTGTCAAGTTCTTCAACTGGGTCGGCACCATGTGGAAGGGCCACATCACTTGGGATACCCCGATGATTTGGGTCATGGGCTTCATGGGAACCTTCCTCTTCGGCGGTATGACCGGTGTCATGCTTGCCTCGCCGGCGCTGGACTTCCACTTGGCTGAATCCTACTTCCTGATTGCACACTTCCACTACACCCTGTTCGGTACGGTTGTGTTCTCCGCATTCGGTGGCCTGTACTTCTGGTTCCCGAAGATGACCGGCCGCATGCTAGATGAGCGCTTGGGCAAGATTCACTTCTGGCTGACCTTCGTCGGCTTCCACGGCACCTTCCTAGTTCAGCACTGGGTCGGCAACATGGGTATGCCGCGTCGTTACGCTGACTACTTGGAGTCTGATGGATTCACGGTCTTTAACCAGATTTCCACCATCTTCTCCTTCGTTCTTGGTGCTTCTGTTATTCCGCTCATCTGGAACGTCTTTAAGTCCTGGCGCTACGGCGAGGTCGTTACGGTGGATGACCCGTGGGGCTATGGCAACTCCTTGGAGTGGGCAACCTCCTGCCCGCCGCCGAGCCACAACTTCACCTCTTTGCCACGCATTCGCTCCGAGCGCCCGGCATTCGAGCTGCACTACCCACACATGGTTGAGCGCATGCGCGCGGAAGCCCACGTGGGCAAGCACTAGACCCGCACTTTAACTCCTGACTGCAGCCGCCTTCTCCAGCCTTAAAAAGGTAGGGAAGGCGGCTTTGGCGTGTATGGGATAATAGCCGATGTGAATACTCAAGCTGATACCATGACCATTACTAGCTTTGGACCGAATGAAGCCGGCGCAGCCGCGGCTTTTTTTACCACGTTGGCTGATTTTTCCGTCTCGCGTGCCGATCTCCATCTCGCCACGTCGTCCAACCATCTCTCGCTTACCGCGCAGTGTGGTAGTCTCGGCCGCGAGACCACAGCCCTCGAGGGGCATTTGCGCGACGCTATGGCGCCTTTTGGACATGAGGTGTCTGTAGCACCGAGCTACGCGGTCGCGCTCATCGGCGCGAAGATTACTGCGGCGGATATTACTGCGGCCCAGGGGGCGGTGAAAGGAAAGACGCTCCGCATGCGCAGGATAGAACTGGAGTCTCTTTGTGCCGTGGAGCTTACCGTGATACTAGAAGACGCCGCCGCAGCGCGACGTGACCTGCGGCAGGTCGCCAATGAACGCGACATCGATATCTGCCTCGAGAGTCTGGCTAACCGGAGGCAGCGGTTGGTGTGCTTTGACTGCGATTCAACCCTCATTGAAGGTGAGGTCATCGAGATGCTCGCCGCACACGCGGGTAAAGAAGAAGAGGTGGCCGCCGTGACCGAGCGGGCTATGCGTGGTGAATTGGACTTCGCGGAGTCGCTGCGCGAGCGCGTTGCGGTTCTTGAAGGACTCGATGCCTCCATTATCGATGAGGTCGCGCGCGATATCGAGCTTAGCCCGGGCGCGAAAAAAGCTATCAGTACGCTTCGCCGCTTAGGCCACCGCACTGCTGTGGTCTCGGGCGGCTTTATACAAGTACTCGAGGGCCTGGCTAAAGACCTCCAGCTCGACTACGTTCGGGCAAATACTCTCGAAATCCGCGATGGCAAGCTGACGGGCAAAGTCACGGGTCAGATCGTCGACCGCCAAGCCAAGGAGGATTTGCTGCGCGAATTCGCTGCGGATTCGGGAATCGGTATGGAGTCTACCGTCGCGGTGGGTGATGGCGCTAATGATATCGCCATGGTCACTGCCGCCGGGCTAGGCATTGCCTTCGATGCGAAGCCGGCGCTGCGAGAGGTCGCTGATGCTTGCATCACCTCTCGTCGCCTTGATGCTGTCCTACCCATGGTGGGGATTGCCGGTGACTAAGTTTGCGATAGCGCACCAACGCCTCGTCGCTGCCTGCACTGCCCGGGATTCCCACGAGGACCCTGCGGATCCGTCCACCGTGCAAGCTATGCAGATAGCCCTTCACCTTCCCAAGCAGGGGACCCCAGCGCGCAGTGAGGTGCTCGCCGCAGCCGCTCGCGCCGTGGTGGCTGCCTGCTTGGATGATCGCGCCGGTGAGGACGGTGCCTTCGCGGCAGCACTCGCGGGTTGGTATGGACACCGGATCCGCAAAATAGCTCGGCGCGCACGCAACAAGGCATGGCGCGATGTGCAGCTGCTGCCTGGTGTGACCGTCGATGATCGCGCGCGTGCTTTTGCGCCCTCTGCGGTGGGTGAGGTGGACCCGTTAATTAATAAGCTGCAGATCGGTCATACCGACCTCGCGATGGATCAGCCAGGGCCCCCGCTTGCCGATGCCCCCATTATCTACGTTGACCGCAGCCTCGTCATGACCGCAGGAAAAGCCGCTGCCCAGGTGGGTCACGGTTCGATGATGCTCGCCGCGGACATGAGTCAAGAGGAAGCCGCCGCCTGGGCGGCAGAAGGTTTTCCACTCGTCGTTCGCGAGGTGGACGCGGAGTTATTTCGCACCGCCTGTGCGCAGGAGGACGCGGTGGTCATTATCGATGCCGGGTTTACTGAGATCGCCCCAGACTCGGCTACCGTGTGTGCGCTGCGGCGACCAATCGCTTAAGCGCCCCGCGCACTGTCTCCGGGTTTGTGGTTTGCCAGAACGGCGGCATGGACGCTTTGAGGAAAGCGCCGTAGCGCTTGTATTCCAGCCGGTTATCCAGCACTGCGACGACCCCGCGGTCCGTGACGTGGCGCAAAAGCCGTCCTGATCCCTGCGCCATGAGCAGAGCCGCGTGATTGGCGGAGACCTCCATGAACCCGGATCGTCCGGCGGCGTCAGCGGCCTGTGAGCGGGCCTGAAGCAGTGGGTTATCGGGCCGAGGGAAGGGGATGCGGTCGATGAGGACCAGTGAGCACGATGGCCCCGGCACATCCACGCCCTGCCAGAGGGTCAAGGTGCCAAAGAGGCAGGAATTTTCCTTCGTGGAAAACTTTTCTACAAGCGTGCCGATAGCATCTTCGCCCTGCACATAAAGGTCAAACGGCAGGCGTGGCGCTAAGGCCTCCGCGGCTTCTTCTACCGCTCGGCGCGAGGAGAATAATCCTAGCGTGCGCCCGCCGGCTGCCATGATGAGCTGATACATTTCCTCCAGGGTTTCGGAGGAAAGGCCATCTCGCCCCGGCGCCGGGAGGTGCTTAGCGGTATACAAGATGCCGGATTTAGCCGGATTAAATGGCGTGCCTGCATCGAGTGAGTCAAAGGTACCGGACGGCAAGCCCCACTGTGCTGCCATGGCGTCGAACCGCCCGCCCAGGGTCAGGGTAGCCGAAGTGAGCACTACCGTTTGCTCTCCAAACAGGTTCTCGCGCAGCATTTGCGCGATAGACAGCGGCGCGACGGCAAGTGTATCGGTGCCTTCCAGCCATACCACATCGTCGTGCACGGCAGGATCGTCGGTAGCGAAGATTTCCAGGATTCGCCCGATCGCCTCGGCTAAGTCCGTGAGGTGATTGCTTAAGTTTTGGCGTTCGGCGTTCTTTTCGGGGTCATTGTTGACCTCGCCGTCTGGGGCGCGGGAGATGAGGGATTTGACGCGCAAGAACTCATCGGCAAGCGCTCGCAAGTGCGCCTGGGAGGTCTCATCTAAATTTGTCCAGCGGCCCGGTTCCTGGGCGTGCAGCACATCATCGAATTCATCAGCCAAATCTGCCAGGTTTCCGGCATTGCCTAAAGACTTTGCTCGATTTGCCGCCATCTTAATGGCGCGGGAGGTAATCTCCGCAGTGGAAACGGAGGTGATGCGCCCGTCGAGCTCGTGTGCCTCATCGATGATCGCGACATCATGCTCGGGGAGGATATTGGCCTCAGAGATGGCATCGATGGCGAGCATAGCGTGGTTGGTAACAATGATATCGACATCGGCAGCTGCCCTGCGGGCTTCTTCGGCGAAACAATCCGCACCGTGCGGGCAGCGCCCGGCGCCTAAGCATTCTTTCGAAGTTACCGATACCGCTCGCCACACGAGATCCGGAACGCCAGGCTCTAAATCGTCTCGGTCGCCGGTCTTGGTCTCCTGCGCCCAGTCGTGGATGCGGCGAACGGTCTTGCCCCGGTAGGAGATATCGGATTCATCGATTAGAGCTTCAGGGTCATCCGGGGTGGCCGCGATCTTATTCAGGCACACGTAATTGTTGCGGCCCTTCATGATGGCGAAGGTGGGGGTGCGCTCCATGACATCTGAGAGCGTCTTCGTCAGCCGCGGCAGGTCGCGCTCTACCAACTGGCGTTGTAGGGCCAGCGTGGCTGTGGATACGACGACGGTGGAACCCGATTTCATCGCATGCCGTATGGCCGGAACCAGGTAGGCCAGGGATTTACCCGTACCCGTACCCGCCTGGACGGCTAGGTGCCGCTCAGTCTCTAAGGCCTTGGATACCGCGTTGGCCATGCGAACCTGGCCTTCGCGGCGAGAACCGCCGAGCGCATCCACCGCTGCGCCGAGCAGCGTTTCCGTGTCGTGGTTCAGGGGCTCATTCACCCCACACAGTCTAGCGGCCTAGTCCGCGAAGCCCACCATTCGTGTGGGCACGGCGGCGTCACCACGCGAGAGTGCGAGGCCTTCCCATGGCAGAGTTTTGCGGGCCTCGTCTAGGTAGACGCGGGAGGCCTTCAGATCGGGCAGGTTCTCTACAATATGCCCGTCGCGCATCAAAGCAGTGGTTAACTCACGGGTGGTGAGCTGACCGGTATCCGGTGCCTCCGAGGAAAAGGGGTAGACGACTTCTTCTACAGCGACGCCGGAAGACCGGTAGGTGCGCAGCGCGCGCTTGGCCCCACCCACCGAGTGCTTAGAGGATGAGCGTTTGGCCACCGGCACGCCGTCAACCTCGACGACCTTGTAGACCATGCCCGCGGTCGGGGCACCAGAGCCAGTGACCACGGAGGTGCCTACGCCGTAGACATCGACGGGATCGCCGCGCAGACCCGCGATAGTGAACTCATCTAAATCAGAGGAGACAACGATATTGGTGTTGTGATTGCCTAGCTCGTCGAGCTGTTTGCGCACGCGGCGGGTCACTGCGCCCAAGTCACCAGAATCGATGCGCACTCCGCCAAGTTCTGGGCCGCCGACCTTGACAGCGGTTTCGACGCCCTTGGTGATGTCGTACGTATCCACCAGCAGGGTGGTATCGATGCCCAAGGTATCGATTTGTGCTCGGAAGGCCGCTTCCTCATTACTGGTGCCATCCGGGTTCGTATGCGCCAGGGTCCAGGCGTGGGCGGCGGTGCCGGATACCGGTATGCCGTAGCGGAAGCCGGCCTCCAGGTTGGAGGTGGCGGTAAAACCCGCGAGGTACGCCGCGCGGGCGGCGGTCACAGCCGCGTACTCGTGGGTGCGGCGGCTGCCCATCTCTAAAATTGGGCGCCCATCGGCGGCGGTGACCATGCGGGACGCGGCAGAGGCAACGGCGGAATCGGCATTCAAGATGGATAGCACGATGGTTTCAAGCATCAAGCATTCACCAAAGGTGCCGCGCACCGTCAAGATGGGTGAGTTGGGAAAGTACAGCTCGCCTTCGCGGTAGCCATCGATCTGCCCAGAAAAGTGCCAGTCGCGCAGGTACAGGCGGGTATCTGCATCCAGAAAATCCATCTGTTCTAGCTGCTCGGGGGAGAAGCGAAAGTTCTCTACAGCGCGTAGCACGCGGTCGGTGCCGGCGACGACGCCATAACGACGCTCATTGGGCAGGCGGCGGGAAAATACCTCACAAGTTACGTTGCGGTGGGCGGAGCCATCGCGAAGCGCGGCTTGCAGCATGGTGAGCTCGTATTTATCCGTGAGCAAGGCGGTGGAGTGATCGATAGGGCGTGCTATGTCATTCATGGGCTTGATACTACTCACAGCTTCAGCAGCTTTCAGTATACTCGGCCACCACCTCGGTGAGCTGGGGGCGACCGAATACTCAAAATGCCAGCGAAAATTGATTAGGCTATAAGGCATGAAGCCGCAACACCCCGAAGTCTGTATGAGCTCTCCCATGGCTACGCCCGACTTGGATGAAGCAATCGAAGTCGATGTGGCCACGAGCGAGAACCTGCCGTGGATGTGCATCGTCTGGGACGATCCCGTCAATTTGATGAGCTACGTGTCCTACATATTCCAAACCGTTTTGGGCTACGACAAAAAGCGGGCCAACGAGCTGATGATGCAGGTCCACACGGAAGGCAAGGCCGCCGTGTCCAGCGGTGAGAAAGACAAGGTAGAGGCAGACGTAAAAAAGCTCCAGATCGCTGGTCTGTGGGCGACGATGCAACAGGCAGGGTAGATAGATGCAACCGTGGAAAAAGAAGAAATCGCTCATGCGTGGGCCCAAATTCACGGCGGTATTCGAACCCATGGAGCGCGAAGTCATCGGCAACCTTACCGCCACCGTCTCTGAAGCGATCATAGGCCGCGCCCAGTCCGCGCCAAAGGACGAGCTGGCGGAAATGCTGGACATGCCCGTCGGCCATACTGAGGCCCCAAAGGATGCCTCCCTGGCGCGGCTATTCCCGGACTTCCAAAAGCCCGGCGATGAGGAATACGATGGTGAGGCGTCCCTGTTGCGTTCGCTGCACGAGAACGACATCGCGCGGGCGAAGCTGGCGAATCTGCAGGTCATCGGCGATGCACTTGGTCCCACCGGCGGGGTAGGGGTCGCAATTTCGGAGCAGGAAGCCCAGGCTTTCGTGGCGGGGCTCAATGACCTGCGCTTATACGTAGCTGCCGGGGACGCAGCTAATGACAATTTCATGACGGATCGCGATACTTTGGTGGAATGGCTGGCCTATTGCCAGGATTCTTTGCTGCAAGTGTTGATGGATCAATGATTGACGGCATTAGCATTGGCCATTTTTCCGGCGAGGATACCGGCGCCACCGTCCTATACTGCGGTCCGAAGGGGGCGCTAGCCAGCGTGGATGTGCGTGGCGGCGGGCCTGGCACGCGCGAGACCGATCTCTTGCAGCCGCACAATACGGTTGAGCGCGTCCACGCCGTTGTGCTCGCCGGCGGGTCCGCCTTTGGCTTGGCGGCCGCGGACGGCGTCATGCGCGAACTGGAAGCGCACGGCGTCGGTTTTCCCGTCTTTGGTGAGGATAAGCCCGGACCGCGCGTGCCTATCGTGCCGGCTGCGGTGATTTTCGATCTGCTGGTAGGGCCCTCCCGCCCCGGACCGGAGGACGGCGCGGCGGCTTTGCGGGCAGCAATGACTAGCCACGATGAGACCGTCGGCACGGTGGGCGCTGGCGTTGGTGCTACTGCAGGCAAGTTGCGTGGCGGCTTTGGATTCGCCACTCGTAAAGTGGGAAAGTACGAGGTCAGCGCCGCAATGGTGGCCAATCCCGTGGGTGAAGTCATCGACCCGCAATCCGGCTGCCTTTATGGCGCGCCGGGGAGAACACCGGTCAACGCGGCTGCCTACCGCGACTTGCCTCACCCGGCGGCGAAGCTGAATACGACGATTGGCGCCGTGCTTACTGATGCCCCCATCACAAAAGCCCAGGCCCGACGCCTTGTCGTGACGGCCCACGACGGCATTGCACGTGCCGTTCGCCCCGCGCATTCGCCATTGGATGGCGATACCATTTTCGCCTTGTCGACGGCGCAGCAATCCGCCGAGGTGGATATGGTCTCGCTGTGTGGTGCGGCGGCCGATGTGGTGGAGGAGGCCATTGTTGTCGCCGTCACGGCCGCACGTCCCGGCCTGGGGCTTCGCGCTTATCGCGAATTGCTTGACTAAGATATAGGCCATTATGACTATAGGTGGAACTTCACGTAATCGGCCGACGCCGACCAGCACGACCAATCGCGGCCGCGGCCGCTTAAGCACCGGCTTATTCTTGGCCCTGGGGTTCCTCGCGGTGGGATGGTCGGTTCACTTCATCAACGCTGTCGTCTTCGGTGGTGGGCTTTCTAATTACGGCATACGCCCGCTCGACGTGGACGGCCTGTGGGGCATTATTACGGCGCCGCTGCTGCACGGGAGCTTGGAGCACTTGATGTCCAACTCGCTGCCGGGCGCCCTGTTTTGCTTCCTTATTGGTTGGTCGGGCCGCCGGGTGTGGTGGGAAGTCACCTTGATCACCACCGTGGTGGCGGGTCTTGGCACGTGGTTGTTGGGGGGAGCAGGAACCTCCCATATCGGCGCGTCCGGGCTAGTCTACGGCTGGCTGGCCTACCTAGTGGTGCGCGGTATTTTTAATCGCTCCCTGCTACAAATTATCTTGGGCATTATCCTGGGCTTTTCCTATTCCGGGCTGATTTGGGGGGTGCTGCCGGTTTCTGAGGGTGTTAGTTGGCAAGGCCATCTTTTTGGCGCCCTGGGCGGAGTATTGGCCGGTATGTTCATCTCTTCCGATAACCCGGTGAAAGCTGAGAAGAAATAATGCCTACCGCGTCGTCTCCCATCGGCATCTTTGATTCGGGCGTCGGTGGGCTGACCGTGGCCCGCGCGGTGATGGAACAGTTGCCGCAAGAGTCCGTTATCTATACTGGCGATACTGCCCACGGGCCTTATGGGCCGCTGCCCATCTCGCAGGTACGGGCTTTTTCCCAGGATATTGCTGATAAGTTGGTAGAACGGGGCTGCAAGATGCTGGTCATCGCCTGCAATACCGCCACTGCGGCCTTCCTGCACGATGCCCGCGAGCGCTACGATATCCCCGTCGTGGAGGTCATTCATCCAGCTGTGCGCCGCGCTATGTCCACCACGCGCAATGGGAAAATCGGGGTCATCGGCACCACGGGCACCATCAAATCTGGTGCGTACCAGGATCTTTTTGCGCTCAACCCCAATGTTGAGGCGGTAGCTACTGCCTGCCCGGACTTCGTGCCCTTTGTCGAGCGCGGGATTACCGCAGGCCGCCAGATCCTCGGCGTTGCTGAGGGGTATCTCGCACCCTTGCAGGACCAAGGTGTGGACACCTTGGTGCTGGGCTGTACGCACTACCCGCTACTTACCGGCGTTATCCAGCTGGCAATGGGCGAAAACGTTTCTCTGGTGACGTCTTCGGAAGAGACCACCAAGGACGTCATCCGCCTGCTCACGGAAACCGACATGCTTGCTCCGGAAGGTAACCAGTCGGTCCACTCCTTCGAATCTACTGGTGATCCCGAGGTTTTCACCCGCCTAGCCAAACGCTTTTTGGGACCGCAAATTGGCTAAGCATAGCGAGATTCTTTCCCCCCCTTTTGCGCACGGTCCCAGCATTCGGGCCGGATTCATGGAACTATTGATTTCATGAAGCTGACCATCCTAGGCTGCTCCGGTAGCGTACCCACCGCAGACAACCCTGCTTCCGGCTACGTCGTGTCCTTCGACAATGCACCGTCCATCATCCTGGATATGGGTTCGGGTACACTGGGCCAGCTGGCTAAACTGCAGGATCCGTGCGATGCTCACGTGGCTTTTAGCCACCTGCACGCGGATCACTGCGCGGATTTCCCCTCCCTTATGGTGTGGCGCCGCTTCCATCCCACCGCCCCGGCCGTCTCGCGCAACTTTTGCTTCGGTCCCTCTACCACTCCGACGCACCTCGGCCGCTTGTCTTCCGATGAAACAGATGGGATCGACGATATGTCCGATACCTTGGCGTTTAGCCCGTGGGTAGCGGGGGAGCGTCAACTTGTCGATGACGTCTTTATCACCCCTTTCCCCGTCAATCACCCGGTCGAGGCCTATGCGCTGCGCATAGAGCACGCGAAAACCGGGAAGATCATTACTTATTCCGGCGATACGTCCTATACGCCCGCGCTTGTCGATGCCGCCCGGGGTGCCGATCTCTTCCTTTGCGAGGCTACCTGGGGGGCTTCCTCCGAGGGTATGGCACCTGGTATGCACATGTCGGGCGCGGAGGCGGGGCGTGCGGCACGGGAGGCGGGCGTTCGCAAGCTGGTGTTAATCCACATCCAGCCCTGGGGAGATGTGGAGGCCACGGTGGCCGCGGCGCGGCAGGAATTCGATGGTGAGATTGTGCTGGGGACTGCGGGCTTGCAGATCTAGGTTACGCTGGAGGGTATGACTGAATTTACTCGTGCCGATGGGCGCGCGCTTGACCAGATGCGCAGCGTCCGCATTACCCGCAATTTCACCACCAACCCGGCTGGATCCGTTTTGGTGGAATTTGGCAATACTCGCGTGATGTGCACCGCCTCCGTCGAACTCGGGGTGCCGCGTTTCAAGCGCGATTCCGGCGAGGGTTGGCTGACCGCCGAGTATGCCATGCTGCCCTCCGCCACCCACGACCGCATGCCGCGCGAGTCCATGCGCGGCAAGGTCAAGGGCCGTACCCACGAGATTTCCCGCCTGGTCGGCCGCTCCCTGCGCGCCGCCGTGGATTTGGAGGAGCTTGGAGAAAACACCATCCAGCTCGATTGCGACGTGCTGCAGGCCGATGGCGGCACCCGCACCGCCTCAATCACCGGCGCCTACGTTGCGCTTGCCGATGCCATCGCCCACCTCAAGTCCAAAGGCGTCGTTCCCGGTGAGCCGCTGCTGGATCCCATCGCCGCGGTTTCGGTGGGGATTATCGACGGTGAAATCTGCCTCGACCTGCCCTATGAGGAAGACTCCCGCGCCGAGGTTGACCTCAACGTGGTGATGCAAGAATCCGGCGACTTCGTAGAAATCCAGGGCACCGGCGAGCACGGCCTCTTCGGCCGCGAGCAGCTCAACGGCATGTTAGATGTGGCCCAAAAGGGCTGCAGCGAGCTCATCGCGGCGCAGAAAGCAGCGCTGGGATGGTAATTCTCGTTGCATCCGGCAATCCGAAGAAGCTAGCTGAGCTCGATCGCATCCTGTCTGAGGCTGGCATTGAGGGCGTGGATCTGCGCCTGCTTTCCGAGGTCGATCCCTACCCAGAACCCGTCGAAGATGGCCGTACCTTTGCCGATAACGCGCTCATTAAGGCTCGCGCCGGCGCCGTCGCTACGGGTTTGGTGACGATCGCGGATGACTCCGGGCTGGCCGTCGAGGAGCTCAACGGCATGCCCGGTGTGCTGTCCGCCCGCTGGTCCGGTGACCACGGCAATGACCAGGCCAATAATGACCTGCTCTTGGCACAAATGGCCGATGTGCCGGACGAACGGCGCTCTGCCGCATTCGTTTCCGTGTGCGCCCTTGTTACCCCAGACGGCGCCGAGCATGTGGCCGAAGGACGGTGGGAAGGCCACTTCCTGCGCGAGCCGCGCGGGGAAAACGGCTTTGGTTATGACCCACTCTTCCAGCCAAAAGGCGAGTCCCGCTCCGCGGCCGAAATGTTGCCAGAAGAAAAGAACGCGGTCTCGCATCGCGGCCGCGCCCTTTCCCAGTTGGTACCGGTCATCGCGGAGATGGCCGGATAATTAAGCGTTGAGCTGGAATTGTTCCTCGGTTTCCTTGCGGCGCTTGTGCTCCATCCAGAAAGATAAGAAAGGCACCACGCCGGCGAGCGCTGTAATAATCAGCTTGCTGGCTGGCCACAGCGCGCGCGGGCCTAAAATCAGGATAGAGAGCAGGTAGGCCATGTAGGCGATGCCGTGCACGATCGCGATATAGGTCGCCCATTCGGGAATCTCCGTGCCCATGATGTACTGGAAGAACATGCGGATGACCAGGATGATGAGGAAAATACCGGTCACCGTTGCCGCGACGGAAAAGAATTTCAGCGGTCCGCGGATACGCGCCTTGCGGTCCGGGTGTACCTGGTTGGTCATGATTTGCTTTCTCCTTTATTTTTTTGGGACTTCGTTGCACCCCTCTGCGGGGGAACCGCGGCGGCGCCGTGGCCTATTCAACGCATTAAACTCTTCTACATTAAGCTGCGGGCGGCGCGGCAAGAAATCCTCATCGATAGCGGTTTTCTTCGTTGGATCGCCACCCGCTGAACCCCCCACCTTAGAGCCAACGGACGAACCATACTCTGCGCCGGCCGTTGTTCCGACATTTTCAGAAGCGTGTCCTCGGTTCTGTAGCGAATCCATCTCGCGGGCCTCGCTTTCTGCGGCGAGGCGCTCGTTTTCATAGCGCAGGGTGGTGCGATAAGCATAGACCACGAACACGGCAAACAGCGGCCACTGAAAAGCGTACCCTAGGTTTTGGAAGGTTCCCGAGCCGGAGCGGAAGCGCGTCCACTGCCAGTAGGCCAGGAATAGGAAGAGCACGACGAAAAACACGATCAGGAGGATGTGCCACCATCGCACCTGTACGCGCCTGTTCTTCTGTTCCTCATGAGTGCTCACGAGTTCCACCCTACCCACCCGGCACCGAAAAACAGAACACCCCCTGGTTTCTTGTTTATTCGTGCGCCGTGTACACTATGGTAAGTTCCCCGCGCCCGTGGCGGAATTGGCAGACGCGCTAGATTTAGGTTCTAGTGTCTTAGGACGTGTGAGTTCAAGTCTCACCGGGCGCACAATCGGCGCCGTCGGCCCTCGTGGCCGGCGGCGCTTTCGCGTACCCCCACTTCATATCCGCCCTATGATGGTCATCATGAAAAAGCGGCTTTCCACCCTTTTTGCCCTTATCACCGTCATCCTTATAGCCGCCGTGGCTGCCACCGCGGTGGTGGTCTGGCAGGTAAAAAATCCGGTGGACGTGGAGACAGAATCGAGCAATACCAAGGTCATCAAGGCCGTAGAACGGGAGGAACAGGTGGTGCTCGTCTCGCTGGGGATGGAGGGGCTCTCGGAGAAATCCGCTAATAGTAAGCTGTGGAATTGGCAAGTCCCAGGCAGCCAGCGCACCCAGTACATCAAATACTCCTACCGCGCGAAGCTGGGTATCGAGGGATCGCAGGTCCAGGTGGAAAGAAGAATCCCCGCACCACTTCCGCGTGCAGATCCCGGAATTTATTTTCATCGGACATTCGGATGAGAACTTCGAAACTGCGGTGAAAGATAATGGCGCGCTGAGCTGGATTACCCCGGATATCGATACGGCGGAAACTAGCACCAAAATCCTCAACGAGGACAAAAAGAAAGAGGACTTCGCGGATAATCGCGATATCCTCCAATCCCAAGCCAAGCAGTTCTACACCGTAATTATCTCCGGCGTGGACCCAGAGGCCGAGGTGGATTTTTCCTTTCGCTAGCTAGTCCACCTCGGTGAACTTGCGGTCCCACGAGGAGCGGACCGGATTTGCATCTGCCAACAAAATATCGAAGCGGTCATTGGCGATCTCGACGATTTCGCTCAGCGCGGTGCGGTATTCTTGTTCCGGGGAGTTGGCTAGGCGGCGCACGCCGGCATCAATGACGCGGTCGACGGTGTCATTGGTATCCAAATAAGCCACAAACGGCATGCCGAAGCGCTCGCGGTAGGCGGCAGAAAGCTCGGTGATTCGCTCGGTTTGTACATCATCCAAGTCAGTCAGCCCCAGGGAGCCGCGGTCGGCGGAGATGGTGGCGGCCTCGTCGGCGTCAGCAAGCAGCAGCTCATCCATGGCTGGGTAGTCGTGGATGAGCGCATCGCGGCGTTCAGAATCCGCGGTCAGCACTGCAACTTGGATGGCGGCGCGCAGTTCGTTGACATCGCTAAATGGGCGGGACTGCCAGGCTAGCTCGAGTGGCCAGGTTTCATTATTAAATAGCGGGCGCAGCGCGGCGGTGAACTCCTCGCGCGAGGCCTTGTTGAGCTCGTCCAGGCTCACACCCTTACCTGCAACGCGTGAGACCTGTGCGCCCGCGCTGCCGGTGTGGAAGAACACCAGGTTGAGCAAAATGGCGGTAATCCCGCCGATGGACATGCCAGAAGAGACAAAGGTTCGCGCCCACTCCGGGAAGGCAGCGGCCACCTCCGGCTTGAAGGTCACTAGCATGGCTAGACCCAGGGCGGAGGTGACAATAACGGAGTTGCGCCCATCGCTGAGATCCGATTTTGCGATGGTCTGCAGACCCACCCACGCCACATTGGCAAAAAGCGCCAGCGAAGCGCCGCCAAGTACCGGCGATGGAATCGCGGCTACGACCGCACCGGCCTTTGGCAAAAGGCCCAGCACAATCATGAATCCCGCGGCCGCTACGGCCACCCAGCGCGATTTCACGTTGGTCAGGCGCACCAGGCCAACGTTTTGCGCAAAGCAGGTATAGGGGAAAGAATTCATCACGCCGCCTATTAGGGTGGATACACCATCGGCGCGGATGGCGCGTACTACGTCAGCGCGGCGGATGCGCTTTTTGACTATCTCTCCTGTGGCAAACACATCACCGGTGGTTTCGACCATGGTGATAATCATGACGATAATCAGCGAGAAGATTGCCACGAGGTCGAATTGCGGCATGCCGAAATAAAACGGCGTGGTAATGCCGAGGGCAGGGGACGTAGAGACTTCGTTAAAGGAGGCATCGCCAAGCGCGAGCGCTACGCCCGTGCCAAGAACCAAGCCGATGAGCACCGCCAACGTGCCCATGAAGCCGGAGGAAAAACGCTGCACGAGAATGATGACTGCTAGTGTGCCAAAGCCATAAAGCAAATCCCGTGTGGCCGGCACGCCCTCCGCATAATTGACAAAGTCATTAGCTGAAACCGCTAGCAGCGAGGTGCCCATGACCAGCAGCACCGAACCGGTGACCACCGGCGGGAAGAAGCGCAGCACCTTGCCAAAAACCGGTGCGGCGAAAAAAGTAAACAGGCCTGCGACGATGATGGCACCGTAAATCGCGGGCAGCGATGCAACCCCGCCCTCGCCATCGGTGGCACCCAGGCCAATCGCGATGATGGGCGAGACAGCCGTCGTGGTCACGCCCTGCACGATGGGTAGGCGTACGCCAATATGCTTGCCGATGCCCACCGATTGAATAATCGTCGCTATGCCGCAGGTTAATAGGTCGGCATTGATGAGATGGATGGTCGTTTCTGAATCAAGGTTCAACGAGCTGGCGATAAGCAGTGGAACGATGACCGCCCCCGCGTAAAACGCGAGGACGTGTTGCAGCCCAAGGGCGGCAAGTTTCGGCGTGGGGGGAACGATGTCGACGGGGTGCTTGGGCCGGGGCGCCACGAAGTCCTCCTTGGTACGGAAGCGAAGCTGACCGCATTAACAGTAGAGGCAGACACAGGTTGCGCCAAAGTGCACGTGAGCAAAGCCACGAACGGGGCTAGATTGCCCCCGAATAAAAACGTACGGGTGGTTTATATGAATCGGGTAACCAGCAAAGCATGATGACCGGTTTATAACTAGTGCTCAAGGGGATGTTTGCGTTTGTTAATCTCGCGAATCGAAGCAACAATGGGGAGGTGACGGGGCTTGATGCTGCGGGCTAAAAAGGCGGCATGTGCCCCGGGAAATTTGACCCAAAAGAAGGGAATTATGACTACCGCAACGAAGCCCCAGCAGTATCAAGGGTGGGAAGGTTTCGCCCCCGGCCCTTGGACCGAGGGTATCAACGTCCGGGATTTCATCCAGCGCAACTACACACCTTATGACGGCGATTCCAGCTTCCTCGCAGGGCCTACCGATAAGACTCTGCGCGTGTGGGACACC
This sequence comes from Corynebacterium macginleyi, assembly GCF_003688935.1. GTDB lineage: Bacteria > Actinomycetota > Actinomycetes > Mycobacteriales > Mycobacteriaceae > Corynebacterium > Corynebacterium macginleyi. Next base: position 170,686 of record NZ_REGE01000001.1, on the reverse strand, counting down.
CTAGAAAAGAACTACCTGTCGGTTGAGCGCGAAAAGCGGGTCTACGACGTCGATACGCACACCCCTACCGATATCGATGCCTTCCCGGCCGGTTACATCTCTGAAGACGATGACGTCATCGTCGGTCTGCAAACCGATACGCCGCTCAAGCGCGCAATGATGCCATTCGGCGGCTGGCGCATGGTCAAGCAGGCTATTGGTGAGGCGGGTAAAGAGGTAGACCCTGAGGTGGAGAAGATTTTCACCCGCTACCGCAAGACCCACAATGACGCGGTCTTCGATATGTACACCCCGCGCATCCGCGCCGCTCGATCATCACACATCATCACGGGCCTGCCCGATGCCTATGGTCGCGGCCGCATCATCGGTGATTACCGCCGTGTGGCATTGTACGGCGTGGACTTCCTCATCCAGGAAAAGATTGAGGCCCGCGATGCTATTGCTGATGCCGGCTTTTCCGAGCACTGGGCCCGCTACCGCGAGGAGCACTCCGAGCAGATTAAGGCCCTGAAAAAGCTCAAGACAATGGCCGAGTCCTACGGTTTCGATATCTCTGAGCCGGCGCGCACCGCGCACGAGGCTGTGCAGTGGACTTACTTCGGCTACCTCGCCTCCATCAAGTCCCAGGACGGCGCCGCCATGTCCATCGGACGCTTGTCCGCGTTCTTCGACTGCTACTTTGAGCGCGACCTGGCCGCTGGCCTCATCACCGAGGAGCAGGCACAGGAAATTATCGATGCGCTTGTGCTCAAACTGCGTATCGTCCGCTTCTTGCGCACCATCGACTATGACCAGATCTTCTCCGGCGACCCGTATTGGGCTACCTGGTCCGATGCAGGCTTCGGTAGCGATGGCCGCCACATGGTTACCAAGACCTCCTTCCGCCTTCTGCAGACTCTCGTTAACCTGGGGCCATCACCGGAGCCGAATATCACCATTTTTTGGGATCCGGAGCTGCCCGCAGGCTACAAAGAATTCTGCGCGCACATCTCGATCGAAACCTCCTCCATCCAGTACGAGTCGGACCGTCAGATTCGCGATGAATGGGGCGATGACGCTGCGATTGCCTGCTGCGTTTCCCCGATGGAAGTGGGCAAGCAGATGCAGTTCTTCGGTGCTCGCGTCAATGCCGCCAAGGCCCTTCTCTACGCCATGAACGGTGGCCGGGACGAGGTCTCCGGCAAGCAAATCGTCGAAGGCTATGAGCCGATTCAGGGCGATGGCCCGTTGGATTTCGACGAGGTTTGGCAAAAGTACGAGGAGATGCTGGATTGGGTGGTTGGCACTTACGTCGAGGCCCTGAACATCATCCACTACTCGCACGATAAGTACGCCTACGAGGCCGTGGAAATGGCACTGCATGATTCCAATATCATCCGCTCCATGGGCTGCGGCATTGCGGGACTTTCCATCGTCGCCGATTCGCTATCTGCCATCAAGTACGCCAAGGTCACCCCGGTCCGCGATGAGACCGGCCTGATTACGGACTACATCACTGAGGGCGAGTTCCCGTTCTACGGCAACGACGACGACCGCGCCGATGACATCGCCGCCACGATCGTGCACACCGTGATGGCAAAGATTAAGGCCATCCCGATGTACCGAAACGCCATCCCCACCCAATCTGTGCTGACAATTACCTCAAACGTGGTCTACGGCAAGGCAACCGGTTCCTTCCCGTCAGGCCACAAGGCCGGCACTCCCTTCTCCCCAGGTGCTAACCCCGAAAACGGCGCGGATAATCACGGCATGGTCGCTTCCATGCTGTCGGTGGGCAAGCTGGATTACAAGGATGCCCTGGATGGCATCTCACTGACCAATACCATCACCCCGTCCGGATTGGGTCGCACCCCAGAAGAGCGCATCACCAACTTGGTGGGCGTGCTGGATGCCGGCTTCATCATGGAACAATAACAACCCCGAAAAGGAGAACCATCATGGCAACCCCAACCTTTGCAGAACGCCTTTCAGATATGAAGGCCAGCCGCGACGATCACAAGATGAATTCTGGTCTGTACCACGCCAATATCAACGTGCTGGACAAGTCCACGCTGGAAGATGCCGTCGAGCACCCGGAGAAGTACCCGAACCTTACCGTTCGTGTCTCTGGCTACGCGGTTAACTTCGTCAAGCTCACCAAGGAACAGCAGCTTGACGTTATCTCCCGCACCTTCCACCAGGGTTCATAATCATGGCTGATGGCATTACTGGTGTGGTTACCCTGTCGCCGGAATCCGGCGAGCGTGTTCGCGGCGTCGCCGCGGGCCTTGGGGTCGACCACGCACTCGATGAGATTACCCGCCCCGAACTCATGGAGGCGCGCCGCACTGGCGATATCGCCCTCGTGCATTCCTGGGAGCTGGTAACCGCCGTCGACGGCCCGGGGACCCGCATGACCATGTTCATGTCCGGTTGCCCCCTGCGCTGCCAGTATTGCCACAATCCGGACACGATGGAGATGAAGACCGGCACTTTGGAACGGGTAGACGATGTGGTTACGCGCATCAAGCGCTATAAGCCCATCTTCCGAGCCTCCGGTGGCGGCCTGACCATCTCTGGCGGCGAACCCCTGTTCCAGATTGCCTTCACCCGCCGTGTCCTTAAGGAAGTCCACGACGCCGGCATCCACACCACCATCGATACCTCTGGCTTTCTAGGCTCGCGCCTGCGCGATGAGGACCTTGACAATATCGACCTGGTGCTGATGGATGTGAAGTCGGGCGATGAGGAAACCTATCAGCGCGTCACCCGGCGTCAGCTGCAGCCCACGCTCGATTTTGGTGACCGTCTCAACAGGATAGGCAAGCCGGTGTGGATTCGCTTCGTCCTTGTGCCGGGGCTGACAGATTCGGCCGAGAACGTTGAAAACGTCGCCTCCATTGTGGAGCGGTGGAAGTCCAATGTGGAGCGCGTAGAGGTCTTGCCCTTCCACAATATGGGCAAGGACAAGTGGGAGGGGCTCGATATGACCTACCACTTGGCAGATACTAAGCCTCCGAGGCCGGAAGACGTGGAAAAAGTCCGCGACGTTTTCCGCGCGAAAGGCCTGGAGGTCTACTAACGTGGGTCGGCATGACTCACTACCGCCGCTTTGGCCACGACATTATTGAACATACCCTTGAAGTCCCGTGGGATTATGACAATCCGCGCGGGACTTTTGATCTTTATGCCCGCGAAATCATTCCGCAGGGTGGCGAGGAGCTGCCGGCGCTGCTGTACCTGCAGGGTGGGCCTGGTTTTCCGGCTCCGCGGCCGGTGAAACCGACGGGGCTTATTGGCAAGGCGCTCGAGCGCTACCGCGTTTTCCTCCTCGATCAGCGCGGGACGGGCCGCTCCCATCGCATCGATAGGCTAAGCCCTGCAGGAGAGCGCAGCGCGGAACACCTGGCTTTGCTGCGCCAGGACAATATCGTGCGCGATGCAGAGCGCCTGCGCGAACACCTGGGGCTCGGCACGTGGTCCCTGTTTGGCCAGTCTTTTGGCGGTTTTTGCATTACTGCGTACCTGTCTCAGGCTCCCGAATCCGTCAAGCATGCGTTTTTTACCGGCGGCATCCCCACGTTGCAGGGCGCGGATAGCCTCTACCGCGCGACTTTCAGCAAGCTTAAATCCCGTCAAAAGCGCTTTTACCACGAGTTCCCTTGGGCGCAACGCCGCATCGAAGAAATCATTTCCCACCTGGATAATTCCGACGAACGCCTGCACACCGGTGAGCGGTTATCCTCGCTGCGCTTTCGCACCATCGGCGCCAATTTGGGCCGGGGCACGGGCTTCGAAGACCTGGCATACCTCCTGGAAGAGCCCTTCCGCACCGTGCGAGGAGAGAAGGTGCTGCGGGATGATTTCCTATGGAGTATCGGCGAGTGCGTGAGCTTTGCAGAGGCCCCACTGTACGCGGCGATCCATGAGTCCATTTATGCCGGCAGCGGCGGGCAGGCGGCGACGCAGTGGTCGGCGCACCGCGTACGGGAGGAATTCCCGGAGTTTGCCGAGTCCGGAACCTGGCTTACTGGCGAGCATATTTTCCCTTGGCAGTTCGACGAGGATCCGGCGCTGCAGGCCTTCAAGGAGGGCGCGCACGGCCTGGCGGAGCGGGAATTTTCTGCCCCTTACGCGCTTGCCGATGTCCCCACTACCACCGCCGCAGCCATCTACTTCGACGATATATTCGTGCCCCTAGAGGAATCCTTGGCCACGACCGCCCACTTAGGCGATCTGCGCCCGTGGGTGACGAATGAGTACCAGCACAATGGCATCGGCGAGAACGGCGCGGAGGTGATGGGCAAGCTCTTTGCGCTTATTGATGACCACTAGCGAACATCTCCGTGCCTATGCGAGAATAAAACTCGCACCCGTAGTTAGGGAGAGGGAATGTTTAGTTTGATCATCATCGGCATCGTTATCTTACTGGTTCTTTGTACCTTATTTGATGGGTACTACATAGTGCGCACCCGTGAGGCGGCAATTGTGGAGCGTTTGGGTAAATTCCAGACGGTCGCGCACGCTGGGTTCCACTTGAAGTTGCCTTGGATTGACCGAGTGCGCGATAAGATTTCGTTGCAGGTGCGTCAGTTGGACGTGATGGTAGAAACCAAGACGAAGGACAATGTCTTCGTCCAAATTCCGGTCGCGGTGCAGTACGAGGTGGTGCAAGGCCGCGAGCGCGAGGCCTTTTATATGCTATCCAATCACGAGCAGCAGATTGTAGCCTACGTGCAAGATAATGTGCGTTCGTCGGTGGCAAATATGGGTTTGGATGAATCATTTTCTTCCAAGGACACCATCGCGCAGAACGTGGCGACCTCGCTGCGGGACAATATGGCCGAATACGGCTGGAACTTCGTCAACACGCTGGTGACCGATATCCGCCCGGATTCCCGTGTGCGCGAGTCTATGAATTCCATTAACGCGGCGCAGCGCGAGCGCGAGGCGGCCATCGCCCAGGCGGAGGCGGAAAAGATCCGTGTAGTTAAGGAAGCTGAAGGGGCCGCGGAGGCAAAGAAACTGCAGGGTAGGGGTGTCGCGGAGCAGCGCAAGGAGATTGTTGAGGGCATCGCCCAGCAGTATGAGCTCCTGCGCGATGCCGGGGTGCAGGAATCCCCCGAGGTCCTGATGTTGGTATCGCAGTACCTCGATGCGATGGTCGATGTCTCGAATAACGGCCAAGCTTCCGTGCTCTATATGCCGTCCAACCCGCAGGGGATGGGTGATCTATTCAGCGGCATGCGCGACGTGCTCATGGCAGACCGCGCCCTGGATGAATCAGCCGGGCGATAGGGGCCTACCTGGGCCGCGGGAGGAATGGCCCGAAGATAACGGGGACGCTATCCATAACGATGAGGTAGGTCGTTTCGGCGGGCTCCGAGGTTGGATCGTGAAGCTGATCATCGATCCGCCTAGCAAGGGTCGGTGGCCACGGTGAGAAAGTACCGCGCGGAAAAGCAGGGACCGTAGACCTGCGGTGCGTGGGAGGGGCATACGTCCATGCTTACTGGGCCGATGAAGAGCTCTCCGAATGACACTAAAAGATGGTGCCCGCTATTACTAAGAACGCCATAGATTTGCGGTTGCAGGGCCTGGTAGGCCGTTGAGCAGGCAATGAGTTAAGTGCAATCCGGGATGCGGTGCCGCTCGTCCGCGGTGACCTGTGCGGGGACCGCAGCATGTTGGGGAAAAGCCCCGCCGCGGCGAAGAAGTCGGCATGGTAGCCCTACTTCCTTGGCCAGTTACCCGGTGAGCATCGGGTTGAAGCGCTCGTCGGCATTGTTGCTGAGCTAGAACCGAGGTAGGAGATCTCGAAGGTCTCGTCGCGCGCGGGTCTCGGTGGGGAAAGCCACACTTAAGAATTTGCCGCAACCGCTGGTAAAACCAGGGGTAAGCGGGGAATTGAACAATGTTCAATAACTTTCACTAAAGTACTATCCTGGGCTAGATTGTATGCTAAATCTAATTTGGTGGATATTTCTACTAACGACATAGCGACAATCGATGCCCACCATATCTGGCATCCCTACGCCGAGCCCGGCGCGCCCACGCGCATTGTCGAGTCGGCCGCAGGCGTTTACCTCACTCTCGCCGACGGCACTCAACTCATCGACGCCATGTCCTCCTGGTGGGCCGCTGCTCACGGGCATAGCCACCCGCGGCTTACCGCCGCCGCCAAGGAGCAAATCGACCGCATGAGCCACGTGATGTTCGGCGGGCTCACGCACGAGCCGGCGGCCCGGCTCACGGCTAATCTTATGAAGCTCACGCGCTATGACTTCGCGCAGGTCTTTTATGCGGATTCGGGATCTGTATCGGTAGAAGTCGCCATCAAGATTGCCCTGCAATACCAGCAGGGGATCGGACATCCAGAGCGCACTAAGATGCTCACCTGGCGCTCGGGCTATCATGGCGATACCTTCGCTGCGATGAGCATATGCGATCCTGATGGCGGTATGCACTCTATGTGGACCGGCACGCTGGCGCAGCAGATTTTCGCCCCGGCGCCGCCCACCCGCGGGGCAAGCGAGCAGGCGCGCGCGGACTACCTGCGTGAGTTGGAGGGCTGCATTACCGATGAGGTGGCGGCCTTGGTTATCGAGCCCGTCGTCCAAGGCGCCGGGGGCATGCGCTTCCACGACCATGAACTGGTGCGCGAGGCACGCAATATTTGCGACCGTCACGGAATCGTGCTGATCGCAGATGAAATTGCCACGGGATTTGGCCGCACCGGGGATCTTTTTGCCACCCAGGCGGCGGGAGTGGTACCGGATATCATGTGCGTGGGTAAGGCAATGACCGGCGGATTCATGACGATGGCGGCCACGCTCGCCACCGCCCGGGTTGCCGAAGGTATGAACCCGCGCGCCCTCATGCACGGCCCGACTTTTATGGCTAACCCACTAGCCTGCGCGGTATCGGCTGAGGCGACCGCCATGATTCTGGAGGGCACATGGCGGGGACAGGTGGAGCGCATCGAGGAACAGCTGGGCGTGGGACTTTCCGAGCTGGAAGAGGATCCGGGCGTAGCGGACGTGCGCGTGTTGGGCGCTATCGGCGTGGTGGAGATGGAACGCGAGGTGGACATAGTCGGCGCCACAGATGCGGCGGTGGACCAGGGCGTGTGGCTGCGTCCGTTCGGCCGTCTCATCTACATCATGCCGCCATTTATTGTTACCGATGATGAGGTCGCACAGATTTGCCGCGGGGTGCGCGCCGCGGCAGCGGGAGGGAAGCGATGATTATTTTCGTCACCGGTACCAATACTGACGTGGGAAAGACCGTGGCGACTGCGACAATCGCCGTAGCTTTAGCCCAGAGTGGGTACAAAGTTGTCTATGCCAAGCCCTTGCAGACCGGCGAGGCGAACGATAGCGGCGACGCGGCGACGGTGCGGGCCCTGGCCGGGGTCGAGGTCATGGAGATGGCGCGTTTCCCCGAGCCGTTAGCGCCGAATCTTTCGGCGCGCCGGGCGGGCATGATACCACCAACTAGGGAGGAGCTTAGGGGTTGGGTCACGGGATTGGATACACCAGACCGCGTGGTGTTGGTGGAAGGCGCCGGCGGTCTGCTGGTGCGTTTGGCGGATGACTACACGCTTGCTGATGTCGCCACCAATCTCCTCATCGTCACTTCCCTAGGCCTCGGTAGCCTCAATGCCGCCGAGCTCACCGTCCACGAGGCGCAGCGGCGCGGCATTAACGTGATGGGCCTTATCGGTGGCAGCGTACCCGGGGAGCCAGATCTGGCGACGAGGCTGAATGTGGACGAGCTTCCGGTGGTCACGGGTTGCCGGTTGTGGGGCAGTGTGCCAGAGGGGGCCGGGGCGCTGGGGCGGGGCGAATTCGCCCGGATGGCCCGGGCCCAATTTCCCGCTGAGGTGTGTGCGGAGCTGCTTGCGCACGCCGACTAGCGCTGCCCCGATGAGGCAGCGCTAGCGGACCCAGTGCACCTTGCCGTTTACCCGAGCGAGGCGGCCGCGCAGGGGAGGAGCATTGGGATCGTCTTGGTTTACCCCGTTGTGGTAGGGGCAGCACACCGTGAGGTTGTCGGCGTTGGTCATCCCACCATGCTTCCATGCCTGTAGGTGGTGGATCTGAGATTTATCCGCCGGGTGATTGCACGGTGGCCACGGGCAGGTGGGGTTTTCGGCGGCGGCCATCAGCCGCTGCTTTTCCGATGCAAAGCGCGAGGTCCGATACAAATTGACCGGGCCCTTAACCGGGTGAATAAGCGTGGCTAAACCGTGTTCGCTGAAGGTGCGCTCGACTAACTGCGCTCCGGTAATGGTCGAGCCGTTGGTCAGCCGCAGTGTGACCTCGTCGCCATCGCCATCTAAAATCTGGTCTAGCGCGTTGAGCGGGATAATCACGTTTGTCGTGGTCTGTACCGTGGGCGCGCCTTCGCCGCGGAGGAGCTCACGGAAAGAATCGAGTGGGTTTTCAGGATCGAGGGCGGAATCGAGATCCGCGAGGAAAGACGAAGGAGCAGTAATGCGCATCGTCCACGGGCCTTCCGGGCGCCGCAGGAGCTGTATTCCTTCGCGTGGTGATCGGCGGCGCGGGCGCCATTCGCGCAGGCGCTTCTTAGCGCGCCGGGCTATCTCGGAGGCCGGGCTGTGTAGCCGACACAGCTCCACGCGTAGGTTCCATGCGGCGCGTTGGGTGGCCGCGCGAGTTGCATAGCGCTCGATGAGCTTGAGCGTGATCAAGTCGTGGTGGCGCGCGCCCGCAGCGGCAAGGCGCTGCTTGTGGGTGAAGGACGTGGCGCCAAAATAAACTTCCGCCAGTGCGAGCAGATCGCGGGCTTCCACATCCGGCAGGCCGAGCTCGATGAGTGCGCTTTCAGGCATGCCGTGCGCCTCGGCGAGTATATCCATCGCCGAGGAAATGTGGGTAGCGTAGGCCTGCAGTGCGCTCATGCCTGCAAATCTAGGAGCGTGCTACCGCGGCGCCAATAGGACGCTGCCCCTGCTTGTGGATAACTTGTATAAACGTCCACTAAATTATCCCGCAGCCACCGCCCGAAGGTAACACATCGGCATGCGTTTTAGCTCGCTGACCACGGAATCGCACTTGTTTAGGTCCGCCCAAACGGCATAATCCAATAGCGAGACCACGGTGTGGATAAGGCAGCGGGTTGGCTCAATGTGTTGCGCATCGTTGTGCTCGGTGGAAAGCGTACGAAGACTCTCGGCCTGTGGCACTAGGAGGCGTACTTAGGTACCGGCTGCGGTGGCGCGCGTCGCTGGGGGTGGACTAGATGGCCGGCCAGATGGAGCGCAGGGAGGGGTCCCCGCGCCACATTCGCGTTCTGCGGTCGATGAATTTGTCCAACACATCCGGCGATTTCGGTGCTGGCATGAGGTGCAGCAGGCTCGATTTCGGTCAGGCCGGTGGCCGCATCGTGCCGCTCGAGCTTGCTGATGAGCACGTATTTATTGGCAAAGAAATGATACAGCGTGCACACGGGAACCTCGGCACGGCGGGTGGCTTCATCGACGATAAAAGATTCGACACGCTTCCGAACGTGCGCATGCGCTAGCCGATGTCGCAGGGACGAGCATATTCTCTGCCGGCTTACTCGAGGCCCTTCATCACGCGCGCGACGTGCCCGGTGGCCTTGACGTTATAGTAGGCCTGGCCGATGGTGCCATCCGGCTCTATGAGGAAAGTGGAACGGATAACGCCCTGGACCACCTTGCCGTAGTTCTTCTTCTCCCCGAAAGCGCCATAAGCGGTCATAACGGATTTATCAGGATCGGAGAGCAGTGGGAAGTTTAGCTCTTGGTCATCGCGGAACTTCGCCAGTGTCTCGGGCTTATCGGGGGATATGCCTACCACCGCGATATTGAGCTCATTGAGCTTCTCCAAAGAATCGCGAAAATCGCAGGCTTCTTTCGTGCACCCGGGTGTGTTGGCGCGCGGGTAGAAGTACACGAGCACGCGCTGGCCCGCGTAATCGGAAAGGGATACGGTGTTGCCGGTGGCATCGGCAAGCGAAAAAGCGGGGGCCGTATCTCCTACGTTCAAACGAGTTTCAGTCATGGGTTCTACTCTACGTGTTCCCCGGCCTGCGCGGTGGAGACCCTGCACGGTAAGATAAGGCGAGTTAAGAGCAAAAATTAAGCTAGGAGGAAAATTCCGTGGCACGCAATATTGAAGATATTCAACGCGATATCGAACGCACCCGGCGCCAGCTGGCTAGCACCCTGGATGAAATTGCGGATCGCAGCAATCCGCAAAACCTCGTCGATGATGCCAAAGATGCAGCCACCGAAAAGTTGCAGGATCGAAATGTGCAGCTAGTACTCGGTGGCGTGGGCGCGGCTGTCGTCGGGCTCATCGCCTATACCGTGTTCCGTTCGCGCCGTCGCAAGAGCGACCTGAAGGAACTGCAGCGCTTGCTGTCTGAGCGTCACTAGTTTTCCCGGCCTTACCTCCACAGCGTGAACTGCTCTTTGTTAGTAGGTAACTGATTTCTCAGTCCACCTAGTGAGGAGCAGTTCAGCGGCGTGGGGGCTTTTTTCGTATGATAGGTCGCGATGAAAACTCCCATTCCTTTTTATTTGCAGGAAATTTTGACCCAGGTGCGAGGAAACCGCAGTGGCGCAGTGGCGAACTACATTCCTGAGCTCGCGAAGGCGGAACCGGACTACCTTGGCGTGGCCGTGTGTACCACCACGGGGCACGTATACTCCGCCGGTGATGCAGAGGTGGAATTCACCCTCCAGTCCGTGTCAAAGCCTTTTGCGTATGCCTTAGCTTTGCAGGAACTTGGTTTGGATGCGGTGCGCGAGATCGTCGGCATGGAGCCGTCCGGCGAGGCCTTCAATGAGCTTTCGCTCAACCGCGATGACCATCGACCCGTCAACCCAATGATCAACGCGGGAGCTATTGCGGTTACACAGTTGATTAATGGCGTAGATTCGGATCCCGCCGAGCGGGTGGAACAGTTACGCACCTACTTTTCGCGGCTGGCAGGCCGGGAGCTGGCCATCGATGGCAAGGTGCGCGATTCTGAGCTGCAGGTCTCCGATCGGAACCTTTCTTTGGCACACATGCTACGCAATTATGACATCATACAGGATGAGGCCCACGATGCGGTTTCCACCTACGTGGAGCAGTGTTCGATTTTGGTCACGGTGCGTGATTTAGCCGTGATGTCTGCCACCCTGGCCAATGGTGGTACGCAACCGGTGACGGGCGAGAAGATCCTCGATGCCGATGTCTGCCGCCTGACGCTTTCTGTCATGAGCTCTGCGGGCATGTACGACGGGGCTGGGCGCTGGATGGCGGAGGTGGGAATTCCAGCTAAATCAGGCGTATCAGGCGGCCTGTTAGGCACCCTGCCGGGGCAGTTGGGGGTAGCGACGTTTTCACCACGTCTCAATAAGGAGGGTAATTCCGTGCGCGGGGTGGATGCCTTGACCTTGCTTTCGAAGGATATGGGGCTGCATTTGATGTCCACGGATGAACGCTACGGTGTGCACCCCGTGCGCAGGATGGAAACCGAGGATGATCTCACGGTGATCTTCCTGCAGGGGCTTATCAACTTCAACGCGGCGGAGGCTATCTTGCATCAGCTGACCGAATGCGAATTCGGCGAGGGTACGGTGGTGCTGGAGCTATCCCATATCACCGGATCCAACCGGATGGGTCGGCGCATGCTAAAGGAAGGCCTCCGGCGCATCCGTGAGGCTGGTTTCGATATTGCCATCGTGGATCCGGACGGCGAATTGGAAGACCGCACCATGGCCGACGGCACTGAGGTACCCAAAGGCGAGCCGGCGGATTACGCCATCAGCGAGGAATTCATTTAGGTTTGGTTCACTTTACTTTTATAGGCTAGTATGAGTGATCACGTATCCTCCCACCGGGGATTCCGACCGAGTAAGGACTTAAAATGACATATAAATTCCCCAAGGTAATGGCCGTGGTGGTGGCCTCGGCCACCGTATTGGCAAGCTGCAGTTCTGCCGAAGAAACTACCGACAACAGCGGTGGCGGTGGCAAGGACGACGCTGCCCTGTCCTTCACGGACCTCGCGGGCCGCGACGTAGAACTCGATAAGGCCCCTGAGCGCGTCCTACTGGGTGAGGGACGCTCCATCTTTGCCACCGGCATCCTCAACACCAAGGATCCGCTGGATAAGGTCGTAGGCATCGGATCCGATCTGAAGAAAAATGTGCCGGACTACTACAAGGTCTTGGAAGAAAAGCTCCCCAAGGTCAATGAACTGCCGGAGGTCGGTGCTATTGCTAAGGGCGATGTCACCGTGGAAAACCTGGTGAGCCTAGACCCAGACCTCATCGTGTTATCCAAGGATCAGTACGAGGCTTCGCAAGAGGCAGGCCTGACCGAGAAGATGGATCAGGCGGGCCTGAAGTACGCGGTGACCGATTTCCGTTCCAAGCCGCTGGAAAACACCACCAAATCCATGGAAATCTTCGGTGAGATCTTCGGCCAAGAAGAGCGCGCCGAGGAATTCAACAAAGAGTGGCAAAAAACCGTGGACTTGGTCAAAGAGCGCGCGGACAAGGTGAAGGATAAGCCCAAGACCTTCGTCTGGCGCGCGGCCGGCGTCATGGACTGCTGTGGCTCCTGGAATAACTCCAATATCGCGCAGCTGGTCAACGAGGCCGGTGGCGAAAACGTAGCTGATGGCGTCATCACGGGCGAGGCCGGTGCCGTGACCCCTGAAAAGGTCCTCGAATCGGACCCAGACATGGTGATTGCAACCGGCGGCGACTGGTCTGAGAAGAAGGATGATCAGGGCAACCCCGTCGGCTACGCTGCGGTGGGCTATGGCATCGGCGAAGATGAGGCGGAGGCAAGCATCGCTAAGCTGCCGAGCAACCAGCCGGGCTTTGAGAACCTGCGCGCGGTCAAGGAGCACAAGCTGCACGGCATGTGGCACCAGTTCTACAACTCGCCGTTCAACTACCTCGCGCTGCTGCAGATCGCGGCGTGGATCAACCCGGAGGCGTATAAGGATATGGACGTCGATAAGCAGTGGATGGAAGCGCAAGAAAAGTACTCGCCGGTTGCTGGCGAGGGAACCTTCTTTAGCACGAATTAATGGTTAGCGCGGAGGTAGCTGCCCTAACGCAGCAACACAAAAAGCTCACCTGGCAGCGCATTAGTATCGTCGCAGGCCTGTGCCTTATCGCGGCGGTGGCGTTTGTGGTCAGCAACTTCGTTGGCGCCATTGACATCAGCCCCGGCGAGGTGATCAGGGGTATTATGAATCCCTCGAGCCTGGATGACCAGACGCACACGGTTCTGTGGAAGCTTCGCTTGCCGATGGCCGTCATGGCCCTGCTCATCGGCGTCAGCCTTTCCTTGGCCGGAGCGGAGATGCAAACCATCTTGAATAACCCGCTGGCGGAGCCGTTTACCCTCGGCATTTCCGCCGCGGCGGCCTTTGGGGGAGCTAGCTCCATCGTGCTGAAATGGCAGCTACTCACCCAACCGCAGTTCAACCTGGCGCTGGTGGCATGGTTATCCGCGGCGGTAGCCACGGCGATCATCGTCGTCGCGGCCATTATCCGCGGCGCCAAGGCGGAGACTATGGTGCTGCTCGGTATTGGTTTGGTCTTTTTCTTCCAGGCCATGCTCGCGCTCATCCAATACCAGTCTTCGGCGGAGGCGCTGCAGCAGATCGTCTTTTGGTCTATGGGTTCGCTCACGCGCGCTAACTGGGCCGCCAACGGCGTGCTAGCAGCTGTGCTGCTGGTAGCCCTGCCCATTTTGTGGGCGCTGTCGTGGCGGCTTACCGCCTTGCGGCTTGGCGATGCCCGCGCTGCCGCCATGGGCATCAATACCGCGCGGCTGCGCGTGGTGGTGCTCATCGTGGTGTCCCTCGTGGCTGCAACAACGGTGGCCTTCGCTGGCATCATCGGCTTTATCGGACTTGTCGGCCCGCACATCGCCCGCATGTTGGTGGGCGAGGACCAGCGCTACTTCGTGCCTGCCTCCATGGCTGCCGGTGCGGCAGTGATGTGCGCGGCGCACGCGGTGAGCCTGATGATTAAGCCTGGACTGTCCATTCCGATCGGCATTGTGACCTCGCTATTGGGCGTGCCGTTCTTTATCGCCATCGTGATGGCTCGAAGGAGGGCGCTATGGACGTAGAACTTACTCTGCGCGGTGTAAGCGCCGCCTATGGAAAGCACACGGTGCTCGAAGCGGTAGATGTGGATACGCTGCGGGGCGGACAGTTGGTGGGCCTCTTGGGGCCCAACGCGTCGGGCAAGACCACGCTGGTTAAGTCGCTGGCGGGCGTACATCGCGGATACAAGGGCGATGTAGAGTTCCAGGTGAATGGCGAAACCCCGTCAGGCAAGCGCCGCCGCCAGCTCATTGGCTACGTCCCGCAGGATCTGCCCAGTACGGCGGCGCTGCGGGCATTTGAGACGGTGCTGATCGCGGCGCGTCGGGAAGCATGCGAGGATCCCATCACTCGCACCGGCGAGGTGCTGCACGCGATGGGGTTAGATGCAATCGCTTCGCGGTACCTCAACGAGCTATCTGGCGGGCAGCGCCAGCTCGTAGCCGTGGCGCAGATGCTGGTGGGCACACCAGGACTGATGCTCTTGGATGAGCCGACTTCTGCGCTCGATCTACATCGTCAGTTCTTCGTCCTCGAGGAGGTGCGCGAGAAGGCAAAACGCGAGGGCAGCCTGGGCTTGGTGGCCATTCATGACATCAACCTAGCTGCGCGAATGTGTGACCAGCTGGTGGTGCTCAAAGCGGGCCATATTTGTGCCCAGGGCACGCCAGGAGATGTGCTCACGTGCGAGCTGGTGGAACATGTTTATGGGGTAGAGGCGGACATCGTGGAGCATCGCGGTGTTCCGGTGGTTGCCCCCCAACGTGTGAAATAAGCGAAGGCCGAGCGGTGTGCTCGGCCTTTTTGCTATCTTTTATCTTTAAAAGCGAAAATCGCGGGTTAAAAACCCGCGATTTAGCTATTGTGCGCCATCAGGGAATCGAACCCCGAACCCACTGATTAAGAGTCAGTTGCTCTGCCAATTGAGCTAATGGCGCAATCGTTGACACTTGCCGTGTGGCGTTCTGTGCAACGAATACAAACTTTAGCACTCTGGTTAAAAAAGTGTAAAATCGCCTGTTCATTGCGTGTTTCTGGGGGAGTGTAACAGTTTGGATAAGGGTGTGTTTGTTTCTGGTATTTGAGGTGGCAAGGCGATAGTCTGAATTGGTCTTGCAAGAACTATTGTGTGTCTAAGGTCTACTTGGTGATTAACTCTCTGCCTAATTCTCGCCGCATTGCTGCTGGGAGCATCGCGTGCATTTCCCTAGCAGTAGCCTCGTGCTCCTTTAATTCCGCCGCTGAAAACCGTTCGGAGCAGCAGCAAACTAGCGCGAGCTCTGCACAACAATCGAAGCAGCAGGAAAAATCGAAGCTTTCCGCCTCTGTGAAGGATGGGGCAAAGGACGTCGATCCATCCAAGCCGGTCACCGTGGAATCCACGTCCGAGCTAAAGAGTGTCACTATGACTAATGAGCTGGGCGTGGAAGTTGAAGAAAAACTCTCTGTAGATGGCAAGAAGTGGTCCACGGCGGAGGATCTTGGCTATAACCACACCTATTCCATCGTGGCCACCGATAAGGATGGCAACAGGAAGAACCTGAGTTTCTCCACCCCCCAGGCTGCAGGCATCACCCAAGTGGCAATGACGCCGATCCCGGGCTCAGAGGTGGGTGTGGGCCAGGTAATCGGCGTCAATTTTGGCGCCTATATCACCGACCGCAAGGCGGCCGAGGACACAATCACCGTCGAAACCAACCCGGCGGTGGAAGGTGCGTTCTACTGGGTAAATAACCAGGAGGTGCGGTGGCGCCCCAAGGATTATTGGGAGCCGGGCACCAAGGTTGAGGTCAAAGTTGATCAGTACGGGAAAAATTTCGGTGGCGGAATTTACGGTGGGGAGAATACCTCGACGGATTTCACTATCGGGGATCGTGTCGTCGCGCTGGTGAATAATGCCACCAAAACCATGGAGGTCTATAAGAACAAGGAGCTCCTGCGCACCATCCCGGTTTCGTTGGGCCGCGATTACCAGTACGACACCCCGAATGGTAGCTATGTCATTGGTGATCAATATCAGTCGCTGCTGATGGATTCTGAGACCTTCGGACTCTCACACGATGCAGGCGGCTACAAAACCGAGGTCGACTGGGCTACCCAGATGTCCTATTCCGGTATCTACGTCCACTCCGCGCCGTGGTCCATGTGGGCGCAGGGATATACCAATACCTCCCACGGCTGCATCAACGTCACGCCAGAAGCCGCGCAGTGGTTCCAGAACACCGTGAAGCGCGGCGATGTCGTCCTCGTATCCAATACCTACGGCGGGACTCTCAATCCAATGGATGGTTTGGGCGACTGGAATATGCCCTGGGAGGAATGGTCCAAGGGCAACGCGGACGCTAATCAGTAATCCGCATAGCTGTTAGGTGAATGGCTAAGCCCGTGGTCATGCACTTTTCTGCTCGGAACTGTGGGGCGGCAGGCCCAATTGGTGGGATAGTCAAGTATGCGCAGCATGTAGAACAGCTAGGGTTTTGCAGGTTTCTTCGCTGAGTACCACGGCACTAGGCATTTTGAAGGGCCAGCCCGGTATGTTGGCCGTCACGTTGTGTGGTGCGCACCGGGTATTCGCGTCGGCACGGCGGGGGAACATGGTGTGGCCCGAGTACGCGTGCACGCCCATCTCCATCCTCGCAGGCTTCCGGTCGGTTACGATGGCTGTACGGCTGGGACTGGACGTCATCCTGGGCGGACCCGTTGAGAAATGGAAGAAGGTGGCGCGCCTCGACCGCGACCTTGTGCTGCCAGCGTGCTATTCAAGGGCGAAAGCCTAGTCCGCCGGACGATTCGCGCCGCTTCGCCCGGACTGAGAACTGGACCTAAAAGTCTTGATGGGACAGTACAGTGCCGCATCGACGAGTCCGTGCGTTACGCCTTCTGGGAACGGAGAGCTAGGGGCATCGGCAAGCAGCTGGGTAGTGAGGAATTCCTTATCACCGGAGACTTGCCGGATATAGAGGGAAAGGCCCGCTCGGAGAAAATGGTGGATATATAAAAATCCCGAGCGCGGGGCTCGGGATATTGGGGTGGTTGACGGGGCTCGAACCCGCGACAACCAGGGTCTTGACGCATAACTTCAGTACCTGTACGTATTGGGAAGTAGTAGCAGGTCTCAATCGTTTTTCGTACGGCTATGTACGTGTTGCTACGTACTGTTACTGAGGGTTTAAACGTACTTTTTAGCGTACTTCTACGTACGTCTACTGAGCGCTACGACCTCGCTTGTGCGGTCGCGCGGATCAGTGCTTCCACGTTGGCCCGGTCGTTGTAATACTCGTCTGCGACTTGCTCCGTGTGACCGAAAATGTCCGCCCGTGTCCTAGCGTCCATTACGTCCGCGTACACACCGTGTAGCGTCGCTCTCCACGAATGACTGCGCAGGTCTACAAGGATCGTCACGCCCGTCTCGTCGGCTATCTGACGATACAGCTCCGGTACCTTGTCGTCGGCGTTGGTCGCGTCCCACGGCTTCGCCGTCGTTGTTGGTGACCCCACTACGTACCGCTCGTCGTCTTCGCGATGCTGTCTCAAGTAGTCCGTCACGTCGGCTCTCAGGATAGGGATATAGCGCCCTTTTTCTTTGCCCTGACGCCCCTTAACAATGTCGCGCGTCGCGTTGATGATGACGTTCTCGCCGTCGTCTTCGACGTGCTTCCACCGCAGCCGGTTAGCTTCGGAGATGCGCAGGCCGGTCACTGCTTGTAGCAGTGTTAGCCGTGTGATACGCGCATGCGCGTTCATCGTTGATTGTCGCGCACCGCCCTTCTTTGGCTCGATCAGCGGTCCCGAAACGTCACGCGCTAGTAAGTGCTGTACAACCGCGTCGTATTCACCGTTAGTGAGTGTTCTACGACCACCTTCTCCGGCGTTCCCCTGTGCTCGGATGTCGAGCCTTGCCCCGCGTATGGGGTTGCCTGAAATGACTCCGTCGCGGACCAGCGCGTCGGCAATGTAGGTAGAAAGTATGGTTCTCGCACTCGATACGCTGCCCGGATGTGTGCGCGCGATCGCTTGTAGTGTGCGCTCTAACACCCTGAACTGCATCGCGTCAAAAACGCTGTAGCCCTTGAGTTCAGCCGCGGCCAGGTTGAGCGATGCGAGATAACGCCGTTTTGATAGGTCTTTGAGCTGCGACGACTCTTCGATTTTCGGCCGTGTGACTTTCTCGATGTACACGTTCATCGGTGTACGCGGTGTCCACTCTGTTGAGGTTGTAGACAACAGCTCGTCGGCTTTGCGCCGTGCGCGTGCGCGTACTTCGCCTTTCGTCTTTGCCTTCGACCGTCGTTGTATGATCCTGCCGTCGTGTAATCGGACTGACCAGTCCAGCTGGTATCCGGTTTTCGTCTTTCTCGGTGTGGCTCGGTCGATCGATGTATGCCCCGGTTCGATCCGGGTTTTCGCTGTAGTGCTCATACCCTTTAACGTACTTTATGATCCGGGTTGGAAGGTACTTGCATCGTAAAGGTAAGTGCGTTACAGCAGGCACTGCGCGTAAGTTCTTGTTTTTGCTAGAGAACTTTCTAAGACGCTAAGAAACTAAATCGTACACATGCCGGTAACATCCGGAGATGTCGCTCATCGCGCCCCTAAGCAAGGTAATCTCGTGTGCGAGGCTGACAGGAACTTAGTGGTAGTGGGTCGCACCCACGTAAAGCAATTTTTGAGCACGGGAACCGTAGACCGCCACACATAGAAACCGGGAAGGCGTTACCTCCTGCCGGATAGCTTTGCTATCCCAGGAGATTTTTTATGTCCCCGGCTTTTCTGAAAACACCAGAAGCTGCTGTCTATCTCGGTCTGTCGCGCCGAACGCTCGAACATTGGCGCTACCAGGGTGAAGGCCCTCGCTACTCTCGTCTCGGTCGATCTGTCGTGTACGCGGTCACCGACCTCGACGATTTCACCCGCGCTCGCGCTGTCGGCGGTGGTGCATAATGCAAAAGGGAACGGCCCCCACCGCTGTGAACCGTGAGAGCTGGAGCGTAGATGCTTCAGTTGTCAATGTATCACCGGAGATTCGTGAACGTTACGAACAAATCGAAAATGATGCTGTCGGTTGGGACACCCGGTTGGTCGATTTCCAGTCGGACCAGCGTGGAAAATTGACCGATTTAGCCGTCGTTTTACACCGCGTAAATGCCTGGCGCGTGGATGAAAATGACCCGGATCTCATCATCAAACAAATGAATGATGATGAAGATCATTCGAACATCGAGGGTAAAACCGCAGGTCAAACCATTCGAACGCGATCAGGCCAAAATATCCTACGAGGCTGCAGTTTGGCCTGGCCGGATGGCCAGGTCCAAAATGGTACCGGTTCAACTGACGTCGCTGACGATTTCACGAGTGTTGACTTTGGCTCTCTAGCTAGCGTCCGCGCGATGGGTAGTGGTGAAAAGCGTCTCGTCATCGGTTTTGATACCGAATTCGTCAGCGACGAGGGTGAGGGTCGCCGCGACATTGTGAGCTACCAATTCAGTTGGATTGATCCGCTCGACGGTACGGAACATGAAGTCGTGATTGTGCCCCTTGAGGGACAGCGGCTTCTTGTTGATAGCTGCTTTTACGCGATCTCTCTGCTTGGGAAACTCGAGCGCTACGCCAACGGTTTTAAAGATGTTGGTGAAATTGGTACCTCGGACATGGACCCGCGCGGGATTCTGCGGTCTGAGCTTGGTAAGGATCGTCTACGGGATTCGTTGTTCAAGCGTGCTTCGATTCGTATCGTGCTTGCCGGTCATTTTCTGAACGTCGATGCGACCGCTTTCCGTCGTCCAAAACGTCGGTGCGATGACATCTTGCATGAACTTACATCCGCTGGTGGCGGGCTTGTGAGCCTGCGGCCGGTCCGTGTCGTTCGTACCTCAGGGTTTGGATCGTTCCGGCGTCTTCTTCCCTTCAGTGTTGTCTTCCGTGACACTCGCAATCAGGCGTCTCCAGAACATAAGAGTTTGGAAGCGCTCGGTGATGCGTGTGGTGTTGGAAAGCTCGACGTTGGCGCTGCCATTGAGGACATGGAAGCGCTGTCACGCGAGGATCTGCCGCGGTTGCTCGACTACGCAGCGAACGATGCGCGAATTGTGGTCCACTACCTAGGCACCGTCTGGGGCTACAACACAACCCCGCCGGTCACCATCTCGTCTGGTGGTGCGCGGGCGCTCAAGTCTGGGATTTTGAAGTTTTGGCGGGAAGAGGGGTTTATCGATTCTGGAGATATTGGTAGTGCTCTTGTCGATTCTGGTAAACCGAGCAACGCGATTTTCCGTCGGATGTTCCAAGGACTCAAGACTCGCGGTGTTGAGTTGGAATCTGACCGTGACTCGCTTGAGTACTACGCAGTTCGTGGTCTGGGGCCGGTTGACGGCGACGCGTGTGTATCTCACGCCTTGTGGGCCGACGCATTCGCTGGTGGCTACAACACTTGTCCGTCCCCGGGTGTGCATGCCTACCCTACGTACGACTGGGATCTGCAGTCTGCTTATCCCACTGCGATGGCCAGTATCTATGACCCTGATTACACCGATGGTGGTGTGATCAAGGAACACATCGACAAGCGTGAACTGACTCTCGATGATTTTCCGCTCGGGTATCTCACGCCTTTCGTTGGACATGTTTCGTGGGTCTTCCCCGACGATGTCGAAACTCCCTGCTTGCCGGTGCGGCGTGGTAACTCTCTGATCTTTCCTCAGACCTCATACGGCTGCGGCTTTGGCGAGGACGAGCGTCTCGACGAAGATGGTCTGGACCGTGAGGGTCGGGACCTTGGCGGACGGGATTACACCCGCGAACAGCTCGATGAGATCGCTGCGCGTGTCAACGGTGAGATCGGTGGTGTCTTTCACGGGTCTACCTGCGCCGGCCCCGAGGTCTACCTCGCGTTGAAGCTTGGCGCTCGCGTCTTTTGCCAGACTGGCATCACGCTCAAGCTTCTCACCCGCGAGGTAGATGGTGAGGTTGTGCGCTCCCGGTCTCTGCGTCCTGCGCTTCGTCAGATGGTTCTCGACCGTGCTGTAGCGAAGGAGACCTACGGGAAAAAGTCTCTTCAGGAGCTGACAATCAAGGTTGCGACCAATTCGTGCTACGGCAAGCTAGCTCAAGACGTCGTTGACCAGAACGGTTGGAATGCCTACGCCGAAGAGATGGAGAACATCGGTGGTTCTGCCGTAACTTCTCCCTACCACGCGGCTATGACGACGTCGTTGGTGCGTGCCGCGCTTACGGCTGTCTCTAACCAGACCTCTATTCTGAGTGCAACCACCGACGGTGTGATCACTGCCGATGATGATCTTGAAAGGCACGACCTTTTCGGTCTTGCTGAGATTCTCCGTGAGTCGCGTCTTGCGCTCGCGGACGACGATTCGATCTGGGAAGTGAAGCATCAGCAGTCTGACTTGGTGAACCTTTCTACCCGTGCGAACGTCTCGCGTGAGGACGGCGGTGTGCTGGCGAAGGGTGGTGTGCGAACCCCAAAAGTGTAAAGCGCGGCACTGTTGAGGAGCGGGAGTATTTCCGTAACCTCGCTCTGTCGCGCACCGGGAAAATCCCCAACCCCTACTCGACGTTCCCATCGTTCAAGTATCTGTCACGTTCTGAGAACCGCCTCGACTGTGTACTGGTCGCGCGCGAGCCTGAGCTATCCACGCTTGACTACGACCTCAAGCGTGAGCCTGTCCCTGAGACGTTCGAGTCCTCGTTCGTTGATGGGAACGAGCTCTGCGGGTTTGCAACCCGCCCCTGGTTGAGCGTGCTCCATTACGACAAGGCGCGGAGCATTGCGCGGCATCTTCAAAACCATCGTCCGGGTGCGTTCATCTGACGGGTTGTCTTCGCACTCGTGGGGATTGGGATAACTGGGACCGTAGGTACCGATCGAAGGGTGGGCGTCGAGTCCGCACTGCAGGCAGTGCTCTGTTGTCTGAAATCGTAGCTGCGCATAAAGCCGGGCTGATTGATGTGCCTGAGTTGTCGTCCTCGCGTCTCACGATCGGCGACAAACTTGAGTGGTTGTCCTCTCTCGGGGCCGGTGAGTTCACGCGGAGCCAGTGGGACCATATGTCTAAACGGGACCGCCGCGAGAATGTTTTACGTGACGCGAATATGGATGAAGTTCGCGCTCTGGTCGATAAATTGAATCGTGAGGAAGAAGAAATGAGTGACAGTCACGCGTCTTTTGTCAATGACTTGGCTGGCAGTGTTGCTAATGCTGATTTGCCCGATATGGAACCTGCACTCGAAGCAATAAACGAGATGAAGGCTCCCCAAGATGTGGCCGCGTCTCCTGACTTTGAGCGCCTAGACGAGGTTGTCAATGCTGTCGAAGAAGCACGCGCTAAGCGTGCGCAGCGCGAAGCCGAAAAGAAGTTTAAGGAACGTGCCGCTGAAGCTGCTGCGCGTCCTCAACGGCGCAAACCGAAGCATCGGTTTGTGCCTCGTAACCCATCTACTGAACCGGGCCCAGAGGGTCCAGAAATGGAGCTTTAATCATGGCTACTAGTAATCAGATTGGGCGCGCGATTAATCGTGCGCAAAAACTGCAAGAGCGGCAGGCTGCTCTCGATGCGAAGTTGCGCGAGGCTGCGCGTGAAGCCGACCGGATTGTCGGTGAGGCTTTGCGCGAAGGCGCGACCGATTCTCGGTCGCGTTGGGCGAAGTACGCAGACCTTAACATGAAGGAGTTTTACTTCTTGGTTGTTGAGGGTGTGGAACCTTCCCTCGATGACAGTGAAACTGCATCGGAAGGTGACAGTACCCCGCCTGCTGAGCCTGAAAATCACGGTAGTGATTTCGGTGAAGCAACCGCTGACTTTGTCAGCGGAAACCAGGGGTTCTAGGGGGCGGAGCGCCCCTAGCCAGCAGCCCGCAGGAGGACACGACCCGGAGGGTCGTTTGTCCGACAAGGGTGATGCTGGCCCCTCCTGTTGGAAGCCGCGTGCAGTGGGGCCACGAAGTAGGCCGAAACTGCTCACGCGGCTGGAGGCAGGAGGTACGTGGGCGCTAGCCCACTTAGCACGGGAACAAGGAGCTGTGGATTATGAGTAATGGGCGACGCGTGACAGTGCGTCTGGGTGACGCAGAGGCTGAGGTGGTGCGTGGCACCGCGTCGGCTCTCGGAGTCACCGAAAGCGAAGTTATGCGTCTGGCCCTAACCGCCTTGGCGGGTAGGCTGCCTGACGATGTAACTGAGCGTGCGACAGCGGCTCCGGTGTCGCGGGAAGTGGTCGAGATGCGTGACGCTCTCGACCGCGCCTTGGCGGCTATTTGTCGCATCGGCGTCAACATAAATCAGATTGTCCGCATGGCTCATGTCATGGGCTGGTCTGATGATGTGGTGCCTGGGTTGCGCGAGATTCCCGATGCCGTCGATGGGTTGGCCAAATACGTCGGGAAGGCGGTTGATGATGTCGGTAAGTAAAGTGCAGCGCTCTAAGAGTGTTGTGGCTTCCACTGTCTACGCCGTGTGGGGTACTCGTGAGGCAATGAAGGCGGGTGAATCTCGTGCGAGTGCGCTCTCTGTTGTTGGCCCTCGTGGCTATCATCCGTTGGCATGGGCGTTGGAGGTTCAAGAGCGCGTAGCAAGCTCTGCGCAACGTCGTAATGAGACCATCAACGTCATTCAATCTTTCAGCCCTGAAGAACTTGATCCAGATAAACCACGTGACGTGGAACGCGCACACTCTGCGGGGCTTGCTCTCGCGGGGAAAGTGGCCCCTGGGTGTGACGTGCTTGTTGCTACTCACACCGATACTGCGCACGTTCACAACCACATTCTCATAGCCAATCACGACCGCCAGACTGACTACGCTGCTCCGAAGGGTGCAGGCAATGCTTGGCACGTCCGGGAGGTCAACGACGCGGTGATGGAGTCGTATGGGTTGGAGGTGCTGGAACAGCATGAGGTGTCGTACTCACACGATGAGCGGATGGCTAAAGCTAAGGGGCTTGATATTGACGGTTCCGAACTGTCGTTGGATGAATTAACTCGTGAGAACTGGCGCGAATTTGCTCGCGCTCGCATCGATGAACTTCTTGAAGATGAGCGCGTTGTCGAGGCCCTGGACGACGATGGCGAAAAGGGTATCAACTCTGCCCTTGACGTGATGGAAGATATTGCGCCCGAGTATCACCTTTCCTTCTCACGTAAAGGTCGTGGCAAGCGCAAACGTGAGCGCTCGTCTTTCGCGGTTGTCGATGACAACGGTGATGTGCTCCGGGTGACTGGTGCAAACGGTAAAGGTAACGCTCGGGCCGCAAGTGCTGGCTCGCGTCTTGGTGCTGACTTCACATTGGACGGGCTTCGCGCCCAACTGCTGCAAATGCAGGCTGAAGAAAATATTAGGGAAATAGGTGAATTTGATTATGGCTATGAATATGCGCCGGAAGAAGAATCAGGATACTGGCGAGAATTTGAAGTTGGTGAATCAACTGGCTCTGGAGGTGCAGAAGTTTCAGAAGGTCGTTGCGGATCATCGCAAGGACGTGGTTCACCTGTCCGAGCAACAGGTGAAAATGGGCCAGGACATGAAGACGCTCTCCAGTTCCGTCGGGGAGTTGAAGAACTCCCCGACGGCATCCCTAGTCGAGAAACACTCGAAGACCTTGGCGGATATGGAGCCTTGGCTGAAGAACTTGGACACGCAACTGAACGTCTTAAAGAATACAACCGTAGGAACGGAGGAATACAACGCGGCAGTGAAGCAGACGGTGGCCGTGATAACGAAGGTCGCGGAGGCAGCGGCCCAGCTGCCGGTAGCGATTCAAAATCAGAAACAGTCTCTGACGAGCGGGGCGGCGGAGATCGCCAAGTCCCTGACGTCGCTGGGGACTCTGGTCCAGGCCGTCCTCGAAGCAAGCGAGGGGCCAATGAGTCTAAGCGACAGCGCAGTCGAGAGGCTGACCGACTGCATCGAGAAGCGTCTGAAGCCGATGGTGGATCAGAGGCTGAAAACGACCATGAACCAGAGTTTTAGTCGCTATGAGGACTCTTTCCAGAGCATGATTGATGATGGCGTTGAGCGTCTCGCCCAGGAGCGCGAGCGCTTGGATGTCTCTATTCAGGAAGCCGCTAAGACTGCTGACCTCATCGACAAGCGGTTAAAGGCTGGTGCTGTTAATGTGGCTGGTCTCTTGCTGTTTGCCGCTACTCTCTGCCTCGCTGTGGTTGTCGTGTCCGGTGTCTTTGGTATGACTATCTCGGTCTTTGGTCTGGATTTGGCTTTGCCCGAGATATGGCAGCGTACCCATGATGCTGAGTCGTGGAAGGGTCATCTCGGCTGGGGCTTGCTAGGTGTGGCGGTGCTGGCGGGTTTGTTCGGTGCTATCTGGTTCGTCGCAAAGTGGATTTGGGAGCACACTGACTGGGGTGTTCGTTCTGACAATTGACGATCCTTGTGGCCTGCGTGGGCTTCGTTGCCATCGGCGGTCTCGGCGTCGGCGTGATGACGTTCCTCGGCATCCCCGACGGTCTAGGGGCGCTCTGGAGTCACGTCGCTGGCGCTGAGACGTGGTACGGGACCGTTGGTTGGTTGATCGTGATCATGACGGTGGGCCTGACCCCCGGAAAGTAGACACGTCGGGGGTTAGCTATGCTGCTTGGGTCAGTGTAGCTGATGTGAGTGCTTCGAAGTCATTGGGGGCTAGAAGGTTGCACCAGGAGTGCCGTCTGCGGGTGTTGTAGCGCATGCACCATCGAAAGACTTCCTGCCGGCAGATAATGGGATTATCAAAGACTTTCCGATCACGTAGCACTTCACGTTTTAAGGTGGCGTTAAATGATTCTGCCAGGGCATTATCGGCACTAGTTCCCACCGCGCCCATGGATTGGCGTACACCAAGTTGGGCGCAGTGGTCCCTAAACGCCTGTGAGGTGTACACACTTCCATGATCAGAATGGAAAATAGCCCCGTCAAGGCTTCCGCGGACTGTGCTGGCATGGGACAAAGCCTCGATGACCAGTGAGACACGCATGTGGTCTGCGAGTGCATAACCTGCAAGTTTTCGTGAATAGGTGTCAATGACCGTGGCCAGGTACATGTTCTTACCGCCCTTACACGGCAGGTAGGTGATGTCGCCTACATAAACACGGTTCGGCTCGTCAGCGGTGAATGTACGGCCTACTAAATCTGGCATGACACGGTGACCAGGCTTGCGCCGGGTGGTGATGCATCGACGCCGTTTGCTAAAGCCTTTTATCCCCATGGATTTCATGAAGCGCGCAACCTTCTAATGGTTGATCGGGCCGAAGTCCGTATCGTCGTTGAGGCTTGCAGCGATGCGTTTAGCACCATAAAGCCCGTTCTCATCATCAAAGATGGCCTTGATTCTTGCACCAATAAGGGCATCGGAACATATCTTTAACCTGCGATTTTCGTGGGTGTTGACCCATTTATAAAACGAGGAGCGATTGAGCTTTAACACATGGCACATCCGCTTGACCGAGTACTCGGTTCGGTGGTCATAGACAAACTGGAAGCGGATCACCAGCGTGTCTCTTCGGCAAAATATTTCGCGGCCTTGCGCAGAATATCGCGTTCTTCGCGCAGCTTCGCGTTCTCTTTTGTCTCACTGGCGGATTCGCTCGGAATCAGTCGTCTCCTTGGCGTTGTCGCGCATGGCCTTCGTGCGGGCACGTTTGCCGGTGCCGTATTGCTGAAGCCAGGAGAAAAGCGAGGAACGATTGACTCCAAGCTCTGCTGAAGCCGCGTGAAGTGAAAGGTCCTCATTGTTTTCATAGAGGGCCACAGCATCACGTTTGAACTGTTCGGAATACCTAGGCATGGTGGTAGATTACCTTTCTTCCCAACCCAACCGGGCTGGATATCAGGTGTCTACCAAACAGGGGTCAGGTCCTCCACCGGCGTACAAGCTGACAATCATGTCATCGACATCAGTTAAACGTCTCGAGCCTTTAGGGACCATAGTTGGGATAAACGTCCCAGTCCTGTCTCTGGGGATATCCACGGTGACCGGCCCGTAGTTAGAATCCACGGTCTTCGAGTAGGTGCCGTTGCGGTGATTGTCTGTCCCAGCTGCAGCTTTGCCGCTCCTGTCGCCGGACTCGTAGCCAAGGTGGGCATCCATTTCAGCATTCAAACCCCTAGTAATCGAGGCTTGCAACATGCCCCGAACCAGGTCATTGGCATCCGTTGTAGACGTGCCTAGCTCATCAATCAGCTTCGCGATTTCAGGGTTAGCAAGCAGCTTCTTTTCAATCGCATCAATCTTGGCCTTATCAGCCGGATCTCGTCTTGTCACAGTAGTCATTCTGGTCCATCTCCTTGTGCGGGTTGGGGACCCACACACAAACCATCAGACACTCTCCGAGACTTCGGGACGTTCAGTAAACTCCCCGACCTCTAACTCCGCCGCCGCTTACACGGCGGCTTACACGTTTTCCATCGCTTCCTTACACACCCCGCCACGCACCCCGCCCCGGAAACCCGTACCGACCCTCGCCCCGTCTTCCGCCTCGACAACCGCACCGAACCCCGCAACGCACCCCGCCCCGAGGAAGTCTCCTTCCTTGGGCAACGACTACCGCGTTTTACAGACCCGTTCCGGCCCTCGTCCCGAAAGATCTGAACCGCCTCTCGCGCCACGCCCACCGCCTCGGAACCCCGAAGCGCACCCCGCAACGGAAACCTCGTATCGAGCCCCGCCGCGACTTCCGAACCGGACCCCTCAACGCGCCTCGCTACGGAACTCGTACCGAACCTCGCTACGGGAACCTCGGGGCGAGACCCGAACCGCTAACCGTCACGTTCTGCGTCACGCTTACCGCCTCGAAAACCCGCAGCGCCTACCGACTCCCGTACATCACCCGCTACCGGGAACGTTGTTTTACCCCGGATCGGCGTAATGGCATGCAGGTGTTCTCTTACAAACCCCGCGAGGGTGCGGAGGAGGAAATCTACGCCGCGATCGCCGACATCACCCTGTCCATGCGCACCACCGACTACCTGGATTTGCCAGAGCTGACGGTCACCACCCAGGAGGTGGACCTGGCCCCGGCCGAGCGACGGGTGTACGACCAGATGGTGCGTGACATGGTGCTCGACCTGGACGGGCAGGTGGTGGATGCCGTCAACGCCGCAGCCCTCTCGGGCAAGCTCATGCAGTTGGCCTCCGGCGCGGTTTATGACGACGCCGGGGAGAGCGTGGAGGTTCACGCCCGCAAGCTCGACGCTTTGGAGGACCTTGTTGAGGCTGCGAACGGGCAGCCGCTTCTGGTGGCGTACCGGCACGAACACGACGCCCAGCGAATCTGTCAGCGCTTCCAGCAGGGACGTATGTTGACCACCTCCGACGACTTCACCGCGTGGAACGCCGGCGACATTCCACTGGCGTTGATCCACCCCGCCAGCGCGGGGCACGACTTGAACCTCCAATCCGGTGGGCACCTGCTGGTCTGGTTTTCGCTCACCTGGAGCTTGGAGCTTTACCAGCAGACGAACGCTCGGCTGCACCGGCAAGGCCAAACCCAACCCGTCACCATCACCCACCTCGCCACCGCCGGCACCATCGACGAGCAAGTCCTGGCAGCCCTGGAAGCGAAGAACACCACGCAGGCCGCGCTGATCCAGGCCGTGGCCACCACCCTCAACCCCGAAAGGAAGTAACCCTCATGCACGTGATGAGCAAATACATTGACACCTATCGTGCGACGGTGGCCGCATTGGAGGACTACGTGGCCATGCAGCACATCCTTCAGACCACCGACCAGGCCATCAAGGACAAAGCCGAGAAACTCTACTGGTTCAACATCCCCGCCCCGGAAGGGATGCCGCCGGTGCGAAACCCCAAGGCTGGTGAAGACCGCATCGCCGCTGGCACGGACCGGGTGGATGCCTACCAGCAGCGCTACGCCCAGGCACGGGAGTACATGGACTGGTTCCTGTCCTCATGGGGCACATTGGGCGAGGATGACAGGTTCGTGTTGGACACGTTCTTTTTCGCTGCCGACGATGTCTCCCAAGAGGATCGGTTGCGGGCGGTGGCTGACCGGTTCTTTGTGGAGCGCACCACCGCTCACGCCAAGAAGTCTCGCGCGGTACGCAGACTCGCCTCCGCACTCTACGGATGAACCCACGCGTTTGCGGGTATCGCAAAGAGCGGATAATTTCGACGCTTGCACCCTCTACTGTGGTAAGCAGTCGGTAATCAGGTCAAGCCCCCAGTAGGATTCTGTTGAGGGCTTTGCCATGCATGCGAAGGGTGGTGAACAATGTCGAAGTGTCCAGCAAAGCCGTGCCGGTATCCCGGCTGCCCGCAGCTCACCCACGAGCGCTACTGCTCGGTGCACGCGAAAGTTGAGACTGCACGCTATCGCAAGTACCAGCGCGACCCAAAGATTAACCGCCGCTACGACAAGGCGTGGAAGCAGGTACGCAAGCGGTATCTCGCGGCCCACCCGTTGTGTGAGGACTGCCAGAAAGCAGGGCGGGTCACGCCAGCGGCCGAGGTGCATCACATCCAACCACTCTCGAAGGGTGGTACGCATGATGAGAGCAACCTTAGGGCGTTGTGTAAGCCCTGCTACTCTAGGCAGTCCGCGGTGGATGGTGACCGGTGGCGGCAAGCCCCACGCGTCTACACGCATTAGCAAAGTGTGGCTCACCACACATTGTCAATAGGGGTGCGATCTGGCAGATACTCTGTTACGGTTTTGTCATGGTGCAATCTCAAGCAAAAGATCCTACGTTAAAACGCACGCTCCGAACTCCGATTGTCATCACCGCCTTGGCTCTCACGTTCGGCCTCGGCACAACACCAGCATGGGCTGAAGAAACACAAGATGCTAACACGCAACCCACTTCAGCAAGTTACTACTTGACCACAGACCAGCTTCAGAGGTTCAGCCTTGACGCTCTTGACGTCGGCGAGTCGCAACCTGTCCGACCGGATGAGTTCACCACTTACGGATACTATCCTGGTGGGCTGAACGGTGCAGAAGCTAGGTTCTGCGCGCAACCCTGGAACGTGGGTAAATGCGCATCCGCTAAATCGGCAGCAGATGATGCACTTGCAAGATCCCAGGCCAAGTTCGGCAGGGATTCTCTGTATCAGGGTAAGGGTGACGCTTACCGCCACTGCTATTGGAGTGCCAGAATGACCATCGACATGGGCGTGGGAGAAGCTCAGGGGTTCGGTGATCGCCATGAAGCTGAATCTTCTGGCCGTGATAAGGAGATGGATCTCGCTAACAACGCAACTGGTCGATCAGTTGGTCAAAGCTATCGCACCTATGATAGCGCCTCCAACCGTTGTGAATGGCTTGCACGCAACAACCGGTTGGTGACGTTACGGTAGCTGACCAGAGTCCAATGAGCCGTGACAATTGGGAAGCCTTGCACCAGAGTGGTTCTAAAGGATTACTCTGGCGTAAGGCTATGTTTGTTTGCGGGATTGTGTTGGGCTGCTTTTCCTGTATTGTGGGGCTATTCCCACAGTTTGGGGTTGCCAGATCGTTGAGCGTCTACCCTCCCTTCGCTCAGGTGCTAGCTTTCCCGCAAGCACTGGGGCTGGTGATACTACTCCTTGGCGGGTGTGCTACCGGTGTCGGTTGGCGGAGGCGATGGTCAAGACTTGCCCTAACTTCTTGTTTAGTGTGGATTGTCGCGGGAGCAGGATTTTTGTTCGCTCCGAATGGTATCCCACATCAGGTCAGCGGCCAACAACATTCCACCGTTACAGAGGGGAACCTGACGGTCGTTACGTTTAATACGGGATCAATGCTGACCGCCAGCGATTTCCAACAACTTGTCAGTACATGGGATCCCGACATCATTGTTTTGCCCGAAACGTCCGGCTATGAGCTTCGTGAAGCGATAGAAACGTCAAAATATGACGGGCAGCTCTTTGAAACTCGTAATGATGGTCTTCCGAACACTTATACAGGGCAAATCGCCCCCACGTCAGTTGTAGTAAATAAAAGGCTTGGAGCAGCGCACTTTACACGAGGCCCGGTAACATCATTCGGAACAGTTGCCATCGAGTTTGACGATGCTCGGCTTCCTGTGATTCTAGGGCTACATACAGCACCACCGTTGCCTAGACTTATGAATCAGTGGCGGGATGACATCAATCGTGTCGTTGAGTTTGGTAACTCGATACAAAAACCGCTTATAATCGCGGGCGACTTTAACGCCACTCTTCGCCACGGTCCTCTTGCCACTAGAGGCAGGCTTATTGATTCGCAAGAGCTCTGTTCAACCACCCCCACTGGTACTTGGCCAGCTGGTGCGCCCAACCTTTTAAGATCACCCATCGACCATATCTTCGTAACACAAGGAATAACAGCCCACTCCTGTCAAGTGCAGCAGATTGGTTACTCCGATCACCTCGCTTACAAAACTCAAGTAGCTGTTCAGTGAGTGTTTTAGCACTGCTTAAAGTTGATGCCTCTAATCATTTTCGCAGCATAAAACGCGTTGCAAGCGATTCTGAGCGCCTTAGGTTCTCGGTGGCGGTTTGAGTCGTTTTTCTTCCGTTCGACGCTCTGCGGGGCCTACAGACCCCGCAGGGGGCATGAAATCTCTAGTGCCTAGGCTATGGGCTGGCGGGCTAGGCCCTCCGCGCACAAAAGTCCCGAATCAAACCTCGGACTGACCTATCAAACCCAGGAAGGAGGTGGGCTCGCGGCCAAGGACGGTACCAACTGCGGCGGCAGACGCGTCCGCGCCGGCGCGAAACCCGATCCCCTCAAGGACAAGCTCGAAGTCGGCAAACCCGCCTCCAGGCTGCTCGAACCCGCCGACCTGGACCCCTTCGGCCTGGACGGCGTGGACATGGGTGAAGGCGCTGTACTCGACGGGGAATACTATGCCCGAACCTTCCGCCTACCTGTCCGCGACACAGCGCTCCCGCCCCGAGACTCGTCTCGGTGTCCGGTGGGGTTCGCTTCGGGCATCGTTGCGTTATTCGGCCCGGGTGCCGTTTCGGGCACGTCCTCACGCTTCGGAGTCCGACACGTTTGCCGGAGCGCCCACCGACACGGAAGCGGGGTGCGGGTCGAGGCGGGGTGCGTTGCGGAGGTCGGGGGGCGCGGCGAGGGACGTTGAACGTCCTGCGTGCCTGGTGTCTTTCTGCCTTCGTCAGCCCTTGTCGTGGCGTTCGAGCTCTTCTTCGCACCGGTCGCCCAAGTCGGTAAACGTTTCGATATGTGCCGAAACGAGGCTTGTTGTGACGAGCTCCGACTCGAACAAGTCGCGAAGGGTCTGCGGCTTGCCGGGCCTGACCCCCGGAAAGTAGACACGTCGGGGGTTAGCTATGCTGCTTGGGTCAGTGTAGCTGATGTGAGTGCTTCGAAGTCATTGGGGGCTAGAAGGTTGCACCAGGAGTGCCGTCTGCGGGTGTTGTAGCGCATGCACCATCGAAAGACTTCCTGCCGGCAGATAATGGGATTATCAAAGACTTTCCGATCACGTAGCACTTCACGTTTTAAGGTGGCGTTAAATGATTCTGCCAGGGCATTATCGGCACTAGTTCCCACCGCGCCCATGGATTGGCGTACACCAAGTTGGGCGCAGTGGTCCCTAAACGCCTGTGAGGTGTACACACTTCCATGATCAGAATGGAAAATAGCCCCGTCAAGGCTTCCGCGGACTGTGCTGGCATGGGACAAAGCCTCGATGACCAGTGAGACACGCATGTGGTCTGCGAGTGCATAACCTGCAAGTTTTCGTGAATAGGTGTCAATGACCGTGGCCAGGTACATGTTCTTACCGCCCTTACACGGCAGGTAGGTGATGTCGCCTACATAAACACGGTTCGGCTCGTCAGCGGTGAATGTACGGCCTACTAAATCTGGCATGACACGGTGACCAGGCTTGCGCCGGGTGGTGATGCATCGACGCCGTTTGCTAAAGCCTTTTAGCCCCATGGATTTCATGATGCGCGCAACCTTCTTATGGTTGATCGGGCCGAAGTCCGTATCGTCGTTGAGGCTTGCAGCGATGCGTTTAGCACCATAAAGCCCGTTCTCATCATCAAAGATGGCCTTGATTCTTGCACCAATAAGGGCATCGGAACATATCTTTAACCTGCGATTTTCGTGGGTGTTGACCCATTTATAAAACGAGGAGCGATTGAGCTTTAACACATGGCACATCCGCTTGACCGAGTACTCGGTTCGGTGGTCATAGACAAACTGGAAGCGGATCACCAGCGTGTCTCTTCGGCAAAATATTTCGCGGCCTTGCGCAGAATATCGCGTTCTTCGCGCAGCTTCGCGTTCTCTTTTGTCTCACTGGCGGATTCGCTCGGAATCAGTCGTCTCCTTGGCGTTGTCGCGCATGGCCTTCGTGCGGGCACGTTTGCCGGTGCCGTATTGCTGAAGCCAGGAGAAAAGCGAGGAACGATTGACTCCAAGCTCTGCTGAAGCCGCGTGAAGTGAAAGGTCCTCATTGTTTTCATAGAGGGCCACAGCATCACGTTTGAACTGTTCGGAATACCTAGGCATGGTGGTAGATTACCTTTCTTCCCAACCCAACCGGGCTGGATATCAGGTGTCTACCAAACAGGGGTCAGGTCCGGTCATCGGACTCATCGTCGGCCCGATGGTCTACCTTGCCGAGAAGGTGATCGAGATCGGTGACGATGACTAGGGGTTAAGGGTTAGAAAGTGTGTCTGGGATCGGGGATTTTTAGGTTCTGACCTGTAGGTTAGCGTGAAATATATGCTTTGGGAGCATATATCTGGCCTCAACACGGTAAATCCCCGGTGTGGCTGCCAGTCTGTGGTAGTAGGCGGTGGTGTGGTGGCTCAATGCCAAAGAACCGACCACGCTGCTACTGCGGCGGTGATACCAAACGCAATGGAACAACCAGCAAAGGCACTACCCGATGACGATGTAAGGCCTGTGGAGCCTCAGTCAATAAAAGTCGGCCAGATGTCACAGTGGCAGACCACCAGCCCCGTTAGACCCCATGCGTAGCTACATCCACTCTATGCACAGTTCTTCACTTGCATACTTGGCAAGCATTAGACTTGCATGTACAGCAAGTGTTACACTTGCCTTAGTTGCAAACCAGGGAAGTTGACGTTAGGGAAAAGAACGATGAGCGACGACCTCAAGATCATTCACGACGTTCAAGAGCGCACCGCCTGGACACAGAGCCCGTGGGCGGTGGCGATAGTGGCGCTTGGCGTCGGCGGCGGTATCGCGCTATTCAAGCTGTCATGGTGGTACGGCCTCACGGTTCTTGTACCGACGTTCGTTCTGGGCTATCTCCTCAAAGATAAGATTGCAAACCCCTTCGTTCGGGTCAATCCCAATATGGGGCCGAGTAATGATCGCGCCACCTGGTCACGAGTACTGCTGCCAGGTGCCATGATTTTTACTACCACTCCAACGCCGGATTCCTGGCCCTGGATGGTGTTCTCCGGAGCGGTAGTCACTGCAGCTACCGCGTGGATGTTGTATGAGAACCGCAACGCCGCTGTAAAGGGTGTCAATGTCTAAGGAGTCTACGCACCAATCAGCCAAGCTAGATCCGGTCATCCACCCCATCAATCGGCTTAAAATTTGTGCCACGCTGTTCCATTCGGGCGCAACCGACGGCAGGCAGATGAAATACGCCGTGCTTGCAGAGCTCACCGAGCTTCCCGCCGATACGCTTTCCAAGCAGTTGAAACATCTTGAGGACAGCGGCTATATCAGCCGCACCCGCGAATATGGCTCCACGCGCGCCAAAGACGCCGTCTGGGTCGCGTTGACCAAGACTGGAACAGGAGCCTATGCACAGCACGTTGCGGAGCTTAAAGCCATGACAGAGGGCTCATAGATTGCGCAGCCACTGCGTAATGTGCTGCCTCAACTGCGGAAATTCGAGGTAGCCGTCACTCTCCAGGAAGTGCCCACCGTTCTCAATGGTAGTGAGCGGGGCCGAGAAAACGTCGGCAAGCGTGATGGCTGTATCTAAAAACAGAACTGCCCGACGATCCCGTAGAAATTGCCAGACAGTCCAACTGGCGCCAGGACCAACTCGCCAAAGTACAAACCCTGACCCACAACGAGAACCGAGCCGACCACGAAACAGGACGACCAGCCCTCTACGACAACGCTATCGACACCAACTACGCCCATTCAATCGGCATCCAAAAAGGCCAAATCTAGCCCAAGCGACACGCCGAGCCAGACACACATTTTGACCCTTAACCCATGACTAGCGCCTGATTTCTAGAACCTATAACGTACTCTTTAACGTACCCGGCGTGAAAAGCGGTGTACCCCGCAACCTGATCGTGCAGGTTACGGGGTATCTTTGGGGTGGTTGACGGGGCTCGAACCCGCGACAACCAGGATCACAACCTGGTGCTCTACCAGCTGAACTACAACCACCATCATTGCGTGAAAGCAACGATATATAGGTTAACTCACGCCGCGCAAATTACAAAAACGCCTGGTAATCGGTGGTGGTTTCGGCCTTGAGGTCTTCGGCTTCGGCGGAGGTTGGGCCTCCATCTGTACGAAAGACACTGCGGCGATAAAAATCCAACTCGCGGATGGACTCTATGATGTCCTGTAACGCGCGGTGGGCCATGCCTTTATCGGGCTGATTGTAGTAGGCACGTGGGTGCCAACGCCGGGCGAGCTCTTTGATGGTGGAGACATCGATCATGCGGTAGTGAAGCGCCTCATCCAGCCGTGGCATATAGGCGCGGATGAACGTGCGGTCGGTGGCGATGGAATTACCGGCTAGGGGAGCGGGGTGATCGCAGTGCTCGTTGATAAGCGTCAGGACCGCGTCCTCGGCTTCGCGGATGGATGTGGTGGACTGCCGGATTTCGGCGTCCAGGCCGGAGTTTGCATGCATCTCGTTGACGAAGGAATCCATCTGGGACAGTTCCTCCTCGGTGGCGTGGACGACGAGGTCGATGCCCTTACCAAGAATATTTAGGTTGCCGTCCGTGATGACGGCGGCCACCTCGACGATGACGTGACGCTCGGGGTCGAGGCCGGTCATTTCCATGTCGATCCACACGAGGCGATCATATTTTGCAGCAATTTCGGGAGAAGACATGGGTTCCATTCTAACCCTGTACAGCGGGGTCCTTTATGAGGCGGATCTGCACCTGTAAAGCAAAAAGAAAAATTTATCTATCGTTTTATCGACACAGGGTAGTGATTTACGGCATACTTTCTATATCGTGCTTCACCAGGGAGGTGCGAATGACTAAGGAGTTTCTCGATGGCAAACTTTCTCGATGCCCTTAATTCCATAATTTGGTCACCCGCCCTCGTGTTTTTGTGCTTGGGTGCGGGTGTTTATTTTACCGTGGTGACGCGGGGCTTGCAGGTCAGGTGCCTTCCGGATATGCTGCGTCAAATTTCCAAGGGCGAAAAATCTGACGACGGTGTTTCCTCTTTCCAATCGCTGATGGTCTCGCTGTCCGGCCGCGTGGGTGTGGGGAATATCGCCGGCGTGTCTACGGCCATTGCTTTCGGTGGCCCCGGCGCGGTGTTCTGGATGTGGGCGGTGGCTCTTTTGGGCTCGTCCACCTCCTTCATCGAGTGCACCCTTGCGCAGATTTATAAAGAGAAGGATCAGGACACTGGCGAGTACCGCGGTGGCCCTGCCTACTACATCGAAAAAGCATATAAGCACACTAAGGCTGCGCCATTTATGTTGGTCTACGGCATCTTGTTTGCCATCGCTATGATTCTAGCGACCAGTTACTTCCTGCCGGGCATTCAGGCCAATGCCGTTGCCGCGGCGGCCGATACCGCCTGGGGTATAAATTCTACCTGGGCCGCGGTTGTTCTAGCCGGTATTCTGGCCATCATCATTATCGGCGGCGTCAAACGCATCGCTAACTTCGCCACCCTGGTCGTGCCGTTTATGGCCGTCATCTATATCGGAATTTCCATCGTTGTCATGCTTATCAACTACGCGCAGATTCCAGAGGTCTTCGGCCTCATCTTCAAGTCTGCCTTCAACCTAGAGGCCGGGTTCTCCGGCATGCTGGGTGTAGCCATCATGTGGGGCGTTAAGCGCGGTATTTACTCTAACGAGGCCGGCCAAGGCACCGGCCCGCAGTCCGCTGCTGCCGCTGAGGTCTCCCATCCGGCCAAACAGGGTTTCGTGCAGTCCTTCGCCGTGTACATCGATACCCTATTTGTCTGCTCCGCTACGGCGTTTATGATCATCTCCACGGATATGTACACCGTGTTCCGCGGCGAATCCGAGGACGGCGAGGTTGCGTATCAGGGATCGCTTCCTGATGACGTCGCGGTCGGCCCCGGCTTCGTTCAATCCGGTCTCGATAGCGTCTTTGCCGGTTGGGGCCCGACGTTTATCGCCGTATCCATCGCCTTCTTCGCCTTTACTACCGTGCTGGCGTATTACTACATGTCCGAGGTCAACCTGACCTACTTCAACCGCTGGGTTAAATCTCGCGCAATCCGTCGCGGCCTGGTGTGGGCGCTGCGCATCCTTATTATTGTCTCGGTCATCGTGGGTGCCACAACGACCCCGGGGGCGGCTTGGGCGCTCGGCGATATAGGCGTGGGTACCACCGCATGGCTGAATATTATCGCCATCCTCTTCCTGCAGGTTCCGGCGCTGAAGGTTCTGAAGGACTACGAGAGACAAAAGAAGGCTGGCAAGGATCCGCAATTCGATCCAGAAGCTGTGGGCATCAAAAATGCTGATTTCTGGGTGGAGCGTAAAAACGCCCACACGGCAGCACAAGCGGCCGGAACAAGCCCGGAAATTTAGCCCATCTGGGAATAAAAACGCCCGATAAGCGGCGCGATGACCGGCGTGGGCAGCACCTTGCTAACGGCGTTCATCGCCTTCGATAAGGGACCAGGGACCACGCGTCGCTGGCCCTTTTGCATGGCCGCGATGGTCTCTTTGGAGCAGGACTCGTAGGTGGTCCACAGGGCATCGGGTACGACCTTATCCACGATGGTCTGGTCCTCTTCGGGGATGGTGGCCTCCCGCACCGGCCCAGGAGCCAGCAGGGTGCAGCTGATGCCAGAGCCCTTGAGCTCATAGTGCAGCGCCTCTGTAAACGCATTCACCCCGGCCTTGGTGAAGACGTAGGTTGCATTATTTGGGATGGGGATATTACCAGCCGTTGAGCCCACATTGCAGATAGCGCCCGTGCGGCGCGGAAGCATGTGTTCTAGTGCGGCACGGGTCAGGCGGTGCACAGCGGTGCCGTTCAGGGCGAATTGGGAGGACTCGTAGCCCCAGTCCTGGTCCATGAAGGAGCCAAAGCTCGCGATTCCAGCGGAGTTGACCAGAATGGAGACTTCCTTGGAGGAGATGGCATCAATGACCGCCTCGACTCCCTCATCAGTGGCTAAATCCGCAGGCAAGGCACTGGCTTCAACGTGGTGGCGGCGCTCCAGTTCTGTAGCTATGTCTTCAAGGATTTCGCCGCGCCGGGCAACGAGGATGACGTTATAGCCCATCGCCGCGAAATCGTGGGCCATCGCCTTACCGATGCCCTGGCTAGCGCCCGTAACCAGGGCATAGGAGGTACGAGATGGTGCCGGAAGTGACATGTTGAGCCTTTCGAAGGTGGCGACGTACTAAAGACCCTAGCGTAGACAAAAAGCCGACAAGCTGCGAAAAAGTCTTGAGACTTCGGGAAATTCGGATATTCAATCTCCTTGCCGGTACGCACTATCGTGGGAAATTGATTTCCTCACCGGATACTTGCCGGTTCCCTTTTTACCGCTTTTGGACCAGGAAAGATTTCCGCAAAGTAAGCGAGAACGTTTTCCATAGCGGCCGGTGTGATTCCGTCCTGTAACAGGCAGTCTTGCACGTCATTCTTGAGAAGGCATTGGCAGTGGTCGACCCTCACCCCCGAACCTTTTTGCGTAGCCCTCCTTCGTAAGCGGCAAATTCAATGTCGAAACCCGATGGGTTATCTCCATATGAAAGGGACACGCGGAAATGGCTCCGTTAGACTCGTCACTTTTTACACTGGCGCGGGGGCCACAAGAACCGGGCGACGGCTGTTGTGCCACGTTCGCTTACTGTAGGAGACGAATGCTATTGTATCGTCGCTCGATGTAGTCGAGGCGGCCCTACTAGACAACTATCGGAACGGGTGAACTTATGGTTCAGTGGCCTGTCTAGAAAAATATTGTGTATTAGTCTTCTGCTTAAGCCATCCGTTGAATACGGGTCAATATGAGGGAATAGCGTTTTGAGAGCGTCAACTCGGCGTCGCATTTCGGGCGAACGCTCAAAATAAGAAAACTATTAATGGAGTTCGGTTACGCATCGTGAATCTCATTCTTCGGAATGGTGATATCTCGAACTCCGGCTCGATAATGGTGGTCATATGGACCCTAAGTGTACGTGAAGTTTCGCAGTTGAGGGGCGGTCATTCCGCCGAAGTTTTCCTCGACATCGTGCGGTATAGTGTCACCTGTTGAAAAGGCTCCGATGGGGCGGTAGGGCTATCTCCAATTCGAGATTTGATAAACCGGTACCAATCTGGCTGTGCTGGTCCGTGATTCCACGCTTGGAAGATTCCGGCGGATAGATCACGGTTTTCCAAATGTCCATAGAGGCTTCCCGCAAGGTAGGAGAATTTCTGAGCCTTCATATTCGTAATCGAAGGGGGCAGAGCCTCATTAGACTTCGGTCGGGTAATCCAGGAAAGGAACTGCAATAGCGGTTCCATCAATTTCCCCTCCTTAACTTTTAGTTGAATCTAACACGAAATTGGTTCATCCCCTTCGTATCGTTGGCTTGAAGCGCGTCAATCCTTACCTATATTTTTAAGTGGGCAGGCCGACGCCGCCCCTAAATTAATCGAACATGTATTTAGAATTCTTTGAGGCTGTATTCACTTGCCAGGCGCACCGCGCGGGCACGGCGCGCTACATGTGCATCCGTCGGTGAAAAGAGCCCGGCGATAACACACCTCCTGGCTGTGTCCTGGACTCTCGATTAGGAGTAGTTAGTCGCCACGCCGGGCGAGTTGAGGCTCACGGCGCTGTTTGCGTTCCTTAGCCTCAACGCCCATGAATGGTCAGAACTTTAAGCTGGATATTCGACTATGAGGTCAAGCGTCGTCAAGCAATGCCTGCGGTGGAGGAAGCGCAGGTGGAGATGGTGAAGGATGTCGCGGCGCAGGGCGAGATTACGCGCCCGGAAGTGTCGACGGAGAAAGCTGCGATTAATGGTGATGGCATCATTCCCGCGTGGCATAGTCCACAGGGGAAGAAACATAAGGCGTATTTACATCAACCGTCGGGACGGGCTGAATTACGCCCGGCCGAGTGCGCCGGATTCTGGGTGGGAGGTCTACAATCCGCCGAAAGAGGACGCGCAGGCGGAGGCTCCGACCGGCGGCTGGGTGGAAGAATCACCGACACCGAGTGCTCCGGCATGGCGTGAACCGGCCAATAAGGCTGAGTATCCGGCGGGCGCTACCGTCACCCACAAGGGTAAGCAGTGGCGCTCCACCACGGGTGGCAATCGCGCTGAACCCGGCACTGACAACAGTGGGGAAGAGACCGGGGAGGAAGCCTAGCGGCGCAGCTGTGCTGGTGAGCCCGGCCGGGCCGCGTGCCACTCGCGTACCTCTTTTGCCAGCCACAGTCGCGTGCGACCCAAGATTGTGGCTACATGCTCGGGGGTGCGGTGATTGGCTGAATAGTTGCGCCAGGTTGCGTAGCTCACGCCGATATGGTCGGCGCAATCCGAGCCAGTCCACAATTCATCGCCGGTATCAGTGTCGATGATTTTAGGCTGCACGGTTTTTCCTCCTTTGGGTAGTGGCTGTGGCTAGGTTGTAGCCGGATAGTGCCGCTAAGGCTATGACAATAAGCCAGATGGGCGAATCGGCAATTATTGAGTACGCAGCGGCGACTACGATGCCTGAGACGGCGGAGGCCTGTTTCAATGTCACTGTAATGTGTCCTTTCGGTATATTTCGAGGTGTGCCCCTAGGGGGCTGGATATTTGGACTATCCAGCGCTTCTAGGGGATATTTGCGATGCCTGCCCGATTTTGCGGGTGGTCATTGCGGTACTGCTTTATCTGGATAGCCAGGCTACACAGTGAAATAATTAGCGCCGAGACTTCCATCACATCACCTCCTCTCTTCAGTTTTGTAAGTGTCATGCGTCCTTACGTTTACCAGTATGACACGCCAATGCGTGATTTACGGGCTGGAATAATAAATATTTTAAGAATTTTCCCGAAACGCAACCCAAGCCCGCCACGACGTCGGACTACTTTTTATGCCAAAAGCAGTGAAAGAAGAAAAACTTCTATGAACTCGAGACCGACTAAGTCCGCCTCATGAATAAACATTTCACGGTGGGCCGGGCGGGTGAGAAAGTCCGCCATGTCGTCATCCACCACAACGCCGGTATCCTTTTCATAAAGCAAATCTGGGAGTATGGCACACCCGGCAAACTAGTGCGCATTTCCAGACTGAATCCGTCGGCCGAATCAGCCAATTCGTCTACGATGCAAAGACCACGCGGCACGCGGCCAACGCTTGGATAAACCAGACCTCAATCGCCGTTGAGGTTTCAAACTCAGGTGGGACTGCGCAAGGCTGGCCCATCACCGACACAGCCGTCATCCAATCTGTCCGCTTGGCCGCGGCGGTGTGTTGGCACTTCAAGCTCGGCCGTCCCTTCGCCGGGCACTATATGCCGTTGGCATAAAGAATTCACCGGCACCAGTAGCCTCTATCACCTTGCCCCCGGCGGAAAATACCACCGTTGTTTTATGGACGAAGCACACCGCTTTTACGACGTCTTGGCCGCAGGCGCTATCCACCCCAACGGCGACTTGAAGCACCCCGGTGAACCCGCGCCCCAATCGCGAAAGGAACCAGCCTATGTGGTGACGATTAAGTATTTCCATGATTTCATTAAGGGCTTTCTTGGCCCGGTCATCTCGGACGTAAAAGACATCCGGGAGCAAATTATCGGCGGCCGGGACAGCGGCCAAAATGACGGCTGGTCCATTAGCCAGCTAGTGAAAAATTACCAGCCCAAACCTGGCGACCAGGGCACCATGCCCGAAATACTGGCGGTGGAATTGATTGAGCTGGAGAAAATGCGCACCGACCTCGACGACATCAAAAAAACGGAGCACAACAACAATGTCCAACGAAATTCAAGACTCGGTAGCAAACGCGCTGCGTAGCCAATCGTGGTTTGTGCGCTGAAAAGACACCATCGCCGCCGTAGCAGGCACGATCCTTCAACTGTTTAACCTGCTGGTTGTTGTTACAGCAGGCGCGCCGCAATGGGTTAACGCCGTCATCTCCGTCACCGTCGGTATTGCACAGACCTTGGTGCACGCGGCCACCTCGGGTGCGATTACCCCTTCCATGGCGAACCGACTGGAAAAGCCGCCCTCGAGCCCGCCCCCGTTACGGCGAAGGCTATCGTCTACTCAGAGGGAGAGGAAGCTGCTCGCCTGGCTGGTGAAGCCGTCCCTAACCACCAGGACGCAGAACACACACAAGGCGCGTACCCTCTGTCGCATAGTCACGGTCGCGGCG
The DNA here is from genome assembly GCF_003688935.1 of Corynebacterium macginleyi. Taxonomy (GTDB): domain Bacteria; phylum Actinomycetota; class Actinomycetes; order Mycobacteriales; family Mycobacteriaceae; genus Corynebacterium; species Corynebacterium macginleyi. The sequence goes on along the minus strand of NZ_REGE01000001.1, from coordinate 128,082 downwards.
AATAGGGAGGTTGCCGATAATGGGCACGACCACTCTTGACTGTGCGTTCGCCCCACTACATCGCACCCTACCCCGGCTTATCGCCGGGGTATTCCTCACTCTCGGCACCGCGCTGCCTTTGCGTGGGAGGTATCAGCAGGTATCGAGGCTCGCGAGGGTAAACCAGCTCACGCTGGTGACTGTGATGCTGATGCTGTAGAGCGTGGCGTTTTTCAACGCTGACATGTCTCGTGGCTGGATGAGGGCAAAAATTACCTCCTGCTGGTTTTGAGCGTTTTCACCTCGTATTGCATAGCCCGCGATAAACCATCCCCGGTACATTATCTCATAGGGGGCAGTTCACGTAGGGTCGGGGCCTTTTTCGTTGTTTTAGCGGCCTAGTGCAGTTTAAACGGCCATGCAATTCCACGACAGGAAAACGCCCAAAACGGCCCGAAACTACCCAATGCACGAAAATGAAGAAACCCCCAACGAGGCAACTAAAGAAGAAAAATCTCGAGACACCGACTGGAACGATGCCTCGAGACTTCACAAGGTGCCCCCAGCAGGACTCGAACCCGCGACACATGGGGTAGAAACCCACTGCTCTAATCCGCTGAGCTATGGAGGCTGGACAGATCACTTATATTAGCCCAAAGCGATAGCGATTACTAAGCCAGGGGCCGGGTGGATTTGTGCGAGCGCAGAACTCGGACCAATTACGAGGCAGCCCGGGGAGTAGCGGCGGATGAAGGCTTAGGGGGCGGGACTTCGGCAAGAGCCCAAGGTCTACCTAGACGTCCAATAACCGCTTGATGGCGGTGGAAGTATCAAGTTTAATGCGAGCTGAGGAGTGGATTGTGGTGAGTTCGGAGAGGGTGAAAGGGGTAAATTGCCACGTCACAATGGGACACGGCGTCAGGAAGCTGGTACTGGCTTAGCGCCGGTGATTTCGCTGGTGTGACGCTGGGCATCGGCAAGCAAGGCATCGACCTTGAGAGCAGTGTTATAGGCATAATCACCCCTCTCTGTGGTGGTGACCCCCGAGCGACCTTGGCACAGCAACTGGGTATTGAGCTCCTCTTCCAACTTGCGGATGGAAAGGCTCCAGGAGGGCTGGGTCATGGCGAGGGCTGCGGCGGCACGGGTGAAGGACCCATTGTCTACAACGGAACAAAAATAACGAAGTTGACGGGTGTCTACAGGCTCTATCATGACACATGCAAAGGCATCATATGCGTTCGCTTTGTATTAGGTTGGCCCTATAGAATGCGAGTTATGGTCAATAAGCTGGTCAAAAGCACGCAGTCTGGAACGCAAAAACCCCGTCCTTCCGGGGGAATTTTTATTGCGGTAATGCTTTTTTCCGGCTTACTTGCTGGATTCATTTCTCTACTGCTTTTGGCGGATTCCTTGGCTGCCCTGGGCATTCCGGACCCAGGGCGAATAACTACTTTCGGCCTGCCGTTTTTCCGTGGACTGGCGTGGATGTTGATGGCGCTGTCCGTGGGTTCCTTTTTGGCTTCGTCGTTTCTTATCGCGCCGCGCGGGGAGAATGATTCCCTCAGGGGGGCGCCATTATCGGTCGACGGCCATATCGCCGCCCGTACCGGTACGTGGTCAGCTTTCGGCGTTGCAGCCGTAGGGCTAGTAGAAATTCCGATGATCATGTCGGACCTTACGGGCACGCCATTTTTTAAGGTCTTCAACCTGGCCATTCTGACAATGGCCTTGACGGAGATTTCCTCCACCATCGTGTGGGGAATTACAGTGCTCATGGCTCTTACTGTGGGAATTATTGGTAGCTTTAGCCGTACTTGGGCTATGCAGCCAGCCCTGCTCTTGCTGTCCGTCCTGCAGGTGATACCCATAGGTCTTGAGGGGCATTCCGCGACCGGCGGTGACCACGATTACGGCACGAATTCACTGCTGTGGCATCTGGTATTCGCGATGCTGTGGGTAGGTGGATTGATGGCGCTTATCGCGCACGGTCGGCGGTTGGGCCCGAACCTCCCCTTCGCCGTCAAACGCTATTCCACCATTGCTTTTATGGCCATCGTCGTGTTAGCGGTATCCGGGCTGGTCAATACGCTCATCCGGATGGATATTTCGGAACTGCCGCAATCGCCCTATGGCATCATCTTGATTACTAAATTCGTGCTCACCATCCTGCTGGGCATAATGGGTCTTATCCACCGCGAACTCACCATCCCGCAGTTGAAGAAAAACCCACGCCTGTTCATCCGCATCGCCATCGTGGAGCTCGCGGTCATGGCGGGCACGATCGGCGTTGCCATTACCCTGGGGCGCACCGTGCCGCCCCCACCGCGTGACCCGAATTTGAGTTCCATGCAGATCCTCATGGGCTATAACCTGCATGAATCGCCCACGGTATTCAATATCTGGACGATGTTCCGCTTTGACATCATGTTTGGCACGATCGGCCTGCTCTTGGCCGCAGCATATGGCTATTGTGTTTACCGCGTGCACAAGCGTGGGTTGAGCTGGGATAAGGGGCGCACCGTGTGGTTTATGGTCGGCTCACTGGGCCTTACCCTCGTCATGTCTACCGGGCTCGGCCTGTACATGCCAGCCATGTATTCGATCCACATGCTGGTGCACATGATTTTGTCCATGACCATTCCGCTGCTCTTGGTACTCGGAGCTCCCGTCACCTTGGTCATGGAGGCCTTCGAGCCAGGCCCCAAAGGTCAGCCCAGTCCCCACGATTATGCCCTGGCACTGACCCAATCTAAGTGTGTGCGGGTCTTCACCAATCCCTTTGTGAACTTGGTGCAGTACCTCTTTTTTCTCTACGTGCTCTACCTTTTCCCGAGCCTGTACGAATTCGCCATTTCGGAGCACGCCGGCCATCTCATCATGAACTACGTGTTCCTCATTTCCGGCTACTTTTATTTCTGGGAAGTTATCGGCCCAGATCCCTTACCCCAGCGCCATTCCACGCCCTTTCGGCTGGGCATGCTCTTCTTTTCGATGCCCTTCCACCTCTTCGCTGGCGTGTACCTGATGCAGCTGCAGACGGTGCTTGGCTTGGACTTTTATCAGTATCTCGAGCTGCCCTGGGAACATGACTTGCTACAGGATCAGCGTGTGGGCGGGGGTATAGCATGGGGCTTTGGCCAATTTCCCTTGGTCATTGTCTTTGGCAAGCTTTTCTTGGATTGGCTGCGCGATGACCGCGCAACTGCAAGGCGCCACGATGTGCAGGCGGAGGCGGACGATGATGCTGAGCTGGCTCGCTATAACGCGATGCTGGAGGACATGAGCCATGGCGATGAAAGCGGCTTCCGTGGGCGCTAAATGATTATCCATCTGTGGATAGCTCACCCGAACGTGACCATCCTGGTGTCACTTTGTTGAAGAGAACAACTAGTTATCCACAGCGCTGGATGGTTCGGCATGGTGCAAGTTGCGCTGCGGCAGCAGGATGTGAAGGCGAGCGAGGGACATACCACTCGCGCACTCACAACCTAGTAAAGGAATGTCAGCACTATGTCTCAATACCCAGTGATGTTAACCGGCCGCCTTACTCAAGACCCGATCTTGACCAAGACTTCGACCGGGGCTTATAAAACTAAATTGCGCATCGCCTCCTCACGGCGCGTTCCTGACCGGCCCGCCGATACCGGTGCTAACGCGGACGGCCAACGCGGCCAGCAGCAGTGGCGCGATGTGGACCACCTTTTTATTGACGTGGAAATGTGGAACCAATTTGCCATCAACGTCAAGAAATCTTTGGCCAAGGGCATGCCGCTACTGGTCTGCGGTTCGATCGTCTCCGATCAGTGGCGCGATGACGAAGGCAAGGACCACTACCGTACTTTTATCAAGGCCCAGTATGTAGGACTTGACCTTAACCGTCACGTTATCGGGGCAAAGCGCCTGGCACCGCAATACAACCAGGAAAATATCGCCATTCCCGAGCTTGGGGATAACGAAGTAGAGCCAGACGTGGATAACTTCGCATCGGGGGATACCGCCGCCGATACCGCTGCGGACCGCATCCAAGCGGGATATAGTGCGCCAACTCAAGAGGCCGAGGAAGCGGCGAGGCGCGACGAGGAGTCCGCCGAAGCCGTGCATGCATAGCCTTTGCCATCCGCCCGGGGCTCTCGCCCAGCCCGCGGCTCCCGGGCACGCATTCTGATGTAGTGTTTGTGTAGATAAATACGTCTCCCAAAATTTTGCAAAGGGGTAAAAGTGGGCGAATTCATCTACACGATGAAAAACGTGCGCAAGGCAATTGGCGATAAGGTCATTCTTGATGATGTCACGATGGCGTTCTACCCGGGTGCCAAGATTGGTGTGGTCGGCCCCAATGGAGCCGGTAAATCCTCCATTCTGAAGATTATGGCCGGCTTGGATCAGCCTTCCAACGGAGAGGCGTTCCTCGACCCGGGCGCTACCGTGGGCATCCTACAGCAGGAGCCGCCGCTAAATGAAGACAAAACCGTGCGCGGCAATGTCGAGGAGGGCCTTGGTGATATCTTCGAAAAGAAGCAGCGCTTCGAGGAAATCGCTGAAGAAATGGCCACCAATTACAGCGATGAGCTCATGGCAGAAATGGGCAAGCTGCAAGAAGACTTGGATGCCGCCGATGCATGGGAGGTTGATTCCAAGATTGAGCAGGCGATGGAGGCATTGCGGTGCCCACCTTCTGATGCCCCGGTGACCAACCTCTCCGGTGGTGAGCGCCGCCGCGTGGCCTTAGCTAAGCTCCTGTTGACGGAGCCGGACCTGCTGCTGTTGGACGAGCCTACTAACCACTTGGATGCCGAATCTGTGCAGTGGCTAGAAAAGCACTTGGCGGATTACCCAGGTGCCGTTCTGGCCGTCACCCACGACCGTTACTTCCTAGACCACGTGGCCGGCTGGATTTGCGAGGTGGACCGCGGCAAGCTGTACCCATATGAGGGTAACTACTCCACTTACCTGGATAAGAAGCAAGAGCGCCTCCAGGTTGCTGGCAAGAAGGATGCGAAGCTGCGCAAGCGCTTGAAAGATGAGCTGGAATGGGTACGTTCCGGCGCCAAGGCACGCCAGGCCAAGAACAAGGCGCGTTTGGAGCGCTACGAAGAGATGGCTGCCGAGGCGGAGAAGTACAAGAAGCTGGACTTCGAGGAAATCCAGATTCCCACGCCGCCGCGCCTGGGCAATAAGGTTGTCGAAGCGAAAGACCTGGTCAAGGGCTTTGACGAACGTACCCTGATAAAGGACTTGTCCTTTACCTTGCCGCGCAACGGAATCGTCGGCGTTATTGGCCCGAATGGTGTAGGTAAGACCACACTGTTCAAAACCATCGTCGGCTTGGAGGAGCCTGATGATGGCTCCGTTGAAGTAGGCGAGACCGTCAAGTTGTCCTACGTAGACCAGAACCGCGAGAACATCGACCCAGAGGCTACGGTGTGGGAGGTCGTCTCCGGAGGATTGGATTATATTCATGTCGGCCAAAATGAGATGCCTTCGCGCGCATACCTTTCCGCGTTCGGCTTCAAGGGACCGGATCAGCAAAAGCCGTCGAAGGTACTTTCCGGTGGTGAGCGCAACCGCCTGAACTTGGCGCTAACCTTGAAAGAGGGTGGCAACCTTATCCTTCTTGACGAGCCAACTAATGACTTGGACGTTGAAACCCTGGGTTCGCTGGAAAACGCCCTGGAAAAATTCCCTGGTTGCGCCGTCGTTATTTCCCACGACCGTTGGTTCTTGGACCGTACCTGCACCCACATTCTGGCATGGGAAGGCAACGTAGCGGAGGGACAATGGTTCTGGTTTGAGGGTAACTTTGGCGACTATGAGAAGAACAAGGTGGAGCGCCTGGGAGAAGACGCCGCCCGTCCTTCTCGCGTAACTCACCGCAAGCTCACCCGATAATCACTGAGGAGAATGATGGCGCCCGATAACGCGCATACCCACCAAGTGTCCACCCGCTGGGGCGATTTCGATATGTACGGGCACATGATGAATGCTAAATATATCGAGGTTGCCCAAGAGGCACGCTTGGCCTTTGCTCAGGAGAATATCTATGCCAAAGGCATCGATTTCACGGCCTTGGTGCGTCATCTCGACGTGGACTACATGCGGCCCATTCCCTTTGCGGGCAATGGTTATGTCATTGTAGAAACCTCCGTTTCCCACATCGGTTCATCGTCCTTTACCACGTCTCAGCAGGTCAAGACAGCCGCTGGGGAGGTAGCGGCAACGGTGAACTGCGTGCAGGTAGTCATTGACAAGAAAATGCAGACCCCGCGCCCGCTGACAGATGAAGAAAAGGATATTCTGCAGATGAGCGCTGCCTAAGTGGCGTGCTAACCACATAAAGAAAGGTAGAGGCTGTCAGCCATGGTCACCGAGTCGCTTGAAGTTCGCAGCGGAGGACTTGGCTTACGTGCCCTTCTGGCGCGCGCAGTCGGGGTAGACGCGAATGCGTCGGTGCGCTTGCGCCAGCTTGCTGATGACGTCGTTGACGCCTTCGTGACAACCCCCTTCGAGGTGGTTGCCTCGCGGCGCGTGCAGGGGTTTGCCTCCCGCGATGGGGCAGTGGTGTCAGCGCAAAGGCTGGAGCAACAGCTTGCAGCAGGTAATGGCACCGGCCTTATGGAACTCGGACCATCCCGCGATGCGTCGTGGCCAGGGGCATTGCCCCCGGCGCATGGCTTTAGCGTGGTGGATATTCTGCCGGTGGCGGTGGTCCGTGAGCTGTCAGATCAGGGCCAAAAGTTGACCCGGGAGTTTTCTGGGCCCATGGGTCCGCCACCCAGCCTGCTTAATCAGACCGTGGTCACGGTTGAGGGCAACGGACAGGCGGTGGAAATACCGATGCGGATGATCTTCGCCTGTACCAATCTAGGCCTTATTCCGGGGTTTTCTGCCTCTATGGATATTCCCCGGCACCTGCGGGTGTCCAGCCTTGGCCGGTGGGTGCGCCTTGATGCCCCCTTTGGTAGCATTTATCGCTCGACGCGGCTATCGGTGTTGTAAATACTCCCCATGATCTGGTGTTCCGCCGCTCAAAACGGACGGTGGAACATTTCTTCATTCCACTAGTCGGGGGTGGCTGGTGTTTCCTGAGTTAAGCCTATTTAACCCCATAGCCTGCGGTGTTTAGAAAATCGGAATTAACGCTGCCACCCCCGCGTGTGAGATTCGCACAAACTAATATTTACCCCCGCATTGTGCGTTAACCTGACAGCAAGATGTAAATTTTTGCCTTTTTAACCAACATATGAAGGAGAATTCTCCGTGCGCATTTCTGTACCCAAAGAAATCATGAACAATGAACACCGCGTCGCCCTCACCCCAACCGAGGTGCGGACCTTGGTTACGGATGGACACGAGCTTTTTATAGAATCAGGGGCAGGAGCAGGCGCGTCCTTCCCTGATGAGGAGTACGTAGAGGCGGGGGGCACCATCGTCGATTCTGCGGACGAGACGTGGGCCAAGGCCGAGCTCCTGCTGAAGGTAAAAGAGCCACTGGAGTCTGAATACAAGTACTTGCGTTCGGATCTCACGGTCTTTACCTACCTGCACTTGGCGGCGGATCGCCCGCTGACGGAGGCACTGACGGCATCGAAGACGACCTCGATTGCCTATGAAACCGTCACGGACCACCGTGGTACCCTACCGCTTCTGACCCCTATGTCCCAGGTCGCTGGGCGCTTGGCCGTCATCGAGGGCTCGCACCATCTTTTGTCCACGCAGGGCGGTCGCGGCCTCTTGGTTTCCGGTATCCCCGGCACTCAGCCTGCGCGCGTGGTGGTCATCGGTGGTGGCCAGGTAGGCGCGTCTGCCGTAGCCATGGCGCTCGGTCTGCGTGCAGAGGTTACGGTCCTGGACGTGGATCCACACGTTCTGCAGCGTTTTGACGATCAGTACGCCGGAGGCGTGCGGACTTTGATTTCTGATCCGTCGACGCTGGACAAGGAATTGGAAGCGGCCGACCTTGTTATCGGGGCCGTCTTGATTCCGGGCGCTGCGGCACCGAAGCTGGTGCGAGAAGACACAGTAAAGAAAATGAAGGAAGGTGCGGTGCTTGTTGATGTCGCCATCGACCAAGGCGGCTGCTTCGAAAACTCACGCAAGACCTCCCATGACGAACCGACCTTCGAGGTTCACAACACTCTGTTCTACTGCGTGGCCAACATGCCCGGTGCGGTGGCCAACACCTCGGCCCGCGCACTAGCCTCGGCGACGCTGCCATATATTCGCGCCGTAGCCAAAGACAACTTAGATGCTGCGATCGAGCGCTTCCCAGGCTTGCGCTCCGGCGTTATGACCCGCGGCGGCAAGCTGGTATCTGAGCCGGTCCGCCAGGCTTTCGATTGGCAGGACTAAAGAGCTGGTAATAGCGGCTCGCCTCAGTACACGGTAAAGGGGCCCGCGCACTACCTGATAGGGAGGTGTGCGGGCCCCTTTGTGGAAGCGTGCGGCGCGCTCACAAAAGCCATTCACTAGGCGCTGTAGGAGTGCCGCCTATGGCCTCCTCGATGGAATTCATTTAGGCATCGTCTTTCTTGCGCGGATTGGCAATGCCGATGCCGTGTGGGTACGGGGTGGTGATGCCCTCTGCGTGCATAACGTTGAGGACGCGAGACTGGACAAAGCGTTGGACGTCCCACTGGCGGCCTGGCAGGGTCTTGGTGGAAACACGGAAGGAAACGTAGTCCGGTTCGAACTTGGACATGCCATCGATACGCGGGGTGCTGAGCACCATCTTGCGGATCTTCTCGTCTTTGACGGCGTCTTTGACGGCCTTGTCGATGACCTCGCCGGCAACCTCTGGGTCATTAGAAAGCCCGACAGGGATTTGGATGCGGGCAACGGAGTACTCATCGGAGTGGTTGGCCACCCGCAGTATTTCACCATTGCGTACATACCACAGGGCACCGTCAATATCGCGGACGGTGGTAATGCGCAGGGATATGGACTCGACGTCACCGAAGACGCCGTTTCCTAGGTCAATGACATCGCCAATGCCGTATTGATCCTCAATGAGCATGAAGATGCCGGAGAGGAAGTCGCGGACCAGTTCTTGCGCACCGAAGCCGAGGGCAACACCGATAACACCGGCAGAGGCGATCAGCGGGGCGACATTGACGTCCAATTCATCCAAGATGGCAATGCCCGCCGAAACCCAGACTACGATGGCAACCGCGGAGCGCCCCACGTCAGCTAGCGTCTTAATGCGCGACGCACGGCGCGCCTCCCGGGTTTCGCGCAAGGTCTCATTCGATTGGCCTTCCCCGGCCTCTCCGGACTTGGTGCGGATGAGGCTGGGCTTTTTGAGGGTTGCCGCTTTGATACTGTTTTTTGCCAGCCGGTTGATGAGGTGGCGTAGCGCCCAGTGCGCAATGACGGCCAAAATGATAATGAGGCCGATGCGGATGGGTCGCTCAATAAGCCAAAGTTGAACGTTTTCGTCTTTCCAGAAGCTCGATACGGACTCGACTGCATCGTCTTTTTTCTGTGCAGCGCCCTGAGCGGTGATAAATAAGTTCGTACTCATCATTCTTTCTCGATCGTGGACACAAACTAACCGCACCCATTCTAGAGAAAATCCCGAATTCCCACTGCCGGTGCAGGACCAGGAGTCAGTGGGCGGGGCCAACTATAAGTTGGGCGGGGCCGAATATAAATTGCGGAATGACCGGTAAGGATGAACCGCTTAGTCTACGATGGGAAGGCATGACTGAATACAGCGCGCACACCGTGGCAAAAGGATTTTCGTCCCGATCCATTCACGCTGGTTATCACCCGGATCCACATATGGGATCCATTAACGTGCCGATTTATGCCTCAACCACGTTCGCCCAAGATGGCCTTGCGCAGCTGCGTGGCGGCTTTGAATATGGCCGCGTAGCCAACCCGACGGTTCGCTCCCTGGAAAAGACCTTGGCGGCGCTGGAAGGTGCCGCCTACGCCCGCGTCTTTGCTACCGGCATGGCAGCTGCCGATACGGTGGTGCGCATTTTAGTGCGCCCGGGCGACCACGTCATCTTGGGCAATGACTCCTACGGCGGTTCCTACCGCCTGCTCAATGATTTCACGGAGTGGGGCGTGGAAATGTCCATCGTTAATACCTGTGATGTCGATGCCGTTGCCGCAGCGGTCAAAGACAATACCAAGCTCATTTGGCTGGAAACCCCGACTAACCCGGCGTTGAATATTACCGATATTGCATCAGTGGCCAAGGTCAAGTCTAACGCGCAGGTGTTGGTGGATAATACTTTCGCCACGCCGTACCTCCAGAACCCCCTCGCGCTGGGTGCGGATCACGTTTTGCACTCCACCACGAAGTACTTGGGCGGGCATTCCGATGTCCTGGGCGGTGCCGTAGCCACCAATGACCCCGAGATGGATGAGCAGCTGCTGTACTTCCAAGGCAATGTGGGGGCGGTCGCCTCGCCCTTCGATGCTTACCTGACCTCCCGCGGCATTAAGACTCTGGGCGTGCGTATGGACCGCCACTGCGCAAATGCCCAAAAGGTGGCGGAATTCCTACAGTCTCGCCCCGAGGTTAAACAGGTGCGCTACCCGGGGTTGGCGGAGCATCCGGGCCACGAGCTTGCTGCACAGCAGATGCGTGGGTTTGGTGGCATGGTCTCCGTGCGCTTCCATAACCCAGAGCACGCCAAGCAGATTTGTTTGAAGACGCGGCTTATCTGCTTGGCGGAATCGTTGGGTGGCGTGGAATCACTCATCGAGCACCCGCGGAACATGACCCACGTATCGGCAGAAGGCTCCGAACTAGCACCGCCGGAAGACATGGTACGCATCTCCATCGGCATCGAGGACATCGAAGACCTGTTGGCGGATTTACAGCAGGCTCTCGATGCCCTTTAAAAGGCGCTCTAAAACGCGTGCTTAGTGGCCGCCGACCACCTTTAAGAGAGAACCGGCGGTCTTATCTGTTTCCTGTAGCATGAGCGGATCCGTGCCCGGCATGGGGGAAATTGTCGTATCCGGCCACTGCGCATAGGTGGGAATGCCCACGATATGCAGGCGTTCATCTAGGCTGCCGTCAGGATGTACGGTGCGCCGCGTGGCACCATCGGTTTCGGGGGATCCGGTGGCCTGCCCGTGATCAGTAAACGGGCGCACCCGCCCATTCTCGACCAATCCGCGGGTGAGCGGATCGCCGGAGACGCGGATATCGGGTTTGTGCATAAAGGCATCGACAAGCGTGGGCGCCGATGCCGAACGCGGGCCAGAGGTCAGGGTGACGTGACCTGACTCGATCGCGAGGCTGGGGTGATCGCCGAGGAAGCGGACCAGGTGAGCATCGACAAGCGCGAGCAATTGGCGTACGCGGAAAAGCGGAGGTCCCGAGCCCACCATCTGCCCAAAGGACATGAACTGCGCGTAGCGCCCCGTGCGGGACTCACGGGTATAGCGGCCTTCCGCGCCGAGGATGGAAGCGGGCTTGCGCGACTGGGACAGCGACCACAGCGCGGCCTTCATGGGCGAATCGTGGCCACCGGCAGCCTCCTGGATATCATCCGCCAGGCACTCCGCAATGTGAGCGGTCAACGCCGAAATATCGCCGATAAAACCAGCAACTTGGTACATCAGCTCGGTCATATCCCACGGCTGGGTGACCAGGGGAGTAAGGGCGGCGCCGAGATCATCAGGCGCGGTCGAATCGATGACCGCGAAGATCTCTTCGCGCGGGCGGAGCAGCGCCGCTGGATTCACCCGTTCCAGCGTGGTGATATACGCCTCGTAGCTATCGCGCGCGATGGCGGGCCAAACCTGGGCGTCAAAGTCGATGTCCTCGGTGCCCTGGAGCTTATAGATGACCTCATGCAACCGCCGCCGCGGCATCGTGGGCGGCAGCTCGTTGTACTCGGATTTGGGATGAAAGGGATAACCGCGGCCGGACGAGACGATGAAATGTGGCTCCTTCCCGCTCGCCTCGTAGCGCAGGCCGGAGCGGGTAGTGGCATCCTCGATGAACCTGCCGCCGCGCTCGATGGTGGTCAGCGCCATGATGTCATAAAAGCCCATGCCAAGACCGCGCACTAACACGTCTTCGCCAGCAGGAATGGCGGCGTAGTCTTGTTCCACGGGGTTGCCCGGTGCGATCCACCGCAGCCCAGACTCCGCCAGGTGCTGCTCCTCATCATTAAAGCGCGGCGCTATCCAGCCATAGGCGAGGACCGTGGCATCGGCGCGCACCTGCGAACCATCGTCCAGGTGCAGGATATCCGCCTCACCAATCGCGGTGATGGTCTCCACGCGGTGGTGGTGGCTGACGGTGGAAATGCTCTCGGGCAAGCGCGCTAACACCACGTCATAGACCCAGCGCAGGTACTCGCCGTATAGCGCGCGTGTGGGGTTGGACTCCGGGCGGATAGCGGCCAGTTCCGCGTGGTACTCGGTAGCAATGTGCGGGGCGGCAGGGTGCTGGGCAAAAAGCTCGCGCTTGGCAGCAGCGACCTTACCCCCCTCGCCGCGCAGCAGCTGGATCCACTCGTATTGCGTCGGCCCCTCGAGCACAGGGGCGTTTACCGTCGCGCCGGGCTCGGTAAAAAGCGTAACGGCGCCTACGCGCGTATTCATGCACAAGGTCTTGGTTTGGTCAGTTTCCCAGACGCGGCCGGCGCCGTGCTGGGCCTCGTCAATGAGGTGAACGGTAAGGGGGGAGCTGGAATCATCCATACGGGCGGTGAGGCGTTCCAAGATGGAAATGCCGCGTGGTCCCATGCCGACGATCGCGATTGCGGGAGTAGCCATAACTCCTATCGTGCCACACCGCACCCTGGACGGTTTTATTAGACACTCCGGTTTTAGATAAGTAGACCAAGATGTCTACCATAAAATTAGAAAACCCCGGTGAGTACTGGTTAGAGGGTAGACCATGCGGTCTTGTTTTTGTGGTGGCGGTGTGTTCTAATGGGCTGGTCCAACTTCAACCTTTAAGGAATTGACCTCCCTTATGAAGTATCTACATCGGCTTTTTAAGCCTCTCGCCGCGGTGGTTGCCAGCACCGCGCTTGTTGTAACGCTAAGTTCTTGCGCGAATACTACCCGCGCGGCCGAAGATGGCATGGTGACCTATGCCGAGCCAAATATGTTCAATAACCTCTATCCACCGGCGGGAGGCTATTATCCCAACGGAGGCGTGCTCAATAACATTGCAGACCGCCTTCTCTGGCAGGACCCAGAAACTTTGGAGCTTCACCCATGGATTGCGGAGGAGCTGCCTGACACCAATGCGGATGACACGGAATTTACTTTCCATATTCGTAAAGGCGTGACCTATTCCGATGGTTCCGTGCTGGATGCAGCAAACGTGAAAAAGAATTATGACCTGTATGCCAATGGTGATGATTCCCGCATGCTAACCCCGTCAGAGCAGCTTCCCAATTACGTGAAATCCGAGGTCATTGATGACTACACGGTGAAGTTTTACTTCAGCGAGCCGTCCCCAGGTTTCCCGCAATCCACGTCCGTAATGAATCAGGCCTTGTTGTCTAACGACACGTTGGACTTGGATGACACGGGCTTTTCACCTGGCCGCGCTACTGATATTTCTGGTTCGGGGCCCTTTGTTATTGAGGAAGAGCATATGGGCACCAAGTTGGTGCTAAAGGCGCGCAAGGACTATGACTGGGCGCCGCCCGCCCGGAAAGACCACCAAGGCCCTGCAGAAATTGAGGGCATCAATGTGGTGCTGGCGGCAGAAGATTCCGTGCGCGTGGGGTCTCTCGTGGCTCGTCAATCCGATATTGCCCGCCAGATCGAAGCCCCCGATGAAAAGCACTTGAAAGATAAGAACCTTCAGGTCCTAGCTGCGCCAACCCGGGGTGTGAATAATAGCTACCACTTCCACTTCCGGCACCCGCTATTGGCAGATAAGCGCGTACGCCAAGCACTGATTCATGCCATCGACCGCGATAATATCCTGAGCACCTTGTATTCGGATTCTTATCCCAAGGGTTCATCGATCCTTGCTCGCACCGCCGTAGGCTTTAAGGATCAATCCGACAATTATGCCTTTGACCCGGATACATCCCGGCGATTACTCGATGAAGCCGGCTGGATTCCAGGCGAGGATGGCATCCGCGTGAAAGATGGCGAGCGCTTTTCTCTGACATTCAATGAGTCCGTCCCGCAGCCTCGTTCCCGCGAGATGTTTACCAAGGTCCAAGAGATGCTGAAAAATATCGGGGTTGAAGCCAACCTCTATCCGGGAGACCGGACTGCACAGGATAAAGCCATGAAGGACCAAGATTCTGTACAGGTCCGCCACTCCATGGTTGGGCGAGCCAACGTGGATACCTTGGCTACCTGGATCAACGGAAAGGGTCGCAATTCCTTCCTCAATTATGACGAAAGAACCGATTCCTTCGGTGACCCCAAGCTGCAGGACATGGTGGAGGAGCATTTCTCCTTAAAGGGCGAAAAAGAACGCCTCGAAATGAGCGGCCGGATGCAGGATTACCTTTCGAAGCAGGCCTATATTCTGCCGCTCTTTGAGGAACCACAAGTTTATGGCTTCCAGCCCTATGTGGAGGGACTTACAACCGAAGCCATCGGGCGCCCTTCTTTTTATGCGGTCGAGATAAAAGAGGAAGAAGGGCAGGAATAAAACATGAGTTCAACATCGATTGTGCTGCGAATAGGTCAAGCCGTTGTGGTCATCTGGGCCACGTTTACCGTGGCATTTATCCTGCTTACGGCGCTTCCCGGAGATGCCGTCGCCTCCCGCTACGACAACCCCAACTTGGGGCTTACACCTGAGCAGCTCGCCACCATTCGAGAGGTTTACGGGGCCGATGAGCCGCTTGTTAACCGTTATATGAATGCTCTAAGCGGGTTTATCACCGGTGATTTTGGCTTCTCCGTGGCCACTGGTACGCCAGTGGCAGACATGCTTGCTGATGCCCTGCCGTCTACCCTCGCCCTGGCGTTGCTTGCCTTCTTATTTGGTCTGGTTCTGGCTTTTGTCATCGCAATTGCCGCTACCTTTGGCCCCCTGGTGCGGTTGCGCGGTTTCTTTCGCGGCCTGCCTTCCGTATTGGGCTCGGCCCCAACGTTTTGGGTAGGCATCATCTTGATTCAAGTATTTTCCTTCGCGTTGGGGTGGGTTCCAGTCATTAATGCTTCTACAGCGCAGGGGCTCGTTTTGCCGGTTATTACCTTGGGTCTTTTCGTCTCCGCGCCGTTGGCCCAGGTGCTGATGCGCTCTATCGATGAGGTGATGGATATGTCATTTGTACAGGTAGTACGCGCAAAGGGGGCCAGCGAAGCTTGGCTGTTATGGCGCAATGTCTTGCGCAACGCCATCCTGCCGGCACTTACCATGGCTGGTCTAACCTTCGGCGAGCTGGTGGGCGGTTCTGTGGTGACGGAGGCCGTCTTCGCGCGCCACGGTATCGGTGCGCTGACCGTGGACGCTGTAGCAAATCGCGATACCTCGGTGCTACTCGCCATCGTGGTGCTGGCGGCTACCATATTTGTCCTCATCAACCTTGTGGTGGACTTGCTTTACCCAGTTCTGGACGTTCGCCTGCGTGCCCGGGATAAGGGTAGTGCCGCTTCCGTCGCAACCTCGCATGCCACTTACCACGTTGGGGTGCAACACGCGGCCCGTAAAGCGGATGAAAAGAAGGCTTAAGCATGAATTTGAAGACGAAGAAACTCCTAACCTCTCCCGGTTCCGTAATTTCCGTAGTGGTATTAGCTATCGCTGTTGTATGTGCGCTATTTCCGCATCTTTTTGCCGCCCAAGATCCTAACCAGGGCGGCGATACACAGGCACTATTGGCTCCCAGCTCGCAACACTGGTTTGGTACCGATGCCGTTGGACGCGATCTCTATACTCGCGTTATCTACGGCGCACGCCAATCCCTGCTCGGCGCCCTCATTGCGGTGCTCTTCGGTCTTAGCGTAGGGACGGTGCTTGGCATTATTGCCGGCGTACAGAAAGGCTGGGTGGATGCGGTCATTATGCGCGTTGTGGATGTGCTCCTATCCATTCCGGGCCTGCTGCTATCGCTATCTGTCATCATTGTTTTGGGGCATGGCACCTTTAACGCCGCTATTGCTGTCGGTATCACTTCTGTTGCCACTTTTGCCCGCTTGGCCCGCTCGCAGGTATTGAGCGTGGCCGAATCGGACTTTGTGGAGGCGGCCTATGGCTCGGGTGGCACGCCTTTCCACGTGCTTACTCGCCATATTTTGCCTAACTCCTTGACCGCAGTTTTTGCACTCGCGGCATTGCAGTTTGGCCTAGCCATTCTGCAGCTGGCAACCCTGGGATTTTTGGGTTATGGCACTCCGCCACCTACGCCGGAATGGGGGCTATTGATTTCGGAATCACGTGATTATATCGCCACCGCCGGCTGGCTAACCTTGGCCCCCGGCGCCGTCATCGTCGCCGTAGTACTTGCGGCTAATCACTTAAGCCAGACACTGCGAAAGGCTGCCTAATGTCTCTTCTAAGCGTAAAAGATCTGTCCATTACCTATCGCACAGACAAAGGCGAGTTTCAGGCCACCAGCGGCATTAACCTTGAGGTAAATGCCGGGGAAATGACCGCCATTGTCGGCGAATCTGGTTCCGGTAAGTCCACCTCCGCAATGGCAGCCATTGGTCTGTTGCCGGAAAATGCCTCCATCGTATCCGGTTCCATTTCTTTCGATGGCCGCGATGTCACGCAATTTTCGCAGAAACAGTGGCGTAGATTGCGTGGTCGTCGCATCGCTTTGATCCCGCAGGATCCCGATAATTCCCTGAACCCCCTAAAAACCATCGGTGCCGCGGTGGAAGAAGGAATGGCCGTGCGTTCGCAGGGCACTAAACGCTCGCGTCGGCAGCGCGCGGTGGAGCTTTTAGAACGCGTCGGCATCGATGATCCTGAGCGCCGCTACGGCCAGTATCCCCATGAACTTTCCGGTGGTATGAAGCAGCGTGCGTTGATTGCCGCGGCCGTAGCATTGGAACCGGAACTTATCATTGCGGATGAGCCCACCTCGGCGCTCGATGTCACCGTGCAGAAGATCATTCTGGATTTGCTGGATGATATGCGCGATGAACTAACTATGGGCATATTGTTTATTACCCACGATCTTGCCGTGGCCGGGGATCGCGCTAATTCCATCGTGGTGATGGAAAAGGGCCATGTGCGCGAGTCTGGAGTGGCCGCCAATGTGTTAACCGCGCCCCAGCATGAGTACTCTAAGCGCCTGCTTGCCGATGCCCCCTCATTGTCCACTCCCACCCTCACTCGCCGCACCGCAACCGAAGGGGCCACGCCTTTATTGGAGGTGGAAGGGTTGAGCAAACGGTTCGGGGATTTTAATGCCGTGCGCGATATAAGTTTTACGGTTGCGCGAGGTACCATCCACGCCCTTGTAGGTGAGTCAGGTTCGGGTAAAACCACCACCGGCCGTGCTATCTCCCTTTTTTCTCAGCCCACCGAAGGAACCATTCGGCTCTCGGGTGAGGAATTGACCGGTGTGAAGGGAAAGCGCCGGCGGGAACTGCGGCAAAAGATTCAACTGGTGTACCAAAATCCTTTTAGTTCGCTCGATCCGCGCCTGAGCATTGGGGAAACGATCGCTGAGCCGGTCCGGAACTTTACGCGAGCTTCGCGGCGCGATGCCCATAAAAAGGCACAGAAATTTTTGGACTTGGTTGCTCTTGATTCAGCGATGGCAGGCCGCAAGCCGAAGGAGCTATCCGGCGGGCAGCGACAGCGCGTAGCTATTGCCCGCGCCATGATCGTCGAGCCAGAGCTGGTGGTCCTTGATGAAGCCGTCTCGGCGCTTGACGTTACAGTGCAAGCGCAGATCCTTCGCCTACTTGATGAGCTGCAAAAAGAACTAGGTCTGACGTATATCTTTATTTCGCACGATTTGGCCGTGGTCAATCAGATTTCGGATACGGTATCCGTGCTGTCACATGGGCAGCAGGTGGAATCGGGCCGCACCACAGAGGTTTTTGCACATCCGGAAACCGGCTATACCCGTGAACTTATTGCGGCCATTCCCGGCTCACGCTACCGCGCGGGCGACCTAAACTTAGGGCTGTAGTCCAACTAGGCCCCTCTATTTGCTTTAATCAAACGATAGAAAGGTGACACCGATGGTAGATATTATCAACGAACTCTCCGGTGCTTCTGAGGAAGTACAGCGCCTGCGCACAGCACGCCCGCAAGCCCAAGACAATGCCCAATTGAGCTTTAGTGCATTGCTCGAACCGGAGGACCCTGGCACCTTTTCTTATGTCGAACGCTATGCGATTGCTGCCTTTACCGCGGCCATCAATCATGCGCCCGCGGCAACATTCTATTTTGACCTGCTCAGCGATGAAGCAAGCGAGCCGCTTGTAGCCGCAGTTCGCGCCGCGGCCCGGCGCGGGGCATCGACGGGGCCGTACCAAGATGCAGATTTTCTCGTCTTCGGCGAAAATGCGGCTGGCGAAGCCCAAGACTCCGAAGGAGCATTAGGGAAGCGCTTATCCGCTGCATGTGAATGGGCGCATCTCTTGTCTTTCCATCCCAAGAACGCGTCCCCGCAGGCCATTGGTCATCTTGATGCCGCTGGGTGGTCTGCCACCGATATCGTGAGCCTTTCCCAGCTCGTTTCATTCCTCGCATTTCAACTCCGCGTGGCCCACGGGCTGAGCGTCCTGTCGGGGCAGGCTCCGACTGTCTTGGAAGCGCGCCGGGCTACCGGCGAAATCCAGCCTGACTGGGAAGCAACCGAGAATACTCTTCAGCCCGATGGAGTAATCCCAGACCACTTTGTTAATCACTCACTCGGTTGGCTGCCGTGGGTGGCGCCGCTTCCCAAAGAGGACTTCACCCCTGCGCATATGGACGCGCTCATCAAGCCTGAGCGCATTGACTCCGAGTATTTCCGTGTTCTCGCCCGAGATCCCGCCGCCCTGCAGGCGCGTACCCTGACGGACTTGGATATTTTCTACAACACCGAAGGAGGATTGTCGCGCGCGGATAGGGAACTTGCCGCTACCGTTGTTTCGCGTTTCAATGGGTGCGTTTACTGCGCATCCGTGCACCAGGCGCGGTGCGTGAAAGAAGGCGGGGAGAGGGAAATAGTGGATCGCCTTCTTGCAGAGGGCGTCACAGCGGATCTTGGTTCTGGAGAATGGGATCTCATTCGCCGCGCTGCTCTGGCGCTGACTTCATCGCCGATAAGCTTTGACGCTGCGCTTTGCGCTGAGCTGCGCGATTCCGGATTCGACGATCAGTCCATCGTGGATATCATTTATGCATCCTCCTTCTTCAACTGGGCTAATCGCCTTATGCTCACCTTGGGCCAGGCCAATGTTCCGGAGCGTTATCGGTAGGTAGAGGACACTGTGGTGTCGCGTCAGGGACACAGCATTTTGCCTATGATGGGGTGGCATGACCGATACCACAAATGTGCCAGAGAAAATCGCCGTAGTTACCGGTGCCACCGGTGGCATGGGGCGCGAGATTATCAAGGATCTCGCTCGCGACCACCACGTTTATGCGTTGGGCCGTAGCGCTGATGAGCTGCCAGAGGCCGCGAATATCACCCCGGTTGCCAGCGACCTGGTTGCCGGTTTGGACGAGGGCATGGAGTTGCCCGAGTTAGAGCGAGTTGATGTCCTCGTGCACGGCGCGGCGCGTGCCACGAAGTTCTCGGTGGAAGAAGCTACCCCGCACGATTGGCGTGCACACATGGACCTCAACGTCCACGCGCCAGCGGAGGTTACCCGCGCGCTGTTGCCGCAGCTGCGCAAAGCAG
The DNA here is from genome assembly GCF_003688935.1 of Corynebacterium macginleyi. Classification (GTDB taxonomy): domain Bacteria; phylum Actinomycetota; class Actinomycetes; order Mycobacteriales; family Mycobacteriaceae; genus Corynebacterium; species Corynebacterium macginleyi. The sequence goes on along the minus strand of NZ_REGE01000001.1, from coordinate 108,340 downwards.
AGGGCACTGTCGTCTTCATCAACTCGGGGGCGGGGCGCAAGAGCTATGGCGATAATGTGGTCTATGCAGCCACGAAGCATGCGTTATATGCGCTTGCTGATGCCCTGCGTATCTCCGAACCTGGCATTCGCGTCTCCACCGTGGCACCAGGACCCACCGATACTCCGATGCTGGAGGGCCTGCAGGACTACAACCCAAACGAGGTTATTGCGCCCGTGGAGGTGGCGCACGCCATCCGCGCCGTCGTCGAGGCTGGGCCCACCACCCAGCTGACGGAGATTCAGGTGCGCCCACGCATTGAACTGAACTTGCGCAAGAACTAAGCGTTAAGCGGCGTCGACCGCGCGGTTGCGCAGGGCACGGGCCACGCGGTCGCGCTGCTCGGTGATAGTGCGACGCAGGCCAGCTGCTAGATCTTTCTGCAGGAAGGCATCGGCGCGATCGAGGCCGTCCTGGGTGATATCCCAGGACGGGAATAATCCGGTCACCGTGGTCAGGCCTACCTCGGAGGACTGGGACTCCCAGATCTTTTCGGCTACCTCGAAGAATTCCGTAGTGGGCAGGAAAGTATCGGAGTGTGGATAAAGTAAGCCCTCCAGTTTGGAGGTGAGCTCGCGGTTGGTGAGATCCCCGGCGACGATTTCTTTCCAGACCACGCGCTTATTGTCAGCGGTGGCAATCGCTGCGCGGGCGCGCAGGGAAGAGTAGTAGCCCGTCGCAGAGTTATCGCGCTTGAGCTGGGCGGCGATAGCGGCTTCGGCATTAGCCAGCGCACCCGCGGCAGCAAGCGCCGCGACAGCGGACCAGCGCAACCCGGCATCATCAGAATCGGCGAGGAGATCGTGCAGGTAGTCGCGGGCCGGTTGGTGCAGCTGAATCCTGGATAGTGCCTGCGTGCAGATGATGGAACGCTGCGCATCGGTGCTGCGGGCGCCATCGACAAGCGCCTGTGCTAAAACCGTACTGTCTTGCGCCCAAGCCGGATCGGCATAGTTCTTCAGCGCCGTAGCAGCCTGCGATACGATGCGCTCCAGGACAGCGAGCTCGGTTTCTGCCCTCATGCCGCGGGCCACCAGTCGGATGAAGTCGCGGGCGCGCATGGTGCCGGCGCGAGTCATCTCCCACGCAGTGGACCAGCACAGGGTACGCGCCATGGGGTCGTCGAATTTCTCAATATTATCCAGCAGGAAGCGCAGGGAGCCGGCGTCCACATCGATGAGGCAGTAGGTTAGATCGTCATCGTTGGGCAGGATGAAGTCGATGTCATTGATGTTGCGGCCGACTAGCTCTGGGATCGTGGTGGCCGGGCCATCCACGTCCATCTCGAGGCGTTCGGTACGCACGACCTTGCCGTCCCGCGTGCCGTACAGGCCGACTGCCACGCGGTGGGTGCGCAGGGTATCGCCGCGCTGGGTAAGCTGCGCCCGGGTAATGGTGCCCTCGTCATCGGTCTCAGTGGCAACCGATAAGGTATTGATGCCCGTCGTCTTCAACCACTGCTGCGCCCAGAAGGATAGATCGCGCCCGGAGGCCTCCTCGAGGTGGCGCAGCAAATCATCAAAGGTGGCATTGCCCCATGCGTGGGCGGCGAAGTGGCGGCGTACACCGGCGAAGAAGTTCTCGCGGCCGACATAAGCCTGCAGCTGCTTGAGCACCGAGGCGCCCTTGGCGTAGGTGATGCCGTCGAAGTTTTGCTCGACGGTTTCGATATCGCTGGCATCGGTGGAAATGGGGTGGGTGGTAGGCAGCTGATCCTGCTGGTATGCCCAGGACTTTTCCACGTTGGCGAAGGTCACCCAGGCGGTATCATATTCGGTTTCTTCCGCCTGCGAGATGGCCGCGGCCCATGTGGCAAAGGATTCGTTGAGCCACAGGTCATTCCACCATTCCATGGTTACGAGGTCACCGAACCACATGTGGGCGAGCTCGTGCAGGATGGTATCGGCGCGGCGCTCATACTTGTAGTGCGTGGCCTGTGAGGTAAACACATATTCATCGCGGATGGTCACGCAACCAGCGTTTTCCATCGCACCAGCGTTGAACTCGGGGACGAAAATCTGGTCGTATTTGCCAAAGGGGTAGGGAAAGCCGAAGTTGCGGTGGTAGAAGTCGAAGCCCTGCTTTGTTTCAGTAAATAGGCGCTCGGCATCGAGAGAATCTGCCAGCGAAGCGCGGCAGTAAATGCCGAGTGGAACCTCGAGCTGCTGGGCTGGCTTGCCCTCGGGGTGTTGGGTAAGTTCGCCGCGCCAGGTATCGGTGACCTCCTGGTACGGACCGGCGCACAGAGCGACCAAATAGGTCGAAAGCGGGTAGTCAATCTCGGAATGGAAGGTATCGCCCTCGCGGGTGACTGAGCCATTGGTGATGATGGTCCACTCGTCCGGAGCTTTACAATGCAGGGAGTAGGTGGCCTTCAAATCCGGCTGGTCGAAGCAGGCAAAAACGCGCTTGGCATCGGCGGTTTCACACTGGGTGTAGAGGTAGACCTCGTTATCGGCAGGGTCTACGAAGCGGTGCAGGCCCTCGCCGGTACGAGAGAAAGGGATTTCAGCGGTGACCTCGAGCGTGTAATCCGCTACTTGCAGCCCAGAGAGGGGGATGCCGTAGGTGGGATCATAGGACTGCGTGGGCAGCGGGTTTCCGTTCAGGCGCACCTCGTGGAGCGTGTCAGCGCGCAGATCGATGAAGGTAGAACCGGCCTCCAGGGTGCTAAAGCGAGCTGTGGTGGTGGACAGAAAGTGGGTATCCGAATGCTTAAGGTCTAAAGTGACATCGTAATGGTCAACTTTGAGCATCTGCGAGCGAACTTTCGCTTCCTCCCACGTGAGGTTTACGGAGGTCATTGCTTAGATTCTCCTTTGCTAACGAAAATAGTGATGCATCAAGGTTAGCAGCGGGTTTACAGTGGTGGGGCCAACTGCACTTATTTCAAGGAGGAATAATGACTACCCCAGTTAAGTTTTGGTTCGATGTTTCCTGCCCATTCGCATGGGCAACGTCGCGCTGGATCAAAGAGGTAGAAAAAGTACGTGATATCGCGGTGGAATTCGAGCCGATGTCCCTGTCCGTTCTTAATGATGGCCGCGATCTCGATTCCGAATACATGAAAATGATGGAGGCCAACTGGGGCCCTGCCCGCGTATTTGCCAAGGTAAAGACCGAGCAGCCTGAAAAGGTAGATGAGCTTTATACCGTCATGGGTACCTTGATTCACGCCAAGGGCAATGACGGCAAGAAGGGCGATGGCGGCTATGACGAGATCATCGCCCAGGCGTTAGAACAGGTTGGCCTCCCCGCAGACTTTGCGGAGGTGGCTCACACCGAAGAATATGACGAGAAGCTGCGCGAGTACCACCACAACGGTATTTCTTCGGTGGGCGATGAGGTAGGCACCCCGGTTATTAAGTTGGGCAATACCGCCTTCTTTGGCCCGGTTATTACCCGAGTTCCCAAGGGTGAGGAAGCCGGTGAGCTTTTTGATGCCTCCGTGCGCCTCGCTCAGTTCCCTTACTTCTTCGAGCTCAAGCGCTCCCGCACGGAGATGCCACAGGTAGAAGAGGACTAGTTATAAGTGCTGCTGGCCCTGTCTGCGGCGCACGGCAGCTGCAAGGCAACACACCGCGATGACCGGCGTGAGTAAAAACGCCGGTAGCCCGGCGATATTGATGATGGGCAGGGTCGTCTGAGCCTGGAATTCTGACCAAGCGGCGGCCACCCACGTGGCCCATGATGCCGCGGTGAGTAGGGATAAGAACCCAATCACCGCGGCCAAACCGCCGAGGCGATTTTTCTTTATTACCCGCTGATTCAGCCACCACAGCCCCAGAACAAGGTGGGTGACAGTGAAAAGTACGGTGTGGATAAGCGGCACGAGGTAGTTCTTAGTGGTTAAGAAAATATTTGCCGCACATAACAGTACCGCGATAGCAAGGACGCTGCCGTAGAGCGCGAGGACGCGAGGGCTCATTTTTTCGTCTTTCTGTGCGGCACATAATCTGCGCTTTAGCTTAACAGTGCCGGATTATGAGCGAAATAGGTTATGCAAAGTGGTGCCTAGAAGGCGGTGGTGCCGGTACTGTAGGGGTTATGCGCGTATATCTTGGAGCTGACCACGCAGGTTTTGAGACCAAAAACCTAATTTCTGAACACCTCACCAAACAAGGCCATGACGTTATCGACTGCGGCGCTCATACCTATGACGCCGAGGATGACTACCCCGCATTCTGTATTGAAGCGGCCCTATGCACTGTCAACGATCCAGGTTCCCTGGGAATCGTGCTAGGCGGATCCGGTAATGGCGAGCAGATTGCCGCCAATAAGGTCAAAGGAGCGCGCTGCGCACTGGCGTGGTCGCCAGAAACCGCGCGCCTGGCCCGCGAGCACAATAATGCGCAGCTTATTGGCATCGGCGGCCGCATGCACTCGCAAAAAGAGGCTCTCGAAATCGTGGATGCCTTCTTGGATCAAGAATGGTCCCGGGCCGAGCGCCACCAGCGTCGCATCGATATCCTCGCCGAATACGAGCGCACCAATATTCCACCTGAGCTGTCTAAGGACCCACGCTAAAACCGCCGGGATCCGTGAATAGACATAAATGAACGCCGCTGGCCTTTGGGCCACGCGGCGTTTTATGTGGTGGTTCTAATAGGCGTACTAGGCGTCGTTCATGTCATTGGGGTGAGGCCCACCGCGGCCATCTTCGCCTTCCTCCAAAGAGGTAATGGCTGCCATTTCCGCATCCGTGAGCTCGAAGTCAAAGACATCAAAGTTTTCTGCAATGCGCGATGGCGTCGAGGACTTGGGAAAGAGAATGACCCCATTTTGCAGGTGCCAGCGGATAATGGCCTGGGCTGGGGAAACTCCGTGCGCCTCGGCGGCTTCAGTCACCTCTGGCGCCTCCAGAATATCGCTCTTGCCCTGTCCCAGCGGGCCCCATGCCTCTATGGCGATGCCGTGGGCGCGACCCGCGTCTAGTTCGCGCCAGCGCTGCAAGTAAGGGTGCAGCTCTACCTGGTTAATCGCGGGGACGACATCTGTGTGCACTTCCAACTGATCTAAGTGCTCAGGCTCGAAGTTGGACACACCAATGGATTTTGCCTTGCCGTTTTTGCGCAGTTCAATGAGCTGTTTCCAGGCCTCCACGTACGTGCCGTTGGCCGGGGTAGGCCAGTGAATGAGGTACAGGTCAACGTAGTCAAGGCCCAGCTTCTGCAAGGATTCATCCAGCGCCGCAGCGGCATCGGTGTGGCGGTCATTCCACAGTTTGGTGGTAATGAAAAGTTCTTCGCGCGGAATACCAGAGTTGGCGATGGCCTTGCCCACGCCTTCCTCATTGCCGTAGATAGCCGCGGTATCGATGTGGCGGTAGCCCACGCGCAGCGCTTCAGCTACGTATTCCTCGGTTTCGGCCGGCTCCATTTGGAAGACGCCAAAGCCAAGTTGGGGGATTGTGTTTCCATCGTTCAAAGTAATCAAGGGTACGGTCATGGACACAAGATTACGCTTTTCTACCCGACGCCCTAATGCGACGAACCTACGCCTGCGGTTGGCGGTGATCGGGTAACGAGATGGAGTGAGACACCGGCAAGCGGTGTTTCGTTAGATCCGAACTAACCCCAGCTGTACATGAGAAAACCCACCGTGTGGTGGGTTAAAGCGAGGGAATGACGGGAATCGAACCCGCGTCTTCAGCTTGGAAGGCTGAGGTATTAGCCACTATACGACATTCCCACAGCGTTACCTTGAACGCTAACGGACACTTTAGCGCATGAGTGGACCAAAACGAAAATAGGGAACATGTGCAGCGGGTACGCCGTTAAAGTAGATAGGACCAATCCCAGTAAAGAAAGCGATGGTCGTTGTGGAACTCCTACTTATTGCAGTTGTCCTCGGTGGTGGCGCGTGGTTTCTATCCTCGCGTAACTCCAAGAAAAGCCAGGAGGAGCAAGAGGCGCAGCAGTTAGCGGATGCCCAGGCGGATGCGCGTCGCTGGATCGAGCGCTTGGGTGGCCAAGTCATGCAAATCTCCGGTACGGATACCGCCTCCCAGCAGGCAATGGCAGATGCATCGGAGCGTTTTACTGCGGCCAATTCCGCTATTTCGCGGGCTACCACGGTCAAGCAGGCGAACCTGGCCCGAGAATCGGCGCTCGAGGGCATGCATTACGTGAATGCGGCCCGCGAGATAATGGACATGACCCCGGGGCCGGAATTGCCGCCACTGGAGGGACAGCGTGCTGCAGGTAAGGTCACCGAAAAGCGCACGGTAGATGCCAATGGCGAGCGGTTGACCGCCTCGCCCTATGCATCTTCTGAAACCCCGAATTTTTACCCCGGCGGAACCGTGGCTGGACGCCCCGTTCCCGCCGGTTGGTATTCCCGTCCGTGGTGGGCAGATGCCTTGCAAACGGGTGTATGGGTGATGGGTTATTCGATGATGTTTAACGCCTTGTTTGCCGGGATGTCCGGCGTTGGTTATTCCGCAGCCGCCGCAGAAAACGGCAATTGGGGTAACGCTGAGGGCGGTGACGGCATGGACGGAGCCGACGGCGGGGGAGACTTTGGAGATGCCGGGCTAGCCGGCGATATGGGCGGCGATGTCGGAGGAGGAGACGCCGGTGACGGCGGTGGTTTCTTTGACGGCATGTTTGATTTTGATTTCTAGGTCAAATAGCCGGAAAATTATGCGATTAACCTGCGCTTACGCCCTTTAATGGCGGGTTGATTTAGGAGATTTAAAATCAACACGCTAAACTGTCTCAAGTATGCAACGCAGCCAAGGCGACTTGGTGGCCTACATACGGGGCGTGGCGCAGTTTGGTAGCGCACCTGCTTTGGGAGCAGGGGGTCGCAGGTTCAAATCCTGTCGCCCCGACGTATGGGGGTCTGAAAATGCCCTAATAAGGTTTTTCAGACCCCTTTTTTATTTTTATGTACGTAGAAAATCAATGAAGCCAGGGAGATTCACTCGTGAAGACCACCGTAGACAAGCTGAGCGATACCCGCGTTAAGCTCACCGTCAACGTTCCGTTTGCGGAGCTAGACCAGGAAATCGATCAAGCTTACGCGGCAATCGCGCAGCAGGTTTCTATTCCAGGTTTCCGTAAAGGTAAGGCCCCGCGCCAGCTGATTGACGCTCGCTTCGGCCGCGGCCCGATTCTGGAGCAAGTTGTCAATGACATGCTACCTTCCCGCTACGAGCAGGCCGTTCAGTCGGAAGAACTGAAGGTCATTGGCCAGCCTGACGTCGATATTTCCAAGATCGAGGACAAGGACTTCGTAGAATTTACTGCCGAGGTGGACGTCCGCCCTGAGTTTGAGGTGCCAGACTTCTCCGAAATCTCCGTCACCGTCCCGGCCATCAAGGCTGATGAAGAAGATGTGGACAAGGCCCTTGAGGATCTAGCAGAGCGCTTCGGCGAGCTAAAGGACACCCAGCGCAAGCTGAAGACCGGTGACTACGCGATCATCGACATTACCGCTGAGGTAGACGGTGAGAAGATCGAGGAGGCTTCCACCGAAGGTCTGTCTTACTCTATTGGTGATGACAACCTCGTTAAAGGTCTGGACACCGCACTGCGTGGCATGAAGACTGGAGAGGATAATGAGTTCACCTCCACCATTCAGTCTGGTGAGCATAAGGACGAGGAGGCTACCTTCAAAGTTCATGTGCAGCAGACCAAGGAGCGCAAGCTGCCAGATATGGATGATGAGTTCGCCCAAATGGCCTCCGAGTATGACACCATTGAGGAGCTGCGCGAAGCTACCAAGAACGAGGTAGAAGAGTCCAAGAAGGCTGAGCAGGCCGGCCAGATCCGCGATGAGGTGCTGAAAGCTGCGCTGGCAGACGTTCACTTTGAGCTCCCTCAGTCCGTCGTTGACGAGCAGGCTCACTCCCAGCTGCACCAGATATTGGGCCAGCTGGCACACGACGAAAAGGCACTGGCTGGGCTACTTGAGGCACAGGGTACCTCGCGTGAAGAGTTTGATAAGCAAACCCGGGAGCAGGCTGAAGAATCTGTACGCACGCAGATCTTCCTGGACGCCGTGGCAGAAAAAGAAGAGCCGGAAGTTTCTCAGCAGGAGTTCTCGGACCATATCCTCTTTACCGCACAGTCTTACGGAATGGACCCGAACCAGTTCCTCCAGCAGCTGCAGTCTAACGGCCAGATTGCTAACCTCTTCTCCGATGTACGCCGTGGCAAGGCATTGGCTGCCGCCATTTGCCGGACCACCGTTAAGGATGAAGAAGGCAACGACGTAGACGTTGACCAGTACTTCGGTGAGGTAGAAGAAGACGACAACGAAGCTACCGACGCGGAGTAAAATTCCTTTGTTAAATCCAGCTTGACTCCTCGCCAAAGTGAGGAGTCAAGCTGGATTTTTCTCATTGTGGGGGTGAAAACGCCTACACAGATGGGTGCAAACGCTGATAGCGAACAGACCCCACAATGATCGTCACTTTAAGTAGTGTGGTGGCATTAGAGATTAACCGTCCTCAAGGAGACTATTCGAATGTCTAAGAAAATTAACCAGCTGGAGATGACCACCCCTGCAGGCTCCGGACTGAACTTGGGTGATAGCGTCTATGAGCGCCTGTTGCACGAGCGCATTATCTTTCTGGGAACCCAGGTGGACGATGAAATTGCGAATAAGCTGTGCGCACAGATCCTGCTGCTTTCCGCAGAGGATCCCACGCGGGATATTTCGCTCTACATCAATTCCCCGGGTGGGTCTGTTACCGCGGGTATGGCCATTTATGACACTATGAAGTACTCGCCCTGCGATATCTCCACCTACGGCATGGGTTTGGCAGCTTCCATGGGCCAATTCCTGCTCTCTGGTGGTACCAAAGGTAAGCGCTACGCGCTGCCGCACGCGCGCATCATGATGCACCAGCCTTCCGCTGGGGTGGGCGGTACCGCTGCGGATATCGCCATTCAGGCCGAGCAATTCGCCCAGACCAAGCGAGAGATGGCCGAGCTCATTGCAGAGCACACCGGTCAGACCTTTGAGCAAATCACCAAGGACTCGGACCGCGACCGCTGGATGACTGCGCAGCAAGCCAAGGACTACGGCATTGTTGACCACGTTATCGAGTCCGTGAACGGCCCACTGAGCAACTAGGGAATAAGGAGAAAATTATTATGAGTAAGTCCCAGATGCCAAGTTCCCGTTACGTACTGCCTTCCTTTATTGAGCAGTCCGCTCAGGGGACGAAGGAGACCAACCCCTACTCCAAGCTCTTTGAAGAGCGCATCATTTTCTTGGGTACTCAGGTCGATGACACCTCTGCTAACGACATTATGGCCCAATTGCTGGTTCTTGAGAGTCAGGATCCGGACCGTGATATCACCATGTACATCAATTCGCCGGGTGGGTCCTTTACTGCCTTAATGGCAATTTATGACACCATGCGCTACGTTCGCCCAGATGTCCAGACAGTGTGTCTAGGTCAGGCTGCGTCCGCCGCTGCAGTGCTGCTTGCCGCTGGGGCACCTGGCAAGCGCGCGGCGTTGCCGAACTCCCGCGTCTTGATCCACCAGCCAGCAACCCAGGGCACCCAGGGTCAGGTTTCGGACCTGGAGATCCAGGCCGCAGAGATCCAGCGTATGCGCACCTTGATGGAAAATACTCTGTCGGAGCATACCGGCCGGACAGCCGAGCAAATCCGCATTGATACCGACCGTGATAAAATCCTGACCGCGGCAGATGCTGTCGAATATGGAATTATCGATACCGTATTTGAGTACCGCAAACTCAATTCTTAAACCCCGGTATGACTCTAAGCACGGTGTGATTGGTTAATCACGTTGGTTCAACCCTTGCGAGGCTGCTTCGAGAGAGGCTCTCGCAAGGATTTTTACTTTTGTGTACGAGTGTTTGAGTTCAGAGGGCAATTGGAGCACTTTCCCTTGGGGGAGGGTGTTGTGTCGGGTATTAGCGGTATGTGAGTATTTACCCCAAACGGGGTGAATCCCCTGAAGAAATATCTGCAGGTCGTTAGGTAGAATTTCCAGTGCGATGTTTGGCGTATTACGCCCAATTTGTGAATTAGGCCTCCGAGTGGTCGTATTATCCTATGAGAAATAATGATCCACAGGCGGGGAAACGCATCCCCGCAACCGCTCCTTCAAACGGGGAGCTCACATTCTTTGGACACCCGTGGGGGCTGGCTAACCTGTTCGGCGTGGAGATGTGGGAGCGATTCAGCTTCTACGGCATGCAGTCCATCGTACTGCTGTACATGTACCACGCCACAACCGATGGCGGCCTAGGCCTCGACCGCGCCGATGCGACCTCGATCGTTGGCGCGTACGGCGGTTTGGTGTACGTGGCGTGCCTGTTAGCATCGTTGGTGGCAGACCGCATCCTCGGTGCGGAGCGCACTCTGTTCTACTCCGCGATCATGGTGATGGCAGGGCACCTGGCTTTGGCCTTCATTCCCGCCGTGACCGGCCTGGCGATCGGTTTGATCCTCATCGCCGTCGGCTCCGGTGGTGTAAAGACCACCGCTTCGGTGGTGCTGGGATCTCTGTATCGGCGTGACGATCCTCGCCGTGACGGCGGCTTTTCGGTCTTCTACATGGGCGTTAATATCGGCGCTCTGTTCGGCCCGCTTCTTACCACCGCATTGTGGGGCTGGAAGGGCTTCCACTGGGGCTTCGGCATCGCTGCCGTCGGTATGGCCCTAGGTCTTATCCAGTACACCCTTATGCGTAAGACCACAATTAAGGATGCGGGTCACGATATTCCGAACCCGGCGAACTCCAAGCAGCGCATGATGGGCCTTGGCGCGATTGTCGTCGTCATTCTCGTTATGGTCATCGGCTTGGGTACCGGAATCATCAAGGTAGAGTGGCTGTCCAATATCGTTACCGTTGTCGCCCTCATCGCCGCTGTGTACTTCTGGATTCAGATGTACACCTCTGATTTGGTGACCCGGAAAGAAAAGAACCGCCTACTGGGCTTCATTCCGCTGTTCATCTCCGGTGTGCTCTTCTTCGGTATTTTCCAGCAGCAATTTACCGTAATGACCATTTACGCCGATGTGCGTCTAGATCGCCAGGTCTTTGGTGTAGAGATCCCCCCGTCACTGGTGCAGGCCATCAACCCGATTTTCATCGTTATCTTCTCTGCAATCTTCGCGGCCATGTGGACGAAGCTTGGTGAGCGTCAGTGGTCCACGCCGGTGAAGTTCGGCGTAGCCAATATCATCATTGGTGTCTCGCTATTCTTCTTCCTGCCTTTTTCCGGCTCGGGCGCGAACTCCACGCCAATGTATGTCATTATCTGGATCCTCTTTTTGTTCAGCATGGGTGAGTTGATGCTTTCCCCCGTGGGTAACTCCTTGGCTACCAAGGTGGCACCAGAGGCTTTCCCATCGCGCATGATGGCCGTCTGGATGATGGCTATCGCCATGGGTACCGCGCTTGCCGGGTCGCTGGCTAGCTTCTACAACCCTGAGGATGCGGCGGCGGAAAACACCTTCTTCGTTTCCTTGGGGGTTGGCTCCATCGCACTGGGTGTCGTCTTGCTCATACTGAGCCGCTGGGTCGTCAAGAAGTTTGCCAACTTCCGTTAAAAGGAAAGTTGAAGCCCCATATCTTGCAAGGGGTGCGGGCGTAGGGCCGACGCACCCCTCTTAATGTTTTGTACCACCGTAGTAAATATTGAAGACAGATCCGGTTTCTTAAAAGTGCTTTTAAGAGAATATTTCCGGAACTTGACTGGCGCCAAGGCTTGGCCGGAAGATTAACTGTAGACAAAATACAGTTGAGTTTTTAGAAATTCAAGGAGCTCGCTTTATTATTGCGGTGTACGCCGATATTGATGCGTGACGAATTACAGCGTCGCAATTGCATTTTTTACATTTGTTGAGAATCAAAAGGCGTCAATGCTGTGACAGTGACTCCCAAGCCGTCGACTTCAGCAATGGTTTTAGCGCACCGCGGATGTGTTGGCAACCTCCAGTTCCCCGGTGCGCTGAAGCAATTAACTGCGGTAGTGATTTCCGCCGCACTTGACCTCATCGGTGTTATCTTGCCCGGGTGATGTCCCAGCACCGGTGACTAAGGGCATCTTCAATGCCAATTTCCTATGCCCTTTCGGGCCCGGCCGCTGAGACGGACGGTCAGGTCTTCCTAGCTCTCGGGGCTTCGGGCGTTGTGATTGCCAGTGCCCACGGTGTATCGGTTTCATCCTTGGTACTGGTCGGTCGGCGCGACGCAGAAGTGTGCTGGGGCGTGGCGATGCGTGTGGTGGCTCGGTTGCTGGCCGGTGTAGCCTTCGACGGCGTTCTACAGTAACCCGCGGGCTGGGCAGACGGTCCTATGGCCAGGTAGCGTGCCCCACAGCGACTTAAAATTCACAGAAATTAGCCGGAAGGGACTTAAACCTTTTAAAGGATGAATCCCAAGTATGGTTGATGCCTATCAATACGGCAATTTTGAGATGTGAGAGAAATGAACACGATGCCGACGTTCCGTGGTTGCATCGGAGACATATTCACCGCTTTCACCATTGGCAGGGGTTTGGATACAGTGCCTTAGAGGAGGCGTTCTTCGTATTCGTTGATGGCCACGAGCCAACTGAGCTAGAAATGCTCGACATCAGGGCATTCTTGCTTGACTTTGGCTGGTTGCAATAAGAGTGGTACGAGATAACCCTGGCAGGCATCGCCCCGGCGCTGCCGGGGTTATCTGCTTGTGTCCTCGTCCTGGGGATCGGCAAGCGCTCGCTCTTCACGCGTGGGCTCACGTGGTGGCAGGACGGCCTTGGGGTTTCGGACAGAAGTTAACGGCCGACAATAATCGGCGTTTGTCCGGCGATATATCCGACCTCGGTAGAGGAAGGTAATGTCGCAGTGTTGCTTCGTATCGTAGGGGAAGACGAGCTGATGCAGCGGAATAGAGCGCGTTTCTTTACCGAAGAAGTCCTGATCTGGTGCTTCCAGGGCTTCCTCCACGACCTTGGACGTGCCGGGGTAGTGATATGAAAAGTGGTCTCCTGCTACTATTCCGTCATCTCTTCCAGCGCGCAATGGGAAAAGACCCCGGCATAGGTACAGACGATGTAGATTGCTCTGTGCGCGGCGCGGGCCTGGAAAATACTTCATTACTGTGGGCAGTTTTGGTGACATCGACGGGGTAAGCAGTGGCGCTGGGGTCCGTGGCAGCGGTGGAAGTAGTGGCGGATCCACATCCACGTTGGGCGTGGTGGGCGGCTAAAAATCTGCGAATTTCGCCACGCGGAGGGAATGAATGTCAACCGCGTCAGGTTGATTTACTAAGCTAGATTTTTGATCAACGAACCGCGGGGATGAAAGTAAGCGAGCCTTCCACCCCACCTGTCAAAGCGGTAAACAAGAGCGAGTGTGAAAGTACTGAATGGCACGTATGCAAGAAAGCGCTGACCTTCTGAAGTGTTCCTTCTGCGGAAAGAGCCAAAAGCAGGTGAAAAAACTCATCGCTGGTGGCGGGGTCTACATATGCGACGAGTGCATTGAGCTCTGCAATGAGATCATTGAAGAAGAGCTTGGACATGAGCAGGCCGAGCAGTCTTCTGAGGCGGAGGTACGCCTGCCCAAGCCTTCGCAGATTTCCTCCTTTTTGGACAAGTATGTCATTGGCCAGGACAAGGCTAAGCGCGTGCTTTCGGTAGCGGTTTATAACCACTACAAGCGCATTAAGGCCGAAGAATCCGCCGCCTTGGATGCGCGGCGGAAGAAGGCCACGGGCGAAGAAGTAGAGATTTCTAAGTCTAATATTTTGATGCTGGGGCCTACTGGTTCCGGTAAAACCTACCTGGCGCAGACGTTGGCGCGCCTGCTGGATGTGCCTTTCGCGATTGCGGATGCCACCAGCTTGACCGAGGCCGGCTATGTAGGCGAGGACGTGGAAAACATCCTCTTGAAGTTGCTGCAGGCAGCGGACTTTGATGTGGAGCGCGCCCAGCGCGGTATTATCTACGTCGACGAGGTGGATAAGATTTCCCGTAAATCCGAAAATCCCTCCATTACCCGCGATGTCTCCGGTGAGGGCGTGCAGCAGGCGTTGCTGAAAATCCTGGAGGGAACCGTGGCCGCCATCCCGCCGCAGGGTGGGCGTAAGCACCCGAACCAGGAATTTATCCAGCTAGATACCTCTAACATCCTTTTCATCGTTGCTGGCGCCTTCGCGGGCCTCGACCAGGTGATAGCGGATCGCGTGGGCAAGAAGGGAGTTGGCTTTGGAGCCAAGCTGGGCACCAAAGATGAGCGGGAAAAGGTGGATCTCTTCTCCCAGGTCCGCCCGGAAGACCTTGTGAAGTTCGGCTTGATCCCAGAATTTATCGGCCGCCTGCCCGTGGTGGCTACGGTGGATAACTTGGACCGTGAGGCCCTCGTTAGGGTGCTTACTGAGCCCAAAAACTCGCTAATTAAACAGTATAATCGCCTCTTTGAAATGGATGACTGCGAGCTGGATATCGATGCAGGCGCACTGGACGCTATCGCAGAGCTCGCCCTCGAGCGCAAAACCGGCGCGCGCGGGTTGCGTGCCATCCTGGAAGAACTGCTCGTGCCGGTGATGTTTGAGTTGCCGGATCGGGAAGATATTTCCGCCGTGCGCATCACCGCAGGGTGCGTCACCCAGGGTGCAGAGCCTGAATTTACCTATGAAGATGAGGAAAAGGAATCGGCCTAGCTAACAAGGCGCAGCAGGCAAAGAGGGGGCACACCGGCAAGTAGCTGTTGCCCCTTGTTTTAGGCCTCGCCGTAGATATCTTGCGGGGAGGCCTCATCGTCCTCGTCAGAATCGGAAGACACCAAGTAAGACTCGTGACCGGAATCGGGGATATTGGCGGTAAGAAACGCCAGCACGGTATCGACGGTGAGCCTGTGCATGCCGGTGGTATTTGATTGACTGGACATATCCACACCTAACAGGTTGTCCATCATCGCCTGGTTGGTCACGCGATACGAGGTGAGCGAGGCGATAATGGTGAAAATATCGTTGGTGGAAATGCCCGGGCGGAAGGCACCGGCGTCCTGGCCCAGCAAGAGTAGACGATCTAGATGAAGTGCGACGGCACTAAAATCCGCTACGGGATGAGTGGAAGACCCCACGATGGACTGGGCTGTTTCCCAGGTCATCATGCGAATGGCTTCGGGGTGGTTGACGTATTGCCAGAAAATCCAGTCCACCAGCTTTCGAACGCCCTCGACCGGGACCGCAGAATCGAGTTCCAAGTCTTTTTCGTCGGGTCGAAGGCGCTCGGCTGCAGCACTCAGGGCGCTTAAGTAGAGGCCCTGCTTATCGCCAAAGTGGTAACGAATCATCCGCTTGGACATGCCGGATTCTGCGGCGATGGTATCTAGCTTAGTTTCAGCAAAACCCCGCGCGGAAAACTGCGAAATGGCGATATTCACCACGGCATCGGTGCTGGTGGAATCCGCCCCGTGAGCGTCGGAATCCTCCGCCTGCTCCGCAGCGCGCAGCGGTTCGGTGTGCTCGGTGCTCATAGCAAGTGTCCTATCTATGCTTCGCGGTGCCGATGTGGCGAAAGTGGGTAATGTCTTGGATACTGCACAGACGGCCGCAAGACGGTCCAGTGTGGTAGTGGATAACCGACGTGTAGCTGACCAAAGGTAGTGACTGCATCACTGCTTCGCACTTCCTGGAGGGGGACTGTGCCGCTTCCATCATGCCCGAATGATCCCGCCTTGCGGAAGCACCGTTCCCTTTGGGGGCGTTAATTTGGAGGTAAACGGGGGTAATATCCTGAAATTCGCCGAATTTTCCCTCCGAAAGAGGGGATTAATTTCACAACACGCTACCTTCGGATGGCGCTAAGCTCGGGGGTGAATACATTCCGTGGAGGGTGGCGTGCAAGATAGGCGTGTACAACTCCGCACCGTACGAGGAGGAATTAGCATGACCCAGCCAGTAAAAGTGACCGTCACCGGCGCCGCCGGAAATATCGCCTACTCTCTCCTGTGGCGGATTGCCGCGGGAGATGTCTTTGGCAAGGACACCCCCGTAGACCTTGCCCTGCTGGAAATTCCGGCAGTAGTAGACAAGGCCGAGGGCGTAGCCATGGAGCTTCGCGATTCCGCCCTGCCGCTGGTTAATTCGATTACGGTCACTGATGACCTCAAGGTTGCTTTCGAGGATGCTTCTGCCGCATTCTTAGTTGGCTCGCGCCCGCGCAGCAAAGGCATGGAGCGCGCAGATCTGCTCGAGGCTAATGGCGCTATTTTCACCGAGCAGGGCAAGGCCATCAATGATTATGCAGCGCGCGATGTGCGTGTGCTGGTGGTGGGCAACCCAGCCAATACGAATGCGCTCATTGCCGCGCACAGTGCCCCGGATCTGGATAACTCCCAGTTCAACGCGCTCATGCGTCTGGATCATAACCGCACCTTGGGCCAGCTGGCGGACAAGACGGGCTTGGCCACCAAGGACTTTTCCAAGATTGTGGTGTGGGGCAACCACTCCGCGACCCAGTTCCCGGATATCGCCTTTTCCAACGCGGAGGTAGATGAGCAGTGGTACCGCGAGGAAATGATTCCTAAGGTGGCCAAGCGCGGCGCTGAGATCATTGAGGTGCGCGGCAGCTCCTCTGCTGCGTCGGCAGCATCTGCCGCCGTGGACCATATGCACGATTGGATCCACGGTACCGAGGATTGGCATACCGCCGCCGTGCCCTCGGATGGCTCCTACGGCGTCGATGAGGGCCTCATTTGCGGCTTTCCCACTATCTGCCGTGATGGCAAGTGGGAAATCGTCCAGGGGTTGAAGCTTAGCGATTTTCAGAAGGAGTGCATTGCCGCCTCCGTGGACGAGCTGCGCCAGGAGCGCGAGGCAGTGGCAGACCTCCTATAAGAACGGCACGGATAAGTCCTTCCGCCCATCACCGTGTACCGGTGGTGGGCGAATATGCTGCTTAGTTGACGTACCGGGTAGAATCAGGCGGGTGACTGAGCAAAATGATGAGCAATTAGTTGGTACCAATCGCGCCGATTCTCTGCCCACATCCTGGGAGCCGCAGGCGGTAGAAAAAGACCTCTATGAAGGCTGGGTTAACCGCGGTTATTTCACCCCGGATGCGAATTCGGAGGCGGAGGGTTTTTCCATTGTGCTGCCACCGCCGAATGTTACTGGTCAGCTGCACATGGGCCACGCATTAGACCACACGCTGATTGATTCCATCATTCGCCGCAAGCGCATGCAGGGCTACTCTACCTTGTGGCTGCCCGGTGCGGACCACGCGGGAATTGCCACCCAGACAAAGGTCGAGGCCAAACTCAAGGAGACCGAGGGTAAAAAGCGCTGGGATTATGAGCGCGAAGAGTTTATCGAAAAGGTCTGGGAATGGAAAGAGCAATACGGCGGCACCATCCAGAACCAGATGCGAGCCATCGGTGACTCCGTGGATTGGTCCCGCGAGCGCTTTACCCTGGATGAGGGCCTGTCCCGCGCGGTGCAAACCATCTTCAAAAACCTCTACGATGAGGGCTTAATTTATCGGGCCAACCGCCTGGTCAATTGGTCGCCGGTGTTAGAGACGGCAGTTTCTGATATCGAGGTCGTCTACAAGGATGTCGAGGGCGAGCTAGTCTCCATCCGCTATGGCTCGCTTAATGACGATGAGCCGCACCTTATTGTCGCCACCACTCGCGTGGAAACCATGCTTGGCGATGTCGCCATTGCCGTCCATCCCGATGATGAGCGCTACGCCCACCTCGTGGGCCAAGAATTAGACCACCCCTTCCGTGACGACCTGAAGTTGAAGGTCATCGCCGATGATTACGTGGATATGGATTTTGGTACCGGTGCGGTAAAGATAACCCCGGCCCACGATCCCAATGACTACGCGATGGGCACCCGCCATAACCTGGATATGCCAACAATCATGGATACCACCGGTCGCATCGCCCATAGCGGTACCCGCTTTGATGGCATGACGCGCGAAGAGGCGCGCGTGGAAATTCGGGAGGCGCTGCGAGAGCAGGGGCGCATCGTCAAAGAAATCCGCCCATATGTCCACTCGGTGGGGCACTCGGAGCGCTCCGGCGAGCCTGTCGAGCCACGCCTGTCGCTGCAGTGGTTCGTCGATGTCTCGCAGATGGCAAAGGCTTCTGGCGATGCCGTGCGTGAGGGAGATACTGCTGTGCACCCGCAGTCGCTCGAGCCGCGTTATTTCGAGTGGGTTGATGACATGCATGATTGGTGTATCTCCCGCCAGCTGTGGTGGGGCCACCGCATCCCTATTTGGTACGGCCCAGAGCATACGAACGAGTCGGGTGAAGTTGAACGTGACATCGTGTGCGTCGGCCCCGATGAGGAGCCGCCGACAGACTACGAACAGGATCCTGATGTCCTCGATACCTGGTTCTCTTCGGCTCTGTGGCCATTTTCCACCCTGGGCTGGCCCGATAAGACCCCGGATCTGGAGAAATTCTATCCCACTAACGTGCTGGTCACCGCCTATGACATCTTGTTTTTCTGGGTCGCTCGCATGATGATGTTCGGCACCTTCGCTGGCACCAAGACCCCTGAGCTTATGGGCCAGGGTATTGATGGTCGCCCGCAGATTCCTTTCAAGGATCTCTATCTGCACGGCTTAGTTCGCGATGAGCAGGGTCGCAAGATGTCGAAGTCCCTGGGCAATGGCATTGACCCCATGGATTGGGTGCGCGATTACGGTGCCGATGCGCTGCGCTTCACCCTGGCTCGCGGTGCCAACCCGGGCGTGGATTTGCCGCTGGGCTCTGATGCCGCTGCGGCATCGCGTAACTTCGCCACCAAGCTCTTTAATGCCACCAAGTTCGCCCTGATGAATGGCGCCGGTGTGGCACCGCTGCCTAGCCGCACGGAGCTTTCCGATGCCGACCGCTGGATCCTCGACCGCGCCGAAGAGGTGCGCACCCAGGTGGATTCCTACTTGGACGATTTTCAATTTGCCAAGGCCAACGAGCTGCTCTACCACTTCATTTGGGATGAACTCTGTGACTGGTACTTGGAGATCGCCAAGACACAGATCCCCCGGGATGGCGAAACGGTAGAAGGTCGCAACACCCAGATCGTGCTGGGCCGCGTCCTTGACGTGGTGTTGCGCCTGATGCACCCCACCATGCCGTATGTGACCGAGGTGCTGTGGAAGGCCTTGACTGGTGGGGAATCCATCGTTATTGCCCCGTGGCCCACGGCGGCCGATACCAATGGTGGCGCCACCAAGGATGCGGTGGCCGCTCGCCGCATCGAGGACGCCGATAAGCTTATTACCGAGCTACGCCGCTTCCGCTCCGATCAGGGCGTTAAGCCTTCGCAGAAGGTGCCGGGCCGCCTCGATTTTGTCGCGGCAGACCTGCAAGGCCAAGAAGAGTTGGTCCGCAACCTTGCCAACACCATCGCGCCGGATACAGACTTCAACCCTTCGGCCTCAATCGAAGTGCGCCTGTCCCAGGCCACCGTGGAGGTTACGCTGGATACCCACGGCGCAGTCGACGTCGAAGCAGAGCGCAAACGCCTGGAAAAGGACCTGGCCAAGGCCAATAAAGAATTGGAACAGACCGGCAAAAAGCTGAGTAATGAAAATTTCCTAGCCAAGGCGCCGGGAGATGTAATTGAAAAGATCCGGGCGCGCCAGGATATCGCGCGCGAAGAAGTCGAGCGCATCACTCACCGCTTGGAGGGTCTTAAATAGTGACAGATCAGCGCTTCAATCATGATGTTCACGGCGAGTCCAATGGGGGAGAAGATGATTTTGAAATCGTCGATGCCCTCAAAGAGGGCACCGATGGCACCCCGGTGGAGATCACG
Organism: Corynebacterium macginleyi; assembly: GCF_003688935.1. GTDB lineage: Bacteria > Actinomycetota > Actinomycetes > Mycobacteriales > Mycobacteriaceae > Corynebacterium > Corynebacterium macginleyi. The sequence continues at coordinate 88,535 of NZ_REGE01000001.1, read as the reverse complement.
GAATCGGGGTTGACACTCAACCTTGGCCTGGGTGAGGACGAGGAATATAACGACGTCGCACCCCAAGAAGTCTCCCCGGAGGAGCTGCAGGCTCTCGGTGAGGTAGAAGAAGAACTCAACCAGCGCTGGCCGGAGACCAAGATCGAGCCCACCCTGGAGCGCATTGAGATGCTTATGGATTTGCTGGGGCACCCCGAACAATCCTTTGACGTCATCCACATCGCGGGCACCAACGGCAAGTCTTCTACCGCGCGCATGGTCGATTCGCTGCTGCGTTCTTTCCACCGCCGCGTGGGCCTGTTCACCAGCCCGCACCTGCAGCGGGTCACCGAACGCATTGGTATCGATGGCCAGCCCATCCACCCGCGCGATTACGTGCGCCTATGGCACGAAATAAAGCCGTATGTGGAGATGGTGGATGCGCACTCTGAGGTCCCCATGTCCAAATTTGAAGTCCTGGTGGGTCTGTCCTATGCAGCGTTTGCCGATGCCCCCGTTGATGTCGCCGTCGTCGAGGTCGGCCTCGGCGGGCTGTGGGATGCCACGAATGTGGTCAATGCTGATGTTTCCGTGATTACCCCGGTGGGGTTGGACCACATGGAGTACCTGGGTAGCGATATTCGGGAGATTGCGGGGGAGAAGGCAGGCATCATCAAGCGCCGCGCTGATGCTGAAGACCCTCTGACTCCGAATGAAAACATCGCTATCATCGCAGAGCAAGCCCCTGAGGCTATGCAGGTTATCCTGCAACGCGCAGTAGATATGGATGCGGGCGTGGCGCGCTCCGGCGTGGAGTTCGCGGCCGTTGAATCTCGTATAGCTGTCGGTGGACAGCAGGTCAACATCCGGGGCCTGGGTGGCATGTACCAGGATATTTTCTTGCCGCTGCACGGCGAGCACCAGGCCAAGAATGCGGCCGTTGCCCTTGCCGCGGTGGAGGCCTTCTTCGGCGCCTCTTCCGGCCATTCGTTGGATATTGCCTCTGTGCGCACCGGTTTTGCGAAGACGATTTCGCCCGGTCGCCTCGAGCGCGTGCGCACCTCGCCCACGACGTTTATCGATGCCGCCCATAATCCCCACGGCGCCAAGGCACTCGGTGCAGCACTGGACCGTGACTTCGACTTCGCGCGGCTTATCGGCGTGGTCTCTGTCTTTGGCGATAAGGACGCTCAGGGCATCCTTATCGCACTGGAACCGTACTTGAGCGAGGTGGTCATCTCTCAGAACTCCTCGCCGCGTGCGATCGATGCCTATGAATTAGCGGAAACTGCCCGCGATATTTTTGGCGAAGAGCGCGTCTATGTGGCCGATGATCTGCCCAGTGCCTACGCGCAAGCCGTGGAGCTGGCCGAGGAATCCGAGGTGCAATCCGGCTCCGGTATCGTAATTACTGGTTCGGTGGTCACCGCCGGCGAAGCCCGCGCGATGTTTGGAAAGGAGCCCGCATGACCAGCCCTCATCCTCGGTCCGGCTCGCCTCGTCCGCCGCGCCGCAGCGAAGACATTGCGGACAATGAAATCGGCCCATTAGGCTTAGGGCAGGACCCCGTTAAGGATCCGCTCAAGAGTTTTAATGGCATGGTCATCGCCAGCTCGCTCATCATGGAGTCGATCACGCTCGTTTTGGCACTGCCGCTGTTGTACAAGCTGTATGACGGTACGCTGTGGACGCCGTTTAACTACGGCTTGGTGATAGGTGCCCTGATATTCCACGTGGGCATGATCGCGTTCATGACAAGGAAGTGGGCATTGACCGTTATTGTGTGGGCACAGCTGTTGGGCCTTATCCTTGGCTTCCTGGCGCACTGGTCCATCGCCGCGATCTTCATCATCTTTGGCATGGAATGGCTGCTTGCAGCGTATTTGCGCAGTAACCTAATCGCCCGCATGAAGCGCGGTTACTTAACTACCCAGCACCTCAACCAGAAATAGTGGCTATGCGTACCATCTATCTCGTCCTCGCGGCCTTGGCCTGCATTGCCGCGGTAGCGGCCCGTGCGGCCACGGGAGCGCCGTGGCTGCCGCTGGTAGCACTCATCATCGCTGCCGTGTTTTTGATTTTGGCTCTACGCGCTAATTTTCAGCGGGTAGAAGAAGCCACCATCGATGATTTGGATAAAAAGCAGCGCGCAGAGATTATGCGTTTGCTAGACAATGGCCAGTTCGGCACGGCGGTCAACCAGGTGCGCCTATGGTTTAGGGGTACCTCGCACGAGCGCGCAACGGAGATAGTCCAGCAGCTTACTTAATGCTTACTTAAATCACCTATCGCGCATTCTACCGCTTTAAGACCTCGGTCGTGGACGAGCTGCGGGAATTCGGTACAGTATGGATCATGACTGAACGTACATTGATCCTCATTAAGCCCGACGGCGTAAAGAACGGCCACGTGGGCGAGATTATTGCCCGCATCGAACGCAAGGGCCTCAAACTGGCGGAGCTGGACCTGCGCGTGGCTGACCGCGAGACCGCAGAAAAGCACTACGAAGAGCACAAGGATAAGCCATTCTTTGGCGAGCTGGTGGACTTCATCACCTCTGCACCGCTCATCGCCGGGGTCGTTGAAGGCGAGCGTGCTATCGAGGCATGGCGCCAGCTGGCCGGTGGCACCGACCCAGTCTCCAAGGCTGTACCCGGTTCCATCCGCGGAGACTTCGCACTCAGCGTAGGGGAGAACATCGTGCACGGATCCGACTCCCCCGAGTCCGCAGAGCGCGAGATTGGAATTTGGTTCCCCAACCTCTAAGCACTGCAACTATACTAAGAAATAGAGCCCTCAGACATATCTGCTGTACGCGGTGAACGCGCCACGGGCAAGGACGATGCGGCAGCTGCGACTACCAACGCAGCTGCCAAGGCAGCTGCCGCAACACCAGCATGAGCAGAAAGTGCCGCGAAAAGAATCATCCCAAGCGGGGTACCCGCGGTAAAGACGAGCTGATCCTTTGTGGCGAACTGGTGCACCAAACCATCATCTCCCAAAGACTGCCCGAGAGAATCCCAGGCAATACCTGCTGCTGTCATTAACAAGGACGCGGCAGCACCAATTGCTGCGATGAGCACGAAGACAGGGGTGAATGCCAAAGCCAGGATCTGCCCGGCCAGAAGTATCAGCATTAGCATCTGCAAGGTGCTAAAACGTACCCGATCTAATACCTTCAGAATTGTTGCGGCTGAGCCAAGCAGTGAACCGACCGCGAGAGCAGTTGCCATAAACCCCCAGGACTTTTCGTCGAAGGTATTCATAATCCACGTAGGGCCAGCACTTCCCAGGAAGCCATTGACAACTGCTGCGACCAACCAGGTGCCGAGTCCCACCCGTACCCAGCTAGGGAGCATTGGGGACGCAAGAGATTTGTTCTGAGTCGATGAACCGGTGCCTTCCGGTTCTGATTCAGTAGCTACGCCATTGGAGCTTTCTCCTGCTGGTTCTCTACGAACCGAGAGAAACGGAAGTACAAAGAACATGGCCACTAGGAAAGTGGCGCCGTCGATAAGCAATACCGTGTTAAATCCCAAGGTGAGCACCGCCGCTGTACCGATGAGGGGGCCAGCGATAAACAGCAGATCACCGAGTATCGACAGGGATCCATTGACGCGGGTGCGCTGGTCACCGGAAAACAGCTCAGACAAAAGGCTAAACCTTGCTGGCCCAAAGAATGATGAGGCACAACCGTACGCAGCACTTGAGAGCGCGAACGCAGTGATGGAATCGCCGCGACTAACCACCCAGGCTACAAGTCCCCACTGCGCCAGCATCCGAACGACATCACTACCCAGCATCCAGATCACTGGTCGGTGAGGGGGCGGCAGTTTTCGGACCACTAAAGAACTAAAGAAGCGGCCGGCCCACAGTGAAATAAGCACCACCGTCAAGCCGCGGCCCGACGGATCTGCTCGGTGTGCCTGAAGTGCAAAAGCGATCGGGATGAGGCCGTCACCCAACCCGGAAACGACAGCGGCTGCAAAGATGAGCGAAAACTTAGATTTAAAAGAAAGATTATTCATTAGATTAACTCGGTATCACCCTTAACCGGCGTAAACAGAAGCCCCTCCTTAAACCTAAACTGCCAAAAAGAGAGAAGGATATGCGCTCGCCCCCGAAAAGTGGACACATCGGGGGTTGGTCCCTTTCTCTCGACAAGAAAAAATCAAACAAAGATGGACCAATCCTTAAACGTTGTAACACCAATTAGTGCTATGCATAACATAGCGCATGCTAAAGAAGGTTGCATCACATTTACGTCTTATATTCTCAAACCTCTTTATCAGTTGATCCGTTCCGGTTTTCCTACTGGAGCAGATGGTCACGCTTAAACCAAGCCCTGTCTAAGTTCACGACATATTTGAGAACCTGCTCCTGCTAAGGGGACCGGCCCCCGATGTGTCCACTTTTCGGAGGTCGGGTCCTAGGCTCCACTAAAGCTCTAGTCGGTACCATTGAACCCTCGTTGAAATTCCGGCTTGGGTTGGCCTGGTATACGTTATGTTCTGGATTGGTCCAAAGGTGTTTCCCATAGAGCGGAGTTTACCAAGTTAGCGTTTCCCAATCTGATAAAGGCAGCGTACGCCAGTAGGGGAGAGGGTGATGTGCCAGCTTTCTACTTTGGAGCGCAGGCCAATATTTTCTACCGTCACTAGCCCGTGCTTTTTAAGTTCCTGGACCGGATCGGACAGGGTATCTAACTTCACCTGCATCAGGTGGGATAAAGCTTTAGTGGTAGTCGTATTGCCTTGGATAGCCCCGGCGGTGACGAGGGCGGTGAGGATGTCGAGGTGGGCATCGGCAAGCTGCATGGCACTATCTGTGACCCCTGTTAAGGGATCTTCAGCCACGATGCGCTGCATGCGGCGGCGGCCAATGCGAAAGGACTGGGAAAACATGGACCATATACCCAGCGGGAATGCGAACGCCCACATCGCGCCGGTCACGATGCCTTCCACCGGTGGGGCCGGCGAGATATCCGGCAACCAGCCGGCCGCGGATAGCGGGGCCATGGCCAGCGGTAGGGCAATTGGAATTACTGGCGCCCAATAAGCAATGGCGGGGTAATCGCCCTCAAGGTAGACATCCTGGGTCGCCCCGATGGAACGGGGATAGTGGCGGATGAGGTACACCAATCCAATGACCGCAAAAACTGCAAAAACGCCGGCGCCCATCAGCATGTAGCTGGCCCCTGTGTGGGCAAAACCGAGGGCAAAGCCGGCCGGAACGCCTAATAAGCATGCATCTTTCGGCATAATCTCATTGCACTGCCGGTACTGCGATAATTTTCTGGCGGGAATCGGTGCTAGTTCTGCCATAGTGTCAAACGTATCATCGCACACAGCCTGCTCGCCCCGTCAGGATTCTGTGACACAATGGAACTCACGCGCAGCATGCGCGCATAATTTCATAGCCCACACGCTTTAACGCGGTGCATTTAATTGCGGCTATTCGTGCGGCAGCGGCACGGTTCCTCTAGGGGTTGTGCCTGCGCCCGAGTAGCTGGTGCACCATACAATCGAAGTACAGGAGTAAGCCCAACTAATGGCGGCACAGAACTCTCAAGGAACAACTGAAAACCTACAGGCAGCTGCGGCTTTGGCCCAACGCATAGACCTGAGCGAGCTCAAGGATAAAACTCGCGTGTATGCCATGGCCAAAAAGCTCGGCCTATCATCACGTCGGCTGGTGGCGCAGCTTAAGGAGATGGGCCTGAACAAGACCGCTCAGAGCTCTATTACTCGCGCGGAAGCAGGTGACCTCTTCGCCGCTTTGGAGCGCCAAGCTGGGGCTGCGGAGGCGGTACATTCTTTAGCCGCTGACGAGAACCCAGCGGACCAGAAGCCCGAGAGCAAGGCCAAGACCACCAAACGCCCTCGGCGCACCCGCAAGGCCACTAAGAAGTCCGCGCCCGCGGCAAAGAAAGAACCAACACAGCCTGATACTGCCGAGACAGATAACGCTCCCGCTGAAAACACCGCAGCCGATGTGGAAGAGGAGAAGAGCCTGCGCTACCGCGTGCGCAAGAACGTGGATAATGAAATCTCCCAGATTGAAGAAAAGGTCGATGCCTCGTTGGTAAAAAGCGCACTGCCGGATGTCAAGCAGGCGCTGGACCATTTACCGGATCCTGAGCCGACGAAAGCGCCGGCGCGCGCTGCAGACACCGATGCTGCGGAGGCTGGCACCGCTACTGGCAGTGCGGGTGACCTGACGGGTACCGTGAATCCAGCTAAGCTTCGCGAGGTGCTAGCTGAGGCGGGCGAGGACCTCGACGATGATTACTTCGCACCGCGCATGGTGCCACAGGCAGAGACGGACGAAGATTCTGCCACGTATGACTTTGCGCCGCTGTTTATGCCACCGGTGCAGCAGGCGGCCACCGAACTGGACGAGGCCACAGACATTGCGGCGATCACTGAAACCACTGATGTGACGGATCCTGCCGAAGACGCCGAGTCTGACGGTCCCGAGGCGAGCCATGGGGCATGGCGCGGGGCTTCCGACAAGCGCCGTCGCGGCCGTCGCGGTACCTCCCGCGGCCGCGGTGGCTACGATAACCCCCCAGGAAAAGCAGCGGATAAGGAGCTGGAGTTTATCGATGAGCCCAAGGCCATCCGCGGCTCCACCCGCATTGAGGCACAGAAGCGTCGCCGCGAAGAATTGCGTGAAAAGGGCCGCGAGCGCCAGCATATTGTGTCCCAGGCGGAATTTTTGGCGCGGCGCGAGGCCGTGGAACGGACCATGGTGGTCCGCGATAAGCAGCGTGAAGACGGCGCGGGCATCGTCACGCAGGTGGGTGTGCTTGAAGATGACCTCCTGGTTGAGCACTTCGTTACCACCGATGCTCAAGCCTCCCTCATCGGCAATATTTACCTAGGCCGCGTGCAAAACGTTTTGCCTTCCATGGAGGCGGCATTCGTAGACATCGGTCAAGGCCGCAATGGTGTGCTCTATGCCAGCGAGATTGATTGGCGTAAAACCAAATTGCACGGGCGTTCCCGCAAGGTAGAAAACACTCTGAAATCCGGCGACCAAATTGTGGTGCAGGTGGCCAAGGACTCGATTGGCCACAAGGGTGCGCGCCTGACCACCCGGATTTCCCTGGCCGGTCGCTACCTCGTCTACGTTCCAGGCGGGCGTAGCGCCGGAATTTCGCGCAAGCTGCCGGCACCGGAGCGCAAGCGCTTAAAAGAAATCTTGAGGCGTGTGGTGCCCGGTGATGGCGGTACCATCATCCGCACAGCTGCTGAAAACGTGCCCGAAAAGGCCATTGCTACCGATGTGCAGCGCTTGCATAACCGGTGGGAAGATATTTCCGCTCAGGCCGAAAAAGAAAAATCCTCGAAGGGTGCTAAGCCGGTAACTCTTTATGAAGAGCCGAATATGCTCATCAAGGTTGTTCGCGATCTTTTCAACGAAGATTTCCACCGTCTGATCGTGGACGGGAAGCGATCCTTTAACACGGTTAATGCCTACGTGGAATCCATGGCCCCGGACCTCGCGGACCGGGTGGAACGTTATCAGTCGAACGAACATGGAGGCCAAGACGCGTTTGCCGCCTACCGCATTGATGAGCAGCTGCATAAGGCGCTTTCCCGCAAAGTGTGGCTACCGTCCGGTGGCACCTTGGTCATTGACCGCACTGAGGCTATGACCGTCATTGACGTCAACACCGGCAAGTTCACCGGTTCCGGTGGCAACCTGGAAGAGACCGTCACCCGTAATAATTTGGAGGCGGCCGAAGAAATCGTGCGCCAGATGCGCCTGCGCGATCTGGGCGGCATGATCGTGGTGGACTTTATTGACATGGTGCTACCGGAAAACCAGGACTTAGTTTTGCGGCGCCTGAAGGAAGCCTTGGGTCGCGATCGCACGCGCCACCAGGTATCTGAGGTCACCTCTTTGGGCTTGGTGCAAATGACGCGCAAACGTTTGGGCACCGGGCTAGTAGAGACCTTTTCTACCGAATGTGAGCACTGCCGTGGCCGCGGAATCATCATTCACGAGTATCCCGTCGACGAACTAGAAGACAGTCACTCCAGCCATCACTCGCATGGCTCCCCTAGGGCGCACAAGAAGCCTGCCAATGATCCCCAGCAGCACCCGGCTGCCGTTGCGATGCACGAGCACGAAGATGCGGACGAGCACCCGGAGAAGAATGACCAGAAAGGGCAGAAAAACCACACGGTGCGAAGGAGCGCTTCCCAGTCGCGGAAGTACCAGAAGACCAATGGTCCTCTCTACGGCAGTGATGATAAGCAGTCACCGTCCCTAGAGGAGCTGGTGGCCAATGTAGTCGTATACGAAGAGCCAGCCGAATGTGAGCAGGAGGCACCACAGAAACGGACCGAAAACCCCAGCGGAAACCGGGACCAGCGTGGCCGCGGTGAAGGCAAGCAGAAAAAGCGCCGCCGAGTCCAGAAGAGGTCGGCGGTCACGGAAATCGAGGCCATCGCCTATGCTGCGGCGGAAAACGCCGCCGACAGCGATGAGGTACAGGAATTTAATTCTTATGTGCCCGATGGCCAAGAAAAGTTGGCGACGGAGGAGAAACGTACCCAGCGGGGTAAGAAGCGGCGCCGGGCGACGCGGACCTCGCCCGCGTCCCGTCGCGCGCAGGCGCAGCCGAGTCACGGCCAGTGGGGCGCTGAGGAGAAGCAAGCAGTGGCTCCGGATGCAGCGGAGAAGACCTACGAGGAGGCAGTAGCGGAGTTTGAGGCTTCGCCGCGCCGGAAGCGGCGCACGCGTGGCAATTCGCGTTCCGATAAGCGCCCACGTCCAGAGGATTTTGCCCGGCCGCAACGAGAGTTATCCGCAGGATCCACTGATCAGGCACGGGGTGAGGGCATGGCACAGCGGGTAGCCAAGCAGCAGAAGCCCGGCAACAAGACAGGCGGGCGTGGTCGGCGTCGCAGCGTCCGCACTCAGACGGATTCTCGCCGGGCTCCTGTACAGGCCTCGCACCGGGCGCATGCACAGGAGGGTGGGCAGAGCGATAAGCCCGACAACGCCTCGCGGACGGCGGTGCCGCGCAACGAAAATATAAGCGGCAGGAAGAGAAATTCCGCGGCACAGGCAGGCCGTCGCGTCAAACGCCGCGTGGTGCGCACCAACCCCGGGGATAGGGACACCTCGCATAATGCGGGTGCTCTCTCGGCGACGCCTGTTCACGGCGAGAAAGAAGCCCAGAACGGTGCGCCTGCGCAGGCCGAAAAGAAAGTTGTTCGCCGCGGAAAGAAGCGTGCGGTGAAAAAGGCGTCTACTAAAGCGCCGGGGAGCTCGCAGGCTAATGCCAAGGATGTGGGCCGGCGGCGGCGCGTAGCACGAAGAGCTACTTCCTAGCGCACCGCCACGCGGGTATGAAGCGTCTGGTTTGTATTTTGTACCCGCGGCGGGGTAGTCTTTGACAGTCGCTGTTTGGAACTCTCGGCGCTAGATCAAACCACAATTGCCGCCCGGTGATTGTGAATATGTTCGCGCGAGGTCTGAACGCAATATGTAAGTGTCCATTCGGATAACGGCCTGTATGTCGTGTCCGAGCGAGTTTAGATAAGGGGTAACCCTCTATGTACGCGATCGTCAAGACCGGCGGCAAGCAGTACAAGGTTGCTGAAGGTGACCTCGTCAAGGTCGAGAAGATCGAGGGTGAGCCAGGCTCTGCCGTGGCTCTCACCCCGGTTCTGCTCGTCGATGGCGCCACTGTAAAGTCCAAGGCTTCCGACTTGGAGAAAGTTTCCGTCTCCGCGGAAATCGTCAAACAGGGTAAAGGTCCAAAGATTGATATCCTGAAGTACAAGAACAAGACTGGTTATAAGAGGCGCTTGGGTCACCGCCAGCCTCTAACCACCTTGAAAATCACCGGTATCAAGTAAGCCTTAACCGGGCTGTAAATCATCCCCGAAGGAGGGAAACGACATGGCACACAAGAAGGGTGCTTCCAGCTCCAGCAACGGTCGCGATTCCGAGTCTAAGCGCCTCGGCGTCAAGCGCTTCGGTGGTCAGCAGGTTAACGCCGGTGAGATCATCGTCCGTCAGCGCGGCACCAAGTTCCACCCAGGTGAGAATGTTGGTCGCGGCGGCGACGACACCCTGTTTGCACTTGCTGCTGGCTCCGTAAAGTTCGGCACCAAGCGTGGACGCCGGATGGTCAATATTATCCCGGCCGAAGAGGCTGCGGCAGAAGCTTCCGCTTAAGCACGACCGCAGCGGTCTATCCTCGGGCAGCTTTCACTACGAGTGAGAGCAGCTCGAGGATTTTCTCGTGTTACCTCTCATTGTCTTGGGAAGGCGTGGGTTAGAGTCCGGGCTTGGCTAAGCATTACACTGGCTAAGGCAATTGATTTAAATAAGAAGGGGTGTGGCATATCATGGCACGTTTTATTGACCGCGTCGTCTTGCACTTGCAGGCTGGCGACGGTGGGCATGGTTGCGTGTCTGTCCACCGCGAGAAATTCAAGCCATTGGGTGGGCCGGACGGTGGCAACGGAGGTCACGGCGGCGACATCGTCTTGGAGGTCTCCGAGCAGATCCATACCTTGATGGATTTCCACTACCGCCCGCATATTAAGGCCGAGCGTGGCGGCAACGGTGCTGGCGATATGCGCAATGGCGCGCGCGGTAAGGACTTAATTTTGGAGGTCCCCGCCGGCACTGTTGTGCGCACAGAAACGGGCGAAACCCTTGCGGATCTCACCGTGCCGGGCACGCGTTTCGTCGCGGCCGAGGGGGGATTCGGAGGACTGGGCAATGCGGCCCTGGCGTCGAAGAACCGCAAGGCACCCGGCTTTGCACTGCAGGGCGAGCCTGGCCAAGCCCACGACCTGGTGCTCGAACTTAAATCCATGGCGGATGTGGGGCTTGTCGGTTTTCCTTCGGCTGGCAAGTCCTCGTTGATTTCGGTGTTGTCCGCTGCCAAGCCGAAGATCGGGGACTACCCGTTTACCACCCTGCAGCCCAACTTGGGTGTCGTGGACATGGGTAATAGCTCCTTTACCATTGCTGATGTCCCCGGCCTCATCCCCGGCGCCGCCGATGGTAAAGGTTTGGGATTGGATTTCCTGCGTCACATTGAACGCACGGCGGTGCTAGCCCACGTAGTCGATACTGCTTCCATTGAACCGGGCCGCGACCCGGAATCTGATATCGAGGCGCTGGAAAATGAGCTGGCCAAGTACCAGGAGGCGCTGGAGAGCGATACCGGTTTGGGTGATCTGCGCGATCGCCCGCGCGTCATCATTTTAAATAAGGCCGATATTCCGGAGGCAGAAGAGCTCGCGGAGTTCGTTAAGGACGACTTAGAAGAAAAGTTCGGCTGGCCGGTGTTCATCATCTCTGCGGTCGCCCGCAAGGGCTTGGACCTGCTGAAATTCAAGCTCATGGAGATGGTGACCGAGCATCATAAGGCGCAGCCGAAGCCCCAGCGGGATCCTTCTCATACGGTGATTCACCCCAAGGCTCAGGCGCACAGGAAAAAACCCGGCAACTTCGCGGACTTTAGCGTGCGGCCAGACCCAGAGGTGCAGGGCGGATTCATCGTGGATGGCGATAAGATCAAACGTTGGATTACCCAGACCGACTTTGAAAACGATGAAGCCGTGGGCTACCTGGCGGATCGCTTGGCCAAGGCCGGCGTGGAGGATGAGCTGCACAAGCAGGGCGCGGTGGAAGGCTGCCCCGTGACCATTGGTGGTCTTACCTTCGAATGGGAGCCGATGGTCGGCGGCGATCCCACCATGGCCAGCCGCGGCGAGGACGCCCGGCTAAAGGGCACCAATCGCGTCTCTGCGGCGGAGCGCAAGCGTGCCTCCCAGGCTCGGCGTGGCTTGGTCGATGAATTCGACTACGGCGATGAGGAAGAGGTCACCCGCGAGGCCGCCAATCGCGACCGGTGGCAGGGCTAGCCATCTCGCGAGTGGGGCTTCTTTCCTTAAGGGGAGTGTGCCCCCACTTCGGACAAAGCTGCTGGCGCACATGGGGGATATACGCCCCAATGGAGGGGACTCGTGCCGGAAGCTTTGTACACTGTAGATCTATGTCTTCTGATCAACAGAAAGAACCTCAACATAAAGAATCCATCCTTCCGCTCCCCGTAGAGCCCTTTAATGGTCCTACCGCTGATACTCCGTTCCCCGATGCTCGCGATGAAAACCCGATAGCCTCTGGGTTTAAATCCGAATTGCGTAATTCCATTGCGGAGGCCAAGCGCGTCGTTGTAAAAATTGGTTCCTCTTCCTTGACGGATGAGAATTTCCGCGTTTCGCCGGAGAAAATCGATCATATTGTTGATGCCGTCCACGCCCGCATGGGGCGCTCCGATGTCATCATCGTTTCCTCCGGTGCGGTTGCCGCCGGTATGGGCCCACTCGGCTTGCATCAGCGCCCCACCGACTTGGCTACGAAACAGGCGTCGGCGTCTGTGGGCCAGGTTCACCTCGCTTATGAATGGGGCCGCTCCTTTGCGCGCTACCAGCGCACCATAGGGCAGGTGCTGCTCACGGCTTCCGATGCCGGGCACCGGGACCGCGCCCGCAACGCGCAGCGCACCATAGACCGCCTGCGCCAGCTGCGCACCATTCCCATAGTGAACGAAAACGATGCTGTTGCTACTTCGGAGATGCACTTTGGCGATAACGACCGACTGTCGGCCTTGGTCGCCAACTTGGTGGGTGCGGATGCGCTCTTCTTGTTCTCTGACGTCGATGGCCTCTATGACAAGAACCCGGCTGAGCCGGATGCCAAGTTCATCGACGAGGTGCGCAGCGGTAAGGATCTCAAGGACGTTGTCGCCGGCGATGGCGGCAAGGTCGGCACCGGTGGCATGGCCACGAAGGTCTCGGCCGCCCGCCTGGCTACCCGCGGCGGCATTCCGGTCCTGTTGACCTCGACCGATAACGTTGGCCCCGCGCTTTCTGATGCCTCTGTGGGCACCGTTTTCCACACCCGCGAGGAACGCCAGCTGTCGGCGTGGAAGTTCTGGGCCCTCTACTGCGCTGATACCGGTGGGGCCGTGCGCCTGGACGCGGGTGCCAAGGAGGCCGTGACCAAGGGTGGTACGTCCTTGCTTGCCGTGGGTATTACTGATGTTCACGGCGAATTCAACAAGGGCGAGATTATCGATATCTTGGGCCCGGCGGGCGAGATTATCGGCCGCGGCGAGGTGCGCTTCGGCTCTGAAGAATTAAACGCCATCAAGGGCATGCAGATGAGCGAGCTGCCAAAAGATAAGCGCCGCTCGGTGGTGCATGCGGACTACCTATCCAACTTCGCCTCGCGCATCTAGCTGCCTGCCGTACGCTGGTTCCATGAAGTATTTTATGGGACCAGAAATTTGGCAGCCGCTGGTAGATGACTTAAGCGCTGCTGGCCACGACCGCGTAGAGAACCTCGAAGACGCAGAGGTCTATGTCAATACCACACCCAGCCCTCGCCGCGTCCCGGAAATACCGGACAATATCGGCTGGGTGCAGCATTGTTTTACCGGCGTCAACCAACTCATCGATGCCGGATTGATTACCCCTGAGGGCTTACCCTGGTGCAATTCCGCCGGCGCCTTTGCCAAGCCTGTGGCCGAATGTGCCCTGGGCCTGCTGCTCTCCCAGGCACACCAGCACAAGGCCTTTGCGCAGGCCGGCACGTGGTCGGTGGCTAAGGAGCTGGATGAGACGCAGGAGTGGATTTATGACCAGCAGGGGCCGAAGGAGGTAGCGATTTTGGGCGCTGGGGGCATCGGCAAGCAGCTCATTGCCTTGCTCAAGCCCTTTGGGGTGCACTTTACCGCCGTGAATCGCTCCGGCCGCCCGGTGGAGGGTGCCGATGAGGTGGTGGCCATGGATGACGCCACGCACGTGTGGGGCGAGGCTGATGTCATTTTCTGCATCCTGCCCGCAACGGCGGAAACGGAGGGGCTTATCGATGCCGCCAAGTTCCGCGCCATGAAGCCGTCCGCCCTGTTTATCAACGTTGGGCGCGGCAGCACCGTGGTCACGGATGACTTGGTGGATGCCCTGCGCGAGGGCCAGATTGCCGGCGCCGGCTTGGAGGTCGTGGACCCAGAGCCGCTTCCCGATGACCACCCGCTGCTCTCCCTGCCCAATTGCACCATGACCCCGCATATCGGGGCGACGAAGCACGTGGCGCAGTACCACATGGGCGATATTTTCAATGCCAACGCCGCCGCGTGGGAGAAGGGTGAGCCCATGCCCACCCAGGTGGACCCGGAGGCGGGATACTAGAAAAATCAAAAGCCACGGACAGCGGTGGCCGGGTGCGTCGCGTGTGTACCGAAGAAAGGACGTACTGCCCACTGTCCGTGGCAAGTGAAAATAAAAGTTCAACTCGTTGAACTACTGCTAAACTAACACTTATCCAAGGACGACGCAAGCACGATTATGAAGATGGTGGATATGCACCTAGAAGAACTGCCTACCCGCAGCCAGGATTATCTCAAGGTTCTGTGGGACTTATCGGAGCACTCCGGTGGTACCCCGGTTGCGCTGAAGGATGTGGCGGGGCGCCTGGAGCAAAAGGTGCCTACCGCCTCAGAGGCGATTAAGAAGCTCGCCGCCCAAGGGCTGGTGGAGCACGAGCGTTATCAGGGTGTCTCATTGAGTCCTGTGGGCCGCGAGCTGGCGATGCAGATGGTGCGCCGCCACAGGCTTTTAGAAACCTTCTTGGTAGAGACCCTGGATTATTCCTGGGACGAGGTGCACGAGGACGCTGACCGCCTCGAGCACGCCTGCTCCGATCGCTTTATCGGGCGCATCGATGCGCTGCTGGGCTCCCCCGACCGCGATCCGCACGGCGATCCCATTCCCGATGTCGGCGGCGGGATCGAGGATCTTGGCACGCTCACGCTGGCTAGCGCCCCGCTCGATGCGCCCGTGACCGTGGAGCGCGTCTGTGATGAGAATCCAGGCCTGCTGCGCTACCTTGACCGCTTCGGGGTGGAGCTGGGCAATGAGTTGCGAGTCAGCGATAGCGTGGCCGGCTTATTGACGGTGCAGATCGAAGGCGGCGAGATGTCGCTGGCGGAGGTGGCCGCCCGCGAGATCACAGTCCGACTCGCCTCAACCAATTAACCTGCGATGCAGCGCTGTGTTGCTGCTTCGCGCTGCGCCGTGCAGCGCCGCACGCTAGGAGACCGCCTGATGTGCCGCCATGCTGGCGAGGTAAAACACGCCGGCCACAATGGCGATTGTGCCGCCGGCCGAAAGGCTCAAGTGCGCGGCGATAAACAGTCCGGCAACCGCGATAGTGATGCCGATGATGCCCGCCCCGATAAGCAGCGCCTCTGGGCGCGATACCCACGGGCGCAGGCCCGCGGCCGGTGCCACGAGCAAGGCGATGGACAAGATGGTGCCGACGGCGGGGATGACGGCGGCCATCGTCAAGCAGATAAGGCCGAGCGTCAGGGCATCGTAAAGCCCACTATGCGGGGACGTGGTGGGGTCGAAATACGCCTGGAAGAGGCGGCGCCGGCAGGCTAGTACCGCGAGCAAACAGGTAACCACCAAGCCGGCTGCGATGGCGACATCGCGGTGGTTGACCGTGGTAAGTGATCCCACCAAAAAACTATCGACGTGCAGCGGCAGCGGCTGGAACCAGCGCAGCAACAAGATGCCCAGCGCAAAGCCCAGGGTCAGCGTGGTGCCCGCCGCAGCGGTGGAGGACACGCCATGCACCTTGCCCAGGTAATGCATGAAAATCGCCAGCGGAATGCAGACCGCCACGGAACCGAGCATGAGCCCATCACTCAAGTTGGTGCCCAGCGCATTGGCCACGACGACGCCGAGGACCGCGCCGGGAAAGGTGCCGTGGGAGAGGCTCTCAGCAAAAAAGACGCGGTTGCCCAGCACCATGAGCGTGCCCACCAGCCCGGAGAGACTACCCACCGCGATGGCTTCGAAAAATGGCAACGTTAAGACACCCATATGCGCCTGCCTAAAAGTGCGAGCGGAACGGTTACAGATAGCGACAGCGCGACGATGGCCTGCGGGGAAATCTGGTGGGAGGTTACCGAAAGCATGAGCCACAGGCCCACGCATACGGCTAGCACCGCGCCAACCAGTGCCCATAGGAGCATCTGCCCCGGGGTACTAGCTAGGACGCGCCCGACCAGGCCTGGCACCACGACGAAACCCAAAACGAGCAAAACGCCGATGGCGGAGCTCGCGGCGACAACGATCAGGCCCACCGCAATGTTGGCGATGACATCGACAAGCCCCACGCGGATGCCGGTTGCGCGCGCTGATTCGCGGTCAAAGGCCACGGCGACCTGTAAGCGCCAGGTGGCCAGGATGAGCAGGGCGGCAACCACGCACAAAATGATGGAAGGCACCATCCGGTCGGTGGTGACATCGAGTAGGCGGCCAAACATGAGGGCCTCCAGCTGGCCAGAGCGATCCCCCACGGCGAGGCTGATGACCACGCCGATGCCATACATCAAGGTCAGTACCACCGCAGTGCCGGATTCATGATCGTGGCCATCGCTGCCGGAATTCAGGCGCGCCAAAATGAGCACCGCGACGCCCGCTGCGACGGCGGCACCGGGCATAATGCCGGGAAAACCCGCCACGGCCAGGCCTACGACGATGCCTGGGAATACCGAGTGGACTAGCGCCTCGACGCTAAATTCCATCCGGCGCAGGTTGACCACTACGCTGACCACCGCGCCAGTTAGGGCTACACACAGCAAAAACAGGGCGGCGCGCTGTATATAGGGGGCAGTAAGCAAGAGCGTCACATGTCCCCCTGCAATACCGACGTGGCCTCCAGGTAGCGCTCGACCGCATCCTCGGTATCAAGGACCTCACTGTGGCCGTCCACGATGAGCATCCCGGCATCGCAGGCGCGCTGCGCCAAAATGGGATCGTGGGTGGAAATGAGCAGGGCAACCCCGCTCTCCTTGAGCTTGGCGATGATCCCCAAAAGCACCTGCCTGCTGTCTTGGTCCAGGCCATTGAAAGGCTCGTCCATGAGCACCAGGTCCGGGTGGGCGGCGAGCGCGCGGGCGATAAAAATGCGTTGGCGCTGCCCGCCCGAGAGTTTGCCCCAGCGGATCTTCTCCTTATCCGCCATGCCGACGAGCTCTAGCGCTTGGTTGATCTGCGGGCGCAGGCGTCGCATGCTGCCCATGCGCTCCCACCACGCGGCCTTATTGAGCAGGCCCATTTCCACGACCCGGCCGGCGGTGACGGGGAAGGTGGGATCGCAGGTGTGGTGTTGGGGAACATATCCCAGCGTCGCCGTGCGCTCGTGCTCGCCGCGCAGCGTGGCAAGGCCAGCGATGGCTTTTAAAACCGTTGATTTACCAGCACCATTAGCCCCCAGCAGCGCGATGGCCTCACCTTCGTGGATGGTCAAGGAGACATCGTTCACGACGGTGGTGGTCCCATAGCCGCAGGAGGCGTGAGAAAGCTTTAGAAGCGGTGCACTCATCGTGCGTTATCCAGGCTTTCTGGCAGATCGGCCACTTCACCGTCCCAGGCTTCTACCAGGGTGGTGACGTTGTGGATGATGGAGCCGATGTAGGTGGCGCCGTCGCTATTCGGCACGCCCAAGGAGTCGCCGTAGAGGGCGTCATCATCCATAATGGCCTTGACGCCTGCGGCGCGGGCGATGGCCTCGATGGACTTAGAGTTATTGGAGTTTTCCGCGAAGATGGCCTTGGCGCCAGAATCGCGGACCTCTTTGGCGGCGTCCTCGATGTGCGAGGAGGTGGCGTCCTGTTGATTATTGAAGTCCGTGAGCGCAGAGCCGATGAACTTGACGTGATAGTCGTTGGAGAAGTAGCCGAAGGCATCGTGTGAGGTAAAGAGCACGCGGTCCTGCTCCGGGACTGTCTCCAGGGACTCGGTGACCCACTTATCCAATTCGTCGAGCTGCTTAGTGTATTTTTCACCGACTTCCTTCACAGATGGCTCCTTATCGGCCAAGGCGTCCACGATATTTTGGACCTGGATCTTGGCATTTTTGGGAGAGGTCCATACGTGCGGGTCGTGGGTGAATTCTGGTTCCTCGCCGTCTTCGCCGGGGAACGGCCACTCGCGCAGATTTACCTTGTGCTTGGAGTTATCATCGCCGGCGGTGACGATGGTCTCGCCGTCAAAACCGGAGGACTCTACGGCGTTATCGAGGAAGTGCTCGAGGTCGACGCCGTTTTTAAAGAGGAAGTCCGCATCCGCCATAGCACTCATTTGCTGCGGGGTCATCTCGTGCTCGTGCGCGCTGGCATTTGGCGCCAAAAGGCAGGTGAGATCGAGGGTGGTCTCGCCATCGCCCTCGGTGGTTTCCTTGCCGCTGGAATCGACCTTGTGGAGCGTCATGCCACCCTGGGCAATCTGGGTGAGGTAATCGCAGATCTGCGTGGTGGTGGCAACGGCCTTGATGGTCTGATCCTCGCCCGAACCGGAGCCTGCGTCGGAACCATTGCCGCCGTCGTTCGTGCTGCAGGCGGCGAGGGCGACCCCGCTCAGGGTCAGCATCAGGCCCAGCTTGGCCACGTTCTTTTTCATGAGTGCTCCTTCTGTGCAATGAAACCTGTCAAGCAAAGAATAAACATACCCAAATAACTATTTCAAGGTATTGAACTATTAGATTTGTAGTTGTGAGCTTTACCGCACTTTCGGGTGCGGGTAGAGGGGTGGTTTTCTCTGCGTAGCCTGCCCGATGTGGGCAAAGAGTAAGGTGTGGGGCGGGCGGCTGAAAAACTCAAGCAGGTTCGTTAGTGTGGTATGACATGAGCAACGCTGAACGTGAAGAAGTTCTGTCCAAAGCCCGCGCTGCTAAGGACGTTGCCCCCTTGGTGGCGCAGTTGTCTACGCCGCGCAAGAACGAAATCTTGCAGCGCGCAGCCGCACATCTCATTGCCCATACCGATGATATTCTTGCTGCTAACCAGCAGGATATAGCGGCAGGCCACGAGCGTGGCATGTCTGATTCCTTGATTGACCGCTTGGCCTTAGACGCTGCCCGCGTCGAGGGTTTTGCAAATGGCCTGCGTCAGGTTGCTGGCCTGCAAGACCCGGTAGGCGAGATCCTGCAGGGGCGCACTATGGATAACGGCATACAGATGAAGCAGGTGCGTGTCCCGCTCGGTGTGATGGGCATGGTCTACGAGGCCCGACCAAATGTCACCGTGGATGCTTTCGGCCTCGCCCTGAAGTCCGGCAATGTGCCGCTGCTGCGCGGTTCAAAATCCGCACGGAACTCCAATGCCAAGCTGGTTGAGCTTCTGCAGGACACCCTCGCGGAGTTCGATTTGCCGCGCGAGGCAGTCCAGCTCCTGCCGTGCGAGACCCACGATTCTGTCCAGGACTTGATTACCGCCCGTGGTCTGGTGGATCTGGTCATCCCCCGCGGCGGCGCTAAGCTCATTGAGGCTGTGGTGACCGGCGCTACTGTTCCGACCATCGAGACCGGTACCGGCAACTGTCATTTTTACATCGATGCTTCGGCCGATATGGACAAGGCTATCGATATGGTCATCAACGGCAAGACCCGCCGCACCTCGGTGTGCAACTCTACTGAGTGCGTGCTTATTGATGCCGCGCTTGATGGTGCCACCAAGCTCCGCATCGTCCGTGCCCTCCAGGAAGCAGACGTTACCGTCCACGGTGACGTAGACGAGCTCGAGGGCTTCGGCGCCATGAACGTGGTCCAGGCTACCGAGGAGGACTGGTGCGAAGAGTCGCTGTCCATGGATATCTGTGCCAAGGTAGTGGACGGCGTTGACGGTGCCATCGCGCACATCGCGAAATTTAGTACCGGCCACACCGAAGGTATCGCGGCCCAGGATGCGGACGTCTTGGTCAAGTTCGGCAACGAAGTCGATGCCGCGGCCGTCATGCTGAATGCTTCTACCGCTTTTACTGATGGCGAGGTTTACGGCATGGGTGCAGAGATCGGAATTTCCACCCAGAAGCTGCACGCCCGCGGCCCGATGGCCCTGCCGGAGCTAACCTCGTCTAAGTGGGTCCTCCAAGGCACCGGTCATGTGCGCCCATAAGAACGTGCGTCTTTTCCCTCGCTCCCGCGCCGCCGTCGGTTTCGCAGCCATTGCCGCCACGGCTGCGCTTGACATGTCCTTGCTTGCTCCCGTCGCGGCTGCCGGTGGAGTAGATGATAACCATCCGCAGGCCGAGACCTGCCCCGACTACGTTTTCCTTGCCGCGCGCGGCTCGGACCAAAACAAGGAGTACGGCGAGTACTTCGGCCCGCAGCGCTATTCGGAACAAGGCGCGGAATCCAATGGTTATGAAGGGCCGAACCTCGCCGGGCTCTTCCACCTGGTAGAACAACGCCATCCCGGCGCCATGGATAATGCCTACGTGCTGGCGCTGGATGCGGATGCTTATCCAGCCTCGATGAACCTGCCACCGCTGGCTCAAGAAGGTGAAAACCTGCGCCCGCTGCAGCTGATGCGCCGTCTAGGTGGAGTCCTGCTGGAACACCCCTTGCACGAGCTGGTCTATCAAGTCACCGTCGGCTTTGTGCAGAGTCTGCGCAGCGGCATGAACAATGTGCCGCGCGTGGTGGAGCGGTATGAAGAGGAAACCGGCTGCAGCCCGCGCTATATCGCTGCTGGGTATTCGCAAGGAGCCATTATCGCCACCAGCGCGGAGCGCTACTTCGCCTCCCAGGGCAAGCTTGCCGGGGCGATCTACCTAGGCAACCCCTTGCGGCGTCCTGGTGGCATGGCCGGTCCGGTCCCGCGATATCTCATTCCTCAAAGCGATGCACTGCCGGCCGATCGCCGCATCGATTACTGCCTTGCCGGCGACTTCGTCTGCGATCTCAGCCTGCGTAATGCCAAAGACGCCTTGGTCACAAAGGCTGCCCACCACGCTTCATATTTCCGTGATAGCCAGGGTGATGTGGCAGTGGAACAGGACAATGCGCGGGTGGCCGATACTGTGGCTGGCTGGCTTAAATCCCCGGCAGGGTAGCGGCTATACTCGCCAGCCATGACTAGTTCCCAGCGCATAGGGATCATGGGTGGCACCTTTGATCCTATCCACAACGGCCACTTGGTCGCCGCCAGCGAAGCGGCGCACCGCTTTGCCCTCGATACCGTAGTTTTTGTTCCCACCGGCCAACCGTGGCAGAAAGCCTCTCGCGAGGTCACCGCGGCAGAACACCGGTATTTGATGACGATGGTGGCGACGGCCTCCAATCCGCGCTTTACCGTCTCCCGCGTAGACATTGACCGCAAGGGTCCTACCTACACTATCGATACCCTGCGCGATTTGCGCGAGCTCTTTCCAGGTGCCGAGTTTTACTTCATTACCGGAGCGGATTCCCTGCAATCGATCATGAGCTGGCATAATTGGGAAGAAATGCTGGACATGGCGCATTTTGTGGGAGTCACACGGCCCGGCTACGAGTTGAGTACGGATATGCTGCCGACCAGTGTGCGGGAGGACATCAGCATTATCGATATCCCGGCCATGGCCATCTCTTCCACGGATTGCCGCGAGCGGGCCGCTCACAATCGCCCGGTATGGTACCTCGTTCCGGATGGAGTGGTGCAGTACATCAACAAAAATAACCTGTATTCTGCGCAACCGGATAAGCCTTTATAAGTCAAGTTTGGGTACAATCGCATCGAACGTGCAAGAATAGACAGCTAAAAGAGACCTCCCCACCAGACGCGAAAAGGGAAATTTTATACATTGTCTATTTCTGATCTCGCCCGCCGCATGGCGGCAACCGCAGCGCATGCCGCACAGGACAAGCTAGCTGGCAATATCGCAGCAATTGATGTCTCCGATGTCCTCGCTATTACCGAGGTTTTTGTGCTGGCTTCTGCCGATAATGAGCGCCAGGTCGGCTCCATCGTGGATGAGGTGGAAGACCAAATGACCGCCCAGGGCTTTGAGCCGCAGCGCCGCGAAGGTAACCGTGAAAACCGCTGGGTGCTGTTGGACTATGGAAATATTGTTATCCACGTGCAGCGCACGGACCAACGCGAGTACTACGGGCTCGACCGCCTGTATCACGATTGTCCCTTGGTGGACATCGAGGGCATCGAGCCACCCGCGCGCCCCGGGGAATGGAACAATGACATCAATCCGCGCACCGTGGATTCCATTGATGAGCTGCCATTGGCGCAAAAGGCCCCTGGCGAGGACGAGGAGCTTTAACCCCATTATGAGCCGCCGCCTGATTCTGATCCGCCATGGACAAACCACCTACAATGCCTCCGGTCGCATGCAGGGGCACTTGGATACTGAGCTTTCCGATGTCGGCTATGAACAGGCCCGCGCCGCCGCGCGGCTGCTCCGGGATCAGGGCGTGGTGAAAATCGTTGCTTCCGATTTGCAGCGCGCGCGAGAAACCGCGCGCGTGGTGGCAGAATTGCTCGGCCTAGACTTTTCCACGGACCCTCGCCTGCGCGAGACCAATCTGGGGCGGTGGCAGGGCAAAAGCTCAGCCGAGGTGGATGCGGAATTTCCTGGCGCGCGAGCCATCTGGCGTCACGACCCCACCTGGGCCCCGCCAGAAGGCGAGTCCCGCGTGGATGTGGCTTTGCGCGCGCGCCCGGTTATCGATGAGCTCATGCAGGAATTTTCCGGATGGGATGACGGTGCGGTGCTCATCGTCGCTCACGGTGGCGCAATTTCCGCACTCACGTGCCACCTGTTGGGCTTGGATCATTCCCAGTACGGCATTTTATCCGGCTTAAAAAATACCCACTGGTCGCAATTGACCGCCCGCCCAGATTTCAACCCGGACAAGCCCGTGAATTCACTGGAATTTACGCCGGACACGGTGGCGGGCGCGCAGTGGTACTTCGATGGTTGGAATATGGGTGGCGAGGTCACCGGTGATGGAGGTGCAGATACCTAGTGACCGTTCGCGTCGTTACCGACTCCGCGGCCAGCCTGCCCCCAGAGACTGCTGCAGCACTTGCTATCACCGTTATAGACCTGCACGTGCTGGATAGCGAGGATCACAGCGGAAAACTGCGCACCACCTCCGGCCTATCTTCTCTGGAATTAGCCGCGGCTTACGGCCGGGAAATGGAAAAGTCACAGGATGACGGCGTCATCGCTATCCATCTGTCCAAGAAGCTTTCGTCTACGTGGTCGGCGGCAGCGGCCGCGGCTGCGGTTTTTCCCGATACGGTACGCGTTATCGATTCCGGCTCGGCCGGCATGGTTACGGGCGCGGCGGCGATGGCGGCAGCTACCAAGGCGGCACAGGGCGCAGCGCTAGAAGAGTGCCACGCGGCGGCGTTAGACAGTATCGGGCGCGCTGCTACTTGGCTGTATTTGCATTCCATTGAGGATATGCGCCGCTCGGGCCGCATGTCTGCAGCCACCGCCATGTTGTCCACCGCTTTCTTGGCTAGCAAGCCGATTATGTCCATCGTGGACGGCAAACTGGAACTGGTGGGAAAAACCCGCACACAGACCAAGGCCTTTACTAAGCTGGTAGAAATGATTTCCGCCCGCGCCGCCGGGAAGCCCGCCTTCATCGCCATCCAGCACAACCAGACCAGCGAAGCGGCGGACAAGCTGCAGAGTCTCTTGCGCGATGCCCTTCCAGAAGGTACGTCTTTTATCAACACGCCCTTAACCGAGGTGCTAGCCGTACACGCTGGCCCCTCCGCCATCGGGGTATCTGCCGTGTTTAGTACCTAGGCCCTCGCACACACGGGCGAAGCTCGCCGCGTGAGGCACCCCCGATTGTGGATAACCCCTAACTATGGCCCGCCTAGTTGTCCCGATCAACGTTTTATCCACAGCACCTCCGTCCACAGTCTTGGACCACCCGGTGCCGCTTTCTATCCTGTGGGACATGGCGGCACCCAAAATCAGCGAACGAATTCGCGAATTTACCCAACCCACCGGTGAGGAAGAACTCCTCCACGTCGATTACCCGCGCCCGCGCGTCCATATAAGCCACTGGCAAGCCTGCGCGGTAGCTATCACAGTAGTGGTAGGCGTCCTGGTTTGGCTTGGCCTTGGATCCCGCCATTCGGATGCGTCCGGCATGCCCGAACCCGCAGCGATGGGCAGTATTACCGCCGAGCCGAGCGAAATCATCGTATCCGTCGTCGGCGAGGTTGCAGCACCCGGCCTGAAGACCCTTGAGCCTGGCGCCCGTATCGCCGATGCCCTTGCGGCCGCCACGCCTTTGCCGGAGGCGGAGACAATGACGCTCAACCAAGCACAGCGGCTTGCAGATGGCCAACAACTTCTTATCCTGCCCCGGGGCGCTCTGCTGCCCGACGCCGCGCTTGCCGGTGCCCCACAAACTCCCGGCGCAGCACCAGGAGGCGGCAATAAAGTCAGCCTCAATTTCGCCACCGCCGCCGAACTCATGGATCTCAATGGGATAGGGGAGGTGACCGCGCAAGCCATCGTCTCCTTCCGCGAGGAGCGCGGAGGGTTTCAGGATATCGAGGAATTGCTCGAGGTCAGTGGGATTGGCCCCGCAAAATTTGCCAAGCTCAAAGATAACGTGCAGCTGTAGGCAGAAGGGTCATGCAGCGATGAGAGAACTTCGCCTGCTTCCAGGCGCCTTGACCTCGTGGGCGGCGGTCATCGCGGTGCTGGTGTTCGGGCAGGGGTGGGCTGTGGCGTGTATCGGCAGTGTCGTAGGAGTCTGCGTACTCGCTCGGCAGTGGGGCCAAGCTATTTTCTGTGGCGTACTCGCCGCCGCCGCTGCCTTCGTTGCCGCCGTCCGGCGCGCGCGTGCAGACGCCTTTGAATTTGGCCGCTTTATCACTGGCCGCGTGGTCGCCGCGCCCACCCAGACAAGCACCGGCGGGTGGCTCATCCGCCTCGATGTCCCGGGCTATCCCGCACAGCTTCTGGTTTTTAGCCCCGAACCACTGGCGGTACCTGCCGGAACGCAGGTCACAGCAGCGATACAACTTTCCAGTTCCGACCAACCCGGAGTGGGGACCGTGGTAGCCAACGCTTCCCACCTGAGTATCTCCGCACCCCCTTCGGGTCTGGCCGGCTGGGCGGCAAAGGTGGCAGATAACTTCCGCACGGTGGTGGTTGAGGCGATAGGCTCAAGCAGTCAGGGTCTCATCCCAGGGATGGTGCTTGGCGATACCTCCCTGCAAAGCCCCGACGAGCGTCAGCTCTATATCGATACCGGGCTATCCCACCTTAGCGCTGTATCTGGTGCTAATGTGGCCATCGTCTGTTCCTTCGCAGCCATCGTCTGCGCCGCGTGCGCGGCCGGACCGCGCACCAGGGTGACGGTATCGTTAGCGGCGCTAGCCACTTATGTCGTCTTGGTGGGCCTTGAACCGTCGGTGCAGCGCGCGGCCGTCGCCGGGGTAGTAGGCCTGCTAGCGGTGTTGCACTCGTCCACCATGGAACCCATCCATGCGCTAGGCCTCGGCATTCTCATCCTCCTATTTGTGGATTCGGATCTAGCGGTGCATTTTGGCTTCGCGCTATCGTGCGCGGCGACCTTCGGAATCGTCTTGCTGAGTCCGCTTATTTATTCGCAACTCGCGGTAACCGGTTGGCCCGCCATCGTCCTGCGTGCCGTGGCCGTGGCGATTGCCGCCGATATCCTCACCCTGCCGCTCATCGCCCTAATGTCTGGCGAGGTATCCGTCGTCTCGGTCCTCGCGAATATACTAGTAGCGCCCGCAACCGCACCCATTACCGTGGTCGGGTTGCTCGCAGCCATCGCCGCGCAGCTAGGCCCCTTGAGCATCATCGCCGCAGGATTATTAAAAGTTATCGAACCCGCAGCATGGTGGATCAATACCATCGCCCACGGGGTGGCCAGCCTGCCCGTAGTCACCATCACCGCCCACCCGCTATTTACTCTCCTCGGTTATGGATGGGTCATTGCGGGACTGCTCTATCACAGGCCGTGGTTAACCCTGGCGGGGGTTATTGTGGGCATCGCCTGCCTGGGTGCGGTAGCCGCATAGCGCTAAAATGATGGGCATGCCTCCCGTACACCTTATTCTCGGCGATGATGAATTCCTCACTGAACGTGCTCGCCACACTATCCATACGGCCGCGGCCGAAGGCGAGGCTAATCGCCCTGAATTGATGACGCTCAAGGCCTCCGAGGTATCCGAAGGCGAAATCTTGGAGGCCACCAGTCCGTCGCTGTTTGGCGATAACCGCGTTATCTTCATCACCGAGTGCGAACGTGCC
Organism: Corynebacterium macginleyi; assembly: GCF_003688935.1. Lineage (GTDB taxonomy): Bacteria > Actinomycetota > Actinomycetes > Mycobacteriales > Mycobacteriaceae > Corynebacterium > Corynebacterium macginleyi. The sequence goes on along the minus strand of NZ_REGE01000001.1, from coordinate 62,403 downwards.
GGGAAAGAGGTAGTCGATATCATCTTGCGCGCCTGCGCCAATCCCGCGCCGGGCATGACCATGGTAGTGGTCTACTCCGTGGCCGCGAAGACGCTGAAGAAAAAGAAGAAAGCGCCGGAGCTAGTGGCGAAGCTGCGCAAGATTGCGGAGGTGCACGAGGTGTTCTCGCTCTACCCCAATGAGCTGGGCCAGTGGGCCACCCGCGAGTTTGCCTCCCACGGCGTTCGCCCCACCCCGGATGTTGTGCACGCCGTTCTCGACGGCGTCGGTTCCGACCTTCGCGAACTCGCCTCCGCCATCTCCCAGCTCGTGGCCGATACGGGTGGCAACGTCACGCAAGAAGCGGTGCGCAATTATTACATAGGTGTGGCCGAGGTAGCTAACTGGGACATTGCCGATGCCGCCGTCGCCGGCCGTGTAGAGGCCGCCGTCTCCACTTGCCGGCGCGCCCTCCAGCTCGGCACCAGCCCCGTGGCCATCGCCGCGGCTTTGGCTAATAAAGTTGGCGCCGTTGCGCGTCTGTATTCCGCCCGCGGGGATCAGTACTCACTAGCCAGCCAGACTGGGCTTGCCCCGTATGTCGTGAAAATGACCCAGCCGGTGGCTAGACGCTGGACTGCCGATGCCATCACCGCCGCCGTCATCCTAGTCTCTGAACTGGACGCCGCCGTGAAAGGCCGAGGTGGTGAGCCCGAATTCGCCGTTGAGGCGGCCGTAAAACGAGTCGCAGAATTGGCACGTTAAGCTAGAGTCCATGCCTGAGGAACAAGTGCAAGAATTCGCCCATCGGCTCTTCAACATGGCGCGGGAGGGAAGCCTGGATCTCCTGAACTATATTGACCAGGGCGTCAATATCAATCTGGTCAACCAAGACGGCCAGTCTTTTCTCATGCTTGCCGCCTACCACGGTCACGCTGATCTCGTGACCGCACTAGCAAGGGCCGGCGCCGACGTGAACTTGCTCAATGATCGCGGACAATCGCCCCTGGCAGGTGCTATCTTCAAAAAAGAAGATGCGGTTGTTGATGCCCTGCTAGACGCTGGCGCTTCTGCTACCGCCGGTCAACCAACCGCCATCGATTCGGCTCGCATGTTTGGCCGCGAGGATCTCCTCGGACGCTTGAAAGGCGAGTCCGCGCAGTGAGCTGGACATCCTTTTGCACCATTCTCTTGATGAACCTGGTGGGTGCGGCCTCGCCAGGTCCGGATATCATCCTCGTTACCCGCTATGCCACCAAATCGCGCCGCCATGCCATCGCCGCGGCTGCAGGCATTCAAATTGGCGTGTTTTTCTGGTGCGGTGCCACAGTCTTCGGTGCGGCCGCCCTTTTAACCGCTTTTCCCGGGATCCTGGGGGCGGTCCAGGCCATCGGTGGTAGCTTCCTTGTTTTCATGGGATGGCGGGCGCTGCGCAGCGGCTTGGAGCAACGTACCAACCCACCCGTTGATTTGGAGGACGCCGAGGCCAAGCTGGGTCGACTGCGCCATTCCTTCAACATGGGGCTGGCAACAAACCTTTCTAACCCGAAGATTGTGCTTTTCCTCGCTGCCATGATTGCCCCACAGCTACCGGCCTCACCACCGTTGTGGCTGGCCATCACGCTGACCCTGGCCCTGGCGCTAACGGCCTTTGCCTTCTTTCTCGTGGTGGCCACTGTAATTTCTACGAATGCGGTGCGCCGCAAGCTTATTGCCGCGGGCCCGTGGGTCGATATCGGATCCGGCTTGTTTTTCATCATTGCCGGCCTCGCGCTCGTAGTTGCCGGTGTGCAGCAGTTGATAGCCTAAAGCCCGGGCAGGGGTTGAGGATCGGCTTCTGCCACCACATCCAGCGCCCACTGGATCCACTGTTTTACCGTCGAGGCCCGGCGACTCGCCGTGACAGCGCCCAAGCCGAGTTCTTCTATCGCAGCCGCGATCTCGTGCGTTTCAGCGACCACCCCGCGCCGTAGGCTCATCTCCATCGCTTGCCGGAATACCCGCCGCGCCGCCAACGCGCGCAGTAGGGCAGCATTGCGGCCGTCGCGCCGCGGCTGTGTAATGGCTTTTTCGCCGCGAGGGGTGAGCTGATAGTGGCCATCGGCCAGCGTCATTAGCCCGAGGTAGCAGGCTGCATTCGCGTAGTAGTCTGCCTGGCGCAAATGAAAATCGTACTCGCCAGCAATTTCCTCCTTGCTCCTTGGTTGCTGCGCGATGAGCTCTACCAAGTTGACCACACGCTCAAAGCTATTGGCCTGCGGGAAAGGAATTCCCGTCGGCTCTGGCTCGGCATCGACGGAGCCCACAATACCCAGCGCATCGTCTACGCTGAGGTGCGAAGAGCTCAGGGCGTAGCGGGCGTGGTCTATGAGTGCGATGCTGCGAAAATCTGCGGGATCAGTGAAATCGTACCGATACAGGTGAAATATTCCATTAGAGTAGACCAAGAAAACGGGCACCACGGCTTTGGAAAGCCGTTGCTGGAAGCGCCGGTATGGAAAGTACAATTGCCGGATATTGAAGTCTTCCGAGATGTGGTTTTTGGCTTCCACAATTACCAAATGCTCGAGTGATTCGAAGCCACCGTCGATTTCCATCTGCGCGCGATCGACCTTGACCTTCACTCCCACACCCGGCACAGGAATCGTCATTTCGAGCGATGACATGCGCCCCGCGACGGTGGCCTGCAATGGTTTGCAACCCAAGAAGTGCTCTATCATGCCGCTTGCCGATGCCACATTCAACGCCATCGATTCCGAATTCACGCTCTCGATGTCAAGAGTGTCAAGGCCCGCGGGCATGTCCAACGTGCGCACGGAACCCGCCCCGGTGTGGGTGGGTTCCGGGAACCGTTCGTACATGTCCAACGGCCCGACGAAGTATTCGCTGCGGCTGACTGGGATGATTCCCAGGCCCAGTTTCTTGAAAATCCACGGCCTCGAGGTGGAAAAATCGTGCTTGGCCATGAGCCGCGGTTCTCGGCCCGATAACTCCTTGAGCTCCTTGGCCGAGAGGTAGAAATATCCGTTTTCCTCCAGCTGTTTTCCGAAACCTGCGGCCACAATGCGCAGCCAGCCCCAATCATCGAGGCCAAGCTTTTCCCCGTCCGGAACTCCGAATAGTGCGCGAAGTTCCCGCTGTTCGTGTGCACTTGGTGCTTTACCCATGGCTTATCTCGTAGTTGCGCACGAGCAATTCATCTACTTTGCCGCGGCGCGATCCCACGGAGTTAATGGCGCGGGTGGCGGCTACGGTGTCTATGAAAAAGTCTGTGTAGAGTTCGCGGATAAATTCCGTCGCGGAGTTGGAGAGGAGGAACTTCACCCCGCGGGCATCGAGATCATCGCATACGGCCTTCAGACGCTCTTGTTCTGCGCGGTCAAAACCGCCCTTTTGATAACCTGTAAAGGAGCTGGTGACGTTGACTGGGTCGTAGGGCGGATCGAAATAGACAAAGTCTCCTTCCTCAGCGCCGGCCACCGCCGCAGCGAAATCACCCCGCGTGAAGATGACCTCATTGCCCCGGAAATATTGGTGGACCCCGCGAAGCGTATCCGCGTCACAGATAGTGGGGTTCTTATAACGGCCAAACGGCGCATTAAATTGACCCGCAGAATTTACCCGGTACAGGCCGTTATAGCAGGTCTTATTCAGATATAGCGTCCGCGCGGCACGCTCTGTAGTGGAAAGCGCCGCGAACCGTTCCACATCGCGGTCGACCGCGCGCAGCTGGTAGAAAAAATCCGCATCGTTCGGGTAGGTCGATACGAGGCTGATGAGAGCCTCGACGTCTTCGCGTACCACCTCATATAAATTGATCAGTTCTGAGTTGAGGTCATTGACTCGCGCACTGGCTGGAGTCAGCGAAAATAAAACCGCGCCCCCGCCGATGAAGGGTTCATAATAACGCCGCGGTGTCCCAGCGGGTAGGGCGGCGTGAATGTGCGGCAAGAGCTGGCGTTTCCCGCCGGCCCATTTCACCAGAGACTTGACGTTGTTCATCGGTGACTTATCTTAGCCGCCCCTGCCGACGCGAACACGATTACCCTTACGAACATATATTCCCATATAAGGAGGTGACGTGCTGGGAAAAAATCACTCTGCACAAGGCGACGTTGTCTAGAATCCAAGCGGCGGTTGGCGCAATAAAAATCCCCCGAATAAGTCGCTGCATGCCAGCAGTACTTTATTCGGGGGAGGGAAGATGACTAGGGATTAGTCCATCTTGTTGAAGGCGGTTGCCATACCAGACTTCTTGTTAGCAGCAGCGTTGCGGTGGAAGACGCCCTTGGAAACGGACTTATCCAGTGCACGGGAAGCTACGCGCAGCTGCTTTTCTGCCGCAGCCTTGTCGCCAGCCTCTACGGCGGCGCGGAACTTGCGGATCTCGGTGCGAACGGCGGAGCGCACGCTCTTGTTGCGTTGACGAGACTTCTCGTTGGTCAGAACGCGCTTTTGCTTGGACTTGATATTAGCCATGAAATTACCTCTTGATAATCGAAGATGATTGATTAAGACACAAACCTGCCGGACGTGTCTCGCCATCCCCACTAGGTGTAGGGAAATGCGCCGGCGTTGGTATTCGAAGAGCGGACCCAAGGTCCTGCCCGCCCCGACCAACGCGCCCGGTAAGTAAGTAGCTTGCATATAGTAGCAGCGCAGCCGCGCATGAGCCAAGTCCGCAGCCGCTACACCACCGAATTACGCCCAGTGGTAGCGCGAGCGCAAGCGATTGGCAATCCTTTCAAACCTGCGCTCCGGAAAAAGAATGCCCTGGCGGCGCACCTGTTCTTCGGATACCTCCACTAAGCGGTCTAAACGCACCCAACAATTGCGTCCAGACGTGTCCCATTCGCCGCTGCCGATTTCTAGCCAGGCATCGTCAAGCGCATGCTCCGGGTTGGCGGAAATGAGCAGGCCTGTCACGGTGGTGCGGGTGCGCCCGACCACCAAAATGGCGCGCTCACGGGGAGGGGCCTGCTTGCAGTCCGCCGGCGTCCACATCCACACCACCTCGCCGGAATCGGCTTGGCCATCCATATCGGGGGAGAAGGAGATGGAACGGGGACGTGCCGCGGTGGCCTCAACCTGGATGGAGGCGACCTTGCGCGGCTCGTGGCTTTGGGTGGACCTGTCCAGCCCTAACTGGGAGTTGATGCGGGTGAGACCAGAGTCCACGGGCTCGCGCTCGCTGATTCCGAGCGCTTCGCGCAGACGGGTGAGCATGCCGGAATTCATGTCGACTATTGTAGACGTATGTCTGAAAACTTTGCGGCCACGACGTTTACGGATCCCGCCCGGATCCGTAACTTCTGCATTATTGCTCACATCGACCACGGAAAGTCGACGCTAGCAGACCGCATCCTGCAGCTATCTAAGGTGGTTGCGGAGCGCGATATGCGTGACCAGTTTCTCGATAACATGGATATCGAGCGCGAACGCGGGATTACTATTAAGGCGCAGAATGTTCGCCTGCCGTGGGTGCCGCACACTGGGGCGTCGGCAGGGGAGCAGATCGTCATGCAAATGATCGATACGCCCGGCCATGTGGACTTTACCTACGAGGTCTCCCGCGCGCTCGAGGCATGTGAGGGTGCCATCCTGCTTGTCGATGCTGCCCAGGGCATCGAAGCCCAAACACTTGCCAACCTGTACTTGGCGATGGAAAATGATCTGGAAATCATTCCGGTTCTCAACAAAATCGACTTGCCTGCAGCCGACCCGGATAAATATGCGCTGGAAATTGCCAATATCATCGGTTGCGAGCCCGAGGAGGTGCTGAAGGTATCGGGCAAAACCGGCGAAGGCGTGGTCGAGCTGCTCGATAAGGTCTGTGAGCTGGTGCCACCGCCGTCCTCGGAGCATGGGCCCGATGCGCCCGCACGGGCCATGATTTTTGACTCCGTCTATGACACCTACCGCGGCGTTGTGACCTATATCCGCATGGTGGACGGCAAGCTCACGCCGCGCCAGAAGGTGACGATGATGTCCACCAACGTCAACCATGAGCTGTTGGAAATCGGCATCGTTTCGCCCACGATGCAAAAATGCGAGGGCTTGGGTCCCGGCGAGGTGGGCTACCTCATTACCGGCGTGAAAGACGTGCGCGAGACTAAGGTGGGCGATACCGTCACTTGGTCCCACGGCGGCGCTGAGATCCCGCTCAAGGGTTATAAAGACCCTGATCCGATGGTTTATTCCGGACTTTTTCCCATCTCCCAGTCCGATTTCCCCGACCTGCGTGACGCGCTGGAAAAGCTACAGCTTAACGATGCCTCCTTGACCTTCGAGCCTGAAACGTCAGTCGCCCTGGGCTTTGGCTTTCGCTGTGGTTTCTTGGGCCTGCTGCACATGGAAATCACCCGGGACCGCCTGGAGCGTGAGTTTGGCCTCGACCTGATTTCTACTGCTCCGTCGGTGACCTACCGCGTGGTCGCCGAAGACGGCGAGGAAAGCTGGGTCCACAATCCCTCGGACTGGCCGGAGGGCAAGCTCAACGAGGTCTATGAGCCCGTCGTCTCCATGACGGTCATCGTGCCCGAACAATTCGTCGGCCCGACCATGGAGCTATGCCAATCCAAACGCGGCCAAATGGGCGGGATGGATTATCTGTCCGAAGACCGCGTGGAGCTGCGCTACACCATGCCTTTGGGCGAAATCATCTTCGACTTTTTTGACATGTTGAAATCCCGTACCAAGGGCTATGCCTCGCTAAACTACGAAGAGGCCGGCGAGCAGCAATCCGACCTTGTCAAGGTGGATATCCTCCTCAACGGCGACCCGGTCGATGCTTTTTCTGCCATCGTCCACCGCGACTCTGCCCAGTGGTACGGCAATAAGATGACCAAGAAGCTAAAAGAGCTTATTCCGCGCCAGCAATTCGAGGTCCCGGTCCAGGCAGCCATTGGTACCAAGGTTATCGCTCGGGAAAACATTCGGGCCGTGCGTAAGGACGTGCTGGCTAAGTGCTATGGCGGCGATATTTCGCGTAAGCGCAAGCTCTTGGAAAAACAGAAGGCGGGTAAGAAGCGCATGAAAACCTTGGGCTCCGTGTCAGTACCGCAGGAGGCCTTCGTGGCGGCCCTGTCGACGGATGCAGACGACTAGGTCCTGGCAAGCGCAGTGCAATAGCACTTTAACTTGTTAGTCAACAGCTTGTGCGGCGGCCGCTGCCCAAGAGCTCGGTTCATCTGCACCTTTAGGGCATTCCAGGGGCCGGGAATGTCCTTTTGGAGTACGTGCGGACTGCGGGGACGTGGCGTTAATTTTCGATTCGAAAGCTACCGATGGTTCTTCGGCGAGCCAGAGCTACTTCCTCCCGGTTTTCTCACGTTTAACTTGCGGTGGAAAATAAGATGAAGCCTCGCTCTCGCGCAGTGGTACTGTGACCCGCATTTGCTGTCACAACCTTCTTGGTCCCGGGTATCGAAGATGCCGATGAATTCGATTATTTCGACGCAGCTTCCCCGAAGCCTAAGAAGCCACCGAACTCCGTGTTCAACAACCCTATGGACATGACACCGTCTAGCTAACCTCGGGTTAATCGCGAACGCGCATTGTGCTTCTATCACCACACCAAGATCGTGGCCTGACCATGCTCCAGCGGGGTAAGCACGCCACAGCGCACTGCAGGCACACAGTTATTACAGTGGTTACAGCGTGCAAGGCTTATGGCTTGCCAAAGCGGCAACCGCTGGACCAGCGGTTGCTAATGGCGGTGGCAATTACCAGTGCGACGGTTGGCGGATCTGTGCTTTCTAAGGAAACGCAGAACTCCGCCCGGTAGAACGTCCAAGGCGGTCACCTAGCCGGGTGGCGAGGCCCAGGGAGGCAGCCATTCAATGCGGCCGTGATTGCGATGAAGGCGGCCGCGAACCGGTGGGGCGTGCGGGTCATCGTCGTTGACGCCGTTGTGATAGGGGCAAGCAATGGTCAGGTTGTCGATATTCGTCTCGCCGCCGTGCTTCCACGCTTGGAGATGGTGAACCTGGCATTTGTCGGCGGGATAATTGCATTCTGCCCATGGGCAGGAGGGGTTTTCGGCGGCGGCCATTAGCCGCTGCTTTTCGGAGGCGAATCGCGAGGTCCTATAGAGGTTGACTGGGCCCTCGAAGGGGTGAATGAGGGTGATTAGGCCTACCTCGGCAAGCTTTTTCTCCACCAACTTGGCCCCGGAAATTTCGGCACCATTGGTCATCTGTAGCGTCACCTCTTCGCCGCCGCCTTTTAAGATTTTATCCAGCTCATCAAGGTGGATCACAATATTGGTGCGTGCCACTGGGCGGGTGGCGCCATCACGGAAGAAGATGCGCTCTACGGCCTCGAGCGGGGAGTCCTCCCCAATGGTGGAGTGCAGGTCGGCGATGAAATCGGAATCGCCGGTAATAGACAGCGTGGACGGCCCACCTTTGCGTCGGGTCACGCGCACCCCGCGCTGAGGTTGGTGGGGAGGATACATCTCCTTGAGTCGAGTGCGCGCTAGCGTGTCGATGTCCCGCGACGTCACACACAACTCTGCCCGCAGCGCCCAAGCATCCCGCTGAGTCCTTGTGCGGGAGACGTATTTTTCAATCAGCTTGAGCGTGGTTAAGCAGTGCTTGGTCTCCCGGCATGTGCGCTGGCGTCGGGTGAAGGATGTCGGTCCGAAGTAGGCAGTGGCAAGCAGCAGTAATTCGCGCGATTCCTGCCGGGAAATACCGAGCCGTTGCAGGTCCGCTTCAGCAAGGCCAAAGACCTCGCCGAGAAGCTCCATCGGCGAGGTTAATTGGCGAGCGTAGTCTTGCAAGCGGGTCATGCTCGCGAGGTTAAGCCACCGTCCATCCTTGCAAAAGCCCGCTTACCCCGGCCTGTGGATAACTCGCCTCACGCGTCACATTTGGCACGGCACCTCCATTCACCCTGTGGATAACCTGCGGTATTGTCGAATAGGACAGCGAGTAAAGGAGCCCACATGACCGATCCCACGAAAAGCGTCCGCCCTCACCACCCCGGCCGTAAGTCCGGCCTGCGGCAAGCACAGAAGTTGCCGCCGCTACCGGTGACTCGGGCGCGCATCGGCACGCAGCTGGCCACGGAGATTTTTCAGGATATGGGCGAATCCATGGTGGAGGATCTGCAAAATATTCGGCGCGATTTACACCGCCACCCGGAAATTGGGCTGCATCTGCCGCGCACCCAAAAAAAGGTCCTTGAGGCGCTTGAAGGCCTGCCGCTCGAGATCCATGTAGGGCAGGATCTTAGTTCCGTGGTGGCGGTGCTGCGCGGCGGCAAGCGCGGCGAGCGGCCGGTATCGGTGCTGCTGCGCGCAGACATGGATGCGCTGGAGGTACACGAGCAGACCGGCAGCCCCTTTGCATCGATCAATGAGTACATGCACGCCTGCGGCCATGACCTACATACAGCGGGGCTAATTGGGGCGGCGCGTATGCTGAGCGAGCACCGCGAGGAGCTGCATGGCGATATCACCTTTATGTTCCAGCCCGGCGAGGAAGGCCCGGGTGGTGCGCAGCCGATGATCGAGGAAGGCGTGCTCGATGCCGCCGGCCGGCGCCCGATCGCCGCCTATGGTCTGCACGTGGGCCCGCAGGACCGGGGCACGTTCCACTATGTCCCCGGTCCGATGATGGCTAGCTCGTCCAACCTGACTATTACGGTGCTGGGAAAGGGCGGGCACGGGTCGCGCCCGCATGATGCTATTGACCCCGTCGCGGCGCTCGCGGAAATCCAGATGTCGCTGCAGACAGCACTAACCCGCCGCTTCGATGCGCTAGAACCCATTGTGATTACCGTGACCAACCTGTGGGCGGGCAATGGTGCCTATAACGCCATTCCAGATCGCGCGGCTCTGGGGGCGACGGTGCGCGTGCTTCGCGATGAAAAGATCGACGCTGTCCGCCAAATGATCACCGAGGTCTCCAGCTCGGTGGCTGCCTCGCACAGGTGTACCGCGCAAGTAGATTTCGAGGTGTTGTACCCGACGACGAAAACGAATCCGCGGGAGAATCAATTCGCAGCCACACTGTGGGGGCAAATGTTTGGCGCGGAAAATGTGCAGCCCTTCGAGGCCCCGATGATGGCCTCTGAGGATTTCGGCTATGTCCTCTCCCAAGTGCCGGGCACGTTTATGTGGATGGGCACCGCCAACCCTTCGACACCCGAAAACCAGCGCGAGTGGAACCACTCGCCGATGATGCGTTTCGATGACTCGGTGCTTGGCATGCAGGCGGCCGCGCTGGCAGCCGTGGCTTTCGAGCGCTTGGCCACCGAAAACGAGTACCCTTCCGCGCAGACCAAGACCATGCGTGATGCCGCCGGCGTGCAGCAATAATTCAACCCTGCTTGCTTTCCGGAACGGGTGTGTAGAGCAATAGTCGGACAGAAGTAGCCTGCGTGCTGGATGGCGATGTGCCGCTGGCAGAATTCGCGGGCGGTGGCGGGGGCACCGGCAGCCAGGGACTGGGTGGCGTGACGCTTAGAAATCAGCTCGCACTGCTGATCCCGGCGGTTGGCAAGGACCTCTTTGGGGTATCGATAAACAAGTAGCCCGAGCAGGGCGAAGGCACCAGGAAGCAGCAGCGCCGGGGATGCACGCAGCGCTAAGGCCACGCGCGGACAGTGGGCCACCGCACGGAGATGATATGACAATCGGTCAGCAACCGGTTCGTACTCGGTCATCGCGGGATAGGGTGCTCACGAGCCCGCCAGACTCCTTGCGCCAAAAAATATATACCGCACCCAACCTGTGCCGCAGTAAAAATCGCCCGGGCCGCTCTATTGCCCTGCGGCGGCGATAAGCTTGCGGGTGTAGTTGCTCGTGGGTGCGGACCACACGCGCTCGGTGGGGCCGTGTTCGACCAGCTCGCCGCGGTTGAGTACGGCGACCCTATCGCAGAGCCCGTGCACTACGGCAAGATTGTGGGTGACAAACAGCAGAGTCAGCCCGCGGTCCTCGATAAGACGGGCTAGCAATTCCAGTACCTGGGCCTGCACTGACATGTCGAGGGCGGAGACGGCTTCATCGGCAAGCAGGATGTCCGGTTCGCCGCACAGCGCGCGGGCGATGGAGATACGTTGGCGCTGCCCGCCGGAAAACTCGTGGGGATAGCGGTCGAGCGCAGTGCCGGGAATGCCTACCTCTCCTAATGCTGCTGCGGCGCGCTTACGCTGCTCGGTCTTGGACGGGCGCCCGGGCATGGCCTCGGCAATAGATTTCCAAATCTTGAGCCGCGGGTTTAGCGAGCCCTGCGGGTCTTGGAAGACCATTTGCACGCGCCCGTCCACGACGCTAGTTCCGGAGGTTGGTGCATCTAGTCCCGCTACAATTTTGAGCAGGCTGGTCTTGCCAGAACCGGAGCCGCCGACGATACCGAGCCGCTCGCCGCGGCGCACGCGGAGATCGATCCCCGTTAGCGCGACCTGGGAGCCATGCTGCTTGCTGATGCCCTCTAGTAACACCATGTCCTTTTCCCCACTCGCCGGGGTGAGGGCAAAGTTCGGCGGCTGCGAGGCCGAAACCAGTTTTCGGGTATAAGCGTGGCGTGGCTGCATAAGCACGCGTGCGGTGAGGCCTTCCTCGACGATGTGGCCATCGCGCATGACTAACACACGCGGGCACATGCGCTGAATGACGTTGAGATCGTGGGAGATAAAAAGCAGCGCGGTGCCATGTTGTTTAGTCACGCGCTCGATGGCGCGAAGGACCCCGTCTTGCGTGGTGGCATCGAGGGCGGTGGTGGGCTCGTCGCAAATGAGAACGTCGGGGCTTCCCGCCATGGCCATGGCTAAGAGTACGCGTTGTCGCTGCCCGCCAGACAGCTGGTGTGGGAAGCGGGAAGCGAGATCGGCGTCGAGGTCGACCTCTTCTAAGGCTGCGACGATATCGCGCGCGCCGGCGTGGGTAAGCTGGGCGCTAATGCGCATCAAAGGATCCAGCGCGCTCATGGGTTCTTGGAAGACCATGGACATGGTCTTCCCCCGTAGCGGGCGGATGGCGGCATCGCGCGCGCCAACGATCTGGTGATCAGCTACCGTGATCTCGCCGGCGGCGGCAATGCCCGAGGGTAGTAGCCCGATAATGGAGAGCGCGGTCAGTGATTTACCAGAGCCGGATTCGCCGATGATGCCGAGTTTTTCGCCCGCCTTGAGCTCGAAGCTAAGCGGGCCCACGAGGGAAGATTCGGAGGCGCTGAGGCTGAGATCGCGCACGCTTAACAGGCTCATCGCGTGGCTCCTTTCATGCGGGGGTCGAGGGCGTCACGGAGGGCATCACCAAGCAAGTTAAAGCCCAAGACCGTGGCGACGATGGCAAGTCCTGGCCAGAGGGCCTGGAGGGGGTCGGTGCTCAGCAGCGATTGGGAATCCTGCAGCATGCGGCCCCACGAGGCAGCCGGGGGAGGCGTGCCCAAACCGAGATAGGACAGGCCCGCCTCCGCGAGGATGGCGAGGGCAAAATACACCGAGGCCTGGACGATGATGAGCCCCGCGATATTCGGCAGCACGTGGCGCACCGCAACTTTCCATCCCGGCACGGCGGAGATGCGGGCGGAGGCGATATAGTCCTGCGTGACCACCTGCAGCGTCCCAGAACGCGCTACCCGGGCGAAGTACGGGATGCCGGAGATACCGATGGCAATCATGGCCGTCAGGGTCGATGGGCCCCAGACAGCGCCGGCAATAATGGCGAGCAAGAGAGCTGGGAAGGCGATTATCACGTCGGCGCCGCGCATGACCAGCGTTTCTACCCAGGTGCCGCGGCGCATTCCGGCCATAATGCCAAGCGGGATGCCGATTAGACCTGAGATGCCGACGGCGATAAGCCCTACGAAGACCGTGATTTTCGCGCCCGCCATGAGGCGCGAGGCGGTATCGCGGCCGAAGCGATCTGTGCCCAGGAGGTGATCTGCGGTGGGGCCGGATAGCCGGCTCCCCGGCTGCGCCAGGGTGGGATCGTACGGAGTCCATACCAGCGCTACAAGAGCAATTACTACGACCGCGCCGACGAGTGCGGCACCGAGCCAACCAGAAAAACGCATGTTCATCGCGCGTCACCTGCTTTGATTCGAGGATCGATGAGGCGGTAGGCGACATCGGTGAGCATGTTGACTGCCAGCGCAAAGGTAACCAGCAGCATAACGAGGGTCTGCACCGTGGTCAGATCGCGCACGGAGACCGCATCAAGCAGCATGGAACCCACGCCGGGGATAACGAAGACGGATTCAATGACCACGGCGCCTACCACCATTGAGGTCAATTGCAGGCCAGAAACCGTCAGTACCGGCAGGGCGGCATTGCGTAGCCCGTGGCGGCGCAGCGCCTCCCGTGGGGAATCACCCAGGGCGCGCGCGGTGCGGATATAGTCTTGGTCCATAACATCGAGCATTGAGGAGCGCATATAGCGCGTGAGCATGGCGCCTTGGACCAGGGCCAAGGCGATGACCGGCAGGATCAGGTGGCGGAGGAAATCACCCACGCCGCGGTTGGGTGGCACCCAGCCATTGGCCGGAAGCCAGCCCAGGTGGACGGCAAAGATAGCCACCAAGATGATGCCTACCAAAAAGCTTGGCACGGCGATGCCCAATTGCGTTCCCGCAGATACTAAGCCGGCAACCCGCGAATTGCGGTTATGCGCCAGCCACATGCCGATGGGAATCGCGCAGGCCAGCGCCAAGGCCATGGCCAGGCCGATGAGGATGAGCGTGACCTGCAAGCGGTCAACAACGAGCGGGGTGATATCCTGCTGCGAGGACAGCGACTTGCCAAAATCGCCAGTGGCAAGGCCCCTCATCCAATCGCCGTACTGTGCGAGCAGCGGTCGGTCAAGGCCGAGTCCTGCACTGAGCTTAGCGATGGCGTCCTCAGTGGCGTTGACCCCCAACGCGACGCGCGCCGGGTTGCCGGGCACTGCGCGCATGAGCGCGAAGATAATGAGGGAGGCGAGAAAAAGCGTGAGCACAAAGCGCAGCAGCGGCCGGATTATGGCCTGCCCGGTTGTTCGAGAGGTACTCATTGGTCCTCCTGGGTGTCGGTGAGATCGCGCAGGACGATTGCGTCGGTAACCTGATCTGTGTGTAAGCCGCTGATGCCGTGGCGCGTTAAAACGACATTCGGCATATTCATCACGGTCAGTGCCCCCGCATCGGCCATGATCTCGTCCACGGCCTGTGTCATGAGGCGGGGATAATCTGCAGGTGCGGCGGTATCGGCCTTATCGAGCAGCTCGCGTGTGCGAGCGGAGTCGTAATTTAGGTAGTAATCCGGGTTGCCAAAAAGCGCTGGCACATCGCGGGCCTCCACGTGGGAGATAATCGACATTTGGTAGTCCTTGGCACCGTGGACCTGGCCCAGCCACACGGCGGGGAACTCGGCGCTTTCGAGGGTGACGTCGAAGCCGACATCGGAAAGCTGCGAATACAGCAGCTCGGAGATAGCCTGGGCGTAATAAAGCGTGGGCACGGTAACGGTGAGCTGGGTACCCTGGGCGTCGGCTTCGGCAAGTAGCGAGCGGGCTTTATCCGGGTTGAAGCCGTAATAGTTCTTGCCCTCAAACCAAGGGTCGGTAGGCGGGATGGGCGCGCCGCCGGTATCGGTGGCCATGCCAGACCACACGATGTCATTGGCGGCCTGGCGGTCGACGGCGTAGGCCACGGCCTGCCGCACTCGTGGATCGTCGAAGGGGGCGCGGTCATTGTTCATTGATAGCAGCACCTCACCATTGGTGGTGCCTACGTTGACGTCGATGGAATCATCCAAGGAATCGAGGATTTCGGGGTTGCCCACGCCCCAGACAACGTCCACGCCGCCCGAGCGCAGCGCGGTGACCGAGGAAATGGCATCGGGGAAGTAGCGTACCGTGACATCGTGTGCAGACGGCGTGCCCCAATAATCATCGCGCTTGTGCAAGGAGATGAATTCCGAGGGCGAAAATCCCGCAACCTCGTAGGGTCCGGTACCAATAGGTTGGGCTGCGAGATCATCCATTCCGTGCGGCGACATCATCGCGCCGATGGTGGTGCCCATGGACCACAGCCAGCCATTGGAGGGCTTGGAAAGGCGCACCTTGAGGGTGTGGTCATCCACTGCGGTGGCGGTATCGACGGGATCCATGGCGGCGGAAATGCCGTTGGCCCAGTCATTTTTTACGTAATTAATGGAAAAAGCGGCGGTTTGAGCGGTGAAAGGGTCGCCGTTGGAAAAGGTGACGTCATCGCGCAGGTGAAAAGTATAGGTCTTCGCATCCTTGCTGATGTCCCATTCTTTGGCTAAGCCTGGGGTAATGGAGCCGTCTTCATCGATGCGCACCAAGGTCTCATAGACGTTATCCATGAGAACCGAGGGCGCGGCGGCCCCACCCGTGGTGGTAAAATCTAGCGAGGTTGCCCCAGAACTGGAAGCCACCGTCAGGGCGGCGTCGTCTCCGGAAGTATCTACCACCGCCGTATGGCCCGCTGAACAAGCTGTTACCGTGCCCAGCACTGCCACCATCGCGATACAGCCCAGCGCTGAGCGCGCACGCAAAATTTTCATAGATGAAGAATAACTTGTGTATTAGTAAGCACATAAATGTCTGATAACCATTCGGGGGGAGACGCATTTGCCATGAATTAGGGCAATCTCGGCGGCAGTTCCCAGGGCGAATTAGGGGGGCGCTGAGCGGTCAGCGCGGCGGCGCTAGACCGCTGGATACAGTGCGGTTTAGCGCGTGGTACCAGCCACATTGGCCGAATCGAGCTGCCAGCCCTTGGCCAACACGCGCATATTCTGGATGACATTCTCGTGCGAACTCGACTGCAGAGAAATCATGAGCTCATCTGCCTTGGCGTGCTCTTGAAACTTCTCCAAGTATGCGGTGACTTCCTGGGTGGTGCCGACCGCAGAGTAGCGCAGCATATCCAAGATTTGCTGGCCTTGGTAGGACGCGATGATTTGCTCTACCTGCTCATCGGTCAAGAACTTGCCACGGCCAGCGAAAGCCTTGACGCGGTTGAAGCACACGCGCTCGTATTCGGCTTCCGCCTCGTGCATGGTATCAGCGGCCGTGACATTTACTCCGGCGATGACATACGGCTTGGTAAACCGTTCAGAAGGCTGGAAGTTTTCCCGGTAGTAGGTGGTAGCCTCCTCGAGGTGCTGCGGGGCGAAGTGGGAAGCAAAGGCGTATGGCTGGCCAAGTTTTGCCGCTAGCGAAGCACCGAACATGGATGAGCCCAGAATATAGATGGGAACGTTCGTATTCGCGCCGGGAACCGCGCTGACCCCGGGGATATAGCTCTTGCCCTCCAGATAAGCTTTGAGCTCTTGGACATCTTCTGGAAAGCGCTCGGCGGATTGACCATCGCGGCGCAGCGCCCGGCCTAAGGTATTCATGTCCGTGCCGGGGGCACGGCCGACACCTAGGTCGATGCGATCCGGGTACATCTCCTCGAGGGTGCCGAATTGCTCGGCGATGACGTAGGGCGAGTGGTTGGGCAGCATCACGCCGCCGGAGCCCAACCGTATGCGCTGCGTTTTGGCACCAATGTGCGCGATGAGGACGGCAGGCGCAGAGGACATAATGGATTTCATATTGTGGTGTTCGGTGTACCACATGCGGGAATACCCCAGTTTTTCGGCTTCTTGGGCCAATTCCACCGACCGGTTAATGGATTGGGCAGGGGTTTCACCGTCATAGATGGTGCAAAAATCCAATACGGAAAGTGGCGCGTGATAAGTCATGGGAAAGTAATCCATTTCTCGCGGAGATAGTTCTTGTAGTGCAACGGTACGCAGGGTGGCACTATTCCGTATTTATCCGCGATTATCTCGCGCGCGCCTGAGAACCACGCGCGTTGGCGCGCCTGCCCGGTCGCAGACGAAAACCCCACCGTGTGACCCACAGAAGGCGGGCCCGCGGCGGGGTGGGGAAAAGGAGCTTAGTTCTTTGGCGATGCTGCGGCATCGAGTGGGGAGTCGACGACGACATCGCCATCAGCATCGGCCGCCGCGGTCACGGAGTTGGAGTGTTTCTGGTCGGTCTTGGTGGAGACATCGACTATTAGCCCAATGACTGCAGCGATGATGGTAGGCATAATCCAGCCCAAATCCACTGCTTGGCCCGGTGCCAGCGATAAGACGGGTTCCAGGGCGCCGGTACCCCAACCCTGGGCGGAAATGACGGTCAGGGCGGACCAAATAACTGATGTCCACAGGGCCAGGCGGTAAGTCCAGTAGAACACGACGGACTGTTTGACCACCGCCTGGATAAGTGTAAGCAGAATGAGGGAGATAGCTGGTGGGTACAAGAAGATGATAAACGGCACCGCGATGGACAGCACGGTATCGAGCCCTTGGAAGGCAAAGAGGATGGACATCGCGGTGAAGGTGCAAGCCCACAGGTGGTAGCTCGTTTTTGGTACTAGCATCTCGAAGAATGCGGAGGTGGCGGTGATAAGGCCCACCGCGGTGGTCAGGCAGGCGAGGACGACGATGGTGGAGAAGAGGGCTTGGCCAAAGGTGCCCATGGTGAGATTTGCGGCCTCGGCAAGGAGCGGCGCACCGGATTCATAGGACTGGCCATCGGGCAAAGTTTGGCCCACCCAGGCTAGCCCGAGGTAGATGGCGGCCAGCAGGCCACCGGCGACTAGCGCTGCAGTGATGGTGCCCTTGACCAGGGAGTTGTGGGTTTTAAAGCCCTTGGAGCGCAGGGAACCGACGATGACGATGGAAAAGGCCAGGCCGGCGATGGCATCCATGGTGTTGTAGCCTTCGAAAAGGCCAGTGACCATGGGAGCAGAGGTGTATTCCTCGGTGGGCATCTGGGGATCGCGCGGGTTATTCAGCGCGGCAAGAATAATGAGGACGACCAGCAGTGCAACCAGCGCCGGGGTGAGGAATTTGCCCAGCGTATCGATGATGGAATTGGGCTTCCACGCCAGGCCTAGCGCGACGAGGAAGAAGACCGTATTGAATACACCGCTGGCGATGGTGCCTTCCCAACCTAAAAGGGGAGTGATGGCTGTTTCCATGGATACCGCGCCGGTACGCGGTAGCGCGTAGAAAGCGCCGATGGATAGGTAGGCCATGGCGGAAAAGAGCACGCCGAAGATAGCGCCGCCATTAGCGCCTAAGTCGCGCACGGAGCGGCCCGAGATAGCGACCGCTATGATGGCGAGGACGGGCAAGATAACGCCGGCGGCGAGGAAGCCCAACACTGCGGGCCAGAAGTTGGTGCCGGCGGAAACGCCCACCATCGGTGGGAAAATAAGATTGCCGGCGCCGAAGAACATCGAAAAGAGCATGAGCGAGGCAATGACAACGGTCGCCTTGCTCTGGGGGGTGCCTGAGGCAGTGGGGGTAGCCATCGCGGCTCCTTAAATAGTGCGTACTAAAACCCTCAGCCGCGCCGGAGCCCTGGTGGCAGAGGCGCGGGCGAGAACATGAATTCTGTAGTCCTATAGGGACTATTCGTGTAATGAGATACTACTGCCCACCTACTGAGAAATCAAAGCATGCTGGAAATGTAATAAAAGCCCCACCGCGTATGCGATGGGGCGAGGGAGAAAAAATCGGTCCAGACCTAATCGAGCTCGGCGAAGGCCTTCTGCATGCGGTCGAGGGCTTCACTGAGGATTTCGCGGGAGGTGGCGAAGTTTAACCGCGCGTGGCCGGATCCGCCGGTACCAAAGGTATCGCCCTCGTTGAGGGCAACGCGGGCGTTATCGCGCAGCCACTTGGCCGGTTGCGGATTGCCAGCGATGGCGGTATTCGAAAAGTCCAGCCATAGCAGGTAGGTGGCCTGCGGTCGCGAGGTCTTCAGCCCGGGAATGCGCTGTGGCAGTTCTTTCACTAGCCAGTCGCGGGTCTCGTGCAGGTACGCAATTTCCTTGTCCAGGAAGTCTCCGCCGTGGCGGTAGGCGGCCTCGGCGGCAAGCACGCCCAAGGTGCCGGTGCCGTCTTTGGCGACGCCGGTTAGCCCATTCCACTTCTGAGCATCGGCGGCATTAGAAAAGATGATCTGTGCGCATTTTAGGCCTGCGGTATTAAAAGCTTTAGAGGTGGCGGTAACGGTGATGGTGCGCTGCGCGGCTTCCTCACCAAGTGATGCCACCGGGATGTGCTTTCCTTCATACACCAGTGGGGCATGGATCTCATCGGCTAAGATACGGGCATCGTATTTCTCCGCCAATTCGACCAGCCTGCGGAGATAGTCTTCTGAAAAGACGTGGCCATGCGGGTTATAGGGATTGGCCAAGAGAATCGAACCGGCACCGTCGCGGAAGGCCTGTTCGATCTCATCGAGCTCGAGGCTGGTCTCGAACTTTTCGCGCCCGGCCGTGCGGGGGAGCTCCAGTAGCGGTGGGTAGGAGGGAACCGGTACGATCACCGGAGAATTATCGCGGGTAAAATACTGCACGCCGAGCAAGAGGCCGCGGACGACATCGCCTATCCAAAAGATGCGATCGGCAGCAGGGCGCCAGGCATAGCGCTCCGCATAGAAATCGGCGACCGCCTCGGGCAGCCCCGAGGCCTTGGGGGAGGGGGTATAGCCGAAGGTTTCATTGTCCACCATCTCCTGCAGCGCCTGTTTGACGGCGGGGGCGGTGGGGAAATCGGACTCCGCGATCCACAGCGGGAGGACGTCTTCATCAAACACGGTCCACTTGCGGGTACCGCGGGCGTGCAACTCGTCTAGGCTAGGAAACTGCATGCACACAAGCTTAACGCTTTAAGCACAGTAGTCCCAGTGGATTTATTCGCTTGCTTCTTCGTGCTTGCTGTACGAATTCGCGCCGGTGACAAAGCCGTACTTTTTGAGCCGTCGGCGGTCCGAGGCGGAGCTGGATTGGGTAAGTCTAAGTAGTTCGCCGTACAGGCCGCCGGTCTGTGCGAGCTCGGCAGGCGAGCCCATTTCATCAATCCGCCCCGCCTTGAGGGTAATGACGGTATCGACATCCGCGATGGTGGATAGGCGGTGCGCGATAATGAGCGTGGTCCGGCCCTTCATTAGCTCATCGAGGCCGGCTTGGACAGCGCGTTCGGCCTTGGTATCAAGAGCAGACGTCGCCTCATCCAGTACCAGGATGGGTGCGTCCTTGAGCATGGCGCGCGCGACGGAGATACGCTGCTTCTGTCCGCCGGAAAGCTTCAGCCCGCGCTCGCCGATGACCGTGTCATAGCCATCCGGGAAGGACTCAATGAAATCATGGGCATTGGCGCGCTTGGCGGCGGCCACAATTTCTTCCTCGGCGGCCCCGGGCTTGCCATAGGCAATATTATCGCGGATGGTACCCGAAAAAGGTAGGACTCCTGGAAGACCACACCGACGGACGCGCGTAAGCGGGAAGCGGTCAGGTCATCGATACGGTAGCCCAATACATCGAGGTGGCCGGCCGAGGGATGATAGAGGCCCAGCAGTAAGTTAACCAGGGTGGATTTACCGCCGCCCGATTCACCCACAAGAGCTACCTTCTGCCCCTCGTGCGCGCTAAAGGAGATATGTGCAACGACTGGCTTTCCTTCCTCATAGGCAAAAGTGACGTTATCGAAGGCAAAGACCGGCGCGCCGGGTATGGGCTTCAATGGGCGGGTGGGGCTGAGATTTAGCTCGGGGGTACCGGAACCCGTGATAGCGGCGACCAGCTCGCGCGGGGCGGTGGGCTCTAGGTCTTCTGCCATGACCGTGAAGTAGTCGCGCGAGCCAGCGATGGCGCGCTGAGCCGTGTCTATCATCCAGCTCATCATGAATACGGGTTGTTTGGCCATGGTGACCATCTGCAAGAGCATGACCATATCGCCGATGGAGAAATGGCCTTCGAGAGTGCGCCAAAAAATAACTGCGTAAAGACCCAAAAAGATAGCGGCCATGGCGACACCGCGGAGGGAATCCATCACGTGCCACCAGCGGGACTGTGGCCGCGTGGTATCGACTACGGTGCCATAGCGCTGGGCAAAATGATCCAGCTCGCGGGATTCGGCGACGAAGGATTTAGTGACCTTGACCTGGCCTATGACCTCAGCAAACCGGCCATTGGCCTGGTCGATGTTATCGTTTTTAATCGCCTCAAATTTTTGCCAGCGCTTCGAGGTCAGCGCGGTCAGCCACATATAAATGGGGAACAGCAGTGCCAATAGGATTGCCAGCGGCCAGTAGTACCAGGCGGTAATGGCCAAGACTGCGATGGTTTGGAGGATCATCGTAAAAAAGTTATTGGCAAAGGACTGGATAAATTGCGTGATATTCGCAATGGAGCGATCCAGCCGGGCAATGATGGTGCCGGTGACCTGGTTGTCGTAAAAGCCCTGTGGCAGCGCCAGGAGCTTAGCAAAATAGCGGTTGGATAAAATTTGGCGTAGGCGCGAGACCATGACATCGCCGATATAGCTGCCGACATTGCGGAATAAAGCGTTGGCGGCATCTGCCAGGAACAGGGCGAGGGCTAAGAAAAGGACGGAACGTAGGGCATCGCCAAGCGACTCGTTTGTGTGAAGAGCCGCCACGACGATGTCGGTGGCTTCCCTGGTGAGGAAAGGGGAAATGAGCGCAAGGATGGCGGTGACCATCGCTGCGAGCAAGACACCGAGGTAGTAGGGCCATAGGGCAGAGGTGCTGCGGGTAATGCGTAGCAGGGATTTCATGGAGAGGTGCTCGATTCGAAGACGCGTGGAGAGGGAAGCTAAAAGAGACGAACCAGTATGCCACACGCCACGGCGCGCAGCCCTGATACGAACCTTGGGCGGGATTTCGGCTAAAGTATTTGTGCAGAAATAAAAGTTATCCTCGCGTGCAAAGGATCCATCCACGGTGAAAATTTCTCACACTTTAGGCGCAGGCGCGGTCAGCCTTCTCGCCGTGACCCTGGCCGGATGCAGCATTCTCCAGCCGGAAGAGACCGGGTTGGGGGACAATATCACCGTCTCTAGCTCGGAAGAATCGCCTTATCAAGCGAAAGACATAGACGATAAGGAAGTTACTTCTAACCTGGCAAGCCCAGTGAAGGATGACGGCCTTGGTGTCAGCTGGGAGCTGCAGGGGGTGTATACGGATTATAATTCCGGCGGCTCCGTGGTGACCATTCTGCTCAAGAATGAAAACGAAATGGCCCTACCTACCGACGCTTTCGATGATCCCGTCCTTGAGCGCGCCGACGGCAATGGCGGCTGGTCTAAGGTAAAAGCCTTGCCCTATAGTGAGAATTCTGGGTCCGGCGTGGAACCGCCGGGACTTGATCACCCATTGGGGGCTGGCGCCTCGGTCAACCTGCAATACCGTTACGATGTCGCGCCGGGAAACTTGTGGAATGCCCGCCTGCATATTGGAAACGTCACTTGGGTCGGTGACTTGAACCTATGACGGAACGGGTAGTCCTAGCGGGTGCCGATGGAACGGCTATTGGAACTGCTCTAAAATCCGAGGTTCATACCACGGCTACCGCCTTGCACTTTGCCTTTTCCGCGTGGGTTACGTGCCAAGGAAAGGTGCTTATCACCCGCCGCGCACTGGGCAAGCAAACCTGGCCCGGCGTGTGGACTAATTCTTTCTGTGGACATCCTGGCCCTGGAGAATCGACTACTGATGCCGTAATTCGCCGGGCTGAATTCGAATTAGGCATCCCCGCGAACGCCCTGTCCAACCTGCGCGTGGTGCTGCCGGATTTTTCCTATCGTGCGGTGGATTCTTCCGGCTTGGTGGAAAATGAAATCTGCCCCGTCTACTGCGTAGAGCTTGATTCCCAAGCACAGTGGCAGCCGCACCCGGATGAGGTCGACACCTGGGAATGGGTCTATCCCGCCAACCTCATCGCAGCGGCTGATTCACTACCGGCAGTATTTAGCCCGTGGATGTGTGAGGAACTGGCGGAACCCGAGTTACGCGCGGCGCTTCAGTCCCAGGCGCACTAGCTGGCCGAGTTAGTATTCCTCATAAAAAGCCGCCGCCACGTAGTCCAGGGTGGCATAGGTGATGCGCTGATCCTCGGTATCTAAATCAAATTCGAGGACAAGGTGGTCACTGCCGTAGCGGGGGAAGCCCGGCTCACCGGTGGTGGCGAAGTGACAGAGCCACTCGTTCAGCTCGCAGTCTGTGCCAAACAGCGGGTAGAGCTCATCGCAGTGCACAGCCGGCTGGAGTTTCCTCGTAAATTCCATCATCCAGGTAGGACCCGGGGCCCCGGAAGCCACCTGTGCCGTCCAACGGCGAACGAGGGAATCGCCGATCATCCGGCCCATCAGGCGGTCCGGGTCCACGTACTGCGCGAGCTGGCGCCATTGCGCGTAGCGTCCGTGTGGGAAGCCAAAGTGCTGGGAAAGATAATTGCAAATAACTTTGCCAAAAGCCATATTATCGATGCGCTTGGCGGCCGGAAGATCATAAAACTCATCCCGGGTGGAGCTCACCACGATGGGGATATCCGCCAACTCGGATGCTTGCATCGGTGCCGGTCCGAGTGCCAAGTCATAGCGGTGCTTCTTGCGGAACTTTGTGTATCCCTTTTCCAATGCTTCGGGCGAAAGCGATTCTAGGGCACTGCGTTCGATAGGAACTGAAAGGCAGCTGCGTAATCCCGCTACGCGGTGTTCAAAGGTATCGCGCGGGTAGGCAGGCGATAGGGCGAGGACGCGGCGGAAAGCACCGCGATAGTGATCGCGCCGGGCAAGCCAGAGGCTAATCGCAGCACCGGCTGATTGGCCGACCAACGTGATATTCGTTTTATCTCCGCCGAAGGATTCGATATTGTCGTGCAACCACTCCAAAGCCAGCACGCAGTCATCGATGCCGCGGTAGCGATCCGCTTCATCATCAGCAAAGCGAGCAAAACCTGCTAGGCCCACGCGATAACCCACCCGCACATGGATGATGCCCTTTCGCGCCGTCACCGTGCCTGGTACCCGGTCATCCTCATGCGTGCCGCTTTCGAAGCTTCCCCCGTGGATATAGACCACCACGGGGCAGTCTGCCGCGTTATCGGGGGCGGTGATACTTAGTGCTACCTCATCTGGCTGCGGTGTGCGCCCATCCTGGTCGAGGGTTCGATCCAGCGG
Source organism: Corynebacterium macginleyi (assembly GCF_003688935.1). GTDB lineage: Bacteria > Actinomycetota > Actinomycetes > Mycobacteriales > Mycobacteriaceae > Corynebacterium > Corynebacterium macginleyi. The sequence goes on along the minus strand of NZ_REGE01000001.1, from coordinate 38,412 downwards.
TCGCGCCGGGGAGAAGACGCTAGGGATATCGCAAAAGCGCAGTGAATGAAAGTAGGAGAGGCCATCGCGGCGAACGCCGGTGATGCGTCCAGATGGGGTGACAATGGTAACGGGTATCTGTGCGCTCGACATACCTGCCAGATTACCGTGGGGCAGTAATATAAGGACCCATGGAGTGGTTGACTGACGTGGGCAGCGTATCTTCGCAGTTTTTGGTGCAGGCGCCCGTGTGGGTTCAGATGATCGTCATGGTCATCATCGTGGTTCCTATCATGATTGGGTTGGCCTGGTGCCTGATGTGGGCTGTGGACCGCAGTGCCGCCCTAATTTCTCAGTTTCGCAACCGCGGCACTACAGTAAAAAACCATGGCTGAACAACATTCGGAGGGCGCGGACGATAACACAGCGGGCGGCGACGTCCCCAGCGCCAGCGCGGATGAGATCCAACCGGGAGATCCGCGCGAAGGATTGTGGGATCCAGAGCGTGAAAGAGAAAAGCGCGCTAGATCTACACCAGTTGTCGGCACCTTTCAGCCTGTTCGCCGCAAACGTTCCCTCCCCAAATCCCGGGTATCGCTCGCGCTGTGGTTCATTATTGCGCTAGTTCTCATCGGTGCACTCATAGGTAGCCTATGGCCCTAGTGTGGGCTAGTGGGAAACAGTAATACCAGGGGCACTCTGGTGCCATAGCCACTGAGCAATTACAGCTTCGATCGTGGGTAAAACGGGTCGATAAGCAAATCGGTTGGTACAGTGGGCACGGATTATTATTAGCTGTGCGAAAGGATATCGCGTGACCCTGCAACAAGTGCATACTCCGGCTGATTTTAACATTGAGCCTGGGGAGACCTGCCTCACCGCCCTGATGGATACCGCGAAAAAGCGCCCGCATGGCGTGATGTTTACTCGCCCGGCCAATTATGAATGGGTGAATGTCACCGGAAAAGAATTTATTAATGAGGTCTTTGAAGTAGCCCAAGGCTTAATCGCGTTAGGGGTGGAGCAAGGAGATCGCATTGCTCTCATTTCTGCCACGCGCTACGAATGGTCCCTGCTGGACTACGCCATTTGGGCTGCTGGTGCGGCTTCGGTTCCGGTGTACCCCTCCTCGTCTGCCTCCCAGGTGCGCTGGATTATTGAGGATTCCGGGGCGGTGCTGGCGATTACCGAAACCCGTGAGCATTCCGAATTGGTAGAAAATCTGGTCTTACAAGACGATGGGGAACCAAACCTTAAGGGATCTCCCTCGCAGCTGCGACGTGTTTTAGAGATTAATTCTTCTGCCATCGATACCTTGAAATTTGAAGGTCGCAGCGTTGGCACCGACGAGGTGTCTGCGCGCATTGCCGCCACCAACACCGATGATCTTGCTTCCTTGGTCTATACTTCCGGAACTACTGGCCGCCCGAAGGGCTGCATCCTAACGCACCGGAACTGGCTCTCCGAAGTCAGAGCGCTAAATACTAATCCCATCGGCGGATTCGCCGTGCCAGGAAGCCACACCCTGACATTTTTGCCCCTGGCCCATGTCTTTTCCCGTGCCGTGTCGATTGCCGTGGCCATTCGCGGTGCCTCGCAGAACCACTGGTCCGATTTTTCTACCATCTCCATTGAGTTCGCCCGCTCTCGTCCTAATGTGATTTTGGGCGTGCCGCGCGTATTTGAAAAGGTTCGCAACTCCGCAGCCTCGAAGGCGGCGGATTCTGGCATTAAGAGCTTCCTTTTTGAGCAGTCTGAAAAGATTGCCATCGAATACTCCAAGGCACTCGATACGCCGGAGGGTGCAGATCGCCTGTTGAAAATCAAGCACAAGCTCTTTGACAAGCTGGTGTACTCAACTATCCGGCAGGGTGTGGGAGGCAATGTTCAGTACTGCATTACAGGCGGTTCCGCGATGGGCCACGATTTATTGCACTGGTTCCGTGGCATTGGCATTCCGGTGTATGAAGGTTATGGCCTGACCGAAACTGCTGCTGCCGCGGCAGTCGATTACTTAGATCAATCTATTGGGACCGTGGGCCCGCCGCTGGGCGGGGTTACCCTGCGAATCAATGATGACGGCGAAGTCTGCATCAAGGGCGCAATGGTTTTCCAAGGGTATTGGAATGCCCCCGAAGCCACGAAGGAAGCCTTTGATGATGGCTGGTACAACACGGGTGATTTGGGAGAAATTGATGATGACGGCAAGCTCACCATCACCGGCCGGAAAAAGGACTTGATTGTCACTGCGGGCGGCAAGAATGTTTCGCCTGGCCCAATGGAGGATATTTTGCGAGGTCACCCGCTGATTTCGCAGGCTATGGTGGTAGGCGATGGTAAACCGTTCGTGGGAGCCTTAATCACCTTGGACCCGGATATCCTTAAAAGGTGGAAACTCGACCACAATATCCCCGAAAACCGCTCCATGAGCGATATTGCTACCGACCCTACCTTGCGCGCCGAGCTGCAAGACGCCGTCAACAAGGTGAACGCAACCGTGTCCCATGCGGAGGGTATTAAGAAGTTTTACATTCTCGAAAGTGACCTTACTGAGGATGAGAATGAGCTCACACCAACGATGAAGGTCAAGCGCAATGTGGTGGCCCAACGCTACGCCAGCGCAATTGAACACATCTACAAGCGCTAGATCTAGGTGCAATGGGGTACACCCGGGGAACTTATTCCTCGGGTGTTTTTCTTCTTCCAGTTCAAAACGGGTGTAAGCGCGAACCTGCCATAAACCTGTGAAAGGCTTCGGAGTGTCGCGCTCCCGCGGTGGATGATCTGGCATAGAGTCATGAGTCGTTGCCGAAAACCTCAACCTCTACTAGAGGTTCGAAATGAAAACCGCGGAAGGAGTGGCTCGAAGCCTATGCAGAAGATCGCCGCCGAGCTGCGTCACCGCGAGCTCACCCAGGAGATTTATAATATCGGCGACGAAGTCGCGGAATACCTTGAGCACCTCATTGAAGCAATCGAGGATTGGGACGAGGAACTGTCCATGGATTGCCTGGCTGAACTCGGCGATATCGTCGATGATGCTCGCGTGGACTCGGGGCGCTGCGTCGGTGAGCTGATTGGGCTTCGCCAGGCGCTGGTGTCCGGGGTGCGTTCGGGAACCATTTCTGCTGCTTCCTCCGGTGCAAATGATGCTGAGGAGCCTGAGCAGCTCACCCCGCGCTTATTGGATGAGTGCTTTCCTATTGCCAAGCCCATCGTCGTGCATGAATTGGCAAAAGCGCTGCGCCAGCGCACGCAGGCGGTAGCAGATTACCTCCACGAGCTCGTAGAATATGTGCTGGCGCAAACCGATGCCGTTGCCCGCAACCTCGACATGGTATCTCTGCCGCATCTTTATAAGTGCACCGGGGAATCCGCGCTCATCGCCGTGCAAGCATGGAAGCACACCGTGCTCGATACGCACCCGGCGTACGTGCGCTCTATGCGTGGGCACAATCCGCCGACCTTCCTGGAAGAACGCGCCCGCATTGCCGCGGTTGTAGAAAAAGTTCGCGCTAAGCGCGAGGCGGCCCGCAGGGCCACAACTGCATAGTTTCTTTGGACTTCCTTGCTTAAAGCAAGGGGATTGTGGCGGCCACTGAGACTCCCTCTCTCGGTGGCCGTCTGATTGTCATTTTTCCATTTAGCGAATCCGCCGAAGGCTCTGGCCCCTTAGACAAAAGATTAGAGGCGGGAGCGCTGGGCGCGCACCGCGTTCTGGCGCGCAGAGATAGTGGCAATAACCTCCGAGATGAAACGTTCTGGGTGCTGGACTAATTGGTGCGGAGAAATCCGTATGACGGTAAAACCGGCATCGCGCAGACGCTTGTCACGGGAGTGGTCAACTTGGTCCCGCGGCTTCGTTGGCATCGTGGTGGCCGTGACTTCGCCTGGCGGCTCAATGGTGGTAGCCGGCCCAATGGCTGTGGAAGAGGACCCGGCCGTATGCTTATCGTCCGGTTCGGCGATGTCGATGATATAGGTCTTATTGATGCACAGCTCTGCGGTAATGCCGGGAAGGGCAGCGTACTGAACCTCGAAAAACATTGGCCATGGAAAACCCGCCTGGATGAGCAGGGCCCGGGCAAAGGAGGCATAGGGAGACGGGGAAGCGGCGCAGCTGTGGTGGATTACTTCTCGCACGACCGCGCTATTGCGTATCCTGCCCATTCGAGCGAACTCCTGCCTGAGCTTCTTCTTCGTGATGCCTGTTCGCAAGGCAGAGTCGGCAGCAACGAGGCCTTCGCGAAAACCGTGGAATCGGGCGATGTCGATTACTGCGCGGGCAGGAGAAACGGTGCGGGCGCCATGTACCAGCAATGGATCGGGTAATTTCGTCTTGCGGTAAACGCGTTCTGGATGGCGCCGGTGCTTATTAGGCAAAGAGTTATGGGGAAGGGCCATTTCCACCTTTTCCTCGGTGGAGTCAAGTACCCATAGCCCATGGACACGGGCAGCGGACTTAGAAATGAGTACAGCGGTATAAGCGCTGCGGGCCGCGGCAATGGCGCGCAGGCGCAGCTGGGAGGACAGGCTCAAACCGTGGTAATGGTCGCGGTGCACCGCGATGCGGGGGGCGAGCTTGAGGTAGGTACCGTTAGCAAGGTCGCGCCAGAAGGTGGGATGGTTGTGCCGGATGGACGGAATGTTGGTTAGTGCGTGGTTCATGATTCCGAGCACATATGAGGTACACGCGGCCTGCTACCCGAAAATGCGTTGGATGTGGAGTTCTTGTTGAATCTTCACGAAGTGTGAATCGTGATGCTCTCGTGACGCCACGCGCTTAAGTTATCCACACCCGCGCTAAGGGTGGGTTGCGCGACTGAGGTCGGTTAGTGCGAATCGATGACCAAGCTAGCGGCGTGCTCGCGCAAATAATCCCGAAGGTAAGGCAGGGCAAAGTCTACTTGGCCACTGGCTGGTATGTCGATTAATCCCGAGTCCAGCAAGCGGCGGCGGTAATTGGAGGCATATTGCGGGCTTTTTCCTAGGCGGACGGTGATGTCACTCATGGATGAGGGGCCATTGTCTTGAGCCATGTGGAGCAGAAATGTCCGATCGATGGGGGAAAGCTCTGCTAGGGCAGGCTCATGGACCAGCTGCCCCAGCTTTCGGCGTGCTTTGGAAATACCTTCCTGCGCAGCTTCCACCGAAATCGCATTGTCGGTTCGGTGGCGGAAAGCCCATAGGCCAACGAGCTGAATCATAAAGGGATAACCCTGGCAAGCGGACACGGCAGAATGTAGCGCATCCGGGTCCCATTTAACCTTTGTTTCTTCTACGGAGGCCTGAAGTGCCTTCCGGACGTCCGTATCCGCCACTCGGTCCAATTCAATGCGATTCGCACGGCGAAGAAAAGTGACAGGGTTAGAGTTATCTTGGCTAGCCAAGAGCGGTTTAATTGAGGATGGGATCCCTGCCATAACTACGGCAATATTTTCCCCTTCTCGCACGAGATGCTGGATAGTAGCACCAAAATCAATGACCTCATCACTGCGCAGGTGGTGCATTTCATCCAACGCAATGAGCACCCCTGTGGGCTTGCCGTGGGAAATCCGGTCGAGTTCACGCTGCGCATGGAGAAGGTCTTTCAAGGCCTTTCTTAAGGGGTAGGTTTCCGTGGATAGTGCTCTTGGATCCCATTCCATACCGATGTCCAATTGAAAAAGATGCAGGTTGAAACCTTTTAGCGCTGCACGGTTGAGGTGAAGGGTATTAATAATTTCAGCACGGAGCCGCTCTGCGAAACCGGCAGATGCCGTATCATTTAGGATGCGCCACCCGCGATCTGACGCGGCATCTTTGAAGGCATTGAGCAATACCGTCTTGCCTACACCGCGTGGACCCACGACGAGAGAGATGCGTTCATGGGATCCGGGGCCATCGTCCAAGGCATAAGCGAACTCCTCAATGGAGTCTTTGCGGCCGGCCAAGTAGGGAGGCGTGGCTCCAAGTGTGGCGGTAAACGGATTCTTCCGGTTGTACATAGCTCAAATGTAAAACACCGTGCTTGTGTACGCTTGTTTATCTTTTGAATTTTGTTTATAAAACTATTAGGCACCGAACCAACGAGCTGGTTGGTTCGGTGATGCAGCTATACCGCCGGGGGAGGGGTGACCTTGTCCAGCTGCTCGGTAATCTGCGGCCACAGCTGGCCCATGATGTCATCCCAGGTAAGAATCCACACGGCCTTGTCCTTATCCGCTTTGCCCACGACAACGAGCTGCTCATTGCGGGAGCGCATATGATCAAGCGTCTTTTGCACGGTGGTGGCAGAAGAGACGGAAACCGGGTCGCGGGAAAACTCGAGGACCGGGGTAGTGGGATCTGCTAAAAGGGTATCGCGCACGTGCACCACGCGGGGCACGCGGGAATCCTTGGGGAAGACGAGCACGCGCATGATATTTTTGCGCAGGACGAGCTCCTGGAGCTGTTCTACCGTGGCATCGGAAGGCAGAGGCACCACCTCAGAGCCGTGGGCGCGCGCCATGGCACCCACCGTGGAGTTTTCCAGCTCGATGACTTCGGAAATCTGATTGGCGGAATTATCATCAAGCGCGCCGGTTTCGCGGGAGTGCTCTACCAAGGTGCGTAGCGTTTCGGCGTCGTAGCCTGCGGCACCAGCGCGTTCGACCGGTTTTTCACCCGTCATGGCCACTAATTTATTGGCCATGGTATTGATCCACTTCAGCAGCGGGCGCAAGACCCACACGAACCCGCGGGCGGGAATGGCAATGATCTGAAGGGCGGATTCGGGGTGCGCGATGGCCCAGGACTTGGGCGCCATTTCCCCCAGCACCAAGTGTAGAAAGGTGACTATGAACAAGGCGAGGATGAAGCTGGCGACATCGGCAATGCCCAACGGTAGGCCGAGAGTCTCCAGCGGAGTCATCAGAAGGTGATGGACCCACGGCTTGGTTACTGCACCGAGCACGAAGGTGGCAGCGGTAATACCCAACTGTGCACCCGCTAGCATGATGGTGAGCTCATTGAGTGAGCGCAGTCCGGCGCGGGCGGTGCGCGAGGATTCCGCGTTTTCTTCCAGCCGGTTGCGGCGCGAGCCCATCAGAGAAAACTCGATGACCACGAAGAAACCTGATGCGGCAATGATGAGCAGCGTGACGATGAGGTTGAACCACCACGTATCGGTCATTATGCCTCCTCATCTTCGTCGTTGGCATGAACATAGTCCTCAATAAGCTCGATGGCGAGTGAAGATGGCACGTGGCGGTCCACCCCATCCACGCGTATGCGAATGGAGCGGGTAGGTGCTTCATCATGGTCCACCCAGTCCTCCGGCTTTGCCTCCAAGGCGATGGTATGGACCTCGCCTATCTCTGGTAGGGCTCCGGCGTGCGCGATGAGTAAGCCAGCGATGGTTTCAAAATCGCCTTCTGGAAGATCGTGGCCAATGGCGCGCTCTATCTCATCGATCGGCGTATCGCCATCGACCAGCCAGTGGGATTCATCCTGCTCGGTGATTTCTTCGGTTTCTTCGATATCGTGTTCATCGGTGACATCACCCAAAATCTCTTCGGCCAAGTCCTCCATGGTGACGATGCCGACGAATCCGCCGTATTCATCGATGACGCAGGCCAGCTTTTGTTCTTCTTCGCGCAGCTCATCGACGACATCGGGAAGTGGCATGAGCTCCGGAACCACCAAGGGATTGCGCATGATGGCGGTAGCGCTGGTGGCGGGTGGGAGATCGGAGCCGAGGACATCGAAAAGATGAACTACGCCGATGGGATTGTGCGCATCATCGATGACGGGGTAGCGCGTGTGATTCTCAGACATCAATTCGCGCACTTCGCCTAAGGTCGTGCTCGGATCGATAACATCCACTCGGGAGCGGGGGATCATGGCGTGTTCGACGTCGTGCTCGGGAAAGTCGAGCAAACGGTCCAATACCATGTAGGTATTCTCATCCAACACGCCGGTTTCGTGCGAGGAATCCACAATGGATTCGAGGTCATCGGCAGTAGCGGATGAGTCGACGTCTTCTACCGGCTCGATGCGAAATAGCTTCAAAATCGCGTTGGAGGAGTACTCGAAAAAGCGAATGAGCCAGCCGAAAATGCGCAGATACCACTGCGTGGACGCGGCCAAGCGCAGCGCTGTTTTCATGGGCGCGGCGATGGTGTAGTTCTTGGGGAAAAGCTCCGCGAAAAGCATCGTAGCAACGGTGGAAATAAACAATGCCGCGATGGTGCCGACAGCCACGGATACGCCAGTGGGAATGCCCACGCCGCCAAGCAGCACGCCAAGGCCTTGGCCCACCAGGGGCTCTGCCACATAACCGATGAGCAGGCCGGTAACGGTAATGCCGAGTTGCGCACCGGAGAGCATGAAGGAAGTGCGCTTGGTGATGTCGAGCGCGCGCTGGGCAGATTTATCACCTTCAGCCGCCATGGATCGCAATTGGGTGCGGTCCACAGACATGAATGAGAACTCTTGTGCTACGAAGTAGGCGTTCGCGACGATGATGAACCCAATGACGAAAAAGCCAGCCAGGATCATCATAATAGCCGATAACATGAGTTACTCCCCACCACCTTTGAGGTGGCGGGGACATCGACTGGGAGGCTCCACTGGAGGCACCTTTCTATACGTGGGAAGTTGGCAATATACTACATGTTAAACACCCGTTTCGGCCACATTGTTTCCCGCCTATTAGGGTTTTATTCATGACTGAACCATTCGGGCTGTATATCCACGTTCCCTTCTGCGCCACGCGCTGCGGCTATTGTGATTTCAATACCTATACCCCCGGCGAGTTGGGTAGCCCGCGTGATCTCACCGGCCCGTACCTCGACGCCCTGGACAAGGAGCTGGAGATGGCGGCCAACCGCGTGGGGCGCACCGCGGATACCGTCTTCATTGGCGGCGGTACTCCCTCGCTTTTGGGGAGCTCGGGGCTCAGCCGCATCCTGGCCACGGTGCGCTCCACCTTTGGGCTTAGCCCAGGCGCCGAGGTCACCACCGAGTCCAACCCGGAATCTACCTCGCCGGAGTACTTTGCCATGCTTGCTGATGCCGGCTTCAATCGCATCAGCCTCGGCATGCAGTCCGCCTCGTCCAGCGTGCTCCAGGTGCTCGAGCGTGCCCACACGCCCGGGCGTGCGTTTGACGCTGCGCGCGAGGCCCGTGCGGCCGGATTCCAGCACGTCAACCTCGACATGATTTATGGCACGCCCACCGAAACCGACGATAATGTCCGCGAAACGTTGGACCGCGTGCTCGAGACCGGCGTCGACCACGTCAGCGCGTACTCTCTTATCGTAGAAGACGGCACCCGCATGGCCCGCAAGGTCACTAAAGGACTGCTGCCCGCCCCCGATGAAGACGTGCTGGCCCGCCGCTATGAAATGATTTCCACCACCCTCGAAGATGCCGGCTTCGAGTGGTACGAGGTTTCCAACTGGTCGCTGCCCGGCGGCGAATGCGAGCACAACCGCATCTACTGGGTGGATGGTAATTGGTGGGGCGCAGGCCCCGGCGCCCACTCACACTTAGGCGATGAACGCTTTTACAACGTCAAGCACCCCAATCGCTATATTCAAACGATAGAAAACGGGGAGCTGCCCATTAAAGACAGCGAAATCTTAACTGGCTCCGATCGCCATATGGAAAAGGTGATGCTCGGCCTGCGCCTGCGCGAGGGAATCCCAGAATCCTGGCTCGATCCCCACGCGGCCCCGGCCTTGGAGGGTTTCATCGACCGCGGCCTGCTCGAGCGTGCTGGCCAAAGAGTGCGCGTGACCAAGCCCGGGCGCCTGCTTGCTGATGGCATCATCTCCGACCTCCTCATCGCCGAAGAGTCCTAGCCGCCGTCAGAAAGTGCTTATATTCGCCCCTGAACCACCAAAACCCCTTATTCGGGCTTATTCTTGTTAGACTTTGGGCATGGACGACGCACTCAACCCCTACACCCCAGGTTTTGGGCTTGCGCCGACGGTCCTTACAGGGCGAGACAAGGGCTTACAAGCCTTCGATAACCTCATCAAGCGCGCGGAAAAGGATTTTTTGGGACGCCCAATGTTGCTCATTGGTTTAAGGGGCGTAGGGAAAACAGTTTTATTGAATCAGCTTAAAATACGTGCGGACCAAAACGACTGGTTGACGGTTAAAGTCGAGGCCTCCCAGGGGTCGCGAGGCCATGAAAGCGTCCGTAGAGCGATTGCGGATGGGCTGGCAAAAGCATCTCTTCGTTTTCGTACGAAAGCCAAAGTTAAAGATAGCGCAGCGGCATTAACGCGAGCAGTCGCGGCCTTTAATGTTTCACTAGGGGCCGGCGCGATTGATTTGGGTGTGGAGCCGAAAGAATTTCCTCCTTTAACAGGAAATCTGGAACTTGATCTACAAGATGTCGTCTCTGCAACTGCGGAAGCATTGCGGAAAGAGAAGAAAGCGGTGGCGCTGTTTATTGATGAAATGCAAGACCTCGATGAAGAGATGCTCGGGGCCTTGATTTCGGCACAACACGAAGCAGGTCAAAATAGGCTGCCGTTTTATATCATCGGGGCTGGATTGCCGAGCCTTCCAGGAAAGGTGGCTCGTTCGCGTTCTTACGCAGAGCGCATGTTTGAAATCCACAATATTGACCGTCTAGGAATGATGCCTGCATCCGTACTTTCTACAAGAATTCGGTTCGCAGATTTGGAGAGTAGGTCAGAGTTCTCCATTTTCACTTAATCATGCGCAGCAGGCAGCACGGTTGGGTATCGACCAACTCGATTCCGGGTTCTTTCAAGCTCGGTGGGACCGGGCTACTCCTGCTGAAAGAGAATACCTGATCGCTATGGCAGAAATCGGGGATGAATCCGCTGAAACAAAGGATATTGCTGAATTTTTGGATAAGGAAACCAGTAAATTGGGGCCAGTTCGAGCAAGCCTTATTAATAAGGGGCTGATTTATTCACCCGAACATGGCAAGGTGCGATATACCGTCCCCAATTTTCAAGAATTTATTAAACGCCGTAGAGAATAGGAGCGTTGAGAAGTGTCCACCTCAACTGATGCCCGCCGCAAGGAGGTCCTGCGGGCCATCGTTGCGGATTACATTGCCTCCCAGGAACCTGTCGGTTCTAAAACGCTGGTAGAGCGCTACCGGCTGGGTGTTTCTTCCGCGACTATCCGCAATGACATGGCGGTGCTGGAATCTCAGGGTCTGATTTCGCAGCAGCATGCCAGCTCAGGGCGCGTTCCTACGCAGCAGGGCTACCGGCAGTTCGTTGATTCTCTGCACGAGGTTAAGCCGCTTTCTACCCCGGAGCGGAAAGCGATGCTGAACTTCTTGGAAGGCGGTGTAGACCTCGAAGATGTGCTGCGCCGCTCCGTGCAGCTTTTGGCCCAGGTCACCGAGCAAGCGGCCGTGGTGCAGCTGCCCAATTTGAAGGTCTCGCGCGTTAAGCATTGCGAGGTGGTCACGCTATCTCCGGTGCGGGTGCTGCTTGTGCTAATCACGGATAACGGTCGTGTGGATCAGCGAAACGTGGAACTGGATGAGGTCATTAACCAAGACCAGACGTATCGCCTGCGGGATATCGTCAACGATGCGCTGGTGGGCGAAACGCTGACAGATGCCCCCGCGGAGCTCGCCCGCCTCGTTGATGACGCCCCGCTGGATATCCGCCATCACGTGCTCAAGGTGGCGACAACGCTCATTGAAACCCTGGTGGAACAGCCTTCTGATCGCCTGATTATGGCGGGAACTTCCAACCTCACCCGCGTCGCACGCGAATTTCCAGAGGGCCTGCCCAAAATTATTGAGGCTCTAGAAGAACAAGTCGTCGTGCTGAAATTGCTGGCACGGGTGCCGGATCTGGGTCATGTTTCCGTTGTGATTGGGGATGAAAACGAGGAGGATCAACTGCGCGATGCCTCCGTCGTTGCCGCCGGATATGGCTTTGGAACCGGGGGACAGGCGGCGACGCTGGGAGGCCTTGGAGTGGTGGGGCCGACGTTTATGGACTATTCGGGAACAATCTCTAAGGTCTCTGCTGTTGCACAATATGTGAGTGAAATTTTGGCCGGCGAGTAGTGCGGGTAGACTAGCCGGTCGCTACGTAAATTTTTGCAAGTTCATACCAACAAGACAATCGAGTAAGGAATACCTCTAACAGTGGCTCGTGACTACTACGGCATCCTCAATGTAGATAAGAACGCAACGGACCAGGAAATTAAAAAGGCGTACCGTAAGTTGGCCCGTAAATATCACCCGGATGTGAACCCGGATGATGAGGCAGCGGCGGAGAAATTTCGCGCGGCCTCGGTAGCCCAAGAAGTTTTGCTGGATCCGCAAAAGCGTCAAATCGTCGATATGGGCGGCGATCCCATGGAGCAAGGCGGCGGTGGCGCTGGTGCCGGCGGATTTAGCGGATTCGGCGGCGGTGGTTTGGGAGATATCTTCGCCGAGTTCTTTGGCGGCGGTGCCGGCGGCGGATCCCGCAAGCCTAATTCGCGCGTGCAGCCCGGCAACGACGCTCTTTTGCGCACCCGCATCACCCTGGAGGAGGCCTATAACGGACTAAAAAAGAAGGTCACCGTCGATACCGCGGTGCTCTGTGACTCCTGCGGTGGCACCGGATCGAACTCTAAGTCCAAGCCGATCACCTGTGGTAACTGCAATGGTATGGGCGAAATTCAGGAGATGCAGCGCAGCTTTTTGGGTAATGTAATGACTACTCGTCCGTGCCCGAAGTGCCAGGGCTTTGGCGAAATCATCGAAGATCCCTGCAATCAGTGCGCGGGCGATGGCCGCGTGAAAAAGCGCCGCGATCTCACGGTGTCCATCCCGGCCGGCATCAACGATGGCATGCGCATCCGTATGGCATCTCAGGGCGAGGTTGGCCACGGTGGTGGGCCCGCCGGCGACCTCTACGTGGAAGTGCACACGCAAGAACATGAGGTCTTCCAGCGCAATGCGGATGATTTGAACGTTACCGTGCACGTGCCGATGATCGATGCTGCGTTGGGTACTAACTTCACCATCGAACAGCTCAACGGCGAGAAACTCACCATCGATATCGAGCCGGGCACTCAGCCGGGCGAGTCCATCAAGGTCGAAGGCGCCGGGATGCCTCGCCTGCGTACCGATGGCTACGGGAGCCTATTTGCCCACGTGGACGTGGTTGTTCCCAAAGATCTGGATCGCAGGAGCCGCGAGGCGCTGGAAAAGATTCGCAATAGCCGCGATGAGGGTGCCCGGGTACGCACCGCCAGCGACGGGCAGGAAGACTCCTTCTTTACCCGCCTGCGAGATAAGTTCCGCCGCTAATGTCGCTTCCCGTCTTCATTCACCCGGATCTTTCCGCCGCCACGGCGGGAGATAGCCTCACGCTGTCGGGGCCCGAAGCGCGCCACGCCGTGACGGTGAAGCGGATGCAACAGGGGGAGAAGCTGGTGCTTATTGATGGCACCGGTATCCGCCTCATCCTTACCGTTATGGAGACCTCGGGCAAGGACCACCTGACCGGTACAGTCGTGTCCGTCACCCGCAGTCCCGCGCCAAATCCGCGAGTCACCGTGGTGCAGGCCATTCCTAAGTCGGAGCGCGCCGAGCTAGCTGTTGACCTGGCCACCCAAGCCGGGGCGGATGAGATCATTGCGTGGCAGGCGGATCGCTGCGTGGCCAAGTGGGACGGGAAGAAGGCACCGAAGGCCGTGGCTAAATGGCAGGCCGCGGCCGAAGCGGCCGCCAAGCAATCCCGGCGAGATCGCATCCCGCAGGTCCGTGGCCCGCTGACTACCAGCCAATTGCTTGTGGAGCTAACAGAGCGCGCAGAATCCGCGAGCGTGTTAGTCCTGCACGAGGAAGCGACTGAGTCCATCCGCGAGGTGGACTTGCGCAGCGAAATCTTCCTACTGGTTGGCCCCGAGGGCGGCATTGGGGAAGAAGAGCTGACAACCCTGCGCGAGGCCGGGGCCGTTCCCATCAAATTGGGCCCGGAGGTTGTGCGCACCGCCAGCGCGGCAATGGTGGCCCTGGCGGCTATCGGCATGCGTACTGAGCGCTGGTAGCCTATTACACGTGCCTATCATCACCAAGAAATGTGAGATCGATTCCGCTCATGTCAGCAGCGTATTGGGCAGCGCGGACGATAACCTCCGCGTGCTCAATGACCGCCTCGATGCGGATCTTTTTGCCCGCGGCAATATTGTCACCGTCACCGGTCCCGATTACGAGGTGGCCCGTGCTGTGAAGATCCTCGACGAGCTTGAGGCCATAGCTAGGCGCGGACATGGCGTATCCACTGATACTGTCAAGCACACCATGGACATGGTGGCCGTGGAGGCGCCGCAGTCGGTGGCGGCGGCGATGGCGGCGGACATCGTCAAGCGCCGCGGCAAGTCAATCCGACCCAAGACCGTGGGGCAATCCTACTATGTGCAGGCCATCGACAATAATACGGTGGTCTTTGGCATTGGCCCCGCCGGTTCCGGCAAGACCTACCTAGCGGTGGCCAAGGCCGTGCAGGCCCTGCAAAATAAGCAGGTTTCACGCATCATCCTTACCCGTCCGGCAGTCGAAGCGGGCGAGAACCTGGGCTTTTTGCCGGGTACGCTTAATGACAAGATCGACCCGTACCTGCGCCCGCTCTATGATGCGCTGCGGGACATGCTCGATCCAGAGATGATTCCCAAGCTGATGGATGCCGGCATCATCGAGGTTGCCCCCTTGGCGTATATGCGCGGGCGCACGCTCAATGATGCTTTTGTCATCCTCGACGAGGCACAAAACACTACGCCGGCGCAGATGAAAATGTTTCTAACCCGCTTGGGCTTTGGTTCCACCGTCGTGGTCACCGGTGATATCTCGCAGGTGGACCTTCCACGCGGCCAGGTATCTGGCCTGCGTGTGGTGCGGAGAATTCTTAATAACGTGGATGATATCTACTTCGCAGATCTTAGCGCCCAGGACGTGGTGCGCCATCAACTGGTGGGCCGCATTGTGGATGCCTATGATTCTTTTGATAATAAAAAGGATGCGGATGACGAGGGGAATAAGTGAGTATCGAGTTTCTCAATGAGTCGGGCTTTGATGGCGTCAACGAGGAAATGCTTGTTGATGTTGCCTCTTATGCCTTCGGCGCTATGGACATCAACCCTGATGCGGAATGCACTATCACGTGCGTGGATCTGAAATCCATCGAGGATTTGCACATTCGTTGGATGGACCTGGAAGGCCCGACCGATGTGATGAGCTTTCCCATGGATGAACTCACCCCAGGGGCTATGTCCGGTGGTGGGCGTCCCGACGGCGCAGATCCAGGGCCTGCCATGCTTGGCGATGTCGTATTGTGCCCCGAATTTGCCCTCCGCCAGGCCGATGCTGCCGGGCATTCGCTCGGACACGAGCTTGCACTATTGACGGTGCATGGCTGCTTGCATTTGCTGGGCTACGATCATGTTACCGCGGCGGAAGAAAAGGAAATGTTTGCCAGGCAGAATGAGCTGTTGGCGGATTGGTATGATGACCTTGTTGCACGGGGGAAGAGCTACCAGCCAAAGCCCTCGGGACCGCAGGCATTTCCAGATGCTGCTGAGCGAGCACGCCTCGATGAGCAAGTGCCCGGCGGCGGTATTCCGGCTATCGGGGAGCCACGGGGCAAGGAAGCCTAAGAATAATTTCGTCCATTTCTTTGTCCCTGTCCGTAGGCAGTAGGACAATGGATAACCATGACTATCCTTTCCATCCAGTCTCATGTCACTTACGGCCACGTGGGAAATTCCGCGGCCGTCTTTCCTCTTCAGCGTGCTGGCCACGAGGTGTGGCCCGTGCACACGGTGAACTTCTCCAACCACACCGGATACGGTGAGTGGGGCGGATCAACGATTCCCGCCAGTGATGTCACATCGATAATCGATGGCATCGAAAAGCGCGGCGCTTTTGAGAGTATCGACGCGATACTCTCCGGATATCAGGGTGGTACGGATATTGCCGATGCCATCGTGGATACCGTTAGCCGCATCAAAGCCGTCAACCCCGAGGCACTGTACGCCTGCGACCCTGTGATGGGGAATGCGAAGTCGGGTTGTTTCGTCTCTGATGATATTCCGCCGCTACTGCGTGATCGGGTGGTCCCCGTTGCTGATATCATCACGCCGAACCATTTCGAGCTGGGCTATCTTACTGATACCGAAGTCAGCACCTTGGACCAGACCTTGGCGGCGGTGAAGAAGGCACAGGAAATGGGGCCTAAGACGGTGTTGGTGACCTCCGTAAAGCGCCCGGAAACCCCTGCGAATTTGATCGAGATGCTCGCAGTCGACGGCGAGCGGGCCCTTCTCGTTTCGACCCCGCTGTTGCCGTTTAAGCGCAACGGTTCTGGCGACGTTACCGCCGCGCTATTTACCGGCCACTACGTTGAAACCCATGACGTAGAAGAGGCGTTGTGCCGTACCGCATCTTCCGTCTACGAGCTCTTGCGCACGACGTATGAAGCTAAAGCCACCGAGCTGCAGCTCATTCAGGCCCAGGATGCCTTTGCTCATCCGAGTATGCAATTTAAGGCGGAGGAGCTCTAAGGCTGCTCCCCAGAGGGGATGCGGTCGTTAATTCGAGACAAGAACGTCGCTGTTCTGGTGAATACGTGAGGTCCGTCATATAGAGTGATAGGTGTAACTTAATCAACGACGCGATTGGAGTCCCGTCTTGTCCAGCACCGGAAGCATCAGCGCATCCCCCGACGGCCTGTTGATGGCCCTTATCCAATATCCAGTTCCCGTAGTCAACACCCCAGAAGACGTTCAAGCAAGCGTCGATGAAATCTGCCGCATGGTCGCCTCGACCAAGGCTGGTTACCCAGACCTCGATCTCATCGTCTTTCCGGAATACTCGTCTTCGGGGCTAAACACCAAGATCTGGTCCTACGATGAATTCCTCATTGGGCTCGATGACCCTAAGGTGGGTCAGTACAAGCAGGCGTGTAAGGACAACAACGTCTGGGGCGTCTTCTCTATCATGGAACCCAACCACGAGGAAGGAAAGCCGCCGTTTAACACGGCGATAATCATCAACTCCGAGGGCGAGCTTGCGCTGCATTACCGGAAGCTGCAGCCGTGGACCCCAATCGAGCCGTGGTACCCAGGAGATTTGGGCATGCCGGTTTGCGATGGACCGAAGGGCTCCAAGCTCGCGGTCAATATCTGTCACGACGGTATGTTCCCCGAGCTCGCCCGCGAAGCGGCGTATAAGGGAGCTAATGTTTATATCCGTATCTCGGGCTATTCCACCCAGACCCAAGACCAGTGGGTGATGACTAACAAGACTAACGCCTTCCAGAATCTGATGTACACGGCATCGGTGAACTTGGCAGGCTATGACCAGGTCTTCTACTACTTCGGTGAAGGCAATGTATGCAATTACGACGGCCACATGATTTCTGAGGGTCACCGTAATCCAGGCGAAATCGTCACCGCAGAGATATTCCCTGCGCTAGCTGATAAGGCGCGCATCAATTGGGGACTAGAAAACAATATCTTCAACCTGGGCAATCGGGGATACGTGGGCTGCCCAGGCGGGAAGACTGAAAACTACCTGACCTGGGTAGAGGACCTAGCCAAGGGCGAGTACAAACTGCCGTGGTCTGACGATGTCCGCATCAAGGATGGCTGGAAGTACTACCCGGACGGACCGCAGCTTGGCCCGCTCCCGGATGAATTCAAGAAATAGGCGCCTGGCTAGTTCTCTTAGCTACTGAAGGCCCCGCCCCCTCGTACATTATGAGGGAGCGGGGCCTTCGGGCTGGTGTTGGTCTGCTTGGATTTTAGGGGGCGTTGCAACGATGTCTGTTACTTTGGTGTGATACGGACTTGACTGAAGTGTCCCAGGTTTTGTTCCGTTTGAGTAGATGGGAAAATCTTCGAACATGCCGAAGAAGTTTGATCAGGATGCGAAGGACCGTGTGGTCCGCCTTGTTGAGGATCGCATTCTGGCGGAGAATATTTCGACGCAGGAAGCGTGCAAGATAGTGGCGCCGAAACTGGGCGTGTCGTGGCACACAGCCCGGCAGTGGACGCAGGCCGCTCGTCGTGAAGGACGCGTTGTCGAACGCTTGCCTGAGGATCTGGCTGCGGAGAATGCGCGGTTACGCCGTGAGAATCAAGAACTGCGGGATACCAACGAGCTATTGAAGGCTGCCTCAGCTTTTTTCGCGTCGGAACTCGACCCAAAACGTCGGAAATGATCCGGTTCATCGATGAGCATCGGAATCGTTTCTCAGTCGAGTTCATCTGCCAGACGTTAAACATCCACCGTGAAGGCGGTTTTATCACGTCGCGTGGTTACCGCCAATCCAAGGCGCGTGGGCTGAGTGCCCGTAGTCTTCGCGACGCCGCCCTCATTGAGTACATCAGTGAAATTCATGCTGACAATTACGGCGTCTACGGAATCCGCAAGATGTGGCACGCGCTGCGCCGCCAGGGCATTGACATTGGCCGCGAGCAAACAGCCCGGCTGATGCGCAGCGCTGGCCTGTCCGGCAAGGGCAAAGGTAGGGCACCAATCACAACGCGCAAACCCAAGGGCCCGGATCTTCGCCCTGACTTGGTAAATCGTGAATTCAAGGCCCCTGGTCCCAATCGGCTGTGGGTGGCGGACATTACGTATGTGCGCACCAGGAAAGGCTTTGTGTACACCGCGTTCGTGACCGATGTGTACTCCCGGAGGATCGTCGGATGGACGCTGTCGTATTCGATGCGCACCGAAGCCTTGCCGCTGCAGGCGCTGAACCAGGCGATCGTGTGTGCCAAGGAAACAACGGGTTTGATTCACCATTCGGATCACGGGTCGCAGTATGTCAGCGTGGTCTACAACGAGCGACTTGCCCAGCACGGGATTGCCGCTTCCACTGGGACGGTTGGCGACTCCTACGACAATGCTTTAGCTGAGAATGTCAACGGCTCCTACAAGAACGAGTTGATCCATACCCGCACTTGGAACGATGTCGTCGACGTGGAAATCGCGACGTTCGAGTGGGTCAACTGGTGGAACGAATCACGGCTCCATCAGAGCTTGGGCTACCGCACGCCGGCTGAAGTAGAAGCCGAGTTTTGGGAACATCACCCCAGTCGAGAAATAATGGAAATCAAGGCAAATGCCTAGGAACAAAACCCGGGGCACTTCACATCAGCATCAAACAACTCTTTACGGGTGATCCCATCGGGCCTAGGCATATTCATGTTGATGTCGTCGACGCGCTGGGCGATAGCCTCATTGAGTTCATCAAGACTGTAGAAGGTGATCCCGTCGAAGTAGCCGAGGATGCGCGAGTAGACGAGTTGGACGGCGCGTTCCACAGCGGCCTTATCCCGAGGTTTTCCAGGTCGGGCCGGCACGAGCAGGATGTCGTAGTAGTCGGCGAAGTCCGCGTAGCGTTGTTGAATGCGCCGGCCGGGCTTGTTCTTCACCGGCCGGTAAGTCGCGGTCGGTGCGTTGTCAGGAACGATGATGCCAGGGCATTTACCGAGGTAGTCTAAGGCTTTCACATGGCAGGAAATCCAGTTGTCCATCTTCTCGTTAGCTGTTGCTGTCACAAACAACAGTGAAGAATAGGGGCAGATGGCCACGAATAAGCTGGCTTTCATGCCGACTTCACCGGTGGCCTTGTCAATGATGGAAACCTTGTCGCCGGCCCAGTCGACATAGAGTTCCTGGCCTGGCTCGTGTTCGATAATCGAGGTCATTCCAGTGGTGCGGATGTGGGTGCGCAGGCGTTCGCAGAACTGGGAGTACTGATACTTCGACTCGCCTTCACCGACAGGTGCAGCAACGTAGTCCAGCCAGAGCTTGTGGCGGGTCAAGTGCTTGTTATTGGCTAGTCGCTTGGCGAGCTTTTCGAAGTCTGGCTGGTCGTAGCGCTTGCGACGGGCCCCGCGATGGTCGCTGAAGTGCTCGTCGAAGAATGATGGATCCAGCTGAGCAAACGACTCCTTAGTGATGCTCAGGTCCGCAATCAGTGTCTTGGTTTTGGCAATATCCCGGTTGGAACATCCCAACGCCGCAGAGATGGCAGCATAGCTTCCCCCGTCCAAGCACATCGCCATGATGTCTTTGAAGTTGGCCATGAAAGGCCCTCCTTAAGGTCATGAAAGGTGATGACGCGCCGGCACAAGTTGTGCCAACGCCACCTATACAATGACCGAAAATAGAGAGCCCTACCACCTATCCGGAAACCCCCGACCAACTATGCGGATTGCCCCTACCAACTACGCCGAAACGGCACTTGGCTTGGATCGTTGTCACTGGGACGAAGGCACGCGGTGAAATCCCTTCAATGTCCATCAGACGCATCCGCTTGGCCACAGTCTTGCGATTCACACTGATCTGGTAGCGCTCATCTAGCTCTGCGGTAATCCGCGGGGCACCATAGACCTCGTCGGAGTCTTTCCAGATCTGATGAATCTTGCGGTCAACATCATCATAAAACGCTGCACGATCATCTTTTCCGGATAAGCGTTGCTGCTGCATATGAGACCATGTGTAGTATCCAGACCGGGACACCTTCAACAAGCGTGCCATACGCTTGATGCTGTAGTTAGCCTTGCTCTGGCCACATTAATTCGAACTTTTCTGCTCGCGTTGCTGTGCGGCGAAGAAGACTGTCGCTTGTGACAAAAACTCATTATCCATCTTGGCATCTGCCAGCTCACGACGCAGACGAGCATTCTCCGCACGAAGATCCGCCTCGCTTAGCCCATCGGAGGATCCTTAGGCGTTGACGCTCATTTTTTACCCATCGGCCTAAAAGACTAGGTGCGACACCAAGTTCTTTCGCTACATGAGCAATGGGGCGCTGCGATTCGATTACCAGGTTCGCGGCTTCACGTCGATACTCAGGTGTGTATTTCTGGCGTTGTTGACTCACACTGAATATCCTCTCTTACGGCCACACAATCCGCACTAATCGGGTGTCCACTAAACGAGGGTAACCTCACTAAGGCATGTCAGGCAACCTTCACCATTACGGCAAGCCCCTGCGGATAGCAGCTGCTACAGAAATTAACCTAATTTTCCAGAGCACCGCCATCCCCACGGCTAAGTCCATAGTCTACGAGCTGAGTTCATCCACCAGTGTTTACTTTCCCGAGCGGGGGCCACTAACCAATCGACGGGCAAGTACAAATGCTAGGGGTAATGGGAAGAGCGCATAGACCAAAATCCTAAGCCATATATCTACTTCTTCTAATCCTATAGTATGCGCAAGCCCACTATCATCTAATACGATTTCAGAAAACCCCCAAATAATAATTTGAGTCAAAAGCCAAATTATTAGCGTCGCCAGGAAGAATTTCAACCATTTCATTTACGGGCTGCAATTCCCTCGTGCTGAAACCGTCTTAATTTCGTTAGAACCAACTTTCCATTGATAGCAAGTCCCATCATTAATATTCCTTAGGTTGTCAAGGGCTGTCTTTAACGACCGCAAAGCTACTGTAGATCCTGCGGTCAGGCAAAGAAGTCCTGCGATTGCCACAATCGCAGGGTGACGTAGGTTACCAACTTTTGCACAGCCATATCCCACTGCTAACGCAAGAGAACCTGTGCCGGCGGCTTTCAATGCACGAAGTTCGCCCCCGTACCAGTTGTAATAAACTCCCCGCCCGTAGGTGACCCGTGGATCCAGAACAATTTCGCCCTCAACCTCTTGAGTGTTCACAACCTGCTTAAGCGAAGAACCGTCCTCGCTGATTTCATACCACGTGTCGAGTAAATTACCACCCTCATCGACAGCCCATGGCGCTGATATCACGGTTTCCGATATTGCAGAAACGCCATCGCCAGAATCCAGACGGAATCCAATAGAACCATCATTAAACGCAACAGTCTCCACTCCGTCTGGCATAGATATGTTCCATTCCACTTCGACAAAGTCTTCGTGCTTAGCGACTTCCTCTACCTGTATTAGCGTGCCAACCTCGCCAGATGCCCGCGCAACTGCACCAGCTTTAGTATCTGTGGCGTACTCAGTCTGCGCAACATCTTCAAGCTGAACGGAATCTCCAAACGAAACCGAAATTTCACCAAATCCTGTAAATCCAACCACACCTTCATTAGTTGTCTTTGCCATGGATGGACGTGCTACATCAACGCTCTCAGAAAAGCCTTGCTGTAGCACTTGGGTTTCTGCGTCATCAACTGTCGCAATAAGGGCCATTTCTTCACGACCCACTTGTTGAGCGGCCGCAACAGAAGTATTAGCGAGCCCCAAGGAGAAAGCGGCTACTACGGCTGTAATAGCTTTATTAATTTTTAACATTTTCTAAGAAACACCCTTCTAAGGAACACCCCTATTGGACGGTCATAATGATACTTCAAACCCTTGTTCAGTATACAATATAGGATATCAGGGAACCTCTCAACATATTTGTTTCACTTATGAAAGATTTACCTTAGCTTTTACTGGCTGACATATAAGGCAACCCCATCGCTATCAGGCTTAAGTCCGCTAAGAGTAGTTAACTAGTCATACATAAAAGACCAAAACATTCACCTACTGTGCTAGCTGAGGTTACCCTCGTTTAGTGGACACCCTATTAGTACGGATCTTGTGTCTGTAGGAGAGGATGTTCATTGTGAGTTCGTCAAGGAAAAAATACACCCCAGAGTACTGGCAGGAGGCCGCCAGACTAGTCATTGAGTCCGGACGCCCAATCGCTCATGTGGCTCAAGGAGATCGGTGTAGCCGAGGGCCTTGTGGGCAAATGGGTCAAGCTTGAACGAGAACGTCAAGGTTCAGCTGATGGCCGCAGTGATGCCGATATTCGAGCCGAAAACGCTCGTCTGCGTCGTGAGTTAGCTGAGGCCAAGATGGATAATGAGTTCTTGTCAAAAGCCACCGCCTTCTTCGCTTTGAGGCAACGCGATCGGAAAAATTTGAGCTAATACAGCCAGAGCAAGGCGAACTACAGCATAAAACGTATGAGCAGGTTATTAGAGGTTTCCCGTTCTGGCTACTATAAATGGGAAAAGGCTCAAGCAGTACGGCTTCGTGGTGAAAATCAGCGTCAGAGATTCCTCGACCAGTTAGACAGGAAAATTCATGACATCTGGGAAGATTCTGACGAAGTCTACGGTGCCCCGCGGATTACTGCAGAACTCGCCGAGGATGGGGTTTATGTGAATCGCAAAACCGTGGCCAAACGCATGCGGATGATGGGTATTGAGGGCATCTCACCCAGGGCGTTTGTTCCCGTAACGACGATTCAATCCAAGCGGAGGTCCACGCTTCCAGACCTGGTGAAACGTCTATGTGATCAAGGTCAGCTCAACCGGGTGTGGATGTCGGATATTACCTATCTACGCACGAATGAGGGCTGGCTGTACCTGTGCGTTATCCGCGACGGGCACTCCCGCCGGGTCCTAGGCTGGTCTATGGATAGCGTGCAGGGGTCAAGTCCGCGTAGGTGGTGTATGAATTCTTTCGAATTGTCGGTGATCTGCTAGCAAACATCGGGTCCGGCACACGGGCCTGGGTGTGGTTGGTCATTAGGCTACAATCTCCTTGCCTGCCGGAGTGGTGGTGCCGGCGTCGATGACATTGGCTGTGATCAACGCCTTGGTTTGCTCTAGGCTTGTCAACAACATGTAACGTTTCTGCTGAATCCACTCATCATGCTGCTCAGCAAGGAACGGGTCTGACTAAGCGAATCACAGCATCACGGTGGGAGAAGATCCCGACAACATCAGTGCGCCGGCAGATCTCGCGATTGAGCCGTTCGGTGGGGTTATTCGACCAGACTTTTCGTCCACACTGACTTCGGCGTGTGGGTAATCGCCAACTGGGGTTGCCCGCAAATCGTGGACACGTAGTGGAGCTACCTAGTGGTTAGGCAACTATTTCTTTTCTGCTGGTCGTTAGACCAATGCGGTTCTCAAAGTCGACGGGGCTGACCATCCCGAGTGCGGAGTGCCGGCGCCGACGGTTGTAGACGACTTCAATCCAGTAGGCGACGGCCTTGCGTGCGGCATCCCGGGTCGCCCAGCGCTTACGGTCGTGAATTCAGTTTTAAGCGTCGACCAGAACGACTCGGCCATCGCGTTATCGAAGCACACGCCAGTACGCCCTACGGACTGAGCAATGCCCAGGTTGCGGCAAACTTCCCAGAGTTTTTCGCTGGTGAATTGGGTTCCGCGGTCAGCATGAAACACCAGCCCATCAGGAACGCCACCGCGTAGTGCATGCGCCATCCGCAGGGCCCGTTGGACCAGGTATGTATCTTGAACGCTATCCATAGCCCATCCCAGTACTCTGCGGGAATGGCCATCGCGGACCGCGCACAAGTACAACCATCCTTCAGCAGTGCGCAGGTAGATAAATATCTGACATCCATACTCGGTTGAGCTCACTGGCATCAAACACACGCTTGACCAGGTCAAAAAGCGTGGACTTACGCGTAGATTGAATCGTTGTCACCGGTACAAAGGCACGTGGTGAGATCCCTTCAATGACGATTAGCCGTATCTGCTTAGCCACAGTCTTGCGGTTAAGAACAATCTGGTAGCGCTCGGCTAATTCTGCGGTGATCCGCGGAGCACCATAAACCTCATCGGAGTTTTTCCAAATCTGGTGAATCTTGCGGTCGACATCATTGTAAAATGCTGCACGATTATCTTCGCCGGATAGTCGTTTCTGCTGTGTATGGGCCCATGTGTAGTATCCAGATCGAGACACTTTTAATAGCCGTGCCATGCGTTTGATGCTGTAGTTCGCCTTCTCTCGCTGCATCAATTCGAACTTTTCTGCTCGCGTTGCCTTAAAGCGAAGAAGGCTGTCGCTTGTGACAAAAACTCGTTATCCATCTTGGCTTCTGCCAGCTCACGGCGCAGACGAGCATTCTCAGCACGAAGATCAGCCTCACTCATCCCATCTGATGCTCCTCGGCGTTCACGCTCAAGTTTGACCCACCGGCCTAAAAGGCCTGGTGCGACGCCAATCTCCTTAGCCACATGAGCGATCGGGCGCTGCGACTCGATTACCAGGCTCAAAGCTTCACGCCGGTACTCCGGCGTGTACTTCATGCGCTGTTGACTCACAATGAACATCCTCTCCTACGGACACAAAATCCGCACAAATAGGGTGTCCACCAAACGAGGGTAACCTCAGGTTTGGCTGTGTTCTTGGCGGGGTCTTGAGCAATGGATTGTGCAACACTGCTCGATGGGCAAGCACTAAGGGCGTTGGATTTTTCAGCTAGTAGAAGTATTGGTCAGGTGCTTGTAGAAAGCGGTGAGAAATACGCTGAGGAGAAGATCGCCACCTGAGCTTAGCCAGCAGATTTGTTGTGGCGTGAAACAATCGGAGATTTTGGTGCGGTGGGCTATCATTGCAGGCAATGAGTTCTGATATTGATGCACAGTTTGATGCGGCATTCGCGGATCTGCCAGATGATCCCGATCATGCCGGTTCAGAAGCCGCCGGGGACAAAGCTGCTTCTTTAGATTATTCGCAGTACACGGATACCCCAGAAGGCTACCGCTCCGGGTTCGTGTCCTTTGTTGGACGCCCGAATACGGGGAAATCCACACTCACTAATGCGTTGGTGGGCCAAAAGATTGCCATTACTGCGGACCAGCCGGAAACAACTCGTCATACCATCCGCGGTTTGGTCCACCGCGAGGACGCACAAGTTGTTGTAGTGGATACGCCGGGCCTGCACCGGCCTCGCACGTTATTGGGGGAGCGGCTTAATGAAGTGGTCAAAGAAACGTATGCGGATGTGGACGTTATCGGTTTGACCATTCCAGCTGATGAGAAGATCGGCCCGGGGGACCGGTGGATTTTAGATAATGTACGCTCGATTGCGCCGAAGACTTCCATCATCGGCATCGTGACCAAACTGGATAAAGCCTCCAAAGACCAGGTGGGCGCACAACTTCTGGCTTTGCACGAACTCTTAGTGCGAGAAGATCCGGAGGCCGTAGTAATTCCGGTTTCCAGTAAAAAGGGAGTGCAGCTGGATGACTTGATACAGGTTATCGTGGATCACTTGCCGGAGGGCCCGAAGTTCTACCCGGATGATCACATCACAGATGAAGGTCTAGAAAAGCGTATCGAAGAGCTTATCCGTGAGGCCGCACTGTCTGGCCTGAAAGCGGAGCTACCGCACTCGGTAGCAGTACAAGTCGATGAAATGCTGCCCTCTCGCACGCGTGACGGAGTCCTGGATATTCATGCCATTATGTATCTGGAGCGCCAGGGACAAAAACGTATCATCGAAGGTAAAGAGGGCTTGCGTTTCCGCCGGATTGTGGGCAATGCCCGCAAGGAAATCATGGAGCTGTTGGGCCAAAACGTGTACCTGGACCTGCGCATCAAGGTGCTGAAAAATTGGCAATCGGATGCCAAGTCGCTGGGCAGGCTCGGTTTCTAAAAGGTCATGCGCGAAAATTATCGCGATCGCGCCGTGGTCATTCGCTCCTATGATTTTGGAGAAGCCGACCGCGTTATCGTACTTCTGACCCAGCACCATGGGTTGGTGCGTGCGGTGGCTAAGGGCGTGCGTCGAGCAAAATCCCGCTTTGGATCGAGGTTGCAGCTGTTCGTCAATCTGGATGTGCAGCTGTACGTGGGAAAGAACCTGGCCACGATTTCTCAGGCGGATACGGTGGATTATTTTGGGGCACGCCTTATTGAAGAATACGAGCGCTATACGGCCGCCTGCGCGGTCTTGGAATCGACCGAGCGGCTCATCTATGCGGATGGCGACGGTGATCCTTATCTCTACAACGCGGTGGTGGCTACGCTTGAGCAGTTGCAAACCGAGGAGCCGACACAGACCCTCGATGCATTCCTCTTGCAGGCCATGCGGCATGCCGGGTGGGCGCCCAGCCTTTTTGATTGCGCCCAGTGCCAGCGCCCCGGCCCACACCACGCCTTTCACCCGGCCGTCGGAGGCGCCGCCTGCCATGAGTGCCGACCGCCAGGTGCTGCTGAGGTGGATCCGGAAACTTTGCACCATCTGTGGCTTTTGGCACATGGTTACCCGACGAATCCGACGAATGTGCAGCGGCAGGAGGGGCATCGGCTAGCTCGGGCGCATTTGCAGTGGCATATGGAGCGACATGTGTCCGCATTACGAGTGATGGAGCAGTAAACTGTAGGCCGTGATTACCCCAGATCCTTCTCGTCGCCTGACCCCGCCGAATATCCCGGCAGAGCTAAAGCCGCGCCATATCGCGTTGGTGATGGACGGCAACGGCCGCTGGGCGCAGGAAAAGGGCATGAAACGCACGGAAGGGCACCGCAGGGGAGAAGCAGTGCTTCTCGAGGTTGTCGATGCCTGTCTCGCCGCCGGTGTCTCATACCTTTCGGCATATGCGTTCTCTACAGAAAACTGGCGGCGCAGCCCGGAAGAGGTGCGCTTCTTGATGGGTTTTAATCGCGATGTGCTGCGCCGTCAACGTGGGTGGCTCCATGAACGCGGTGTGCGCGTGGTGTGGGTGGGACGGCGCCCGCGCCTGTGGCGCTCGGTAATTAAAGAGCTCGAGGCCGCCGAAGAATTGACTAAAAATAATACGAAAATGACGCTGGCTATGTGCGTCAATTACGGTGGCCGGGCGGAAATGGTAGATGGCGTGCGCCAGATTGCGGAAAAGGTCGCAGCTGGTGATATTAGCCCGCGAGATATCAAAGAAAGCACCATTGCCGAGCATCTCTATGATCCCGGCATGCCGGATGTGGACCTATTCTTGCGGCCTTCTGGCGAAAAACGAACCTCGAATTTCTTGTTGTGGCAATCCGCTTACGCAGAGATGATTTATCAAGACAAGCTTTTTCCTGATTTCACCCCAGAAGATCTCTTCGCTGCCATTGAGGAGTATGCTCGCCGCGATCGCCGCTTCGGAGCTGTCAAGTAGGGGAGTAGGAGCGATCGAAAACGCGCGAGACTACTGTGTGCCAGAGCACTGAGAGCACACGCCGAAAATCTCCGCATCGTGGCCGGTGAGTTCGAAATTGTACTCGGAGGCTACAGCTGAAGCCCATTTTTCAATTGGGCCACCATCGATTTCCTCGGTGCGGCCGCATTTGGTGCATACCAAGTGGTGATGGTGCGCGTCGGTTTCGCAATGGCGATAGAGGGTCTCACCATTGGGCATGTGCAGCGCATCTACAGCATCAATATCGCACAGAGATTGTAGGGTGCGGTACACAGTGGTGAGACCGACCTTTTCTTGCCGTTCCTGGAGCCGACGATATATTTCCTTGGCGGAGGAAAATTTGTCGATTTCCCGCAGGACCTCGACAACCGCGGTGCGCTGCTTCGTATTGCGCGATCCGAGCTTAGGGATACTCTCATGAATGGACATGTCATTCATATTATCAACCCCTTTTCAACAAGTGCTACGGTGGATCGCCTTTATATGCAGGTCAATTGTTAAGAGGTGATCTTGGCGGCGTCTTCCAAAAGGTTTAAAACTTCCGGCGCCACCAAGGAATAAGTTACTTCGCGCCCATTGCGCTCAGAGCTGACAATCCCGACCTGTTTAAGAACTCGCAAGTGCTGGCTAATCAGCGGTTGGGATTTGCCGGTGGCTTTTACCAACTCGTGTACGTAGTGGTCGCGTTCCGCTAAACGGGTAATGATGGAAATACGCAGGGGTGAATCTAGGGCCGCGATTATGCTCGCAGCCGCGGAGATATTAAATGCTAAATGAACGGTCGTCATAGGGGTCGGGAACCTTTAATGCGGTATCTATTATCTGTCGACCAGGATTATATTACCTGAAGTTGGCGATTACCTGTACAGCAACCGATTTAAATGTACACCCCTCATCCCACTACCGGCAGGGGTTACGGGTTAGACTGGACGGGATTGTCACGACTGTCCCCTACCAGAGGAGTCCTTTACAACCATGGCATCCCTTATTGATACCGTTGTTAATCTGTGTAAACGCCGCGGCTTGGTCTACCAGGCGGGTGAGATTTACGGCGGTTCTCGCTCCGCATGGGACTATGGTCCTCTCGGCGTTGAGTTGAAAGAAAACATCAAGCGCCAATGGTGGCGCCACATGGTCCAGTCCCGCCCCGATGTCGTGGGTGTGGATACTTCCATCATCCAACCGCGCCAGGTGTGGGTCTCCTCCGGCCACGTGGAGGTCTTTACTGATCCCCTGGTGGAATCCCGCCACACCGGTAAGCGCTACCGCGCCGATCACCTGATCGAGGCCTACGAGGAAAAGCATGGACACGAGCCAGAAAATGGCCTGGCGGATATTAATGATCCGGAAACCGGACAGCCGGGTGACTGGACCGAGCCGAAAGCTTTCTCTGGCTTGCTAAAGACGTTTTTGGGCCCGGTTGATGACGAGCAAGGGCTACACTATTTGCGCCCCGAGACTGCACAGGGCATCTTCATCAACTTCAAGAACGTGATGACTTCATCGCGCATGAAGCCGCCTTTCGGTATCGCCAATATTGGTAAGTCCTTCCGCAACGAGATCACCCCGGGTAACTTTATATTTCGTACTCGCGAGTTTGAGCAGATGGAGATGGAGTTCTTCGTCAAACCAGGCGAGGACGAAGAGTGGCACCAATACTGGATCGATGACCGTTACAAGTGGTATATCGACTTAGGCATCAAGGAAGAAAACCTGCGCCTGTACGAGCACCCAAAGGAAAAGCTGTCGCACTACTCCAAGCGCACGGTGGATGTGGAGTACGCCTTCGGCTTCAAGGGCTCCAAGTGGGGCGAGCTGGAAGGCGTGGCTAATCGCACCGACTATGACCTGTCCGTCCACGACAAGGGCTCCGGAGAGGACCTGTCCTACTATGACCAGGCCAATGACGAGCGCTGGATTCCTTACGTTATCGAACCGGCCGCTGGCCTTGGTCGTTCCATGATGGCCTTCCTGGTAGATGCTTACGACGAAGAAGAGGCACCGAACGCTAAGGGCGGAACCGATAAGCGCGTGGTCCTGCGCTTGGATCGCCGTTTGGCACCCATCAAGGTTGCTGTCCTGCCGTTGTCAAAGAAAGAGGAGCTATCCACTCCGGCCCGCGAGCTGGCGGATAAGCTGCGTGCCTATTGGAACGTGGACTTTGACGTCTCCGGTGCCATCGGTCGTCGCTACCGCCGCCAGGATGAAGTTGGTACCCCATTCTGTGTCACCTTCGATTTCGATTCGCTTGAGGATAACGCCGTGACCGTGCGCGAGCGCGACACGATGGAACAAGAGCGCGTAAAGATTGACGATCTTGAATCCTACCTCGCCGCGCGCCTGATTGGATGCTAAGCAGATGCACTACACCAGCTGGGATCGCTCTGACCGAGGAAAGCCCGTCCTCCTCGTTGAGGAAGGCCCGGAGCGCTTGGGTGTCTTTGCGGGGCATTCCGCCGAGGTAGATGGAAATTCATGGCGGGTCGAGGTCAGCGATTTGGGCGCTTCGGCCACGCTTGATGATGGCTCCGTTTACCGGCTTGCCGGCCGCCTCGGCCGGGACAAGCGCCTGGAGGCATCGCTCAATGGCCGCACTTTTCATTACGTCAACGAAAATAGTGGCGATTGGATCATCGATGACGTCGATGGCAATAAGGTCGCGCAGTTTTCCGCCAAGAATTCTGGCGTTCGTAAGGCCATTCTGGAATTCGAGGACGATGCTAAAGGTTTGAGTACCGCCGAGATCGTCGGTTTAAGTTGGTTCACCCGCGCGATTTTGGAAAAGAACACCAAAAATTCCGCCTGGGTATGGATCATCACGTTGGTACTGGCATCCATCGTCGCCCTGCTGGCGGTGTTCATTCTCTAATGGGGGCAATGATGCCGTGGCAGTGGAACGGTAGTACCCTGCGCGATGCACGCGGCACCGATTTAGCTTGGGTACGCGACGGGGTACTGACCATTACTGGCACGCTGTCCGGGGAGCACGCACGCCCCGATACGGTATTCGACGTGGAGACGTCGCTAGACGGTACAAACACCTCCTGCCGCTTTTTCCTGCGGGCGCGACCCCGTGTCAGCCGCAGTACGGATTCCGGCGCCGCGCCGCGTGTTGAAGTCTCGCAGGTAGGTTTGACCGTCGCGCGCTTGCGTGCTACCTGCGGGGATGCCCGCTACCTTTTAGAACGCTGCGCGATCTTTGGCAAGCAGCGCCGGATAATGGCCCTTGGCGGACAAGACAGTAGCCCGCTGGGCAGCGAAGTTGCGCGTGTTACTCCGCGGGGCAGGGGGCTGGAGATATCGGCCGCTAACGGCGAGGGGTGCACGCTTCCGCACGCGGATGCGGTGGTGCTGAGCTACAGCTGCCTGCTTGTTGATGCCGCACCGCGTATCGTACGCGGCTAAGCGCGACCAAGCAGGCCCTCTAGCCGAGGATGTGGAATGAGCCTCCCTTAGAAGGAACCGCCCCGGAAACCTCCTCCGCCACCGCCGCCAGAGAATCCTCCGCCGCCGAAGCTGCCGCCTCCGCTGAAACCACCCCCGAAGCCACGGCCACCGCCGCCGAGGATTTGGCCTAAGACCATACCGGTAACGATATTTCCGGCCGTGGAACTCGTTTGCTGGCGTTGTTGCTGGCGGCGGTACTCATCGTAATCATCCTGGGCCCGCTGTAAGGCGGCTTGCGCTGCCGCAACGGCTGCGCGGGATGATTGCAATGCGCCCCGGATGTCACTGCGCTGGATGTGCAGGGCTTGGGCGTGGAGCCGTTTGGCATCGGCAAGCGCGGTGCGCGCACCGGAACCGACGATGCGCCCGCGGGAGGAAATGAGATCCTCGGCGGCCTGAATATTGGATTCCGCCACCGACATTTGCTGGTCAAAGAGCTCGAGCTGGCGCGCGTGGTGGGAGGTCTTTTCCCGCACGCGGTCGAGGCGTTCATCGAGCTCGGTATCGATGCTCATGAGCGCGGTGTATTGGCCCAAGGGATCCGTATCGCCTTGCTCCTTGGCGTTGGTTGTCGCAGCAGAGGCGCGCTGCAGTAGATCCTCGAGTGCCTCCCAATCCGCCTGGGTTCCCTGGGATTTTCCTTGGCGCTCCAGCTCGCGGGCTTCCTCGATTTCGCCCTCGACCTCGGTGATGAGCGCGCCTAAATTGCGGCGAGCGGCGGAAATATTCTCCTTCGCGTGCTCTACACCGGTAAGGAGCCTATCGGTGACCTCCGTGGCGTGTTCAATATCGCGGATAAGACCCACGAGCGGCCCCTGTTTTCCGGCGGGCTGGCCCCGCACCTCGCGGGCTTGGTCCAGGAGCTGTTCCGCCTCATCGAGGGAGAAGCTCGCCAATTCTGGGTTATCAGCAATAGAGGATAGGACCTCTGCGGAATAGGCCTCTTGGAGTTTCTTAAGGATTTCTCCGGCTCCCGGCAGGCGGGTTCGCAGCCCGACGGTGCGCTGGGTGAGCTCGTCCAACTTAGAGTCACTCTGCAACAGTAGATCTCGCATCTGGGCAAACTCTTCTGCCTGGCTATCTAAAGCGTCATCGGCCTGGCCGCAGGTGGAGACGATTTCTACCAGCATCTGCCGGCGTTCTGCTTGGGATTCTGGCACCGCATCATCGAGGCGCTGGCGAATCCGGAAGGCTTTTTGCAGAGTAGCGGTGGAATGATTCATCGCCTTAGTAAACGGGCGGGTGCGCTCCGGCCCGAACTCGGACAGGGCGATGTTGAGTTCTTCTTTGCCGCGGCGAATGGATTCATCCGTGGATACCAATTCCTCTTGGGCCAACTTATCCAGGGTATCCAGTGGTAGACGGTTTAATTGATCGGTATCCTCTGGCGCAATCTCGCGGGCGGATTCTAAAGTCTGAGCCTGGTTCTTCTTCGTATTGCGGCGCGAGTAGTACCAGATGCCGCCGCCTGAAGCGACGATGGCGGCGGCGCCACCGCCCAGCCAGGCCATGCCGGAAGAGTCGGAGGAGCTGGAGGTGCCAAGGGCGGCATCAGCAAGCGCTATCGCGGAAGCACCGTATTCCTCGGCGGATAGCTTGCTGTAGGCGGCATCGTACATCTGATCCAGGCGGCCCTCGGGCCACTGTTCGCCGGTCTGTACGCCCACCTGGCGTTCCTTGACACCGACGACATAGGCTGCGGAATTCGGGCCTTTTTCGTTGACGATGTTCCGCGCATAGCTTTCTGGGTCCGTGCCAAGATCGTTTGCGAAGACAACGAAGATAATGAGCGACTCATCTCTTTGCAGCTGGGTAATCTTCTCATTGATCTCCCTAATCTCTCCGGCGCTCAGCACACCTGCCTCATCAGTTACCCTATCTGTCACCGGCGCTGTATCCGCAGCTTGGCTAAGTGATGTGGTCTCTGCAGCTAGGGCCTGGCCTGCGCCAATGGAGGTGCAGCCGAGCATAAATGCCGCGATGGTAGCGCGGCCGATCTGTGCACTAAGATTCATGCCTACAACCCTACCTGCCCGAACGCCCTATCCGGAGAACCTCCTTTGCAGGCGGTAGGCTGGGATGCATTGTGAAATACGTTGTTGTTTTAGGTGCCGCGCAATACGATGGCCGCCCCTCCCGCATTCTTGCCGGGCGCCTGCGCCATGCCGGGGAGCTGGCGACCTCTTGTGGTCTGCCAGTGATTACCGTGGGCGGTCGGCTGCCCGGGGATCGGTTCACCGAGGCAGGGGTAGCCCGCGATTACCTGCGCGAGCACTTCCCGGAGCTTAAGGTATCCGCCGTGGAGAAAGGCCTCGATACGCGTGAGTCCTTAGCTGCGGTTATGGATGCCAATGCCCTTGGTGATGCCATCATCGTCACCGATCCCTTGCATAGGTTGCGGACCTGGATCATCGCCCGGCAGGAAGGGCTAAAAGCCTCGGTTTCTGGTACGCCCTATTACCCCGCCCGGCGATTGTCTAAGCCGTGGTGGCGCTATCTCGCGCACGAATGCGGTGGGCTGTTTTTTATCGGCTTATCCAGCATCGTGTCTCTTCGTTGCGCGCGAGCCTGGAAGAAGCGGCTGTATCGCGTGGAGCGGATACTGCGACCGAACCAAAAGCTGCGGCACGAAACAATACAAAATAAAGACCCAGACTGTATGCTGGGGGAATAGACTTAAATGCCGTGTCTTATTCTTATGTTGCAGCTGATTTTGCCCGGCGGGCCGAAGAACGGCCCAAGGGATCCACGATTTGCGATATCGAAAAACACCGGGGGGTATTTTCCCGTGACCGCGCCCGCGTCTTGCACTCGGCTGCGTTGCGGCGATTAGCGGATAAAACCCAGGTCGTAGGCCCGCGCGATGGTGATACCCCGCGTACCCGCCTTACCCACTCGCTCGAGGTCGGTCAGATTGCGCGCGGTATCGGTGCAGGTCTTGGTCTTGATCCGGATCTCTGTGACATGGCCGGACTCACCCACGATATTGGCCACCCGCCCTATGGACATAACGGTGAAAATGCGCTCAATGAGGTCGCACAAGGCGGTTTCGAGGGCAACGCCCAAACGCTGCGCATCCTCACCCGTCTGGAACCCAAAGTCCTGGTCGAGGATGCCGATGGCACCGCCTACAGCTTTGGCCTCAACCTCACGCGTGCCGCGCTCGATGGGGCGTGTAAATATCCCTGGACTAGGACTAATCCGGATGGGACCATCAACCGTAAATACGGCGCCTATGATGAGGACGCGGACATATTAGCGTGGCTGCGCGAAGGCCACAGCGAGAAGAGTAAGTGCATCGAAGCCCAGGTCATGGACTGGTCCGATGATATTGCCTATTCCGTGCACGACGTTGAAGACGGCATCATCTCCCAGCGCATTTCCTTGAACGTATTGTGGGACTTGGTTGAGCTGGCCCATCTTGCAGAAAAAGGAGCCGAGGCCTTTGGTGGAACCGCCGATGAGCTCTTGGAAGCTGCGGATAGCCTGCGCACCCTTGATGTCATCAATGCTCTGGGCAATTTCAAATACACCCTGCGCGATTATGCGAATCTGAAAAAGATGACGTCTGAGCTGGTTGGTCGTTATGTGGGCGCCACCATCGGTGCCACCACGGAGGCGAATTCTGCGCTGATCAGCGCCAACACATTCGGCCGTATGCACGGTGAACTGCGCGTTCCGCCCTTGGTGCAAGCAGAGGTCAAGCTTTTAAAGACTATCGCTGTGCTCTACGTAATGGATGAACCAGCGCACCTAGCACGCCAGGACCGCCAGCGCGAGCGCATCTACCGCGTCTACGACTACCTCGTTGCCGGGGCGCCCGGTTCGCTCGATGCCACCTTCCGTCTGTGGTGGGAGCAGGCCGATACCGATGCTGCCCGCGATCGCGCCATCATTGATCAGATCGCTTCCATGACCGAATCCCGCCTCGAACGGCTTGCTCGGCGGAGTGTTGACCTTTCGGGGTTCTTGGACTAGTAGCTATACGGTTCGTGGGGCACCTTTGGAGGGCCTAGGGTGTGCTCTTTCGTCAAAAGTGCAACCTCCGCTGCTACTTTTGAAGCGAAAAAGTGATAACTGAGGGCGCGCAGTGCTCAGTTATTGCAGAGGACCTAAAACATCCTCATAAGGTCAGCATCCGCAGAACTTCAGTATCTGCGGAATATCCATTAGCGCGCTGGCCTAACCCCTTTAGCGTTTACTACGGCGGCGATGGTGGATGCTTCATTCTCGCGCAGTAAGTTGGCTAGTTCTTTTAGGTTGCGCGGACCGTAATCCACGCAACCATGGGTGCGTGCTAAGGCATTAGAGAAATCCGTAGGGGGTACGGATGGGTTTCGTAATTAAAATGCGTTGCAGGATTAATCCTCTGCGTCCGGGATAGAACAGAACGTTTGGTAATGGTCGTCGGTGTAGTACCACACATCGGGGTCGGTTTCGGTACCCCCGCCAGTGACGATGCGCCTCGAACCGCGATGATTGCTGCCCGGGGTTTCCACCGTGTACTCGCGGTAGTAGTCCTGCGCCTGCTGAGGGAGGACGCCTTCATAATTGCCAAAATGGGAATTGTCATTGTTGGGGTAGTTATAAGGGCCGCCGGCCAGAATATCTGCTGCGGTTTCTTCGGCCTCGCTGGGAAGGGAGGATATTGCGCAGGTTTCATCCGAGGAGCTTGATTCCTCGTTACCGCTGAGGTCGAAACCGAGATAACTAGCGGCTGCGACGATGGCGAGTCCACCCAGGGCTACTGGAAGCGATTTCTTAGACGCTTTGGACTTGGACATATTCCCCATTTTTACAGGAAACGTCTCGCAAACATAAACGCCCACCATGTCAATGCCGATATCCAAAATTGCCCCGTCACGGGATGGGAATACCCGGGCAAAAGTCTGTCCCACTTCTGGATAAAACCCGGTGATTCTGTGTACCTGCTAAGTCGCAAAAACTAGTACCACGATACTGGCTCTGGCGTTTGATCATTCAATTAACGGGCGGGGTAGTCTGTAGCCATGGCAAAGGGCAGAATTCCGGACAGTGATATCCAAGCTATCCGTGAACGCGCGCCCTTAGAAGAAATCGTGGGCGACTATGTTCAGCTCAAACCTGCCGGGCACGATTCTTTGAAGGGCTTAAGCCCCTTCAAAGATGAAAAGACGCCTTCTTTCCACGTTCGGCCGCAGCGCGGTTACTATCATTGCTTTTCCACCGGTAAGGGCGGCGATGTATTTAGCTTCCTGATGGAGATGGAACAGGTTTCGTTTCCGGAGGCCGTTGAAGCCGTGGCACAGAAGATCGGCTACCACATTAGCTATCAGGGCGGCTCGACTGGTGCCCGCAATGAGAAACCGGGTACTAGGCAGCGTTTAATTGCGGCGAACAAAGCGGTGCATGAGTTTTACCGGAAGCAGCTGGAAACCCCAGAAGCGGCCACGGCGCGGAATTTTCTGCTGGATCGTGGGTTTAGCCGCGAGGTTATTTATGATTTCGAGTGCGGTTATGCCCCCGAAGGTTGGGATACCGCTACGAAACATCTATTGCGCATGGGATTTTCCTTTGAAGAGCTAGAGGCAGCTGGCATTTCCAAGATGGGCCAACGCGGTCCCATCGACCGTTTTCACCGCCGGTTGTTATGGCCTATCAAGGATCTTTCCGGCAACGTCATTGGATTTGGTGCGCGCAAGCTCTTTGAGGATGACAAGCTGGGCAAATACATGAATACGCCCGAGACCATGCTTTATCACAAGTCCAAAGTGCTCTTTGGGCTGGATTTGGCTAAGCGCAATATTGCAGAAAGACACCAAGCCGTGGTGGTGGAGGGTTATACGGATGTGATGGCCATGTATGCGGCGGGCATTAAGACTGCCGTGGCCTCGTGCGGTACAGCCTTCGGGGGCGAGCACCTGCAGGTACTGCGCCGACTCATGCTGGATGATTCCTACTTCCACGGCGAGCTTATCTACACTTTCGACGGCGATGAGGCGGGGCAGAAGGCTGCGATGCGTGCTTTTGACGGCGAGCAAAAATTTACCGGTCAATCCTTTGTCTCCGTGGCCCCAGACGGCATGGACCCGTGCGATCTGCGTTTGGAAAAAGGCGATGTTGCGGTGCGCGATCTGGTGGCAGACCGGATCCCCATGTTCGAGTTCGTCATTCAGTCAGTAATTGCTAAGTTTCGGATCGATACTGCTGAGGGCCGGTTGCAGGCTTTGCGACGGACAGTGCCCATCGTCGCGCAAATCCGGGACCAGCCTTTGCAGCGCGAATATGCTCGCCGCCTTGCCGGTTGGGTGGGCTGGAACGATCCGGAAGAGGTGCTGCGCCAAGTGCGCGCGGAGGCAAAGAAGCCGAAGCAGGCGGATAAGCCGACGATCCGCCGTTTTGATAATGCCCAGCAGCAATCGGCGCAGCAAGACGTGCCTATGATCCATCCGCCAAGTCCAAAGGAAACTCATCTGTGGCCGCAGCGGGAGGCACTGAAATTGGCCTTACAGACGCCAGAGGTCGTTGGCTCGTACTTTGATGGCATTACTGCCGATGCCTATTCCAACGACGCCTACCGCATCGTCCGGCAGGCGATTTCCGCCGTGGGTGGCGCAGAAAACGGCGCCACCATGTCGGGGGTGGACTGGATTGCCGCCGTCGCCGGGGAAATGCAGGATCTCACGGGAAGAAATTTCGTATCTGAACTGGCAGTAGAAGCCATACTGCCCACGGACGTGGGCGCAGAAAAGTATGCGGATTCCGTGCTCTCTCGGCTGCAGGAGACCGTCGTGGGGGATCAGATTGCGCAACTTAAAGCCCAATTAGGACGAATGAGACCAACCGATGATGAGGCCGGCTATAACTCCTTATTTGCGGACCTCATCGCCCTCGAGCAGGCCCGCCGTGAGTTGAATGACCGCGCCTTCCGCGGTACGCCAGGTATATAAAATCCCTGTGAGGAACTCTAACGTTAGTTCAGGAGTGTGATGTCTAGTGACTTTTTGGACTCCGAGTCCATTGACTTTTTGGACTCGGAGTCCAGTTAGTTTTTTGACGCGGAGTCCAGGAAGTTTATGGACAGGATGTCTAACGACTTTTTGGACTCTGGCTTCTTGACAATG